>JAZQDC010000011.1:0-227126 GCA_045546575.1 Lachnospiraceae bacterium | reverse complement strand
ACATGGTGTCCTTATTTTTATTGCCGGCAGGACGAGGAAAACCTCAAGTTTCGAGCACGGCGAGAAACTTGTGAGCAACTTTCGAGTGAAATGAGAAAGTTGGTTATCGACATCCCGGTCGCTACATGGTGTCCTTATTTTTATTGCCGGCAGGACGAGGAAAACCTCAAGTTTCGAGCACGGCGAGAAACTTGTGAGCAACTTTCGAGTGAAATGAGAAAGTTGGTTATCGACATCCCGGTCGCGGAGCTACCTTGTGTCTCAGTTTCATTTTTCGTTCTGTTCAAAGTGATGTAAGATTTTCAAGCGGCAAATTGCAATTGTAAGGTGGAAATAATAGTTGGTTTCACAGTTGCACTTGCATAGTTTTGATGAAAATGATATAGTAGTTGCGGAGATAAGATTACGTGTATTGAGTAATAGAAGAGGAGAGATATCTATGAGAAAATTTGATACTAAGGTTCAACATTTGAAATATAAAGTTCTTCGTGAGGTGGCTCGACATGAATGGAAGGGGGATCTGTTGGAGCATGTGTCCGATATTCCCAAGGAAGTTAGTCCGGGAAGAGTAGCAACCATGCGATGTTGTATTTATAAGGAACGTGCGATTCTTACAGAGCGTGTGAAGATTGCCATGGGGGCGACTCGTGGAGACGGTCATATGATTGAGGTTATTGATATTGCATGTGATGAGTGTCCGGCCGGAGGATATAATGTGACGGAATCTTGCCGCGGCTGTCTGGCGCATCGTTGTGAAGATGTATGTCCGAAGAAGGCAATCAGTTTCGACAATCATCAGAAGGCAATTATCGATAAGTCCTTGTGCATTAATTGTGGAAAATGTGCTCAAGTTTGTTCCTTTAACGCCATTGTAAACCGCAAGCGTCCCTGTGAAAATGCCTGCAAGGTAAAGGCAATTGCGCCGGGAGAAGATAATGCAGCGAAGATTGACTACAGTAAATGCATCAGTTGTGGCGCATGCGTATACCAGTGTCCTTTCGGAGCAATTACGGACAAGTCATTTATTTTAGATGTAATTCGAATGATCAAGGGCAGTGAAGAAAACACAAAATATAAAGTATATGCGGTGGTTGCTCCCAGTATCGCCAGTCAGTTTAACTATGCTATGAGTGGACAGGTGGTTAGAGGAATTAAGGCGCTGGGATTCTATCGTGTTGTTGAGGCGGCTTTGGGAGCAGATATGGTGGCAGATGCGGAAGCGCAAGAACTGGTGGAAAAGGGCTTCCTTACAAGTTCCTGCTGTCCTGCTTTCGTAGACTATATCCATAAGCAGTTTCCGCAGATGGTGGAGCATGTTTCTCACAATCTTTCGCCTATGGCAACGATATCAAAGTATATCAAAGAGAATGATAGGGATGCAAAGATTGTATTTATCGGTCCCTGCACGGCGAAGAAGGCAGAGATTCTTAAGGACGAGGTAAAACCCTATGTGGATGCGGTTTTGACTTTTGAAGAACTTCAGGCATTGTTCGATAGTCGGAACATAGATGTAACTATGTTTTCGGAGGAACCGTTGGATGAAGCCTCTTATTTCGGGCGTATTTTTGCCAGAAGCGGAGGACTTAGTGAGGCAATTCGTGAAGGTTTACAGGAGCATGGTCATAATCCGGATGAATATTCTATTGTGACTTGCGACGGTATTGAAAGTTGTCGTACTGCACTTATGTTGGCGTCTCGCGGTAAGAGTAATGCCAATTTTATTGAGGGAATGGCTTGTATCAATGGGTGTATCGGCGGAGCCGGTTGTCTCACTCACGGAGAGCGGAATAAGTCTGAGATTGATCGATATGGTAAGGAAGCAAGTTTAAAGAGCATTTCCGATGCAGTTCGGACGTTGCAAGAGTAATTTGAGGAGATGTGTATGAGCAATATTTCTGTTTCCTGTCGATTGCCGCAGAATCAGACCGCGGAGATTTATATTAATGGAGTTTCTACCACAGAGGCGGAAGTACCGACAGGAAGTGAAGTGCGAATTCGTATCGTGCAGAGTCCGTATTTTGCAAATGATGAGCGTGTGGGTGCGCTTTGGCGTGCCTATATGCGTTCGTTGTTGGAACATGGTCGCGTAATATACGGACGGGAGATACAGAGTCCGTATGTGGCGGAATTGGAGGTTATGGTCACGGTAGATGAGCCTTGTCATCTGGAATTTGCTCTAGTTATGGATGGAGTGCATCGTGCATTTGTTCCTGTATCGGGGCAAGAGAAGTTCAATCAAATGAAGAGTCGTGAACGAAACCGACATGGCAAGGCGTGGTTTTTTGTTATGTTGCCGTTAGTTCTTCCTATCTTGGCAATTGTAGTAGTGGGTTGTATGATGCTCTGGAGGTCATACCTACAGGGCAACGAGATTCCCCTTGCCATGGTGCTTCTGTTCACCGGTGTGTATATTGGTGGCGCCACCTATGTGTTATGGCAGTTGTGGCATAAGTTACGCGGAAATACGCATAAATATTCCATCGGGGGTTGACAAACGTCCCTCACAGGAGTACAATGTGAAAAAAATGAGAGGAAAAGTGTTATGGCATCGAAAGTAAACAGTGTAAACTTTTTTTACTTTTACGGCTTCCAGGGTTATTATTTTAGCGCTGGTTCTTTTTGCTATGACAAAACATCTTCTCGAAGCTAGAATTTAGATTGCGTTTCGTGGCCGGTGTTTGCATAGCAGACATCGGCTTTTTTCATGAAAGAATGAAAAATGATTTCAGAAAACAAGAATTCTTATTCGGAACACAGGAAAGAGGTAGGAACAATGGAAGGGACAACGGAGAGTGTAAAGGAATTGGAGCAGAAGCAACGCCGGTTAGAAGAGCAGATACGAGCGTTGTATGAAGAACGTCGCGATGTACAAAGTGCAATGCGAAGTCGACTTAAGACGTTGGCACAAGGAGATTTGGGTGACATGGTACGTCAAGCGATTGACGATACAGAGAAGACTTTCCCCCAGTATGCCAGTGTGGCATGCCAAGGTGTGCGCGGAGCATACTCGCAACAAGCGGCGGAGAAGGTGTTCACGTATCCGGACATCCTCTTCGTAAAATCCTTTGAAGCTGTTTTTCAAGCCATTGAAAAGGGGTTGTGTAACTATGGTATGTTGCCCATTGAAAACAGTACCGCGGGTTCCGTGAATCAGATATATGATTTGATGATGAAGAAGCGTTTTTATATTGTTAGAAGTACACGTCTGAAGATTAATCATTGCCTGTTGGCACAACCGGGCACGTCCAAAGACCAAATTACGGATATTTATTCTCATGAGCAGGCTATTATGCAGTGTGCCGAGTATTTGAAGCATTTCCCGTTGGCGCAGGTACATATCGTTGAGAATACCGCAGTTGCTGCAAAGATGGTGGCAGACTCAGGGACGGGAACCGGAGCAGCCCTGGCATCTTCGTTATGTGCAACGGAATATGGATTGAACGTGCTTGAGGGTGATGTACAAGACCGAGGCGATAATTATACACGCTTTATCTGCATCGCAAAGCGTCCGGAGATTTACCCCGGGGCAAATCGTACCAGTGTTACCGCGGTATTGGCTCACCGAAAGGGTAGTCTGTATCGTATTCTTAAGCTTCTAAATGATTACGATTGCAATTTGACGAAGCTGGAGAGCCGTCCCAGACACGATCAGGATTTTGAATTCCAGTTCTATTTTGACTTTGAAACATCCGTATACGAGGAGTCCTTCTACGAATTGTTGCGACGCCTACAGGAGGAATGTGAGTTGTTTGAATATTTGGGAAGCTATACAGAAGCAACCTGTTAAGAAGATTAATAAGAAGATGATGGAGGAAGAACCATGATTACCGTATTAAAGAATGGAGTTACAGAGCAGCAGAGAAATAAATTGATTTCATGGTTTGAAGACCAGGGCATTCGCGTGAATGTCTCCATTGGGGAATATCAGACCGTTCTCGGATTGATTGGCGATACCAGCAAGATTGATGCAGAGTTGGTGGAGTCTCTTGAAATGGTAGATTCCGTGAAGCGAATCAGTGAGCCCTTCAAGAAGGCAAATCGCAAGTTCCATCCGGAAGACACTGTGATTACCGTAGGAAATACCAAGATCGGCGGTGGGAATCTAACGTTGATTGCCGGACCTTGCTCCGTAGAATCGGAAGAGCAGATTCTTGAAGTGGCAAGAAAGGTGAAGGCATCGGGAGCTACCATGCTTCGTGGCGGTGCATTTAAGCCCAGAACTTCGCCTTACGATTTTCAAGGCATGCGTGCAGAGGGAATTGAACTTCTTCTGGAGGCTAAGAAGGAAACCGGACTTCCTATCGTAACGGAGATTATGAACGCCAATCATTTGCCTCTCTTTGAAGAAGTGGACGTGATTCAGGTGGGGGCACGTAATATGCAGAACTTCGAACTTCTAAAGGAGCTTGGCAAGATTAACAAGCCGATTCTTCTAAAGCGTGGCTTGGCCAATACTTTGAAGGAATTTTTGATGAGTGCCGAGTACATTATGGCGGGGGGAAATGAAAATGTAATCCTGTGCGAGCGTGGTATTCGTACTTACGAAACGTTCACCAGAAATACATTGGATCTTTCGGCGATTCCGGCATTGAAGGAACTTTCTCATCTGCCGATTATCGTAGATCCCAGTCACGCCACCGGTGTTGCGCGTTTGGTAGAGCCCATGGCTATGGCAGCAACGGCAGCGGGAACCGACGGTCTTATTATCGAGGTTCACAACAATCCTCCTATGGCACTTTGTGACGGAGCACAGTCTTTGACTCCGGAGCAGTTTGACCATGTAGTAGGACGTGTGATGAAGGTAAAGGAAGCATTGAACTAGAAGAATTCCGGAGGCATTATGAGCGAGAAAAAGATGACAGTAGGTATTGTGGGTTTGGGACTAATCGGAGGTTCATTTTTGAAAGCGTATCGAGAATCCAAGCAGTGGACAGTGTATGGATACGACAAGAGTAGAACCGTGACGGACTTGGCTTTGCTGTCGGATGAGATGGATGATGTTTTGACAGATGAGCATTTGGCGGAGTGTGATTTTCTCTTGGTTGCATTGTATCCGGGAGCGACCATTGCGTACTTGGAAGAAGTGGCACCCAAGATATCGAAACATACTTTGGTGATGGATTGCTGCGGTACGAAGAAGCAGGTGTGCGAAAAGGGCTTTTCATTGGCCAAGAAATACGGTTTCACGTATGTGGGCGGACATCCTATGGCGGGACGCCATTATTCGGGTTTCAAATATAGTACCAGCAATCTTTATGACGGTACGTCCATGATTCTTGTTCCTGAGAGTTATGACGATATTCGTCTGTTGGATCATGTTAAGAAACTATTGGCGCCGGCTCATTTTGCGCACTTGACGGTAACGACTGCGGATAAGCATGACGAGATGATTGCATTTACATCGCAGATGGCACATTTGGTATCCAATGCCTACATTAAGAGCCCTACCGCCAAGCTACATAAGGGCTTTTCTGCGGGAAGCTACAAGGATCTTACCCGTGTGGCATGGTTGGCTGAAGATATGTGGACGGAGCTGTTTTTAGAAAATAAAGAGCATTTGCTGAAGGAGTTACGCTATCTAATGACGGCGTTAGCAGAATATGAAGATGCCATTGAGCGCGAAGACGCCGACTATCTGCGCCAGTTGCTGCTGGATGGTAAGCGTCGCAAAGAGGAGGTTGACGGACGATGACGACAATACAAGTAACCGCATCTCGAGATTATGAGGTGATTATCGGTACCGGACTTCTTCCGGAAGCAGGAACGCGAATTCGCGAGGTTGTGGGCGGTAAAAAGGCTTGCATCGTCACAGATGACACGGTAAATGAACTGTATGCCGATACGGTGGAGGAGAGTTTGCAGAAGGCAGGCTATGAAGTGTTCCGTTTTGTATTTCCTCACGGAGAATCGTCCAAATGTGCGGCGACTTACATTTCCCTTCTTGAGTACTTGGCGGAACATCGCCTCACAAGAACCGATGTGCTGGTGGCTCTTGGTGGTGGCGTGGTAGGCGACCTTACCGGATTTGCGGCTGCATCGTATCTGCGTGGCATTCCTTTTGTGCAGATTCCTACTACGGTATTGGCAGCAGTGGACTCCTCCGTGGGAGGGAAGACAGCCATTGATCTTCCTCAGGGCAAGAATCTGGTGGGAGCATTTAATCAACCCCATCTGGTGCTCTGTGATATTCATACATTTGAAACCTTGCCGGATGCCACCTTCTCCGATGGTTGCGGAGAGATTATTAAGTACGGTATGATTGGAAATGCACAGCTTCTGGAAGACTTGGAGCAGCCCATTCGTGAAAATATGGAGCCCATCGTGGCGACCTGTGTGCAGATGAAGCGTGATATTGTGGCACAGGATGAATTTGATTTGGGCGTGCGTCAGCTTCTGAATTTGGGACATACCATCGGTCACGGAATTGAAGCGGTAAGTGGCTATGAGATTTCCCATGGAAGTGCTATTGCAGCAGGTATGGCTATCGTGGCACGTGCGGCGTGGAAGAAGGGTTGGTGCGAGCTGTGGTGCTTGCAGAAAGTATTGTTCTTGAATCAGAAGTATCATTTGCCTACGGGTACGGTATACGGTGCAGAAGAACTGTATCAAGTGATGACCAATGATAAGAAGCGTACGGGAGATACCATTTCTCTGATTGTTCCGGTGGGACGCGGTAAGAGCGAAGCCAAGAAGATTCCCGTGGCGGAACTAAGGGAGATTCTTGACTTGGGACTCTCTCGGGTGGTGACGGTATCGAAGGCAAAGCGTCAGGGAACTGTGCCGAAGCTTCCCTCCAAGTCCGTGGCGCATCGTATGTTGATTGCGGCGTCGTTGTCGGGCAATCCGGCATCTTGTCCGGAGTTTTCTAAGGATATTACGGCCACCAAGCGGTGCTTGCAGGCATTCGCTAGGGGTGATAAGGAATTCTTGTGCGGAGAGAGCGGTTCTACCTTCCGTTTCTTACTTCCTGTGGCAGGTGCGCTGGGCCTCGAGGGTGGTTTTGTACTGGAAGGACGTCTGGCAGAGCGACCTCTTACGGGCTTGTATGAGGAGTTGACCGGTCATGGCATGACATTGTCACCGACGGGGTCCAATCCCTTTATGGTGAGTGGGAAGTTGCAGGCGGGCGAGTATCATTTGCCCGGAAATGTGTCCTCTCAGTTTGTCAGTGGCCTTCTGTTTGCATTGCCGCTTCTTAAGGGGGACAGTAGGATTGAGATTCAGGGAGTGTTAGAGTCCAAGCCTTATGTGGACCTTACGGTAGCAACCCTTAGAAAATCCGGCATTGTAGTTACTGAGGACAACACAGGGTATACGGTGCCCGGCGGACAGACCTATTGCCTTACCACCGGTCCCGAACTGGAGATTGAGGGCGATTGGTCCAATGCGGCATTTTGGTTGACTCTTGGTAGTATTACCGGTGAGGAAATTGTATGTGAGGGTCTTAAGGAAGATTCCGTGCAGGGAGATCGTCGCATTGTAGAGTATTTGGAAATGTTAAAGCAATCGGTTGCAGAAGGAGAACATCGGGAGATGGATCTGCGAGATGTACCGGATCTGGCACCGATTCTTGCCTTGGCGGCAAGCTGCGCTAAGGGGACTACGGTATTCACCGGAGTAAGTCGATTGCGCATTAAGGAATGCGACCGTCTTCTTACCATACAGAGCGTGTTAAATGCACTGGGAGGGAAGGTGTCCGTGCTGACGGACGGCGAGGATAAACTTCACATCGAAGGTGTAGAGAAGCTTCACGGTGGTGTGGTGGATTCCTTCAATGATCATCGCATTGCTATGATGGCAGCCATTGCGGCACAGGTGGCAGATGGGGAGGTTACCATTACAGACGCAGGGGCTGTGAGAAAATCGTACCCGGCATTTTATGAAGTACTTGAAAGCCTGCGGGCAGAGTAGATAAGCGGAGGATACACATGGCATCAATATACGGTAACAATATTCAGGTATCTATCTTCGGACAGTCCCATTCTGCCGGAATCGGCGTAGTGGTGGACGGTCTTCCGGTGGGGGAAGCAGTAGACCTGGAGGCACTTCAGGCATTTATGAACCGTCGTGCTCCGGGGCAAAATGCATATTCCACCAAACGCAAGGAGGCCGATGCCCCTGAGGTGCTCTCGGGACTTGTGGCGGGACACACTTGCGGTGCGCCCTTCTGTGCAGTGATCCGCAACACCAATACGCGTAGCGGTGACTATGCAAATCTAAAGGAGGTTCCCAGACCCGCACATGCGGACTATGCTGCACAGGTGAAGTATGGCGGCAATCAGGACGTAGCCGGTGGCGGTCATTTTTCCGGACGACTTACGGCACCGCTGTGTATTGCGGGCGGTATCTGCAAGCAGATATTGTCCCGGAAGGGCATTGAGGTTCGGGCGCACATTGTACAGATCGGTAGTGTGAAGGCATCAAAGGCAAATGCCTGCGATATCACACCCATGCGTGAATTTGTGGCAGGTGAATTCCCGGCGTACGATGAGGGAATTGCACAGCAGATGCAGGAAGAGATTGAGGCAGCACGCCTTGGTGCAGATTCCGTGGGCGGTATGATTGAGTGTGTGATTACCGGAGTTCCCGCAGGAATCGGCGATCCGATGTTTGATGGTATGGAGAATCGTCTGGCATCCATGCTCTTCGGAATTCCGGCGGTAAAGGGTGTGGAGTTTGGTAATGGTTTTGAGGTTGCGGGACTCAGAGGATCGGAGAATAACGATCCGTTCTGTGTGAAGGATGGCGTGATTGCAACGGAGACCAACAACCACGGTGGAATTTTGGGCGGAATTACTTCCGGAATGCCCATTGTATTCCGTGTAGCACTAAAGCCTACACCGTCCATTGGCAAGGAGCAGAAGAGCGTTCGTATGGCGACTCTCGAGGAAGAAACGCTGGTGATTCAGGGCAGACATGACCCTTGCATTGTGCCTCGTGCGGTACCGGTGGTAGAGGCTGCCGCGGCTGTAGTTCTGCTTGATTTTCTGGCATAGATAGCATACACTTATAAGAAAAAGCGAAGTTGGTGCAGCGTACGTGTGTAGCACGTAGGAGGAGCATCGGAACGGAGGAGATCATGAAGGATTCTATGACCATGGCGTATATCAATATGTTCGCAGTATTGGGAACCATTCCGTACCTGTGTGAATATGACGAAGAGGCGCGAAAGTTGATTGAGAAAGATAAAGTCTCGGTGGGTTTTGCAGTACGCGGCGGAGGTCCTGCGGCGACGCTTCATTTTGATAACGGTGTATGTCGGATGGAGCAGGGAACAGCCAATTGTCAGATCATGCTCCCTTTCGGCACTCCCGAGAAGTTCAACGGGATGATTGACGGAACGGTGACGCCCATTCCCACCAAGGGTTATACGAAACTTGGATTCCTATTGAAGCGATTTATGCCGCTGACGGATCGATTGAGCAAGTACTTGCGTCCCGACAAATCAGATCTGGAGGCCCCTACCTTTTTTGAGACCAGTACGAAGCTGATGTTTCACCTAATCGTAGAGGCTATGACGCAGATTGGAAATCACGATGCTATCGGTAAGCATAGTGCTTCTTACATTGTGGATGGTGTGGCGAAGATCGGTATCGCAGATGTTATGGCAGCAGGTATTCAGGCAAAAGACCATGTCCTTAGTGCTGAACATTCTACTCCGGTAGAATTCATGTCCTATATGGAGTTCTCGGATATCAAACTGGCTAGGCAGTTGTTTGATGGAGAGGTCAATGCGGTGACTGCCGTAGGTATGGGACAGGTTCGAATCGGTGGAATGATTTCTATGGTGGACAACCTGAATCGTATCTTAGATCGTGTTGCACTGTATTTGGCGTAAGGGGGGAAGGTTATGCATTCGATTAACACGTATACAAAGAGCAGAGAAGCATTTGCGCGGGCGGCGAAGGTCATCCCCTCGGGAATCTACGGACATCAGGGACCGGCAGAGGGGTGCTATGTGCCGGTGGAAGCATTTCCGTTGTTTTCAGAGAGAGCGGAGGGGACATACCTGTATGATGTGGACGGCAATCGTTACATTGATTATATGTGCGCCTATGGCCCCAACATTCTAGGCTACAACGATCCGGATGTGGACGAGGCGGCGAGAAAGCAGCGAGAGAAAGGGGATTGTACTACGCTCCCCAATACGAAGATGATTGACTTTGCAGAACTGCTGGTGGACACGGTTCATACGGCGGATTGGGCGTTCTTTGCCAAGAATGGAAATGATGTGACCACCTTGGCGGTTATGGCGGCTCGTGCGTACACCCACAGGAAGAAGATCATTTTCTTCAAGGGGTACTATCATGGAATCGCTCCTTGGACGCAGAAGATTGACTACGCGGGAGTGTTACCGGAAGAGGTGTGCAATAACATCTATTTGGACTGGAATGATTTCGAGGGTATCACTGAGGCCTTCGAGACGTACAAGGGAGAGATTGCGGCGGTTATCGGACAGCCGTACATGCATGGCAATTTCATGGATAACGTACTTCCGGCGGAAGGGTTCTGGCAGCATGTACGAAAGCTGTGCACGGACAACGATACCGTATTGATTATTGATGACGTGCGTGCGGGATTCCGACTGGACATTGCAGGAAGCGATCACTATTTTGGTTTCGAAGCAGACTTGATCTGTTTCTGCAAAGCCCTTGCAAATGGATATAATGTTTCGGCATTGTGCGGTAAGGAGTTTCTTAAGAATACTGTGTCCGGCATGTCCTATACCGGTAGCTACTGGCTGTCGGCGGTTCCTTTTGCGGCGGGTATTGCTTGTATTGAGAAATTAAAGCGCTTGAATTGTCCACAGCTTCTAATTGACAAGGGCACGCAGTTGAAGGTTGGTTTAGAGGATGTGGCGAAGAAGTACGGGTACGATCTTCATGTGACGGGGGTACCGTCTCTGTTCTATCTTCGGATTGCGGATGATCCGTCCTTGATGTTGCATCAGCGTTGGATTGCCGAGTGTGTGAAGAGAGGAGTATTCCTTACGAACCATCACAATCATTTTATTAATGCGGCACTGTCCGATGCGGATATTGCGGAGACCATTGCTGTGGCCGAGGAAGCATTTGCAGCAATGCAGAGATAATGAGCGCCTGCGGGCAGGAGGAGATAAGTGTGCTACAGGAGCATTTGGCACTGATACAGGAACCGATTCGAAGAGCCGTTCTCAGTAACCCTTGCAAGAAGGGGGAGGCAGAGTACCGTCGAGTTGTCTATGTGCAGAAGCAGCAAGGGTATCAGAGGGAAGCATATACGGAGAAGCAAGTCTTCCATAAGAACTTGTCGGCAGAGGAAATGCTGGCGGACATGGAGGCACTGTTTCAACGAGAGTACCGTCAGTGCAATGTGTTCTACGACAGTAGTGCTGTGGAATACAAGGTTTCCAAATCAGGCAAGCTTCAGATTGGTAAGCATAGGATAGACGATAAGCAAGCCGGACAGAAGGGGTCCATGGTACAAGGGGCCGGTGATAATATCGACAGCAGTGTCGGTGGTATGCAAGGCATCGGGGAACACAATCGTAAGAAGAATTATTTGATTCAAGAGGGGACCGTGGTTCCGCCGCTGGTGGACATGGGAATCTTCACGAAGGAAGGAAGAGTTGTGGCGTCCATGCAGGACAAGTTTCGGCAGATCAATCGATTTGTGGAATTCGTGGAGGATGCCGTGGACTGTTTGCCTACGGACAAGCCTATTCGTATCTTGGACTTCGGTTGCGGCAAATCGTATCTGACCTTCATTCTGTACTATTATTTTACGGAGCTGAAGAAGCGCGAGGTGAGGATTACCGGTCTGGATCTGAAAGCAGAGGTAATCAAGAATTGTAACGCGGCAGCACAGAAGTATGGGTACGAGCATCTGCATTTTGAGATGGGGGACATTCACGGATATCGTAGCGACGAGCCGGTGGATATGGTGGTGAGTCTCCATGCGTGTGACGTGGCAACGGACTATGCGCTGTACAATGCCATTGCGTGGAAGGCGAAGCTGATCCTGTCGGTACCGTGCTGTCAGCATGAACTTAACAAGCAGGTGAGATCGGATTCTCTTGCCTTGCTTACCCGTTACGGAATCGTGAAGGAGCGTATGGCGGCGTTGATGACGGATGCCATACGAGCAAATCTTCTGACGGTGTGTGGCTACAAGGCGCAGGTGCTTGAATTCGTGGATATGTCCCACACCCCGAAGAACCTCTTGATTCGGGCCACCAAGTGTTTTCAGCCGAAGAGCGTGAAAGAACGGGCACTTAGTGAGGTGGAGAACCTTATGAAAGAGTTCGGAACGAGTCAGAAGTTGTACGAGATGCTTGCAGAGACGGGATGGTTGGAGTCGGGGAGCAAATGAGAAACACTTGGCAAAATGAATATTGATCAGTTTGGGGCACCTCTGCAAGTCCATGCGGAGGTGCTTTGTTGTTGTAAAAAATGAGTATGCACGTTACACAAGAAATCGAAGGAGAATTGTGCAATACATCATTGGTATCGTGTGTAGAAAAGTGGTACAATATGACTGAAAGTAAAAAGGACGAAATGTGAAGGGAGGAACCCAATGAAGAGGAAGATACTCTTTGGAGCAATTGTTGTGCTGATCATACTGATAATATGTTTGTGCGTGCGTGTTCTTCTGAGTGAGGAAGAAGAGCCCTTGCCTGAGATTGAATACACGATAGAGGAGTGCATAAACAAAGATAATTACAATGATTGGAGAGTCGGGTTAAGTGTAGAATCTCCTGATTTACGAAGTTAAGTGATAGGGATCCCTTGGTATGAGGCAATGCTAGTGTTGTCTGAGGACGAGGTGTATTTGGATGCCGACATGAAGTCGAAAAATCATGAATTGACCTCCGAATATATTGATCAATGTATTAGAGCAGGAGAGATACTACAGTCTTGTAAGTATACAAAAGAATACATTGAAGGGTATGAGTATGGAAGGGCAGTGGATTCGCTGATTCATATGGATGGGTATGTGATTGCATACCATTGTTGGAATGATTGGAAGCGTAATGAGGAAGGAAATGAAGTTGGAGCGGATGGGATTATTCTTATCTACGAAGAGGAAACCGAAGAAATCGAGTACCTTGCCTTTGTACATTTGACAAAAAACTACGTGTTCGGCTCGGCAAGTTTATTTCACTTAGTGGATGATGAGAAGTGATTTTCATTTATACTTAGGTGATTAAAATTCGGCTTCGTAAAAAAATAAAAAAGGGTCTTGACAATCCGGCAAAACAATTGTACAATAGCCATTGTCGTCAAGACGTGTGCATGTAGCTCAGCTGGATAGAGCACTTGGCTACGGACCAAGGTGTCGGGAGTTCGAATCTTCTCATGCACGGACTGAGGCTGTTACCGTTTGCGGTAGCAGCCTTTTTGCTTTGTGCGAATGCAATCGGTGATTACCGGGGGGACAAATTGCAACATGCAGAATAGAATAAGATAGAAAGTTATTTGCCGGAGGCAGAGATGAAGGTGCCGACCATGGACATCCGACAATATGCCGGAAGTGCTAAACCGCCGAATTCGGCGTTACTGGACTTACGGGAACGCAGGGAATACGACAGAGGGCATCTGCCGGGAGCAGAGAATGTGCCCTATGGAGATCTGGTAAACGGAAGATTCGTGCCGGAAGAGAAGAAGACTTACTATCTCTACTGTGACAGGGGATTGCAGAGTTATCAAGCAACGATTTATATGACGGAGCGGGGATACCACGCGGTAAATCTGCTGGGAGGATATCAGCGATTGTAAAACCTCTGCTTGACGTTTGCTCGCTTAGGCTTTACAATGAAGAACAAGGAAAATGAGTTTAGTAAAGTGAGGAACCCATGGGAAGATACGAATTGATGGCACCGTGCCATTTTGGATTGGAAGCGGTGTTAAAGCAAGAGATTCTAAATCTAGGATACGAGATTATCAAAGTAGAAGACGGTCGCATTACCTTCGCCGGGGATGAGCAGGCATTTTGCCGTGCCAATATATTCTTGCGTACCGCTGAGCGTGTGCTGTGGAAGGTAGGCGAGTTCACGGCAGAGACTTTCGAGGAATTGTTTCAAGGTACGAAAGAGATTCCGTGGGAAGACATTCTTCCCGCTGACGGTAAGTTCTGGGTGACCAAAGCCACGTCGGTGAAGAGTAAGCTGTTCAGTACTTCGGATATCCAGTCCATTATGAAGAAAGCCATTGTGGAGCGTATGAAACAGAGCTACCACATCAGTTGGTTTCCGGAGACGGGAGCATCGTACCCCATTCGTGTTTCGGTATTGAAGGACGTATTTACCGTAAGTATCGATACCTCGGGAGATTCCTTGCACAAGCGTGGGTATCGTAAGTTGGTGGGCAAGGCGCCTATTAGCGAGACGCTGGCGGCGGCCCTCATTTCCCTAAGTCCGTGGAATAAGGATCGTGTATTGGTGGACCCTTTCTGCGGAAGCGGTACCATTCCCATTGAAGCTGCGTTGATTGGATGCAACATCGCACCGGGAGTCAATCGTGGTTTTCAGGCGGAGCAGTACAGAGAGCGGATTCCGGAGACTATGTGGAAGGCGGCAAGAGAAGAAGCCAGAAGTCTTGAGCGTCGAAATGTGAAGTTACAGTTGCAGGGCTTTGATATTGACAGAGATGCCATTAAGATTGCAAGACAGAATGCACAGATGGCAGGCGTGGCAGAGCAGATTCATTTTCAGGTACGTCCTGTGAAGGAGTTGAGTCATCCCAAGAAGTACGGATTTATCATTACCAATCCGCCGTACGGTGAGCGATTGGAGGAGAAAGCGGACTTGCCGGAGCTTTATCGTCAGATTGGTGCGGCATATGCGGGACTGGATAGCTGGTCTATGTACCTGATTACCTCCTACGAGGATGCGCAGAAATACCTTGGAAGAAAAGCGGACAAGAACCGCAAGATATATAATGGTATGCTGAAGACCTATGTATATCAGTACATGGGACCGAAACCGCCGAAGATGCCGAAGCCCATTGTGGATACGGTATCCCATAAGATTTAAGAAGAGCGTCAGTGTACAAACGGTGCATAGGCACCGTGTAACACGACGGAATGGAGATTGAGACGATGGAAGAGAAGAGATTGATATTTGCAACGGGAAATGCCCACAAGATGGTGGAGATTCGTGCGATTTTGGGCGGCGAAGGCTTGGAGATACTGTCTATGAAGGAAGCGGGCATCTGTGCGGATATCGTGGAGGACGGAGATTCCTTTGAGGCAAATGCACTGATCAAAGCACGGGAGGTATGCCGTCTAAGCGGTGCTATGTCCATGGCGGACGATTCCGGTCTGGAGGTGGATTACCTTGATAAGGCGCCGGGCATTTACTCGGCACGTTTTCTCGGGGAGGACACTTCTTACACCATTAAGAATCAATATATTATCGACAAGCTTGCCGATGCCAAGCCGGAAGAACGTACGGCTCGTTTCGTGTGCGCCATTGCAGTTGCGCTTCCCGACGGAAGAGAGTGGGTTGTACGAGGCACCATTGAAGGTGAAGTGGCTTATGAGTCTGCCGGTGAGAACGGATTTGGTTATGATCCCATCTTCTATGTGCCGGAGTATGGTAAGACTACGGCAGAATTGTCTCCGGAAGAGAAGAATCGCATCAGTCATCGCGGAAATGCACTGCGTCTTATGCGTGAGTTGTTATGTCGCGAGGGCGTGTTAACCGGAGGAAATGTATGAAACTACTGATAGTCAGTGATTCACACGGAAGATGCGAAGTATTAGACGAGATTCTTGCTAAGGAACAGGGGATTGATCGCTTGGTGCATTGTGGCGACGTATGCGGCGATGAAGATTATATTCGCTCGCGATTTCAGGGGCCATGCTCTATTGTGTCGGGCAACAACGATTTCTTCACAACACTTCCCAAGGAGATTGTGGCGGAGTGGGGGGGACATCGTTTTCTGGTGGTGCATGGGCATCGTCAGCAGATTTACTATGGCTTAGAGAACCTGTACTTTCGAGCATTGGAAGAACAGTGCGACGTGGTACTTTACGGTCACACCCATCAGCCGGTGATGTTTGAGGAGAAGGGCATTTGGTTCATCAATCCCGGAAGTATTACATATCCGAGACAGACAGGGCATCAGAAGACTTATGTGGTGCTGGAGATCGGTGAAAACGGAGAACTTCGACCGGAGAGAAAAATTGTCCCGTAGTTCCCAAAAAAATAAAAATAAAAAATGCAAAAAAAACAGTTGACATTTCGATTGGCTCGTAATATAATGAGAATCGCTTCAAACGGGGTGTGGCTCAGTTTGGCTAGAGTGCTTGATTTGGGATCAAGAGGTCGCAGGTTCGAATCCTGTCACTCCGATCCGTCACAACTCTATTATATCCGCGGGTGTAGTTCAATGGTAGAACACTAGCCTTCCAAGCTAGATACGTGGGTTCGATTCCCATCACCCGCTCTTGTACGAGTGGTGTTGTCACTGCTCGTATGTTTATGTAGTGCTTAGTCACTCGTGTGCTAGTAGCTCAGTTGGATAGAGCAACGGCCTTCTAAGCCGTGTGTCGGGGGTTCGAATCCCTTCTGGCACATTTGTCTGAAGCGTCAGACGCAGAACAGAAACTGAACATGGTGGGTATAGCGCAGTTGGTTAGCGCGCCAGATTGTGGCTCTGGAGGCCAAGGGTTCGAATCCCTTTATCCACCCTTACGAAAGCCTTTTGTTCCGCAAAAGGCTTTTGTAAATGCGTTGGGCTATCGCCAAGCGGTAAGGCACAGGGTTTTGATCCCTGCAGTCGCTGGTTCGAATCCAGCTAGCCCAGGAGAGGAACAGGTGATACTTTGCTATCACCTGTTTTTATTTTGTGCCGGAAGAATATCTTATGAACAACGGGAAATGCTAGAGTTAACAACGTAGAAAGCGAGGCATTTTCGTTATGTTTAAGCATGAAAAGCAATTGTTTCACCCGGTAGAGATTGAAAGACCGAACCCGCAGTATGCGGCAATGTTGCAGGAGCAACTGGGGGGTGGAAACGGAGAATTGAAGGCTGCTATGCAGTATATGTCCCAGAGCTTCCGTATCAAAGATCCTGAAATCAAAGATTTGTTCATGGACATTGCGGCAGAGGAGCTTAGTCACATGGAAATGGTGGCACAGACCATTAACCTACTAAATGGTCACGCAGTAGACGCTATGGCGGTACCGGCAGGAGAGATTCAGTCCCACGTACTGCTTGGACTGAATCCCGGACTCATCAATGCTTCGGGATATTCCTGGACAGGAGATTATGTAACGGTAACCGGAGATTTGTGTGCCGATCTTCTCTCAAACATTGCGTCAGAGCAACGTGCCAAGGTGGTGTACGAGTATCTGTATCGTCAGATTGATGACAAGAAGGTGAAGGACACCATTGATTTTCTTTTGAATCGTGAGGAAGCACACAATGCCATGTTCCGCGAGGCATTTAACAAGGTACAAAATTCCGGCTCCAATCGTGATTTCGGAACCACCAAGGCAGCCAAGATGTATTTCAGCTTGTCGGAGCCTTCACCGGAGGATAGTCGCTTTACGGAGATTAAAGGAAAGCCGGTATCCTTTGAGTAAGAGCGACGTATAATTCGTTGCAATTTGTATGCAAATGAGTTACAATGAAAGTACATTTTCATGACAAAGGAGACTGATTGTATGGTTAAGCATATTATCTTGTGGCAGCTGAAGGACGAGTTGACGGAGGAGCAGAAAGCAGAAGTGAAAGCAGGCATTAAGGCCGGTCTTGAAGGACTTCAGGGCGTTGTGCCCGGTCTGACTGAGATTCACGTATATACCGAGGGCTTGGCATCCTCCAATGCGGATGTGATGCTGGATTCTGCATTTGAAAGTGAAGAGGCGTTGAAGGGTTATGCAGTGCATCCCGCTCATGTAGCGGTTGCGGACGGCAAGGTTCGTCCTTACACCAAGACTCGCTTGTGCTTGGACTTTGAAGCGTAGAAAGCATCTTAGAAAGTAGCAAGCCGGATTGTTCCGTGGTAGGAGCAGTCCGGCTTGTTTTTGCTGTTAGGTTGTAAACTTGTGCGGTGTGGTATACCACGCGGGTACCGGATTGGTCATACCGGCGAACCACGTAAGGACTTCCTGCGCTTGATTCAGCATGATATCAATCTGCGTCTGCCCATAGGGAATTGCCCAAGGTACGGAGGAGAGTGTGTTATTTGCCATATAGAGAGCCAGCAGGCGCCAGAAGTCCATGGGAACTTCGCCTTCAAAATAACCGTTCACCATACCGGAGGCAAAGAGGGGAGAACATTGGGCGCACCAGACGATACGGTTGAACTCCTCCCAGGGGTCTCCGTAGTCATTTCGGTTAAAATCAATGATGGTCAGTTGTCCTTCATGGTCGATCATCATATTCCCAATGTGATAATCGCCGTGCTGATAGCACGTGGGACGGTTGGCAAGCAAATGACGATTGGCATGGATGTATTGGATTATGGCATCCGCTCCTTCGAATCGAAGGGGACATTCCTCGTAAATGCGAATCTTTCGGTCAATCTTACGGTTGAAGTGGGTCTCCCAGTCCGGAAGCCCTTCGGGGGCCGGAATGGAGTGAATCTTTCGCAGAATACGTCCGGATTCGAGACCGTACGCATACTGCTCTGTACCCAAAAGGGAGGGAATCACGTCCACAGCATCCCTGCCTTCGATAAATCGCTGTAGTGCCCATACGCCTTCCTCATTCTTACCGAAGTCTAAGGGATCGCACATGGGAACGCCCAGTGCCGCCACTTGCTCCATCATGCGAAATTCATGGGCCTTGGCGTCGTATTGTTCGGCGGGAGATACGCGGTATAAGTATGCGGTACCTGCTTCATCGGTGACGCGGTATTTCTTGTCGCCGGACCAGCCCTTGTCAATGGGGTCTTTGGTTACAAAATGATATTTCGTTAGCATACGCAGCTCCTTTGTAGTATGGTTAGGTTCTTCGTTGCATTTTGAGATGGAGATACAGTATAGCATGAAAGAGGGGGAAATGCAACTGTGTTAATTGTTGTTTTCTCCTACGATGAATCATCGTTCGTTGTTACAAAACGAATGAGTGTTTTCTTGAACAAACAAAAAACGCAGGCTAGGAAGCCTGCGTTTTACATATGCGGATGACAGGACTTGAACCTGCACCCTCGCGGACCAGAACCTAAATCTGGCGTGTCTGCCAATTCCACCACATCCGCAAATAAAAAAATGTAGAACCTAAATCTATCGTAGGTCTGTAACCTGTCGCAAGCGACAGCTCCATTCCACCATATCCACGGGAACAGTTGCATTTTACCATCGCATCGGTGGATTGTCAAGAGGCTTCCGTGGCATATGTTGCGCAGAAAATGACGGCGTGGTATAATGAGGATGATACATGTCGATTGAAATCGACAATTGGTATGTGAGAGAAAGAGAGGGGAAGAGATGGCTACTTGGGTGACGCATCTGATGATTGCGGATAAGGTGCTCCGGGAAGTCCCGGAGCTTCATAGACGTGGGTTCTGCGTGGGAAATATTGCGCCGGATTGCAATGTGGAAAATGAGGATTGGACTGCATTTACGCCGCCTCGGGAGGTGACGCACTGGATGAAGGGAAGTCGGAAGGTGGCTTCCGATTGCGATTCATTTTGCGAAGAATACATACTTGGGCGTAGAGAGGAGATTGCTTCGGAAGAAGAGTATGGGTTTTTGCTTGGGTACTATGCACATTTGATTACGGATGCTGCATTTCAGGCCATGATTCGAAATGAGCAGAGAGTGCGAGATGTATGGAGTCGGATTAAGGCGGATGCACAGTTGTATGAACGAGCAACGGGCATGCCGGAGGATTGGGATTCGGTGAAGAGGCTGATTGGTAGAGACGAGCGTATGTGCGAGATTCATACCTTGGAGGCAGAGTATCTGGCGGAGCATCCGGATTCGGGATATCTGACGGAGATTGTACCCCTTCGGGAGTTCCCGGACTATATTGATTATCTGCCTCACGGGTGTATTGTGCGTAAGATCGGGGTTATGGGATGGGTTCCAAGAACGGAGGATTTTCATGTGGAACCGATTACGATATCAAGAGAGGAGTACCGGGCATTTGTGGAGGATACGGTGGCATTGGTAATTCGGAAGTTCGGAGAGATGAGATTGCTCTGCTAAGATACCAAATGATGAACATCCCCTGAGGAGATTTGGCTCTTCTCAGGGGTTTGTTGTTCGATGTGTTATTGCACTCTGCCAAGCGGGGGCCGCCAGCAACAATTTAGAAGGGCAGGAGACCGTAATTTCTTGCGATGATATACGCCGTGTATATAACGTATAAGACAACACAAAAGATTCCCTGCTTCTTGCCGAACTTGCCACTACGGAAGCACATGAGGTACATAAGTGCAGTAACGACGACGCAGATAATCATGTCAATGACAGATTCCGTGGAAATGCCTTTCATAGGAGTGATGGCGGCGGAAGCCCCGATAACAAACAAAATGTTAAACAGGTTGGAGCCTATTACATTACCGATGGCTAGATCACTGGAGCCCTTCTTACAAGCAACCACGGAGGTTACCAGCTCGGGAAGGGACGTTCCCATGGCAACAATGGTGAGACCGATTAAGGTCTGGCTCATACCAAGCTTGCCTGCAATTTCGGAAGCACTGTCCACAACCAAGTCGCCGCCAAATACGATGGCGGCAACACCGCCAACAATGTAAATGAGGCTCTTCCATACGGGAAGTGTTTTAATTTCTTCATCGGCATCTTCTTTGTTGCGCAATGCGGACATAATGATGATTACAAGGTATGCCACGAGTAACACCAACAAGAGGATAGCGTCCATACGACTGTAAGTTCCGTCGAGAATCTGCAACAGCATCAACCCGCTGATGGCGATTGTCAGAGGAAAGTCACGCTTTAGAATGGACTTATTTACATTCATAACCTTAATGGCAGCACATACACCTACTACAATCAGCAGGTTAAAAATATTTGAACCGATGACATTACTGATGGCAATGGCGTTGTTTTTATTAATTGCCGCAGAGATGCTGACTGCCGCCTCCGGAGCGCTGGTTCCGATAGCCACGATGGTAAGGCCGATAATTACGGGAGGAACACGGAAGGTCTTGGCGATGGCAGAACTGCCGTCCACGAAGAAATCCGCACCTTTAATTAATAAAATAAAACCTACAAGAAGCAAAAGTACCGATAACATAGAGAGACTCCTTTACATTGGTGATTACTAAGTATGATTTTATGAGGAATATCTGCATTTGTCAAGGAAACGCGAGAGATTTGTCGTATTTTCGAAAGAGGATTCGTTGTCAGAGTAAAAATATATTTTTTTAATGCAAGAGGGCTTTTGTTTTTGAACCTTTTCTTGTATAATATAATTGCTGTAATGTTTCATCTCGTTAATGTTTTTGGATAAACGAAAGAATGAGATTACGGAGATTCGGATGAAAGGCAGGGAGAATGCGATGAAGTTGGTTTATGCGATTATTCGTGATGAGGATTGTAACAATGTGCTGGAGCATTTGAACAAGAAAGGCTACAGTATTACGAAACTGTCCACTACCGGAGGGTTTATGCGTAGGGGGAATACGACGTTGATGTTCTGTACGGACGATGATAAGGTTGCTCCGGCAGTAGATATTATCAAGGAGACTTGCGGACCGAGGCAGCAGATCACCTGCAATATGTCCTATCCCATGGGCGGCGGAGAAGTGGACGATTTCATGCCCATTGCAGTAAATGCGGAAGTGGGAGGCGCCGTTATATTTGCGGTGAATGTTGATTACTTCGAGAAGATTTGATGCAGATTCGTTACTGTAGTAACCTGCTGTTACGCAAGGCCGATGATATCGGCAGAAAGGATATTACTATGGCAAGAGTGAAAGTGAATTTATGTGAGATTACCGATGAGATTCGGGACTTGACCAGGATATGTTGCGAGAATAGCAACATTGATCCGGCATTGTATGTGAAATATGATGTAAAGCGTGGTCTTCGTGATTTGAACGGTAAGGGTGTGTTGACCGGTTTGACGGAAGTTTCGGAGATTCGTTCCACGAAGGAGGTGGACGGAGTCAGCACCCCGTGTGAGGGCAAGCTATTTTACCGCGGTTACAACGTGGAAGACTTGATTCGCGGATGTCGAGAGGACGGACGCTTCGGCTTTGAGGAGACCACGTATTTGCTGCTGTTTGGACAGTTGCCGGACAAGAAGCAGCTGGAGGCATTTGAAGCCCTGTTGGGACGTTATCGTTCCTTACCTACAAGTTTTGTACGAGACGTAATTATGAAAGCGCCCAGTGCGGACATGATGAATGCCTTGGCGCGTTGTGTGTTAACGCTGTACTCCTATGATGATCGTGCGGACGATACATCGTTACCCAATGTACTACGTCAGTGCCTACAATTGATTTCATTATTTCCGATGCTGGCGGTGTATGGTTACCAGGCGTACCAGTACTACCACGGAAATGAGAATCTGTTCATCCACAAGCCCTGCAAGGAATTGTCCACAGCGGAGAACATCTTGTACATGCTGAGAGAGGATTGCCATTTCACCGAGTTGGAGGCAAAGGTACTGGATGCTGCTTTGATTCTTCATGCGGAACACGGCGGTGGTAACAATTCTACATTTACTACCCACGTGGTAACTTCGTCGGGCACGGACACATTTTCCACAATGGCAGCAGCTCTCGGTTCGTTGAAGGGACCGAAGCATGGCGGCGCGAATCTAAAAGTAATTCAGATGTTTGCGGACATGAAGGAGAAGGTTTCGGATTGGACGAATGATGAGGAGATTTCCGCATATTTGCGTGCATTGCTTCATAAGGAGGCCTTTGACAAAGCAGGTCTTATCTACGGTATGGGACATGCCATTTATTCGGTATCGGATCCGCGAGCTGAGATTTTCCATGGTTTTGTAGAGAGTCTTGCTGCGGAGAAAGGAAGAGGAAAAGAATATCAATTGTATGCTAAGGTGGCGGAATTGGCGCCGAAGATTATTGCCAGCGAGCGTAAGATGTACAAGGGCGTTAGTGCAAATGTGGACTTCTACAGCGGATTTGCTTATCAGATGTTGGGTCTACCCACGGAATTGTATACACCGATATTTGCAATTGCACGTATATCCGGTTGGAGTGCACACCGTATGGAGGAGCTGATCAATGCGGGCAAGATTATTCGCCCGTCTTATAAAAGTGTAAGCGAGGAGAGAGAGTATCAAGTACTCTCCGAACGATAATTTTTCTCCACATATATCAGTGAGAAGAAGGGATGATTGTATGGCAAAAGTATATGTATTTATGGCAGATGGTTTGGAAGAGATTGAAGCCTTGACCGCAGTAGATATTCTGCGTCGTGGTGAGGTACAGACTGTAATGGTGTCTGTTACCGGAAGACATGAAATCATAGGTGCACATGGGATTCGGTTTCAAGCGGATTGCTTGTTCGATGAAGAGGTGCTGAAGGACGGCGATATGTTGGTGCTTCCCGGTGGGTTACAGGGAACCAATGCATTGATGGCACATGAAGGCGTTCGGGAGTTGTTGTATTACTACCGCGATGAAGAGAAGTATCTGGCTGCCATCTGCGCCGCACCCAGTGTACTGGGGATGAACGGCCTCTTGAAGGGAAGAAAGGCCACTTGTTATCCGGGATTTGAGGACAAGTTGCTTGGTGCAATCGTTACCGGCAAGGGGGTTGAACAGGATGGCAACATCATAACCGGTAAGGGCATGGGCGTGTCTGTGGCATTTGCACTGAAACTCTTGGAAGTGTTCTCACCGGAGAAGGCATCCGAGATCGGTACCGGAATTCAGTGTGAAGGATAGGTGGGATGCTTTCGCAAGAGGAAGAGGAGATAGAGGTTCGGCAATAGCAAAAATGTATTGGCGAAATCCGCCCATTCCCATACGAAGCCGGTGTCCATGCAGGCACCGAAGACGATCATAAGAAGATAACCTAAGCGGTAGCATGTTACACCGGTGTCTCCGGCCAGATATGCTGCCGCTTTTTCGCCGAAAAATGACCAGCCAAGCAGAGTGGCAAAGGCAAAAGTGATGATACTGATATGTAACATAGCGTCGCCCAAGAAGGGAAGCGAGGAAAATGCCACAATCAAGTAGCTTCCCTCCGGAACTCCTACGTATGCTTCCGGTCCGGCCAATATGCAGCTTACGAGAGTAATTCCGGTGATGCCGCACAGAAGAACGGTATCAAAGAAGGTGGCAGCCATGGACACCAAAGCTTGTTCTACAGGAGTAGTATCATCATTTGTAAGAGCGGCAATGGGAGCGGTTCCAAGTCCCGCTTCGTTGGTGAAGAGTCCTTTGGCAACTCCTTGTCGGATGGCGGAGCCTAAAGTATAGCCGAGAAATCCACCGGTCATTTGACGAAAGCCAAAGGCACCTTTGAGAATTGTTGCGATGGATGCCGGGAGATAGGTTATGTGCATTAGTAGAAGGAGTGCGATGCCCAACAGGAAGAAGAGGGACATGGCAGGAACCAAGAATGTGCATACTTCTTTGATACCAAGCAGTTTGCCAAAAAACAAAAATGCCAATAAGAGTGCGGCCGTCACGCCCGCCAGTAGAGCAACGACGTCTTGACTCTCAGAGTTGCTAAGGGCAATGACAGAGGAAGCCAGTGCGTTGGATTGCGTTAGGGCACTGGTGCAGGTGGAACCTAGTAGAAGCGCTAAGGCAAAGAGGACGGCGGCAACGGGCTTATGTGCCACATGCTTCAGCAGATACATAGGACCGTAGCTACCATTTTCCTTATTGCGATATTGAAGGGATAGGTTACACTCCACATAGGTGGTTGCCATGCCGAAGATGCCGGTGATCCAGCACCAGAAGACAGCGCCCGGACCGCCCAAGGCAATGGCGGTAGACATGCCGATAATGTTGCCGGTTCCGAGAGTAGCGGCAAGGGTCGTGGATAGCGCCCGGAAAGCCGAAGTGCTGTTTTTCTTAAATAATGTATGAAAGGCAGAACCCAAGTGTCTCTGCACGAAACGAGAACGGAGTGTAAAGTACAGATGACAAGTACACAACAAAATGAGAATCGGTCCGTTCCACAGAAATTGATTGAGCTTGACCAAAAGAGAAAACATACAGGGTACCGCCTGAGATTATGGTTATAATATATGGTGCGAAGAGAAATGTATGCAAAAATAGAAAGCCTAGATTTACCAATATAATTTTTGAATTTGGTGAGATACTAGGATTACCAAAGAAAAGTGAACAGAAGCTCCGAATCGATGAGAAACGGTGCCTCGCAGTAACTTCGATTTGGAGTAGATAAATTTATTGCAAGCTCAGAAAGGAGTGAACAAAATGACAAACAAGAGTGGTTCTAAGATGGCAGTTCCTCAGGCTAAGGAAGCAATGGATCGTTTCAAGATGGAAGTAGCTTCCGAGATGGGTGTACCCCTTACTCAGGGTTACAATGGTGACCTTACCAGCGCTCAGAACGGTAGCGTAGGTGGCGAGATGGTTCGTCAGATGATCAAGAAGCAGGAAGAGTCCATGGCTAACCTTAACAAGTAAGCATTGACCTTTTGGCAGAAAGGAGCGGTTCGTCCGCTCCTTTTTTGCATTTATCGTGCTTCAAAGGATTTTTAATATTTCAAGAAAAACCACTAGATTTTCTGAAAAGGGTATGGTATAATGTATACTCGTTGAACCCTGTAAAAGTTGAAACAGGATTAATTTAGAAAATAGGACGGTTCCGGACGTATCCGGGGATTCTATGAAATAAACAAGGAGGAAACCGATATGGGTTATCAGGTTGAGGATTTAGGAAAGAACATGGTGAAGATCACCATCGATGTGGAAGCTAAGAAGTTTGAGGATGCTATTCAGCAAGCATACCAGAAGAACAAGAACAAGATTAACATTCAGGGCTTCCGTAAGGGCAAGGCTCCTTTTGCAATGGTTGCTAAGATGTACGGTGTAGAGATGTTCTACGAGGATGCTGCGAATCTGTTGATTCCCGATGCATATGAAGAAGCTGCTAAGGGTTGCGGATTGGAGTTGGTATCCAGACCCGAAATCGATGTTACACAGATTGAGTCCGGTAAGGATTTTATTTTCACTGCTACTGTGGCTAAGAAGCCTGAGGTTACTCTTGGCGAGTACAAGGGGGTTGAAGTTTCCAAGGCTGATGTAAGTGTTAGCGACGAGGAGATCGAGGCTGAGATTAAGAAGGCACAGGAGCAGAACGCTCGCGAGATTACCGTAGAGGATCGCCCGATTGCTATGGGTGACACCGCAGTAATTGATTACGAAGGATTTGTAGACGGCGTAGCATTTGAAGGCGGCAAGGGCGAGGCTCATCCGTTGGTTATCGGCTCTCACAGCTTCATCGAGGGCTTTGAGGAAGGCTTGATTGGTAAGAACGTTGGCGAGGAGTGCGATGTAAACGTTACCTTCCCTGAGCAGTACCACGCAGCAGATCTTGCAGGTAAGCCGGCAGTATTTAAGTGCAAGGTGAACGCAATTAAGGCAAAGGAACTTCCTGAAGTGGACGATGAGTTCGCTGCTGAGGTTTCCGAGTTTGATACACTTGCAGAGTACAAGGAAGACTTGAAGAAGAACCTTCAGGAGAAGAAGGAGAAGGAAGCTAAGACTCAGAAGGAGGACGAGGCTGTTCAGAAGGCAATTGAGAATGCTTCTATGGAGATTCCGGAGGCTATGATCGAGGCTACTCAGCAGCAGATGGCAGAGGATTTTGCATATCGTCTTCAGATGCAGGGTATGAACATCGAGCAGTACTTCCAGTTCACCGGTCTTAACATGAAGAGCTTCATGGAGCAGATGAAGCCTCAGGCTGAGAAGAGAATCAGCACCAGACTTGTTCTTGAGGCAATTGTTAAGGCAGAGGATATTCAGGTTTCCGAAGAGGAGCTTGAGGATGAGATGCAGAAGATGGCTACTCAGTACAACATGGAGCTTGACAAGGTGAAGGAGCTTCTCGGTGAGGAAGAGAAGAAGCAGTTGACTCAGGACCTTGCGGTTCAGAAGGCAGTTACCCTTGTTGCTGAGAGCGCAGTAGAGAAGTAATTTGTTGTGCATTTGGTTAACCGGATGCCATGATAGGAGGTAGGTTATGAGTTTAGTACCTTATGTCCTGGAACAGACCAGTCGCGGAGAGCGTACCTATGATATTTATTCGAGACTGTTGAAGGATCGTATCATTTTCCTCGGTGAAGAGGTAAATGAAGTGACTGCAAGTCTTGTGGTTGCGCAGTTGTTGTTCTTGGAGTCTGAGGATCCCGGCAAGGATATCAGTCTGTACATCAACAGTCCCGGCGGTTCCGTTACGGCGGGAATGGCGATTTACGATACGATGCAGTACATCAAGTGTGACGTGTCTACCATTTGTATCGGTATGGCAGCCAGCATGGGAGCGTTTTTGTTGGCAGGTGGTGCGAAGGGTAAGCGATATGCGCTTCCCAACGCAGAGATTATGATTCATCAGCCTCTTGGCGGTGCACAGGGTCAGGCAACGGAGATTGAGATTGCCGCTAAGCACATCTTGAAGACCAAGGAGAAGTTGAATCGTATGTTGGCGGAGAACTGTGGTAAGTCTTACGAAGAAGTGGCAGCAGCAACGGAGCGTGACAATTGGATGTCAGCAGAAGAGGCTGTGGCATACGGACTTGTGGATCAGGTAATTACCAACCGCTAATGGAGTGTTGCTCCCAGAGCAAGATGAGAATGGTTTAAATTTCGAAACGTAGGGAGGGGGAGGATGTCCTCCCCTTTCTTGCAGAAATGGAGAGTATATGAGCAAATCTGAGAACTTTCAGAACAAATGCTCCTTCTGTGGTAAGACCCAGGAGCAGGTACGAAAGTTAATCGTCGGTCCGGAGAACGTGTTCATTTGTGATGAGTGCGTAGGACTGTGCCGTGAATTGATTGATGATGAATTTTACGACGATAAGCTCGATGATTTTGTGGGTGACGAGAACATCAACCTTATTAAGCCTGTGGAGATGAAACGGTTCTTGGACCAGTATGTAGTCGGACAGGATGAGGCCAAGAAGATGCTGTCGGTTGCGGTATATAACCATTACAAGAGAGTGTTGGCACAGAAGAACTTGGATGTTGAACTTCAGAAGAGCAATATCCTTATGATCGGACCTACCGGTTCCGGTAAGACTTATCTTGCCCAGACCCTTGCCAAGATTCTTAATGTGCCTTTTGCTATTGCGGATGCTACGGCATTGACAGAGGCGGGTTATGTAGGCGAAGACGTAGAGAACATTTTGTTGAAGATTATTCAGGCTGCAGATTATGACATTGCTCGTGCCGAGCATGGTATCATTTACATAGACGAGATCGACAAGATTACAAGAAAGTCCGAAAATACATCCATTACTCGTGACGTTTCCGGTGAGGGTGTACAGCAGGGTCTGTTGAAGATTCTTGAGGGTACGGATGCCAGCGTTCCGCCGCAAGGAGGAAGAAAGCATCCCCAGCAGGAGATGTATCACATTGACACCACCAATATTCTGTTCATTTGCGGTGGTGCATTTGACGGTTTGGAGAAGATTATAGAGGCACGTATTGGACAGAAAGCCATCGGATTTAATGCTGATATTACCGGTGGACATAAGGAGAACATCGGGGATCTGTTCCGTCAGGTGTTGCCTCAGGACTTGGTGAAGTTCGGGTTGATCCCGGAGTTTATCGGCCGTGTGCCGGTGAATGTGGCGTTGGACATGTTGGATGAGGAAGCGCTGGTGCGTATTTTGACAGAGCCCAAGAACGCAATTACCAAGCAGTATAAGAAGATGTTCGAGTTGGACGGCGTAGAGTTGGAGTTCGAAGAGGAAGCTCTTCGTGCCATTGCCAGACGTTCCGACGAGAGAAAAACAGGTGCTCGTGGTCTTCGTGCCATTATGGAGTCGATTATGATGGATTCCATGTATGAGATTCCTTCGGAGCCGGATGTGGTTCGTTGTATTATTACGAAGGAAGCTGCAGAAGGAACGGAGAAGCCTGTATTGATTCGCGACGAGACTGTTAATGACGGTAAGATCGGTCGCAAGAAGAAAAGAGATAATGAAATTGCTTAGTAAGGAGAAAGTCTGTCTGGATGTGTGAGACAGGCTTTTTGCCTACTTGAAATCAGAGAAGGATGGCTATGGAAGAAACAATGCAGGAAATGATGTCGCATGTGCTGTTAATATCCCGGGAAGAGCAGGTATTGTTCCCGGAGATGCTGTCTCATATTGAGGTTGTTAAGGATGGAGATATGTCCGGTATTCGCAAGGCGGTACAGAGACAAGAACGTATATTGGTAGTTCTGCAGAAGGATATGCAGGAGGGGATGGAGGACGATATGGCCTCCTACTGTACTTACGGTACGCTGGCGGAGATTAAGCAGATTGCGAAGTTGCCCAATGGACAGAATCGTATCTTAATCTTCGGTTGTCAGCGTGTGCGACTGCTTCACGTATATCGTGATGGTGGAATTTATGCAGATGTAGAACTTGCTCCTATGGAAGAGGTTCCGGTAAATCATATTGAAAATGAGGCGCTTTACCGCGCATTGCATGATTTGGTTGTTCATTTCTGTGAGGTGCATGGGAAACTCCCCAAAGAGATGGTGAAGGAGTTACAGAGTGTTCGCAATCGTAAGCTCCTGATGAGACAGTGTATGTTCGTATTGCCTATGCCGGCATCCTTGCGACAAGGATTGCTGGAAGCAGACAATGAGTTGGAACAGTACCATGGTTTGTGCGCCATCTTAGCAAATGAAATCGAAGTGTTGCGCATTCGTTCGGATATCAAAGCGAAGGTTCAACAGAGTCTCGAGAAGAACCAGAGAGACTATGTGTTACGTGAGCAGATGAAGGTCATCCGTGAGGAACTGGGCGAGGGTGGTCCGGCGGATGATAGTGTTCGTTTTCTGGAGAAGGTGGACGAACTGCAGGCAACCGAAGAGATTAAGGACGCTATTCGAAGAGAGATTAAGCGATACCTCTCCATGGGAACCACTAACGGAGAAGGTATGGTTGTTCGGACATACATAGAGACTATGCTTTCTTTGCCTTGGAGCAAGGAGACCAAGGACAACACCGATATGTCTGTGGCGAAACAGATTCTTGAGAGAGATCACTATGGACTGGATAAGGTGAAAGAACGTATTATGGAGTATCTGGCGGTTCGTATGAAAGCGAAGAACGCAGAAACTCCTATACTGTGTCTTGTGGGACCGCCCGGTACCGGTAAGACTTCCATTGCAAAGAGTATTGCAGAGGCTATGAATCGCCGTTATGTTCGTGTGTGCCTCGGTGGTGTTCGGGATGAAGCGGAGATTCGCGGTCATCGTCGTACTTACATTGCTTCTATGCCCGGTCGTATTGTGCAGGGACTGCGTCAAGCTAAGACGTCGAATCCTTTGATGTTGTTGGATGAGATTGATAAGCTTGGCGGCGATTATAAGGGAGACCCGTCGGCGGCGCTCCTGGAGGTGTTGGACAGTGCACAGAACAATCGGTTTGTGGATCATTATATTGAACAACCTGTGGATCTGAGTAAGGTCATTTTTCTGGCTACCGCCAACTCCATGGATACCATACCTAAGCCTCTGTTGGATCGTATGGAGATCTTGGAGATTAGTAGTTATACGAAGAATGAGAAGTTGCACATTGCGAAGGAGCATTTGATTCCAAAGCAGCGTAAGCTTCATGGCTTGACGGCGAAGGATATTGCATTTTCCGACGGCGCTATATTCGATATGATTGAGCGATATACCAAGGAAGCGGGGGTAAGAAGCCTAGAACGCGTTATCGGCAAAGTGTGCCGCAAGGTGGTGCTTGCCATGGTGGAGCGTGGTGAGGATGTGCCTGCGAAGAAGGCGTCCATCGGTGTGAAGAATTTGCAAGAGTATCTGGGACGCTATCGATACCGCGGAGAACAGCGTCGTAAGGCGGCCGAGGTAGGTGTGGTTCGCGGATTGGCCTGGACTAGCGTGGGCGGTACTACCTTGGAGATTGAGGTAAATGCACTGCCGGGTAGTGGCAAGTTGGAACTTACCGGCCGTATGGGTGATGTGATGAAAGAATCTGCTAAGGCGGGGATTAGTTACATTCGTTCGGTGGCGGAGGAGTATCGGATTCCCGAGGATTACTTTGAAAAGCACGACATTCATATTCATATCCCCGAGGGTGCAGTACCCAAAGACGGTCCCAGCGCCGGAATTACCATGGCTACTGCAGTGCTGTCGGCGGTTACGGAGCTTCCGGCCTCGTCTGATGTGGCTATGACCGGTGAGGTGACGCTACGAGGACGTGTGCTTCCCATTGGTGGTTTGAAGGAAAAGTTATTGGCGGCCAAGACCATTGGTATTACCAAGGTGCTTCTGCCTAAGGATAATGAAGAAGACCTTTCGGAGATCTCAGAGGAGATTACGGGAGGCATGGAGTTGTACCCGGTGAGCACCATGGCAGAGGTGCTAGACCTGGTGTTGGTGCGTTAGTTTCTGAGTAGGAGGAGTCTTATGCATATCAAATCTGCGGAACTGCAAACGGTGTGCGGTGTGACCAGTAAGTTGCCGGAAAATGAATTCCCGGAGTTTGCATTTGCCGGTCGTTCAAATGTAGGAAAATCATCATTGATTAATTGTCTGGTGAATCGCAAGGCTTTGGCAAGAACCTCGTCTCAGCCGGGTAAGACCCAGACCATCAACTATTATTTTCTGAATGAAGCATTTTACTTTGTGGACTTGCCGGGTTACGGTTATGCCAAGGTCAGCAAGGAACTGAAGGAAAAATGGGGCAAGATGATTGAACGTTACCTACTGAAGTCACAGCAACTGAAGAAGGTATTTCTCCTGGTGGATATTCGACATGAGCCTTCGGCAAATGATAAGAATATGTACGAGTGGATTGTTTATCATGGATTTGAACCCGTTGTGATTGCTACAAAGCTGGATAAGATCAATCGCAGTCAGAAGGACAAGCAAGTGAAACTACTGCGTCAGAGTCTGGGTATGAAGTCGGAAGGAATCCTGATTCCCTTCTCCTCTGTGACCAAGCAAGGGGCAGACGAGATATGGGCGATGATGGAGACAATGATGTAGTCGAAATAAGCAATGATATTGTGAAGCGATTATGCAAGAATGCTTCAAGAACGGAGAGTACCATGAGAGAGATTATCCTTGACGGAGAGCAGATGAAGACAAAGGGAGAGATGCACGATTGTCTCATCGAACATATGCAGTTGCCATATTATTATGCGAGAAATCTGGACTCCTTGTGGAGCATTTTGCTGAAGGAAACCGATCCGGTGCGTGTGACAGTGGTGCATCCACGAAGCATTGCACTTGGTTACGGCGAGGTGCTGATAGAGTTGTTGCAAGACTTAGCGAAGCAGAACGAGAATTATGAAATTATCATTGCGGCAGAGTAATAAGGGACGATAACAACAAAACGGGTGTTGCTAAGCAATCACCCGTCTCCCAGAAGAGTATTGAGAACGTAGGCATAGATGTCTGCGTTCTTTTTCTTCCAATGGGCACAAATCGTCTCTGCATTTTCCTTGGTGGGAACCGTGAGACTGATCTCAATAACCGTAGAATCGCGTTCTACAACTTTCAGTTCGGTAATATACTCGTTCTTTCGAACTTCATAGTAATCTGCAATATTGGAAACCTCCTCCCGAAGAGAGTACTTCTGTTCACTGAGGTACATATCGATGTCGTCGCGAATGTTGCGGGAAATGTTCTGATAGAAGAAGGACAGTGTCTCCTTGCCTTCCGGAGTAATGCGATATTGTGCATTGCTACGGGTCTGTTGGAGAGAGATGTACCCGTCCTCCACCAGATCGGACAACACCTGCTGTACATTGAAATAAGTTGTGTACTCTTTCTCGGTAATAAAATGAGAGAGCTGTGCATTTGTCATAGGAAAGTCAACGCGGTTTAAAATATACAAAATGATTAACTTATAAAGCATTAAGGTTTCGGGTTGCATAAGGGTTCTCCTTTGTAAGGGTATGGGGTAAGTCGGCCTTGTCTACAATCGGTACGTTCCATCTCCTTTGAGATGGCAGCCAGGACCGCTTTCTTGTTCTTCGTGAATTCCGGAGCAATCAGCAAGGATTTCTTGCCGTCGCCGGTGATGCGATGTATTACAACGTTGCCGGGAATGTGTTCAATGGCCTGCAGTAGCGTTGCAATATATAAGTTCCGATCCATGAGCGGAAACTGTTCCGGTGCCGTCTCGTACTGTGCGGCCATGGCACTTCCGCGAAGAATGTGCAGGAGGTGCAACTTAATGCCGGAGATAGGGTACGTACATACCCTGGCGATGCCATTCACCATATCCTGTGGTGTCTCGCCGGGGAGTCCGAGAATCATGTGGACAATCACGGGAAGGTCTGCATCATGTAGTCTTGTTACGGTATCCTCGAAGGTAGAAAGGGGATAACCGCGATTCAGGGTTTCTGCAATAGAATCGTTTACGGTTTGTAGACCAAGTTCTATCCAAATGGGTTTGCCGATTTCCTCGCGTAAGCCACAGAGAAGAGTAATTGTCTCATCGCTGATGCAATCCGGTCTTGTGGCAATGGACAATCCTACAATATCATCACCGGCCAATGCTTCTCGGTAGATTCGTTCTAGATAGGGCAGAGGCGCATAGGTTCCCGAAAATGCCTGGAAATACGCCAGAAAGCGCTTGGCTCCCTTGCTTGCCACCAGTTTCCTGGCTTGTTCAATCTGTGTGGAAATGGGGAGCGTCCCTTCCGGTGCGAATTCACCGGAACCACCGGCACTGCAGAAACTACAACCACCGATTCCTATGGTACCATCCCGATTGGGACAGCCGGTGCCGGGGTGTAGTGCCAGACGATAGATCTTCTCTCCAAAGAGTTCTCGCATATATCGATTGAAAGTGTAGATTCGATTCTCCTGCATGGTGTCCGCCTTTCTGCTACGTGCAATCCTATCATACCATAAAATCCACACAATGCAAAGAGAATTTGCATCTGACGTGAGTGAGATGAAGAGGTGCAAAGCCAATGGGCTATGGAACAATGGTAGTTGCGAAAATGCCCGGAATATGCTATAACTGTTTTGTAAATACTACTGTAAGTAGAATAACGAGGAACATTTGGAGGGGCATATGGACATTTACGAATATATGGAGGGATATGATCCAACCTTTGATGAAGAAGAATTCGAGAATCGTCTGTGGGAGGCAATGCAGGAAGAAGACTTCGAGTTTACAGAGGAGTTTGAGGACTATTGTCATGTGTACGGAATTCATGACATCCACACATTTCTGCGGAAGATTCGTGCGAAGCAAGGAAGAATATAATAGGAAGATAAAAAAAGCACCTATCTCGGAAAGAGATAGGTGCTTTGCTATGTTGTATGTAGATTAGTTCTCGCTTGTACCGGTCATGCCAAGGCTTGCCTTCAAAGCTTCAAGCTCAGCGTCAACATCCGGGTTGTTCTCGTACTTGGAAGTAAGATCGCGGATGGACTTCTCCGGAGAGGAAGCGTTAAGCTCTGCCATTGCCTGAGCCTTGTCAAGCTTCTTCTCTGCAAGCTGTTCGAAACGTTCGAAGCTTGCAATGGAATCATTTGCACTGGTAACACTGGAGGTCATCTTGTTGATACGCTCCTGAGCATTAGCTACAGCAATCTTGCCCTTGATGGTTTCGCGTCTATTCTCAAGCTCCTGAATATCAGCAGTAAGCTTGTCGTGCATATTGCGCATCTTGGTTGCGTTCTCTGCGGCAACGTCATAGTTTGCCTGAAGACCGGCCAACTTGCTGGAGAGCTTGGACTTCTCTGCCAAGAACTTTCTGGCGTCATCCTCGTTGCCTGCCTCTACAGCCTTGATAGCATAGTTCTGCATCTTGGCAATCTCAGCTTCGCATTCCTTCAAATCACGCTTGCATTCCATCTCCTGAGCCATGATAGCAGCAGTCTCTTTCTTAACCTTAACCAAATCGGAATTGAGGTTGCGCAAGCACTGATCAATCATCTTCTCGGGATCTTCACACTTGTCAAGAAGTGCGTTGATGTTGGAAGACATAATATCTTTGAATCTCTGTAAAATACCCATGGTAGTTCCTCCAATTGTTATATTATTGTTGCGGTACGCCCGCTTACAAATATTTTAGTACAAAATAGGCACTTCGTCAAGTGTATTCCGATAAAAAAGGTAAATGAGGATGACGAAATGTGATGAGGGACTCTAAAATATCCGTGAAATGCGAGGAAATCATTGCTCTATCGTGAAAATTGCTATATAATAAGGGAAGTATGTCAGAAAGGACAAAGGCTATGTGGATTGCAGAGAATTGGTCAGACTATGAAGTAATCGATACTTCAGGAAAAGAAAAGTTAGAGCGTTGGGGAGATTATTTGTTAATTCGTCCCGACCCCCAGGTGCTATGGAATACTCCCAGAAAGCATTATGGCTGGAAACGTCCCCACGGACATTATCATCGTAGCAATAAGGGCGGCGGTGAGTGGGAGTTCTTTGATTTGCCTGAGGTATGGCAGATTGGCTACGGAAGTCTGCGGTTTAATTTGCAGCCATTTAGCTTCAAGCATACCGGATTGTTTCCGGAGCAAGCGGCTAACTGGGATTGGTTTTCGGAACTGATTCGCAGGCGCAAGGAAGAACGTCCCGATCAACCGGTTAAGGTATTGAACTTGTTTGCGTATACCGGCGGTGCCACGTTGGCGGCGGCAGCGGCAGGGGCACAGGTGACGCACGTGGATGCTTCTAAGGGTATGGTGAATTGGGCCAAGGAAAATGCAGCTTCCTCCGGTCTTGCAGATGCACCGATACGCTACATTGTGGATGATTGTCAGAAGTTTGTGGAACGAGAGATTCGCAGAGGCAATCATTACGATGCGGTAATTATGGACCCGCCTTCTTACGGAAGAGGACCTAAGGGTGAGGTGTGGAAGATTGAAGATGCGATTTATGATTTCGTGAAGTTGACTACGGAGGTATTGTCTCCGGAGCCGTTGTTTTTCTTGATCAACTCCTACACTACGGGATTGCAACCGGCTATGATGGCGTACATTGCAGGCATTTTGCTGAAACCGCGTTTCGGTGGCAAGGTAATGGGAGATGAAATCGGTCTGCCGGTGAGTTCCACGGGACTTGTACTGCCTTGTGGAGCGGCGTGCCGGTGGGAGCAGAATGACGGGGGAGATAAGTACGAAGTGCAATAATTGCATTTGCACGGAAAGAGGGATATGTGAAAGAAGCATTAAGAAAATGGTGGCCGCTAGTTGCATTTTTGCTGTTCTTTGTGGCTGTGCTGTTGTTTATTTTGTTCGGCGGGAAGGAAGATACTACGGAAGCACATTATGTGCAGGGGGTAAATGAGATTACGTTGGACGGAGTGTCCTACACGTTAGTAAATGATATCGAGGCAGAGACTTATATCGGTTCTATGGTAAGCGATATTATCAAAGGATGTCGTGGTGAGCGAATCGGTTCTGTGCAGTCCTATGGAATTATGGTGGTTGCAATTCTCTTCGAGGTCCCGGGGGATACGGAACATCGATATTTGACCGACTCCAATGATCGTCTGTATGTGCAGACGGCGCATTTGGAGGAATACTATAAGATGCTGGCGAGTCCGGATGCATTCTGTGACTACCGAATGGTGGGAGCGGATAAGAACATGGACAGTCTGAAGAAGCTGGATGAGGCTGCGGTTGAGGTTATATTGGAGGCACAGGAGAAGGGGCAAGAGGTTACCGTTGAGGATAAGGCATTTATCATTAATTATGACAATCGACGTGAGGTGTTTGCCTTTACTTCGGATGGTTTTTTGTATCGCGCCAGATTGGAACTCTTCCTATATAATAATGAAGTGTATGTTACCACGCATTTTGAAGGAGATGAAGATACCAGTCGCGCACAAGTGCTGAAGGGAGTTCGTCTACCGGAGGAGCTTCAGTCTATGCTGAAGGAGATATGGAATTAGGGAGTATTCGGTTTGGGTGTCGAAGAGGTGATTCGACACCCAAAAAAATTTTTGAAAAAATGAAAAAAAGGTGTTGCATTTCTCGTTGACATCATTTATAATAGGTAACGTTGTGACGTTGATAGCGTAGAAGCGTGAGGTTGCTACCGGTTATATGGTAGGTTTTCCGTGGAGCGAATGTCAAGTTATGAAACTGGCGACAAGTCACTGTACCAATTGTATTTTCTGCCATGGGGCAGATAAAACGTGCGAAACGACGCAGGTTGGTAACAGGTGCCAAGCATTTTGCTTGGCTTAATTTACCGACACGCAGGAAACACACGGATGAGTGTACAGTCACCACTTGTCGTACTGCAATTAAGTGCGAAAAGGAGGCGGCTATTTTTATGGCAAGTAATGTAATGAGAATCACACTGAAGGCTTACGATCATCAGCTTATTGATGCATCCGCAGCTAAGATCGTGGAGACGGCAAAGAAGACCGGTTCTAAGGTGAGCGGACCTGTTCCGTTGCCCACCAAGAAGGAGATCATCACGATCTTGAGAGCTACTCACAAGTATAAGGATTCCCGTGAGCAGTTCGAGCAGAGAACTCACAAGAGACTAATCGACATCATCGTACCCAGCCAGAAGACGGTTGATGCTTTGTCTAGATTAGAGATGCCCGCCGGTGTTTACATCGGCATCAAGATGATCACCAAATAAATCATCTTGTGAACATTTAGAATGACCCTACGGGGTCCGCTGTAGATTTAACAGGAGGTAACAGTAATGAAGAAAGCTATTTTAGCTACCAAGGTCGGAATGACACAGATCTTCAATGAAGACGGCGTATTCGTTCCGGTAACCGTATTGCAGGCTGGTCCTTGCCCGGTTGTTCAGGTTAAGACAATCGAGAAGGATGGTTATGAAGCAGTACAGGTTGGATTCGGTGACATCAGAGAGAAGCTGGTTAATAAGCCGATGAAGGGACATTTTGCTAAGGCAAATGTTGCAAACAAGAGATTTCTTAAAGAGTTTAAGTTTGAGGATGCTGCTAACTACGAGGTTGGCCAGGAAATCAAGGCTGACATCTTCGCAGCAGGCGACAAGATTGACGCTACCGGAATCAGCAAGGGCAAAGGTTTCGCAGGCGCAATCAAGAGACATGGTCTCTCCAGAGGACCTATGGGACATGGTTCCAAGTACCACAGACATGCAGGTTCCAACGGACCCGCTACGACTCCCGGTCGTGTATTCAAGGGTAAGCATATGCCCGGACAGATGGGTGGCGTTAAGGTAACCGTACAGAACCTCGAAGTTGTTCGCGTAGATGTTGAGAACAACATGATCTTGGTTAAGGGTGCCGTACCCGGAGCAAAGAAGGCTCTGGTTATCCTGAAGGAATCCGTAAAGAGTGCAAACTAATCTTTAAGAAAGGAGGATCACAACTATGGCAAATGTAAAAGTTTATAATAAGGTAGGTGCTGAGGTTGGTTCCATGGAGCTCAACGACAGTATCTTCGCTGTTGAAGTAAATGAGCACTTGATGCACCTTGCTGTTGTTGCTCAGCTTGCAAACAAGCGTCAGGGCACACAGAGTGCGAAGACACGTGCAGAAGTTAGCGGTGGCGGCAGAAAGCCTTGGAGACAGAAGGGTACCGGTCATGCAAGACAGGGTTCCACACGTTCTCCTCAGTGGACCGGCGGCGGTGTTGTATTCGCTCCGAAGCCGAGAGACTACTCCGTTAAGATGAACAAGAAGGAGAAGGCAGGAGCTATTAAGTCCGCTTTGACTTCCAGAGTTGTAGAAGAGAAGATTTTCGTAATGGAGGATCTGAACTTCGACGAGATTAAGACGAAGCAGGTAAAGGCTGTTCTTGATGGCCTTAAGATTGAGAAGGCATTGATCGTTACTGCTGATAAGGATGAGAAGGTTATCCTTTCTGCAAGAAACCTCGGTGAGGTTCGTACCGTAACTTCCAATGCAATCAATGTTTACGATATCCTTAAGTATAACAACCTTGTTATCACCAAGGATGCGGTAGCTAAGATCGAGGAGGTGTATGCATAATGGCAGATTTGAAGTACTATGACGTTATTCTTAAGCCGGTAGTAACCGAGAAGAGTATGAACAGCATGGCTGAGAAGAAGTATGCATTTTACGTAAATCCCGATGCTACAAAGAATCAGATCAAGGAAGCTGTTGAGAAGATGTTCGCAGGTGCTAAGGTTGCCAGCGTGAACACCATGAACCTTGACGGAAAGAACCGCAGACGTGGTTTGGTTGTAGGTAAGACAGCAAAGAAGAAGAAGGCAATCGTTCAGTTGACAGCAGACAGTGCAGACATCGAGCTCTTCACAGGTCTGTAGGATTTCGTAAACGAAAGGAGTTAGGAAAATGGGAATTAAAAAGTTTACCCCTTATACACCTTCCAGAAGAAATATGACCTGCTCTGATTTCGCAGAAATCACTTGCAGCACACCGGAGAAATCCTTACTTGTTTCCTTAAAGAAGACAGCTGGTCGTAATAACCAGGGTAAGATTACTGTAAGACATATCGGTGGTGGTTCTAGAAGACAGTATAGAATTATTGATTTTAAGAGAAAGAAGGATGATGTACCCGCAGTTGTTAAGAGCATCGAGTACGATCCTAACAGAACAGCTAACATCGCATTGATCTGCTACGCAGACGGCGAGAAGGCTTATATCCTTGCTCCCAATGGTTTGACCGTTGGTACAACCATTATGAACGGAGCAAATGCTGAAGTACGTGTAGGTAACTGCCTGCCCCTTCAGAATATTCCGGTTGGTACCATGATCCACAACATCGAGCTTTACCCGGGTAAGGGTGGACAGTTGGTTCGTTCCGCTGGTAACGCAGCTCAGTTGATGGCTAAGGAAGGTAAGTATGCAACACTTCGTCTTCCTTCCGGTGAGATGAGAATGGTTCCTATCGTTTGTCGCGCAACAGTTGGTCAGGTTGGTAACGCTGATCACGAGCTTGTTAAGATCGGTAAGGCCGGTCGTAAGCGTCACATGGGCGTACGCCCTACCGTTCGCGGTTCCGTAATGAACCCGAATGACCATCCTCACGGTGGTGGTGAAGGTAAGTGTGGTATCGGTCGTCCCGGTCCCAGCACTCCTTGGGGCAAGCCTGCACTTGGTCTTAAGACCCGTAAGAAGAACAAGCAGTCCAACAAGCTCATCATCAGAAGAAGAGATGGCAAGGCGATTAACAACAAATAGGAGGTTAAACCATTATGGCACGTTCATTAAAGAAGGGACCTTTTGCTGATGCATATTTGCTCAAGAAGGTCGATGAGATGAATCAGCAGGGCGACAAGAGCGTTATTAAGACTTGGTCTCGTCGTTCCACAATCTTCCCTCAGTTTGTAGGCCACACAATTGCTGTATACGATGGTAGAAAGCATGTACCTGTATACGTAACAGAAGATATGGTTGGCCACAAGTTGGGTGAATTCGTAGCAACAAGAACCTACCGTGGACACGGTAAGGATGAGAAGAAGGGCAGACGCTAATCGGCGCCCTTCTTCATACAGGAATATAGTTGCGCAGTAGAGCGCAGGAAGAACAATAACGGAGAACCGTTAATCTTGAAAGGAGGTAACATCCATGGCAAAAGGACATAGATCCCAGATTAAGAGAGAGAGAAATGCCAACAAGGACACCAGACCGTCTGCTAAGTTGTCTTACGCAAGAGTTTCTGTTCAGAAGGCATGCTTCGTTCTCGATGCAATCAGAGGCAAGGATGTACAGACAGCACTTGGTATTTTAGCATATAACCCTAGATATGCTTCCACAGTTATTGAGAAATTATTGAAATCGGCAATTGCAAATGCTGAGAACAACAACGGCATGGACGTGACAAAGCTTTATATTGCTGAATGTTTCGCTAGCGATGCTCCTACGATGAAGAGAGTTCAGCCTAGAGCACAGGGTAGAGCATACAGAATCTTAAAGAGAACCAGCCACATCACTGTTGTGTTGGATGAGAGATAGGAGGTAGAGCATGGGACAGAAAGTAAATCCGCATGGATTAAGAGTCGGTGTTATTAATGACTGGGACTCGAAGTGGTACGCTGAAGCAGATTTCGCTGACTGCCTTGTAGAGGACTACAAGATCAGAGAGTTTCTGAAGAAGAAGTTGTACAGCGCTTCGGTTTCCAAGATTGAAATTGAGCGTGCTTCTGACAAGCTTAAGGTTATCGTTCACACAGCTAAGCCCGGTGTTGTAATCGGTAAGGCAGGTGCTGAAATCGAGAAGCTTAAGGCAGAGGTTCAGAAGTTCACAGATAAGAAGTTGAACCTTGAGATTAAGGAAATTAAGAAGCCGGATAACAATGCTCAGCTCGTAGCAGAGAACATTGCTCAGCAGCTTGAGAACCGTGTTTCTTTCCGTAGAGCTATGAAGTCTACCATGTCCAGAACCATGAAGAGCGGCGCTAAGGGTATCAAGACAAGCGTATCCGGTCGTCTCGGTGGTGCAGATATGGCTCGTACCGAGTTCTACAGCGAGGGTACTATCCCGTTGCAGACACTCCGTGCAGACATTGACTATGGTTTTGCTGAGGCAGATACCACCTACGGTAAGGTTGGTGTTAAGGTATGGATCTACCACGGCGAAGTTCTCCCGACAAAGGGAAGCAAAAAGGAAGGGAGCGATAAATAATGTTAATGCCTAAGAGAGTGAAACGGCGTAAGCAGTTTCGTGGAACTATGAGAGGTAAGGCTTTGAGAGGCAATACCATTTCCAATGGTGAATATGGTATCGTTGCTATGGAGCCCTGCTGGATCAATTCCAATCAGATTGAAGCAGCCCGTATCGCTATGACCCGTCATATTAAGCGTGGTGGTAAGGTTTGGATCAAGATTTTCCCTGCTAAGCCGGTTACTTCTAAGCCTGCTGAAACCCGTATGGGTTCCGGTAAGGGAACATTGGAGTACTGGGTAGCAGTTGTTAAGCCGGGTCGTGTTATGTTTGAGATTTCCGGCGTTGCTGAAGAAGTAGCAAGAGAGGCTCTTCGTCTTGCAACCCACAAGTTGCCTTGCAAGTGCAAGATCGTTTCTCGTGCAGATTTAGAAGGAGGTGCGGGCAGTGAAAACTAAGAAGTTTCTTGATGAGTTAAAGACAAAGTCTGTAGCAGAGTTGAATGACGAATTGGTCGCTGCCAAGAAGGAGCTCTTTAACCTGAGATTCCAGAACGCAACCAATCAGTTGGACAATACAAGCAGAATTAAGGAAGTTAGAAAGAACATTGCAAGAATCCAGACGGTTATTTCCGAAAAGGCTACTGCAGCTAACTAATCTATCCCTTGGAAAGGAGAATTCTCGTGGAAAGAAATCTAAGAAAAGTACGTACCGGTAAGGTCGTAAGTGATAAGATGGATAAGACCATTGTTGTTGCAGTTGTTGACAACGTAAAGCATCCTCTTTACGGAAAGATCGTTAAGAGAACTTACAAGTTGAAGGCTCATGATGAGAACAACGAGTGCAAGATCGGTGATCGTGTAAAAGTTATGGAAACAAGACCTCTCTCTAAGGATAAGAGATGGAGACTTGTTGAAATCGTAGAAAAGGCTAAATAATCATATTCGAAGTTATTTGACTTCATATGGATTACGACTGAAAGGAGTATTTCACTATGATACAGACAGAAACCAGACTTAAGGTTGCTGATAATACCGGTGCAAAAGAATTGCTTTGTATCAGAGTTTTGGGCGGTTCGGTAAGAAGATACGCTGGTATTGGTGATATCATTATCGCTTCTGTTAAGGACGCTACCCCCGGCGGTATCGTAAAGAAGGGTGATGTTGTTAAGGCAGTTGTTGTTCGTACCGTAAAGAGTGTGCGTCGTAAGGACGGCTCTTACATCAGATTTGATGAAAATGCTGCTGTTATTATTAAGGAAGACTTAAATCCCAAGGGTACCCGTATCTTTGGACCGGTTGCAAGAGAGTTGAGAGACAAGAAGTTTATGAAGATTGTTTCTTTGGCACCGGAAGTATTATAAGGAGGTGTCAGCATGGCAACTACTAAGATTAAGAAGGATGATATCGTTAAGATCATTGCCGGCAAGGATAAGGGAAGCGAAGGTAAGGTTCTCAAGGTTGCAGATGGCAAGGTTCTCGTACAGGGTTGCAATATGGTAACAAAGCACCAGAAGGCATCCCAGGCGAATCCCAAGGGCGGAATCGCACATCAGGAAGCAATGATTGATGCTTCCAACGTTATGCTGGTTCACAAGGGAGCGCCTACCAGAGTCGGATTTAAGACTGTAGAAGACAAGAACGGAACCAAGAAGGTTCGTTATGCCAAGTCTACCGGCGAGGTTATTGACTAATTCTAAGAGAGGAGGTCCAATAAGTTGACTAGATTAAAAGAAACTTATATTAACGAGATTGCGGCTGCAATGCAGAAGAAATTCGGTTACAAGAATGTAATGGAGATTCCCAAGCTCGATAAAATCGTAATTAACATGGGTGTTGGCGAGGCTAAGGAAAATGCCAAGGCCCTGGAGTCCGCTGTTAAGGACATGGAGATTATCTCCGGCCAGAAGCCCGTTATCACCAAGGCTAAGAAGTCCGTGGCTAACTTCAAGATCAGAGAAGGTCTTGCAATTGGTTGCAAGGTTACTCTGAGAGGTGACAAGATGTACGAGTTCGCTGATCGTTTGATCAACCTCGCACTTCCCCGTGTACGTGACTTTAGAGGTGTTAACCCTAACGCATTTGACGGTAGAGGTAACTATGCTCTCGGTGTAAAAGAGCAGTTGATCTTCCCTGAGATTGAGTACGATAAGGTTGACAAGGTTCGTGGTATGGACGTTATCTTTGTTACTACCGCAAAGACTGACGAAGAAGCACGTGAGTTGTTGAGACTGTTTGGTATGCCATTCAGTAAGTAATTAAGGAGGGAAAATCCATGGCTAAGACGTCAATGAAGATTAAGCAGCAGCGCCCGCAGAAGTTTTCCACCAGAGAATACACTCGTTGTAGACTGTGTGGACGTCCGCATGCTGTCTTGAGAAAGTACGGAATCTGCAGAGTTTGCTTCCGTGAGTTAGCATATAAGGGACAGATCCCTGGAGTAAGAAAGGCAAGCTGGTAAGCTACGCCTGTGCGAAAAGCACAACAGAGATTATAGGAGGTAAATTTCAATGACAATGAGCGATCCGATTGCAGATATGCTTACTAGAATTCGTAATGCAAATACTGCAAAGCATGATACAGTTGATGTTCCTGCTTCTAAGATGAAGGTGGCAATTGCGGACATTCTTGTAAAAGAAGGTTACATCAAGGGCTACACTATGGAAGAAGTAGGTGGATTCCAGAACATCCACATCACTCTGAAGTATGGCAAGGACAAGAACGTTAAGGCTATTACCGGCCTTAAGAGAATCAGTTCCCCCGGTCTTCGTGTATACGCTAGCAAGGAAGAACTTCCTCGCGTACTCGGTGGATTGGGAATTGCAATTATTTCTACTAACAAAGGTGTTATCACAGATAAGGAAGCAAGACAGCTTAACGTAGGTGGCGAAGTACTTGCTTATATCTGGTAAGAATCATTTATAAGGAGGTACGGGCATGTCACGTATAGGAAAGATGCCAATCGCTATTCCGGCAGGCGTAACTGTTGAAGTAGCAGAAAATAATAAAGTGACTGTTAAGGGACCTAAGGGTACCCTTGAAAGAGTTTTGGCTCCGGAGCTTACCATCAGCGTTGAGGGAGCAGAGGTAGTAGTTACCAGACCCAATGATTTGAAGAGAATTAAGTCCCTTCATGGTCTTACAAGAACTCTCATCAACAACATGGTTGTTGGTGTAACCGATGGTTATGCTAAGGTTCTGGAAATCAACGGTGTTGGTTACAGAGCTGCTAAGCAGGGCAAGGAATTGACATTGACACTTGGTTACTCTCATCCGGTAGTTATGACTGATCCGGAAGGAATCGAGACCATTCTCGAGGGTCAGAACAAGATTACCGTAAAGGGTATCGACAAAGAAAAAGTTGGACAGTACGCTGCTGAGATCAGAGACAAGAGAAGACCTGAACCTTATAAGGGTAAGGGTATCAAGTATGCTGATGAGGTCATCAGACGTAAGGTCGGCAAGACTGGTAAGAAGTAGAAAGGAGAATAAATCATGGTTAGTAAAGAATGTAGAGCTCAAATCCGTGTTAAGAAGCACAACAAGATTCGTAATCGTTTCTCCGGTACTGCTGAAAGACCCAGACTCGCTGTTTTCCGTAGCAATAATCACATGTATGCACAGATTATTGACGACACAGTAGGCAACACTTTGGTTGCAGCTTCCACCCTTGAGAAGGATGTTAAGGCAGAGCTCGAGAAGACAAATGATGTTGCAGCTGCAGCTCATTTGGGAACTGTAATTGCAAAGAAGGCATTAGAGAAGGGTATCACTACTGTTGTCTTTGATAGAGGCGGTTTCATATATGCAGGTAAAATTCAGGCATTGGCAGATGCAGCTCGCGAAGCTGGTCTGAACTTTTAGTCAAGGAGGTAGAATATGAAACGTACAATCGTTGACGCAAGTCAGTTAGAATTAGTAGACAAGGTAGTTTCTATTAAGCGTGTAACTAAGGTTGTAAAGGGTGGACGTAACATGCGCTTTACCGCTTTGGTAGTTGTTGGTGACAAGAACGGACACGTTGGTGCAGGTCTCGGTAAGGCTGCCGAGATTCCGGAAGCTATCCGTAAGGGTAAGGAAGATGCTATTAAGAAGCTCATTTCCATGCCGATTGATGAAAATGGTTCTGTACCTCACGACTACATTGGTAAGTTCGGTAGCGCTTCCGTACTTCTTAAGAAGTCTTCCGAAGGTACCGGTATCATCGCTGGTGGTCCCGCTCGTATCGTTCTCGAGCTTGCAGGATTCAAGAACATTCGTACGAAGTCTCTTGGCTCCAACAACAAGCAGAACGTAGTTCTTGCTACTATCGCCGGCCTTAGTGAGTTGAAGACGCCTGAGGAAGTTGCTGCACTTCGTGGCATTTCCGTAAGCGACTTATAGGAGGTAGCGAAATGGCAGAGTTGAAAGTAACATTAGTTAAGTCTACAATCGGTGCAATCCCGAAGCATAAGAAGACCGTGGAGGCACTTGGTTTGCACAAGCTCGGAAGCGTTAAGACTCTTCCGAACAACGCAGCAACCAAGGGCATGCTTGCACAGGTTAAGCATTTAGTTAAGGTAGAAGAAATCTAACAAGTTGAATAAGGAGGTGCACACGATGAATTTGACAGAGTTAAGACCGGCTGACGGTTCTAAGCAGAGCGCAAATTTCAGAAGAGGCCGCGGACATGGTTCGGGCAACGGCAAGACTGCCGGCAAGGGACATAAGGGTCAGAAGGCTCGTTCCGGAGCTCCGAGAATTGGTTTCGAAGGTGGTCAGATGCCTTTGTACCGTCGTCTTCCTAAGAGAGGTTTCAAGAACAGAAATACGAAGGAGATCATCTCCATCAATGTTTCCATGTTGAACCGCTATGAAGATGGCGCTGACGTAACCATCGCTTCCATGATGGAGATTGGTCTCATCAGCAATCCGAAGGACGGTGTTAAGATCCTCGGAAATGGCGAACTTACCAAGAAGCTGAACGTTAAGGCAAATGCATTTAGCGCAGCAGCTATCGAGAAGATTCAGGCTCTTGGTGGAAGTGCTGAGGTGATCTGATATGTTTAGCACGTTCATCAACGCATTTAAGGTTAAGGATATTAGAAGAAAGCTTTTGTTTACACTTGGATGTTTGGTAGTTGTCCGGCTGGGATCTCTTATCCCGGCACCGGGCATTAACCAGGCATTGGTAGCAAATTATATGGCAACGTTGGATTTGGGCTTCTTTACTGCTCTTACGGGTGGTTCTCTTAGTCAGATGTCCATCTTTGCATTGAACATCTCTCCTTACATTACATCCTCCATTATTATGCAGTTGTTGACCATTGCGATTCCCGCATTGGCAGAACTTCAGAAGGATGGAGAGAGTGGTAAGAAGAAGATTGCCGAGTTCTCTAGATATCTTACCGTAGCGCTTGCATTGATTGAGTCCACGGCTATGGCAATTGGATTCTCTAATAAGGGATTTACCGATGACGGTGTTCTTACGATCATCTTAATCGTAGTTTCCTTCACTGCAGGTTCCGCATTCCTTATGTGGCTTGGTGAGAATATTACAGAGCATGGTGTAGGCAACGGCATTTCTATCATCTTGGGTATTAACATTATCGCAAGTTTGCCGTCAGACTTTGTAAACCTTTACAATACGTTTGTAAAGGGTGCAAGCAAGACCATTTATGGTATTCTTGCAGCAGTAGTTATTATTGCAATTGTACTTGTACTATTGGTATTGATTATTCTTCTGCAGGATGCACAGAGAAAGATTGCTGTACAGTACAGCAAGAAGATGCAGGGCAGAAAGATGGTTGGTGGAAATTCTACCTATCTTCCTTTGAAGGTTAACACCGCAGGTGTTATTCCGGTAATTTTCGCAATGTCCATTTTCCAGTTCCCTGTTATCATTTCTTCCTTCTTTGGTGTACATGGCAGTAGAACAACCTTCTGGCGTAAAGTACTTTATATGTGCAACACTCAGAATTGGTTCGATCTTGACAATGGTGCATTTAAGTATACGGTCGGTGCAATATTGTATGTAATTATGCTTATTTTCTTTGCATACTTCTACACCAGCGTTACTTTTAATCCGATTGAAGTAGCAAGCAATATGAAGAAGAACGGTGGTTTCATTCCGGGTATTCGTCCCGGCAAGCCCACCACGGATTATTTGACAAAGGTTTTGAATTACATCGTACTTATCGGAGCATTGTTCCTTGCGGTCGTTGCTTTGATTCCGATCGTATTCTCGGGCTTGTTCAATGCAGCTGTTTCCTTCGGTGGAACTTCTCTAATCATTGTGGTTGGTGTTGTTCTTGAGACTATGAAGCAGATTGAATCTCAGTTGCTGGTTCGTCATTACAAGGGATTCTTGAATGACTAATGTCAGAACAAAGGTGATTATGCGGAGGGTGGAGCAGGAATGTTCCACCCTTTTATGCAATTAGAGGGCGCGTATCGTCCGATAATACATTGAAGGAAAACAACTGGGTTTTTCGAGAGAAAGGAATCACGTTATGAAGATTGTTATGTTAGGTGCACCGGGTGCTGGAAAGGGAACGCAGGCGAAGATGATTGCCGCTAAATATGAAATTCCTCACATTTCCACGGGAGACATCTTCCGTGCCAATATTAAGAATGGTACAGAACTTGGTGCGAAGGCAAAGGCATTTATGGATCAGGGACTTTTGGTTCCCGATGAATTGACACTGGAGTTGATTATGGATCGTTTTGCTCAGGCAGACTGTGCAAACGGTTACGTATTGGATGGATTTCCGAGAACCATTGCTCAAGCGGAAGCTTTGACTGCAAGTCTAAAAGCAAAGGGCGAAGCATTGGATTACGCCATTGACGTAGATGTTCCCGATAGCAATATCGTAAATCGTATGTCTGGAAGAAGAGCATGCATCGCTTGTGGCGGTACATATCACATTGTTTATAATCCTACGAAGCAGGAAGGCATTTGTGATGCATGTGGCGGTGAACTTACGGTACGTCCCGACGATATGCCGGAGACTGTTCAGAAGCGTCTGAACGTGTATCATGAGCAGACTCAGCCGTTGATCGATTATTATAAGAGCGAAGGCATTCTTCAGACAGTAGATGGTACGAAGGATGTAAATGATGTATTTGCAGCAATTGATTGTATCCTTTCCAAATAATAAGGAATATGGTAAGATGAGTTGCGGAAGAATCTAATTATGTGTCTCCAAACCAAATGTGGTTTGCGTAGAAGTGAGGAAAGTTATGGCGATTACAATTAAGTCCAGAAACGAAATTGAGAAGATGCGTGAGGCCGGAAGGCTCTTGGCGTTGGTACACGAAGAACTGGCAAAGCATGTGAAGCCGGGGATCAGTACGAAAGAGTTGGATAAGATCGGTGAGGATATGATTCGCAGTTTTGGTTGCATTCCGTCCTTTCTGAATTATAATGGTTTCCCGGCATCTATCTGTATTTCTGTAAATGACCGTGTGGTGCATGGAATTCCAAGCAAGCGCGAGATTTTGAGAGAAGGCGATATCGTAAGCTTGGATGCGGGACTAATCTATCAAGGATATCATTCCGATGCAGCACGTACGGTAGGTGTCGGCGAGATTTCTCCGGAGGCACAGCGTCTGATTGAGGTTACGAAACAGAGTTTCTTCGAAGGTATGAAATATGCAAAGGAAGGTTGTCACCTTCATGATATTTCGGGAGCCATTGAGGATCATGTTGTGGCACACGGATATTCCTGTGTACGGGATTTGGTTGGTCATGGCATCGGAACTCATTTGCATGAGGATCCGCAGATTCCGAACTTTCATCAGAAGAGGCGTGGTGTATTGTTGAAGTCCGGCATGACACTTGCTATTGAACCTATGGTAAATGAGGGACGCTATGACGTATGCGTGTTGGAAGATGATTGGACGGTGGCCACCGAAGATGGTGGATTGTCGGCACATTACGAGAACACCGTACTGATTACCGATGGTGAGCCGGAGATTCTTACGTTACTTAAGTAGTATAGTTATTATGGAATAGTTGGAGGTAATACATGTCTAAGTCTGACGTTGTAGAAATTGAAGGAACCGTAATTGAGAAATTACCTAATGCGATGTTCCAGGTAGAACTGGAGAATGGTCATAAGGTATTGGCACATATCAGCGGTAAGCTCCGCATGAACTATATTAAGATAGTTCCCGGAGATAAGGTTACCCTGGAGCTTTCTCCTTACGATTTGACGAAGGGCAGAATTATTTGGCGTGACAAATAATTCGTTATCCTGTGAAAGATGCAGAAAGTCGGTGGATCTCGGTCCACCGGCTTCTTTTTGTCCATTTTAGACAAAGAAACGCCATGAAAATTGGTAAGTTTTTTATTTATTTTTTGATTTACCCTCTTGCAATTTGAAAAAGAGCATGCTACAATGTTAAACGGACTTTTTTTGAAGAAAGGAGTGTTAAAACCATGAAGGTTAGATCTTCAGTAAAGCCTATTTGCGAAAAGTGCAAAATCATCAAGAGAAAAGGGAATATCATGGTCATCTGTGAGAACCCCAGACACAAACAGAGACAAGGCTAATTGCAACAATGCAATGCACATTGTTGTTTCCATAGAGTAATTCGTTACTTATATAGAAATAGCACTTGCTTTTTGTGTTACAATCGCCGAAGCGAGACGTGGAGGCAAACATTGTGATACTGTGGGTAGAGAGTGCCATGAAAGGAAAGGCAACTCTGCTTTAGGTGCGTAGTCATTATCTGCGTATCTTTCGGTTCCGAAGTAATCGGGCTGTCACAGTTTAAAGCGGCTGATCCGATCATTGATCGGCGGGGGAAGGTCCCCGGGGCATATGCCCGAAAGAATTTTTATTTAAATGGAGGTTAAAGTACATGGCTCGTATCAGTGGTGTTGACTTACCTAGAGAGAAGCGTGTAGAGATTGGTCTTACTTACATCTACGGTATCGGTAGAGTGAGCTCCAATCGTATTCTTGCCCAGGCAGAGGTTGATCCGAACACTCGCGTTCGCGATTTGACTGACGATGAGGTTAAGAGAATTTCGGCTGTCATCGATGAGACGATGATGGTAGAGGGTGATTTAAGAAGAGAAATCGCACTCAATATTAAGAGACTTCAGGAAATTGGATGCTACAGAGGTATCCGTCACAGAAAGGGACTTCCTGTTCGCGGACAGAAGACTAAGACCAATGCTAGAACTCGTAAGGGTCCGAAGCGTACTGTTGCTAACAAGAAGAAGTAATTTTAATCGATAACAAGTAAATCTTATAGGAGGTTTCGTGATGGCTAAGAAATTAGTAGCATCTAAAAAGGGAGCTAAGAAGCGTGTCAAGAAGAACGTAGACCGTGGACAGGCACACATTCAGTCTTCCTTTAACAATACAATTGTTACCCTGACTGACGCAGAGGGTAATGCACTTTCTTGGGCAAGTGCAGGTGGTTTGGGCTTTAGAGGTTCCAGAAAGTCCACCCCTTACGCTGCTCAGATGGCAGCTGAGACTGCAGCAAAGGCTGCATTGGTACACGGTTTGAAGTCCGTTGACGTTATGGTTAAGGGACCCGGATCCGGAAGAGAAGCAGCAATTCGTGCCCTTCAGGCATGTGGTATTGAAGTAACAAGTATTCGTGACGTAACGCCGGTTCCGCACAATGGTTGTAGACCGCCTAAGCGTCGTAGAGTCTAATAAGGAGGGTATAAGAATATGGCTAGAGAAATGGGTCCTGTTTTAAAGAGATGCAGATCGCTGGGTATTGAGCCTACCGTATTAGGCATTGACAAGAAGTCCAACAGAAATTTCGCAAGAGCTGGCAAGAAGGTTAGCGAGTACGGAATGCAGTTGAGAGAGAAGCAGAAGGCTAAGTTCATCTATGGTGTACTTGAGAAGCCTTTCCGCAACAACTTCGAGAAGGCTAAGAAGATGAAGCTTGGAACTACCGGTGAGAACCTTATGATTCTCCTGGAGACCAGACTTGATAACGTAGTATTCCGTCTTGGTTTTGCAAGAACCAGAGTTGAGGCTAGACAGATTGTTGACCACAAGCACATTCTTGTAAATGGCAAGCGCGTAAACATTCCTTCTTACACTGTTAAGCCCGGAGATGTAATTTCCGTATGTGAGAAGGCTAAGAATAAGGCAGGTCAGAGATTCAAGGATATCCTTGAAGTGACCGGTGGCAGAATGGTTCCCGCATGGTTGGAGGCAGATGCTGAAAATCTTTCCGGTACCGTTAAGGAATACCCTACCAGAGATCAGATTGATGTTCCGGTAAATGAGGTGCTTATTGTCGAGTTGTACTCCAAGTAATAAGGAGCACATTGGTTATACCCAAAAGGAGGGTCGCACATGTTTGATTTTGAAAAGCCTAGAATTGAGATTGCTGAGGTTTCAGAGGATAAGAAATATGGACGTTTTGTCGTAGAACCCCTCGAAAGAGGCTATGGTACGACTTTGGGTAATTCTTTGAGAAGAATTATGCTTTCTTCCTTGCCGGGTGCCGCTGTCAGTCAGGTGAAGATTGACGGTGTTGTTCATGAATTCAGTAGTATTCCGGGGGTTATGGAAGACGTAACTGAAATTATTATGAATATCAAAAGCCTCGCAATTAAGAACACCAGCGATACTAGTGAGCCGAAGAAGGCCTACATCGAGTTCAGCGGTGAGGGCGTAGTTACTGCAGCAGACATTCACGTGGATCCCGATATTGAGATTCTCAATCCGGAGCAGGTGATTGCAACCTTGAATGGTGGCGCAGACAGCAAGCTCTATATGGAACTTACGATTACCAGAGGCAGAGGTTACATTAGTTCTGATAAGAACAAGAGAGATGATCTTCCTATCGGAGTTATCTCCATTGATTCCATTTACACTCCGGTAGAGCGTGTAAATCTTACTGTAAATAATACTCGTGTAGGTCAGATTACCGATTACGATAAGTTGACCTTGGATGTATACACCAACGGAACTTTGGCTCCGGATGAGGCAGTAAGTCTTGCAGCAAAGGTACTGAGTGAGCATTTGAATTCATTTATTGACTTGTCTGAGAGTGCTAAGAAGGCAGAAGTTATGGTTGAGACCGTGAACAACGAGAAGGAGAAGGTTCTTGAGATGAACATCGATGAACTTGAACTTTCCGTACGTTCCTACAACTGTTTGAAGAGAGCCGGCATTAACACCGTAGAAGAGTTGACAAATAAGACTTCCGAAGACATGATGAAGGTGAGAAACCTTGGTAAGAAGTCTCTTGAGGAAGTGCTTGGCAAGTTGAAAGAACTTGGATTATCTTTAAATTTAGGCGACGAATAAAGGATTATAAGATCCCGCAGGAAGCGCTGATACTAGACTAGAAGCCGCTGCCAGGCGGCAGAGTGGAGGTTAACATGGCAGGCTATAGAAAACTTGGAAGAACTTCAAGTCAGAGAAAAGCATTGTTGAGAAACCAGGTTACCAATCTTTTGTTCCATGGTAAGATGGTAACTACGGAATCTAAGGCAAAAGAGATTCGCAGCATTGCTGAGAAGATGATTACCCTTGCTGTTAAGGAAAAGGACAATTATGAGACCGTTACCGTTAAGGCTAAGGTTGCTCGTAAGGACAAGGACGGCAAGAGAGTTAAGGAAGTTGTAGATGGTAAGAAGGTTACCGTATTTGATGAAGTTGAGAAGACTATCAAGAAGGATAACCCGTCCAGACTTCATGCAAGAAGACAGATGGAAGCTTACTTCTATCCTGTTAAGAAGGTAGACAACGAGCTTAAGGGCAAGAAGGCTGTTAAGGAAGTTGACCTTGTTGCAAAGATGTTTGATGAGATCGCTCCTAAGTATGCAGATCGTAAGGGTGGATACACCAGAATCGTTAAGATTGGTCAGCGTAAGGGCGATGCAGCTATGGAAGTATTGATCGAGCTGGTATAATTCATCTCACGCAAATTTGTGGGCAGCGTAGTTGGTAATAACTACGCTGCCTTTTTTAAAATCGTGGAGGTTTGCACTCGTATGCACATTGTAGAAACAAGGCAACTGGTTTATGAATACGAAAAGCAAGACGAAAATGGTGATGTCATTGGCGTAAAGCGGGCAATCGATAATGTCTCTTTGCAGATTGAGAAAGGGCAGTTTGTAGCCATTCTCGGTCATAATGGTTCCGGAAAGTCCACCTTAGCTAAGCATATCAATGCGTTGCTGCACCCTTCGGAAGGCACGGTGCTTGTGTGCGGCATGGATACTCGTAAGGACGAGTATTTGTGGGACATTCGGAAAAATGCCGGTATGGTATTTCAAAATCCGGACAATCAGATCATTGCTACCGTTGTGGAAGAAGACGTGGGCTTCGGACCGGAGAATCTGGGAGTTCCTACGGAAGAGATATGGACACGGGTAGAAGAAAGTCTTCGTGCCGTAGGAATGTATGAGTATCGCAATGCTTCCCCGAACAAATTGTCGGGAGGACAGAAGCAGCGAGTTGCAGTGGCCGGAATCATGGCCATGAAACCAAAGTGCGTCATTTTGGATGAGCCCACCGCCATGTTAGATCCTAATGGTCGCAGAGAAGTGTTGGAGACTGTACATCGTCTTAACCGTGAAGAAGGGATTACGGTATTGCTAATCACTCATTACATGAATGAGGTCATCGATGCGGACCGAGTCATTGTTATGGATCACGGAGAGATTGCCATGGAAGGCACTCCAGGGGAAGTGTTTTCGCAGGTAGAGCGGTTGCTCGAGTTACGCTTGGATGTTCCGCAGGTGACAGAATTGGCGTATCGGTTGCGTCAAGCAGGGTGTGAATTGCCTGAGGATATTCTTACGATACCTGCCTTTGTGGAAGTGTACAAGGCGCAAAATCAGCATTTTTATCGTGAAGCGAAGAAGTATGAGGACACGTCGAAAAATCGCGGCGCCGCCGTTTTAGAACTTCGTGAAGCCGGATATGTGTATAATCCCGGCACAGCATATGAGCGAACAGCGGTGGAAGGTGTGAGTCTAGAACTACATGAAGGAGAATTCGTTGGACTAATCGGTCATACGGGGTCCGGCAAGTCCACATTGATTCAGCTGATGAATGGGTTGGAACGTCCTACCAAAGGGAACGTTTTGTACCGCGGTGAGGACATTTACGGTGAAGATTTCTCCAGGCGTGAGTTGCGTAGTAAAGTAGGACTTGTATTCCAGTACCCTGAGCATCAACTGTTTGAGAGCACGGTGCTGGAGGATGTGTGTTTCGGTCCTAAGAACCAAGGCTTATCGCAGACAGAAGCGGTAGAACGTGCTAAGGAGGCATTGCGATTGGTGCATGCCGACGAGAGCATCTGGTCGGACTCTCCCTTGGAGTTGTCCGGTGGACAGAAGCGTCGTGTGGCTATTGCCGGTGTGCTGGCCATGAAGCCGGAGGTTTTGATTCTCGATGAACCCACAGCCGGTCTTGATCCCGGGGGAAGGGAAGAAATCTTAGGGGAGATTCAGCGTATCCATGAGGAGACCGGTATGACGGTAGTCTTGGTGTCACATAGTATGGAGGATGTGGCACGCTATGCGGATCGTCTGCTTGTTATGAATGGCGGTCATTTGGCGTATAATGATACTCCGAGACAAGTGTTTCAGTATTATAAGGAGCTGGAGAACATGGGACTGGCGGCTCCACAGATCACCTACTTGATGCATGCCTTGCAGGAGGCCGGTTATCCGGTGGACTGTCAGGCTATGACGGTAGAGGAAGCCTATGAGGCACTTCGTCCCGAATAAATGAGTGAAAGGAGCAGAAGCATGTTACGAGATATCACCATCGGACAATATTATCCGGTGTCTTCGATGATTCATCGATTGGACCCGCGAACGAAGCTAATCGGAACTTTGGTGTATATTATTAGTCTGTTTCTGTTCGACACCTTTACCGGATTTGTGGCGGCAATTGCATTCTTCGGTGGGGTAGTGATACTGTCCAAAGTACCTCTTCGGTACATCTTGAAGGGATTAAAGCCCATCTTGATATTGCTACTATTTACGGTGTGTTTTAATTTCTTTCTCACTAAGGGAGAAGTACTGGTACAATGGTGGATATTCAAGATTACAAAAGAGGGCTTGTATCGAGGCGGTTTTATGGGCTTGCGTTTGATCCTGTTGATTCTCGGCTCTTCCATTATGACATTTACAACCACACCAAATCAGTTGACGGATGGTTTGGAACGATTGTTGTCACCACTGAAATTATTCCGAGTGCCGGTGCATGATGTGGCAATGATGATGTCCATCGCCCTACGTTTTATTCCGATTCTGCTGGAGGAGACCGACAAGATCATGAAAGCTCAGCAGGCTAGGGGCGCTGACTTCGAGAGCGGGAATCTGTTGCAGCGTGCCAAGGCTATGCTTCCGATTTTCATACCGCTGATCGTATCGGCGTTTCGCCGTGCATTTGACTTGGCTATGGCGATGGAGGCCAGATGTTACCGTGGCGGAAATGGACGTACGAAGATGAAGCCTCTGCGGTATAAGGCTAGGGATTATGTTGCATTTGGATATATGGCGGTGTATATTGTGATGATATTCTGCCTAAGAAAATGGCTGTAATGCGCGAGGATTTAACATGAGAAGAATTAAGCTGACAATTGCATACGACGGAACGGCGTACTGTGGATGGCAGTGTCAGCCCGGGACGGTTACTGTGGAAGGAACCTTGCGAAAAGCGCTGGAGAAATTACTGGGGCAGGCGGTAGAGACCATCGGCGCCAGTCGTACTGATGCAGGTGTGCATGCCATGGGAAATGTGGCTGTCTTCGATACGGAAGCTACCATTCCAGCAGAGAAATTCTGCTATGCTCTCAATTCGTTCCTGCCGGAGGATATTCGCGTTATGGAATCCGAAGAGGTTCTGCTTACGTATCATCCTCGATTCGATTGCCACAGTAAGCGATATGAGTATCGAATCACGGAAGGACGTTTCTGTTCCCCGCTCTTGGTTCGCTATGTACACAACGTGCGACATGAGTTGGATATTGAGGCGATGTCCAGGGCGGCGGGATTCTTGGTGGGAACCCAAGATTTCAGTAGCTTCTGCGCAGCGGGAGCCCAGGTGGATTCCAAAGTTCGTACCGTAACCAAATGCGAAGTATTTCGCAGAGACGAAGAAGTGGTCATCGGAGTGGAAGGGGACGGGTTCCTCTATAACATGGTGCGTATTATCGCCGGGACTCTTGTAAAAGTAGGTGAACATGCCATGGAACCGGAGGAGATTCGGAAGATTATTGAGGCCAAAGACCGCACCAAAGCAGGCCCCACGGCACCGGCCAGCGGGTTGATGTTATGTCATATTCGCTATTAGTGCGCCAAATATCATTTTTGAAATGATAAAAGTGGAGTTAAAAACGAAAAATGATCGAAAAAATAAAAAACTCTTGTTGACAGGAGCATTTTCCTTAGGTATAATGCAACAGGTGCTTGTGAACAAGAATTGTTTGCAAGAAAGTACAAAAAGTTAAGGAGGTCAACCGATGAAGAGTTATATGGCAACAACAGCTGGTGTTGAGAGAAAGTGGTACGTGGTTGATGCAGAGGGACAGACCCTTGGTCGTCTTTCTTCTGAGATTGCAAAGGTTTTAAGAGGTAAGAATAAGCCTACATTCACACCTCACATTGATACAGGTGATAACGTAATCGTTGTAAATGCTGCAAAGATTAAGGTTACCGGTAAGAAGTTGGATCAGAAGATCTACTACAACCATTCCGATTATCCGGGTGGAATGAGAGAGACTACTCTCAAGCAGATGCTTGCAAAGAAGCCCACTGATGTAATCACCCTTGCAGTTAAGGGTATGCTTCCCAAGGGACCGCTTGGAAGAAGCATGATTACCAAGCTTCATGTATATGCAGGCGCAGAGCACCCGCATGCAGCACAGTGTCCTGAGACATTGACATTCTAATTTATCAGAAAGGAGATTTACAACAATGGCAAAAGCAAGTGTAAAGTTTTACGGAACTGGTAGACGTAAGAGCAGTGTTGCTAGAGTATATTTACTTCCTGGTAAGGGCAACATTACTGTAAATAAGAGAGACATTGATAATTACTTCGGTCTTGAGACCTTGAAGGTAGTTGTTCGTCAGCCCCTGGCATTGACTGAGACCGCAGACAAGTACGATGTAATCGTAACCGTACGTGGTGGTGGTTTCTCCGGTCAGGCAGGTGCAATTCGTCATGGTATTGCAAGAGCACTCTGCAAGGCAGACGCAGAGCTTCGTCCTGTAGTAAAGAAGGCTGGATTCCTTACAAGAGATCCTCGTATGAAGGAGAGAAAGAAGTACGGATTGAAGGCAGCACGTCGTGCACCGCAGTTTTCCAAGAGATAAGGATTACTACGAAATCAAGTACACAAACAAGACCCCGGAGAATTATATTCTCCAGGGGTCTTTTCTTGTGTACTTGAATTTCCGTAGGAAACCAAGAGTTGAAGCGAGCAGCTATGCTGCGAGCTTCAACTCTTGGTTTCGTAGTAATCCTGTAAGTAGTACCAGACATAACAAAGCCCCGAAGAGCAGCTATGCTTCGAGCTTCAACTCTTGGTTTCGTAGTAATCCTGTAAGTAGTACCAGACATAACAAAGCCCCAAAGAGCAGCTATGCTGCGAGCTTCAACTCTTGGTTTCGTAGTAATCATGTTCCACACTCCACCCTTGCAAATGCGCTATAATCATGTATAATAATACTGTTAGTTTTTCGATGGAAGGAGGCACTTATGAAACAGATCATCAAAGCACAGGATATGGTTCTTAACATATTGGGAAGAACTCCGAGCACGACCTCCGGTTACCGCATGAATATCTGTTGTGTTTCCGTACCGGTGGAAAGAGGAGTGTTGCTTCATAACCTTCTAACTCGGGAAATGCTTCTTCTCACCGAAGAAGAGTATGCCGCTAGACTAACCTCCGTGTATCTTCGTGAACATTGGTTTGTTGTTCCCGAGACGATAAATGAGCGAGAGTATGTGGGGCTTGTGCGATGGGCATTGCAGAGCAAGCGTAAGAATCTAACCGAGATTAATCATTTTACGATACTTACCACCACCGATTGCAATGCAAGATGCTTTTATTGCTATGAAAAAGGGTGCATACGAATTACTATGACTGACCAAACGGCACGGGAGGTTGTGGCATTTATTAAGCAGAGATGCGGTGGAAAAAAGGTGCATTTGGCATGGTTCGGAGGCGAGCCGCTGATGAATGAGCGGGCAATCGATATCATATGCGAAGGCTTGCAGTCGGAAGGAATTGAATATACATCCGGAATGACATCCAATGGATTTCTGTTCAATGAGGCACTGGCAGAACGGGCAGTGGAGAGCTGGCATTTGAGAAAAGTGCAGATTACACTGGATGGCACGGAAGAGGTTTATAACCGAAGTAAGGCATACGTGGGCGTTACGGAAAGTGCATATCAAGTGGTGCTTTCGAATATTGAGCGTTTGCTCTCCGCGGGAATTACGGTGAATATCCGCATGAATATGAATCCGGATAATATGGACAATCTCGTGTTACTGACGGAGGAGTTGGCAGATCGTTTTGGGAATGTTCCGGGACTACGAGTTTACGCCAAAGCATTGTTTGATGTGAATGCAAATGATCCGCGAGAGCAGTACACCGAAGATGAATGGCACTCATTGTATGCTGCAATGGAACGAATCAATGAGCATTTGGCAGAGCGTGATATTATAATACCAACCAGAACGGGATTGCGCCGAGATCTTCGGTTGTATCGATGCATGGCGGACAGCGGTAATTCGGTTGTGATTGTGCCGGACGGACATGTGGGCTTGTGCGAACACTACTGTGAGAGTGAATTTATCGGTGATTTGAAGTCACGAGAATGGGACATGACGAAGGTTGCTCAGTGGCGTCAATGCGAGGATGAATTACCGGAATGTCAAGATTGCTTTTACTATCCGGAATGTATCCGGTTACGAAGATGTAGCGGACGTGTTCCGTGTACGGAATGGGAGAGAAGCATGCTTCGAAGAGAACATGAGAAATCCATGGTGACAGAATATCGTAGATGGCTTGAGAACAGTACAAAATCGGTCGGAGAGTAATATGAAGACTGAGACTGAGAAAGAGGAGTATATGTTTCAATACTATAAGATTGCCGGACTGACAGTGAAGATGGATACGTTTGGTTCCACAGAGAGACAAGCGATTCCATATAGGATAGAGGAAGAGCCGGATGCGGATATTACCATTCGGACGGAGTACGGAGCCACGGAATCGGAGCAACGTATAGATGATGAAAATCGAAAAGAGTATATCACCAGCGGAAGGCTGTTCTATCGACAGTTAGTCGATTATGGCGGGATGTTGCTTCACGCGTCTGCGGTGGCTCTGGACGGTAAGGCCTATCTGTTCACCGCGGATTGCGGTATGGGAAAGTCCACACACGTCGCTTTGTGGAGACAGGTGTACGGAGATGAGCGTGTACGAATCATCAATGATGATAAGCCCGCACTGCGCCTTGAAGATGGGGTGTGGTATGCGTACGGAACTCCATGGAGCGGTAAGAGCACACTGAATCAGAACATCCGCTGTCCGGTGGCGGGCATTTGTTTCTTGGAACAAGGCAAAGAAAACCGAATAGAGCGGTATGAGAAGAGCGATATCGTATTTCAGATTATGAAGCAGAGCTATTGGGCCGGAGAGACACAGGCGCAGTTGAAGTTATTAGAGAGCATAGATAACCTATTGCAGCGTGTGCCGCTATGGCATATGTATTGCAATATGGAGCCTCAGGCTGCCAGAGTATCTTACGAGGCGATGTCAAGGGAGTACGTGACAAGACATGAAGAATGCAAATAAAACCGAAGTGACGCTTCAAGAACTGATGCTCCTCATTCACGAACGAATAGCGGCAGGACAATCGATTCGGTTCTTTCCCCACGGTGTAAGTATGTTACCTATGCTCCGGCCGGGAGTTGACAGTGTTGTGATTTCGGCACCGCCGAAGACATTAAGAAAGTATGCGATACCGTTATACCGACGAGTGGATGGTTCTTACGTCTTACATCGTGTGGTTCGTGTGGGAGAGACGTATACTTGTATGGGGGACAATCAGTACGCCCCAGAGAGTGTGAAGAAGGAACAGGTCATCGGCGTTGTGAGCGCATTTTACCGCGGAGAGAAGAGGTACAAGACCACGAATATCGGGTATTGCCTTTATTGTCGGTTATGGTATTGGATTCGATGTGGTCGCAAATTGTGGCGTCGGGGGAAGCGGTGGCTGAAGAGAATGATTATTCGATAACGAGGAAATGAACCAATGAGTGATGAAATATCGTGGGATCGGTTCCGTACGATTACGGAACTTTTGAGAGAAGCTTGCGTTGGACGCCAGGAACAGACCTTATTCGTACAGTTGGGAGAACAAGAAGACCAACCAATTACTTTTGGACAATGGGAGCATGATCTGCTATGGCTTGCAGGAAAGCTACGGGACAGGGACGCACAGCATATCGGTGTTGTATGTGATCTGACTTACCGATGCGTACTCTGCCTGCACGCTGTTATCGTTGCGGGAAAGGTTCTGGTGCCTTTGAGCACCGATATGGATTCGGAGGTGTTGGAGGAGTATATCCGCAAGGCAGACGTTGACCTTCTTCTCTACAATGAGGAACGCATTGAAGAACCTGTCAGGGGATGTGCGTCTATGCTCATTTCGGATGCGATAGAGATGCCGGGTGCCGGCATGGAACAATGGCCGGAATGGGAGGAAGACCGTGAGGCTTGCATTTTCTTCACCTCGGGAACGGAGGGGACGCCCAACGGCGTTGTTCTTACGCAGAAAAATATGGCCCTGGTTAATAGTTATAGTGATGCTCATGTGGAGGATAGGGCACCCCGAACACTACTCTTTCTGCCCTTACATCATGTGCTTACTTTCGTGGCAATGACGCTTTCTATTCTTGACGGGTGTGAGATTCATTTGAGCAGAAGTATTAAGTATGTGGCACAGGAACTTGAGAAAGTGAAACCGGATTTCTTGTTGTCGGTTCCAATGGTAAATGAGTTGTTCCGTAGTCGAATCGTCAAAGGAATCGAAGAAAGCGGTAAAGGGAAGCAACTGGAGGGACTTGTTCGGCTTTCCAATGGGTTGCGCAAGATCGGTATTGACCGAAGAACACAACTTTTTCGGAAGTTTCGTGAGAGCCTTGGTGGGATTCCGCAATTAATCATATCCGGTGGTGCCGCATCTTCGGAAGATACCCTCCGGTTCTTCGCTGATTACGGAATCATTGTCGCACAAGGCTATGGAATGACGGAGGCTGCTTCCACGGTGGCTTCCAATACCGTATCGCGAAATCGTATTGGTTCGGTAGGACAGCTGATGCCATTTAACGAAGTTCGAATCAAGGATTCCGAGATTCAAGTTCGAGGTAAAAATATTATGAAAGGGTACTATAAGGATCCGGAATTGACGGCGCGGTCCTTTGACGAGGGATGGTTTAAGACCGGAGACTTGGGATACATGGATGAGGATGGGTATCTGTACATTACGGGGCGAAAGAAGAATTTGATTATCCTTAACAGCGGGGAAAATATATCTCCTGAGGAATTGGAGCAGCGGTTGATGGAGAGTCCGTGGATCGAGGATGCACTTGTCCTTGAGAAGAGTGGTGCGATCTGCGCGGAGATATTACCGAAGACTACCCGTGGGACGGATATGGAGCAAGTTAAAAAGGGGATTGCAGAGGCAGTCAATACTCTGAACCGAAAGAACCCCACCTATAAGAGAATTGCATCTTGGGAGCTTAGAACGGAGCCATTCGAAAAGACCGCCTCTTTGAAGAAGAAACGATAGGACGTGTAGATTCCGTTGTGATGCCGAGACAAGGGCGGGACGGAAGCATTATTTAAAAAGACAGAAGTGGAGAGAGAAGATGAGTTACGAACAAGTGCTACAAAGCGTAATTGACTATTGGACGAAGGTTATCAACGATACAGGTGTAGAGGTGAAAGCAGAGAGCAATCTTATGGATGACCTGTCGTTGTCCTCCCTGGAATTATTGACTTCTCTACTGAGATTTGAAAGTAAGTTCGGAGCAAGAATTCCGGAGAAAGCCTTACGTAGAATGCTTACGATACAGGATTCTGCACAGGTGATCTACGAGCTAATGCAACAGAAAAATGCTTAAGAGGTGAGGCGTGAAGATGAGAGAAAAACGCAGGTGGTTGTGGATAGACAAGGACCCGTCTTGGTATAATTGCAGCTATATCGGCATGTTCGACTTTACAAAAGGGCTCATCATGCTGGGAATTATCTCGATTCATTGTGTAAGTGAATTCGTGGATTATAGATTATATGCTCTGAGGTTAAGCGACGGGATGCGTTTGCTCATCAGTCCCCTTGGCGTACTGCAATATGGAGCGGTGCCTATGCTATTTATGATATGTGGCTACGGAATGAGAAAGCAACCGGTGAAGGTCTGCATAAAGAATAACCTGAGCATTTTCCTGCCATCGTATGGAATAACCATTTTCGGAGTGACGGCGGGAGTACTTCTAAAATGGATACTAAACGGAGGAAGTCTGTCGGGGCGGTTGAGGCAACAAGTGCTCCCCTTCTTTCTGGGATGGCATCCGGGTGATCGTTTCTTCGGTGATCGTCTCGATCAGATCGGTCCTGTGTGGTTTGTACTTACCTATGTGCTCGGTAGTATTTATCTGAATCTTGTGTTGCATGAGAAGGAACGTTGGAGACAGGCGATAATTATTGCAGTCGGAACTATAGCAGCCATGTTAACTACGGAGATTCCGCTTCCATTCTGTGCACAGCAGGTGTTGATTTGCTCCGGATTCATGTATGTGGGTATGTTACTAAAGCAAGGCAAGGTGTTGCAGAAACCATTGCCGATTTATATTGTGCTCATGGGGTATCTGCTGTGTATCTTAGGCTCCGAATGTGGCGGATTGGTAGAGTTTGCATCCAATGCATTTAATCTAAGGGGAAATGATTTGGGGATTGCATATGTGGCAGGAGTTGTGGTATTATGCACTTGTCAGCGTTTGAACGTGATACAGGGAATCTTTGCAGATGGTGTGCGTTGGATAGGACGACATATGCTATGGTTCTGTTGTGTACATACGATCACATACGTGGTAGTTCCGTGGAATCATGTGGTAAGGTGTTTCGGAGGACATGCCGTTCTTGGAATTCTGGTAACTACCCTTGCAAGCTTCTTGATTGCGTTGCTGGGATGTGTTGTTGTGGAATCCATGGCGAAGAAACTGCTTTCCGCAAGATGTGGGGCAGAAGGTAGTAGATAATGTACGGATAGGTACATGGCGATGTTGATACAAGTTTTAGGAGGAATGAATATGAGCAGTAATTACGAGGCACCCCAGATGGAGGTTTTTTCTTTTGAGACAACAGAGACGGTAATGGATTCGGGTTGTAGCACATTTACGATGAATTGCAGTGAATATGATGAGGAGTGTCCTATTGATGGTTTGTGCATTTCGAATTCTTCTGCTATTTAGGTGTAGTTTATACAGTGTTTGATAACTTTGATGTTGGTGACATGGTGGTAAGGCGGGAGGAGTGACATATGTTGAAATTGAAGGAAGGCTTCCTGTTGAGAAGCGTTGCCGGTAGAACTATTGTGGTTCCTACGAGAGAGGGATTGAACCTCAACGTGATGATTGCCTTGAACGACACCGGTTGCCTCTTGTGGAAGCGGTTAGAGAACGGTGCCACGAAGCAGGAGCTGATAGAGGCATTGATGCAGGAGTACGGTGTGGAAGAGGCTGTGGCTACTGCGGATGTAGAAGCGTTTGTTGAGAATCTGGTACAGAATGATTTTCTGGAATCGCTGTAACAAGAACATAGGATATTGTGAAGAAGTAGGACTTCGGAGAGGGACATTCTCCGAAGTCTTTTTTAAAATCAACGGACGTCTGAGCTATCTCCTACAAAAAATCTTTTATTTTTTCACCTTACCTGTTTACTTTGCGACAGAAATATATTAGAATAACTCTGTATAAATTCTTATAAGGAGATGTAGTTATGAAGATTTCATCATTACAGAAGGCTAGATATGAATACACTCCGAAGCTTCCCGGAATGCTGAGAAACGGTATTGCGGACATTTGCGTGAAGGAAGGCGCAGAGACTCAGAGTGTAGCTGATCAGGAGCAGATCAAGGCTCTTTTCCCGAATACTTATGGCAAGAAGGAGATTACGTTCCAGAAGGGTCAGAATACTTCCGCTTCTAAGAAGCAGGTAGTAGGTGTTATCCTTTCCGGTGGACAGGCTCCCGGTGGACACAACGTTGTATGCGGTTTGTACGATGCATTGAAGGCTACCAACAAGGATAATGTTCTCTATGGTTTCAAGGGTGGCCCCAGCGGACTTATCGAAGACAGTTATATCATTTTCGATGACGAATATATCGACCAGTTCAGAAATACCGGTGGTTTCGATATCATCGGTTCCGGTAGAACCAAGCTTGAGACAAATGAGCAGTTCGCTATCGTTGCCGAAGTATGCAAGAAGCACGGTATTACCGCTCTTGTTATTATCGGTGGTGACGATTCCAACACCAACGCTGCTGTTCTCGCTGAGTACTTTGCTGCTCATGACACCGGCGTTCAGGTAATCGGATGCCCGAAGACCATTGACGGTGACCTTAAGAATGAGGACATCGAGTGCTCCTTCGGTTTCGATACCGCTACCAAGACTTACAGCGAGATTATCGGTAACATCGAGAGAGATGCCAACTCCGCTAAGAAGTACTGGCACTTCATTAAGGTTATGGGTCGTTCTGCTTCTCACGTAGCACTGGAGTGTGCACTTCAAACACAGCCTAACATTTGTTTGGTTTCCGAGGAAGTAGCAGAGAAGAAGATGTCCCTTTCCGCAATTGCTGATTATATTGCTGATTCCGTAGCTGATAGAGCTGCGCAGGGTATGAACTTCGGTGTTGCTATTATCCCTGAAGGTGTAGTGGAATTCGTTCCCGAGTTCTCTGTATTGATTCATGAGATCAACGAGCTCCTTGCAGGAAGCAAGGCAGACGCGTTCAACGCACTTGCTACTTGGGCTGAGAAGTATGCATTTATCGAGAAAGGCTTGACCAAGGAGTCCATGGAAGTATTCGCAATTCTTCCTGAGGCAATTCAGCAGCAGCTGTTCCTTGAAAGAGACCCTCACGGCAACGTACAGGTATCCCTTATCGAGTCCGAGAAGTTATTCTCCGCACTTGTTAAGGACAAGCTTGCAGCAAGAAAGGCAGCAGGTACTTACAATGGCAAGTTCGGTGCGCTTCATCATTTCCTTGGATACGAAGGAAGATGTGCATTCCCGTCTAACTTTGACTCCGATTACTGCTATTCCCTTGGTTACAACGCATTCATGTTGATTCAGTATGGTTACAACGGATACCTTTCCAAGATCTCCAATCTGTCTCAGCCGGCAAATGAGTGGGTTGCAGGTGGTATGCCCATCACGAAGATGATGAACATGGAGAGAAGACACGGTGAGGACAAGCCGGTTATTAAGAAGGCTCTCGTTGAGCTTGACGGTGCACCGTTCAAGTATTTCGAGGCTCATCGTGAAGAGTGGGCTAAGAACACTTGCTTCGTATATCCGGGTGCCATTCAGTACTACGGACCTACGGAAGTCTGCGACGCTACTACCGTAACACTTGCACTGGAGCAGGCAAAATAATTAGGTTATTGCAAGATAAATATTTGAGAGTATGAGGCATGGGGCTCGTCAAGAGCTCCATGCCTTTTTGTGTTTGGGAAAGGGGGAAAGGCCTTTTGCTCTATTAGAAAATGTGATATAGTAAGGAAAATGGTAAGATTTCAAGAGAAAACCGTATCCAGAGAAAAATTTTTTGAAAAAACACTTGACTGTAAACCTTGTTTATACCCTATGGTGAGTGACAAATAAACAAACGGAGGTCACGAAAATGACGATTAAAGAACTGGAGCAGAGATTGGAGATCCCAAGAGCAACCATACGTTTCTATGAGAAGGAAGGATTGTTTTGCCCGAGCCGAAGCGAAAACTCTTATCGAGAGTATACAGAAGAGGACGAATCGGTTTTGAAGAAAATCATTGTCCTTCGAAAGGTTGGAGTACCGGTTTCCGAGATTAAAGAGCTGTTGGAGGAGAAGAAATCTCTGCAGTCATCCATTGAGAAGAATATGCTTGCCATTCAGGAGCAGATGAAAGAACTGGAAGGTGCCTTGAATGTATGTAAGATTATTCAGGAGCGAAAGGATGAGATGCACAGCTTTGACGAAGGGTTCTATTGGAGCGAGATTCAGACCCAGGAAGCGGCAGGCAACAAGTTTCTGGATATTTTGAAGGATGTGTGGACCTTTGAGAAGAAAGTAATTCTTGACGAATTCGAAATCGCAGATAACGAAGGCAATCCTATGTATGGATGGAAGGAGTCGATTGTTCGTGCTTTGATCAGTTGTCTGATCTTCGGAGGAATGTGGTATGTGATGGCTGGTAAAGAACGCGCGTGGACAGATTTTATGGACGGATTTCTGTGGCCGTTTGTCTGTATTATCATTTATTCGATTTTCGGACTGCCTCTTCATTTTCTTGGTAAGAAATATCCGAAGGTGGCGAAGACATTGAAGACTGTGGGACTCGTCATTTGCACCATAATTGTGGTGGTTATCGTTATCTTGGTTGCATGGAATTAGGCACTTGAAAAAGTATAAAAAGTTGAAAAATACCCTTGACTCTTCCCTTGGGGCACCCCTTATAGTGTAGACATGGAGGTGATTTTGATGGATAAGAAAATGACATCAGGAGAGATTGCAAAAAAGGTAGGCATCTCGCAGAAAGCAGTACGTCTGTACGACGAGAAGGGGCTGTTGAAGCCGTCGGATTACTCGGAGGGCAATTACCGGCTCTATGACAAGGAGGCGCTTCTCGTACTGGAGAAGATTATCGCACTCAAGAAGATCGGATTTTCTTTGGAGGAGATTCACGACAATCTGATTGCGGAGAAGGATATGAACATTGCGGACTCCTTACAGAAGCAGTTGGAGCTTATGGAAGCGAAGAAAAGTGAGTTGGAGCGTACCATCGCTTGCATACAGGGGGTATTAGCCCGGGCTGCGGGAGAGCCGGATTGGGACGGCGTTGCGGAGATTGCAAGAGCGATTCAACAAGACCAGGAAGCGGATGATCGGCATTTTCATGCGCTGAAGCACATGGTGGAGACTGTAGATTGGTATGTGAGAATCTATGAGTCGCTGAATCTCAGCGACAACAGCAAAGTGTTAGATCTGGGATGTGGCTTTGGCAAACTGTGGCGCAACAATTGGAGCCGGCTTCCGAAACATATGAGCGTACAGGGGGTGGATCTTCACGGAAGCTGGGCAGATGACTTAGAGAAGTTCATTGCTGAGCATAGAGGAGAATTGCCGGAGGGCACGGATATGTCCATCCTGTGGGCAGATGTAGAAGAAGCGAGGACTTGGGAGGCACTTCGAAAGGACGAGCCGTATGACTATATTGTGGCACACTATCTCTTTGGATTCTTGAAGGACAAGGAACTACTGGTACAGCGTGTGGCTGAGACTCTGTGTGAAGGCGGTATGTTCTCTTGCAACGGGTCTAATATAAATTACGAGTATCAGTTCTGGGCAGAGCAGTTTGCACAGATGAAGTGGAAGCCCGGTTTCCTCGGCGAAATCATTGCGGAGAACTTGGCGAAGCACGAGGCATTTGGTGAGATGCTTGGAAAGTATTTTGGCAAGGTGGAGACGGTTCGTATGTCTAACACCATGCGATATAAGGACAGTCAGGAGATTATAGACCGTCTATGCAGTGTATTTGCAGAGCATAAGAAAGCGATTCTTGAGCAAGAGAATAGAATCAAGGCGTTCTATGATAAGATGTTAGCAGAGGAAGGCCAAGTGGTTGTAGAGGATGACGGCGAGTTCTGGCACTGCTATAAGTAAAAACAGTGGGTGATGCAACTTACCCTTAAAAAAATGCAGGTTACCAATTTTGAATTGCGTAGCCTGCGTTTTTCTGTTATGGTACAGATATCAACGAAAGGGGAGTCAGGTTATGACGATTATAAAGGCTGAAAATTTGACGAAACGTTATGGTGAATTCACGGCGGTGGACAGCATCGGATTTGAAGTAAAGAGGGGAGAACTTTTGGGCTTCCTCGGCGTGAACGGTGCGGGCAAGTCCACTACGATTAATATGTTGTCCACATTATTGCAACCGGATGGAGGAAACGCTGAAGTATGCGGACATGTACTGGGTCGGGACAATGATGCCATTCGCAGAAGTATCGGTATCGTATATCAGCAAAATTGCTTAGATAATATTCTGACGGTTCGGGAGAATTTGATGTGTCGCGGAATTCTTCACGGGGCATCCAAGAAAGAAGCCGTATTGCGCTTAAATGAATTGAGTGAGATGCTTTCGCTGGGAGATATTCTTAAGAAACCATACGCTACCCTGTCCGGTGGACAGAAGCGGCGTTGCGAGATTGCGGCGGCACTGATGCATACCCCGGAACTTCTGTTCTTGGATGAGCCTACCACGGGTCTGGACCCTGCTACGCGTAAAGAGGTGTGGGGCGCGGTGGAGAATCTGCGTCGCGATTCCGGCATGAGCGTATTTCTTACCACCCATTACATGGAGGAGGCGGCCACTGCCAATCGAATCATCATTTTGGACAAGGGGCAGATTCGGGCGGAAGGCACGCCATTTGAATTGAAGGAACGATACGCTACCGATACGGTGCGTCTCTATTCAGAAGGGGACAAATGCACGGAGGCGGAAGCGAAGTTAATGGCGCAGGGAATTCATGCACAGCGAGAGGAATACGGACTTCGTTTTGCAGTGAAGAATACCAGGTCGGCTATGGAGCCGCTGTATTCTGTGAGAGATTTGCTCAGTGGCTTTGAAGTGATTCAGGGGAGTATGGACGATGTATTCTTAAATGCCTGCGGCAAGGCGTTACATGAGGAGGAGTAGAACATGGTACAGTTTATTGAATTGGTAAAGCGCAATATGCGGTTATATCTGAGAGATAAGGGAGCGGTATTCTTTTCGCTGTTGTCGATGCTCATTGTGTTAGGGCTTATGCTTCTGTTTCTTGGAGATTCCAGTGCAAATAGTTTGGCGAATGCACTGTCGGAATTGCCGGGCAGAGATGCGGTGGCAGATAAGGACAATGCCACGTTGTATGTACTTGTATGGACCTGTGCAGGTATTGTGTGTATCAATGCTGTTATGGTAACGTTGACGGTCTATACTACCATGATTAAGGATCGTGCAGAAGGACGTCTGGCAGCAATCTATACTGCCCCGCTGAGTCGAAGTATGATTTCGGCATCATATGTGGCAGCAGCCTGGGTGTGTTCGGTGATTATTTGTCTCTTGACGCTGGGCCTTGCGGAGGTTTATTATATTATGCAGGGTGGCGAGGCATTTTCCCTGATGGCACATGCGAAATTGGTGGGCATGATTATGGCCAACTCCTTTACGTATGCGGCGCTTATGTACCTTGTGGCGGTATTTGTGAAGACCGAGGGGGCGTGGAGCGGTTTGGGAACGGTGATCGGTACTTTGGTAGGTTTTCTCGGTGGAATTTATCTTCCCATTGGCGGTATTAGTGAAGGCATTGCAAATGCCATGAAGTGTACACCGGTCATTTACGGGTCCAAGATGTTTCGAGGAGTTATGACCGAGGCAATTGAGGAGACCATTTTTGCAGGTGCGCCGGATGCACTACGGACGGAATGGAGCGAGATCATGGGTGTAGAGATGGAGGCTTTCGGTGTTCAGGTGAGCGACGGAGCTTGCGTGGTGATCTTGCTGGTGTGCGGTGTCATTTTCTTGGCAGCAGGAGCACTAATGACGGGAAAGGTCAAGAATAACAAGTAATCGGAGTGGAACGATGAAGATAACGATAGAATCACTGCCGGATGGGGCAGAGGAAGAGATCATTATTCGAAGCAACAGTTTGGACAGCGAAATGATGGAATTGATCTATTCGTTGAAGGCAGGACGGAGTCGGTTGACTGCCTTTCATGAGGGGGAGATTCTGAAACTTGCGCCGGGGGAGATATATTATTTCGAATCGGTGGATAACCGGGTGTGTGCTTGTTGCGAGAAGCAGGTGTACGAGGTGAAGCAGAAGCTCTACGAGCTGGAGCAGATCTATGCACATACGGACTTTCTGCGGATTTCCAAAGCTATGATTGTAAATGTATCAAAGATTTCGAAGATGATTCCGATGTTCAATGGACGGTTGGAGGCGGAACTGACGAATGGAGAGCGCGTGGTGATTTCAAGACAGTACGTTCCGGACTTGAAGAAGAAGTTGGGCGTATAAGGAGGTGCGGAAGATGCGATTTGTTAAGAGTTTTATTGAGTGGTTTACTACGATTACCACGGCAATCCTTATGGTATGTGCGTTGACCATCTGTCTCGACGGTTCGGGAGTTCCTTCGAACATTTTGCGTGATCTTTTGATTGCGGGGGCGTTGACTTCTCTGGTGACAACAATTATCTTTCTGTATGACTATAAAGAGTGGAAGACGTTCTTAGTGGCATCGCTGATTCATTATGTGCTGTTATGCGTAATTATGATATTTCTCGGGATTCAGTTCGGGTGGATGCGTTTGGACCTTGGGGGACTTGTTATGATGTCGGTGGATGTGGCCCTTGTATACGCAATCGTGGTTTTGTTCACTTATGTATTGTGTAAGAAGGAAGCGGACGAACTGAATCAGGCGTTGCGTGAGAGAAATCGTGATTAGGGAATGGAACTTATAATCCAAGGTGTCTCGGAAAGTGCTATGGAAGGTTTTATGAAGAATATTTTTATCGAAGGATTACAGGGTACCGGCAAGAGTACCCTTCTTCGTCGTATGGCGAAAGAAATGCCGGAGTACAAGGTCTATTATGAGGGGGATCTGTCACCCTTCGAGCTTGCTTGGTGCAGTTATATGACGCCTGAGGAATACGATGCGGTGTTGGCACAGTATCCGGACATTGCTGACGAGATTCGCCACTGGACGGTGGACGAAGACGGGAGCAAGGTGGTGGCGTATACCCGCATTCTCACGGAGTATGAGGGGTTCCATCGTCATATGGAGACTTATGAAATCTACAATGGACGCAGAGATATCTCGGAGTTCTGCCAAATCGTACGCGGGCGTATGGCCCGTTGTAAGGAAGCCGGTACACTCTCGGAGTGTGCATTTCTGCAGAATATCGTGGAGGAACTCATTTTGTTCGCTCAGTGGCCGGATGATGAAATTGTGGCATTTTATCAGGAATTGTTCGGTGTAGTGGAGAAGGAGCATTTTCTCCTAGTGTATCTGGATTCCGAGGACATTGAGGCAAATGTGGAGAAGGTTAAGGGAGAACGGTGCGATGAGCACGGCAGGCCCATTTGGTTTGAATTGATGCTTGCTTACTTGAAAGAGTCGCCCTACGGCAGAGTTCATGGGTATGAGACCGGGGAGCATCTGTGTGCACATATGAGACACCGGAGAACGGTGGAGTTGCGGATTGTGCGGGAGGTTCTCGGAGATAATGCGGTGGTGTTGCAGGCGAAGCGATGGACGGAAGAGGATGTTATCAAGTTGTGCGCAAAATGTCTTGCGTAGGAGTGGAAATCGTCTTGTTGTTGTGGTATTTTTAGTGTAGAGGCTCATTTTCGAAAGTTTTTTTGAAAAAAATCAAAAAAGTACTTGACCTTCCCCTTGGGTTAAGGTGTATGTTCGGGTCACGGAAGGACGAAAAGCATAGGTTTTCGGTGCAATGTACTTCTGAAAATAAACAGAGAGGGATGCAACATGAAGATCAAAGATGTTGAGAAGCTTACGGGATTAACCGCCAAAAGTATTCGCTATTATGAAGCAAAGGGATTGATTTCCGTAGAGAGAAATGATGAGAATGATTATCGAGAGTATTCGGAGAACGAAGTAAATGAACTTCGTAAGATTAAGTTATTTCGGTATTTGGAATTCTCCATTGATGAAATCAAAGTACTTATGAAGAAGGACGAAGGGGCAGTGAAGGAAGCTCTTCAGAAGAAAGCCGATCATTACGAGGCGCAAGAAGAGACCATTGAACAGAAGCGCGACATATGCAAGGAGCTGGCGAAGAAATATTCCGGCGTGCCTCAGTTGATTGATGAGTACAACGAAAGTATTGAGTATATGGAAAGCGAAGAATACGAAGAAATCAAAGAAGATATGGAGAATTGGGCTTGCCCGAATCTTCCGCAGACTATTGTACTTTCCTGTATTGCATTGGCACCGGTATTTTGGTTATTTTATAATATACATATCGGACGCGAAGACGCATTGGTAACGAATGCCATCTTGGCTCTTCTTGGTACCGTCTGGGCAACACTTAATTGGACGCATTATATTGTCACATACCGCAGATATACGAGCAAAGTGAAGAGAAGCAACCGCAAATGGACTTGGTGGACAGGTGTGACGCTTGTGGCGTCTGTAGTTGGAGGCGCAGCGATTGTAGGGGGAGTCGTATTAATTAATGCATTGTTCGTACCGGATAATTATTTGTTTTATGAGCACCATCAAGTCGGCGGATGGTTTTTGATGCTTCACATCTTTGTCCCGGTGGTTCTTGCGTGTACTTTGCTGTTAGTAAAGCTCACAAAGAAGTCTATGGAAGACGTGGAATGGATGAGCGATTTGGTATTCCTGTGGAATCTTCTTGGAAAATGGCGTGTCGTAGCAGTGGTTCTCTGGGCCATTGGATTGTATTGTTGCATCACCAGTGTAACTTACGTAACCGAGGATGAGATTATCGTATGTACCCCTTGGAATCCTACGGGAACTTCCTATGGATATGAGGAAGTAGAGTCGGTGGAGACCGGTTTTGGTGATAAGAAGATGGCGATTTGCGAGTATAAGCGTCTCGGTAATTTCTCATATACAATTACGGTAGACGGCAAGGAAATCGTATTCCACCATCCCAGTGTCAATGAAGAGATCGAACGCTATGAAGAGAATACTTATCTGGAACTTGAGGAGTTTGACCAGGCGTTGATGAAGCTGGGGGTTCCCAAGAAGGGAAGCGATGAAGGCTGGGAAAACTGCGATTATGACAAGGAATTCGTAGACCGATTCCGTCGGATTACGAATCATCGCTAGTTGTCCACGGATGTGGTTACTTTCGTGGCTCGCAAATAGTCCAAAAAATATTTTAAAAATTTTATCACAGCTACTTGACAATACAAAGTAGCTGTGTTATTTTATATTCACAAGCTACTTGATTATACAAAGTAGCTCGTGAGCAAGCAGCTGTGTGGAGGACATTTGGAGATTATGAAAGAGAAACCGCTTGGTTAACAGAGAGGGAACAGGAAGCATCGGCGGTTATATCGCGAGTAACCCCGGCGCGGAAAGGAAGGATGAATCATGGATGATACACAACTAATGAAAGGTATCCTAGAGGGTTGTGTACTTGCGGTAATCGCAAAGGGAGAGACCTACGGATACGAGATACTAACAGAGATGGAGCGTGTGGGATTTGACGAGCTGGGGGAAGGAACCTTATATCCGGTACTTACGCGACTGGATAAGAACGGGTACATCGCCTGTCGCAAGGCCAAGTCCCCACTGGGACCGATTCGAAAGTATTTTACCATCACGGAGACCGGCAGAGACTATCTGGAGGGCTTCAAGAGAAGTTACCGAAAGATTGCCGAGAGTACCAACAAGGTTTTATTTGAAGAAGAGTAACAAGGAGAAATCGCACAGCACATAACACGATGTCGGCAGTGCGGATACACATGACAGGGAGGAAGAAAAATGATTGACGTAATTGCAATGGCAGATTTGTTGGAAGGTGAGTACAAGACCGCATTTCAGAAGGCAGACATGTACGCTACCGTAAACGGCGTTGAGATGTACGAGGACCGTGTGTTGAACTTGTACGATATGTTGACGGAAGCACAGGAGCGCAAGGCACCGGTGGAGAAGATCATCGGAAATGACATCGAGGTGTTCTGCAAGGAGTACTTTGCACCCACAGAAAATGAGTACCGCTGGGTAGAGAGACTGAAGGGAATTCTTCAATCACTGATGGTTATTGCAGCATTGATTGTAGTGGATGATTTGTGGTTAGTGGAAGAGAAGGTGGGCTTCTTTGATGCGAAGTCTAACATTTTCCCTTTGGTTATCGGTTTGGGTGTGGCAGTGTTGCTTGAAGTGGTAAGCAAGTTTGTACTGGAGCCCATCATTTTCAAGAAGAAAAAGATATCGCCTGCGGCCATGAGTTTCTTCATGCTGTTCTTGTTCTTCGGTGGAATTATCGGTGGTGTAATTCTGTTTGATGATGTGAACGTACTTGTTCCGTCTTGGATTCTTCTTGTGGGTATCGGAGTATTTGCTCTGGTATATGCGGTAATTAGTCTGGTTCTTCGTGCCAAAGGCGTTACGGTTACGGAGAAGAAGGATCCCGAGGAGAAGGCACTGAAGAAGTCCTTTGAGAAGGATGTGGAGAAGAAGCGTGATCTTCAGATGATTGCACCCATTATGGCAAAGCGTTTTGCAAGAATGGAACGTCGTAAGACGAAGAAGGGAAATCGTTATACCATGGCAGATTTCGCAACGTTGATTCGCAAGGAGGCGAAGATCGGAGCTGTGATTGATAAGGTTGCGGCAGTATTCTTTGCGGGACTTGTGGTGTTGGTTACTGTGCAGACCTACATGGAGGACGGAATTGTAGGGGCGCTTATCATGGCTGTGATTTTAGGAATTGTGGAGTACGGTATTTATCGTTTGTTCATGGGAGCATCTGCGAGTTCCTCTGAGACGCAGGTGCAGATCATTGAGGACTGTGAGAGACGCGGTATGAGCATAAAAGAGTATGCGGAAGCGCTGAAAAATGATGCGTTGGATGACAACGTGGAAGATGATGCGGAAGAGATGGAATAGCGAATCATCCAAGCGTTATAATGAGATAACACATGTAGCCATGTGTGGGGGAAAGGAGAAGTCCCCGGAAGCAGAAAAGGAGAAAAACTGCTTTCGGGGACTTTGCTTATATATGCATTGGTAAGGAGGAAGCATTCAATTATAGAGCTTCTAACTTGGAGTAAGCTTCCGCATCGCAGATTACTGTTACATCGGGATGGAACTGCAAGATGGAAGCGGGAACACTAGGGGTCACCGGACCGGTAAATGCCTTGCGAACAATCTCGGCCTTGTCGGAACCGCTGACTACCATAACAATCTTCTTGGCACGCATGATGGTGCCGATGCCCATGGTGTATGCCTTGCGGGGCACGTCGTCGATGGAGGCGAAGAAACGCTTGTTGGCATTGATGGTGCTTTCCTGCAATTCTACGCAGTGAGTAACCTTACTGAAGTCCACGTCGGGCTCGTTGAAACCGATATGACCGTTGTGACCTAATCCAAGAAGCTGCAAGTCAACGCCACCAAGGGACCGGATCAATTCCTCGTATCTGGAGCATTCCTCTTCGGCATCGGTTGCCATGCCGGAAGGAACGCTGGTTCTTGTCTTATCAATATTTACATGGTTGAACAGTTGGTCGTTCATGAAGTAGTAGTAGCTCTGATCATTTTCTCTGGGAAGACCTACATACTCGTCAAGATTGACAGTGGTGATGTGGGAAAAATCAATCTCACCGGCCTTGTTCCTCTTGATTAATTCTTTGTAGGTACCGATGGGAGACGAACCGGTGGCCAGACCAAGCACGCTGTCCGGTTTTGCAACCATCTGCGCGGCGATGATGTCGGCTGCCATCTTGCTCATGTCATCATAATTGGCGGTTTTAATTAGCTTCATTATATTGTGACCTCCTGTTGAATATCGCAAAAGCAAAGGATTTGAAGATGTGTTGAAATTTGGAAAAACACGAGGCTTCGACGATAAACTTTTAATGTTAATTACTGAAATAAAGTATAAACCAAGAAGCCCCGTGTGTCAAGATATAATTCGTACTTTATTATTTGGGAATTTCGTTGTATACTGAAGAAAGAGTACGATTACTGAAATCGTAGGTAAGGTGAGGAGTGTGGATGACAGGATGAACGAATGGACCGAACTATTTGAGCATTGCTTTCCGGAGATATATCGGAGCTCGGAAGCGGTAAGAGAAATTGTCGAACGACAGGGCTATACTCGCATTGAGCACCGAGAGGACAATCATTTGGTTGGTGCTGCGGCGGCACACGGAGAGGTCATTTATCTGTTGTGTGTAGAGCCGGAATATCGGGGAAAGGGAATCGGAAGTAAGCTCTTGGAGCGTGCGGAGGAGGTGGTCCTTGCCGGTGGCCATACACGTGTGGTTGTGGGTGCGGGAGACGGGTATTTGACTCCGGGAGTGCCCATGAAAGAAGGGGCGCATCGGTTCTTTGAGAAGAGAGGGTATCGCCACGCTTGGGGCGAAGACGAGTGCTTTGATATGGAGATGGAGTTGAAGAATTTTCGTTATGAGGAGCACAAAATTGGGGACACGGTGGACGGTATCCGTTATGAGATGGCACAGGCGTCAGACATTCCGGCAATCGTGAAATGTGTTCAAGAAGCAGAGGATGGCTTTGTTCCTTTCTACGCCGATTCCGGATGCTATGAAGGAGAATCCGGCAGTGTCTTGGTTGCGTGGAATGGTGATGAAGTATGTGGAGCATTGATGGTGGACTGTGAGACAGCAGGGAGACCTGTCGGTAGCATTGGTTGTACGGCGGTTTCACCTCGGTACCGACGAAGAGGAATTGCAACGATGCTTGTGCTGTTGGCAACGCGACAGCTGAAAGAGCAAGGGCTTACCAAGAGTATGTTGGAATATACTTATACCGGCTTGGATCGCTTGTATGGAGTTGCGGGTTATGAAATCTCGATGAAATATTTTATGGCGGAGAAGATATTCCATTGACGGTGAAGTGCATTTGACGTACAGTAAGTATATCGTGTTTTGTGTGGACTGTGAAATGATTAGCGAACGGGAGGTTTCGGTGGATGAAAGCAGTGGTGTTCGACATGGACGGAGTGATCTTTGATTCGGAGCGTCGTGTTTTAGAGTGTTGGCAGGAGGTGGCCGCGAATCACGGCTTGGAAGGAATCGAAGGAGTGTTTTATAATTGCCTCGGGTTGAATCGTACTAAGACGATGGCGGTGATGCTGGGACATTACGGAGAGGATTTTCCGTATGAGGAGTTTCGGCAGGAGGCCTCGGTACTGTTTCATTCCAGATACGACGGTGGACGACTGCCTATGAAATCGGGAGCAATAGAACTGTTGGCGATGCTGAAGGAGCGTGGAATGAAGGTGGCATTGGCTACGTCCACAAGAAGTCAGTCGGTGCTTCCGGAGCTGAGAGACGCGGGAATTTTACCATACTTTGATGCAGTTGTATGCGGCGATATGGTGGAGAACGGGAAACCGGCACCGGACATTTTTCTAAAGGCTTGCGAACTGGTGGGCGTGGCTCCGGAGGAGGCGTTCGGAATCGAGGATTCCTTTAATGGAGTTCGTTCCGCAACGAGTGCGGGGTTACGGACGATTATGGTTCCGGATATGAAGGAACCGGATGAAGAGCTTCGAGGCCTGGCAGAGGTGGTATTGCCGTCTCTGGTGGAAGTGCGGGAATATATTTTAAGTGATATCGATTAGTAGAGATATAAGTTTGCAAGATGAGGTGTGATATGAAGATGTTAACAAAAAGAATCGGAGTATGGACCATGGGCGTGTTGCTCTGTGCGTTGATATGTATGGGCTGTGAGAAGGTGGAGGAAGGAATCACACCGACACCTACGATTACAGGGGGAACTACTGAGACTCCGGAGCCTACCGAAACACCCACACCTGAGGTGACGCCTACAGAAGCGCCTACGGAGGAAGAGTTGTACTGGATGGGCGTTGCTAAGGAGCTGAAGAGTGAGCGCTTTGACTTGACAGATGCACTTGTAACGGACAGTTTGAAAGAGTTGTGTCAGGATTATTTTCTGTTGGGCGTCGGTTTGACCGGAAGCGGTCGCAATAACGTAGCAACCCATTCGAAAGAATACATGGCGGTTACTGCGAAACATTTTAACAGCGTGACACTGACCAATCTTATGAAACCCGCACATTTGCTGGATCGAAAGGGAAGCGAGGCAAGTGCCGATGGTATGCCGGTAGTGGATTTTTCCGGAGTGGATGCAACTCTTGCGTGGTGTATGGAAAATGATGTGCAGATGCGTGGACATACACTGGTATGGCATACCCAGACGCCGGGCTGGTTCTTCCGTGAAGGATATAAGGACGACGGTGCATTGGTAGACCGAGAGACTATGCTGGCACGATTGGACAGTTATGTGAATCAGGTGTTGACCTATTGCCAAACCAATTATCCGGGCGTGGTGTATTGCTGGGATGTGGTAAATGAGGCGGTAGACCCCTCCAATGGCGATCCGACGAGTTTCTTCCATTGCAGAACGGAGAATGCCGGGGAGCCGAATCTTTGGTATACCACCATCGGAAATGATTATCCGGAGCAGGCATTTATCATTGCAAGAAAGTATACGGCAGAGGGGGTTAAGCTCTTCTATAACGACTACAATACGTATGAGACGGAGAAGCGCAGTTATATCTACGCACTGTGTGAGGATCTGGCGAAGAAGGGGCTGATTGACGGAATTGGTATGCAGGGTTATTGGGGGACTTCGTATCCGTCCCTTGCAACCTTGGAGTCTACGTTGAAGACTTATGCGAAGCTTGGGCTGGAGATTCACATTACGGAGATGTCCATCAGTATTGATGATCTTTCCGCAGAGAATCTGGAAGACCAGGCAAGACGTTATGCTATGATTTTCTTTACCTTGCAAGGTATGGATACTCAGGGCGGCGGTCCCGCAAATATTACATCGGTAACGTTATTCGGACTTATGGACGGATTTGTGTTCTATCAAGATGATACCACAACGTCACGTCTGTTTGATACGAACCTAAAGCCTAAGCCTGCTTTTGATAAGGTGCAGGATATGCTTCGTACGTTGTACAAATAACAGAATACAAGATAGGAGACAGTAAGCAGATGAAGAAACTTTCGGAATTGATGAAGAAGAAATGGTTTCGCACATTGATAACCATTCTGTTGTTGGTTGTCATTGCATGGATATCCGGTAGACTGGAGGGCAGTGACCAAGGAACGACACCTACGCCCACGCAGATGGTATCGCAGGAGGGCGACGGACAGACACCAACCACCACGCCCACGGATACGCCGGAGGCTACCGAGACTCCGAAGCCTACCAATACCCCTAAGGCAACCAATACCCCGGCGCCTACTAAGACTCCTACGCCTACGGAAGAGCCGGAGGTAATTCAGTATACGTTCCGTTCCCAGTCTCAGTTGGACAGTCATTTTGAGAAGCACGGACATGAGATGGGAGCGTCCTCGGCAGAGGAATATCTAGCCATGGCGAATCGTGTGATTCGGTCGGAAGATGCTCTTCATAAGCTGGAAGCGGAAGACAATGACCATATTTATTATTTGGTTGAGACAAATGAGTTCGTAGTGCTTTCTCAGGATGGCTATATCAGAACGTATTTCTTGCCCTCCGCAGGTTTGGATTACTATGAACGACAGTAGTATTCGTAGAAGACGAGGCATCTACGCAACATTGGCAATACTACTTATTGTCGTGGAGTGTCTGATTGCACGTTATGTGCAGGATTCTTTTGTGCGACCCTATGTGGGTGACATATTAGTGGTTATGGTGCTATATTGTCTTGTGCGATGCATTTTGCCTACGGGGCTTCCATGGCTACCTCTCGGAATCTTTATGTTCGGTGCAATGGTAGAGTGGGTGCAATATCAAAATATCCTTGAAAACTTGGGGTTAGACCGCTACCGAGTATTGCGGATTGCGCTGGGTACCGTAGGAGACCCCAAGGATGTTTTATGCTATGGCATAGGGTGCCTATGCATTTTTGTGGGAAGTATGATTTATCATTTGCGTGAGAAACGTCAGATACAGAAACAAGTAGGAGAGTACGATGAAGAAGTGGATAGTTCACTTGAAGGAGTGGAAAGAGAAGCATAGAAAACTGTACCGACTCATATTGTGGGGAGGGATTCTTCTTGTGCTGTTCTTCGTCTGCGACCCGCGTATGAAGGTGGTGGATTATCCGGTGGAGAGCCGGGAGATTACGGAGCCGATTACCATTGTGCTGGTGACGGATCTTCATTCCTGTCGCTATGGAAAGGAGCAGAAGACCTTGATTGACTCAGTGGCACAGCAAGAGCCGGATGTTGTGCTCTTGTGTGGAGATATCTTTGATGATAATCTTGCCCATGAGAAGGCGCTTACCTTTGTGAAAGCCATGGCGGAAGAATACCCTACCTATTACGTGTCCGGGAACCACGAGTACTGGAGCAATGAGATGGATGAGATCAAGGAGATGGTTTGGCGAGCCGGTGCCACGGTGTTGGCGGGACAGTGTGATACCATTGAAGTGAATGGGCAGAAGATATCCATCTGTGGTGTGGATGACCCTACTGAGATTGGGGAAAATGCCATGTTAGAGCAATTGAAGACAGCCGCTGAACTGCGGGAGGATTGTTTCTCCATCTTGATGGCACATCGCCCGGAGTTGATTGAAGAGTATCTGCCTTATGAGTTTGATTTGATTGTATCGGGGCACGCTCATGGCGGACAATGGCGTATTCCCGGGGTACTGAACGGACTCTATGCGCCGGATCAAGGCTTCTTCCCGAAATACGCAGGCGGGCGTTATGATTACGAAGAGACTGTGCATATAGTCAGTCGCGGATTATCCAGAGAAAATATGCCGATTCCCCGCATTTTCAATCCACCGGAACTTGTGGTAATCGAAGTGAGATAGAAAATGTCGAAAAATATTCGATTGCATTTGAGAAGGAGATATGGTAGAATCCGATTCGTGCGATTCGGCGAAGAAGCAGCGCGTATGATGAAGAAAATGCCGAAACAGAGCATGTAAGACGGTGATTTTGGAGGATTTTATGTCAGAGATTTATGTTCTGTTAACAAGAACAAATACCCTGTTTTCTCGTATTGTGCATTTGGTAACAAGATCGGAGTATACCCATGCGTCCATTAGTTTGGAACCCAGTTGTACGGAGATATATAGTTTCACAAGAAGATATGCAAGATTACCTCTTCCGGCGGGATTTGTTCAGGAAGGTGTCAATCGCGGAGTAATGCGCAGGTGTAAGAAGGCGCCGTTTGCATTGTATCGGGCATCGATTTCGGACCAAGCATATCAACGTTTGGAACGTCGGTTTCAGCGGATGCTGGGCGACACTCGATATAAGTACAGCATTTCCGGGGCTGTATTTTGTTTCTTTCACATTAAGAGCAAGAAGAAGGATCGCTATTTCTGTTCCCAATTTGTAGCGGAGGTGCTTCAGGAGATTGGCGTTATTGAAGAAGTAAAGCATTGCTCTCTATATAAGCCAAATGATTTCACACAGGTGAAGGAACTTACCTTATGTTGTCGCGGTGTACTGGGTGAATTGCAACAACGTCAGTTGTGCGGGTGAACGTAGGAAGTACACAGAACGTATTGAGATGAACGTTTACTGCTCGAGGAGAGATCTCTTCGGGCAGTTTTATTTTCGGAAAATGAATTGACAATTTCAGAAGCCTAAGCGCAAAAAAAAGTTTTTTGTGCTTTTCATGATTCTACCATTGCGAATCGACACAAAATGCGATATGATGATAAAAGTATGAAGTGTGCTTAAGGAGACATGAGATACGATGGGACAGGATGAGAAGATACGGCAAGAGGCCGATGATGGATATAGAAGAAGTAAGACCCAGTGGTTCTTTTTGATACCGCTGGTGTTTGTATGTATGATGGTAGTTGTATTGTTGTTGCCGAGGGACGAAGAGAATCTCAGTTATTTGTTGGCAGAACATTCTGTACCTACCTTGACGCCCGGAGAGACAAAGCGTGATTTGGCGTGGCAGCAGTTGGGGATGGTTGATAAACAAGTAGTAGCCACATTGGGGCAGCGCGTGATTGCCTTACCAAAGGATGCAGACACTCAAGTGTCCGTAGTTGAGGATGATTACGTTAATTGCAAAGTGTGTGTTCGAGTGGAAGGGCTTTCGGGAGAGACGATACAGAAGGAGAATCTGCAGGGCGTATACGGTGAGTCGTATGTTCTGGGATTTGATATGATGAAGAGCTACGCCGGTCAGGACGTGTTCAACAATTGTGAGATTACGTATGAGGATACGGAAGAGGGTACGAAGACGGCAACGATTTGGTTTGAAGAAAGCACGGTATATGAGTGCCGAATCGCCCAGGATGCACATTATTTTTATTTGGATTGGTATCGCCCTAAGGAATTGTACGATAAGATTGTGGTCTTGGACGCCGGACACGGTGGTGATGATTGGGGCGCAGTAGCTTCCGATGGTAAGACCTACGAGAAGGACGTGGTACTTTCGTACCTGCTGGGTGTGAAAGCCTTGGCGGATGCGCAAGACGAGATTAAGTTCTACTACACGCGAGTAGAAGACAAGAATTGTTCCAAGGATTATAGTATGGGGCTTCAGTTGCGAACCGATTTGGTGGCGCACGTGGAGGCGGATTTGTTTTTGAGCCTGCATCTCAACGCTCATGAGAGTCAGAATTTTCATGGGACAGAGATGTATTATAATGAGACACAAGACAATTGGGATACCTTTCATTCCAAAGCATTTGCAGAGCTTGTGATGGAGCATGTGACGGGGGCTTTGGGACTTAGCAATAACGGTTATCTGGAAGCGGCGACTACGCTGTCCATTGTGAAGTACAGTACGGCACCGGTTGTGTTGGCGGAGCTTGGTTACATAAGTAATTCCGAAGATCTTCAGGTGTTGTTGGACCCGGAGAAGAAAGTGGCTACAGAGGCGGCTCTGCTGGCTGCAATTCAAGAGGCTTTTCGCGTGATTGATGAAGAATAGTAATATGCATATAGATACGGAGGAAGAAGAGGATGAGAGAAAGCAAGAGAATAGTGAATATGCATCGTTCGGCACGTATTATATCGGTGTTGATGGGAGTTATGATGCTAATAGCACTTTCGGGAATTATTGTTGCCTGCACCAATCATGAGCAGGATGTGACGACAGGTGGTTCTGTTACTATAACCGGCGAAGTCAGTGCAACGAATCCGGCAACACATACACCGGAGGCAACGGCTACACCGACGAATACGTCTACGCCGATTCCTACAGACAGTCCGACTCCGACACCGGAACCTACGGCAACCCCGACACCGGAACCTACGGCAACTTCTACACCGAAGCCTACGGCGACGCAGGGGGTTAAGCCCACCAAGAAGCCTACGGTAACACCGGATCCCAACGCACCTAAGAGAGTTGCATTTACCTTCGATGATGGCCCTCACAGCACGTTGACACTGAAGTTTGCGGCAAAGTTGGATGAGTATGGCGGTCATGGGACTTGGTTCGTTGTGGGGAATCGAATTAATGAGAAGACCGGAGAACAGCTGAAGACCATTTCAGACAACGGACATGAAGTTGCGATTCATGCATATACCCATGAGTATAAGTTTGACCGTTGCAGCGAAGATATTTATCAGTCGGAGATGACAAAGACGGCGGCTGCCATTACAAAATACATTGCCGAAGAGATTACCCTTATGCGCCCGGTGGGAGGATTGATTACGAAAGAGCGTATCTCCGCCAGCCCCTATGCGATTATTATGTGGAGTGTGGATTCCAACGACTGGCGTTATAAGAAGCGCGATACCGAGGAGCAACGCCAAGCTAATGTCGATAAGATTGTGCAGAACGTTTTGAAATCGGTGGGCGACGGAGACATTATTCTTATGCATGAGATTTACCAGAATTCTTATGAGGCATTTTGTATTCTCGTTGAAGAATTAGATGCCAGAGGGTACGAATTTGTAACGGTAAGCGAATTGCTGAACGACCCCACCCCCGGATATAGGTACAGTCAGCAGTAAATGCAAGCATTTCAGTCATAAAATCAAAATTTATCAGGTAGACCGCGACTTATCACGGAATAGCATTTTCTACGATGCTTTTTTGCAGTTTTTGTGTTAAGATAATAGTGAGTCTACCTGTTTTATTTTTGGAGAGGAACAGAGGGAAACTACGAGGGGAATTGCATATGAAGAAGCAGCGAAAGATTATCGGAATTATGATGTCGGAGGCAAGACATCATTTTGCACACAGGACTTTGGAATATATCCAGAGAGAACTTGTAAGCAAGAACATGGATGTAGTTACATTTGCTACTCTGTGCAAGGGCGGTATGCAACAGAACTATGCCAATGCGGAATGTGCGGTATATGAGGCGATGAATTTGGATTTGCTGGATGGGTTAATCGTGTGTGTGAATACCTTCAATATGCCGAAGCAGCAAAATGCATGGTTACAGGAGATTAAGGAGTATTTTCATAAGCCGGTAGTATGTGTCGAGAATTCGATACTGGATTATCCGGTGGTGCCCTTTCACGAGGATGACGGAGTCGAGCTGTTGGTGAAGCATTTGCTTGAAGTGCACGGGAAGCGTCGCATGGAATTTGTCTCGGTGGCAGGAGAAGCACGAGGAGAATACCATAAACGATTAGAAAGCAACTTCTTAGACGCTTTGAAGAAGTATGGTTTGCCGGTGACAGAACATAGCATTCATTATGAAGTGGGTTGGATGGAGTACGCCAAGAATCTTGTACAAGATATGATGGAGCAAGACGGGGGACTTCCCGAGGCGTTGTTGTGTTCTTCCAATGAATCGGCGGGGGCTTTTGTGGCGGCATTTGAGGAATATGGAATTGATGTCCCCGAGGACATTCTTGTGACGGGATATAACGAAGATATCGAAGATATGAAGTATAAGTCGGCCATTACCACAGTGTATCGAGATCCGGAGAGGATGGCCGTGAATGTGGTGCGTAAGCTCTGCAATTTGATAGAGGGCTTGGAAATCTTCCCGCTGGAGGAAGAACGCCGGAATTGTAGTATGGTTGTGGGGGATAGCTGTGGCTGTAAACAGTTCGGTCTGTCTACTTATGCCAAGCGAAAGGTGGCAGGAATCTTGGAGGAGTACAGTGGTTTTGATGCCGAGTACAACTTTATGTCAGAAGAACTTGCCAGTATCAATGAATTTGAAAATTGCTTGTGGACGCTGAATTATTATACGAAATATTTGGGCGAGTATGATAGCTTTTATCTCTGCCTTAATGACAACGCCATGCATGAACGCGGGGAATCTCTTCATCTCACCGACAATATGATTGTTGCTTTGAAAAATGAGGCAAACCGGGGGGGCGAAGTGTCCACCACTCGTTTTTTTAACCGAAAGCTTATTGTTCCGGCTTTGTTCGAACCTTGTGAACATGCGCGTGTGTTTTACGTTGCCAGCCTTCATTTTGTTGGGCGGGTATTGGGATATGCGGTATTGTCTTACGGTTCCTCGGAACGGATTTATTCCAAGCATTTCGGTGCATGGATGCGTAAGTTGGCATCGGTATTGGAGACCCAGCGGCGGTTGATCATTTACAACGATGTAACCGAAGAAAATCAGATTCGGGACGTAATGACCGGCCTCTATAATTACAAAGGGTTCTTGGCTGCGCTGAAGGAACAGTATGTTCACTATAGAGATAGCGATGTCAAGCTACGAGTGATTGCTTTGGATATTGCGCGATTCTCTACCATTAACGAGAGTTATGGACATGACGAGGGAAATGAGGTGCTGTTGACCATCAGCAAGTTGGTACAGGCATCCGCTAAGGATAGGGATGTGTGTGCGCGCCTGGGAAATGACGAATTTGTATTGGCCGGTTTCTATGAACGTGAGAGCGAAGTAATGGGCTTGATGGGAGAATTCCATGCCAGATTGCAGAACTACAACCAATTCTCCGACAAACCGTATAGCCTGGAGGTTGTCTATTCCAAGGTGTTTGAACCGGTCAAGGAGGAAGCGGATATAGCGGCAATCATCAGTGATGCTACTACGCAGAAGCGTGCCACCAAGCAGAAACGTCAGAGAGCTGAGAGCGACGAGACGTATGATGAGGAAGAATGTCTGGCGGTTGTGAGTATGCTGGATGACAATCAGTTTACCTATCATTTTCAACCCATTGTCAGTGCAAAGACGGGAGATATCTTCTCTTATGAGGCATTGATGCGCTCCGGTACGGAACGAAACATTTCTCCGTTGGTGATTCTAAAACATGCGGAAGCTTTGGGACGATTGTATGACATAGAGCGTCTTACTTTTTCCAATGTATTGCGTATGATGAAGGAGGAAGAGAAAGTACTTGGGAGTCGGAAACTGTTCATAAACAGTATTCCGAAGGCAACCTTGACGGAGAAGGATTTTGACAAGCTTATGGGTCGATACGGTTCCTATATGGATCGTGTGGTGGTGGAATTCACGGAACAGAGTGAGGCAGATAAGAAGCAGTTGGAGCAGATTAAGGATCGCAGTCGGCGTATGGGATTCCAAATGGCGATTGATGATTACGGTTCGGGATATTCCAACGTAACAAATCTGCTGAGTTATATGCCCCACTATGTGAAGATTGATCGAAACTTGGTTGCAGGTGTGGATGAGGATAACAAGAAGCAATATTTTGTATCGCATATTATTGAATTCGCACATGAAAATGGTTTCTATGCGCTGGCAGAAGGTGTAGAGACGAAGAGCGAGATGAATACCTTGGTTCGCTTGGGAATGGATTTGTTGCAGGGATATTATTTGGCGAAACCCCAGGCGGGATTCTTGGAGGAGATTCCGTCGCAGATTCGAGAGGAGATTGTAGCTCTGAATCTAAAGCATTTGGATACCCGTCAGAAGAAAGTTTATCAGATTAATCAAGAGGATGAAGTTATGCTTATGCCGCTGTTGATGGACGGATACACGGAAGTGTCCATCACAAGAAGCGATGTTGTATTGATCGGTAATCCGAAGATGCAGGCGGATATTGTTGTACGTGTGCCGGATAACGTGAATTGTCGCATTCATTTGCGAAGAGTGCGCTTGGAAGCGTTTCAAAGCAGACCTTGTATCGAGATCGGTAACAACTGCAATGTTACTCTGGTGATCGACGGCATCGTTCAGTTGGAGCGAAAGGGGATTCGTGTTCCCGAGAGTTCCAGCTTGACCATCGAGGGGGAAGGCAAACTATCCATCGATGTGAAGGCAGAGCATGCATATGCTATCGGAGGAGACAGTTCTCAGACCTATGGTCGCATTTGCGTCCGTATGGACGGAGAATTGAAACTGATATTGGATGGTTCGGATTGCGTCGGTATCGGTGGCGGATACGCAGGTCGAGATCATGGCATTGCCATTGAACGTTGCAAGAATCTATATTTCTTGATTAGCGCAGAACAGGCCCTGGGAATCGGTGCGTATTACAGTCGTGCGGACATTGCTATTACAAAGACTCGTATTAAGGGCGAGATTAACGCAGACAAAGGGGTAGGAATCGGTAGCTTGGTGGGCAAATCGGACATTTTGTTGAAACAAGTGAAGTATTCCAATGTATCCACTGGTGATACACAGATGGCCATCGGAACGCTAATGGACAATGATACGAAGATTGTAATGGACCAGTGTGATGTACAGATAGAGCAACGGGCAAAGCGATGTCTTGCCATGGGTTGCATTGACGGCAAGGCAGACATTCGTATTATGGCATCGGAAGTAATTATCCACTGCGAAGGCAGTCGTGTAGTGGGAATCGGTTCCGAGGTAATGCAAGGAAGGGGACATTTTGAAGGAACCACATTTGTAATGAACATTGCCTCCGGCAATTATACGGAACTTGGATACGAGCCGGAAGCTATGAGTTTTCTGCGATGCACCACTAATTGGTAGTACGAAGGAGAATGACATTGATGAGAGTGGAGAGACGAACGATCAGCATAACATGGAAGCAAGCGTGGACGAAGATGCTATATAGTTTGGTCGCCACTCTTTTGTTGTGCCATGGAACCGCGAGGACCGCTTGTGCGGAAGAGGCGTCCGTCAAGGTGGAACCGCCGAAGTATACGCAGGAGGCGGGATTCTACGGATACGATTGTCCGATTGCACTTTATACAGAAGATAACGATGTGTACTATACATTGGACGGAAGTGTACCCGAACCCGGGGCGGAAGGAACGTATTTGTTTTCGGAACCTATTGTGATTCGTACAGAACAGAAGGGAAAAAGCAGGGTGAATGCCTACGTGATTCGTAGCATTGCCGTAGATGAGAATGGTAACCGTAGCGAGGTAGTGACTAAGACTTTCTTCTGTGGGCCGGAGGAGTCCGGATTCTACACGGTGCCGGTCATTTCCCTGGTGACGGATTCGGAAAATTTATATGATCCCAGCTACGGCATTTTTGCTAATCCGTACGAAAAAGGTGCGGAGTGGGAACGTCCCATGCATTTTTCGTACTTTGTGGGCGGTAAGGAAGTTCTGAACATGGACGTGGGTGCCAGGATTCACGGTGGTGCCAGTCGCGGGTCAGAGATTAAGTCTTTTCGCTTGTATGCGAGAAAAGAGTACGATGAGCAAAATGAATTTGCCTATGCTTTTTTCGCCCATGGACCAATAGAAGCGGTGAGTGCAGATGGCACGGAGTTGGCGGAATTCAAGCGATTGCTGATTCGTAATGGAGGAAATGAAAGCGGTACATGGGATCGCTCGTTGTATCGTGATTTCATAACACATCAGGCGGCAGCGCAGGTAGGGCTGGACATGCAAGCAGGACGACCGGTGATTGTATTTCTCAACGGTACGTTTTACGGTGTGCTGAATCTGCAAGAACGCGAAGATGAGCATTATCTGAAAGAGCACTATGATATTGCGGAAGAGGATTCCGTGATATATGAGTTTTGGTATGACGGGAGCGGGAAGATGCACGTATCCGTTTCGGTAGAACTGGAGGAGCTGTACAATCAGGAAAAAGAGTATTACAAAGAAGCCTATGCATTTTGCACGGAACAGGACATGTCCGACCCGAACAATTATGCGAAGGCGGGAGAATACTATGATATCGAAAATTTCATTGACTACTATTGTATTCAAATTTACAGTGGCAATGAGGACTGGCCGGGCAACAATTGCAAGGCATGGCGTTACAGAGGAGCAAAATCCTCAGAAGCCGGCAAGGACGGAAAGATTCGCTGGTTGCTGTATGATACTGAGTATGCTTGGTCATTGTATTGGGCTTCGCCGGAACGCGATATGCTGGCAGAACTTTTTGAAGAAGAGAATACCGAGTGGCCCAATCCGTGGGGTGCTACAGCTCTGTTTCGAAGTTTCTTAGAAAATGAGGAGTTTCGACGGGCCTTCGTTACACGTTTCTTGGATATGATGAATACAAATCTACGTACAGAGGAATTGGTGAATTTCTGTGATCGTATGGAAGTATTGTATACACCTATTCTGTATGAGTATCGGGAGTCTACCTCGCAGAATTTTGCGGATCCGAAGGAGACGGCAAGCCAGATACGAGACTATGTGTCGCGTAGAGGCCGGTACATGAAGGAACACTTAGATAGGGTGTTTGATCTGGGACAGATGTACGACATCAAACTGGCATTTGACGCTTCCTGTGGTACATTGTACGTGAACACCCTGGAGGTGACGGCAGAGAGTGTGGCTTATAGGGATGAGCATTTCTATGGACAGTATGCGGCAAATTATCCGGTGACGCTTGCCATGGTGGCTAAGGAAGGATACCGATTTGTCGGTTGGAAGGGCTATGTGGAGAGTGGCGAAGCAGAGCTTGTGCTTGAAAATTTGGAGAATCCCCGGACTATTGTACTAATGGCGGAGTTTGAGAAGGAACCGGAACCTACTCCTACGATAACGGAGTTGCCGAATGTTCCGGAGGAGAGTACGCCGGAGGTCGTCGATAAGAAAGAATCTCCATCTGTCAAGATTGTTGTGGGACTGGCTGTCTGCGTAGTAATGATGGGAGTTTCCGTGTGGCTTATTCTGTCTGATAAGAAGGAGAAAACCAAATAAGACTTGAAAATGCAGTGTTGTCATGGTATGATTGCACTGCATTTTGTTGTCACGAAATTGCGTGAACGGATGCATACAATGAAATACGCATTCAGGTGCCCTGAGAGGGTGAAACGTTGGGTGGAGCGGCACACCAACGATACCTTCGGTCAGGGTGAAAAGGGAAACGGGTGAAAGTCCCGTACGATCTCGTCGCTGTGAGAGAGGAGTCCGCATCGGCCGAAAGGCACCACTGGGAAACCGGGAAGGAGATGTGGGGCGCAGATACTTGAGTCAGAAGACCTGCCTGTTTGTGAGAATGCAAAACCACGAGGACTTGGAGGAGCAAGAATGAAAGATTTTTTTGAGAAGAACAAGGGACTACTGGGCGTTGTGGCGTTGATTGTAGCAGTTGTGTTGCTGAGCGTATTGTACAGCCGGTTGTCCGAGAAGCCGGGTGATGGGAAGAAGACAAGCCCCACACCTACCGTAACGACTGCAGCTACCCCTACGGAAGCGCAGACGAATCCCACAGATGCAGTGGGAACCCCTACAGATGCAGTGACGCCCACACCCACGGAAACTCCGGCGAAGAGTAAGAACATTACCGTGAAGGTAGTGAATGATAAGGGTGAGGAGACCGTGTATTCGTTATCTACGGATCAGGAGTTTCTGCGCGGTGCCGTTGGAGAAATCCCGGAGCTTACGATTGAAGGGACGGAATCCGAGTATGGATTGATGATCGATACTATAAACGGGTTGCGTGCGGATTATACGCTGGACGGCGCATATTGGTCTATTTATGTAAACGGGGACTATGGTATGCATGGCTTGGATACACAGCCGGTAGCGGATGGTGATGTGTATTCTTTTGAATATACAAAGGCATAAACGTATGTCGGGAAAAATGAACATGATGAAGATAAAAGACATTGCTTTGATTGGTATGATGGTCGCAATGTTGGAGACAGGCAAGGCCGCTCTTGAATGGGCTCCGAATGTTGAAATTGTTTCATTGTTTCTGATTCTGTTTACCGTATGGTTTGGAGTGCGGGCGTTCTTCGCTGCGGTTACGTTTGTGTTGGTGGAATGCTTGCGGTTTTCTTTTGGACTGTGGACGTTGATGTATTTTTATATATGGCCGTTACTGGTGGCAATTACGTTGCTGTTTCGGAAACAGAAGTCGCCCTTTGTCTTCATTACTATTTCCGGATTTTTTGGTCTGTTTTTCGGGGCACTGTGTGCAATTCCGTATTTGAGTTTAGGTGGACCGAAAGTTGCATTTGCATGGTGGGTTGCGGGAATCCCGTGGGATATACGACACGGTGTGTGCAATGCCCTGTTGATGTTTGCATTGTATGAACCGCTGAATCGTGCTATGATAAAGGTGAAGAGGCTCTATTATCAGGTGTAGTGGTGAAGGGTTTGGCAGTAAGAAGGAGAAAGGTACGATTATGAAACGATTGGTAGCAGTTGCACTTCTGGTGCTATTTGCCCTGTGTGGTTGCGGATCAGAAGAAGAGGAGTATAAGAAAGTCGGGGAATACGAACAACAGGACAATTCCGTGATTCCGGGGGATGGATTTGCGGGAGTGGACGATTTGGGCGGAGGCAATGTGTTTGTGCCCGATGATGGCGCTCCTACCGGTACACCTACCCCTACGGTTCCTGCGCGCACGTTCGTGGTTGCCATTGATGCAGGTCACGGAGGTGCCTGGAGCGGAGCGACCTACGATGGTCGTGTGGAGAAGAAGGAGAATCTCAAACTGGCCAAGATGCTGAGAGACCAGTTGGAGGCCAACTACGACAATATTGAGGTGTACATGACCAGAGAGGATGATACGACGCATTCCGATGATTTGGCGAAAGACCTACAGTTACGTGTAGAGCGTGCGAAAGAAGCGGGAGCAGATATCTATATCAGTGTACATTTTAATGCGTCTACAGACCATTCTGCCAACGGGGCCATGGTATGTATCTCCAAGCAGGAAAATGTGACCGAGGAGTCGGAGCAACTGGCGAATTGTATTCTCGCACGACTGGAGACACTGGGATTGAAGAACAACGGACCGTACAAGCGCAATAGTACGGACACGTATGACGAGAACGGGGTCCCTGTGGATTATTATGCGGTAAACCGCCATGGTGCCAATAACGACCTCCCTGCGATTATTATGGAGAGTTGTTATATGGACAATGCCACGGATATTCCCTTTATGAGTAGCGATGAAGCTTTGCGTCGAATGGCAGAGGTAGAGGCGCAGGGAATTGCCGAATATCTGTACACATATTGCAACTGATCTGCGTAGAATAGAAAAGTAGAAAGCACTCCCGAGGCTACGGATTGTAATCATGATAGCCGTAGGGAGTGCTTTTTGTTGAAGTTTCGGGGATTGAGGTACAAATATTTAGTACCAGCCGCCGTTGAAACCGATAATCTGACCGGTAAGGTAGGTGGGGGCGTGAAGCAGAAGGGCGGCCATGTCTGCAACCTCCGCAGGAGTTGTCATACGTCCGGCGGGAATCTCTTCGCAGATTGCGGAGATGTCCTCTTCGGAAAATGAATGGTTCATCTTGGTGTCAACCATGCCGGGAGCCAGTGCGTTTACCGCAATACCACTGGGGGCCAATTCTTTGGCTAAGGCTTTTGCAAGGGCGTCCAATCCGCCTTTTGTGGCAGAGTATGCACTTTCGCAGGAGGCTCCTCTGGTTCCCCATACCGAAGAAATGAAGAGCATATGACCTGTTTGTTTGCGAACCATGTGGGGAACCAAATGCTTGGCGCATAGATAGGCAGAGCCCAGGTTTGTCTGTATGAGCCGATTCCACTGCGCAAGGGACAAATCGGACAGGAGCCCCACTTCGGAGATTCCGGCGGCGTGTACAAAATGGTGGATCTGCCCGAAGTGTCGGATTGTCTCGTTAATTGCATGTAACACAAAGTCTTCGTCGCCCAAATCTCCCGAAAAGATAAGGCAAGGAGCACCATTTGCCTGACATGCCTCGGCAACTTCTTGCAAGCGTTCTGTATTGCGATAACCCAAAAGTGCCAAAGCGTGTCCGTCGGTAGCAAGACGCAGTGCTATGGCGGCACCGATGTCCCCGCTGGCACCGGTAATAAAGGATACTTGTTTCATAATTATTCTCCGTTCCGTATGAGTTTGACGTATTATTTTCCAATTAAGTTTAGCAGATGTGATAAGGAAATGCAAGATGCCGACTTCATTGATTTGTTTTGCGAAAATGGTTATACTGGTTGTAGGAAATATTTCATCTTCGGAGGTAGAGCATGAAGCGCGTAATTCGTTTTTGTCGTTTGATTTTGGGAACCGCACTGATGGCGGCGGCAGTGAATTGTGTCTTTTCGCCTATGCATATGGTTGTGGGAGGCGTGACCGGTATCGGTATTACGGCAAATCATGTGTTGGAAGAGTTTCAGTGGAGAACAATTCCGCTGTGGGTCTATAATTTGGCGTTGAATGTGCCATTAGTTCTCTGGGCATGGCGAAGCAAAGGGATTTCATTTGTCGCCAAGACTATGATGGGGATATCCTTTCATACATTGTTCTTGTGGTTAATTCCGGAGAAGCCTATCTTGGAAGCGGATTTTTTGTTGTCTGCGATTGTAGGCGGTATTCTTATGGGCTTGGGAATCGGTCAGGTGTTTCGTGCATCGGCTTCTACCGGTGGCAGTGATTTGCTCAGCGTGTTGCTGACGAAACCCGGACGGGGTTCGGCACCGGATATGCTTCTGTGGATTGACGGAACCATTGTTGCTATTGGTTGTGTGGCCTTCGGATTGAACCGTGCATTGTATGCGGTGATGGCGGTGTGTATAGTGACAAAATTGTCGGACGGCGTATTGGAAGGTTTCAGTTCCGCAAAGTCGGTATTTATTATTACAAATCGGCCGGAAGCAATTTCGAAGCAAATTTTGGAACACGTACAGCGTGGCGTATCCGCATGGTCCATTCGCGGCATGTACACGGGGCAGGAGAGAACCATGCTGATGTGTGTGGCGGAAAAGCGAGAATTGGGACTGTTACGCGAAGTGATTGCGGAAAATGATCCGGAGGCATTTGTTCTGATACAAGATTCCGGAAAAGCAGTGGGGCGAGGTTTTATTGAAATTGAACAGTAAATCGCGTTTTTTTTGGGCAAAAAGCCTACAAAACAAAAAAAATCAATGCGAGTTATGCAAATTAGACAAAAGTAGAAAGGGTTATTTGTACATTTGCGATATAGTTTTTTTTGAACGTTTGGTGTATCATATCGTTATGTTGATATGTGTTTGAATACACATTTCTGTTGGTAAAAGCGATAAGAAAAGCAGGAGGCATTAACAATGGCTAGTTTGAAACTTATTAACATTAACAAGACTTATCCGAATGGATTCGTTGCTGTTAAGAACTTCAACCTTGATATTAAGGACAAGGAATTCATCATTTTCGTAGGACCTTCCGGATGTGGTAAGTCCACGACACTTCGTATGATCGCTGGTCTCGAGGAGATTACCGGTGGTGAGCTTTACATCGGCGATAAGTTGATGAATGACGTTGAGCCGAAGGATAGAGATATCGCAATGGTATTCCAGAACTACGCTTTGTATCCGCATATGTCCGTATATGACAATATGGCATTCGGTTTGAAGTTGAGAAAGGTTCCGAAGGATCAGATTGAGAAGCTTGTAAATGAGGCTGCTAAGATTCTCGGTATTGAGCAGTTGCTTGATCGTAAGCCGAAGGCTCTTTCCGGTGGTCAGAGACAGCGAGTTGCTATGGGTCGTGCAATCGTTCGTAATCCTAAGGTATTCCTTATGGACGAGCCGCTCTCTAACTTGGATGCTAAGTTGCGTGTACAGATGCGTATCGAGATCTCCAAGATTCATCAGAGACTTGAGGCTACTATTATCTACGTAACACATGACCAGACAGAGGCTATGACCCTTGGTACCAGAATCGTAGTTATGAAGGACGGTGTTATCCAGCAGGTAGACACTCCTCAGAACCTCTATGATAAGCCGAACAACTTGTTCGTTGCAGGTTTCATGGGATCTCCTCAGATGAACTTCATCGATTCCGTAGTTACTGTTAACGGTAGCGATGTATACCTTGTATTCGGTTCCAACAAGATTAAGGTTCCGGAAGCAAGAGCTAAGAAGTTGATTGACGGTGGTTACACCGATAAGGAAGTTGTTCTTGGTATTCGTCCTGAGGACATTAAGGATGACGCTGATTTCATCGCAGCACATCCGGAAGCAGCTTTCGCCGCAACCGTACGTGTATACGAGCTTCTTGGTGCAGAAGTATTCTTGTACTTCTCCGTAGATGATTATGATATTACCGCTCGTGTAAATCCTCGTACTACCGCTAGACCCGGCGACACCATTTCCATCGCTATGGATCTTACCAAGATGCACATCTTCGATAAGGAGACTGAGCAGATCATCAGCCACTAATATTGGTTGATTACAGGGCGTTCGCGCAAGCGAGCGCCCTTTTTGGCGTGGGAGGAAATGCACGGTGATGCTAGATGTAGTTGTCCGGCGGTGCTGTAACCACAGTTACTAGTGAGCAAATGTGCGAAAAAATGTGTGAAGCTTATGTGATTTCTTGTGAAAAGTGCTTGCTATTTTGTTACGAAAATGTTACAATGTATCATGGAATGGGTAGTAGTTTTAGTATGCCCGTGTCTATTTGACCGATATGTGTTCATTTGACATCTTGCTATACGAAAGAGCAGAGAGAATAGAGAAGGAATACGAGAGAAAGGTATGGTAGTTACATGATTTCGAATCAGATTCTTCAAAATACGATTGATGGGATGAAGTCCATTACAAGAGTGGACTTGTGTATTATGGATACGGAGGGCAAGACCTTAGCCACTACGATGAACAATACCGACAATTATGAGCCGTTGATTGCCGCATTTGCAGAGTCTCCTGCGGATAGTCAGGTGATTCAGGATTATCAATTTTTTAAGGTCTATGATGATCATCAATTGGAGTACATTTTGCTTGCTAAGGGTGATTCCGATGATGTGTACATGGTAGGTAAGTTGGCGACCTTTCAGATTCAAAGCTTGTTGGTAGCATACAAGGAGCGCTTTGACAAAGATAACTTTATCAAGAACTTGTTGCTTGATAACTTGTTGTTGGTTGATATCTATAATCGCGCTAAGAAGTTACACATCGATACCGAAGCCAGAAGAGTCGTATACTTGATTGAGACGAAGATGGAGAAGGACATGAATGCGTTGGAGATTGTGCGTTCCCTCTTTGCCGGTAAGACCAAGGATTTCATTACCGCGGTTGATGAGAAGAATATTATTATCGTGAAAGAACTGAAGAAGAGCGAGGGCTACGAGTCCTTGATGAATACCGCTAAGGTTATCGTAGATATGCTGAACAGCGAAGCTATGAGCAAGGTGCATGTGGCGTACGGTACGATTGTAGAAGAGATTAAGGACATTTCCCGTTCCTACAAGGAGGCGAAGATGGCCTTGGATGTAGGAAAGATCTTCTACAGCGACAAGAAGGTGGTTGCATATAACAATCTGGGCATCGGTCGCTTGATTTATCAGTTGCCTATGCCTCTGTGTAAGATGTTTATCCGCGAGATTTTCGACGGCAAGTCTCCGGATGATTTCGACGAAGAAACTTTGACTACGATTAATAAGTTCTTTGAGAACAGTTTGAATGTATCGGAGACGTCCAGACAGTTGTATATCCACAGAAATACTTTGGTATATCGTTTGGATAAGCTTCAGAAGACATCCAATTTGGACTTGAGAGTATTTGAAGATGCCATAACCTTTAAAATTGCCATGATGGTTGTTAAGTACATGAAATACATGGAGAACATTGAATACTAACAAACAAAACATATGTGCAGAAGGAGAATACGGCGATTCTGCAATGTTTTGCGGAATCGCTGTTTTGTATTCCGAAGGTTCGTTGGACATGGGGCGGAAGACCGCTGGGAAAGACAGGAAGAAATCCCATGGGGTTTCGGGTGATGAAGAGAGAAAGGGTAATTATGAGTGAAGAATTCGTAGAAAATATGGAGGAGAAGCAGGAACTGGACCCACCGGTAATCGTGTTGGAACATGTCTCTAAAGAATACGACGGTGCCAGACAGACGCATGCGTTAAATGACGTGTCGTTCTGTATCAGAAAGGGCGAGTTTGTATTTATCGTAGGTCCCAGTGGCTCCGGTAAGTCCACCATGATTCGTTTGCTGCTGAAGGAGATTAGTCCTTCGGAAGGCAAGATATACATCGCAGGTAAGGATTTGACAACGATGAAGAAGCGACAGGTATGTAAGTACCGTCGTAGTATCGGAATTGTATTTCAGGATTTTCGGTTACTTCCGGAACGTAATGTGTATGAGAACATCGCATTTGCACAGCAGGTAATCGGTGCTCCTAAGCGTAAGATACCGAGAGAGGTATCTAAGATGCTGAATCTTGTAGGACTCTCTAAGAAGTATAAGAATATGCCACAGGAGTTGTCCGGTGGTGAGCAGCAGCGAGTGGCGTTGGCCAGAGCACTGGTAAATAATCCGATGATTTTGTTGGCAGATGAGCCTACGGGTAATCTGGACCCTCAGAATTCTTGGGAGATTATGAATCTTTTGGATGAGATTAACCGCAGAGGAACGACAGTGGTTGTGGTAACGCACAATCGTGAGATTGTAGACCAGATGCAGAAGCGAGTAATTTCAGTTCAGAACGGTGTGATTATCGAAGACAAGAAGGGAGGCTATGGACGTGGATAGTTTCTTCTATTGTTTGGGACAGGGCTTGAAGAATATTCGCCGTAATAAGTTGTTTTCCATTGCTTCCATTGCAACGATGACTGCGTGCTTGTTCTTGTTCGGAATTATGTATTTTGTACTCGTCAATGTACAGTATATGATTCTTGAGGCAGAACAGAACGTAGGTATTACGGTGTTTTTCGATGAAGGAATCGACGATGAACATATCGTTAATGTTTTGAAGCCTCAGGTTGAGGCGGTTCCCGGAGTTAAGGAAGGAGGCGTTCATTACAAGGATGCCGATACCACCTGGGAAGAATACAAGGAATCGCATTTGCATGAAGACGTTATCGATTCCTTCGGACAGGACAATCCTCTGGAAGACTCTGCATCATTTACCGTGTATTTTGACAGTGTAGAAGATCAGAAGGATGCGGTGAAAGCAATTACACAGCTTGAAGGAGTACGTAAGGTAAATGATACCGAAGAACTGGTGAACACCTTGACCGGTATCAATCGTGCTTTGAGTATTGGTTCGGTTGTGTTGATTGCGTTGTTGTTGGGAATTGCAATGTTCCTGATCAGTACCACGGTTACGATGGGTGTATCTGTTCGTAAGAAAGAGATTTCTATCATGCATTTGATTGGTGCAACGGACATTTTCGTTCGGGCGCCTTTCTTGGTAGAGGGTATTACCATCGGTTTGTTGGGGGCGTGCATACCGCTGTCGATATTGTATGCGTTGTACTACAAGTTGGTTGAGTTGATTGCGGGCAAGTTCAGTAGTGTTATGGCAATCGTGGATTTTGTACCGGTTGGTGATGTGTTTATTGTTTTGGCACCGGTGTCTCTATGTATCGGTGTGGGAATCGGTTTCCTCGGAAGTTATTTTACACTGAATAAGCAGTTGCGAAGATTCCGTCAGATGTAGTGGATTAGTTAGGAGGAATTTATGAAGAAGAAAATGATGAAGCGTTTGTTTGCAGCGATTGCATTTGTCTTGATTGGTGCGATTGTGTTACCTGCAGCAGATCTTGCATTGTTTCCGGAAGAGGACGAGAAGCTGGTAGCCTATGCTTCCCTGGCGTATCGTTTGGATAACCTTTTCGGCGGCGAGGTCTTGAAGAAGACTACGGCTGAGAAGTTGAAAGAAGCAGAAGAGAAGAAGAAAGAGCTGGAAGCTCAGCGTGACAAGTACCAGGCAGAGTTGGATGCTTGGGAGAGCGACTATGACGATTTGTTGGCATTTATCCAAGAGATGGATATCAAACAAAATGAGATTATGTTGGAGTTGCTTGAGGTAGAAGAAGAACTTGCAACACTTAATGAAGAGCTGGAGACTGCCAAGGCTGATCTCGCTACGGCAGAAGAAGTGGCGGCACAGCAGTATGAGAATATGAAGAAGCGTCTACAGTACATTTATGAGAATGGCGAGACGTCCTATATTGAGATTTTGTTGTCCTCCAACAGTCTTTCTGATTTGTTGAATCAGTTCGAATATGTAGAGAAGATTACGGAGTATGACAATAATCTTTTGAAGCAGTACATCGATGCCAAAGAGGTAGTTGCGGATCGCAAGGCGTTTCTGGAGGCGCAGATCGAGACCGTAGAGCTTACGCAGCTTATGTACGAAGAGGATTTGGCATATGTTGATGACATGCTTGCAGTCAAGCAGGTAGCGGTTGCAGAGTTTGAAGAGAAGATGGGAGCTCATCATGCAATTCTCGAGGAGTACCTTGAAGAGCTTGCGAATCAGGAACTGACTATTGAAGAGATTAATAAGAAGCTGGAAGAGGAACTGAAGCAGAAGGAAGAGGAGGAGAAGCAGCAGCAGCAGGCGGCTGCCGGTGGTAATAAGAATGATTACTCCAATGTTCCGAACACCGGTTATAACAATGCGGCTAATATTCCGAAGACTGATGAAACGGATCCTTCGAAGATGATTTGGCCGTTGCCCGGTGATCCCTACGTAGGAGATGGTTTCGGACCTCGTGTGCCACCGTGTAAGGGCGCTAGTACGTTCCACAAGGGCGTAGATATCGGTGGTGACTACGGTGCACAGATTGTTGCATCTCTTGCGGGGACCGTATATCAAGCTTCTTGGAATAGTACCGGTGGTTACCACGTATATATTGACCACGGCAACGGGTATATTACCAGATACTTGCATTGTTCTAAGTTGTTGGTTTCCAAGGGAGACTATGTGCAGCAGGGTGAGGTCATTGCCTTGTGTGGTTCTACAGGTGTTTCGACTGCACCGCATTTGCATTTCAGTGTGTATAAGAATTGGGTTGCGGTAGATCCGATGCTTTATATTAAGTATTAGTGAATTGGAACCGGTCGCGCAGTTTGTTGCGGCCGGTTCTATGCAGAAAAGAGGTATTGCTTTGAGAAGACAGTTCTGGGCCGGAATGCTTTCGGGAATATTGTGTTGTACGTTGTTGTTTGGTTTGGCAGCATGTACGTTGGGAGAAGGAGAGAATGAATTAAGCCTTATTGGTGACAAGGATGTTGCCAACAACAAGGTTGTTCAGAAACTAAATGAATTGAATTACACCGACAAGGTGGATCAGTTGACGGCGGTTCTTGACTATTATTACATTGATGATCTGGATGCCGAGCAGATGGCTGACGGCATCTATGCGGGACTTGTAGAGAGTTTGGGTGATCGATATACAACGTATTATACTCCCGAACAGTACAAGGAATTTAACGAATCTGCGTCGGGGACTTATGCGGGGCTCGGGTCTTCCGTTACCACCAATCAGGACGGTAACGTGGAGATTGTGAAGCCTTTTAAGGATGGACCGGCATACAATGCAGGACTTCTTCCCGGAGATGTCATTGTTGAGATTGACGGAGTGGATGCTGCCGGAATGGATTTGACGGAAGCAGTTGCTAAGATTAAGGGAGAGCCCGGAACAAGTGTTAAGTTGAAGATTTATCGTGTAGGTGAACCGGATTATCTGGAGATGGAAGTTGTTCGTGCATTTATCGAGGTTCCTACGGTGGAGCACCAGATGCTTGCAGACGGTATCGGATACATCTATGTTATGGAGTTCGATGAAGTTACGGGACAGCAGTTTATCGATGCTGTTGACGCACTGGAAGACCAAGGAATGAAAGGGTTGATTGTGGACCTCCGCGACAATCCCGGCGGTATGTTGACGACGGTTTGCGCGATGTTGAGTCGCATCCTTCCCAAGGGCGACCTGCTTGTCTATATGGAGGATAAGTACGGACAGCGAGAAGAGTACAAATCCAGTAGTAATAAGACTGTGGATGTTCCCATTGCGGTATTAATTAACGGGAACAGTGCCAGTGCATCCGAAGTGTTTGCCGGAGCGTTGCAGGATTATGATAAGGCGGTTCTTGTAGGAACACAGAGCTTTGGAAAGGGTATTGTACAGTCGCTGATTCCTTTCCGTGACGGTTCCGCAGTGAAGGTAACCGTGTCCAAGTATTACACCCCCAAGGGTGTGAATATTCACGGCACCGGACTTACACCGGATGTAGTGGTAGAACTGGCCGAAGAATTAAAGGGTCTGGCCAGCATTCCTATTGAGGACGATAATCAGGTAGAGACCGCAATAAACGAGTTGAAGAAACAGATGAAATAATAGCGAAATCAGAAGGGCATTGAGAACGATGTCCTTCTTTTTTTCTGTGGGATTTGATTGGCTCTCCACCATTCTATCCTCTATGGCAAATACATCGCGGAAAGTTTGGTTCTATGAGTTGGTGTTAAATTGCGCAACGGTAGGTCTGTGCGTTCTGTAAGGCTCCTCCTCCACGCCCTCCGGCTAATACATGCTCATTTCCTGCTGTCGTTTTTACTATCTTTTATCTCGCCCATTTTGCAAACTTGTGCTCCGCACTTCGAGCAGTGCAAAATGGGCGATGATAGCAGAAACGCAGAAACGGAAATTTTCGCAATGTATTAGCCGGAGGGCGTGGAGGAGCCTTACAGAACGCACAGACCTACCGCAGCTCCGTAACAAACCGCAAAAATAGTGTTGCATTTTCGCGGTAAGTATGGTAAGATTCCTTTTGAAACGGACAAATGTTTTTCTGAGACAAACACAAAGTTGAGAAAGGGTGGTGGCTTTTGTGAATTCCGAAGAGTTTTACATAGTTAATAAAAAGGCACTGCCTGAAGTGCTTTTGAAGGTGGTAGAGGCCAAGCGACGCTTGGCATGTGACAAGAATTTGACGGTGCAGGAAGTGACAGATTCCGTCCAGCTGAGTCGAAGCTCCTTCTACAAGTACAAAGATGATATCATGCCATTTCACGAGAATTCCAGAGGTAAGACGCTGAATGTCATGTTACAGGTGGAAGACGAGCCGGGACTTCTGTCGGCCATTCTTATGGAGATTGCCAGATGTCATGCCAATGTACTGACGATTCAGCAAAGCATCCCTACAGGAGGGATTGCTTCTGTAGCCCTTGGGTTTGAAATCTTACCGGAGACCGCAGAGATCAAGGAATTGTTGGACGGCATTAAAGCGATTCAAGGAGTTCATTATCTGAAGATATTGGGCATTGAGTAGTTTGATTTAAAAATATATAATAGATGAAGCGAGGTAATAACAATGAAAGTTGCAATTTTGGGATATGGTACGGTTGGTTCCGGAGTATTTGAGGTCATCCGTGAGAATAGCGAGATTATTGCAAAGAGAGTCGGCGCACCTATTGAGGTGAAGTATGTGCTTGATTTGAGAGATTTCCCGGGAGATCCGGTGGAGCCTTATCTGGTTCACGATTTCAAAACCATTGTAAATGATCCCGAGGTGGACATTTTCGTGGAAGTTATGGGTGGTGTGCATCCGGCGTATGAATTTGCAAAGGAAGCTCTTCTCAGTGGTAGAAGTGTGTGCACTTCCAATAAGGAATTGGTGGCAAAGCACGGAGCGGAGCTGATTCGTATTGCTGCAGAGAAGAAGTGCAACTTCCTCTTTGAAGCCAGTGTAGGTGGCGGTATTCCGGTTATTCGTCAGCTGATCCGTTCCATTACGGCAGACGAAGTAGAGCAGGTATGCGGTATTCTTAACGGAACTACCAACTACATGATGACCAAGATGAGAGAAGAAGGGCTGGCATTTGACGAAGTGTTGAAGGATGCTCAGGCTCGTGGTTATGCGGAGAGAAATCCCGCTGCGGATATTGAAGGCTATGATGCTTGTCGTAAGATTGCGATTCTTACCTCTCTTGCATACGGTAAGAATGTGAATTATGAAGATATCTATACGGAAGGCATTACGGGCATTACCGATGTGGATGTTGCTTATGCAGCAGCACTGAAGCGCGGAATTAAGTTGCTGGGTAAGAGCTACGCTAAGGGCGGCAAGGTATATGCAATGGTGGCTCCGGAGATGGTGAAGCAGGATAATCCGCTGTACCCGGTAAATGGCGTGTTCAACGCCATCTTGATTCGCGGTAATATGCTCGGTGACGTTATGTGCTACGGTATGGGTGCAGGCAAGTCTCCTACGGCCAGTGCTGTTGTTTCGGACGTGATTGATGCGGCAAAGCATCCGGGTGTAAATATCCCGATCATTTGGGATGAAGAGAACCTTGTTCTCGGAGCAAAAGCAGAGATTGAGAGCTGTTTCTTCGTACGTGTGCCGGTGGAAGAGAAGAAGGCGGCAGAGGCTTGCTTTGCCATTGCGGAGACGGTGGCACTTTCGGAGAAACCGGATGAATTCGCATTCGTTACGGAGCCTATGAGTGAGGGTGACTTCGAAGATAAGATTGCTGCATTTTCCTTAATTAATCGTATTCGTGTGGAGTAGAAGTATGAAATATGTTGTAGTTTTGGCAGATGGTATGGCAGATGAGCCTATTGAGGCACTGGGAGGTAAGACCCCTCTCGCATATGCAGATACCCCTGCAATGGATAGATTAGCACAGACGGCGGAGATTGGTCTGGCGCAGACAATCCCTGAAGGCATGAAGCCGGGAAGCGATACGGCGAATCTGGCGGTTTTGGGTTACGACCCGAAGAAGTATTATACAGGTCGTTCGCCTCTTGAAGCACTGAGTATCGGCGTAAATATGTTGCCTAGCGACATTGCCATTCGGTGCAATATCGTGACGGTGTCCGATGATGATTTGCCTTACGAAGAGAAGACCATTTTGGATCATAGTTCTTCTGAGATTTCCACGGAAGATGCGGCAGTGCTTCTTGAAGCGGTTCGCAAGGAACTGGAATGGGAGGGGTATCATTTTTATGTAGGTACCAGCTACCGTCACTTGCTGATTTGGAATTGTGGTTCGGTGCTTGAATTGACACCGCCCCATGATATTCTCGAGAGAAGGATTGCGGAGTACCTTCCTGCGGACAAAGTGTTATATGAGATGCAGAAGAGAAGTTATGAGATTCTGAATCAACATCCGATTAACGTAGCACGTGCCGCACAGGGGCTCAATAAGGCGAATTCCCTGTGGTTCTGGGGTGCGGGCACACGTCCGGCCTTGGATGCATTTGAAGCGAAATACGGCAAGAAGGGGGCTATGATTTCGGCCGTAGATTTGTTGAAGGGTATTGCTGTGGGCGCTGAGATGCGAAATCTCGACGTAGAAGGTGCAAATGGCGGACTGCACACCAACTATTCCGGAAAGGCACAGGCAGCCGTTCGGGTGCTTCTTCAGGGTGGTGCGGACTTTGTATATGTGCATGTGGAGGCTCCGGATGAGATGGGGCACCAAGGAAGTGCAGAGCGCAAGGTACAGGCCATTGAAAATGTGGATCGCTATGTTGTGAAGGAAATCTGCGAGGGCTTGGAGCAGGCAGGAGAGGAGTATCGTATGTTGGTTCTGCCGGATCATCCAACACCGGTTCGTCTAAGAACTCATACCAGCAATCCGATTCCCTATCTGTTGTACGACAGCACAACGGACAAGGCTTGCGGGCAGCCGTATACGGAGGAAGGAGCACAGGCTACAGGATACTTTGTGGAAGAAGGGTATCGGTTGATGGCTCATTTTCTTGAATTGGATACATAATTGTATAGAACCTTAACTGCCCTCTCTTTTGTGAGAGGGCAGTTTTTCGTCGCAAGTAAATGTACGTTTCTTTCTATATGATAAAAAAGAGGCGAACGGAATAACCCGCTCGCCTCTCAATCTCTTAGTATACGGTCAAATTACAGTTCGGGGTCTGCAGCATCGATGTCACAACAAACATCCTCAGCCTTCTCCTCTACAGCGTCTGCAACAGCTTCAACCTTCTCTTCGGCAGCTTCAGCCAATGCTTCTGCTCCAAGAGATACTTCTTCACAACCATCTTCTACAGCGTCTTCTACGTTCTCAGCAACATCTTCTACAGCGTCTTCTACGTTCTCAGCAACATCTTCAGCAGCGTTCTTAGCTTCCTCAGCCTTCTTAACAACGTATTCCTTCACTTCGCCGGCCTTCTGAACAGCAACCTTAGCAGCCTTCTCAGCCTTGTCGACTACAACGTGGGAAATACCACTTGCCTTGTCAAGAGCCTTCTTAGCAACTTCGTTCGCCTTAATCTTCAGCTCGCCGAGATTTACCTTCTTGGGGGTAACTTCTTCTGCAGCCTCATCCTCTACAACTTCATCGGTGATATCTTCGATAATGATGGCTTCTGCATCCTCAAGATCTTCTACATCAAAAAGATCGTCCTCATCGAAGGTGTCCTCAACCTGCTTCGTCTTGTAAGCCTGATACAGACAGTAGCCACCAACAGCGGCAGCGGTAGCGATAAAAAGTTTGGTAACGTTTTTCATAATAATATTGCTCCTTTCAAAATAACATGTACATGTTTCGCCTCTCTCTCGAGGGAATACTCTATTATACTTATTATAGCCAAATGAGAGCAAAAAGAAAAGTACTATTTATAAAAAAATTCATGAAGTCTATGAATTGTATATGAAAATTCATCGGTAATGACTGCGAGAATGCCATTTTGGAGGAAAAATAAAAGGACGAAAATTTTTTTTTGAAAAAATGAAAAAAGTACTTGCAAAGTTAGCAACAATAGAGTATAATGACAAACGTGGCTCGGGTGAGACACTCGACTACAACATATTTTGGGCTATCGCCAAACGGTAAGGCAACGGACTCTGACTCCGTCATTTCAAGGTTCGAATCCTTGTAGCCCAGTTACTTCTCGGACAGAAATGTCCGAGATTTTTGTTTGTGAAAAGAATAAATCATTTGCGAAAGCAGTAATCCCGAGATGGAACCGGAGAAATCTCATGGGCAGAACAAGTTGTCCTACCTATGAGGTGCCCCCCAGTATCATCTCGGGATTTTATATGATTGAATAAATGAGAATCGATGCGATATTAACGCCCCCAGCCGCCACCGTCGGGTTTTGGCATGCCACCGCCGGGATTCCACATGCCGCCGTTATAGCCCTCAGAACCGTCGGAATTAATGGAAGTGGCATTGGACTCTATGGTAACGGAACAAAGCTCGTTATCGCCACTGTAAAGCGTTACAGAGCCGGTTGTCAGTTCGGGGCTACCGAACACCAAACTGGAGAAACTCTTGGTGGGAGTGAAGGACAGAATTTCATTACCGGTTTCATTTACAAGACGTATGGTGGAATTGGCCGCCTCCGTACGCGTATAGGTGACATATAGTGCATAGCTGTCGGCGTCCGGAGTTACGGATTGTGCCATGCCGGAAGCTCCTAGGGCTATGAGTATTCCGCCTTGGTAGGAAAATGTGCCGGCATAGTCTAGGGCACCGTTTCCGTTGTTGGTGGGTCCTTCGATAATTAACGTTCCGCCGGTCATAGTAACGGAACCGTTGCTGTCCAGACCATCGCCGGAAGCATTGAGATAAATGGTTCCTCCGGAGATGTTCACCATAGTTGCACTATTTGTGAGGTCGCCATTCATGCCGCCTCCCATGCCACCGCCTGGGCCGCCGCCACCGGGACGTCCCCAGGTAGTAGCGTTATCCGGCATGGGCATATTGCCGCCGGGATTCCACATGTCGCCGCCTGCGCCGAAGGAACTGTCTCCGCTGTTGGCGTTAATGCCGTCGTCAGAGGCTACCACGGAGATATCTCCGCCGGTTACGTTGATTGTTACGGCTTCCAGTCCTTCATAGGACTTGGTTATGTCAACGGTTCCACCATGAATGGTAAGTGTGTCGTTGGCATGGATTCCGTCGTCCTTACTGTTGATGTCATAAGTACCGTCTTCAATGGTAACCAAGGTGTTAGAATGAATGGCATCATCGGTGGCAGACAAATGATAGTCGCCGTCCTTTAGAAGAAGAGAATAGGAGCTCTTCAAGGCTTTGGCGGTGGTGGTAATATCAAAATCGCCGCCTTCAATCTGCAACAAATATTCTCCGTAGATTCCGTCGCCGGAAGCAGTCAAGTGGAAGGTTCCTGCAAATATCTTCACAAATCCAAACTGGTCCACTCCATTTCCATTGGACTTCATAGCATCATTTTCTGCGGCAATGGTGAAATCGCCGTCCCAGATCGCAAGACAGTCCTTGCCGCGTATACCGTTCTTACCGGCATCGATAACGTAAGTTCCGCCGGTGACCTTCAGCTTGTCCTTAGATACGATTCCGTTGTTGTGGCCATTTACGGTAAGGGTACCGCTACCGGTGAGGGTAAGGTCGTCTCGACTGAAAATGCCGGCGGGAGTGTCATCATTTTCCTCCGTGGTTGTGTCGGTATCCGTGGATATGGTGGAGGCTTCGGTGTAAGGGGTTGTATCGGTAAGTGTATTCGAGGTTCCCTTTCCTAAGGTTACAACCGCCTTCTTGGCATTTTCTATATGAATGGGGCTGCCGGAAGAAGAGGAAATGTCCACTCCGTTCAAAATTAGTTGCACATGATCGTCATCCTCTGCATTCACAATAACCCGGCCGCCATTCAAAGTTCCCTCCAGAGTATAGACACCTGCGTCTGTAATGGAGACCAGGGAATCGCTGATCTGTACCGCGGTCTCGGGAGCGTTCGAAGAACAGCCGGAATTGTTGAGCGTGACAGTGTATTTGTCCATGTCGGCAAATGCAACTTCGGTATCGTAATCGCTGAGCTTTAGATCGGTATCGATTTCAAGTGTCTCGTAGTTGGTTGTCGTGTCGCTTTGATCGCTGCCGGAATCAGGATTGATAAAGTCGGCTCCCGGAGTAGTGCCGTTCTCGGAAAGGGGTGTGCCGTCTTTACCGGTATCCTTCTTGCCGGAATCATCATTACAACCCATAAGACACATGGTAAATATCAGCAAAATGCTGAGCAAAACATGGTGCGTGAAATGTTTGGTTTTGTGTGAAATCATCTCTCTGCCTCCTGTACAGATATGTATTGCGTTCAAATCGAATTTAGTATACAATGAAAATGTGAACAGGTTATGTTTTTCAAATGTTTTTTGCGTGAAGGTGTTCGACGTAGAAGATGATATTGCGGAGGGATTCGATGAAATACGAGTATTTGCTGATTGATTTGGACAATACCATATTGGACTTTGATGCTACGGAGCGAAGCGCGCTGTGTCAGGCATTTGTTCAGCTGTTTGGGCGGGATCTGACAGAGGAGGAAGTGGCGGAGTACAGTCGCATTAACCAGGGGTATTGGAAGCTTCTCGAGAAGAGAGAGGTGACGAAGCCGGAACTGAAGGAACGACGCTTTCGAGATTTTCTGGCGTATCTGGGGCTTCCGTGGGATGGTGATATGGAGACGATTAATATGACGTATATGACAAACCTGGGGAATACCATTTTGGTAATGCCGGGAGCGGAAGAGGGAATTCGTCATTTGGCAGAGAAGTACCGGCTGTTTATTATCACTAACGGAACCACATTTGTGCAGGAATCCCGCATGAGGCTGTTGCGATTCGCAGATTGCTTCGGGCAAATGTTTATTTCGGATGAGATTGGATACAACAAGCCGGCACCGCAGTTCTTCGATGCGGTAGTAGCAGTAACGGGAGAGTGTGACCCGAGCAAATATTTGATTATCGGTGATAGCCTGTCTTCTGACATCGCCTTTGGCAGGAACATCGGTGCGGATACTTGTTGGTATAATTGCCGGCAAGGAGAGATGCCGGGAGAAGCTACCTATACAGTAACAAGTTGGGGTGAGATTGAAGCGTTGTTGCTGTAAGAGAAATTGAATAAGACAAAACAAGAAGGAGCGGAATTGTCCGCTCCTTCTCTATTGCCAAGGTTGCAAGCAACCTGTGGGTTCTTATTACTGCTCTGCGCGCTTACGCAATGCTTCGTACTTCTCCTTAGCATCCTTTGCAGCCTTCTCGAAGAGAGCCTTAGCTCTTTCCGGATTGGTTCTGGAAAGTCTGTTGTAACGTACTTCGCTGTTAAGGAATTCAACGTAATCAGCCGTAGGCTCCTTGGAATCAAGAATGAAAGGATTCTTTCCTTCTTCCTTAAGAGCAGGGTTGAAACGGAACAGATGCCAGTAACCGGCCTCAACTGCACGCTTCTCCTCAGCCTGTGCACTCTTCATACCGCCCTTAATACCATGGTTGATACAAGGAGCGTAAGCAATGATGAGGGACGGACCCGGATAAGCTTCAGCCTCTGCGATTGCCTTGATACACTGATTCGGGTCTGCACCCATAGCGATCTGTGCAACGTAGATATAACCGTAACTCATAGCGATTGCAGCGATGTCTTTCTTCTTAACATCCTTACCTGCAGCAGCGAACTGTGCGATAGCACCGGTAGGAGTAGCCTTGGAAGCCTGACCACCGGTATTGGAATAAACCTCGGTATCGAAGATCATAATGTTAACGTCACGGTTGGAAGCGAGTACATGATCTACACCGCCGTAACCGATATCGTAACCCCAGCCGTCACCACCGAAGATCCACTGAGACTTCTTGGAGAGGAAGTCCTTGTTGTCGAGGATGTTCTTCACATCGTCACAACCACAGCCGCAAGCCTCAAGAACTGCGATCAAGTTCTTAGCAGCGGGAGCGTTGAGAGTGGAGGAAGCCTTCGTCTCAAGGAATGCTTCACAAGCAGCCTTAACGTCATCCTTATCGGTGTTAGCGAGGATGTTCTCTACAGAAGCGATCAGACGATTTCTGAGAGCTACACTTGCAAGGTGCATACCGAAACCGAACTCAGCGTTATCCTCGAAGAGGGAGTTAGCCCAAGCGGGACCCTTGCCTTCCTTATTCACGGTGTAAGGTGTAGAAGGAGAGGAACCACCCCAGATAGAGGAACATCCGGTAGCATTTGCAATCAACATTCTGTCACCGAAGAGCTGAGTGATGAGCTTAGCATAAGGAGTCTCACCACAACCTGCACAAGCACCGGAGAACTCAAGGAGCGGCTGCTTGAACTGGCTACCCTTAACGGTAGTTTCTTTGAACTTAGCGATTACGTCCTTAGGATCTTCCAAGGTTACGCCGTAATCAAACATCTTCTGTGCATCGAGAGTAGTATCAAGACCAGCCATAGAAAGTGCATTGCCCTTCTTGTTACCAAGACAAACGCTTGCACAAGCACCACAACCGGTACAGTCAAGTACACTGATGCTGATTGCATACTTCTTGCCTTCGATTCCGGGAGCCTTAAGGTCTACCATGGAAGCGCCTGCCGGAGCAGCTGCAGCCTGATCTGCGTCCATAACTACAGGACGGATACAAGCGTGAGGACACACGTACGCACACTGGTTACACTGGATACAGTCGGAAGCGTTCCATACCGGAACATCGATTGCAATACCACGCTTCTCGTAAGCAGCAGTACCGAAAGGAACAGTACCGTCTACATAATCGGAAAATGCGGATACAGGGAGGCTGTTACCATCCTGAGCATTGATCTTCGCCTGTACAGTGTTAACATACTTAAGAACCTTAGCATCGCCGTTGGTAAACGTAGTGGTGAGATCTTCGCTGGTGGCATCCTTCCAGGATTCCGGAATAGCAATCTCAACAACACCCTCGATACCGCGATCGATAGCATCGTGGTTCATCTTAACGATATCATCACCCTTCTTGGAGTAAGAAGCGGTAGCAGCGTCCTTCATGTACTTCACAGCGTCATCAACAGGGATGATGTTAGCAAGCTTGAAGAATGCAGCCTGAAGAATGGTATTGATACGTCCGCCGAGACCAACTTCCTTACCGATCTTAATACCGTCGATGGTGTAGAACTTAATCTTGTGGTCGTACATATACTTCTTAACCTGACCGGGCAAATGCTTCTCGATTTCATCCATATCCCAAGAGCAGTTCAAGAGGAAGCTTCCGCCGTCCTTAAGATCCTGAACCATGTTGTACTTACGAACGTAAGCGGGCATATGACATGCAACGAAATCAGCCTTGTTAATCAAGTAGGTGGACTTAATCGGGTCCTTACCGAAACGAAGGTGGGAAATAGTAACACCACCGGACTTCTTGGAGTCATAATCGAAGTATGCCTGAGCGTACATGTCGGTATGATCACCGATAATCTTGATGGAGTTCTTGTTAGCACCTACGGTACCATCAGCACCAAGACCCCAGAACTTACAAGAGGTGGTGCTCTTCGGAGCGGTATCCGGGCAATCTACACGAGGAAGAGACAAGTTGGTAACGTCATCTACGATACCAAGGGTGAAGAGCTTCTTCTCGGTATTAGCGAATACTGCGTAAATGTCAGCCGGGATGGTATCCTTGGAACCAAGACCGTAACGTCCGCTGTAAACCGGAACATCTACATACTGAGAGTTCTTAAGTGCAGCAACAACGTCGAGGTACAGAGGCTCACCCATGGCACCGGGCTCCTTCGTTCTGTCAAGAACGGAAATCTGCTTAACGGTAGCAGGGATAGCATCGATTAAATGCTTAGCGGAGAAAGGTCTGTAGAGACGAACCTTAATCAAACCAACCTTAGCACCGTCAGCAACCATAGTCTCAACGGTCTCTTCGATGGTATCACATACGGAACCCATAGCAACGATTACGTGCTCTGCGTCAGCAGCACCAACGTAGTTGAAGAGCTTATAATCGGTACCGATCTTAGCATTTACCTTATCCATGTATGCCTGAGCAATTGCGGGAACTGCTTCATAGTAAGGGTTGCAAGCTTCTCTTGCCTGGAAGAACACGTCAGGGTTCTGAGCAGTACCTCTCTGAACCGGATGCTCGGGATTCAGGGCACGCTTGCGGAACGCATCAACAGCGTCCATATTGGTCATCTCTTTAAGATCTTCGTAATCCCAAATAGCAATCTTCTGGATCTCGTGGGAAGTACGGAAACCATCAAAGAAATGCAAGAACGGTACGCGGCTCTCAATAGCGGTCAAATGAGCAACGGCACCGAGGTCCATTGTTTCCTGAACGTTAGAAGAACAGAGCATTGCGAAACCGGTCTGACGACATGCATATACGTCGGAGTGGTCACCGAAAATGGAGAGTGCGTGAGAAGCGATGGCACGAGCGGTTACGTTAATAACGCCCGGCAACAATTCTCCGGCAATCTTGTACATGTTAGGGATCATTAGTAAGAGTCCCTGGGATGCAGTGTAAGTGGTGGTCAACGCACCTGCCTGAAGGGAACCGTGTACAGCACCTGCAGCTCCGGCCTCAGACTGCATCTCGGAGAGAAGAACTTCATGTCCGAAGATGTTCTTTCTTCCCTGAGTAGACCACATATCGGTGCAGTCAGCCATCGGGGAGGAAGGGGTGATAGGGTAAATAGCAGCAACGTCGGTAAATGCGTAAGACACGTGAGCCGCAGCTGTATTACCATCCATGGTTTTCATTTTTCTTGCCATGATGTCATAGCCTCCTTATTTATTTGTTTCAGGGCAAATATCGTATCGCCATGAAAAACTTAATTAATGCGGTAGTAAAATACCACTTTGTAGCATACCACGAAACGACAGAAAAGTAAAGATAAGATTCGCAAAAATACTGGCTTTTGGATAAAAATATTATGGAAAAAATGCAATCCGGCTATAATAATAGGTTGACAAAGAAACGGCGAGTAGGCTATAATCACGTAATAGTGTTTATAAATCACGTAATGAATTTATGGAGGACAATACTTATGGCACGCAAGAATGCGCAGAAAACGATTATTACGACACAGGGATTGCAGAAGCTTGAGGAAGAATTGACACATTTGAAGGTTGTCAGCCGTAAAGAAGTAGCTCAGAAGATTAAGGAAGCAAGAGAGCAGGGAGACCTTTCCGAGAATGCGGAATACGATGCGGCGAAGGAAGAACAGCGCGAGATCGAGGCGCGTATCGAGGAACTCGAAGAGCTTCTTAAGAATGTAGAGGTTGTTGACGAGGACGAAGTTGACGTTGACACCGTAAATGTAGGCTGTGAGATTAAGCTTTTGAATACGGCAACCGGCAAGGAGATGAACTACAAGATTGTAGGTACTACCGAGGCAAATGCGCTGAAGGGCAAGATCTCCAACGAGTCTCCCGTAGGTAGAGCATTGATCGGTGCGAAGAACGGCGAGGACGTTGTGGTAGAGCTCCCTAGCGGCAACGTGGTTTACCGCGTATTGAGCATTCACAAGTCTGTAAACTAAGGATTATCAGGAGGATACTGATTTGGCAGAGCAGAATAAGCAGAACAATGCACCCCAGCAGGATGTCAATGAACTGATTAAGATTAAGATGCAGAAGTTGGAGGCATTACAAGAGGCAGGGAAGGATCCCTTCCAGATTACGAAGTACGATGTAACCCATCATAGCACCGATATCAAGGGCAATTATGAGACACTTGAGGGACAGACGGTGCGCATTGCGGGACGTATGATGTCTAAGCGTGTTATGGGGAAGGCGTCCTTCTGCAATGTACAGGATTTGCCCGGCAATATTCAGGTGTACGTTGCCAGAGACAGCGTAGGCGAAGAGCCCTATGCGGATTTTAAGAAGTATGATGTGGGCGATATCGTTGGTATCGAAGGAACCGTATTCAAGACGAAGACCGAGGAGATTTCCGTTCATGCAACTTGCGTAACCCTTCTCTCTAAGAGCTTGCAGGTGCTTCCCGAGAAGTTCCACGGCTTGACCAACACGGACATTCGTTATCGTCAGAGATATACCGACCTTATTATGAACGCAGACGTGAAGGACACTTTCGTAAAGCGTTCCAAGATCATCAGCTCCATTCGTCGTTACCTTGACGAGAGAGGCTTCATGGAAGTGGAGACTCCTATGTTGGTGGCAAATGCGGGCGGTGCTGCGGCAAGACCCTTCGAGACTCATTACAATGCATTGGACGAGGACGTGAAGCTTCGCATTTCCCTAGAGTTGTACTTGAAGAGATTGATTGTCGGTGGTTTGGAGAGAGTATACGAGATCGGCCGTGTGTTCCGTAACGAAGGCTTGGATACCAGACACAACCCGGAGTTCACTTTGATGGAGCTCTATCAGGCATACACCGATTACTACGGTATGATGGATCTCACTGAGGATATGTTCCGTTACCTTGCGAAGGAAGTGTGCGGTACCACCGAGATTCCTTACGGTGAGCATGTAATCGACCTTGGTAAGCCTTTCGAGCGTCTGACCATGAACGAGGCGGTTAAGAAGTACACCGGCATTGATTTCGATGAGATTGCAGATACGGCAGAAGCGAAGCGCATTGCCGATGAGAAGGAAGTGCACTACGAGGCACGCCACGAGAAGGGCGATATCCTGAACCTGTTCTTCGAGGAATTTGTTGAGGAGCATTTGATTCAGCCCACCTTTATCATGGATCATCCGGTTGAGGTTTCTCCGCTTACCAAGAGAAAGCCGGACAAGCCTACCCATGTAGAGCGTTTCGAACTGTTTATTAACACATGGGAGATGTGTAACGCATATTCCGAGTTAAATGACCCCATTGACCAGAGAGCACGCTTCAAGGCACAAGAGGCTGCTTTGGCAGCAGGTGACGAGGAAGCCAACACCACAGACGAAGATTTCATGAATGCCCTGGAGATCGGTATGCCGCCTACCGGTGGTATCGGTTACGGTATCGACCGTCTGGTAATGCTGCTGACCAATTCGCCGGCGATTCGAGATGTACTTTTGTTCCCCACGATGAAGAGCTTGGATAAGTAAGAATATCATTTGTATGTAAGAGAGCCTTTACCGCCCGACCTCGGGTGGTAGAGGCTTTTTTGTTTCAAGAAAGGACTGATCTAGATGATTCGACAGTGCAAATATCTGCGATGGTTATGCAAATTGCACAATTGAAGAGTGGAGAATTGTACAAAATATATAAACTTTGCGTATTTTGACGAAAAGTCGTTGACAAAGTATGTGCAAATGCTATAATGAAAGCAGATGTGAAACCCGTTTCAAAAGTGAAAATCACCAACGAAACAGAGGGAGGTGCATATGCCGAGTATCAAAGAAGTGGCTGCTTTGGCGGGAGTGTCACCGGCAACGGTGTCCAGAGTTATGAACGGAACCGCCAAGGTAGATGCGGACAAGAGAGCGCGCGTACTTCGTGCCATTGAACAAACCGGTTTTGTTCCTAATGAGGTAGCAAGGACATTGTTCAAGGGTTCGGCGAAGGTTATCGGACTGGTATTGCCCAGTATACTGAATCCATTCTTTACTCAACTGGCTGCTGCTATCGAACAAACTGCAGATAAGCACGGATTCAAGGTAGTATTATTTACTACGGGCGATGATGGAGAGAAGGAGAAGAACATTCTTCAGATACTTACTGCGATGAATGCAGACGGAATCATATTGGCTACCAGTAGTGAAGAGGTAGACGAATATATTAAGAACAGTAGGATTCCGGTAGTGGTAACCGATCGAGTGTGTTCCGTAGAGGTTGTGGATGCTTATATACATAGTGACCATTATGAAGGAGGACGACTTGCAGCAGAGCATTTGTTGGAATGTGGTTGTCGCAAGATGGTTTGTCTTCGAGGTCCGCAGCAGATATCCAGTGCAAAAGAGCGTTATACGGGGTATGAGGATGTGTGCAAGGAACATGGAATTCAGCCCAATATAATCGAATGTGATTATTCATTTGAAGAAGGTCTGCGAGCTACGGAAGAGATGCTTGAGCGATATCCGGATGCCGACGGAATCATCGCCTGCAACGACATGGTGGCGATTTCCGCATATAAGGTATTGAATCGAAGGGGCATCAGCGTACCGGAACAGGTGCAGATTGTGGGATTCGATAACATTCAGTTGGCGGAGTTGGTGACGCCGGAATTAACAACAATTGCACAACCGATTCGCGAAATGGGAATCAAAGCGGTGGAACGGATTGTGTTCAAGGATGTGCAACATGAAAAGGAAACCATTTTCAAAATGAAATTGATTGTCAGAGAAACGACAATGAAGAAATAAATAAAAGAACAGGAGGAAGAAGATGAAGAAGGCAGGTATTTTAAATAGTGATATTTCGAGAGTTTTATCCTATTTAGGACACACGGACACCATCTGCATCGGAGATTGCGGATTGCCGATTCCCGATGAGGTGGAGAGAATCGACTTGGCGCTTTGCTTTGGAGAACCTACGTTTATGAGAACGTTGGAGATTGTGGCAGGTGACATGAAGATTGAAAAGATTGTTCTGGCAACGGAGATTAAGGAGCAGAACAAGGAAGTGCTGGCGCAAATTGAGGCTTTGTTTGCGGAGCAGAACATCGAGGTTGCGTTTGTACCGCATACGGAATTGAAAGAGCAGACGAAGCAGTGTAAGGCTGTGATTAGAACGGGCGAGACGACGCCCTATGCAAATATCATTTTACAGGCCGGTTGCATATTTGCATAAGGCGGAAAGGAGGTAAGGACATGAATATTGAGATGAAGGACATTAACAAATCCTTTGGAACGAATCAAGTATTGAAAAATGCGGGCTTTTTTCTTAAGGATGGAGAAGTTCACGCACTTATGGGTGAGAATGGTGCGGGAAAGTCCACATTGATGAAGATTCTAACCGGTGTGTATTCAAAGGATAGCGGAACCGTTCTTGTAGACGGACAGGAAGTGGCCTATAAGACGCCCCAAGAAGCAGAGAAGGCGGGCATTGTATTTATCTATCAAGAGTTAAATGTTCTTTTTGATCTTACGGTTGTTGAAAACTTGTTCATGGGCAAGGAAATCACCAAGGGCTTCGGTATCTGTGACAGGAAGGCCATGCGTGAAAAGGCACAAGAAGTTATGGAGAAGGTTGGCGTAAATATTCCCGTGGATGCCGTAATGTCGGATTTGTCCGTAGGACAGCAGCAGATGGTGGAGATCTGTAAGGCACTTATGGTGGATGCCAAGGTTATCATCATGGATGAGCCTACGGCGGCACTGACCGAGAGCGAGACGGAAGGTTTGTTTAAGGTTATTAATTCCCTTAGAAAGAAGGGGGTCTCCATCGTGTATATTTCGCACAGAATGGAGGAAATCTTCCAGCTCTGCGACAGAATCACAGTGTTGAGAGATGGTGTGTACATCGATACCAAGGAAATCAAGGACATCACTATGGATGACGTTGTTCAGATGATGATCGGCAGAGAAATCGGCGAACGTTTCCCTAAGAGAGAAGTGAAGATTGGTGACGAGGTGATCCGAGTGGAAGGGCTTACTAGCGGAAAGCATTTTCACGATGTAAGCTTCTCCGTAAGAGCCGGTGAGGTTCTGGGAGTTGCCGGGCTGATGGGTGCCGGCAGAACGGAGATTATGCAGGCGGTATTCGGCAACCTGAAGAAGGATAGCGGCAAGATATTTATTGACGGAAAGGAAGTGCCGATTAAGAATCCGCGCCAGGCAATTGCGGCAGGCATCGGATTTATCACGGAGGATAGAAAGACAGAAGGTCTTCTTCTGGAGAAGAGCATTGCGGAGAATATCGAGATTGCAAATCTTGGTAAAGTATCCAGTCACAATGTGTTGAACAAGCAGAAGCAGGAGGAACTCGTGAAGAAGGGAATTGACGAGTTTAAAGTAAAATGCTTCGGCCCTTGGCATGAGTGCAATAACCTGTCCGGTGGTAATCAGCAGAAGGTTGTTCTTGCAAAATGGGTATACACTGATCCTAAGATTTTGATTCTTGACGAACCTACCCGAGGCGTGGATATCGGAGCCAAGAAGGAGATATACAATATCATCAACGAACTAGCGGCAAAAGGTGTTGCGGTGATTATGGTTTCTTCGGAACTTCCGGAGGTGCTGGGAATGAGCGATAGAATCATGGTTGTTCGAGAAGGTGAAGTGAGAGGAATTCTTGACGGTGCGGATGCCGATCAAGCGAAAATAATGACATTGGCCACAGGAGGTAGTTTATAATGAACAAGAGTAAGAAAAATATAGGCGCGTTCATAGGAGAATACGGAGCGTTTATCGCCTTGATATTATTGGTAGTTATCATTAGTTGTGTCAGCCCTGAATTCAGAACTGCACGCAATTTCTTGAATTTGTTGCGTCAAGCATCCTTTAACGGATTGATTGCCTTTGGTATGACTTGCGTTATCTTGTCTGACGGTATCGACCTTTCCGTGGGTTCGACCTTCGCGCTTAGTGCAATCATTTGTGCGGAGCTGATTATTTTCGGTGTTCCGGTGGGGTTTGCGATGTTGCTTTCCCTTATCGTAGGAACTCTGTTGGGTATCATCAGCGGTGTACTTGTAACCAAGGGGCGTCTTCAGCCCTTCATTGCAACATTGATTACCATGACGGCGTATCGAGGCCTTGCCATGATTATCACGGACGGCAAGCCGATTTCCCGTCTTGTTGCGAACATTGACACTGAAGCAGGACAGTTCCTCTTTAAGTTAGTTGGTAAAGGTAACATTGAGTTTGGACCGGAAGCAAATCCTTGGTTCTCGATTCCGATTCCGGTAATAATTCTCTTGGTTGCATTTGCGGCATTCTATTTTGTGCTTCATAAGACCACCTTCGGCAGAAAGATTTATGCAACCGGTAGTAATGCAAAATGTGCAAATCTTGTTGGTGTAAATACGAGCAAGACCAAGATTATTGTATATGCTATTTCCGGTTTTATGGCAGCACTTGCAGGTTTGATTATGATATCCCGTCTTGACTCTGCACAGCCGACCCTCGGTGAAGGTTTCGAACTTGACGCTATCGCAGCAGTTGCTCTGGGCGGCACTAGTATGAGTGGTGGTCGCGGTAAGATTATGGGCACTTTCGCAGGTGTATTGATTATTGCAGTGTTGAACAATGGTCTGAACATCCTCGGTGTAACTTCCTACTACCAGGAAGTTATTAAGGCAATCGTTATTCTTGTAGCAGTATTGTCGGATCGTAAGAGATAATAGTAGGAGGGTATTAGCATGAAAATGATGAGAAAAGGTTTGATTTTGGTTCTCTGTCTAGTAATGGTTATGACAACAGCATGTTGTCGGATTACCATCGACGGCGAAGGCGCTAAGAAAGAAGATTATAAGGGCAACGGTTCCATCGGCTTGTCCATTTCTACACAGAACAATCCGTTCTTCGTATCCTTGGCTGAGGGGGCGAAGCGTGCGGCAGAGAAAGCCGGTGTAACGCTTACCGTAGTTGATGCAGGTGATGATGTAACTAAGCAGGCCAGTGATATTGAGGACTTGTGTTCCAAGGGGATTAGTGTTCTTATTGTAAATCCTGTGGACTCTGATGCGGTGACCAGTGCGGTTCAGAATGCAAAGGATATGGGAATCGCCGTTATTTCCGTGGACAGAGCTGTAAATGGTGTAGAGATTGACTGTCAGATTGCTTCTGACAATGTAGCGGGTGCTGAACTTGCAACGCAGTATATTGTAGATCAGTTGGGTGAGGGTGTTAAGGTAGCAGAACTTCAGGGAACTTCCGGTGCATCTGCGGCGATTGACCGAGGCAAAGGTTTCCACAACGTTGCCGATGCGAAACTGAAGGTTGTAGCAAGTCAGGTGGCGAACTTCGATAGAACTCAAGGTATGTCTGTAATGGAGAATATCCTTCAGGCAAACGGTGATATTAAGGCTGTGTTTGCGGCAAATGACGAGATGGCACTGGGTGCGGCAGAAGCAATCTCCGGTGCGGGCAAAGATATCTTGGTGGTTGGATTTGATGCTACGGACGACGCCATTGCGGCAATCAAAGAAGGTAAGATGGCAGCGACGATTGCACAGCAGCCGGAACTGATTGGTGCTACAGCAATTGAAAATGCCATCAAATTGATTGCGGGAGAGACCATTCCGACATCCATTCCGGTAGAAGTAACCTTGGTTACTCGTGAGAATGCACAATAACATACGGTTGGTGGGTATAGAGATTCGATGTAATCGAACGGAGGTTAATACTATGAAGGTTTTAAATATCGGGTCTATGAACTTAGACCATGTGTATAGTGTAGATCATATTGTGTTGCCCGGGGAGACCCAGGCAACACATGGGATGAACATTTTTCTCGGCGGCAAAGGAATCAATCAGTCCATTGCTCTTGCAAAGGCAGGTGCGGATGTGTATCACGGCGGTATGATTGGAGAAGACGGACAGATGTTTCTGGACGCCTGTGCGGAATACGGGGTGAATGCGCAGTACATTCGTCAGGTGGACGGCAAGACCGGTCATGCGATTATTCAGATTGATAAGAATGCGCAGAATTGTATTATATTATACGGCGGTGCCAACGAACGGTTGACCACGGACTATGTGGACGAGGTACTTGCAGGATTTGAGGCAGGAGATATGCTTCTTCTCCAAAATGAAGTGAATTTGATTCCTTACATCGTAGACAAGGCCTACGAGAAAGGAATGATTATTGCACTGAATCCATCGCCCTTCAATGAGCGTCTTCACCAAGTGGATATGAGTAAGATCGGCTTGTTTTTGATGAACGAAGTAGAGGGTGGTCAGATTACCGGTCTCACTGAGCCGGAAGAAATCATTGCCAAGGTTGTGGAGATGTATCCGAAAGCCAAAATTGTTCTTACTCTGGGGAAGGACGGAGCTATCTATGCGGAGGGTGAGGAACGGTTCCATCAGCCCATCTTCAAGGTAGAAGCGGTGGATACCACAGCAGCGGGAGATACTTTCACCGGATATTTTCTGGCAGGATTGATGGAAGGTATGCCGATACCGGATATTTTGAAGATGAGTGCTAAGGCATCTTCCATTGCGGTAACGAGAGCGGGTGCGGTACCTTCGATTCCGTATCGTAAGGAAGTTATGGAGGCACTGAAGTAGAGTGCTTCAAGAAGAGACGAAGGTTATGCCAGTTGGTTTCTAAGGGGTATGGCGAAAACAGTGGAGATAGTAAGACGGAGGCACCTCGGTGCCTCCGTCTTATTATCTTATTAGCGAATGCCGTATTTCTCAATGATATAGTCCATATCCTTGTCGCCTCTACCGGAGAGGTTGATAAGAACGGAGCCTTTGCCCATCTTCTTAGCAAGCTTCATACCGTAAGCAACGGCATGGGAACTCTCGATGGCGGGAATGATACCTTCCAGTCTGGAGAGCTCGAAGAAGGCGTCGATGGTCTCTTCGTCGTCCACCACGTCATAGGTAACTCTGCCGAGGTCGTGCAGGAATGCATGCTCGGGACCGCTGGAAGGGTAGTCAAGGCCGCTGGCTACGGAGTATACCGGAGCAGGCTCGCCATTTTCGTCTTTCAGCATAATACTATTGAAGCCATGCATAATACCTTCGGTACCGTACTTAAGGCTTGCAGCGTGATCACCAAGCTTAGGACCGCGGCCTAGAGGCTCAACACCGTAGATGTCCACGGGGTCATTCAAGAAGCCGGAGAAGAAGCCCATGGCGTTGGAACCGCCGCCGACGCAGGCAACGATGGCATCCGGAAGCTCACCGGTCATATTCAGGAACTGTTCTCTTGCCTCAATTCCCACAACACTCTGGAAATCGCGAACCATCATAGGGAACGGATGAGGGCCGAGGACGGAGCCGATGCAGTAGATGGCATCCTTATATTCTCTACTGTATGCCGCAAATGCAGCGTCTACCGCTTCCTTTAACGTCTGAAGTCCGTGAGTAACCTCTACCACATTAGCACCGAGAATCTTCATACGTGCTACGTTGGGTGCCTGCTTCTTAATATCCACGGAACCCATGTAAATGTCACACTCAAGACCGAAGTATGCGGCAGCGGTTGCAAGAGCAACGCCGTGCTGGCCGGCACCGGTCTCGGCGATAACCTTCTTCTTGCCCATATACTTCGCAAGAAGTGCCTCGCCCATACAGTGGTTGAGCTTGTGAGCGCCGGTGTGATTCAAGTCCTCACGCTTCACATACAGCTGTACATTTCCCAGTTTGCCGGAGAGACGCTCCAGATGGGAGATGGGTGTGGGTCTGCCCTGAAATTCTCTGCGGATACGACGAAGCTCACTGATGAACTTGCTGGACTTACAGATGGTGAAGTAAGCCTCGGTAATCTCCGCCATGGCAGCCTGAAGCTCCGGTGCGATAAAGGAACCGCCGTATTTGCCGAAATAACCTTCGGCATTGGGATAATTCTTAAAATAGGTATCAAAATCGACGTTGTTAAATTTCATGATGATATTCCTCCGAAATAAAAATATTATTGATAAATGCGAAAATAAATCCTAAGAACTACGTCAAGGGACGCCATCGTCTGGTCAATAACATAATCACTACCTCCATGAACACAAAACTTATAAGAACTTATCTCGTGTCAAGGGTATGATACAAAAAAAGCCCCTGACAGAAATACCGATCTGTCAAGGACGAATAAACGAATCTATCCGCGGTGCCACCTTGCATTCATGGACGAACCATGCACTTGATAGGATACCAGCATATCCTTGGCAACTAACGTATGCCTGCACGTTGCAGAATACTCTGTACGAATCGTACATTTGACTGCACCCTCAGCGGTCCATTTGACAACGTGTTTCTTACCCGACTCTCAGCACCACGGGCTCTCTGTAAAGGCATCCTTGCCGTTATCTCCGCATCAACGGTTTGAACATATGAAACTAAGTTATTTATAACACTAAGCTATGCATTTGTCAATAGAAATGTGATTCTTTTCGCCGGAACAAAGCAAATGCGAAATGACTTGCACATGGTGACCGAATATAGTAAAATGATATAAATACGTCAAGGAGGAGACACATGAACAAGTACTACATCGATAATGACTACTATGTGGAAGGCATTGCAGGGCAACTACTGCCGGACGAATCTATGATATGGGAAGGGAAGCCGAAGAGCAAGGCATTTATCATTAATTCCTCGCTTACGATGATGCCCTTTGCGCTTCTTTGGTTGCTGTTTGACGGTGGATTCATCGTTGCAATTATCGTTTCCGGTGGGGTGGAACAGATGGGAGCTATGGCGCTTATTTTGATTCCCTTCTTCGCACTTCATCTGTTTCCGGTGTGGATGTGGCTTTATAATGTCTTGACTGCCAAGAAACGCTGGGAGAATACCGAGTATGCGGTGACGGATAAGCGAATCTTGCTTCGGAACGGTCTGATTGGATATCAGTATCAGAGCATTTACTATACGGAGATCAGCGATGTTTCCTTGCACGTCGGCGCAGTTGACAAGATGCAGGGTGTTGGCGATATTACTATTCAATTCGGTGATGATCGCAAGTCTAAGGCGCAACTTTTGGACATCGAACAGCCGGATCGTCTGTTTGCTATCCTGCAGAGGACTGTGATGGACATTCAGACAGACATTCATTATCCAAATGCACTGCGTCCCGACAACAATCCGGGATATCATACGAAATACAATCCGTGATAGGGGATAGAAACTTGCAGATACGGTAAGAGTCTCTGCAAGTTTTTTATATTCGCAGCGGAAATGAAAACCACTTGACAAACATATGTTCGATTATTAATATATAAAAGAAGGGAGGTGGTGTCATGAGTGAGCGCACATATTTGTGTATTGATCTTAAGTCGTTTTATGCTTCGGTGGAGTGTATCGAGCGTGGATTGGACCCGCTTCGAACGAATCTTGTGGTGGCGGATGTCAGCAGAACGGAGAAGACCATTTGCCTGGCGGTGACACCGTCTCTGAAGGCTTATGGAATCTCCGGTCGTGCCAGACTTTTTGAAGTGGTACAGCAAGTGAATATGGTGAATGCAGAGCGGAGATTGCGAGCACCGGGGAGAAGATTGACCGGAGGTTCTGTGGATGATGCAGAGTTGAAGGGGAACCCGAATTTGGCGGTGGAATATATTGCGGCGGTTCCCAGAATGGCGCTGTACATGGAGTATAGCACTCGCATTTATAACGTGTATTTGCGTTATGTGGCTCCGGAGGATATTCACGTATACTCCATTGATGAGGTGTTCATGGATGTTACACATTATCTGAATACTTATCGGTTGTCGCCCAGAGAGCTGGCCAAGAAGATGATTCGGGAGGTGCTGGCGGAGACCGGCGTCACGGCGGCAGCGGGAATCGGTACGAACCTGTATCTGGCCAAGGTTGCCATGGATATTGTGGCGAAGCACATTCCGGCGGATGCGGATGGTGTGCGAATTGCCGAGGTGGATGAGATGTCCTATCGACATTTGCTGTGGAGTCATCGACCCTTGACGGACTTCTGGAGAGTTGGGCATGGGTATGCGAAGAAGCTGGAAGCAGTGGGACTCTATACCATGGGAGATGTGGCTCGTTGCTCTCTCGGCGAGCCTTCGGAATATTATAATGAGGAGTTGTTGTATAAGCTGTTCGGTGTCAATGCGGAATTGTTGATTGACCACGCATGGGGATGGGAGCCTTGTACCATGGCGGATATTAAGGCTTACAAGCCCGGTACAAATAGCATCGGCTCCGGGCAGGTGTTGCATTGTCCCTATGAGTACGAGAAGGCGAGATTAATTGTTCGAGAGATGACGGACCTGCTAGTGTTGGATCTGGTGAGTCGTGGGTTGGTTACGGACCAGATCGTGTTGACGGTGGGATATGATATTGAGAATCTGTCAGACCCGAAGCGAAATGCCATGTACCACGGGGCAGTGACCGTAGATCATTATGGACGCAGAGTACCTAAGCACGCCCATGGAACTGTCAACCTTGGAAAGCATATGTCCTCCACCAAACGAATTGTGGACGCTACCATGGAGCTGTTTGACCGCATTGTGGATGAGCATTTGTTGGTGCGACGTGTGAATATTGTGGCAAACCACGTAATAGAGGAAAATAAGGCTGCGGAGCGGCAGGCATTTGAGCAGATGGACCTCTTTACCGATTATTCTAAGCGGGAAGAAGAGGAGCAGGAACTGGCCAGGGAGAAGCGCATGCAACATGCGGTGATTGATATTCAGAAGAAGTTTGGGAAGAATGCGGTGCTGAAGGGCATGAATCTGCGCGAGGGTGCTACGACGGTGGACCGGAATCGGCAGATCGGCGGCCATAAGGCGTAGGCACCCACTCGATAATTGGGGAATGTAGAAGTGAGGAAGTAACCAGCGGAGCAAGGGCATAGTGTGCCATGGAAACAAGGTGAGAGACGAAGGGGGGAGCGGTTATGAAGAATCAGAGGACACACATATACGACGATATTATAAGCTTACCACACCACCAGTCCACGAAGCATGGGCATATGCCCGTTGCAGATCGTGCGGCGCAGTTCAGTCCATTTGCGGCACTGACCGGACATGATGCGGCCATTAAGGAGACTGCCCGTCTGACGGACCGCAGAATTGAATTGGATGAGTACGGGAAGACGGCGATTGATGAGAAATTGAGGATTCTTCGGGAACGGTTGGAGGAGCATCCTGCGGTAACTGTCACGTATTTTGTGCCGGACAGCCGGAAGACCGGAGGTGCGTATCGGCAGAAGAGTGGCCAGATAAAGCGTATAGACGAATACGAACGTGGCATCATATTCACGGACGGGACGGTTATTTGTGTTGAGGATATGTTAGATGTGGAGAGCAAGATATTTCGAGAGTATGCGTTCTTGATGGAGGAGATGCCATGACGAACAAAAGGAATGTCGCTTGCCATGCGACCATATGGGCGTTTGTGCATGATAGAATGAACCCAACAATAAAGCAAAGCGTGAGAGGAGAATCTTACGATGCGAGAAATGGGAGGTTATTATTATGTATGGAGCGATTTTGGGAGATATGATTGGATGTCCTTTTGAATTTGATAGAGGGGACAAGACCAAAGATTTTGAGTTGTTTAGTGAGGCATCGGGATTTACGGATGATACCGTGATGACAATTGCGGTACGGGAGGCTCTGTTGGAAGCGGGAACGATGGCCGACGTGGAGCGGATTCGTGAATGTGTATGTGAATCTATGCGGAAGTGGGGGAGAAAATATCCCTATGCAGGTTATGGTGCGCGGTTTGGCGTGTGGTTGCGCCAGAGGAATCCGAAGCCTTACGGCAGTTATGGCAATGGTTCTGCTATGCGCGTGTCGGCGGCAGGCTGGTTATACGATTCCATTGAGCGAACGCGGGAAGTTGCAAGGGCAACGGCAGAGGTGACCCACAATCATCCCGAAGGAGTGAAGGGAGCGGAATCTGTGGCAGCGGCTATCTTTCTTGCACGTACTGGGAATACGAAGGAAGTGATTCGTGAGTATGTGATGCGAGAATTCGGGTATGATTTTAGCAGAAGCTGTGATGAGATTCGTCCGGGATACCATCATGACGAGAGCTGTCAGAGAACGGTGCCTGAGGCTATGACGGCATTCTTCGAAGGACAAGACTTTGAGGATGTAATCCGGACTGCCGTATCTTTGGGTGGAGATTGCGATACATTAACGGCCATTGCCGGTAGTATTGCAGAGGCATATTACGGAGTACCGAAATTTTTTGTGGACGAATGCAGAAAGCGCCTGCCCTCGGAGATGCTGGCGGCGCTTCATTAAAATTAACTGTTCTGTATACTCTTGAATTCTCTAAGCAGACTATCGGAATGTATCTTACAAGCTACGGTAATAATAATAGCACGTAGCAATTCCTTGACGCGGTGCTGGCTGGAACCGACTTCGTCTACGGTTGTCTTGATGCCCATGATAAAATGCAACACATTTTCAAATTCATCACAAAAATAATTATAGGCAACTTCAGCGGTATAGTTCTCTTGCTGCAGAGCGAAGAGGAGGCGAATGTCTTCTAAGGATAAGACGCTTTTTGCAATGCCCATGAAGATTAGATAGGCAATCTGCTCTCGCTGATATTGTTTCTTGTGAGGCGGTGCGATTAACTTGTGTTTTACATAGTTGCTGATCATAGAGGAGGTCAATTCCGTGCCGTACAAGGGCTGAAGATACTGATTAATCAAACGTACCGTCTGCTCTAAAAAGAGTCCTACGTCGGGAATCTCATGATATCGCGGGAGATGAAAGTTACGAATCTCTTGGCGGAAGTTTTTTGTTTCTGTCGTTTCCGGTTGATTTTTTGGGGGCATGTTTTGAACCTCACTTCGCAGATGATGCTCACAAAAGTGCGCAAATTGTTATATCATATATTAGTATAGCGAAGCAGTGGACAATTGTCAAATCATTTGAAATGTTAAGGTTATGTTAGTCTTGTATAAAGTTTTTCAAAAACTCTTGACGTGGTAACCGATAACGTATACAATGGTATCGAATATTTGAGGCAAGAGAGTGTCTTACATTGGAGGCTTTATGAGAATTAAGATTATCGCGGATTCGGCAGCAGATTTGTTGAAAGTAGAGGGAGTAGAATTCGCTTCCGTACCATTGACGATATCAGCAGGAGAACAGGAGTTTGTAGATGACGCTACATTGGATGTGGCAGGGATGGTGGAAACTTTGACTACGTACCAAGGAAGATCGGGAACGGCTTGTCCCAGTATTGATGCGTGGCTTCAGGCTTTTGATGATGCTGATGTGGTGTATGTTGTGACGATTACCAGCGGATTGTCCGGCACATATAATTCGGCGATGAATGCAAGAGACATGTATCTTCAGAGTCATCCGAGTGCAAAGGTGCAGGTTTTTGACTCGCTCAGCACCGGACCGGAGATGTGCCTGTGGGTAGAGAAGATTGCAGAATTGGTTCAGCAGGGGGTCTCTTTTGAAGAAGTATGCTATCGGATGGAGGCGTATGGTAAGCGTACACGTTTGTTCTTCTCTTTGGAGTCTTTGCATAATTTGGTGCAGAACGGTCGCGTAAGTAAGTTGGTTGCTTCCGTAGTCGGAGTACTTGGTATTCGTATCTTCGGTACGGCAAGTACCATTGGAACCTTGGAAACCTTAGCCAAGTGCAGAAACACGCGCAAAGTAATTGCAAATATGCTTTCGGAGATGAAGAATGCAGGATATAAGGGTGGCAGATTGCGTATTGCTCATGTGGGCAATGAATCATTTGCTACTCAAATTGCCGATGCAGTGAAGGAAGTGTTCGGCACCGAGGATATCAAGATATACTTGTGCCGTGGTCTGTGCAGTTTTTACGCAGAGAGCGGTGGTATTTTGGTAGGATGTGAGTGCGCGGAATAATGTGAAATCTTTATAAAATAAAATTTTTGGCTTTGAATTTGAAGTCAACTATGCTACAATTTACTCATACTTGTGGAAAGTGAGTGGCAGTATGAGTAGAGTGAGAATTGTAGCGGACAGTACGTGTGATCTATCCAAGGAACTGCTTGAACGATATGAGATTTCGGTGATTCCTTTGTGCATTGTGATGGATGACAAGAGTTATTATGATGGTATAGAGACGACGCCGGAGGAGATTTATGCGTGGGCAGATGCCAACAAGACAACTCCTAAGACGGCAGCGGCGTCCTTTGATAAAGCGCACGAGATTTTGAGACCGTTGATGGACGCAGGTGAGGATATTATCTTTATCGGCATTTCTTCCTCTATGAGTACCACCAACAATGTAATTCGCCTGTATGGTGAAGAGCAGGAATATAATCGATTGTTTGTCGTGGATTCTATGAATCTCTCTACCGGCATCGGTTTGCAGGTGTTGCGTGCAGCGGAGATGACTGAGGCAGGGAAGACTGCGGAGGAGATTGTAGCTGCCATTGAAGGTGCCAGAGGTTTGGTGCGGGCAAGTTTTGTAGTTGATACCTTGACGTATCTGGCAAGAGGGGGACGATGCAAAGCAGTTACGGCACTATTGGCCAATGCTTTGAAACTTCATCCGTTGATTCTTGTGAAAGATGGTGTCATGGGTGTCGGACAGAAGTATCGTGGTAACATCGGTTCTGCACTGATGAAATATGTGAGAGATCTGCAGGACGAATTGGCTAAGGCGGATGCCACAAGGGTCTTCATTACGCACTCCGGGTGCGAGGATGAGATTGTGGATAAGGTTCGTTCTTCTTTGAAAGAATTGAATTATTTCGGGGAGATTATCGTGACCAAGGCGGGTGGCGTTATCTCCAGTCATTGCGGACCCAGAACCTTGGGTGTTTTGTTTTATTTGAAAGAAGAATAGTGAGATTTCAAAACTGCTATGCGTGGATGCGCGTGGCAGTTTTTTTGTATAATTGCATTCTCTTTGCTTCACAATAATAGGGATAAATGCGTGACTAGAAGCGGGAGGAAACGATAATGAGACAAAATGGACGACCATTTGGGACGCGAGATAAGGTAGGGTATCTGTTTGGAGACTTCGGAAATGACTTTACATTTATACTGTCCTCCGGATTCTTGTTGAAATTCTATACCGATGTCATGGGAGTCAGTGCGGCAGCAGTAGGTGCGATTATGATGCTTGCGAGATTTGTGGATGCATTTACCGATGTGGCGATGGGACGTATCTGCGACCGGAGTAAGATTACAACAGTAGGTAAGTTCAAGCCTTGGATTCTGCGAATGTGTGGACCGGTGGCGGTGGCATCGTTTCTCATTTATCAGAGTAGTCTTGCAGACAAAGCTTTGGAATTTAAAATTGCTTGGTTGGCAATTACGTATATTTTATGGGGCTCGGTATTCTATACGGCAATTAATATTCCATACGGTTCCATGGCATCTGCCATTTCTGCGGATCCCGGTGATCGGCAATCCTTATCAACGTTTCGAAGTGTGGGGGCGGCGCTGGCGGGGCTTCTGGTTGGTGCGGGAATTCCTTTGGTTGCGTATGAAAAGGCCGGAGAGAGTGTAGTGTTGAACGGACCGCGCTTTACCATAATTGCAGGAGTGTTCTCTGTCTTGGCCATTGGGTGTTATTTGGCATGTTACACGCTGACGACAGAGCGTGTGAGAATTGAAGCCGATGCGGATGCAAAGGAGAAGAATAGTATCGGAACAATGCTTCTTAATGCGGCGAAGAATCGAGCATTGATTTCTATTATTGCGGCTTCCGTTGTAATGCTGTTGGCACAGTTGACCATGCAGTCTATGGCCAATTATGTGTATCCGAATTATTATGGCAATGTGGCAGCACAATCGGCATCTACGGTTATTATGGTAGCAAGCTCTTTGGTGGCAGCGGCCATTACAAAGCCTTTGGCGAGGAACTTGGGAAAGGCGGAAATCAGTGTTATAGCCAGCCTTCTTGCATCGGCGGTGTGTGCCATTTTGTTAATTGTGCGTCCGGAAAATGTGTGGATCTATGTTGCATTTACCTCCCTGGGGTGGTTTGGTCTTGCAATCTTCAGTATGGTGAACTGGGCATTGATTACGGACGTTATTGATTACTCGGAATTGAAGAACGGAATACGCGAGGATGGGGGAGTGTATGCCTTATATTCCTTTGCCAGAAAACTTGGGCAGGCTGCCTCGGCGGGACTTACCGGTGTGCTGTTGAGCTATATCGGGTATTCGCAGGAAACGGCCTTTGAGCCACAGGTATTGCAAGATGTATTTACCATCTCTGCGCTGGTTCCGGGAATCGGATTCTTTCTACTGGCGGTCATTTTGTGGTTCTGGTATCCGCTGCATAAGAAACAGGTAGAAGCCAATGTAATGGCATTAAGGGAGAAACACCAAAGGCAATAAATAAGGACGGTGCTGTAGCAAGAGGCGGGAGATAGCCGGTCTCCGATATCTTGCTACAACACCGTTTGAGAGAAAAAGATAAAGAGTTATTTGCTATAAGGACTATCAAATTCGGCTTCGGCCTTGGCAACAGCGTCGGCCAAAGTCATTCCGGTGAAATGCGGGGCATTTAGATAACGTCCGGACTTTCGGTCATCGACAAATGCACCGACAACAATGCCGGGGATGGCACTCTCGGGAGCGTTGGGGGCATGAGGACCACCCAAGTCTGTACGACACCAACCGGGGTCTGTAAGGTTAATCATAACATCGGTTCCTTCTACGGTACTTCCTAGGTCGATAGTAATCTTGTCAAGGGCTGCCTTGCTGGCGGAATAGCCGGCCTGTTGAGGCTCCAGGCGAATACCGCTGGTGGTATTCAGGATACGACCGAATCCGCGTTCAATCATCTTCGGAAGAAAATGATAGCAAATCATTGCCGGAGCGATAGTGTTGATCTTGAAACTCTCGGTATAATCGGATACCGGTGTCTGAAAATAATCATTACGATACGCAATCTGCAAACCGGCATTGTTCAACACAATATCAACGAGTGTGCCTCGTTCGTCAATCTCTTGAAGCATAGCGGATACTTGGTCTAAGTTGGAAAGTTCGGCAGATACAACATAGGCATCTACGCCAAGAGCCAGCACTTCTGCCAAGACTTTGTCGCAGTGCTCAGCCGTACGACTGTGAAGTATGAGATTGCAGCCTTGCTCAGCCATAAACAGAGCGGTGAGGTAGCCGATTCCACGGCTGGCACCGGTAATCAGTGCCCATCTTCCTTTTACGTTAACCATTATTGTAATATCTCCTTCTTCGCATGTTCTAAAGCATGAATGACCTTATCGCACCATAGGTCAAATGCGGGATCTTCCGTCTGGCATTCCTTGTGTGCCAGTACATAAGATACGGTTTCACGAATACCTTGATCGAAGCGAACCGTAGCGGTGAAGCCGGGAACCGCTTTCTTTAACTTGCTGTTGTCAAATACCACAGAGTTGGCTTTGTCTCCGATCAGACCGCCACGATAATCGTAATTACTTACGGTATGAAGAAAATCGGAGGGGACGTAGTAGGCACGCAACGGAACACCCAAAGCATCGGCAATACACTGATAGATTTGATTCCAAGTCATTGTCTCGTCAGATGTAATCTGAAATGTTTCGCCGATGGCATGTGCATTTCCCATAAGACCTACAAATGCTTTGGCGAAGTCCGAATTGTGAGTCATGGTCCATAGGGAGGAACCGTCGCCATGGATAATAACGGGCTTGCCCTCCAACATACGTTTCACCACCTGCCAACTGCCGTTATCACCGTGAACTCCCAGGGGAACGCTACGCTTGTCGTAGGTATGACTGGGGCGAATGATCGAAATGGGGAAACCTTGCTCTCGATATTGTTTTAACAGGTATTCTTCACAGGCAATCTTGTTACGTGAATACTCCCAATAGGGATTTGCCAGTGGAGTTCCCTCTGTGATTCGATAATCCGACAAAGGTTTCTGATAGGCCGATGCCGAACTGATATACATAAATTGTTTCGTTTTGTTGCGGAACAGACGATAGTCACGCTCTAACTGAGACGGGACAAATCCGATAAAATCACATACCGTGTCAAACATCATGCCGTCTATATGCTTGGCGATGGTTTCTTCGTCGTTAATATCTGCATGGATAACCGTAATATTTTCGGGCAATTCCGGAGTGCGATTGCCACGATTAATAAGAGTTAACTCCCAGCTCGGCATGGTGGCTAGCAGTTCGGTGATGGCCATGCTAATGGTACCGGTACCGCCGATAAACAGTGCTTTCATATTCGTTCCTTTCCCGACAGCGTTCTGTCGTGCATACAAAATTATTGTAAGTTGATATATGAAATAGTGTATTGTTTTTTCGTGAAATATGATATAATATTCTACTATAGAAAGTTGTAGAAATCTATCCTCGGAGGAAATGATGAATTACTTGTTTGAAAAGAGCGACGCGTTGAATAATCCAATAGAATGCTTCTTCTTCGAGGCGATAAAGGAACGCTTTCCCGTGACTCCGCACTGGCATTATTTTATGGAGCTTATCTACATGACCGATGGAGAGGCGGAACTATATGACGGAGTGGAAAAATATATTTTGACTCCGGGAGATTTGATTCTGCTTCATCCCAAACGAATTCACTCCATTTACGCAAATGAACCGGAGAGGCTGCGATATGCCGTTATGAAGTTCGATATTAACTGCTTGAATCGTAGTCCGAATTATGCGCCGAAGCTTCGAAGCATTTTCCGGAGCGCGGAACGAAGGGGGATGAATATTCGGTTTTCGAAAGAGCAGACGCAGAAGATGGATGCGGAGTATTTGTTTTTGAGTTGCATCGCGGAGATGCAGAAACAAGAGTATGGTTGTGATCTTGTGGTACAGACAAAATTGTATGAACTTCTGTTGAAGATGGTTCGGTGTTGGCAAGAGCAAGGATTCTCTGTGGACAACAGCGTATTTGCTGAGGATTTACAGTATGATATTTATAATATTACGGAGTACATCGACGAGCATATGCGAGAAGGAATTCGCGTGACGGACGTTGCAAAGCAATGCGGTATGAGTTATTCGTATTTCGCAAAAAAATTCCTTGCGGTCTATGGCAAGACCTGCAAGGAATATATGGAGTCTCTGCGTTTATACAAGGCAGAGGAATTCTTGATATTTACGGACTTTGATTTGAACTATATCAGTCAAGAGACCGGGTTCTCGGATTGTAGTCATTTGATTAAGACCTTTCGACAATACCGCGGTATGACGCCGAAACAGTTCCGTAGGTATAGAGGAAAGCAGAGTGACTAACAAGGGACATTAATGGTTTGAACCGCGGCCTTCTTCCCGTTCCAAACGTCGGATAAGGTGGTTCAGATGTTTGGTACATACGGTGCGCAGCATGGGTTCGTGCTCTGACAGACGAGCGGATAGGCGGTTGTATTCCCTATAGGCAAGATCCAGCATGTCCTTGGTAATCTGGCCGGATTGATAGGCCTCCAGCAGTTCGTCCTCGTCCAAGAGAACTTGATGCCCGTTTGGAAGCACTACGATATCCAAAAACAGATCAAAGAAATATGCGGTTCCGTCCCAGTATACTTCGTTGAGATAAGTGATGTCAAAATAATACTGCACCACTTGACGTTGTGTATCGAACATAACCGTTAGCCAAAAATGTTCCCCTCTGGGTGCATACTGCAACCAGTAGTAGCCGTTGTCGGTAATGGTAAAGCCTTGGCCTTCCATGTATTTGATACTGGGACCGCCCTGTACGTTCTTAATGGAGTGAAGGGAGATCACCCCGTCGAAGATGTCGTCACGAACGTATTCCCAGATGTAAGAACAGTTGATAACTCTGGGCCAACCGGAACGATAGATGTTCTTATAGTGCATAGCCTGCATCTCTCGGTAGTGAAAGACTGCCGCAATGCTTTCGCGAATCTGTCCTTCCTCGCAAAGTAGGTCAAATTCTTCTTCCGTCACCCAAAGTGTTTGTACATCTTGAGGAACGGTTACGAGGTTTCCTTCGGGCAAATGCAACTCAAATATGTCGGTTATGGTGCTGCGGCGCTTCAATGCACGAAGATATTGCAGAGAGTCTATGGGAAGTTCTGAACCGAATAGTTCTCTGAACAGACGCAAGATAGCTTCTCTGCCGGTTTCTTCACCGATGCAGAAGGTGTTGCAGATATTCCAGTGCGCATCCTCAGAGGTCTTTAAAAGAAGCAGACGGCCTGCACAGTCGAAGACGCTACACTGAACTTCCTGAAAGAATTCGTTCCAGCGTAAGAGAGAAGCATCCGGTGTCGCGGCGCTTCTTCCGGTGTTACGTTTCAAATAATCAAGTATTACATAGTTTTGTTCCATAACGGCTCCCGGGGTGTGATTTGTCGAAATAGATAACTTAATCATATACGACAACGAAAATAATTTCAATAAAAAATGGGTTTTCAAAAAAAATATCTCGATATTCCGCAAGAAGTATGGTACAATGTAAAGTGCGAGAGGTGTATCCTGCGAAATCGGGAGCATTTTCGCGAGGATTGTTGGGACAAATGAGTGGAGGCGTGAATTCATGATTGATACGGAGAAGACCAGACTGATGACGAAGCTGGCCATTTATGAGAAGCATGAAGGGCGAGAAGATATCAGTATGGCTAGATATTATAAGTCGGATTATGTGCGACTGCAGATACTTAAGACCATTTTGGCGGTGACGTTGGGCTATGTTGTTGTGTTAGCCATGATTGCCATTTATTATTCGGAGTTCTTGTTGGACAATGCGTTAATTTTGCGATACGATTTGCTGGGTACGAAAGTGCTGGGGTATTATTTGGTTATATTGATTTCGTGTATCGCATTGGTGACGGTGGGCGAGACGGTTCGTTATGCGTCGTCCAGAAAGAGGTTGTCTAAGTATTACAAGGCACTGTCTAAGGTGCGCAAACTGACGGAGGAGCAGGAGCGCAGACGAGAGATGGAAGAAGAGGAATGGGAGGACGCAATTGTATGATGTTCTTATTTGATATCCGAGCTAAGGTAATCGGATTGTATCAGAAGTATGATTATATTATTAAATTGATTTTAAAATTAATCTTGGTAGCTGTTGTGTTAACCAAGATTAAGGATGCAGTAGGCTTCCGTGACAGCATTTCCAAGGGAAGCATTATCTTCTTATTGTCCTTGGTTTCGGCTTTCTTGCCTTCGTCCTTGATGACGCTGGTTATCATCGCATACTTATTTCTGCAAGTACTTGCGGCATCCAGCTTGATGGCACTGACGGTTTTGGCTATATGCCTTGTAGTGTATTGCTTCTTTCTGCGATTTGCTCCGAAGCAGTCTGCGGTAGTTGTAGCACTGCCCGTACTTCGTAGTGTGGGATTTCCGTACCTGATGCCTCTGGGACTCGGTTTGTTCAGCAATCTATTGTCCATTGTTCCGGTATGTTGCGGTGTCTTTGGGTATTATATGGTGTCCTTTATTAAGGCAAATACCTTGGCACTGGAGCAGATGGTGAGTTCTGAAGCTACAGAGCCGTTGATTATGTACATGGAAGTGTTGGATAAGTTGATTAAGAATCCGGCCATGTACGTAATTATGTTTATCTACGCGGCGGTTATTATTGTTGTTTACTTTGTACGTCGTCTGAATATGGACTATTCCTTCGAGATCAGCATTGGAGTAGGTACCGGCGTGATGCTTCTGGGGTATATTATCGGCTCTTTGAAGTACGATTTGGGAGTGAGCCTTGTCAGCGTCATCTTGTGTACACTGGTTTCGGCGGTATTGGTGTACATTTTCATGTTCTTCTACCGTGTGTTGAACTATGCGGCAACCGAGCATGTACAGTTTGAAGATGACGATTATTACTATTATGTGAAGGCAGTTCCCAAGGTAAATGTGGGTGTTCCCAAGAAGGCCGTGAAGAAGATTGTTCCCAGAGCATCTGAGCAAGAGGACGAGGAGTTTGAAGACGAAACTATGGAGGCTATGGATTCTGTATTGTGGAGCGAAGACGGAATCAAGAAGCGTACTTCGGAGCGCACCAAGACGGAGCGGGAAGAACAGCCGGTTACTAACCATGTAGGAACTCAGTCCGTAAGAAATCCTCAATCGGCACAGGTTGCACCTATGAAGCCCACACAAACGAAGCCGGCACAGGCTGCACCGGTGAAGCCCGCGCAGCCTACGGTATCGAAGCCGGTGAATGGCAGTTTGTTTGAGGATGAGGACGACGAGGATTACCTGTAGTGTATAGATTAACGAGGACAGGAGAAGATTAAGAAGAAGGAGGAGAAGACGCGTGGATAATTTAATCGCCTTTTTTGATAAATATTTCAGTCGTCTGACCTTATTCAAGATTACCGTTGCGGATATTATCGAGATATTGCTGATTGCATTTGTGACGTATCATTTGATTAAGTGGATAAAGCGTACAAGAGCTTGGTATTTGGTGAAGGGCTTGGCAATCTTGCTGGTCATTTGGATTATTGCGTCCATATTCGAATTCAATGCGATTATCTGGATATTTGTGAATACGATTAATGTTGGTATTATTGCGTTGTTTGTTATCTTCCAGCCGGAGTTGCGTCGAGCTTTGGAGCAGTTGGGTCAGAGAAATATTATGGGCTTCTTCGGAGAGGGCAAGGATTCCGCGGAGCGTTTTTCCGACGATACCAAGGAGGAGATTGTGAATGCAGTATTCAGCATGGCACGAGTGAAGACCGGTGCTTTGATTGTAATCGAGGAGAAAGTTTCGTTGGAAGAGTACGAGAGAACCGGTATTCCTTTGGATTCCGTAGTTAGTGCGGCGTTGTTGATTAATATATTTGAGCATAATACGCCGTTGCACGATGGTGCAGTAATTATTCGGGGCAATCGTGCTGTGGCAGCAACCTGTATTCTTCCGGTTTCGGAGAATATGCGTCTCTCTAAGGAATTGGGAACGAGACATCGCGCCGGTGTGGGTGTCAGTGAAGTTTCCGATTGTGTTACGATTATCGTATCCGAAGAGACCGGTAAGGTATCCGTAGCACAGAAGGGACAGTTGATCCGAGGCGTAGACTCCGAATATTTGACGGCGAAGTTAACGGAGAGTCAGAACAAGACGAAGCCGGGAACACAGAACTGGCGTCTTATGAGAAAGGATAAGAAGCATGAAGGAAAAGCTTAAAAACATGTTGACGCGGAACATCGGCATGAAGCTTCTTTCCGTTGTTCTTGCATTTTTGATTTGGATTGTAATCATGAGTATCTCCAATCCCCAGATTACTAAGACCATTGAGGATATCCCCATTGAACGGCGTAATGAGGATGCGGTAACTGCGGAGAATATGGTGTATGAGACAAAGTCCAGCGAGAAGGTTACTATTCGCATCAAGGGAATGCGTTCCGAGATTGAGACACTTACTGCCGCGGATTTCGAGGCTTATGTGGACTTTACCGAGATCGGCTGGGTGAATGCCGTGCCGATTCATGTAGTGCCGAAGAATGAGGCTTTGAATCAATACATGGAGATAACCAGCCAGTCCAGTGATGTTATGAGCATCAGTTTGGTGGAATACGCAACGGACATGGTTATGGTAGAAGTAAAACTGGAAAATGCTCCGGAGGAGTATTATGCATACTGTAGCTCTGTAAGCTCCAAACTATTGGAGATTTCGGGTTCCAAGACGCAGGTAGAAGGCGTAGAGAAGTTGATTGCCAAGGTGGATTTGAGCGGTCACACGGAGAGTTTCCAGACGAATGTGAGACTTCAAGCGGTGGATAGTAAGGGGAACGTAATCGACGAGTCCAAACTGGATATTGCACAGAGTATCATTCAGGTAGAGGTAGACATGCTTCCCGTGAAGGAAGTGCCACTCATAATCGATACTTCCGGCGTGACGGTTTCGGAAGGCTTCGGTTTGGCGAAGGTGGAGTATAGTCCGAAGACAATCTTAATTGCGGCAGAGCAAGATGTCCTTCGTTCTATTGATAGCATTACAATTCCGTACAAGGCAGAGAAGTTGCTGCAGAGTAAGGAAGAGGAGGTTGACATTACTAAGTATTTGCCGGAGGGAGTATTCCTGAAGTCAGAGACTGCGACAATGTATCTCAAATTAGTCGTAGAACGCTTGGTAAGCAAGGAAATTGTGGTGGATACGTACAATCTGGAGGTTCGGAATCTTCCGGAACACTTCGGACTCAGTATTCAGAACACCAATGTGACCATTACGGTGTGGGGCATTGAGGCAGAATTGGAGAAGCTGACTTCCGGTGACCTGGCATTGTATGTGGATATGAGTGCAAGTACCGGAGCGGGCATGTTCCAAGTTCCGGTACGCACGGATTGTCCCAGCGTATATAAGCTGGACACAAAGATAAGCGTCGTAATATACACAAAATATTAGAAAGGGGATTACTTATGGTTCGGGGGAATGCAAAGATTAAAAATTTTAAGGGGTTACATATTAAGCCTGCCAAGGTAATGAGCAGCATTGCACTCATGTATTCCTGTAAAGTATATCTGGAGGTCCGTGAATACCATGTCAACGCCAAGAGTGTGTTGGGTATTTTGAGTGCTCAAGTGAAACAACATGAGGAAGTGGGCGTTGTGTGCGACGGACCCGACGAAGAAGCTGCATTGCAGGCTATATTAGATGCCATCGATAGTGGGTTTGGGATGGTTTGAGAAATTGAGAGGACGGTGTTTCACGAGAGTGGAATGCCGTTTCTTGCAGATAGGTTTTCTGTATGGAGGACAAGATGAGAAGACTGCCGTATCGGGTATTTGGATGGATTGGAACATGCATGCGGGTGTTTCCGAGAAGGAAGAAAGCGCTGTTTTTTATGGTGCATGACTGTCATTTCCGCGGAAACCTTCGCTACGTGTATGACGAATGTAAACGAAGTTATTCCAATGTAGAGAGAATTGTGCTTTCCAAGAAAGCTATGCTTACTCCCAAGTGCCGCGGCATTGTTGGGAGCATTGAGCGAGTGTTCCGCAGTATGATGTTTGTGTTGCGGGTAAACTATCATTTGGCTACGTCCACGTATATTTTTCTGAATGATAACTTTCTTCCGTTGGCATACTTACGCTTCCCGGAAACGGTTAAGCTAGTGCAAGTGTGGCATGGAGCCGGTGCGTTTAAACGCTTCGGATTAATTACAGAGACCGACGAAATCGTATGTCAACTTGTGCAGAAGGGAAATGCCAGAGTGGATTATCTTCCGGTGACCGCTTCCTTCTTGAAGGGGATATACAGAGATGCCATGGGTGTTGCAGAAGAGCATATTTTCGCCGATGGTATTCCTCTGATGGATTTTTATCGAAGTGAGACTCGAATGAAGAAGGCCAAGGAGCGAATTTATCGTGCATTTCCACAGCTTCAAGGGAAGAGATGTGTGTTGTACGCGCCGACGCTACGTAGAACACAGGAAGAAAATGATGCGATTATCGATAAGTTTGATGCCGCACGAATAATTGAAGCTATGGGAGAGGAGACGTTTCTGCTGGTACGCTTTCATCCGAATGTACAGCCGAGAGACATTACGTGGAAGCATGACCGGTTGCTTCTCGTCATGGATTATCCGGATGTAAAGGAGTTGTTGGTTGTTTCCGATATGCTGATTACCGATTATTCCAGTGTGGCTGTGGAATATTCACTACTGAACAAACCGCTTCTTTTCTATATGTACGATATGCCTCAGAGAAACGGGGTTGCAAAATCGGAAGATTTCGCTTATGATAGGGGGGTGTATCTGGAGGCGGATAATTTTCCCGGAGGATATTCGCGAACAATGGATGAATTGCTTTCTGCGTGTCAGGATACCGAAGGTGGAATGGCAAATGCGGAGTATTTTTATACACACAATTTTGATTGCACGGAGGCATCGGGATATTCTAAGCGTATGCTGTGTAAACTAATTTCCGAGAAGTGATGCCTAGGGATAAGGAGAAACTATGATAGTTGCCGGAATTGTAGCGGGCGGTACCGGAAGTCGAATGGGAATGGGAATGCCGAAGCAGTTTTTGGACATGGGTGGAATGCCGATTCTTATGCACACGGTAGAAGTATTTGCTACTCATGAGCAAGTGGACTGTGTTGTAATCGGAGCACATCCGGATTGGGTGAAACACACGCAGTCGCTAATCCGGAAGCATTGTCACGAACAACTATGGAATAAGATTGCGGTTGTTAGTGGCGGAGCTCAGAGAAATGATACGTTGCTGGCTATTTTGCAGGGAGCAAGAGAGCATTTTGGTGCTGAAGATGATGCAGTTGTTCTGTCTCATGACGCGGTGAGACCCTTTGTGACCAAAGAGATTATTTCTGCCCATATAGAGGCTATGGAGCATAATCGCGTGGTTACGACGACGATTCCCGCCGTGGACACGATACTTCTTTCTGAAGATGGAATGTTTGTTTCGGAGGTTCCTAATCGAAATAAGATGTTTCATGCGCAGACTCCCCAGAGCTTTCGAATGGGTGATTTTGAGGATGTGTACCGACAGTTGAGTGTGGAAGAGAAGGAACGTGCTACGGATGTGAGCGGCATTTATCTTCTGCATGGAATTCCGGTGTACATGGTGAAGGGAAGTAGCGGCAATCGTAAGATTACGGTGCCGGAGGATTATAGAGAACTGTGCCAAGAGAGAAGATGAGCACAGTGTGGTAAGAAAGTGAGGACACAATATGAATGTGGCAATAATAATAGCAGGTGGATCCGGACATCGAATGGGACAAGATATTCCCAAACAGTTTATTCATGTGTATGACAAGCCGATTATCTTGTATACGCTGGAAAGTTTTCAGAGACACCCGCAGATCGATGCCATTGAGGTGGTGTGCATTGACGGATGGCACAATGTTTTGTGGGCATATGCTAAGCAATTTAATATCGACAAGCTTCGCTGGGTAATCTCCGGCGGTGATTCCGCACAGGAGTCCATCTGCAAGGGCGTAGAGCATTTGAAGGATGTGTGCTCGGAAGAAGATACGATAATCATTCATGACGGTATCCGTCCGTTGGTAGATGACGAAGTGCTCAGTGATGTTATCGCAATGTGTGAGACTTATGGAAATGGTGTAACCTCTCTGCCGTACAATGAGCAGATATTTGTGGTGGATCCGGAGAGACCGGAGACTACGGTACAGTACGTTCCCAGAGAGACGTTACGTCGCGTGTCTACACCACAGGCATACCGTTACGGAGTTGTATCAAGAGCATACGAGCGTGCCTTCCGTGAAGGAATCGGTATCAGTGGTTCCTCTTATACCAATACGATGATGGTTGAGTTGGGAGAACGCTTGTATTTTGCAAAAGGTTCGGATAAGAACATTAAGTTAACCACAAGAAATGATTTGGAGATTTTTAAGGGTTACTTGACTGCGGAAAAAGATGAGTGGCTGAAGTAGTGTGGAGGCATTATGGAACTATATGATTCTCAGTTATATATGCAGAGCGTGAAGACGATTGCGGAGCAAGCTTATCGCTGGAGTGATTTGGACTGTGGTTCGGTTGCTATTTCCGGCGGTACCGGTATGATCGGTAGTTTTTTGGTGGATGTGCTTATGTATCGCAATGAGCATTTTCATGCACAGACGCAAGTGTATGTATTAGGGCGAAATGAAGCAAAGGCAAGAGGACGTTTTGGCAGATATTTTGATAAGGAGTATTTTCACTTTGTCGTTGCCGATATGAATACGCCCATAACGATTGATGCAAGAATTGATTATGTAATTCATGCAGCAAGCAATACCCACCCGGTAGCGTATGCACAAGACCCCATAGGTACGGTAACGGCAAATGTAATCGGTACCAATCATTTGCTGGACTGGGCAAGTAGAATGGACAGTAAGCGTTTTGTCTTTCTATCTTCCGTGGAGATATACGGCGAAAATCGCGGGGATGTCGATTCTTTCACCGAAGATTACATGGGATACATCGATTGTAATACGCTGCGTGCCGGTTATCCGGAGAGCAAGCGTACCGGCGAAGCATTGTGTCAGGCGTATATACGACAGAAGGAGTTGGATTCTGTTATTGTACGATTGTCCAGAGTATATGGACCGTCTATGCTTATGTCCGATACGAAGGCAATGTCGCAATTTTTATTAAAGGGAGTTCGCGGCGAAGACATTGTACTGAAGAGCGAGGGAACGCAGTTGTATTCCTACAGTTACGTTGCAGATGCGGTTTCGGCGATTATATACATTTTGTTAAACGGAAGATGCGGAGAGGCATACAACGTGGTATCTGCATCGTCGGATGTGATGTTGCGAGATTTGGCCAAGATGATTGCGGATTACACCGGTGGAAAGGTTGTATTTGAATTGCCGGATGCAGTGGAGTCTGCGGGATATTCTAAGGCTACAAAGGCAATCTTGGATGCCACGGCGTTGCATGACTTAGGTTGGAAGTCCGTGTATGAGATGGAGAAGGGAATTCAACAGACTATTGATGTTTTGAAGGAAGTATATTCGGGGGCAGAGACACAACAATAGTAGGAGAGATTTATGGAAAGACGTAATAAGAAATTATGGATATATAACGCGGGTAAGTCCTTCAGTGGAAACCCGAAGTGGATGTTTATGTACATGCGGAAGAAACATCCGGAAGTGAAGGGCGTCTGGCTCTGTTATGACAAGGAGACCAGAAACTATATTCGCAAGCTGGGCTATGAAGCGCATTTGTTTCGTTCTATCAGCGGAAAGAGATGCATGCGCGAGGCGGGCGTATACGTGGTAAATCAGGTGAAAGAGGTGATTCAACCCGAACTTGCCGGCATTACCATGTTGAACTTGTGGCATGGAGTTGGTTGTAAGACTGTAGAGCAGAAGGTTGATTTCGGTTTCTTACAGGAGCGTATCTTTAAGAAGTATATTCAGAACAATAAGTTCTACCGCAACAATCAGTTGTTCTTGGTAACGTCTCCGTTGATGGAGAAGCATTTTATTGAACAGTGTGGCTTGACAGAAGAGCAGTTGGTTCGTGCAGGATATCCTTGTTGTGAGAAGATGGACTGGGTGCAGTCCTATGATCATGACATTTTGAAGCAGAAGGGATTGTCCGCAGATGCACGTATTGCCATGTATTCCCCCACGTATCGTGACGGAAATGCAAATGATTTCTTCGGCAAGGCAATTCCCGATATGAAGCGCCTCATTGCAAAGTTGCAGGAGACCAATACGTTATTGATTTTTAAGATGCATCCTCAGATGGAAAATGACAATCAGTACAACAACTGCAAGAAGTTGTACGCAGATTGTCCGAACCTCCTGTTCTGGGATAATGTCAATGATGTATATGAGATATTCAATCGAGTGGACTTGGCGATTATCGATTATTCTTCGATTTTTTATGATATGTTGTCCGCAGGCGTGAAGCATTTTGTGCGCTATATGTTTGACTTGGAGGACAAGAACAATTTGCGCGGGTTCGTCTTTGATGTAAAGGAGATGACCTGCGGTAAGATGTGCGATAATTTTGAAGAACTGTTGTCGGCCCTTGACAGGGGAACCGAGGACGACGAAGCAGAAGAGGCTCGAGATCGTGAACGTATTCAGAAACTGTTCTGGGAGTATTCTGAGAATACCATCGAAGAGATTTACAATCGTGCCATGGCTCATACACCTAAGGAAGAGCCTGATGAGAAGATTTTGTACAGCTTCGATATTTTCGATACGTTGATTCAGAGAAAGGGTCTGAGTCCGGTAAGTATATTTACGTATGTGAAACAGAAGATGTATCAGTCGGATGTGCATTTTCCTCGTTATTTGATGGAACATTATCGTCATATCCGCCAATGGTGTGAATCCAATGTTCGTGAGTATTATAAGAAGACGCTGGAGTTGCGCGAAGACGACCGCTTGGAGATTTCTTTTGATGAGATCTTTCAGCGCTTAGGAGATGTATACGAACTAAATGAAGAGCAAGTGGAGTTGCTGAAGAAGTGGGAGTTGGAAGCAGAGTATGAGTCCTGTATTCCCTATACAAAGCATGTGGCATATTTGAAGGAACTATTGGCGGGAGGAAATACCGTCGTTCTAATCAGTGATATGTATCTGCCGAAGGAGTTCATATCGAAGATGCTTGCAAAGGCAGATCCTGTGCTGGCAACGTTACCGCTGTTCCTGTCCTCGGATTATGGTGTGCAGAAGAGTACGAAGAAACTATATCTTAAGGTATTTGAGTCCTTCTCTCCGTATGATTTTACTAAGTGGATTCACTATGGTGACAATCGTCATGCAGACTTTAATATGCCGAAGCAATTGGGAATTCAGCCGGTTATGCATGAAATCGACAAATGGTCCGGCTATGAGCAGAAGTATTTGACGGCCAATCCTTCCTACGATGCGTATTGTTGTGCAGCGCAGATGGTTCGATTTAAGAATCAACTGGCGGAAGAGTTGGGCAAGCACCCTAGTGCTACGGAGAAGGAGACTGCTGACCGTGCGATTTTCTCATATTGCTACATCTCGACGTGGTTGGTGCCTTATGTGGCCTGGGCAATTCACGATGCAATGCGTTTGGGAGTGAAGTGTTTGTACTTCATTTCCCGTGACGGACATCCCATGAAGCGGATCGCTGATGAGATTATTGCGGCGCAGAATTTGGACATTAAGACGAAATATATATACGGTTCCAGAAAGGCATGGCGTATTCCGTCCTATATTGATGTGATTGACGAGGATTTCTTCGCGGCACATGGCAATATCGCGGATGTACGGAATTTTGAGATGCTCTTGAAAGCTATGAATATGGATGAAGAGACGTTTGATCGTATCTTCCCTGCGATGGTGGAGATGAAGAGCAAGAAGACGTACACTCCCGCAGAGATCGTAGCAATTCGAGAAGCAGCCAAGAATTCCGAGGAATATCGCGCTTACCTGCTGGAATGTGCGCGAAATGAGCGAACGATTGTCCTTGAGTATTTGAAGCAGGAGATTGATTTCACCGAGCGGTTTGCTTTCGTGGAGTATTGGGGACGTGGCTATACCCAGGATTGCTTGATGCGATTGATTGATCATTTGGTGGCAAATGATGAGACTCTTAAGGCACAGACACGAGAGGTATATGGCGGTACGCAGGATTTGCCGGATAATATATTCTATTATCTGCGAAGCATATATTTCAGTAACGGTCGATTGATCCGCAGAAATTTCAATAATGCACCGAATTCATTGATTATGGTGGAGGCGGTATTTGCAAACCTTCCCTACAAGAGCGTGACAGGATATCGTTATGAAGGTGAGAAGATTGTGCCTATCAAATCAGAGAACTCCCGTTGCGACATGGTGTTATACGAGGCAATGGAGAAGTATCTCCCGCAGTTTGCGCAAGATATATACCGTGAACCATTGCTTGATGAGAAAGAATTTGACACATCTTTGTGTACGTTTGGTATGAATTACTTCAAGAACAATGTGAAGGATCGGTTGTTCGTAGAAGTATTGGCAAAATTATATGATTCGGTATCCGTGTATGGAACTATGCGTGAGTTCGCACCGAGATTGACGGTAAAGGATGTGTATCGCAAGTTGCGGGACAGCGAGTATATCTTGACGAAGTCCTTCCCGTTATCGTTAAAGCGCTCGCCGAAGATTTACACATGGGCGGTACGAATTTATGATAAGTGGCGTACCAGATAGTACATGGAACAGTTGTGAAATGAGGAGTTTGGAATGCGTAATGCAATAAAAAACTTTACAAAGTATCGGTTTTTACTGTTGGAGTTGGTGAAGAAGGGAATCAAGTTAAAATACCGTCGTTCCTATATGGGCATCTTGTGGTCTATGATTGAACCGCTTATGACCATGATTGTATTGGCATATGTGTTTGGAATGATACTTGGAAATAACGATCCGTATTTTCCGTTGTACATTTTGTCGGGACGACTGTTGTTTACCCTTTTTCAGAATTCCACGAAGGAGGCGTTGCGGTCAATACGAAGCAATGCCGCTATGATTAAGAAAGTATATGTACCGAAGTACATGTATCCGTTTTCTTCGGTATTATTTAACTACACACTGTTTTTGATTTCCCTTGCGGTGTTGGTTATTGTGATGCTTTATTATCGTAGGTGGCCTACGTGGCATGTGTTTGAAGCCTTGGTGCCTATGGTGATTTTGTTAATCATGAGTTTGGGCGTCGGAATGATCTTGGCAACAATGAACGTGTTCTTCCACGACATCGAATACCTTTGGAATGTGGGATTAACATTAGTGATGTATTGTTCTGCGATTTTTTATAAACCCGATGTGTTGTTGGCTTCCTCGGCCGGTTGGGTGTTAAAATACAACCCGCTATATGCGGTGATTGATAATTTTCGACGCACGGTTATATACGGACAAGGACTGAAGTGGACGTCCACATTGTATGCCTTGGCTGTATCCGTGGTATCGTTGATTATCGGCCTGTATGTGTTCTACAAAAAGCAGGACGACTTTATTCTTCACATCTAGTGATGAGAAGATATGCCGATGATGTTATATCGAGCAAGTACGGAGGTGACTATGGGTAATTCCATAATCGAACTGAAAGACGTAGGAATTAAGTTTAACTTAAGCAAAGAAAAAGTGGATGATTTTAAGTCCTTTATCATTAAGAAAATAAAGGGTGAACTGAAATATAATGAGTTCTGGGCGTTGAAGAATGTAAATTTCAGCGTTGAGAAGGGGGACCGTGTCGGAATTCTCGGTATGAACGGTGCGGGCAAGTCTACTCTTTTGAAGGTTATCTGTGGAGTGTTAAAGCCTACCGAAGGAACCGTCAGTGTCAAAGGAAAGGTGGCACCACTTCTGGAGCTGGGGGCCGGTTTTGATATGCAATACACCGGTCGAGAGAACATTTATCTCTATGGTTCGGTACTGGGTTTTTCACGTTCCTTTATTAATGAAAAATACGATGAGATTGCATCCTTTTGTGAATTGGGGCAGTTTCTTGACGTGCCATTGAAGAATTATTCTTCCGGTATGAAGGCTCGTCTCGGTTTTGCCATTGCTACGGTAGTGGAGCCGGAGATTTTGATTCTGGATGAGGTTCTCTCTGTGGGCGATGCAAAGTTTCGAAAGAAGAGCGAAGATAAGGTGAAGAGTATGTTCGCAGACGGCGTTACGGTTCTGTTCGTATCGCATAGTCTGGCGCAGGTTAAGTCTCTGTGTAATAAAGCGATTTTGCTGGAAAAGGGACAGATTGTAGCTACTGGAAATGTTGATGAAGTGGCGGCAATTTACGAGAAGAAGATTAACTCGTAGAGGGCTTAGGTGGTGGGAAACCATTATCAATGGCGAATACCGAGATTATTATGAGAAGATGTATGGAGCGTGATCGATGAAAGTATTAGTGACGGGTGCCCGTGGGCAACTGGGACGTGACGTGACAGATGAGCTGGTACGCAGAGGACATGAGTGTATCGGGGTGGATATTGAAGAGATGAATATCACAGATCCCACCTCTGTTCATAAGGTTCTGTCAGAGCAATCTCCGGATGTGGTGATGCATCTTGCGGCGTGGACCGCAGTGGATGCTGCAGAGGCAGAAGAGAATCGTGAGATGGTGCGTATGGTCAATGCCACGGGAACAAGGTACATTGCCGAGATGTGCAGAGAACTAGGGTGCAAGATGATGTACATTTCCACGGATTATGTGTTTGATGGAGAAGGCACGGAACCTTGGGAACCCGATGATACGGAACGTAAACCGCTCAACTGGTATGGTCAGACGAAGTATGAGGGAGAACTGGCAGTAGAGGAACTTCTCACGAAGTACTTTATTGTGCGTATCTCTTGGGTGTTTGGTGAACACGGCAAGAATTTTGTGAAGACTATGCTTCGGTTGGGTAAGACCAAGGAGCGATTGACGGTGGTAAATGACCAGATTGGGTCGCCTACTTATACGGCGGATCTGGCGAGACTATTGGTAGATATGGTTGAGACGGAGAAGTACGGACGTTATCATGCCACCAATGGGGGGATTTGCTCGTGGTATGACTTTGCTAAGGAAATCTTTCGTCAGGTGGCAGAGATGGGATACAAAGAATATGACGATGAGCATTTGCAGGTAGAACCGGTATCATCGGATGCCTATCCGTCGGCCGCGAAGCGACCGGCCAACAGTCGTATGAGCAAGGATAAGTTAATACAACAAGGCTTTGTGCCTCTGCCGGAATGGCAGGATGCACTGAAGCGTTATCTAAGCATCGGAGGAATCATCCATGGGGAAGATTAAGATTACAAAATGTTTTATCGAGGGCTTGTATGAGATTGAGCCGGAGGTACACGGGGACTCCAGAGGATATTTTATTGAGACCTACAATCAGCGAGATATGATAGAAGCGGGGCTTACCATGAGATTCGTACAGGACAATCAGTCCATGAGCAAGAAGGGAGTTCTTCGCGGTCTGCATTATCAGATAGAGCATCCTCAGGGGAAGTTGGTGCGTGTTATCCGCGGTGAGGTGTTTGATGTGGCGGTGGACATGCGTCTCGGTTCCAAGACTTACGGCAAATGGCACGGCGTGATTCTCAGCGCAGAGAATCATAAGCAGATCTATGTGCCTGAGGGGTTTGCACATGGATTCTTGGTATTGTCCGAAGAGGCGGAGTTCTGTTACAAAGTGACGGACTTCTATCATCCGGGGGACGAGAGTGGTATTGCGTGGAACGACCCGGAGATCGGTATCGAGTGGCCGGAGCTTGTGGGGGAATATCAAGGTACGGCAGATGCCGACGGGTATACATTGAAGGACGGAACGCCTATTTTGCTGTCCGAAAGAGATCGATTGTGGAAGACCATGTCGGAGACTGTACGATAGAAAATCAGGAAGAAGGTATGGAACATGTATGACTATCTAATTGTAGGCGCCGGTTTGTTCGGTGCGACCTTCGCTTACGAGGCGAAGAAGCGAGGCAAGAAGTGTTTGGTTATTGACCGAAGAGACCATATTGCGGGAAATGCGTATTGCAGAGAAATTGAGGGCATCAATGTGCATTGGTACGGAGCCCACATTTTCCATACTTCGGACAAGAGTATCTGGGAATATGTAAATCAATTTGCGGAGTTCAACCATTACATCAATTCCCCTATTGCGGTATACGGGGATGAGACGTATAATCTCCCCTTTAACATGAATACCTTCAGTAAGATGTGGGATATTCGAACACCGCAGGAGGCTATGGCCATCATACAAGAGCAGAGAGAAGCTGCGGGGATTACGGAGCCGCAGAATCTGGAAGAGCAGGCACTTTCCTTGGTGGGACGTGATGTATACGAGAAATTAGTAAAGGGCTACACGGAGAAGCAATGGGGAAGAGACTGCAAGGACTTGCCGGCATTTATCATCAAGCGTCTGCCGTTGCGTTTTACGTATGATAACAATTATTTTAACGATCGTTATCAGGGCATTCCTATGGGTGGCTATACGAAGTTGGTAGAGAAGATGTTAGCGGGCACGGAGGTGCGTCTCGGAACGGACTATTTCGCAGAGAAGGAAGCCTTGGATGCCATGGCAGAAAAGGTGATTTATACCGGTGCCATTGATGCGTATTTCGATTACTGTTACGGTGCATTGCAGTATCGCAAGGTTACTTTCGAGCATGAAGTCCTTCATACGGACAATTATCAGGGAAATGCCGTAGTGAATTATACAGAGCGAGAGGTTCCGTATACGCGAATTATCGAGCATAAGCATTTTGAATTCGGTAAGCAGGAGAGGACGGTGATTTCTAAGGAGTACCCTACGGAATGGAAGCCGGGTGAGGAACCGTATTATCCTATCAATAACGAGGAAAATCAGACGGTGTATCAGCAGTATCGTGCCTTGGCGGATAAGGAGGAGAAAGTCATCTTCGGTGGCCGTCTGGGAGAGTATCGCTACTATGATATGGACAAGGTTATTGCCAGTGCGTTGGCACTGGTTAAGGTGGAAATGGGCTAAAGAAGCCGGGAGGCGTAGATGATTGAGATATTGATGGCGACCTATAATGGTGCGGAATATGTGGAAGAGCAGCTGGATTCCATTGTAACACAGACCAACGGGAACTGGCATTTGACCATTTGTGATGACATGTCTACCGACAGAACCAGAGAACTGGTGGAGCGTTATGTGGATCAATATCCGGATAAGATGACGCTGTACGAAAATACGGTGAATTCCGGGAGCGCAGGTGCGAACTTTATGGAACTCTTGCAGTCTGCAGATGCGGAATATGTGATGTTCTGCGATCAAGATGATGTTTGGCTTCCGGACAAGATTGAGATGACCTATCGTGCTATGAAGCGAATGGAGCAGAAGTACGGTGAGAGAACGCCATTACTGGTTCACACCGACGTTATGGTGGCAAATCGCCAGTTGCAAGTGGTGAACCCGTCTCTCATGGAACTGCAGGAACTGGAGGGGTATGACCGAACATTTGCCAAACAGTTGGTGCAGAATTGCGTTACCGGTTGCACGGTTATGATGAATCGTGCTTTGGTTGAGAAAGCGAAGCGCCGTCCGGTACAGATGATTATGCATGATTGGTGGGTGGCCTTGGTGGCAGCAGCATTTGGCCATATCGGATATATCAGTACGCCCACCATGTTATATCGTCAGCACGGCGGCAATGCGGAAGGTGCGAAGAATTATAGAAGTCTCAGCCAGACTGTGAAGATGGCCACAGAGAGAGAGGCTATTTTGCATTCCATTCAGTTGACTTATGATCAGGCTATGGAATTCTACGTGATGTATGGTGCGGAATTGCCGAAGAAGCAGTATCAAATTCTAACGGATTATTGTGGAATGCAATACAAGCCGGGAATACTTCGGTTAATGACAACACTTCGCAGGGGATATGTCAAGACCGGATGGAATCGGAGAATGGGACATCTTATGTATCTGGTTCTCGGAGAGTATGGAAAGAGCGCGACAAGATAACACATAACAAGAAGAGCAGACCGCGCATGGGTCTGCTCTTAATTTGTGCGAATTACTCAATTCCTTCGGGACGTCTGCCCAAGGTAAATTCAATGGTGACGGTTTCGTACCCTGTGTCCAACAGACGTTCTACCGTAAGGGTTACGGTGGTGCCGTAACGGTAGCAGTTGATGCGTTCCGCTAACTGTTGTGCAGTGGAAATGGTGATTCCATTTACACCTGTAATAATATCTCCGGGAAGAAGCGCTGAGCCTACAGCGGCACTTCCGGGAATCCATTCGCGTACATAGACGCCTATGGGCCAACCGAATGTAGCATACATCTCTGAAGTAATCGTCTCAATATATACACCGAGATAACCGCGATCTTCTTCCGCGATAACCTCCAGTTTCTTCAGCTCTTCCAAAATCGGAATGGCAGTGGTTACCGGAATTGCAAATCCCATGCCTTCGATATTTGTGGATGCCAATTTTGCTGAGTTGATACCCACCAATTCGCCGGACAAGTTAATTAATGCACCGCCGCTGTTGCCGGGGTTGATGGCGGCATCCGTCTGAATCAAGGTCATGTCTACACCGTCGATGGTGACGGAGCGTTCTAAGGCACTAATATAACCTACAGTGACGGAGATTCCCTGGCCAAGGGGATTGCCAATGGCAAGAACCATGTCGCCCACTTCTACACTGTCTTTACTGACGGGGGTAGCATATTGCAAATTCTCCAACGTTTCAGGCGAGAGAAGCGAAGGAGTCACCGTAAGAATGGCTAAGTCTGCTACAGAGTCGGTTCCTTTTAGTGATGCATCAACCGAAGTTCCGTCAGACAGTGTGAGGGAAATGCGAGATGCATTCTCTACTACGTGATTGTTAGTCACTACATAGATGCAATCTTCTTCACCATAGAGCAAAATGCCGGAACCGCTGGAAGTGGATTCGTAGCTCTGCCCGAACATATTGGATGTGGGAATCGTTGCATCGATGGAAACTACGGAAGGTAGAACTTTATTCAACAATGCTTCGACATCAATTTGAGAGGATAGTGCAACGGCGGTATCCTCGGCCAGTGAAATTGTGGAGCCGTTGTTAAGCGTGTAATTGTTCTTAGTATCGTCTGAGGCATTGCTGTCTGGTTTCTTGTTACCCTCGGTGGATTGTTCTGAACCTAAATTGCCGGAGGGCTTTAATTCCGCGGTTTTTTCTACATCAAAAAGCTTTACCAACACTACAAACACCGTAGATGCAATGGCCACAAAGCAGAATACGCTGAATAATCGTTTCAATATCTTCATGTTCAATAACCTCCAAAAGGTTTCTTACAGGACATAGATTACCATGGGTTTGTGATAAGTCTGTGATGAAATTATATAAAATCGCAGCCGATTTGTCAAGATATGGGTGTTTTATAATCTTTTCACTTGAATTCTAAGTGGAAATCATGTATGATATGCTAGAGTATTTATGTGAAGGAGCATTTGGCGGAAGAGTGTGAGCCGCCTTATGTGAATGAATAGGATAGGAGTATTTGATTGCGATGATTTCAGATAATCAGAAGAAGCTGGCGACGATTCGAGTATTTGCCGACCTGTTTCTTATTGTAGTTTCCTACGTCATTTCCTATAGTTTGCGTTTCGGAGTGTTGGCGGACAAGGGAATCTTTGCGTTAACGGCAAATGAGTCCTTCTATTCCCTTGGAGACTATGCGAAGTATTTGATTCCGATAGTACCGGGATATATCTTCATTTATTCCAAGTGCGGATTGTACGCGCTGAAGCGCCGTAAGACGGTGGAAGTGTGGGGCCTTACCAAGGCGAATATTATCGGTCTTCTGTACTTCACCTTCGTGTTGTTCTTTGTGAAGGAGATGGACATTTCCCGATGGTTCTTTACGTTCTTCTTCTTGACCAACGTGGCGCTGGGACTTAGTTTTCGACATGTGTTGAATTATGTGTTGCAGAGTCTGCGTTCCAAGGGGATTAACCTAAAGCACGTGATCATTATCGGTTACAGTGCGGCTGCCAGAGGATATATCGACCGAATTAAGAGCAATCCGCAGTGGGGATATTATATCCATGGTATTGTGGATGATGAGAAGGACAAGAATTTCGAATATAATGGCATTCCCGTAATCGGGCGAGTGGATGAGCTGGAGGACATTTTGAGTCGAAACAGCTTCGATGAGTATGTAATTGCCCTCAGCATTAATGATTATTATAAATTGCGCCGAGTGGTGGGAATTTGTGAAAAATCCGGAGCGCATACCAAGTTCGTCCCGGACTACAATCACATCGTGCCTACGGTGCCGGTTATCGAGGATTTCTTCGGACTTCCGGTGATTAATATCAGAAATGTACCGTTGGCTACCTTCGGAAACCGAATGCTGAAACGTATTGTGGACGTATTTGGTAGCATTTTTGCTCTGATTTTGTTCAGCATTCCGATGCTGGTTATTGCCATTTCCATTAAGATTACCACCCGAGGTAAGGTGTTCTACAAGCAAGAACGGGTAGGGCTTCATAATAAGCCCTTCTATATGTACAAGTTCCGCTCTATGGTGGAGGCTAAGGAAGGAGAGGACCAAAATGAATGGTCCAACAGCAACAACCAGCGTGTGACCAAGATCGGACGGTTCATTCGACGTACCAGTTTGGATGAGCTTCCGCAGTTTTGGAATGTTCTAAAGGGAGATATGAGTCTTGTGGGTCCCAGACCGGAACGCCCCTTCTTTGTAGAGAAGTTCAAAGAAGAGATTCCGCGCTATATGATTAAGCACCAGGTTCGGCCGGGCATCACCGGGTGGGCACAGGTTCACGGTTTGCGTGGTGACACGTCTGTCAGCAAGCGAATTGATTATGACTTATACTATATCGAGAATTGGACCATGATTCTGGATGTGAAGATATTGTTTATGACCATATTTACCGGCTTCGTAAACAAAAATGCTTATTAAGAGAAGGGTACGAGGAGAAGATTATGAGCGAAGAAGAGAAGAAGGATCAGAAGAAGGATGGGTATGAAAATGTCTGCTCTATGTGTCGGAGACCGGAGAGTAAGACGGGGCACCTCTTGTTGGTGCCGCCCAGCATTTATCTGTGTCAAGATTGTATGCAGAAGTCCTTGGATACTATGACCCGTGTGATGGGGCCTATGAGCTTCGGAACCACCGGCAAGGAGACTGTGAAGAATACGTCGGATAATGAGGACGGCAAGGAGACGCCGGAGCAAAATGATAGCGGATTTCCTTTCGGTAATGTGCATTTTGTGTTTCCGGGAGAGATGCAGAATCAGACTCGTTTCAAGCCGAAGAAGAAGGAAACTGCAGGGGCTGAGAAGCAGCCTGAGAATGAAGATGTGATGAATATCGAAAAGCTTCCGGCACCCCATGAGATCAAAGCAAGACTGGATGAGTACGTTATCGGTCAGGAATATGCCAAGAAAGTAATCAGTGTGGCGGTGTATAACCATTACAAGCGTGTGCAGAAGCAGAAGCTGAAGGAGTTTCAGGATGATATTATCATTGAGAAGTCCAATATGTTGATGCTTGGTCCTACGGGTAGCGGTAAGACTTATCTAGTGCAGACCTTGGCGCGTCTGCTCAATGTGCCGCTGGCCATCACCGATGCTACGTCTCTTACGGAAGCCGGTTATATCGGTGACGATGTGGAGAGCGTGCTTTCGAAGCTCCTGCAAAATGCAGACAATGACGTGGAGCGTGCAGAGTACGGCATTGTATTTATTGACGAGATTGACAAGATTGCAAAGAAGAAGAATACTACCAGTCGCGATGTTAGCGGGGAAAGCGTACAGCAGGGACTCCTGAAGCTTCTGGAGGGAGCAGATGTAGAGGTGCCGGTGGGCGCCACCAATAAGAACGCCATGGTACCTATGACCACCATTAATACGAAGAATATCTTGTTCATCTGCGGCGGTGCATTTCCGGGATTGGACGAGGTGGTGACCAATCGTCTGACCAAGTCATTTACCATGGGCTTCAACTCCAGCCTGCGGGATGAGTTTGCGTCTGATCCGGATTTGCTTTCGAAGGTAACACCCGAAGACCTGCGTGAATATGGTATGATACCGGAATTTATCGGTCGTCTGCCGGTAATCTTCGCTCTTAGAGGTCTGACAAAGGAAGCATTGATGCGTATTCTTGTAGAGCCTAAGAACGCGATTTTGAAGCAGTATCAGAAGTTGCTGGCCATGGATGAGGTGAGACTGGACTTTACCGAGGACGCCATTGCTTTGATTGCGGAGAAGGCTATGAAGCGAGAGACCGGAGCTAGAGCACTTCGGTCGATTATTGAAGAATTTATGCTGGATATTATGTTCGAGATACCGAAGGATGATACCATCGGAACGGTAACGATTACCGCGGATTATATCAAGAAGACAGGGGCACCTCTAATTGAGATGCGTGGAAACTAAAAGGCTCGTATGTGAGTAAGGGAGGAAAATTGCATGAATGATATGTATGACAACGAAGTAGGATTCGGCAATAAGCAGAGTGCCGGCTGGGAATTAGAAAATGACTGGAAACCGGGGGATGGGTTTATTGCATATGATGACATCGGTCAAAGTGCGGACGAGATCAGCGGAACAACGTACAATCTGTTGATTGGTGCGGTACTTCTGTGGGGCTTTGTCATTAACGGAATTCTCTGCACAACACTGTTGGATTCGGTGCTTGAGTTGAATTACTGGGTAGTGCTGATTGGTTACTTTGTGCTCTGCATCGCGGGCAAGATTATCTGCGAGAAGAGCGACAATCCGTGGATTAGCTTTCTGGGCTATAATATGATTGTGGTACCTGTGGGCGTGGTGATCGCACCGGTAGTTATTGCGTATGAAGTTGGCACATTGCAGACGGCATTTTTCGCAACGGCGGTTGTTACACTTCTCATGATGGGGGCGGCTGTGATGTGGCCGAATCTCTTCTTATCGACGGGGTGGCTGTGTAGCCTGGCATTGGGTGTCGGTTTGATTGTACAGTTGGTGATGATGTTCATGGGAATGGATGTCGGAATCTTTGATTTTATCTTCGTAGGAGTATTCAGTTGGTATATCGGTTATGACTGGGCAGCTGCACAGAATCGCGTGTATACGGTGGATAGTGCGGTGGACTGTGCTTGTGAGTTATATCTGGATATTATCAACCTGTTCCTGAGGTTGTTGCGCATCTTGGCGAGAACCGGAGGGAATTCGAGAGATTAATGTTGTATTAGAGAGGAAGAGTCGATGTACAGGAGAGAAACTCTAGGCTGGGCGAAGCACTTGGATTTCATAGTGCTGGATACACTGATGCTTCAGCTATCGTATATATTGGCATATTGGCTTCGAAACGGTGAAATGACGTTGTATGAACAAGAGGGGTATCTTCATCTGAATGTATTCCTGTTGCTGGGCAATGTGGCAAGTATTATCTTATTGGATGTGCTCCGTAATGTTGTGAAGCGTGGTTATTGGCGAGAACTTGTGGCAACGCTGTGGCATGTGTGTCTGGTGACACTTCTTGCGGTATTTTATCTGTTTCTTGTGAAGGATGCGGGAGCAACGTCTCGGGCAGTATTGTTGATTATGGCGGCTCTGTATCTTGGATTCAGCTACGGGACACGTGTCCTGTGGAAGTTGTATCTGTGTAGAAGGATGCGAGACGGTGATGGAGATCGTGCGCTTCTTGTTCTTACTGTTGCAGAGCGATTGGACACCGTTGTACAGAACATGAAAGAGCACAATTATCAAATGTTTCGCGTTGTGGGAATTGTGGTGATGGATGAGGACAGAACCGGTGCGAAAGCCGGAGAGTACGATGTCGTGGCCTCTGCGGATACGGTGGCGGATTATGTCTGCCGAAACTGGGTGGACGAAGTATTATTTGACTATCCGGATACGATACCTTGCCCGGAAGAATTGGTGCATCAGTGTGAGGAGATGGGCGTTGTACAGCACAAGCGGGTGGCACAGTTGCCTACGGCAGGTGGAGTGACGCAGTTTACAGAGTCCTTGGGACCGTATACGGTATTGACCACAACGCTACACGCCACCAGTACGAAGCAGCTGGTGTGCAAGCGTGTACTGGATATCTGCGGCGGTATTGTCGGATGCTTGATTACGATTCTTCTGACTATTGTGTTGGGACCGATGATCTTCATCAAGTCTCCGGGACCGATCTTCTTCTCGCAGATTCGTATCGGCAAGAACGGCAAGCGGTTTAAGATATACAAGTTCCGCAGTATGTACTTGGACGCCGAAGAGCGGAAGAAGGAATTGATGGAGCAGAATCGTGTGAAAGACGGCATGATGTTTAAGTTGGAATTTGACCCGCGTATCATCGGTGCCAAGCAGTTGCCGGATGGCACCGTGAAGAAGGGCATCGGTAACCGCATTCGTGACTGGAGCTTGGATGAATTTCCGCAGTTCTGGAACGTGCTTAAGGGCGATATGAGCCTTGTGGGAACGAGACCGCCCACGGTGGATGAGTGGGAGAAGTATGACCTTCACCATCGGGTTCGTATGGCTGCCAAGCCCGGCATTACCGGCATGTGGCAGGTAAGCGGACGTAGCGATATTACGGACTTTGAAGAAGTTGTGGCGCTGGATCGCGAATATATCTCCAAATGGAATATCGGATTGGATATTAAGATTCTTCTCAAGACGGTGCTAGTGGTGCTGAAGAGAGAAGGATCCATGTAGAGGATAATGAATATTAAGGAAGACAACCGTTGCTCGGAGAGAGAAGAGTGGCGGTTGCTTTTTTTGTGTGAATTGTTCAGTGTTGAACATAGGTATGATGATGTGAAACAGGGAAAAGGAAGGGTATTGGCTAAAAGTGGATTTGGCACAACGATTAGTGGATGCTGTGAAAAAGTGCACAAAATATTGATTGAAATCGAAAGAAGAGTCAGTACCTTGTCTATTGACGTGACATAGGAAATATGATAATATATGATGTGGTGTAGTGGGTAAAGTGAGAAGATTAGAAGACTACGGCAAGAGAATTGAATGGAGATGAAGAAGACGTGGCAGAGAAGAATCGATTGCTAATATATGCGCATTATTATGTTCCGGATGTGGCATCTACGGGGCAGATACTTCGCGAATTGGCCGAAGGGATGACAGATACCTTTGATATTACGGTAATCTGTGTAGTTCCTTCTTATACCGGAGCGATTGAGGAAAAGTACAAAAAGCAGAAGTATTACCGGGAGAAAATCGGTGGAGTGGATGTCTTGAGAATTCGAGTTCCTGAATTCTCAAAGACAAGCAAGATGAGTCGTATCAAGAATATCCTCGGATATTTCTTCGGAGCGATGTTTGCAACGTTCAAGGTGGGAAAGCAGGACTATGTGTTCTCGATTTCTCAACCTCCCATTCTCGGTGGTTTGCTTGGCGTGTGGGGTAAATGGATGAAACATGCTAAGTATATATATAACATTCAGGACTACAATCCCGAGCAAACTATGGCGGTGGGATACAGCAAGAATAAACTGGTCTTGAAGGCTATGATGTGGTTTGATAAGTTTAGTTGCAGACGCAGTAACCTTGTAATTACCGTGGGACGTGATCTCGTAGAAACGATGAAGAAGCGTTTCAATGGCAAGAAGGTTCCGAAGACGGTGATGATTAACAACTGGATTGATGAGAAGGAGATATATCCTTTGCCGTCCGACCATGAGAAGGTACTTGCGTTTCGCGAGAAGTACAATCTTGGGGGCAAGTTTGTCATTATGTACTCCGGAAATATCGGCCTGTACTATGATCTTGAGAATTTGATTAAGGTTATCCGAAAGTTCGGAAGCGATACGAAGACTGCGGACGGTAGAGAAGTGGTATTCGCATTCGTAGGAGCGGGTAGTGTACTTGACAAGCTGGTTGCGTACAAAGAGGCGCATCAGATGGACAATGTGGTGTTTATCCCGTACCAGGATAAAAGCGACCTCATCTACAGTCTTAATGCAGCCGATGTTCACTGGGTTGTAAATGCAAAAGGAATTAAGGGAGTGAGTTGTCCCAGTAAGTACTACGGCGTAGCGGCAGCAGGCAAGCCTGTGTTGGGCGTCCTAGAGAGTAACTCCGAGATTCGATTGATTATCGAGGAGACCAACGGTGGACTGGTATCTGAACCTAAGGATTATAAGCAAGTAGAGAAGAATATTCAGTGGTTCATCGATAATGCAGGAAGTGATGAGATGGTGGCAATGGGTGAGCGGAGCCACACTAATCTAATGCAGAATCTCACCAAGGATGTGTCTGTGAAGAAGTATGCAGAGGAAATAGTATCGTGTTAATCGATAAGGAGGAAGATGATGAAGGGGATTATTCTTGCTGGAGGCGCAGGTACACGACTGTATCCGCTCACACTGGTAACAAGCAAACAATTGTTGCCCGTATATGATAAACCGATGATTTATTATCCTTTGTCTACACTGATGTTGGCGGGAATACGGGATGTTTTGATTATATCAACTCCTGAGGATACACCACGTTTCGAACATTTGCTGGGAGATGGTAGTCAGTTTGGCATGAATTTGTGTTATAAAGTTCAGCCGTCTCCGGATGGACTTGCACAAGCCTTTTTACTAGGAGAAGAGTTTATCGGGAATGAATCCTGTGCGATGGTGTTAGGGGACAATATTTTTTATGGCAATGGATTCGGGAGAATTTTACGCAATGCAGTTTGTAACGCAGAAGCGAATCTGAGGGCGACTGTTTTTGGGTATTATGTTAATGATCCAGAACGTTTCGGTGTGGTTGAATTTGATAATAATGGAAAAGTGATTTCCATAGAGGAAAAACCCGAGAAACCAAAGAGTAATTATGCTGTTACAGGGCTGTACTTTTATCCATCGGGAGTTAGTGCAATGGCGCATGGCGTAAAGCCGTCGGCTCGCGGTGAACTCGAAATAACGACACTTAATGAAATGTATCTTGAAAAAGAATTACTTGATGTACAATTGTTGGGGCGAGGATTTGCATGGTTAGATACCGGAACCGTAGATAGTCTTGTGGATGCTGCTGATTTCGTCAGAATGATTGAACAGAGACAGGGCGTCAAGATATCTGCTCCAGAGGAAATTGCATACAAGAATGGATGGATAACGAGAGAGCAGTTACTTCAATCATCTATTCGTTATGGAAAGAGTTCATATGGTAGTCATTTGAAGGCGGTTGCAGAAGATAAAGTTCGATATTAAGACAAGGAGAAGAGAATGAGTAAGACAATTATTGTGACCGGTGGAGCAGGTTTTATCGGTTCGAATTTTGTGTTTCATATGTTGGACAAATATCCAAACTATAGAATTATCTGCTTGGACAAGTTGACGTATGCGGGAAATTTGTCGACATTAAAGCATGTTATGGATAAACCGAATTTTCGTTTTGTTAAGGCGGATATTTGTGACCGTGATGCGGTATTTGGACTCTTTGAGGAGGAACACCCGCATGTTGTTGTTAATTTTGCGGCAGAGAGTCATGTGGATCGCTCTATCGAGAATCCAGGGGTATTCTTGCAGACCAATATTATGGGAACTCAGGTGCTAATGGATGCTTGTCGCAAGTATGGGATTGAACGATATCATCAGGTTTCTACCGATGAGGTTTATGGTGACCTTCCGCTTGATCGCCCGGATATGTTCTTTACAGAGGAGACACCGATTCATACAAGTAGTCCGTACTCGAGTTCTAAAGCAGGTGCTGATTTGTTGGTATTGGCTTATCATCGTACGTTTGGTTTGCCGGTAACTATCAGTCGTTGTAGTAATAATTACGGACCGTACCATTTTCCCGAAAAGCTGATTCCGTTGATGATTGCTAATGCGCTAAATAACAAGCCATTACCAGTGTATGGTACAGGAGAGAACGTACGTGATTGGCTGTATGTTGAAGACCATTGCAAGGCTATTGACTTGATTATTCACAAGGGGCGTGTAGGAGAGATTTATAATATCGGCGGTCATAACGAAATGACCAATATCGATATTGTAAAGATTATCTGCAAAGAACTCAACAAGCCGGAAAGTTTGATTGCCTATGTGACCGATCGTAAGGGGCATGATATGCGATATGCAATTGACCCGACAAAGATTCATAATGAATTGGGCTGGTTGCCGGAGACGATGTTCAAAGACGGCATTAAGAAGACTATTCAGTGGTATTTGGATAACAGGGAATGGTGGGAAGAAATCATCAGTGGCGAGTATCAAAACTATTATGAAATGATGTATGCTAACCGATAAGTTAGCGGGAGTAGATAATGCGAATTTTTGTTACAGGTGTAGCAGGACAACTTGGACACGACGTGATGAATGAGTTGGCCAAAAGAGGAATTGAAGGCATAGGAAGTGACTTGTCTCAAAAGTACAATGGAATTCAAGATGGTTCGGCGGCGACAAGAATGCCATATATTGGGCTTGACATTACAGATGAGCGTGCAGTTCAAAGTGTAATAAGTGAAGTGAAGCCAGACGCAGTTATTCATTGTGCAGCATGGACGGCAGTTGATTTGGCTGAAGATTACGACAACAGAGAAAAAGTACATTGGATTAACGCGGTGGGTACTAAAAATATTGTTAATGCATGCAGTGCTCTGAATGCAAAAATGATGTATATCAGTACTGACTATGTTTTTAATGGGAGGGGCTCGGAGCCGTGGTTACCTGATTGTAAAGATTTCGCCCCTTTGAATGTATATGGATATACAAAACTTGAAGGCGAGCGTTATGTAAGTGATAAGTTAACTAACTTTTTCATTGTAAGAATAGCTTGGGTGTTTGGTACGAATGGAAAGAATTTTGTGAAAACAATGCTTGAAGTAGGCAAGAAGCATTCGGTTTTGAAAGTTGTTGATGACCAAATTGGAACGCCCACATACACATATGATTTGGCAAGACTGCTTGTTGACATGATAAAAAGCAACAAATATGGATATTATCATGCGACTAACGAGGGCGGATATATCAGTTGGTATGAGTTTGCCTGTGAGATTTTTCGTCAGGCAGGGTATATGATAAAAGTAGTGCCGGTAACGACGGAGGAGTATGGGCTTTCGAAAGCGAAACGTCCCTATAATAGCCGGTTGGATAAGCAGAAATTGGTTGATAACGGATTTACGCCCTTGCCGAATTGGAAAGATGCACTTAAGCGGTATTTGCAAGAGATAGGACATTTGGAAAAAACGGAATAGTTAGGAGTGGTATGGTATGGGACAGATAACGGTGACAAAATGTCCGATTGATGGTTTGTATATAATCGAACCTGTGCTCCATGGTGATATGCGTGGATATTTTATGGAAACTTATAATCAACGTGACATGGATGCAGCAGGATTGAACATGAGATTCGTTCAAGATAATCAAAGCATGTCAGTAAAAGGAGTGCTACGAGGTTTACACTTTCAAAAGGAATATCCGCAAGGAAAACTTGTTAGAGTGATAAAGGGTCGAGTATTTGATGTGGCTGTAGATTTGCGAATAAATAGTAGTACCTACGGTAAATGGTATGGTGTAGAGTTGACAGAAGATAATAAAAAGCAGTTTTATATTTCAGAGGGCTTTGCACACGGGTTTTTGGTATTAAGCGATACGGCAGAGTTCTGTTATAAGGTAACAGATTTTTATCATCCGGGAGATGAAGGTGGCTTGGCGTGGAACGATCCTGCAATCGGAATTGAGTGGCCACATGTGATAGGGGCATATCAAGGGAATGCAAGAGCGGAAGGCTATACGCTGGATGATGGTACACCATTAGTGCTTAGTGAAAAGGATCAAAAGTGGACAGGGATAAAGTAATAAGTTAATGATTGCCCTGTATGAATTGTCGAGTGGAGATAATCGGATGTTTCATTTTGTCGAAGTGTTACGCGCAATTGCAGTAGTGCTCATTACAAATTCTCATTTTAAAGGAGTTTACCCGAACGACATTTTGTCTTTTGGTGGTGGATTGGGGTTAGCACTCTTTTATATGATTTCAGGATACTTATTGGCAAATGTACGCAATGAAACAACGTTTAGAAGGTGGTATTTGAAAAAAATCATGCGCCTAGTTGTGCCCTTAGTAATATTTAAAGCTATCGTATGGGCAATTGGTGTTCTTGAAATTAAGTCTTGGGGAAGCTTTGTTAGGCACTTTGTATTTCCGGGATCTTGGTTTGGTGCTTCAATGATTGTGTTCTATGCACTTTTGTTTTGGTTTGTTAAATGTGTCTATCGCAAGTATACTGAAAAATCTATATATATTGCAATTGGCATGTTGTTTATGTGTTATGTACTTCTTTTCGTTTCAAGACTACCACTTGGCTTGTTTAGCCTTGAAACTTTGAAGATACATGATACGTTTTCCATCGAAACCCCCTATCTTATTACTCAATGTGTGTGGATGATTTGTATCTTGATGGGCGTGTATATCAGAAAAAAAGTGTGCGCACCAGACAACACATTTAACTTAAGATATTTACTGGGGGCCGTGCTTAATGTGTTGTTATTTTTGATTGTTAAGCTACTTTCACAAAATGCAGGACGTACGAATTTTGAGTTTTTACTGGCTGTATCTTATATTGGTTTTGCATATTGTCTTTTTATTTGGGCTATGTCAAATGAAAAATTATTGGGCAGAATTTTTGAAACCGGTATTGGTAAGGTGATTGGCCTCATAAGCAAATGTTCTTTGGAAATATATTATGTGCAAACGACGATTATTGTTGCATTGCGCGGAAGTGTTTTTCCTATTAATTTTATTTTGATTTGTGTGGTGATTGGAGTTTGTGCTTACACATTGCACATTGTGTCACAGAGGATTTTTGATTTTTGTTGGAGGAAGCATTAATGAAGGTACTGATAACAGGAGCCTCGGGATTTATAGGAACTAACTTGTTAGAAGACTTGGTGGCAAAAGGATATCAAGTTCTTAATATTGATCATTGTGCACCAAAGATTAAAGAGCGAAATAATGTATGGAAAAAAGTCGATATTGTACAACGTGAGGAATTTGAGAATACAGTACTTGATTTTCAACCGGACTATATTGTTCATCTTGCTGCACGAACGGATTTGGATGGAAAGCGTATTGAGGATTATGCAGCCAATACTCTCGGTGTGCAGAATTTGATGGAGATAGTGAAGAAACTTCCGTCGCTTAAAAAAATAGTTATTGCTTCATCAAAATTCGTTACACGCAATGGATATCAAATAAAACATCAACGCGATTATTGTCCGCATACCATATATGGAGAAAGCAAGGTCGAGACTGAGAATCAAGTATGGAGTAACATCCCTAATTGTGATTGGTGTATTATACGTCCTACGTCTATATGGGGACCTTGGTTTGGAGTTCCGTATCGTAATTTTTTTGACATGGTTATGCGTAGAATGTATTTTCATATTGGTAAGATAAAGTGTCATAAAACATATGGGTATATAGGTAATGCAATATATCAAATTGAGCAGTTGCTCTTTACGGAAACGTGTGATATAGAGAATAAGGTTTTTTATATTGGCGATGAACCATCATACGAAATCAATGAGTGGGCAGATGAAATAGCCAAGGAACTGGGTTTCTCAGTTCCAACCATGCCGGTTTGGTTTGTTAAGTGCTTGGCTAAGTTTGGAGATTTTCTAGGTCATTTCGGAGTTCATTTTCCTATGCAATCATTTCGATTTGCAAACATGACTAATGATGGTACGAATGATATGACAAATACCTATGTAATTGCACCAGAGATGCCGTACTCTAGATTAGATGGTACGAGAGCCACGATTGAGTGGATGAGAAAGTATGAGGGAAAGTAAAAGTGAAGGTTGCAAAGGACTCATTAATTGGTTTTGTTAATCCAAAGCCTAATTCGACGATAATGATATATGATGTTCATGCGAGTGAATCAGGAGCGTTAGCAATTCTCAATGACTTGTACAACCAAATTATCGAATATAATGATCAAACCATCAAATGGGTGTTTGTCGTTAGCACTCCAGAATATGCGGAAACAGACAATGTTGTGGTTTTGCGCTTTCCGTGGGTGAAAAAGAGTTGGGCACATCGAATGTATTTCGATAATATCGTAACAAGAAAGCTTCTAAAGAGTTATATGCCCGATCAAGTGTTTTCGCTACAAAATAAAGGAATATCTTTTTACGACAAACGCCAGATTGTTTATCTGCATCTTCCGTTTATTCTTACTGATCATAAATTTAGTATTAAAAGAGACGGAAAGAGACTATGGTTATATCAGAACGTGATTAATAAGAGTATTTTCAAATCATTGAGAACGGTTGATTTGACAATAGTTCAAACACAATGGATGAAAAGTGCCCTGATAGAGAAAGGGCGTGTTGAAGAAAAGAAAATTGCAATCCTCCAGCCGGATATTACAAGCAACAATATTGGTTGCTTTGAAGATAATACGGAAAATCGCAAACGTATATTTTATCCGGCAACAGCGTTCACATACAAAAATCATATGACCCTTCTTAAAGCTCTTGTTAAAGTGCAAGAGAGTGGGATTTATGATTATGAGGCGATTTTTACAATTCGCCCGGATGAGAATGACTATACGAAGAAGTTATATAGTTATGCGGCGGAGAATCAGCTGAATGTACGTTTTAATGGACCGATTTCACGCGAACAAGTTTTTGAAATGTATACAAAATCGATTTTGGTTTTCCCGTCCTATGTTGAATCGTTTGGGTTACCGTTGTTAGAAGCTCGGCTGAGTAACACTTATGTAATCGCTAGTGATTGTCCTTTTTGCAGAGAAATTTTGACTGGATATTATCGGGCGGCGTTTTTTGGGTCAATGGATTATAAAGCACTGGCGCAGAAGGTTATTGAACTGATGGCGTGATGGAGAAAAATACGCATTCTAATTATTGCCGTAATCTTAGGAATGGTGGGGGTAAAAAGACCACTATTGCACTATGTCCATGGACAGGTATAACTCTATGATACAAACACCGGGGGGATATGTTGGTCCAAGATGGAGTGAATGGTATTGAACATGTTGTCGTCGATGAGTGTTGGAATGGTTTATTGTAAAAGAAACTCTATACAGGAGGGAAGTAAATGAGTTTGGATCAAAAACGCTGGATGTTTATAATTGTACTGATGCTTGAATTTATGGTTGCATTGATATTCGGCGCAATGAATCCGCGAAATTCAATTTATGAAGAAGTCAGAGCAATTGGTGGAATAGCGATACTATGTGGAGTGGTATCCGTTTGTGTTGTGTATTTCCTGACGAGTGAGAGAAGTGGATTTTTCTACTTTGTGATCTTCTGTTATTTCTTTTCTTTTGGACAGTGCATCCTGGCTTTTTTGGGATATGAAATCCCCCGAAATATAGCGTTTACAGTTGTTGGTGGCTTTTTCTCCGCAAAAGAACTACATGATGCTGCGGGGTTTGCACTGGCAGCAATCGCACTTACATGTGTGGGATACTGTTTAGTTCCTAAGAGGAATCTGGGTAAGATTCCGCAGGGAAGGATTGTGGTAGGCGGTGATAAGATTACGAAAGTTGCTTGGTGGTTATTATTTATTTCGATCATCCCTACCATGTATTTGTTGTATCGAGATATTATTATTATGGCGCGTTATGGCTATGCGATGACACTAGAAAACGCCACGGGAATTGCGAAGATCTTTTCGATTATTTCAGGCTTATTCACCTCGGCCCTGCTGATATTGTATCTTTTCGAGAAGAAACATAGAAAAATACTATGGATTATTATTATTGGATATGTTGTGATGCAGATATTGGGCGGAAGCCGTTTGGGAGTCTTTCGACTAGCGATTACATTGTTGGTTATTTCTGATTTGTATAGAAAGGAAATCGATAAAAAGAGATGGATGGGAATTATACTGGGCGTGGTTGGGGCGTCTTTCGTTTTGTCTCTTGTTTCGAGTGTACGTTCACATATTTTTGTTACAAACAATGTTGAGGAGTTGATTGTATCTGCCTCAGAAGAATTGGTAGAAAATAATTTCTTGGTTTCTTCGGTGTTAGAGATGGGGAATACCCAAATTGTAAATACGCTTGTGTATAATACATGTCCAGAGATTATTGATTATCATTATGGAATGTCCTTGGTCAAAATGATTTGGGGAATTATTCCTAATTTTATAGGTAATGCATACCAAGCTTATGTGGGGGTAGCAATTACCTTTAAACCACTATATACTAGAACGACAGCTGGTATGGGTGCGTCATTTATATCCGAGGGGTACTGGAATTATGGATATGGTTCGGTTATATACTTCTTGCTCTTCGGTATGTTTTATGCGTTTTTAGTAGAGCAGTTTAGGAAAGCGTGTAACAATGAACGGATTCAGGCAACACACTTGTTTATGACAGTTTATTTGCTCTACTATTTTGTTTTTTTGGTAAGAGGAGAGTCGCTGTCGCTTGGAAGAAATTTTGTGTATTATGTTCTTGTGCCGGTTTTATTATGTAAAATAACTTTACGCAAAGAAAAAAATCAAGTCGAAGAATATAGAGTGTGAGAAGACCAAACTGGAGGTGATGTTTGAAATGTATACAGGTGGAAAGAGCGATAGAACAAGACTACTTCTGGTTGGTTGGAGTGGGTCTACTAATTTCGGATCGAATCTTCAGGCAATTGCAATGTATACGGTTTTGAACAAATTTGCTGATTGTGATTTTTTTATTCAGAGAAGATACTATAAACATTTGGGACAATTGTGTGCACGCGTTTATGCCAATGTGTCGAGAAAGATAAAAGGCTGCTTTACAAAAAGAAAAGAGATAAATGTTGTCAAGCAAAGGAATTTCGAACGCTGCTATGACATGATGCGAAAAGTTAAAATCAATACTAAATGTGACTATGAAAATGTGTTGAACACATATTATGGGTTTGTTGTCGGTAGTGACCAAGTATGGAATCCATATCATTTGCGGGACACCTTTTTGTTGGATTTTGTTCCGAGTGATTATGTAAAATTATCATATGCATCAAGTGTAGGTGTACGTGTGATTCCAAAAAAATTTGAAAATAAGTATAAAAAATACCTGGAGGACTTTACATGGATTTCGGTTCGAGAAAGGACCGGAGCAGAATGCTTGGAAAAGATACTCGGGCGCGATGTAGATGTTGTAATTGATCCCACTTTATTAATAGAGTCTGAAGAATGGAGAGTGTTTGCTGAAGACTGGACATTAGAAGATATTCTTCCTGAAAAATATCTTCTTGCTTATTTTGTGGGACACAATATTGACTATTGGGGAGAAGTAAGGAATCTTGCGAGAAAATTAAATCTGCCGGTTGTTATTCTGCCTATGGATGATATTGATCGTAATGTGCCCGATACACACATAATAGAGAATGCAGGACCCAAGGAGTTTGTGCATCTAGTGGAGAATGCTACATTTATATGCTCGGATTCGTTTCATATGGTGTGTTTTGCACTTACATTTGAGAGAGAATTCGCAATCTTTAAACGTTTTGCCGATACTGATACAGCAGGTCAGAATTCTAGAATAGATGATTTGTTTCATTTGCTTGACATAGAACGATATTATACAGAAGGTATTGTTGAGAGAAAGATTGATTATATATCGGTGAACAGTAAATTGGACGAATTGAAAAAACAATGTATGAGTAAGTTGGTTTCCAAAATTCAAAAAAGGAGAGAAGGTAAACTATGAAATTACTGGGCATCGATGAATGTTCGGGATGCGGTGCTTGTGTTAATATATGCCCTAAAAATAGCATCTCGATGTGTATCGAACCTAAGGGATTTTCTTTTCCCAAAATCGATAGCGAAACGTGTGTGGGATGTACGTTATGTCAGAAGGTATGCCCGCAAATTAATGTAACAGAAAAGTTTGAACCGACTAGTTGTTATGCGGCTGTTAGGGATGAACAAGAAAAAAGAACGGATAGTGCTTCTGGCGGAATTGCTGCACTCATGTATGAGAATTTCTTGGAAAATGATAATTCGGTTGCCTATGGTGTTGCGTGGAATGTCAACACTGAGAGGGTAGAGTATACGCGTACGGAGAAAGCGTCTCAAGTGGCAATGTATAAAGGATCGAAATATGTTCAGCCGGATATTAATTTGGTCTTTCGAACGATACATGATGATTTGAGTGCCGGTAAAAAAGTCTTATTTGTCGGTTTGCCGTGCCATGTGGCAGGATGCAAGTTGTTTTTAGAAAAAAAGAATAGTCCGATAAACGGGTTCTATTGCGTAGATATTTTATGCCATGGTGTTTCGTCCCATGAATATTTGTCTGAGGAGTTGGAATGGATAAAAAAACGTCATGGCATTGTAGAAATAACAAATATTTCGTTTAGAAGTAATGATGCCAAAGTGAATTATTGCCTTTCTGTACAGGGCACAACTAAGAAGAAAAAGAAAATTAGAGTTTTACGAGGATCTACATGGGATTTGTATTTTAAGTCTTTTGTTACGGGGCTTGGGTTAAGGATAGGATGCCACAAATGTAAGTTTTCAAGTAGAACGCGTGTGGGTGACATGACCATTGGTGATTTCTTAGGATTAAAAAAAGAAGGGGAATTAGTAGATAATAAGGCGTTTAATAAAAACGTATCAGTCGTTACCGTAAATACAGATGCAGGTCGACAACTCTTGAATATAGTTAGTGATAGAATGAGTTTAGTGCAACGTAGTTACGAAGAGGCTGTAAATGGTGGTGCTAGTTTTAGAACACCATGTGCTCGTCATCCTCAAAAAGACATATTTTTGAGGAGATGTGAAAAGGATGGATTTCTTGTTTCGGCAAAATGTATATGGGGGTATAAACGGTGGGGAGCATTTTTTACGGATAAAATGAAGCGGTGCGTGAAAAGTGTTCTGCGATATTGGAATAAGTAAGACATTTCGAAGAAAGAAGGCTTAGTTTGTGGATAACAATAAAGAGATGGTAAGAGGAGTGTCGAGGGCGGTTATATCCAATGGAGTTAGTCTACTGGGGAGTGTGTTGATGACACTCATTCTACCACGGTTTATTGGAGTAACAGAGTATGGATACTACCAATTGTATATTTTCTACGTGGGGTACATTGGTTTTCTAGGCATAGGGTGGCACGAAGGGGCATATTTACGCACGGGCGGGAAATATTGGAAAGAGATTGATTTTCCTTGTGTAAGTGGACAATTTAGGATGTATTCCTTTATGGAGTTAGTCTTGTCACTTGTAATATGTGTGGTAGGGATTTTGCTATGCGGAGCAGATAAAGACTTCATCGTTTTTATGGTCTGTGTATGTGTAGTTGTATATTTACCAAGAGCGTTTTTGCATAATCTATTACAAGCGACCGGAAGAATTTCGGAGTACGCCAATGGCATTATGATTGATAAAATTGTTCATATAGCAATTGCGTTGTTCGGCGTGTTGTTACGAGAGGACAATTTTGAATGGTTTGTCGTCGGTGAGGTTATAGGACGAATTTGTGGAGGAATATATATTTTTATCGTATGCAAAGACCTAGTTGTGGCTAAACCGTTGCAGTTGAAAGGAGTAAAAGAGGAGGCGAAGAGAAATATTTCATGTGGCATTGTGCTCATGTTATCCAATGTTGCTAGCATGTTGATTGTCGGGATCATGCGACAGGCCATAGAAATATGCTGGGATATTGAGACTTTTGGGAAAATGTCCCTTGCCCTTTCGCTAACCAATTTCGTTGTGGCGTTTATTGGTGCGGTTGCGATGGTATTATTTCCGTACTTGCGAAGAAGTGATGCTGATAAGAGAAAAGAATATTATGAGAAGATAAGTTGCGTACTCATGCTTCTTGTTTTGGGAGCATTAGTTTTCTACTATCCTGGAAAAGTACTTTTGATGGTTTGGCTTCCTGCATATGAGGAAAGTTTAAATTACATGGCGATGTTGTTTGTGGTTTGTGTCTATGAAAGCAAGATGGCTATGTTATTAAACACGTATATGAAGACTTTGCGAGAAGAACGGAGATTGTTGATATACAATGCTGTATCAGTGGCGATTAGTTTTGTTTTGGCGCTGGTATCATGTTATGTTGTGCATGATTTAGAGTTAGCAGCAATGAGTATTGTTGTTGTTCAGGCAATTCGCAGTACGTTAGTTGAAAGATATGTTGGGAAGAAGATTGGACACAGAGTTGTCGGAGACATACTTGTGGTTCATTTGTTGGTTGCGATATTTATTATCTCTAATTGGAGAATAGGTGGATGCTTGGGAATGGTAATCTATTTGATTTCTTATACTTTGTTTTTAGTGAATAAACGGACTCAAGCAAAAGATATATTTGCTAATCTTATAAAGCGATGACATATAACATTGTGTTGTCGAAGACGCCGGAGGTGAGTGAGTTGGTTCAAAATAAAAAAATCGGTATCGTTGTACTGAATTATTGTGATTCGGATACAACAGCTAAGATGTGTAAAAAAATATCGGCCTATAACTCGATTGATAGCATTGTAATTGTAGACAATATGTCACCGGATCATTCTATGGACGTTCTTAAAACTCTTGCTGACGACAAAGTGGACGTTATTCAAACCAAGAGAAATGGCGGATATTCGTATGGTAATAATTTTGGTGCGTTTTATTTGATTGAAAAAAAAAGTGTAGATATTGTTTACATTGCAAATCCGGATGTGGAGTTTGATGAGGCATTCGTAAATGCTACTGCGACCCATATCATTACGAATAAGGCTCATGCTGTAAGTGGTATTATGATAAACCGTGATGGTAGATGTGGAATCAACAGTATAAATATCAATTCTTTTAAAGATGATGTTTTAGACTGCACACTGGTTTTAAAAAAGTTTATGCCTACAAAGAAGATTTCTTTAGCTGAAGAATTTGTATATACAGAATTTTTATACGGGTCTTTGTTTGCAATTGATGCAAATGTGTTTGAAGAGATTGGTGGATTCGACGAGAATGTTTTTTTGTACTGTGAGGAACGAATTCTCGGGACGAAGATGTTGCAATGTGGATATCGATTGGGTATAGACACGACGACGAAGTATTTGCATCTTCATGCTGTATCTATAAATAAAGCGGTGACGAAATATAGACAGGTCTGCAACCTGTATAATTCAAGAATTTACTTTCGCAGAAAATATGCTAGAGATGGACAAGTGGCGATTCTTGTACTTAAGCTTGTAATGTTATACGGTAGAGTTACAAGGAAAATAGCATACTGGTGCAAAGATTTGGTTACGAAATGGAGAGGGTGCTGTGGATAAGGAAACGTTGAGAATGGTTCAGTTGGCACAGTTAGAGATTGCAAGAGAGTTTAAGCGAGTATGTGATGAGTACGGAATTAAGTATTTTATGGATTCCGGAACATTGTTGGGAGCTGTGCGGCATAAAGGATTTATTCCATGGGATGACGATATGGACTTCGGTATGCTACGAGAGGAATTTGATAAGTTTGTTCAAATTGCTCCGAAGGTATTGAATAAAGAATTCTATTTACAAACGTGGGAAAGTGATGAAAATTTTCCGTATGCGTTTTGTAAATTGCGAAAAAAAGGAACTCGATATGTTGAAAAAATGTTCCAGAGTTCCGGTGCCAGACAAGAACTATACATTGATATTTTCCCGTATGACGTCTTTCCAGAGCATAGCAAGGAACAGAAGCTTCAAGGGCGAAAAATAATGTGGTATAAGTATAGTATGCTTATGAAATGTCGGGTTTATCCGTGGTTGCGCCACGAAGGGCGAATTGAAAGGTTGCTTGTGCGAATTAAGTATTTTCCAAGTTGTATATATAGTATGTTTCATAAAAGGAATAATATTATGATGCGGTATAATGCTGTAATGAGAGAACATAACGGCGAAAACGGAAAGAATGTTTATGAGCAAGCAGGAGGGGCACCATATGGTAAATGGGTTGTTCCATTAGAATGCTTTGAAAAGTATACGCAACTATCGTTTGAGACGGAGGTTTTTTCTGCCCCGATTGATTATGATTTATATTTGAAAACTGTATATGGTGACTATATGCAGTTGCCACCTGAGGATAAGAGAGAAAATCGCCATCAAATAATTGAAATTAAGTTGTAGGGGTTCAAGAAAGACGTAGATAAGAAATGTGATGACGCTGAAACGTGTTCACGAGAATAAAAAAGAAAGGAATGTGCTGTCTAAAACAGCAGATGAAGAAATCATGAAAGCATTAATTCTTGCGGCAGGTTATGGAAGACGACTTCAACCAATCACAAATAGTATTCCTAAGTCAATGGTTGAGGTGAATGGGGTTCCCCTCTTGGTAAATGCAATTAAGTGCCTTGTTGAAAATGGAATTACTGATATCGGTGTTGTAGTGGGGCATATGGCAGATTACATTAAGAGCAATATCGGCAGTGAGTGTAATGGTGCAAAAATTACGTACTACGAAAATGATCGATATCTCGCGACAAATAACGTTGTGTCATTGTACCATGCTATCGATTTTTGTGATGATGATATGCTAATGTTAGAATGTGATATTTTTTATGAAAAAGAGATGTTGACGAGATTGATCGAGGGTGAGGGTGATTGCTCAATTTTAGTTAGTCCTTTTAATCCACAAACTATGGATGGTACGGTTATTAAAGTTAATGGTGATAGGGCAGAGGAACTGATTCTTGGTAAATGGCAAGGGGAAAACTTTAATTATACAGATACTCGGAAGACTGTAAATATGTATCGATTTACAAAAACTTTTGTTCAAAAATATATGCCATTAATTAAATGGTATGTTGAATGCATGGGGGAAAATAGTTATTATGAAAAGGTTCTTGGTAGCCTAATATATTATCGCGAGAATGATATTCGTGTAGTTGAAGTTCCTGAGCAGATGTGGTGTGAAGTGGATGACATAGAAGATCTCGAAAGAGCGCGTCGGCGATTTGGCCAATAAGAGTGTTGATGTAGAAGGGTGTAAGGGTTTTGGATGGTAATTTGCGATATCCTAGGAGGTAGTGTGAATGAAGAACGTTCAAGCGTGTGAAGTACAAGGAAAATTGGATTCTATAACTGAAGAGCAGGCGAGGAGTGGTTTGAAAAGTACGCACAAGTTATATTTAAAGCAGCGTGTGGGGTACCTCGATCTTGCCCGTACCATTGCCATTCTCTCCATCACGTTAAACCACGCCGTCAGCAGAACTTTCTCCGTATACGAGAACACTTCTTTGGAATATGAGACGTTGCCCTTATATCTATCCATCATCAAGACGGTTTGCTACATTTTCAGCCGTATCGGAGTTCCGCTGTTTTTGATGATCTCCGGGGCGTTGCTTCTGAAGAAGGACTTTTCGACGAATGACAAAGTGAAGCATTTTCTCCGACACAATTGGTTAAGCCTCTTGATTACCACGGAGATTTGGCTGACAATTATGTATTGGTACTTAAGTCTCGGTGCCACTTCGCCCCTTCGAACCGAAGGAATCGGTGCGGCACTTATGAACTTTGTGAGTACCCTGTTGTTTACCAATCAGCTGACTATGGGAAGTATGTGGTATATGCCCATGATTCTGTGCATTTACCTGTTGATTCCCGTGGTAGCACTGGCGGTTTCGAAGTATGAGGAGAAGCTGGTCCTGTTGCCGGTGACCTTTGCCCTTGTGAGTGGTATGGTGATTCCGAATCTTAATGCAACACTGATGTTAACCGGATCGGAATTCCGATTGTTATATGAGTTGGATGATTCGTATCTGTTCTCCATTTATTTGGCCTATGTAATTCTCGGGTATTACATAAGCAAAGGAGCAATGGCGAAGCTGCCTGGGGCAGTGGTAGTGCTTGGTGCGGCGGTTTCATTTGCATTCACCTGCGGGTATCAGTTGTGGGCATATGCTGCGGAGGCGGATTATGCGGTGATGTACAATTTCGTGGGAATCTTGCTGTGTTCGATATTTCTCTTTGAGTGGATACGGCGTGGGAAGGAACCGTCGGAGCGAGTGCGGAGGCCGATTACGAAGTTGTCACAGATGGCCTTCGGAATTTATTTCGTGCATATCTGCATTATGACCGGAATGGACTTTATCTTCGAGCGCATGTCGGTAGGGCATTTGACGCAGTTGGTATTGTTTGAAGTGGTTTCTTTCGTGGGATCGGTGGTAGTAATCACGATTCTTGCAAGAGTGAAGGTGTTTAAGAAGTATCTGTTTATGATAAAGGATTGAGTATTGCATAAGGGGGAGGCCGAAGGGTCTCCCTTTTGTCTTGGTTGCAAAAAAAATATGTTCACACTTATTTTTTTATTGTAATTTACCTAAAATGTGCTATGATATATCCTAGGTATGTTTCGCGTGTTAGCGAAGTGCCGTATCTATGCGATAAGGAGAGCAGATTATGATTATCGGAACAACAAGAGAATTGAAGAACCATGAGTATCGCGTGGGCTTGACGCCGGATAATGTCGGAGCATTGGTGGCGGAAGGACATACGGTTTATGTAGAGACGCATGCCGGTGAAGGTGCCGGATTTGAGGATAGTATGTATGTGGAGGCCGGTGCGGTGATTTTGGATACGCCGGCAGAGGTATTTGCGAGAGCGGAGATGATTGTTAAGGTGAAGGAGCCCGAACCCTGCGAGTGTGAGTATTTGCGCGAGGGTCAGATTTTGTATACTTATCTTCACCTTGCACCGAATCCGGAGTTGACGGAGACGTTGATGAAGAAAGGTGTGAAAGCAGTGGCTTATGAGACCATTACGGATGCAGAGGGTAATCTTCCCTGTCTGCGCCCTATGAGCCAGATTGCGGGACGTCTGAGTATTCAGGAGGGGGCTAAGTATCTGGAACGTAGTTTTGGAGGTCGCGGCATTTTGCTTGGCGGTGTACCCGGTGTGGAGCGTGGTAAGATTGTGATTATCGGTGGCGGTATTGCAGGAACCTATGCGGCTAAGGCAGCAGTAGGTATTGATGCACAGGTAACGCTTCTCGATATTAACTTGAATCGCTTGTCCTATCTTGAGGACGTGTTCGGTGCCAGCGTTACGACGCTTTATAGCACCGAGGCCAATATTCGCAAATGCTTGGCAGAGGCGGACCTTGTTATCGGCTCCGTACTGGTTCCCGGTGCGAAGACGCCGAAGCTTGTACGCCGCGAGCATTTGAAGCTTATGAAGCACGGTGCGGTTATTGTTGATATCGCTATTGACCAGGGCGGTTGTTGCGAGTCCTCCCATGTAACAACCCATGACGAACCGGTATTTATCGAGGATGGTGTGGTTCATTACTGTGTAGGCAATATGCCCGGTGCGGTTCCGTATACTTCCACCATTGCGTTGACCAATACCACGTATCGTCATGCAAGTATGATTGCCAAGTTGGGCTTGGAAGAGGCGGTTAAGAGAGATGCTGGACTTGCAAATGGTGTGAACATTTATGGTCACAAGTGCACCAATGCCAACGTAGCTAAGAGCCTTGGCTTGGAATATACGGATGTAATGACCTTGGTATAGAGGATTGGTTGTTTTAGATAGGGAAGAGTTATGGAAGAATCGAAGGAAGAATTGGAGTATGGGGAGCAGGTGAGTTCCGTCTCTAACGCGGAAGAGGTGACTGGCGGTGCCAAAGTGGCTTCCAAGGGGCGACGAATTGCCGGATGGGGATTGACCGGAGTGCATTTGATTGCTGCGATTTTGTTAGTGGTGGTATTGCTTCGTTTTCCGGTATTGCCGGGAAGATATATGGCGCTGGTCTTTGGTGGGATGGCGGTTTTATTTGCCTTGTCTACATACTTATTGCATACGGGGCGGAAGCGATTTGTATGCGGTGCGATTCTGACGGTTTTGTTGATTGCGATGTACTTGGTGGGCTTTGGGTACTTAGAGAAGACCCGAAGTACCTTGGCGGACATTACCGACATTGACAAAGAGATGGTCTTAATTGATAACATGGTTGTCATGGTGCGAGAGAGCGATGCTGCACAGAGGGTGGAGGACACCCTGTCGTATCGCTACGGTATTCAATATTCATATGAATATCCGGACAGTCTTGCAGTGGTGGCGCATATTGAGAAGGATTATGGAGCTACGTTGCAAGTGTCCGAATATGAAAATTTCAGTGAACTGGGGCAAGCGTTGTTGGCCGGGGAACTGGATGCCATTATTCTAAATGAATCCTTTGTGGAGATGCTTGAGGAGTATGAGGAGGGCTTCGAGGCAGGTACGCGTGTACTGCAGAGCTTTTCCTTTGAAACGGAACTGTCTGCCGTAGATATTACGGCAACGCCGACTCCGGTCGTTACGTTGGAGCCTATTGAGGATTTGACGCCCGTTCCGGAGCCTACGGGGGAAGCCTTGGTTGATCCCCAAGGAACCGTTACGCCTGAGCCGTCAATCACAGGGGAACCTGAAGTAAGCGGGTCTCCGACACCGACACCTACGCCGAAGGAATATTACGATAAGAATCCCGCAAATACGCCCACTCCGGTACCTACCAGACCGCCGGTGAATATGCCCACAAGAACGGATAACAAGGACGTTACGGGCAACTATTTTGTTGTATATTGTAGCGGTATTGATCGTGCGGGAGCCATTACCACGAAGAGTCGAAGCGACGTAAATATTATCATGGTGGTGAATCCTCTGACTAAGAAGATTCTTCTTGTAAATACGCCACGTGATGCTTATGTTACGATTCCGGGAATCAGCGGTGGACAGTACGACAAGTTGACCCATGCGGGAATCTATGGTGTCAAGTATTCCATGAAGACGCTGGAGAACGTGTATGGTATTAAGATTGATTATTACCTGCGTGTGAATTTTACCAGTGTGGAGAAGTTTGTTGACCTGCTAGGTGGCGTGGATGTGTTTTCTATGTACGAGTTTACCGGTCGAGGCACGCATTTTAAGAAGGGATACAATCATTTGAATGGTGCGGAGGCTTTGAAGTTTGCAAGAGAACGTTACGCATTTGCTTCCGGAGATAATCAGCGTGGTAAGAATCAGATGGAGCTCATTAAGGCGGTAATTGCTAAGATGACAAGTACGGAAGCATTGATGAACTTCGGTGGAATCATGGATGCGGTACGGTCCAATTTCCAGACAGACTTGACCATGGACCAATTGACTTCTTTGGTGCGTATGCAGTTGAATGATCCTGCACAATGGCATGTGGAGACATACGCGGTTACCGGAACGGGTACTTCTGCGTATTGTTACTCTTATCGTGGTAGTAAGCTGTATGTTATGCGTCTGAAACAGTCCTCGATTAATGGTGCAATTGAGCGAATCAATGCTGTGATTTCGGGACAATAGAAACTGTTTTTGCTGCATTTGAGAATAGAAAACTTGAAATTTATACAAAACACTCTTATAATGGTCAAGGGGCTATTATAGGAGTGTTTTTGATTGGAGAGATGTTAGAATGAAGAGACCTTCGCGAGGAAGAGTAATCGTGGGTGGAATTGTGCTGCTGGCGCAGTGCTTGGCGGCAACCTTGGTGATATTGACTTTGGTGCGTTTTCCGGTGTTGCCGGGACGCTATATGGCGCTTGTCTGTGCTCTGATGGGTGTGTTGTTGCTGGGAACCGGGTATCTGGTTATTTGCCTAGGGAAGAAGCGGTATATTGCCGGAATTGTGTTGAGTATATTGTTGACAGTGGTGTATTCCTTTGGTTTTTACACGCTGGAGAAGTTACGTAGCACCGTGGATAATATTAGCGGTGGTGACAAGGAAATGATCTTAGTGGATGAGATGGTGGTTATGGTGTTAGCGGATGATCCGGCACAGTCTGTGGAAGATACGCTACACTATGCATACGGCATCCAGAATTCTTTTGAATATGACAATAGTTTGGCAGTAGTCGAGCATATTAACAGCACATACACCACGACACTGGATGTACATGCGTACAACAATTACAGTGAACTGGCGTGGGCATTGATGGATGGGGAAGTGCAGGCTATGATTCTGGATAAGTCCTTCGTAGACCTCTTGTGGGAGTACGAAGAAGGCTTTGAGGATGGTACACGTATTCTTGAGGTGTATTCCTTCGAGGCAGAACTTCCGCAGTTGTCCATGACACCGACGCCTACCCCCACAGAAGCACCGACACCAACGCCGGATCCGAATCTCAGCGGAACGCCGACGCCGACGGTTACGCCGTTACCTACGGGCAGACCGAAGGTGGAGATGCCGTATCGTGCCAATAGTACGGACCTGACGAAGAATTATTTTACGGTGTATTGTAGCGGTATTGATGCGTCCGGTTCCATCAATGTGCGTAGTCGCAGTGACGTGAATATATTGATGGTTGTGAATCCTACCACCAAGAAGATTCTGTTGGTGACCATTCCGAGAGATGCGTATGTTACGATTCCCGGAATCAGCGGCGGACAGTACGATAAGCTGACCCATGCGGGCATCTACGGCGTCAAGACGTCCATGAACACTTTGGAAAATGTGTACGGTATCGATATTGACTATTATATCCGTGTGAACTTCACCAGCGTGGAGAAGTTCGTGGATATTTTGGGCGGAGTCAACGTGTATTCTGCGTATGAGTTCACCGGGAGAGGGACACATTTTAAGAAGGGATACAATTATGTAAATGGAGCCGAGGCGTTGAAGTTTGCCAGAGAGCGATATGCCTTTGCCGCCGGGGATAATCAGCGAGGTAAGAACCAGATGGAGCTTATCAAGGCAGTGATTAACAAGATGATGACGCCGGCATCCTTGATGAAGTTTGGTGATATTATGAATGCGGTAAACGGTAATTTTCAGACGTCACTATCTATGGATCAGTTGACTTCACTGGTGCGTATGCAGTTGGACGATGGTGCATCCTGGACATTTGAAACCTACAATGTAACGGTTAAGGGTGGCTCGGATTATTGCTATTCTTATCGTGGTCGCAAGTTGTACGTAGGATATATCAATTATGATTCGGTGGATGCCGCAGTGGACAAGATGCTGGCGGTTATGGAAGGAAGATAAAGCGTAGAGTACGGAGGAAGAAGATGTCGAACTACAATTCATTGTTTTTGAGCCAGTCTTATAAGGACAATTGGGCAGACTATGAGAAGAGTCTGACGAAGCAGCATTTTGCAAAATGGGACTATGTGATTCTGACGGCGTCCAATGAGGATCAAGCGGAGACTTATCGGGAGCAGATTGCGTATCGATTGGAAGCAGGTTTCTTGCCGAGGCAAGCTCACTATGCAGTGTTACCGGACCCGGACGGTAAGAGAGTAGGTTCAGGTGGTGCCACACTAAATGTACTTCGGTATGTGGTAGAGCATATGGGAACTACGGAGCATCATTTTGAAGGCAAGAGAATTCTTGTGATTCATAGTGGGGGTGACAGTAAGAGAGTGCCCCAGTATTCTGCCTGTGGTAAGTTGTTTTCGCCGGTGCCCAGAGCGTTGCCGGACGGAAGACGGTCTACGTTGTTTGATGAATTTATTGTTGCTATGTCCGGAGTTCCGTCAAGATTCCGTGATGGTATGCTGGTGCTTTCGGGCGACGTGTTGTTGCTGTTTAATCCCTTACAGATTGACTATTCCGGCAAAGGGGCTGCGGCCATTTCCATTAAGGAGGCGGTGGAGACCGGAAAGAACCACGGCGTATTTCTTGCAGATGCGGACGGTAATGTGGGGAACTTCTTGCATAAGCAGACGGTTGAGAGCCTCATGGGCATTGGTGCGGTAAATGCGCAGGGAAATGTGGATCTGGATACCGGTGCGGTGCTTCTGTCTACAGAACTGTTGCAGGATCTGTACGGTTTGATTGAAGAAAATGAGGAGCGGTTTAACCGATATGTTAGCGAAGTAACGAGGCTGTCCTTCTATGGAGATTTTTTGTATCCGTTGGCCACCAATTCCACCTTGGAGCAGTATTACAAGGAGGCTCCGGAAGGAGATTTTTCAGAGGAACTTGCGGAGTGTAGAACCGAGCTGTGGGAAGTACTTCACAAGTATCGGATGAAACTGATTGCCTTGTCTCCTGCGGAGTTTATTCATTTCGGAACTACCAGAGAATTGTTGCACCTAATGACGGAAGAGGTGAAGAACTACGGGCACTTGGACTGGAAGGGACAGGTACAGACCAACGTGTCGGAAGATGTTCGTTATGCGTCCAATAATTCTTATGTGGAAGAGCAGGCAAGAGTGGGCGAGGGAACATATTTGGAGGATAGTTATATCAACGCCGGCACTATAGTCGGTAAGGAATGTGTGATCTCCGGAATTACACTGGAAGGGGTGACAGTGCCGGATGGAACGGTATTGCATTGTGTAAAACAGCGTTCCGGTGGCTTTGTTGTACGAATTTATGGCGTTGATGATAATCCCAAAGATGTGTTGGAGAAGAACGGACATTTTCTTGGGGATACCATGGAGGCATTTCTACGTAAGAATGGGTTGCAGCCGGAGGAATTATGGAGTAATAATAATCATGCACTGTGGTTTGCTAATCTCTATGCGGAGTTTGATACTATTGCAGAGTCGTTGGAGCATGCATTGAATGTCTATGCTATGAGTCGTGGAGAAGGCGATGTGGCTATGTTCCGTAGCGTACAGCGAACCAGCCTCTGCCGTAGTTTCAACGAAGCGGACAACAAGGAATTGTTGCCTTGGCAGTGGAATCTGAAGGACCGTGTAAATGCATTTGCAATTCTGAGATATATCGCTGACGGTTGTAGTCTTGCTGAGGTCTCGGAGAAGGTTTCGAAAGACCAAGTAAACAGTAAGGTGGTTACGCTTCTGCGTAAAGAGGCGGCAAAAGCTTCTTTTTCAACGAAGATTCGAATCTATTACTACTTGTCTCGCTTGGCAGGCAAGCAGTACACCGAGGAGTTGGAGAACCTGTGTTTCCGAACTATTGGGGATATGATATACGAGAGTAGCCTGCCCCAGCTTCCGGAGCGTAAGAATTCCGGATTTGTCAAGGAAGAGGTGACGGTGAAGCTTCCGGTTCGTGTGAACTTCGGCGGTGGTTGGTCTGATACCCCTCCGTTCTGTAACGAGCATGGCGGTGCAGTGCTAAATGCAGCACTTCGGTTGGACGGTCGGTTGCCCATTGAAGTCAGTGTAAGAAAGTTGGATCGTCCGGTAATTGTGTTGGCAAGCACCGATAGCGGTGCGGAGGCAGAGTTTACGGACCTGAATCAGATTCGGGATTGTCACAACCCCTACGATGCATTTGCCTTACATAAGGCGGCATTACTTGCTTGCGGTATTGTTCCCTTGGAGGACGACGGAACCACCATTGAAGGTTTGGCGCAGCAGTTAGGCGGTGGTCTGTACTTGTCCACCGGCGTAGTAAATATTCCCCGCGGTTCAGGTCTTGGCACCAGTTCTATTCTTGCGGGCGCATGTGTTAAGGGGCTTCTTGAAATCTTCGGAGGCGAACCTACGGAGGAAGAACTCTTTGCAAGAGTACTCGTTATGGAGCAGATGATGTCCACCGGTGGCGGTTGGCAGGATCAAGTGGGCGGGTTGGTTCCCGGCTTCAAGATGATTACTACGGCACCCGGACTGTGGCAGAAGATACAGTGTCAGAACATCGAACTTTCGGAAGATACGATTGCGGAGTTACAGGAACGATTTGTGTTGATCTATACGGGACAGCGAAGACTTGCCAGAAACCTGTTGCGCGAAGTGGTTGGAAATTATATTGCGGGACGCAAGGAAAGTATGGAAGTGTTGGAAGAGATTCAGCGTGTGGCAGCCCTGATGGCATTTGAACTCCAGAAGGGGAATGTAGACCGCTTTGCAAAGCTTCTGTCGGAGCATTGGGAACTCTCAAAGAAGTTGGATGCGGGTTGTACCAATACGTGTATTGATCAGATATTCTTGGCGTCGGAGGACTTGTTGGAAGGTCGTATGATCTGCGGTGCAGGTGGCGGCGGTTTCCTACAGGCTATTCTCAAAAAAGGCCACACCAAGCAGGAACTGAGAGAGTGTCTGCTCTCCGTGTTCCAAAATAGTGGTGTGGACGTATGGGAATGCTCTTTTGAAATGTAATATCGTTATCCTTTTTCGCGCCATAGACGACGGAAATCTCCGGGGGTCACACCCTCGAGTTTTTTAAAGGTTCGAGAGAAGTAGTTGGGGTCGCTCATTCCACAGGCGGCCCCGATTTTTTCGATGGAGAGGTCGGAGAAGCGAAGGAGCTGCTTGGCCTTGGTGATGCGTAGTCCCCGAAGGTAGTCATTTGGCGTCGTGGTAAATTGACTCTTGAATCGTCGGAGTAGGTGGTATTTGTTCATGAAGAACCGTTCCGCTAATTCGTCCAAGGAGATCTTGTCTGCAAAATGAGAGTCCAAGTATTCCTTGACTTCCTGCATGTTCCTGGCACCTTGACCGGTTCCAACCATGTTTTGTGGAACGTAGGCATCTCGCATGAGGTGAGTTAGAAGTGAAGTGAGTTTCTCGCACACCTCCATATCTCGAATATGAGAGTCGGAGCCTGCAATTCTTTGAAGCTCAGTCAGCAGACGATGATATTGTTCCGGTGCATCGGCATGGAAGACAGGGCGTCCGCCTCTGGCAACGTACTTATCGTAAATGCCGGCCATGTTGGGACCGTAGAAATGTGCCCAACAGAGGGTCCACAAATGGTTGTCCGTTTGATGATAATACGGTGTATGACAGTCAATGAAGACGCAGTCGCCAGCAGTCAGTTCGTGAGTGACGCCTTGATAGTGCAATCGACCACCGCCATGCAATACCAAGAAGAATAAGTAGGATGGTAGATTGTTTCGACGATTGGTATGAGGTTTCTTGGCCTCCAATGTACCCACCTCTTGTAAGTGAATCAAGTTGGTCTTGGCAAATTGCGAAGGCGTATATAAGATTCGTCTGGAGTCAACAATGTGCTCTTGAAACAGGGATTCCATAAGTGGACACCTCGAAAAACAAAGATTTTCTCTTATCATAACGGAGAAAAAACAAGAAGTCAATATAATGCTAGAAAAATGCAACATTATCACTTTTATTCGGCATTTTTCGAGTATATAATGTGGGAGATTTGTACCACATGGTGTACAGACAGTAACAAAAACAGATGAATATGCTGCCGAATACGGCGGTAGTGAAATATGAAGGAGGCTTATTGTGAAGAAAGCGTTAATTACCGGTATTACCGGACAGGATGGTTCTTATTTGGCTGAGTTTTTGTTGGAGAAAGGATATGAGGTTCATGGCATTACCCGTCGTGCGTCCATTTCCAATACCGCAAGAATCGATCATTTGATTGCACAGAATGCCATTACATTGCATGACGGAGATTTGACGGATTCCTCGTCTCTGATTCGTATTATACAGATGGTGCAGCCGGATGAAATTTATAACCTTGCGGCACAGTCTCATGTACAGGTATCCTTTGATGTTCCGGAGTATTCCGGCGATGTGGATGCTCTCGGTGTACTCCGTATCTTGGAGGCAGTCCGCATCTTGGGACTGACCAAGAAGACTAAGATCTATCAGGCGTCTACCTCAGAACTCTATGGTAAGGTGGAGGAGGTTCCGCAGAAGGAGACCACCCCGTTCCATCCCTACAGTCCTTATGCGGTGGCAAAACAGTACGGTTTCTGGATTACCAAGGAGTATCGTGAGGCGTATGATATGTTTGCTGTGAACGGCATTTTGTTTAATCACGAGTCTGAGCGTCGCGGTGAGAATTTTGTTACAAGAAAGATTACCTTGGCGGCAGGAAGAATTGCAGAGGGACTGCAGGATCATTTGGAACTGGGCAACATGGATTCTCTGCGTGACTGGGGCTATGCTAAGGATTATGTGGAGTGTATGTGGCTTATTATGCAGCAGGACGTTCCCGAGGATTTCGTTATTGCTACCGGCGAGCAGCATACCGTTCGTGACTTTACGGAGAAGGCATTTGCCGCAAATGGTATGACTATCCGTTGGGAAGGTACCGGAATCGATGAGAAGGGCTATGATGCGGAGAACGGCAAGCTTCTGGTTAGTGTCAATCCCGCATGGTTCCGTCCTACCGATGTGGACAATTTGTGGGGCGATCCTACCAAGGCGAAGACCGTTCTCGGTTGGAACCCGCAGAAGACTTCTTATGAGGAATTGGTACGCATTATGGCAGAGCATGATCGTGCTTTGGCCAAGAGAGAAGCTGCGGCAAAGAATGTGTAGTGAGACGAGGAAATAAATATGATGGAGAAAAATGCGAAGATATATGTGGCAGGCCATCGTGGTATGGTTGGCTCTGCAATCGTAAGAGAACTGGAGCGTCAGGGATATACTAATATTATTACCAGAACCCATGCGGAGCTGGATCTGTGCCGCCAGGATGCGGTAGAGAAATTCTTTGAGGAAGAGAAACCGGAGTATGTATTTCTGGCGGCAGCAAAGGTTGGCGGAATTATTGCAAACCAGAGTGCCCTTGCGGACTTTATGTACGACAATATGATTCTTGAGATGAACGTAATTCATTCCGCATGGAAGAACGGATGCAAGAAACTAGAGTTTTTGGGGTCCTCTTGCATTTACCCCAGAATGGCACCGCAACCGATGCCGGAGTCTTGCTTGTTAACCGGTGAGCTGGAGAAGACAAATGAGGCGTATGCCCTTGCCAAGATTTCCGGTTTGAAGTATTGCGAATTTCTGAATCGTCAGTACGGCACGGACTACATTTCCGTAATGCCCACGAATCTATACGGTCCCAATGACAATTATCATCCTACCCACAGTCACGTGCTTCCGGCGTTGATTCGTCGTTTTCACGAGGCTAAGGAGCAGGGGCTTCCCTACGTAACCTGTTGGGGCGACGGCAGTCCGTTACGGGAGTTTCTGTACGTGGACGATTTGGCAAATCTGTGCGTGTTTTTGATGAATAATTATAGCGGAGATGAAACCGTGAACGCCGGAACCGGTAAGGAGTTGACTATTAAGGAGTTGACGGAGCTGGTGGCAGAAGTGGTTGGATACGAAGGCGAGATTCGTTGGGACACGTCGAAACCCAACGGTACCCCCAGAAAGCTTTTGGATGTGTCTAAGAGTAAGGCACTTGGATGGACGTATCAGACGGAGCTGAAGGACGGTATTCGCTTGTCCTATGAGGATTTTTTGAATAACCCTATGCGTGCGGAACGTTAGAGGAGAGTACACATGAATATTGTATTGTTGTCGGGCGGTTCCGGAAAGCGACTTTGGCCTCTTTCCAATGACATCCGTTCCAAACAGTTTATTAAGATTTTTCGTACCGAAGAAGGAGACTACGAGTCCATGGTGCAGAGGGTGTATCGGCAGATTCGCAAAGCGGATGCCGAAGCTCGTGTTACCATTGCAACCTCCAAGTCGCAGGTATCCGCCATTTACAATCAGTTGGGAGACAATGTGTCCATTTCCGTAGAGCCTTGCCGCCGTGATACATTTCCGGCCATTGCCTTGGCGGCAACGTATCTGTATGATAAATTGGGTGTGTCTCCGGAGGAAGCGGTGGTTGTATGCCCCGTGGACCCTTATGTAAGCGATGAGTATTTTGAAGCGGTATGTAAGTTGGGAGAACTGGCAGAGAAGGGGGATGCGAATCTCTATCTCATGGGGATGGAACCTACGTATCCCAGCGAAAAATACGGATATATCGTACCGGAGACGAAAGACGCTGTCAGTGGTGTAAAGGCATTTAAGGAGAAGCCGGATGCAGTTACCGCACAGAAGTATATCGAGCAAGGTGGTCTGTGGAATGGCGGTATATTTGCTTTTCGTCTCGGGTATATGCTGAAGAAGGCTCGGCAGAGAATCGCATTTTCGGGGTATGAAGACTTTTATGAGAGCTATGCCGACGTAGAGAAGATTAGCTTCGACTATGCGGTAGCGGAGAAGGAAGATAATATTCAGGTTATGCGTTTTCATGGAGAATGGAAGGATCTCGGTACGTGGAATACCTTGACTGAGGCCATGGTGGAGCCCAGCATCGGAGAGGTTACCATGAATGAGACCTGTGAAAATGTCCATGTTATCAACGAACTGGATATGCCCCTTCTGTGTATGGGACTGAAGAATGTCATCGTCTCTGCAAGTCCCGAGGGAATACTGGTTTCGGACAAGGAACAGTCCAGTTATATCAAACCGTATGTGGATGAGATTCATCAGCAGATTATGTTTGCCGAGAAGTCTTGGGGAAGCTTTCGCGTGCTTGATGTAGAGGAAGAGAGCTTAACTATTAAGGTGACGCTGAATCCCGGACATTGTATGAACTATCATAGTCACGAAAGACGCGATGAGGTGTGGACTGTAGTGTCCGGAATGGGTCGTTGTATCATCGATGAATGCGTTCGTCAGGTTCGACCCGGTGATGTGGTTACCATGAAAGCCGGGGTTCGTCATACGATTATCGCAGATACGGAACTGAAGCTGATTGAGGTACAGATGGGCAAGGACATTACGGTAAAGGACAAAATCAAACACGATGCTACCGATTTGCCCCTTCCGAGGTAACGCTGTATAGTTTTTTCGTAACTGCATATACTACCACCAAGGATACGAAGAAGTATCGAAAGGTGGGACAGGTATGGCAGTGTGGTTGGCGGTATTTGCTGCTGTGGCACTGGTTGTCATAGCGGTATGTGTGAATCTCGTGGGAAACAAGGCCGACAAGATGATGGAGGACATCTTTCGAGAGGACGCAGATGATTTTTGAAATATGAACAGAAAATGAAGAGCGAGGAAAATGCAAGATTCCGTTGCATTTTCCTCTGTTTTTTACGCCTTGATAAGAAGAGGCTTGCATTTGTATGACTTTCTAGGTATGATAGAGTTGCGTAGTTTATAAGGAGGTGATTCGGTGGTTAGTTCGATTGCTGAGTTGTATAGCGATTACAAGCGTCGATTGAATGATGTAGATTCCATAGAGCAGGAGCTTCTGCAACTCAATGACAAAGCGGCGTGGACCAAGCGTTTGGTAGAGAAGTCGACGTTGATTCGTGATTACTACCGAGTGACAGAGAAGGAGTTACAGACATACATTGAGCCGATTCTTGAGGGACGGGAGTCTCTGGATGATGAGAAGGCTCGAGAATTGTATGAAGGCGCGTATGATTATTTTATGAACGTCATGTGCGATGACGTATTAGAGTCGCAGATGTTTGTGAAGCTGTGGGATTATTTTCACCGTGTAGGTGACGAGTATATCGAGCGTTCTTGTCGGTGCGCCTTCTCCAACAATGCGTTTCTGAATGTAGAAGGAACCTTACAAAGTCTTGCTATGGAACAGGCGGAGTGGGTCGCTAAGTATATGGACCGGATTGATCATTTGCGTGAGATGCACGAGGACGATGAAGACTTCGTAGAAGATGTGCGCCGGGTGATGGGAACTTTGAAGCGCCAGTATGAGATGGAGAGCGGACAGTTTCATCCAAATGTGAATCGTCTGATTGCGTGCTTTAATCGTTTGTCCAAGATTCGCAAGTACCGGAGCTATTTTTCCGAAGAAGATTGGGCAGAGATTGAGAAGGAATTGATGGATGTCGGTACCGACGTAATGTTTATGGCGGCGTTAAATTGGAATCGGGTGGACGAGAAGTTACGCCAAGAGATTGGACCGGCCTTTCCGGTGGGATTTATCGAACAGTCGAAGCTTCCCATGAACGAACGTAATATGAAGACCTATGTGGGTTATGTGGTGTATGCGTTCTACTCCAAGCTGTTGAAGCCGGAGCAAACATTCACGTTGATTCGTTCCTATTATCGTTCCATAACAAAGGAATACGATTTTAATAATCCGAATTGGTACGACCAGCCGGACGACAGTCGTTTTTCCGTGATTCGCTATACAACTCGGCCCATGCTTCAGATGATTCGGGAATTTTCCTGTGATGAGGATAAGAAGCGTCAGCTTACGGCAGAGTTGCTATACGATGTGAAGGTGTACATAGAGAATATTCCGCAGGAGAGTGCTTGCAAGGAGTATTTGGACCAGTGCTTGTATCATCTGTTGTACGATTTGATTGAGTATATTGACGACAGAGAGCAGACCATTGAATTTATTGATTCCATGATTATCAGCAGACAGTTGGCGACCTTGATTCACACGGTAATGACGGCCAAGCTTTCCGATATGATATTGGAACGTATGATTGATGCAAGACCGGAGCTGTTTCTGGAGGTTGCGGAGTGCACAAGTGTAGATCAAGTGCGCCACAAGAAACGAGAACTTCTGCGACTGATGTACAATGGAGCCAGATGTCATGATATCGGAAAGATTCTAATCGCCAATATCGTTAACACACAGATCAGGCGGTTGTCGGAGATGGAATTTTCGTATATCAAGTTCCATCCCAAGTGGAGTTACGAGATATTGATGCGCAATCCTCATTTGCATTGTTATGCGGAGATTGCATTGGGACATCATCGGAGTTACGACGGCAAGAGCGGATATCCGATTTCCTTCGACAATACAGCGTCCAAGTATCGTATTTTCATTGATTTGTTGAAAATATGCGATTGTATGGATGCGGCTACGGATATTTTGGGGCGTAATTATACCAATGGTAAGGATTTTGATGAAGTGATGAAGGAGTTCGCAGCGGGAGCCGGAACGGAATATAATCCGGATATTGTGGCTTTTCTTGCGCGGGATAAGGAACTGGTTGCACAGTTGAAGCATACCACCTCGGAGGAAGGGCGTATCGAGCTCTATTATCACATTTACCGCAGATATCGTTGATATAAGCAGAGAACTTCGAAAGGGGACGAGGTTCTCTGTTTTATTTTTGAACTACGCATAGAGGCAAATGTGACTTTTTTGTGTGAAGCCACCGCTTTTTCTTGATTCTTGAGCAAGAAACAAGTATAATGGACTTTGAATATGTGCGACGCGGTTCGCAGAATGGGAGAACAACGTGAGTAAAGAGAAAAATATAGTAGATAAGAAATGGAAGTCGGCTTTGCTTCCGGTAGGAATTGTAGTTGCTTTTGCCTTGTTGGCAGTGCTTATTATGGTTATCGGACACAAGGTACGCAATGATGAAACGGCGGCGTTGGAGGCCGACGGATGGCGTGATTACAAGGAGTACTTCGGTAAGGGATTGGACAAGAATGGTATGCTTGCGGATGTGAAGGTGGAAGACTACGTGACGCTGTGCGATTATAAGTCTGTTTCCGTTCCGGAAGGAACCGAGGTGGAGAAGAAGGCATATTTGTTGAATTACCTTGTGGAGAATTCCACGGTGAAGGATTGCCCGGAATATTTGGCGATGCTTGAGGAGAGAATTACATTTATGCTGACCCAGAGATACAAGGACAATGAGGCACATTTTTACGAAGCGTACGGCAAGTACCAGTTTGAAGATGTGTATGACGCATACGATAAGACTAAGGAAGAATTCGAGGCTTATGTAACCGATGTTGCCAGAAAAGAGATGACAAAGTACATGATTCTTCAGTACATTTGCCAGAAGGAAGGCTACAAGGTGAAAGACCACCATGTGGAGAGCTGGGTGCTTGCGTCAGGTTATGAGAAAGAGGACCTGGACGGTATCGTGTATCAGCACGGAGAGCCTTATTTGAAGCGTATGGCTATGGAGACGGTGGTGGTTGAGCAGTTACTCAAATAAAACCATAGAGATGCTGGGTAAACGTCATTGACATTTTGGCGGAGATGTGGTATTCTATGAGTGATGATTCGCAGAGAAACATATTCTTTTTGTTGGATTTTCTTTGTTGTAAGTTATGACAAGCATATTACGTGTCGGGGCTTGTTGAGAGAAGAAGGAGGTAAGACCATGGCAAGAGGCGGTGGCAGAAGTGGTGGTGGAAGAAGCTTTGGAGGCGGCAGTCGCAGTAGTTTCGGCGGAGGTGTTCGCAGAAGCAGTAGCGGAAGAAGCAGCTTAGGTGGAGGCAGAAGTAGTTTCAGCGGTGGACGCAATGACTTTAGAATCCACAGCAGACCCAGTGCGCCCAGACCTTATTATGGCGGCAGAAGAACAACACATGTTCACTATCATACGGGAGGCGGATACGGCGGATATTCGAACCGCGCTACCAGTGTCGGAGGCGGTGGTGGAACTTCGGGATGTCTTACGGTAATTGTAATGGCGCTTGTTTTTATTGTTTTGATTGCTATTTTGTCCGGTGGATTTAACACGACCAATACCAATTACATAGAGGATGACGTACTTGAACAATATGCAGAAGATGCTTATATCGAAGAATTCGGCAATAAGGACGGTTACTTGATTGTCGTTTGTACCGAAGATGCGGATGGAGCTAATGATGTTTTCTGCTCCAAGTATCGCGGGGATGTGTCCGGAATCATGTCCCATTATGATGATCGTGTGTGGGAGGCGTACAATGCCAACTATAACGATGACCTGGGCGTACAGTTGGGTATGACTCTTTCCACGGTGGCTGCACAGATGGAGGCTGACGGAGTAGAACCTCTGAACGGAGGATTATTTGATCGTTCGTTCTACAAAGACGAGATTGACTGGGTGGACAGTGATTCCAAACTGAAACAGGGCGGTGAGGATTTCTTCGATGCCTCCGGTATTCAAGTGCGCATTCGTCTTGTGGAGTACAAGAGCTTTGTGGGTGATTATGTGGAGACAACGAATGGCTTGACCAAGGTGTCCATTGGATTTATCATTGCGGCTGCAGTTGTTGCAGTTGTATGGATTCTGTTCAAATGGTGGCAGGCAAGAAAGAAGCAGAAGAATATCGAGGATGAGAATACAATCAAGATTCTCAATACGCCTTTGGAGAGCTTCGGTGACAAGGAACTTGCGGAAACAATGAAAAATTATGATACCGGTGATGAGTAATCGGTAGATGGGGGAGAATCTCCGATAGCAATGGTTTGCTGTTAGGAGGTTCTCCTGTTTTGCTTACACTCGAGGCATTCCTCTGGTGCAATATGCAAAATGGCATGTTTCCGTCGAAAAAAATCGAGAAATTTATGATTTTTGCATCTTCCCAAGAGGGCAAATGTGTGGTAGAATAGATTAAATATATGCTATGTGGCGGAAGTGTTTCTTTCAGTGAATTTGCATAACGCATTTGACATGAGAGAATGCCGCACATAGAGAGATTTGCAGTCTAGGAGGGATTCTAAAGATGGACGAGATGTTGAACACAGCTGAAGTGACGAAGGCAGAAGAGAATGTCTCCCAAAATTTCATTGAGATGATTATTGACAAGGATTTGGCAGAGGGAACTTGCACGAAGGTGATTACCCGTTTTCCTCCGGAACCCAATGGCTATTTGCATATCGGTCATGCTAAGTCCATATTATTGAATTACGGTCTTGCTAAGAAGTACGGCGGACAGTTCAATCTTCGCTTTGATGACACTAACCCCACGAAGGAGAAGACGGAGTTTGTAGAATCGATTGCTGAGGATGTGCGCTGGCTGGGTGCCGATTTTGAGGACCGTATCTTCTTTGCGTCCAACTATTTTCAACAGATGTACGAGGGTGCGGTGAAGCTCATTAAGAAGGGCAAGGCATTTGTCTGTGACTTGAGTGCCGAGGAGATGAGAGAATACCGAGGAACCTTAACGGAGCCCGGTAAGAACAGCCCGTACCGCGATCGTAGCATTGAAGAGAATTTGGCCTTATTTGAAGGTATGAAGAATGGGGAATACGCAGACGGTTCTCGTGTGCTTCGTGCCAAGATTGATATGGCATCGCCCAATATCAATATGAGAGATCCGGTCATTTACCGTGTGGCACGTATGACGCATCATAACACCGGAGATGCTTGGTGCATTTATCCTATGTATGATTTTGCACATCCTATCGAGGATGCCATCGAGGGTATCAGTCATTCTATCTGTACCTTGGAGTTTGAGGACCACCGTCCGTTGTATGATTGGGTTGTGAGAGAACTGGAATACCCTCAGCCGCCCAAGCAGATTGAATTTGCGAAGATGTATCTTACCAACGTTGTAACCGGTAAGCGTTACATTAAGCGTCTGGTAGAGGATGGAACGGTAGATGGTTGGGATGATCCTCGCTTGGTTACCATTGCCGCACTCCGCAGAAGAGGTTTTACACCGGAATCCTTGAAGTTGTTCATGGAGCTCTGTGGTGTGTCCAAGAGTAACAGTTCCGTGGACTATGCAATGCTTGAGTATTGCATCCGCGAGGATTTGAAGATGAAGCGTCCTCGTGTAATGGCAGTGGTTGATCCTATTAAATTGGTGATTGACAATTATCCGGAAGGACAGAAGGAAGAGTTCGAGGTTTCCAACAATCCGGAGAATCCGGAGATGGGAAGCCGTATGGTAAGCTTCGGTCGTGAGTTGTATATCGAGAGAGAAGATTTCATGATTGAGCCTCCGAAGAAGTATTTCCGTCTCTTCCCCGGCAATGAAGTACGTCTAATGAATGCGTATTTCGTTACTTGTACCGGTTACGAAACGGATGAAGACGGTAATGTTACGGTAGTTCATGCTACGTATGATCCCGCAACACGTTCCGGTTCCGGCTGTGAACGTAAGGTGAAGGGAACCATTCACTGGGTGGATGCCGAGACCGCAGTTCCGGTCACTGCAAGACTTTATGAGAACTTGATTGACGAAGAGAAGGGTGTGTACAACGAGGACGGAACTATGAACATCAATCCTAACTCTTTGGTAGTTAGAGAGTGTTTCGTGGAGGCGGCTATTGCATCCGCTAAGGCATTTGACAGTTATCAGTTCTTGCGAAACGGTTATTTCTGTGTGGATTACAAGGATACTACGGAGAAACATCTGGTATTTAACCGTATTGCTTCGTTGAAGAGCAGTTACAAGCCTACGAAGTAAGAAAGGTAGAGGATAAGGGTATGAAGGAACAGTTGTATTCGATACCGGTTAATGATGCATTTGACGCCGATTGCGAGTGTCCGGTGTGCTTTATCTTCAATAAGTTGCAGGATGACGCCATCGAATTTGTCATGGGCGCCAGTTACATGGAAGACGATGTCCGTATGGAAACCGACAAGGTGGGATTTTGTGAGAAACATTTGCCCATGATGTATAGGCACCAGAATCGTCTGGGGCTTGGTTTGATGATGCTTACGTATATGGATCGTCAGCTGAAGCAGATGGAGAAGCATGCTTCTACGAAACTGAAAGCACCGTCGTTGTTTCGTAAGGCGGAGAGCGGAGATGCGGTACTGGAGTATACGAAGAAACAGCAGTGTTCTTGTTATGTGTGCAATCGTATGAATCGGAATTACGACCGGTACATGGCAACGATTTTCTATTTGTACGAGACGGACAGTGATTTTCGTTCCAAGTTCGGTAAGAGCAAGGGCTTCTGCATGAAACACTACGGAGAACTTCATGGAATGGCGGCAGAGAAGCTTAGCAGTCGCAATCTGGAGGAGTTTGAGAGTACCCTGAATCGAATTACACTGGAGAACTTCAAGCGTGTTCGTGATGAATTGGAATGGTTTACGGATAAGTTTGATTATCGAAATGCCGATGCGCCTTGGGGCAACTCCAAGGATGCGTTGATTCGTGCATTACAGAAGACAAATGGACTCTTTGTAGAAGAGAAGAAAAAATGATTGGATGGAGGAAACAGATATGAAGTTAGTACCTTTGGGTGACAAGGTCGTTCTGCGTCAGATGGTAGCAGAGGAGACAACCAAGTCCGGTATTATTTTGGCCGGTCAGGCGAAGGAGAAGCCTCAGCAGGCGGAGGTTATTGCCGTTGGACCCGGTGGCATGGTAGATGGTAAGGAGATTACCATGATGGTGAACGTGGGAGATAAGGTCATTTTCTCGAAGTATGCAGGCACGGAAGTAAAGCTCGGCGACGAGGAATTCATCGTAGTTCGTCAGAGCGATATCGTGGCAGTTGTAGTAGATTAATTTATTTTGTGTAGGAGGATCTCGTATGGCTAAGGAGATTAAATATAACGCAGATGCCAGAGTGGCATTGGAGGCCGGTGTCAATAAACTGGCGAATACGGTAAAAGTAACTTTGGGACCTAAGGGTAGAAACGTGGTATTGGATAAGTCCTACGGCGCACCCTTGATTACCAATGATGGTGTTACCATTGCTAAGGAAATTGAGCTCGAGGACGCATTTGAGAATATGGGTGCTCAGCTTGTGAAGGAAGTTGCTACGAAGACAAATGATGTGGCAGGTGACGGTACCACAACCGCTACTGTGCTTGCACAGGCAATGATTAATGAAGGTATGAAGAACCTGGCCGCAGGTGCTAACCCCATTATTCTTCGTAAGGGTATGAAGAAGGCAACGGACGTTGCGGTTGCTGCGATTGGTGAGATGAGTTCTACCGTAACCGGTAAGGAGCAGATTGCTAAGGTTGCTGCAATCAGTGCCGGTGACGAAGAAGTTGGGCAGTTGGTTGCAGACGCCATGGAGAAAGTTTCTAAGGATGGCGTGATTACTATTGAGGAATCCAAGACCATGCTTACCGAACTGGATCTTGTAGAAGGTATGCAGTTTGACCGCGGTTACATCTCTGCATATATGGCAACGGATATGGATAAGATGGAGGCTCTTCTTGAAGATCCGTATATCTTAATTACCGACAAGAAGATTTCGAACATTCAGGAGTTGTTGCCGTTACTTGAGCAGGTTGTTCAGACCGGAGCAAGACTTTTGATTATTGCTGAAGATGTTGAGGGTGAGGCTCTTTCCACTTTGGTTATCAATAAGTTGAGAGGAACCTTTATTACCGTGGCTGTTAAGGCGCCCGGATATGGTGACCGCAGAAAGGCAATGCTTCAGGATATTGCAATTTTGACAGGTGGTACGGTGATTTCTGATGAACTCGGTTTGGATCTGAAAGAGGCTACTTTGGCTCAGCTTGGTCGTGCAAAGAGTGTTAAGGTTCAGAAGGAGAAGACCATCATTGTTGACGGTGAAGGCGATAGCAATGAGATTGCTGCAAGAATCGCACAGATTCGCAACCAGATTGAAGAAACTACCAGTGAATTTGATCGTGAGAAACTTCAGGAGCGTCTTGCGAAGTTGGCAGGTGGTGTTGCTGTTATCCGCGTAGGCGCCGCAACAGAGCCTGAGATGAAGGAAGCAAAGCTTCGTCTGGAAGATGCTTTGGCAGCAACTAAGGCTGCTGTAGAGGAAGGTATCATTTCCGGTGGTGGTTCTGCTTACATCCATGCATCCAAGAAGGTTGCGGAGATGGCAGCGGGTCTTGAAGGAGATGAGAAGACCGGTGCCAATATTGTATTGAAGGCACTGGAGGCTCCTCTGTTCTGTATCGCGGCAAATGCCGGCCTTGAAGGTGCAGTGATTGTTAACAAGGTTCGTGAGATGGAGATCGGTTATGGTTTTGACGCTTTGGTAGAAGAGTATGTAGACATGGTTGCAGCAGGTATCTTGGATCCGGCTAAGGTAACCAGAAGTGCCCTGCAGAATGCAACCAGCGTAGCATCCACGATTTTGACTACGGAAGCGGCAGTAGGCAACATCAAGGAAGAGGCTCCCGCTATGGCAAATCCGGGCGGCGGCATGGGTATGATGTAAGCTTAGTGCATACAAACGATGTGGAATAGGCTATCTTGCGGCATCGGTTGGCCGGTGCCGCGATAGAATAAATGATGCAATAGGAGATGGATGTATGAGATCAAACGGATGCTATGGGGAATGTTTGGTGGCCAGAAGAGCTACTATGAGCGGTACATTAATTAAGGCGACATTGATTGGATTTACTGTTCTGTTGGCGCTCCTGGGGTTTGGTATTTCACCGTGGATTTTGTTTTTGGCAGCGATTCTTGCTTATGTTACATTTTTGATTTGGCCCAGATTCGACGTGGTCTATGAGTACGTATTCGTTGACGGACAACTGGATTTTGATAAGATCCTCGGTGGTAACGGAAGAAAACGTGCAAAGAGAATCGATATGGACAAGGTGGAGATTGTTGCTCCGGTGAATTCTCATGCATTGGATGGGTACAAGCATTTGAACTTGAAGCCCATTGATTATACCTCTCTGATTCGTGACGAGAACCATAAGGTCTTCGCCATTATGTACAAGGGAGAACAGGGGATGGAGTGTATTTGGTTCGAGCCGGATGATGCAATGCTTGGCTTGATGAAATATAAGTCCCCGCGCAAAGTGGTAGAAATTTAATTAAAATATTTAACAACCAAAGGAGGAAGATTATGGCAACAATTATTGGTGACGGCATTACGTTTGATGATGTCCTGCTAGTACCGGGTTATTCCGAGGTGATTCCCAATCAGGTGGAGATCGGTACGTCGTTGACACAGTCCATCAAGTTAAACATTCCGCTTATGAGTGCCGGAATGGATACTGTTACGGAGCATCGCATGGCAATTGCGATGGCTAGACAGGGTGGTATTGGTGTTATACACAAGAATATGTCCATTGAAGCACAGGCAGAAGAGGTTGATAAGGTAAAGCGTTCAGAGAACGGTGTTATCAGTGATCCATTTTCTCTTTCTCCGAATCATACGTTGCATGATGCAAATGAGTTGATGGGCAAGTATCGTATTAGTGGCGTGCCCATTACCGAGGGACGTAAGTTGGTAGGTATTATTACAAACCGTGACTTGAAGTTCGAGACGGATTTTACGAAGAAGATCAGTGAGTCTATGACTAGCGAGGGTCTTATCACTGCCAGAGAAGGTGTTACCTTGGAGGAGGCTAAAAAGATTCTTGCAGAAGCAAGAAAAGAGAAGCTTCCTATCGTAGACGAGAACGGCGATTTGAAGGGCTTGATTACCATCAAAGATATTGAGAAGGCAATTAAGTATCCTCTGGCTGCTAAGGATTCTCAGGGACGTTTGCTATGTGCAGCAGGTGTTGGCGTAACCGCTAACGTTTTGGACCGTGTAGAAGCCCTTGTTAAGGCGAAGGTTGACGCTATCGTAATCGACAGTGCCCACGGCCATTCCGCTAATGTACTTAGAGTAGTGCAGATGGTTCGCGATGCATTTCCGAGTCTTCAGATTATTGCAGGTAATGTAGCAACGGCAGAGGGTACTGAGGCGTTGATTAAGGCAGGCGCTGACTGTGTTAAGGTTGGTATCGGACCCGGTTCTATCTGTACAACACGTGTTGTGGCAGGTATCGGTGTTCCGCAGATTACCGCAATTATGAATGCATATCAGGCTGCCAAGAAGTATGATATTCCGATTATTGCGGATGGTGGTATTAAGTATTCCGGTGATGTTACCAAGGCGTTGGCTGCCGGTGCAAATGTCTGCATGATGGGTTCCATCTTCGCCGGATGCGAGGAGAGTCCCGGATCCTACGAGTTGTTCCAGGGTAGAAAGTACAAAGTATACCGAGGTATGGGTTCCATCGCGGCTATGGAGAACGGAAGCAAGGATCGTTACTTCCAGTCCAATGCGAAGAAGCTTGTTCCTGAAGGTGTAGAAGGTCGTGTGGCATATAAGGGTCTTGTAGAGGATACGGTATTCCAGCTCTTGGGTGGACTTCGTTCCGGTATGGGTTACTGTGGTGCTAACAACATTCAGGAGTTGAAGGACAATGCAAGCTTTGTTAAGATTTCCGCCGCATCCTTGAAGGAAAGTCATCCGCATGACATTCACATTACGAAGGAAGCTCCGAACTACAGTGTTGACGAGTAGTGTTTGGTTGGGTATATAGGAGAAGAGAACTATGGCTGTAATGTCGAGACAAGAGTGGCGTAGACGTAAGCGCAGACAGCGTATGATACGTAAATATGCGATTCTCGGTGGTCTGGCACTGATTGCGATACTGGTTCTGCTGTTGATTATAAAGCTGATCTCGCTGATTTTCAATCGTCCTGATGACGGTATTATTGAGAAGATCGGAGATATTAAGGTTCAGCAGGAGTTGCTCTCAATCAGTGAATATTCTCGACCGGGAGCGAAGATGGAGTCGATTGATAATATCGTCATCCATTATGCCAGTGTGCCCGGAACCACAGCTGCAGATAAGCGAGATTTTTATGAATCACTGAAGGATAAGAAAAAATCAACGGAGAGCGTTCATTTTATTGTGGATTTGGATGGTACGATTGTGCAGTGTATTCCGGTAACGGAGGCTGCATGTGCATCCAAGGCATACAATGTGAATAGCATTTCCATTGAGTATTGCAATACGGGGGCCGATGGGTCTATGAGCAATAAGACTTATGAGAACATGGTTGCATTGGTTGCTTATCTGTGCGAAGAGTATGAGATTCCGGTATCGAAGGTGCTGCGTCACAGTGATATTACCGGTAGTATGTGTCCGTTGTTCTTTGTGCAGAATGAAGATGCCTGGGAACAGTTTAAGGACGATGTCAAGAAGGTGATGAAGGGAGATTCCGTATCGGTTACCAGTGGTGTAATTGACACGCAGACGATTTCGCCTTCCACAGAGCCGACGGACATACCGCAAGAAGGAGACGTAACACCGGAAGCTTCAGGTGAGTCCAAAAAAGAGTAACGATGTATATAGGAGAAGCAGAACTTCCATTGTAGTATCTGCTTCTCTTTTTGCGTTATTTTAGCGATTGCCATGTACGGGGTTGCGCTTGTGACAGAACTTGTGGTAAGGTGATCATGAGAAAATGATTTGGGAGGTTTCTTATGAAGAAGCAAGCAGTGAATCCTTATTTGCCGTCGTGGGAGTATATTCCCGACGGGGAACCGTATGTGTTTGGTGACCGTGTATATGTATATGGTTCTCATGATTATTATAACGGATATGTGTTTTGCATGGGAGATTACGTGTGTTGGTCTGCCCCGGTAAATGACCTGGCCGATTGGCGTTACGAAGGCGTTATTTATCCGAAGACGGCGGATCCGTTCAACCCGGAGGGGAAGATGTGCCTCTATGCTCCGGATGTAACGGTGGGACCGGACGGTCGTTATTATATGTATTATGTGTTGGATAAAGTATCGGTGGTGTCAGTGGCGGTATGTGACACTCCCGCCGGGGAGTACAAGTTCTACGGTTATGTACACTATGAAGACGGAACCCTCTTGGGGAATCGGGAGGGCGACGAGCCACAGTTTGATCCGGGAGTGCTGACGGAAGGCGATGTGACGTATCTGTACACCGGATTTTGCGGAATCGGCGACAAGTCCAGAACCGGAGCTATGGTAACGATTCTGAAGGAAGATATGTTGACTGTTTCCGAAGGACCTCGTCTTGTGGTGCCGGGAAGTGAATACAGTGCCGGAACAGGATACGAAGGGCATGCTTTTTTCGAAGCATCCTCCATTCGTAAGGTTGGGGAGAAGTATTGCTTTATCTATTCCTCTCAGGTAATGCACGAATTGTGCTATGCCATGAGTGATTCGCCTACCGAAGGATTCTCTTATGGTGGGGTATTGGTGAGCAACTGTGACATGCACATTGATACATACAAGCCGGCAAATATGCCTACGGCTTATGGCGCTAACAATCACGGCAGTATCGTGAATATCCAAGGAAAATGGTACATTTTCTATCATCGCCAGACCAACAATACGTGGTTCAGCAGACAAGGTTGTGCAGAACCCTTGGAACTTACCAAGGATGGACGTTTTGCACAGGCGGAACTCACATCCTGTGGACTCAACGGAGGGCCGCTGGAAGGCCGTGGTGAGTACCCCATGTATATTGCGTGCCACTTATTCACGGAAAAGCAGGATTGCTATGTGGGCGGCGAAGGCAAGCCGAAGATTATGCAGGATGGGCGTGACGGGGACGAAGAACCGGGGTACGTGGCAAATGTGCAGAATACCACCACCATCGGTTTCAAGTATTTCGTGTGCCGAGCAGTGAAAGGCATTGCCATCTACACCAGAGGATATGCTCACGGAACTATGGAAATCAGAACAACTTGGGATGGGCCGTGTCTTGCAACCATTAAGATTGAGTCTTCAAATGTTTGGGAAGAAGGTGTGGCATATTTTGATGTGCCGGATGGAGTACAGTCGCTGTATTTCACGTATCGCGGTACCGGAAATACAAGCATTCGTTCCTTTAAGTTCTTGGTAGAAAATGAATAGAGTAAGAGCAGATAATAAATGACCTTCGAATGTTAGAATGTATACTCTGACAGTCGAAGGTCATTTGTGTGCATTATAAAATTATAAATTACAAAAGTACGACTTTACTCGGAACGAAGTGCCGTTACCGGGTCTTTCTTTGCTGCGATTCCGGAAGGAATTAAGCCGGCAATTAAGGTGAGCACCATACTGATTATAACCAGAAGGATGGCACCTACCGTAGGAAGACTTGCAATACCGTTGATATCGGTCAAATGAACGATAATGATGTTAATCGGAATGTTCAAAAGCAGGGTAACGATAATTCCAAGGGCACCTGCTACAAATCCTACAATCAAGGTCTCTGCGTTAAATACGCGGCTGATATCTTTCTTGGAAGCACCGATGGCACGAAGAATACCGATCTCCTTGGTGCGCTCCAATACAGAGATATAGGTAATGATACCGATCATGATGGAGGATACTACAAGGGAGATTGCAACAAAGGCAATCAGAATATAAGTGATGGCGTTAATAATCGTACTTACGGAAGACATCAACAGAGCAATGTAGTCCGTATATTCAATCTGCTCATCGTCAGCGTGATCCTTGTTGTATGCAGTAATAATCTCTGTAATTCGATCCTTTGCATCAAAGTCTTTTGGATAAATGCTGATAGCACGGGGGAGTTCGAGCTCTGCATATCCCAGTTGGAGCATGTTCATTGCATAAGTGTTGTTGGTCTCCTGGGTCTGGAAGAGGGGACCGAAGGTTTCGAGAACTTGCTCGTCGGTCATGGAAGCAAGCAACTGATCCAAAGGAATATCGCCAAAACCATAAGCGGAAAGCATTGCTTGGAGCTGAGCCTTTTCTGCTTCTCCGAGTGCGGAAAGCATCATCTTAATCTCTTCGGCGGTAGGAGCATCGGATTCTGCGGGCTCAAAAGGAAGGCCGGTAAATACATCGATGTCCGGATTGGCCAGCTGAGCCTTAATAATCTCTGCATTACCGGAGCGTTCTACTACATACTCGGTCAGAGCATGGGTATAAGCAATGGAGCCGGTCATAGAGGTTGCTACCGCATCCTCACTGGGGCGAACGATACCTACAATCTTCAATGTAGTTGCCTTGGAATTGTCTGCAAGTAAGGTGTTCATATAAGCAGTATCCTTGCTCTTATCAACCCAAGTCTTAGTCAATTCATCGTATGTGTAGTAGTCCGCGGGAAGTACCAGCTTGAAGCGTAGATTTAAAATGTCTTCATAGGAATATCTCACCTGCTCGCTGACAATGGGTTTGCCCTGAAGAACATCTTTCAAAATGTTTTCTACTTCATTTGCGTCTTTGATACCAAGAGAGTAGAGACTGAAATCACTAATCTCATTGTTCTCATCGACAATTAATACAACTTCGTCAAATGCGGTAGGCCAGTGGCCTTCCACCATGTCATATTGAGCCTCTAACAGCTCTTGATTGTCCAGCATCTCAGTCCATACGTTCAAACCGTACATACCGCTTGCCATGCCTGCCATGGAGTCCATCTCGCCGATGGTGGAGTCGGTCATACCCATGGCGGACATCATACTGGTCATAATGTTGCTGGGATTTACCTGAACAATGCCGTCAGAGGTGTCTTCTTTGTAAATGTTCAACGTAATGTCATAGGTGTACTGAATGTCCGTGACGAGGTCCTGAACCTCATCATTTTTCTCCAAAAAGTCTTTGAAGGAAGTTAAATCATTGACTTTGATCTCGGAAATCATGGCATTTACGATCTCACCCATGACGTTACTGGAATAAATGGCGTCTTTGTCGTGGGTGATCTGTGCCTCGGACTGAATGCCAAGAATGGTTGTCAGAAGCGAAGACATATCCGCTGTCTCACGCTGAATCGTAATAGGATAGGTGGACAAGGTTTCTTCCTGTACACGGTCAATATATTCGCTGACACCGTTACTCAAGGAGAGAATCAAAGCGATACCGATGATACCGATACTTCCGGCAAATGCAGTCAAGAAGGTTCTGGCCTTCTTGGTCATCAAGTTGTTCAGGGACAGTGAGAGTGCGGTGAAGAAGGACATAGAAGTACGGTTGGTATTCTTCGTGGTGTTTACTTCTTCTTTGGCATCTGTCACGGGATGCGAATCATCGGTGATGGAACCATCCAACAGACGTATGGTACGGGATGCATATTCGTCTGCCAAATCCGGATTGTGGGTAACCATGATGACCAGTTTCTCCTTGGAAACCTCCTTGAGAATCTCCATAATCTGAACGCTGGTTTCAGTATCCAAAGCACCGGTGGGCTCATCGGCTAATAAAATGTCGGGGTTATTCACCAGAGCACGGGCAATTGCCACACGCTGCATCTGTCCGCCGGACATTTGGTTCGGTTTCTTCTTCAACTGATCACCGAGACCAACTTTCTCCAGAGCTTCCTTAGCACGCTGTCTGCGCTCAGCTTTGGATACACCGGACAGGGTCAGGGCCAATTCAACGTTCTGCAGAACGGTCTGGTGAGGAATCAAATTGTAGGACTGAAATACAAATCCTACGCTGTGGTTACGATACGTATCCCAGTCATGAGCGGAATATTCCTTGGTAGAGCGTCCGTTAATGACCAAGTCGCCGTCGGTGTACTGGTCAAGACCGCCGATGATGTTAAGTAGCGTGGTCTTGCCGCAACCGGAGGGACCGAGAATTGCAACGAATTCACTTTCGCGGAAGGAAAGAGAGACTCCTTTTAGGGCATGAACGACTTCATCGCCTACGGGATAATCCTTTGTAATATTTTTTAATGTAAGCATACATTCCTCCATTATCTTGTATGTAACTTGTAGACATCATAATCTGCGAGCAACAATAACTAATGTACTTGGATATAGATATACCGAATTATTATAGCATATTTATCAGTACTTTGCAACGCCCTCGATTATAGCACTGCATTAGAAAATTACAAGGGCGTATGTCGGAATTTAATCTTTTTTTTAGAGGTATAAGCGGAAAATGAGGGATTGCATTTCGGAATAATCTTTGATAAGATGATTCCCAATACCTTGAATGATATACAGAGCGTAAAAAAGATATGCGCGGAAAGTGTGAAAATTATGAGAAAGTTAATCGGTGACAAGAAATTTTATCGAATGGTTTTAGTGATTGCCATTCCGATTATGTTGCAGAATGGTATTACCAATATGGTGGGACTCTTGGATAATATGATGATGGGGTGGCTGGGAACGGAGCAGATGTCCGGCGTATCTATTGTCAACCAATTGTTATTTGTATTTAACCTCTGTATCTTCGGAGCCACCTCCGGAGCAAGTATCTTCGGGGCTCAATATTACGGAAGAGGCGATTACCAAGGATTCCGGCATGCTTTTCGCTTTAAAATATATGTGAGTATTGTTATTTTGGTAGGGGCTGTTGCAATCTTTCTGACCATGGACGATAGGCTTATCCAAAGCTTTCTACAAGGAGGCACCGAAGCGGAGATGGGCAATGCGGAGCTGACCTTGCACTATGCAAAAGAGTATTTGGGCGTCATTTTGTTTACGCTGGTTCCCTTTGTTATCGTTCAGATTTACGCCAGTTCGTTGCGAGAGACGGGGCGTACCGTGGTACCTATGGTGGCGGGAATTGTTTCGGTTGTAGTAAATTTGTCTCTAAACTGGGTACTGATCTTCGGTAATCTCGGGTTTCCGAAGTTGGGAGTACAGGGCGGAGCACTGGCTACGGTAATTGCTCGAGTGGTGGAGTGTCTGATAGTAGTAATCTATACGCATCGCAAACATTTTGAATTTTTGAGAGGTTTGTACAGCACGTTGCGTATTCCTGCAGAGGTATTCGGTATGATTTTCGTAAAGAGCTTACCGTTGTTCATCAATGAGGCTCTATGGTCCAGCGGTGTTACGAAACTGAATCAGTGTTATTCTCTGCGAAGCTTGAATGCCATTGCGGCGCTGAACATTAACTCAAATATATATAACATATCCAACATCGCTTTCATTGCACTGGGATCTGCGCTGTCCATTATTATCGGCCAGCAGTTGGGTGCGGGAAAATTGGAAGAAGCCAAGGATACGGCCGCAAAGTTGATGGCATTCAATGTGGCAGTATGTGTTGTTATCGGAAGTGTTGTCGCTTCTCTGTCCGGTGTATTTCCGGATCTTTATCGTCCGAAGCGGGAGGTTGCGGATCTGGCACAGAACCTGATATTGATTTCGTCACTGTTCCTTCCGTTGCAGGCACTTTTGCATAGTTCGTATTTCACTTTACGCTCCGGTGGCAAAACATTAATCACATTTTTTTTCGACAGCTTCTATATGTGGGCGGTAAGTATTCCCGTTACCATGCTACTGATTCATATGACTGCGTTGCCCTTGGTTACGGTGTATTTGATTGTGCAGAGTGTAGACATTCTGAAGGGAATCGTAGGAGTTGTGTTGGTGAAGAAGGGGATTTGGGTGCGTTCCTTGGTAAATGAGTAGAGTGTTTGTTTGAAAAAAATAAATTTTTTTGATTTTGTTGAAAATACAACGGACTTTCGGTGCACATTATAGTATAATGATTGCAACATCAATAACAGAGAATATGTTCTCGGTGCAATAAGGGGGAATCATGAAAGTTGCTTTTTTTGATACGAAGCCTTACGACAAACCATCCTTTGAACGATACGGTCAGGAGAAGGGGATTGCTTTTAAGTACTTTGAGACGAAGCTAAATGAAGATACGGTGGATTTGGCTCAGGGCTACGATGCGGTGTGTGTCTTTGTAAATGATACCGTGAACGCGGCGGTAATTGATCGCTTGGCGGAAATTGGTGTAGAAGTGTTGGCGCTTCGATGTGCCGGATTCAACAATGTGGATATGAAACATGCCTATGGGAAGTTGCATGTGGTTCGAGTTCCGGCGTATTCGCCCTATGCGGTGGCAGAGCATGCCATGGCCATGCTGTTAACCTCCATCCGTCGTATCCATAAAGCCTATATTCGTACTAAGGATTTTAATTTCAGTCTGTCGGGTCTTACGGGATTTGACCTGCATGGTAAGACCATAGGCGTTATCGGAACAGGACGTATCGGTCGTGTATTTATCGACATTTGTCGTGGTTTCGGTATGAAGGTATTGGCATATGACAAGTTTCCCGCAGCCGGATTGGACAACGGCGACACGGTGAAGTATGTTAGTCTTGATGAGTTGTTGGCTGGCAGTGATATCATTTCTCTACATTGTCCGTTGACCGAAGAGACTGACCACATTATCAACGAGGAGGCCTTGGAGAAATGCAAGCGGGGCGTAGTGATTTTGAACACGTCTCGTGGCGCATTGGTGGATGCTGAGGCATTGTTGGCGGGTATTAAGTCTCGGAAGGTAGGGGCTGCATGCTTGGATGTGTACGAGGAAGAAGCAGACGTATTCTTCGAAGACAATTCCGGACACATTATGGAGGACGACACCTTGGCACGACTGATTTCCATGCCAAACGTAATTGTGACCTCACACCAGGCTTTCCTTACGGAAGAGGCATTGGAGAACATTGCGGAGACTACCGTGAACAATTTGGTGAGCTTGCAGGAGACCGGACAGTGTGCAAATGAACTGTGTTATCGTAGAGGAACTACCGAGGATTGCAAGGATGGGAAGTGCTTCTGACAACCCTCAGAATGATTGCCGCAAAGTAAAATGTATTGAAAATGGCAGTAGCATTTCGTATAATAATGATAATGGATATTGAGAGAGGAGAAACATGACATGATAATTACAAATGATATCAAATATATCGGTGTGAATGACCACAAGGTGGATTTGTTCGAAGGACAGTACGATGTGCCTAACGGCATGGCGTACAATTCCTACGTAATTATGGACGAGAAGATTGCCATTATGGATACCGTAGATGCAAATTTCGGACAGGAATGGCTTGATAAGATGAAGACGGTATTGGGTGATCGGAAACCGGACTATCTAATTGTTCAACATATGGAACCGGACCATTCGGCAAATGTGAAGCGATTCACAGAAGAATATCCGGAAGCAATCTTGGTGGCGTCTGCTAAGGCATTTGTGATGATGAAGAATTTCTTCGGAACCGATTTCGCCGAGAAGCGTATGGTAGTAGGAGAGGGAGATACATTGTCCCTTGGAAAGCATGTATTGACCTTCGTAACCGCACCAATGGTTCATTGGCCGGAAGTTATCGTGACGTATGACAGTACCGACAAGGTGCTCTTTTCTGCAGACGGTTTCGGTAAGTTCGGTGCTCTGGATGTGGAAGAGGATTGGGCATGTGAAGCACGTCGTTACTATATCGGTATCGTAGGCAAATACGGTACCCAAGTACAGGCGCTTCTGAAGAAGGCGGCAGGCTTGGATATTCAGATCATTTGCCCGTTGCACGGACCTGTGCTGACCGACAATCTTGGATATTATATCGGTCTGTACGATACTTGGTCTAGCTATCGTCCTGAGGAAGAGGGAATCGTAATCGCCTACACGTCTGTGTATGGCAATACCAAGAAAGCGGTTATGATGCTGGCAGATGCATTGCGTGAGAAGGGCTGTCCCAAGGTAGTGGTAAATGATTTGGCCCGCTGTGATATGGCTGAGGCAGTAGAGGATGCATTCCGATACAGTAAACTGGTGTTGGCCACCACTACGTACAATGGTGAGATTTTCCCGTTCATGCGTGAGTTCATTCATCATTTAACCGAGCGAAATTACAGCAACCGTACGGTGGCATTCATTGAGAACGGAAGTTGGGCTCCTACGGCGGCCAGAGTAATGCGCGGTATGTTTGAGAAGAGCAAGAATCTGAACCTGCTTGATGCAGACGTGAAGATTATGTCGGCTTTGAATGAAGAAAGCACTGCACGATTGCTTGCTTTGGCAGAGGTACTTTCCGAGAACTAATGTGAGAATAATTATTTTGGAGGTGTAGATATGAAGAAGTATGTATGTGGTGTATGCGGATGGGTATACGATGAGGCTGTGGGAGATCCCGACAACGGAATTGCTCCCGGAACAAAGTTTGAAGACCTGCCGGAGGACTTTGAATGCCCGCTGTGCGGTGTTGGAAAGGACGCCTTCAGCGAGGAGTAATAAGACAACAAGTAAGGAAATGTGAAAATATCCGCCACAACTCCGGCAATGCGAATGGTCGCTTTCGGGTGAGGCGGATATTTTGTGTTTACGAAAATACTTTTTTACAATTCGAACGAAATGCTCTTGCCGGTAGGCTTTAGACATCTGCAGGCAACTCCGGCGGAGGCAAACATACGCTTGGCGGCAATGTTGGCCTTGGTCTGATTGTATTTGTCACTGAAGTAAATGACTTCGCTGATTCCGGCCTGAATCAATGCCTTGGTACATTCATTGCAGGGGAAGAGAGTAGTATACACCTTAGCACCCCGCATATTGGTACCGGTGTAGTTTAGGATGGCATTCAACTCGGCATGGCATACATAAAAATACTTAGTCTCCAGCTCGTCCCCTTCCCGATCCCAAGGGTATTCGTCATCGGAGCAGCCTTTGGGCATGCCGTTATAGCCCACGGAAAGAATGCGATTGTCCTGACTGACGATGCAGGCACCTACGGAAGTGTTGGGGTCCTTGCTACGCTTGGCGGAGAGCATGGCGATTCCCATAAAATATTCGTCCCAAGATAAATAGTCTGTTCTCTTCATAGAATGTGTCCTCGCTTATTCGTATTCGGGGCAAATGAATGGCTGTTGCCCGTGACTTTTTATCATTTTAACAAGGATAAGAGCGTCTTGCAACAGGAAATCCAAAAAAATTGGTTTTTGGTGTTCCATTTTCGGCATTTATGTGATAATATCTTTTCTGTATGGAGTTTTATCATGATAAAGTGTGTGATGATAGGGGGAACACCTTGATTTACGAATTCATGCACTATAAAACAATGTGTCTGGAGGAAAAGTAATGGACTATGTGCTGATGACGGACATGACCTGTGATTTGAATTCAGAGATATTAGATAAGTATCAGATCACATGCATTCCTATGAGATTTATGCTGGATGGGCAGGAGTATACCCACTATCCCGATCAAAGAGAATTGTCTCTGGCGGAGTTTTATGCGCGTTTGAGTGGCGGTGCGGAGGTGTCTACAACACAGATTAATCCGGTAATATTGCAGGAACATTTCGAGAAGCCGTTGCAGGAGGGCAAGGATGTTGTATACATCTGCTTCACATCGGGACTTAGCGGAACCTACAATGTTGCATGTATGGTGGCGACACAGTTGAGAGAGGAGTATCCGGAACGTAGGATTACGATTGTTGATTCTTTGTGTGCTTCCGTAGGACAAGGGTTGCTGGTTGTACTTGCCGGTAAGAAGTATGCCCAAGGCTGTGCATACGAGGAGATGGTAGAGTATCTGGAGCGTACGAAGACGCAGTGTTGTCATTGGTTTACTGTAGAGGATTTGCATCATTTGAAGCGTGGTGGCAGATTGTCCTCTGTGGAAGCGGTACTGGGGACGGCATTGAAGATTAAACCGGTACTTTCCGTAGACAGAGAAGGGAAACTCTTGGTTGTGGCAAAGGAGCGCGGAACCAAGAAGGCTATGAATTATCTTGTGAATCGTCTGGAGACGGACGGTTTTGAAACGGAGCAAGGCGTTGTCGTAATCGGACATGCCGGTGCACCGGCGTATGCGGAAGCGTTATCCGATTTGGTGAAGGATAATCCGAAGGTTCGCGAGGTGATTGTTACGGAGATCGGACCGATTATCGGCGCTCATGTAGGAGCGGGAATGTGTGCGCTTGTATTTGAAGGAGAGAACTACAGATTTTAATGATTTCAACGGGAATACCCGATGAGATAGAACATGAACAAGGAAGGGAACATTATGTATTCATTTGATGATGTAAAGGCATTTGATCCGGAACTCGCAGAGAGCATTACTCTGGAGCTGGGAAGACAGCGTGACAACATTGAGTTGATCGCTTCTGAGAATTTGGTAAGTAAGGCAGTTATGGCTGCAATGGGTAGCCCGCTGACCAACAAGTACGCAGAGGGTTATTCCGGCAAGCGTTATTACGGCGGTTGCGAGTTCGTAGATATCGCAGAGGATTTGGCAATTGCACGTGCCAAAGAATTGTTTGGTTGCGAGTATGTTAACGTACAGCCTCATTCCGGTGCACAGGCAAATATGGCAGTACAGTTTGCTCTTCTTGAGAAGGGTGATACCGTTATGGGTATGAATCTTGCACATGGTGGTCATTTGACTCATGGTAGCCCGGTGAATTTCTCCGGTACTTACTTCAATATCGTACCTTATGGTGTTAATGACGAAGGTTTCATTGATTACGACGAAGTTGAGCGCATCGCAAAGGAATGCAATCCGAAGTTGATTATTGCAGGTGCCAGTGCATACGCAAGAGCCATTGATTTCAAGCGTTTCCGTGAGATTGCAGATATGGTTGGCGCATACTTGATGGTAGACATGGCTCACATTGCAGGCTTGGTTGCAGGTGGTTGCCATGAGAGCCCGATTCCGTATGCACACGTTGTAACGACCACTACGCACAAGACGCTTCGTGGTCCCAGAGGTGGTATGATTCTGTCCAGCCAGGCATTTGCCGATGAGCATAAGCTCAACAAGGCAGTATTCCCGGGTATTCAGGGTGGTCCGCTGATGCATGTAATCGCTGCCAAGGCAGTAAGCTTCAAGGAAGCATTGCAGCCTTCTTTCAAGGAATATGCACAGAACGTTATTAAGAATGCACAGGCATTGGCGAAGGGACTTACCAGCCGTGGATTTAACTTGGTTTCCGGTGGTACGGATAATCATTTGATGCTTGTTGATCTTCAAAACATGGACATTACCGGTAAGGATGCAGAGAAGTTGCTGGATTCCGTTCATATTACATGTAATAAGAACGCTATCCCCAACGATCCGAAGTCCCCGTTTGTAACCAGTGGTATTCGTCTTGGTACGGCTGCGGTTACCACCAGAGGTATGAAGGAAGAGGATATGGACGTTATTGCAGAGGCAATCAGCCTTGCAATTAAGAATCCGGAAGGTGGCAAGGAGAAGGCTGCGGCACTTGTGAAATCCTTGACGGATAAGTATCCTTTGTACGAGGACTAATTGAGAGGAAATCGATACATGAAGAGATGGATATCCGGCGTTATACTGATCCTGCTGTTGGTGGGAACGGTGTTGACGACCGTAAGCTGTGGTGAAGAGGAGTCGCGCCTAGTGACGGAAGAGATGTTCTATGTCGGTATGTGGGAGGCAGATGATCATAACGTGATTCAGTTTCTGACCGACGGCTCATTTCTGGTTGCAACCTCTACCAGTGGTGATCAAGGTACTTATAAGATTGTGGGCGACGAAGTTATTATGACTTCCGAAACCGGTCCTCAGTATACGTATGAGTTGTACGGTGACTATTTGTTGTCGGAGGCTTATAAGGGCAACAAGATTTCCGGAGATACCATGAAGGGCACCTATGAAATTGTGCATGGCGGTTATGGTATTGTTATGGAATTCTCGGAGGACGGAACCGTTACGAGACGTGTATATGTTACCGATATGATGGACAATCGTATCAGCGGAACATATACGATCAAGGACGGTGTGGTGACATGTGACTTTCTCATTATGGGAACCTTTCGTTTTGTGATTAAGGACGGAGTTATGTACGATGCGTATGAACACGTTCCCAACTATCGCGATACGCTGGTGACAGAAGAAGAGACGGAGGAAGGCTCCGAAGAAGACGGTAAAGAAACCGACGATTCGGGGAATACCACAGAAGATAGTACAGAATAATATGGCAATAGCAAAGGGGCATCCGTAAGGTGCCCCTTTTTGCAATATGCTTTATATCACGAAAATGTTGTTGTGTGTCCATAAGTATTAATAGCCCAGCGACTCGCCTACCAAAATGAGCTTGATACGACCGGGGATGCGGGACATACGAGTAACAACCACTTGACAACACATACAGTCATCTGCGAGACAATCTCCGCAACACCCGAATTCCGCACAAGGGGTAGAGAGACCCAGCCGTACACCGTTGGGAGGTGCGGCAATATTACGCACACGCTTAATACCGGATTCCACGTCCGGAACCAGCTTGTTGATGCCGGCAATCACTACAACGGAAGCAGGTCCGGTAATGATGCAGGCAACGCGGTTTCCAAAGCCATCAATATTTACCAGTTCACCATCTAGTGTCAGGGCATTGGTACTGGTGAAGAAGACATCACTGGTTACAATCTTGCCATAGAGTTCACGTTTTTCTTCCGGTGTAGTAGCTGTGGCACGATCGTAAACCGTGTAATCCGAGGACTTAATGAAATCAAGAACGCCTACTTCCTTCAGCGTTTCGGATCCACCAAAAGAAATGCTACATCCCGGTGTGAGGAAACGCTTTGCCATAGACAGAGCTTCGCCCCTAGTCTCGCAGTAGTAAGCTTCAATGTTTCTGCGGTTACAGCGTTCAATGAGAGTGTCCGCCAGATTTTCATAATTCTTCTTTAATGCGTCGTTCATATGTCCTACCTCCATATCGAAATAAAAAAGTTGAGTATTTCTTTCATTCTATCGAAAACCATTTCACAAATCAAGAGAAATGTGTTATGATAGATAAGCTGATGAAAATGAGTCTCAATCGCAGGGACTTCGGCAAGTACGGACGAGGAAGGGTACCATGGGAAAGAATCTATACATTGCGGAAAAACCGAGTGTTGCACAAGAATTTGCCAAAGCCTTAGGGGAATCTTTGTTCAGAAGAGACGGATATCTGGAGGGGGAGAATAGTGTTGTTACTTGGTGTGTGGGCCATTTGGTGACTATGAGCTATCCGGAGGTCTATGATCCGGCATTGAAACGTTGGAGTTTAGACACGATACCGTTCCTGCCGGAAGAATATCGTTATGAAGTGATTCCCGATGTGAAGAAACAATTCGGTATTGTGAAAGGGCTGTTGAATCGTTCTGACGTACAGTGCATTTATGTGTGTACCGACTCGGGACGAGAGGGAGAGTATATATATCGTTTGGTTGACCAGTTAGCAGAGGTGCCTAAGACTAAGGAACGTCGTCGTGTATGGATTGATTCTCAAACAGAGGAGGAGATTCTCCGCGGCATCCGAGAGGCGAAGCCATTGTCGGAGTACGATAATTTGTCCTCGGCGGCGTATCTGCGTGCTAAGGAAGATTACCTGATGGGTATTAATTTCTCGCGAGTATTGACTTTAAAATATGGCAATGCAGTGAGAGATTATCTGAAGACGGATAAGCGCGGCGCCATTTCCGTGGGACGGGTCATGACCTGTGTCCTTGGTATGGTGGTACGAAGAGAACGAGAGATTCGGGCATTTGTGAAGACCCCTTTCTATCGCATCTTCGGTAGCTTCGGACTCGGTGACAGTACCATTCGCGGAGAGTGGAAAGCGGTAGAGGGGTCCAAGTATTTTGAATCGCCTTTGCTGTATAAGGAAAATGGATTTCGTAAGCGTGAGGATGCCGAGGAGTGTATTGCCATGCTTCGGGAAGTGCCGGGGCAGGGAGTGATTCAGAAACTGGAGAAGAAGAAAGAGAAGAAGAATCCTCCCCTTCTGTTTAACCTGGCAGAATTGCAAAATGAATGTTCGAAGTTATTCAAGATCAGTCCCGACGAGACATTGAAGATTGTGCAGGAGCTGTATGAGAAGAAGCTGGTGACCTATCCGCGAACCGATGCCAGAGTGTTGTCCACAGCTGTTGCCAAGGAGATTACCAAGAATCTCGGAGGATTGGCTACGCAGGGTGCGTACTTGGAGTATGTGAAGGAGATTAAGGCATTGGGGCATTATGCAACCATAGCCAAGAGTCGTTATACCGATGATAAGCAGATTACGGATCACTATGCGATTATTCCTACGGGACAAGGGTTCGGAGCACTGAATTCCGTCAGTACCGTGGCACAGAAGGTGTATGACCGAATTGTACGGCGTTTTTTGGCCATTTTCTATCCGGCTGCGGAATATCAGAAGGTCGCCTTGGAAGTAGCCATAGATACGGAGCATTTTTTTACCAACTTTAAGGTGCTGGAAAAGCCGGGTTATCTTGTGTTGTACCCGCCCAAGGCGGAGAAGAATGCTGAGGAAAATGATTCGGCTGAGGGAGAGAACTCAGGAGATAAGAACAGCGATGGCGATGCCGGAGAAGTGCTGTCGGAAGAACTGTTTGAGAAGGTTAAGGCGCTGAAGAAGGGAATGGAGCTTCCGGTGCAAGATTACGAAATCAAAGAAGGAGAAACGACGCCACCGAAGCGCTACAATTCCGGTTCCTTGATTTTGGCCATGGAAAATGCAGGACAGCTCATCGAAGATGAGGAACTACGGGCGCAGATTAAGGGTAGTGGTATCGGAACCAGTGCAACTCGAGCCGAGATTCTCAACAAGTTGGTGAAGATTGAATATTTGCGACTCAATAAGAAGACGCAGATTATCACTCCTATGAAATTGGGAGAGATGGTATACGAAGTAGTGAATTCTTCAATCCGCTCCTTGCTGAATGCGGAGCTTACCGCCAGCTGGGAGAAAGGGCTCACCTACGTGTCGGAAGGCACCATCGGAGAGAAGGAATACATGGATAAGTTGGAAGCTTTTGTTGGTAAGCTGACTAACGGTGTGAAAGGGATGCAGAACCAGACTATGTTGTTGCAGGCATTTCGCAGTCTGGAACCCTATTACAAATGAGGTACGATATGAGTTTTGTTGAATTTGAAGGTGTAAGTAAGATTTATCGTATGGGAGAGGTGGAGATTCCGGCACTACGAGATGCCTCATTCTCCATCGAGAAGGGGGAGATTTGTATTATCGTAGGAGCCTCCGGTGCAGGCAAGACTACGATTTTGAATATTCTCGGAGGTATGGATACGCTGACTTCCGGACGAGTGGTTTTGGACGGGCAGGAGATTTCCGCATACAGCAAAAAACAACTTACGGGGTATCGTCGGCATGATATCGGCTTTGTGTTTCAATTTTATAACTTGGTGCAGAATCTGACCGCACTTGAAAATGTTGAATTGGCGGCGCAGATTTGTAAGGATTCTTTGGATGCGGCAACGGTACTACGGCAAGTAGGGCTGGAGGAGCGTGCTGGGAATTTTCCGGCGCAGTTGTCCGGTGGCGAGCAGCAACGTGTGGCCATTGCCAGAGCACTTGCGAAGAAACCGAAACTTCTATTGTGTGATGAGCCTACGGGAGCGTTGGATTATAATACGGGCAAGGCGGTATTAAAGCTCTTACAGGACACAGCACGAGAAAACGGTATGACAGTAGTTATTATTACGCACAATCAGGCAATTACGAAGATGGCGGATCGTGTTATTGAAGTGAAGAACGGAAGTATCCGTCGTATGTATCGCAATGAAACCGTGACACCGGTGGAAGAGATTGAATGGTAGTAAGTTTGGAGTACGAGTATGACAAGTTGTATGAGAAAGACAACCTTTCGTGAGATTCGAAGCAGTATCGGTCGGTTTATGGCCATTGTAGCGATTATTGCACTGGGGGTAGGCTTCTTTGCGGGATTAAAGACAACCACCACGGATATGCTGGCTGTGGCGGATGGGTATCTGGCGGATGCAAATTTTTATGATTATCGTATTTTGTCTACGCTTGGGTTCACGGAAGAGCAGCTGTCGTTGATGCGGGATAGTATGTTTTCTGTCGTGGGTGTAAACGGGTCAGAATCATTTTCCACGTGTGAAGGTGCGGTTTACACGGATGCAATATTTTATGACGCGGAGCAAGCGGAAGAGAAGGTAGTTAAGGTTCATTCCATTACGAAGGAAGTGAATCGCTTGAATCTGGTGGCAGGACGTATGCCGGTATCTTCGAATGAGTGTGTTGTGGATGCACTTATGTACGGAGAAGACGTTATCGGAGATGTGTTACAGGTTGCGGATTCTAACGATTCGGAGACTGCGGATAAACTGGCTTACAGAGAATATACGGTAGTGGGGTTGGTAACCTCGCCATTGTATCTGAATTTTGAGAGAGGAACCACGGCCCTTCTGAACGGAACCGTGGCAGGATTTATGTACATTCCTTTCGAGGGATTTGCAGTGGATTATTATACCGAGTTGTACGGTGTTCTTAACAATGGCGAAGAAATCTACACCGATGCATACGAATCCAGAATCGAGAATTTCGAGGAATGTGTGGTTGCCCTGTCCGAGACCTTGGCAGACTCAAGAGTCGATGAAATATACGAGAGTATGAAAGAGGCACTTCGTCAGGAGTGGCCGGAGGTGCCGGAGGAACTGCTTCCGGAGATTACGAAACCGGAATGTACCACGTATGTATTGACCAGAGAAGCCAATGTTGGCTATGTATGCTTTGAAAATGATGCGCATATCGTAGAAGGAATCGCCACGGTATTTCCGGTGTTTTTCATTCTTGTGGCGGCTCTGGTATGCATGACCACCATGAACCGTATGGTGGAAGAGCAGAGAACGCAAATCGGTGTGCTGAAGGCGTTGGGATATTCGGCGGGAAGTATTGCTGCCAAGTATATTACGTATTCCGGTTTGGCAGCAGTGATCGGCTGTGTGGGTGGATTCTTCGGTGGATGTTATCTGTTCCCTACGGTAATTTGGAAAGTATACGGAATCATGTACGATTTCTCGGCAGAATTGATTTATTGCTTTGAGTTAAAGTATTTTCTCATTTCTTTTGCCGTATCAATATTGTGTTCGGTAGGGGCCACCTGTTTCAGCATTTTCCGTGAGATGACGGAAGTACCGGCAGAGTTGATTCGGCCGAGAGCACCCAAGAATGGAAAACGTATATGGTTGGAGCGTGTTCCGCTAGTGTGGAATCGGATGAGTTTTCTATTAAAGGTTTCGTTCCGCAATGTAGTGCGCTACCGAAAGCGGTTCTTTATGATGATTGTAGGAATTGCAGGCTGTACGGCATTGTTGGTAACGGGTTACGGAATTCGCGACTCCATTGTGACTCTGCCGAAGGTGCAGTATGGTGAGATATTAGATTACGATTATTTTATCAGAATCGAAGAGACCGAGGAAGCCAGAGGACAGTTTGAAGAGAATACAGCGGAACTGCTAACCGGTGCTTGTTTTGTAGAGAGCAGTTCGGTGGAGGTTTGGGCAAATGATGTGACCAAAACCGCCGGGCTGATTGTGCCGGAGAAGACGGAAGCATTGTATGAATACGTGCATTTGCGTAACGATGACGGAGATATAGAACTTCCCGGTACGGGCCAAGTATTGATTAATGAGAAGTTGGCCGACCAGTTGGGACTGTCCATTGGTGATATGATTACGGTACATGATGGCGTGGGTGCCGATTGGAGTGTGACGGTGGGCGGTATCTTTGAGAACTATGTAAGCAATTATTTATTCATGACGGAGGATACCTACAAGCAGTTCAGCGGTCGGGAGCCGGAGTATTTGTATGCATATGCCAATATGAAAGACGGAGATGACGTATACAATATCGGCGCGGAGTTGATGACCGTAGATGGCGTAAGTAACGTGGATATCACGGCAGAATCTTTGGAGCGATTTGATACAATGTTCTCAAGCATTGATTACATTGTCATATTGGTTATCGGATGTGCGGCGGCTCTGGCATTTGTGGTATTATATAACTTGACAAATATCAATATTACCGAACGCATTCGAGAGATTGCCACCATTAAGGTGCTTGGGTTCTATAGTAAGGAGACCTCCTTATACGTATTTCGTGAGAATCTTATGCTCACTGCCATAGGTGCGGTGGTAGGACTTCCGTTGGGCGTATGGTTGCATCGCTTTGTTATGTCCAAGATTCAAGTGGATATTGTGTATTTTCGCATAAATATTTTGTGGCAGAGTTATGTGTATAGTTTGCTTTTTACGTTTCTGTTCGCGATATTGGTAGATGTATTTATGCATTTTAAACTCGAGAAGATTAATATGGCAGAATCTATGAAGAGTATAGAATAGGACCGAGAGAGGATATTTCTATGGAAAAGTATTATCGGAGTTTTTTGAAGGTTAGTTTGCCGGCGGTGCGACATAACTTAGAAGAGTGTAGAAAGCGTATTGGCGATGCCATGCTTATGGCGGTGGTGAAGACAGATGCTTACGGACACGGTGCAGTGCCCATCAGTCGGTATGTAGAAGAGCAGGTGGACTATTTTGCGGTGGCATGCCTCAGCGAAGCCACAGAGCTCCGCCAGGGCGGTGTACGCAAGCCCATACTGATTCTCGGGTATACCTCGCCGAAGGAATACGGCGAGATGTTGGCGTGCAACATTATTCCCACTATTTATTCTTACGATGCAGCCGAGAAACTTTCGGATATTGCTTTGCTCTTGGGAACGCAGGCCAAGATTCACATTGCCGTGGATACCGGTATGGGACGTATTGGTTTCCTTCCCGGGGAAGAGTCTGCCGATGTGGTGGCACAGATTGCAAACCTCCCCGGAATCGTGTTAGAAGGTATGTTCACTCATTTTGCAAAAGCGGATGAGACTTGTAAGAAGTATACCGTGGAGCAGGCAGCGAAGTTTGAAGCATTTGCGCAGATGCTTGCAAAGCGAGGTGTAGAGATTCCTGTAAAGCATGTATGCAACAGTGCCGGCATTGATGATTTTGAAGAGTATCGCTACGACATGGTCCGTGCGGGCATTGTGACTTACGGTATGTTTCCTTCCGATGAGGTCAGCAAGGACAATATGGACCTACAGCCGGTTATGGAGTGGAAGGCGCATGTGACTCACGTGAAGGAGCTTCCGGCAGGTTGCGGTATAAGCTACGGCGCAACCTATGTGACAGAGCATCCTATGAAGATCGCTACCATATCCGTGGGCTACGGCGATGGATACCCCCGTTCTCTGTCCGGCAAGGGACGCGTGTTGATACGCGGGCAATATGCACCCATTCTCGGTCGCGTATGTATGGATCAGATGATGGTGGATGTCAGTCATATTCCGGATGTGGAGTTGGAGGACGTGGTGACGCTAATTGGGCGAGACGGAGAGAAGGAATTGACGGTGGATGAGGTATCGAAGCTCTCCGGTCGATTCAATTACGAGTTCGTGTGCGATATTTCTATGCGAGTAAGCAAGACGTATTGTTAGGGCGAGATTGAAGGAACGATGAGATCTTACGCATAGCAGATATGATAGAAAAGATTAAGAAAACCTCCGGAGGCAACCGCAACCGGAGGTTTTTTGAATATGAACTGATTATGCAAATGCAGTGAAGTACACAATTACCAGTGCGCCCAGCACGATACGGTACCAACCGAACACCTTGAAGTCCTTCTTCTTGATATAACTCATCAAGAATCGAATGACAATCAGGGATACGACAAATGCAACCACCATGCCGATGAGTAAGATCACTGCTTCCGCAGCAGTAAAGGAAAGTCCGAACTTCAGGAGCTTCAGGGCACTCATGCCGAACATAACCGGAACGGCAAGAAAGAAGGTAAATTCCGCTGCTGCGGTTCTGGATACGCCGATGAGCAGGGCACCGATGATGGTGGAACCGGAACGAGACGTACCGGGGATAATGGACAACACCTGAAAGAGACCGATAAGGAGAGCAGTCTTATAAGTAATGTCCGCCAACTCTTGCGTCTTCGGAGTGCGACCGCGGTTCCAATTCTCCACTGCGATAAATGCAATACCGTACAGAATTAACGTTGCGGCAATCACATACGGCGTATGCAGGTGTGCTTCAATGTAATCATCAAACAAAATGGTTACGATAGCACCCGGAATACAAGCCACTACCACCTTAAACCAAATGGAGAAGGTCTCCTTAACAACAAAGGGCTTCGACTTATCCTCCCATTGAAAGGGTAACATCTTTCGAAAGAAGAGTACGATTACCGCCAGGATCGCGCCTAGCTGGATGACGATAAAAAACATCTCCTTAAATGTATCTCTTACATTCAGTTGGACAAATTCGTCCACCAGCAACATGTGGCCGGTACTACTGATGGGCAACCACTCGGTGATGCCCTCTACGATACCGAGAAGAATTACTTTCAGTATCTCAACCAAATCTAAGTTCATTTTCTCCCTCCATAATAGATGATTCATTGTTGAATACTATAGCATATCGGTGTAGAAAATGCAATTTTTAATTGACAATTAAAAATATTCCATTTATAATTATAAGATAGTGCGATAGTATGTCTATCAATCGTGCTAGAGTTCATAGTGCAGAGGCACGGAAATGAGGCCGCGATGTTAAAGAGTATGACCGGATTCGGTCGCTACGAGCTAAATGAGGACGGTAAGAAGATTACCGTGGAGATGAAGTCGGTGAACCATCGATATTGCGAGATTTCGATGCGTATGCCGAAGAAGTTGAATTTCTTTGAAACGGGAATTCGTACATTGATTCGTAAGTATGCCAACCGCGGTAAGATTGACGTGTTTATTACTTATGAAGATGAGAACGAAGGAGCGCAGTGCGTTCGTTACAATCGTGATGTGGCGGCAGAGTACGTTCGCTACATGACACAGATGGCGGAAGACTTTGCATTGACTCCGGAGATTTCGGTAACCAGTTTGGCCCGTATGCAGGACGTTTTGACAACAGACGAGCTTGCTATGGACGAGGATAAGACTTGGGAACTCTTGGAGCGTGCGGTAACCGGTGCTTGCGAGAAGTTTGTGGCGACTCGCTTGGCGGAAGGTGAGCATTTGCGTCAAGATATTTTTGCGAAGTTGGACGGTATGTTGGCGGGAATCGATGCTGTGGAGGAGCGTTCTCCGCAGATTGTTGCTGAGCATCGCAATCGATTGATGGCTAAGATTCAGGAACTGTTGGGAGACACGCAGGTGAATCCGCAGGTACTGGCAACGGAGTTGGTCATTTTCACGGATAAGATGTGCACAGATGAAGAGACGGTGCGCTTACGTGCCCATATTCAGTCCATGAAGGACACGTTGACCGTGGCTGTGAACATCGGACGTAAGCTGGATTTCATTGCACAGGAGATGAACCGCGAAGCCAATACCATTTTGTCTAAGGCAAATGATTTGACGGTTTCCAATATCGCCATCGAATTAAAGACCGAAATCGAGAAGATTCGTGAGCAGATTCAGAACATTGAATAATATAGTTGAAAGGGAGATAAGATTATGATTCATCCGTCGTACACAGATTTGATGCAGGTTATTAACAGTGGAGTAGAAGAAGGCAATGAGCCCTTGGTAAGCAGCCGTTACTCAGTCGTACTGGCTACCGCTAAGAGAGCAAGACAGATTATTGACGGTGCTAAGCCTTCTGTTGAGATTAGTTGTAGCAAGCCTCTGTCCATTGCTGTTCAGGAGGTTTATGAGAGCAAGGTTAAGATTCTTCCCGAGGATGCAGTCCTTGAAGAGATGTCCGTAGAAGAGATGGAAGACGGAATTGCGGATGCGGCTGATTTTGTTGATGATAGTATTGACGAAGCGGTAGAAGCAACCGAAGAAGTAGCAGAGGGAATCGAAGAATAATAGAAAAGAGTAGGTTATATGGCTTGGGAGAATAATGATGCTGCAGACGATTTGCAGCCGGCCAGCTACGCACCTCTGTATGAGGAAGATGCTTCGACGGAAGAAGCGACTTCCACGGAGAATATGCAGACGGAAGAAATTATGCTTTCGGAGCAGGAAGCGGACACAGAGGATGCGGAAGGGAGCGTGGAAGATGCCATTCGTGAAGATCTGCGGAAGAAGCGTCTGCAATTTCTGCGTGAGGTGGTAGAGACCATCGCATACTGTACCATCGTGGTGGTGTTGACCATGGTAATCAAGGCATTTGTAATTCAACCTATAGCGGTTGACGGTACTTCTATGCAGGAAACCCTACAAGACAATGATATTGTGTTGCTTGAGAAGGTGTCTTATTGGTTTTCGCAGCCGGAACGCTTTGATATTATTGTGTTTCGTCCCTATGAGAATACCAACGAATTTTATGTAAAGCGCGTTATCGGTCTTCCCGGTGAGGTGGTATATATTGACGAGAGCGGACAGATTCATATTGCGGATAGTTATTCCAATGGTGTTTATGAAGATGATCGTATCTTGGAAGAATCCTATGGCAATGATAATATTCGTAATATTGGTACCATTGATTACGGAACCGTAGACAATCCCGCCATTCTCGGTGATGGAGAGTTCTATGTACTGGGAGACAATCGGAATAACAGCCGTGATAGTCGGAAGTGGGATATCGGCAGTGTTCCTATAGATCGAATCGAAGGCAAAGTGGTATGTCGATTGATTCCCATCCCGGAGTTCGGAATTGTTTATTAATTGAGAAGAAATATAGCACCGATACCGTTCATGTATCGGTGCTATATTTGCGTGTGATAAGAGATCAAATAAGGGGATTAACAGCCAAAAAAACAATTACCATCGAACGGACCACCGCTCACGGAGGACATCAAGACTTTCTCTATGAGCGGTCGTTATTTTTTTCTTGAAGTCTCATTTGCACGAAGCGCATTCAAATGTTGCTCGAACAAGGCTTCGTCGGTAGGGATGCAGGCCCAATCATCGGTCCATGCGGAGAGATATGCGGCGTTGGAGATAGAGAGGGAGTTGAGCCCTTCTCTTCCTTCGGCAATCATCTCGGTTCCATTAAGAATCGACTGTGCAAATGCTTCGAGAACCTCCGGATGTCCTTCGGGAGCTTCTTCGCAGAATTCCTCATAGGTTGTCTCCGGTGTAACGAAACCTTCTGTAGCGGTAAAGCAAAACTCACGCTCGGGAACGGCTAATTTCCACCATTTCAATTTGCCGTGCTCGATAACAATTTTACCACGGTCACCGGAAATCTCAAGGCGATTGGTGCCGGGAGCTTCGCCGGTGGTGGAGATGAAGGTTGCCGTGGCGCCGTTTTCATATTCACCGTAAATCGTAACATCGTCTTCTACGTCAATGGTGTGGTACTTTCCGAAACTACAGAATGCTCGTACCTTGGTGGGCATTCCGAAGATCCACTGCCAGAGATCTAGGTTGTGAGGTGCTTGATTAAGAAGTACGCCACCGCCTTCGCCATTCCAAGTTGCTCTCCAACTGCCGGAATTGTAGTAGGCCTGCGTACGATACCAATTTGTAATGATCCAAACCATGCGCTTTAATTCGCCCAGCTGTCCGCTCTGTACGATTTCCCGAGCCTTAGCGTAAAGGGGATTGGTCCGCTGGTTAAACATGATACCGAATTTGACACCGGAGGCTTCTGCTGCTTCGTTCATTTCGCGAACTTGGCGTGCGTATACACCTGCGGGCTTCTCGGTGAGAACGGGGATGCCATGCTTAAAACACTCGATTGCAATGGTGGGATGATCATAGTGCGGAACGGCGATTAGTACTGCGTCAACAAGTCCGCTGTTCAGCAGTTCCGCAGTATCGGTAAAGCAGGTAATAGCGGGATATTCCTGCATTCGTGTAAGCTTGTCCGGATCAATATCGCACACAGCGGCTACTTCCACCGAAGGGCACTTTCCGACCATGACATTATGAAAATGACCGCTACCCATATTGCCCATGCCGATAATTCCAAGTCTAATCTTATTCATAGTGGTTCTCCTTATATGAGTTCTTTTAATGCACATACTGCGGCGTCAAATGCCGCACGGGAAGAAGGATAGCGATAGTCCGCAATCTTCGTCTTCTGGTGTTCTTCCAATGCTGCAAAGCCTTCGAAAACAGTGAGGTGAGGCTCCAGGGTTAATACAGTTCCTTGATAACGCTTCAAGAGATACGGCAGATTTCCGATGCCTTTGCCGGCGGGCACAACTGCACCATTGGCGAAAGCATCTTTGATATGCATGTATTCAACATAGGAATGAAGGCGTTCCCAAGCCTCTATGGTGTCTTGACCGGATTGGATAAAGTTCGCCGGATCGAATACTGCTCGCAGTTCGGGGAAGGTTTTGTGAATGTCTTCGCAGTAAGGTGCGGTGTCACCGTAGATTCCCTTCTCGTTCTCGTGGCAAAGGGTAATGCCGCTACCTTTTGACACGGAAATAAATTGCTCTAAACGACGCATGACTTCGTCGCGATACTGAGCCTTGGCATCCGAGGGAACGTAGAAACTGAACATTCGGATGTTCTTGGCACCGAGGATGCTCGCTAGTTCCAGCCCGTATTTGAACTTGTCAAGGTGAGGCGCAAATTCATCATTGATGCTGATCTTGCCGTAGGGGGAACCCAGAGACCAAACCGAAATGCCGGCAGCGTCCAACTGTGCACGTACTTGTTTTGCCTTTTCCTCGGTGAGGTCGGCGATGTTTGTTCCGTCAACTCCGCGGATTTCAAGAAGACCGATACCGTTGGCTTTCATAGCTTCAATCTGACCGGAAATTCTTCCATCTGCTTCGTCCGCAAATGCGGCCAATTTATAGTTCATATGTATGCCTCCTTATGGGATGTTGAATTGATTCTATCATGAAAGAATATGCATTTCCATTGCCTATTGATGCGGAATACATTGCAAATTCAAGCATGGTGTGATAAGATGCAATTGGAATATAGGAAGAGGGGTGATTGAATGCTGGAAGAATACAATTTCGGTGACATTTATATCCGACATGCGGTGGATGAGCAACCGGATGGCAGAGGATTTACGATGCACCTTCACGAACGATTTGAAATCTATTATTATGTGGCAGGGGATGTGGAGTATCTTGTGGAAGGTACAAAGTATCCCTTTGACGGACCGAGTTTGATGATTATGCGACCTGCCGAGTCTCATAAAGCGAATATTCTAAGTAGGGAAAGATACGAACGGTATGCCATTAATTTTCCGGTATCCTTTGCAGAGCATATGGATCCGGAACAGAGGCTATTGAAGGCATTTACGGACCGCCCCTTGGGGAAAGGCAATAAGTTCAGTGCTTATGATATGGATATGAAGGCGGTGCATCGTTTGTTTTCGGAGATGTACAAGGAAAATGAGACCTACGATCGCGGATTGGCGGTGAAGACGCATTTGCAGGTGTTACTCTACATGATTCACCAAGCATTTGTCGAAAGAGAAGACACGGAGACGAAGCCGGGAAGTACCGGGGAACGCATTGTAATGTATGTGAATCGTCACTTGATGGAAGACTTGTCGATTCCGGGGTTAGCAAAGCGGTTTTACATGAGCCCGTCGCAATTCGGAAGGGTATTCAAACAGGCCACCGGTGCAGCACCTTGGGACTACATAATTAAGAAACGACTCACTGTAGCTAAGGAAAAACTTTCGGTAGGAGAGTCTGCGACAAGTGTGTGTGAAAGCTGCGGGTTCGGCGAATATTCCTCATTTTACAGAGCGTATACAAAGTATTTTGGTCATGCCCCGAAAGAGGAGAGTGTTGGATTCGCAAAAAAACACAAGAAAATCATCAAAAGTTGACGTAGAAACACGAATGAAATTATTAAAAATGTATAATCTGAGGAAAATGCAAAAGTTGTACTTGAAATTTTGGCTCACTTTAAGTACAATGGTATAGGATTTTAAGAATCACAAAAAAATATTTTTAATATTTCATTTAGGAGGAACAAAATCATGGCAGTAAAAGTTGCAATTAATGGTTTTGGACGTATTGGACGTCTTGCATTCAGACAGATGTTTGGTGCAGAAGGCTACGAAGTAGTAGCTATCAACGATTTGACAAGCCCTAAGATGCTTGCTCATTTGTTGAAGTATGACTCTGCTCAGGGCAAGTATGCTCTTGCAGACAAGGTTTCCGCTGGTGAGGATTCCATTACTGTTGATGGCAAGACCATCAAGATTTACGCAGAGAAGGACGCTAAGGATCTTCCTTGGGGCGCTCTTGATGTAGACGTAGTACTTGAGTGTACCGGTTTCTACACTTCTAAGGAGAAGGCTTCTGCTCATATCGCAGCAGGCGCTAAGAAGGTTGTTATTTCCGCTCCGGCTGGAAATGATCTTCCTACCATCGTTTACAATGTAAACCACACCACTTTGACTGCTGATGATACTATCATTTCCGCAGCTTCTTGTACAACCAACTGCTTGGCTCCTATGGCTAAGGCTCTTAATGACCTCGCTGGTATTAAGTCCGGTATCATGAGCACGATTCATGCTTACACCGGTGACCAGATGATCCTTGATGGTCCTCAGAGAAAGGGTGACCTCAGAAGATCTCGTGCAGGCGCTGTAAACATCGTTCCCAACAGCACCGGTGCTGCTAAGGCTATCGGTCTTGTTATTCCTGAGTTGAACGGCAAGCTCATCGGCTCCGCTCAGCGTGTTCCTACTCCCACCGGTTCCACCACTATCTTGGTTGCTACCGTTGAGAAGAGCGTAACTAAGGATGAGATCAACGCTGCTATGAAGGCTGCTGCTACCGAGTCCTTCGGCTACAACGAGGATGAGATCGTATCCAGCGATATCGTAGGTTCTACCTTCGGTTCTATCTTCGATGCTACCCAGACCATGGTTGGTGCTGATAACCTCGTTCAGGTTGTATCTTGGTATGACAACGAGAACTCTTATGTAAGCCAGATGGTTCGTACCATTAAGTACTTTGCAGAGCTTAACTAAGCTATCTGTTTATAAGTAATAGAAAGCCGCCCCGCAAAAGCGAGGCGGCTTTTTTGTATAAAAAAAGGTTGCAGATTTTAAAACCTCTGCAACCTTTTTAATTTATTTAATTTCCGCTACAGTAACACCGTCTTCACCCTCACCGT
>JAZQDC010000010.1:0-50244 GCA_045546575.1 Lachnospiraceae bacterium | reverse complement strand
CCCGCCGCTTTCTTGGCATATATCGTTTGTTTTCGGCGGGAGCAAGCCCCCGCCCTACGATATTTCCGGCAGGTAAACCTGCTTTATGGAATGCACCCCTTTGCGTGCTTTTTTCAGTGATGTTCGCCTGCGGCGGGTGATGTACGCCTTGCGCGTGAAGCTCGGCTGCGCCGGTGAAGTGCGCTTCGCGCGATGATCTTCAGGCGAATATTGCTTCACGGAAAGCCCGACGGCTTCTGCATCACCTTCACGCCGACGAAGTCGGAACTTCACGGATTTCCCATAAGCATCATTTACTTCTAATAAAAAAACAAGGTTCTGTCCTTCACATCGGTATATGCCGACGCTTGGGACAGAACCTTTTTTCATTTTATTCAAACAGCGGAGTAGAGAAATAGCGCTCTGCCGTATCGGGAAGCACAGTCACAACCGTCTTGCCGGGTCCCAGCACCTTTGCCAGCTTCATTGCCGCCGCGACGTTGGTACCGCTGGAAATGCCGCAGAGGATGCCCTCCTTGCGTGCCAGATCGCGGGACGTCTGCAATGCCTCTTCGTCGGTTACGATGAAGATATCCGAGTAAATGTTCTGATTTAGGTTGTCGGGAATCAGTCCGTCGCCGATGCCCATCTGAAGGTGGGTGCCGATGGAACCACCGGAGAGAATCGCCGCATTTTCGGGCTCCACTGCCCAAATGGTGATGTCGGGGTTCTGTGCCTTCAGCACTTCGCCGATGCCGGAAATGGTACCGCCGGTGCCGATGCCGGAGCAGAAACCGTGAATGGGGCCTGCCACCTGTTCGAGAATCTCAACGCCGGTGTGGTGCTTGTGTACCAGAGGGTTGTTGGGATTCGTAAATTGCTGCGGAACGAATACATTGGGGTCTTCCGCCTGCATACGAAGAGCAGTTGCCAAGCATTCCGCAATGCATGCACCGATATCGCCGTCGTCATGTACCAAGATAACCTCCGCACCGTAGTGACGCACCAGCTTCCTACGTTCCTCACTGACGGAATCGGGCATAATAATTACGGTGCGATATCCACGAACCGCTCCGATGAGCGCCAAACCGATGCCTTGATTGCCACTGGTGGGTTCCACAATAACGGTATCCTTATGAATCAGCCCTTCCTTCTCTGCCGCAAGAATCATATTGTAAGCGGTACGGGTCTTAATGGAACCGCCCACATTTAGCCCCTCGAACTTCACCAGCACTTCCGCACTGTCCTTATCCACCATATGGTTCAGGCGAATAATCGGGGTGTGTCCCATGGCCGCCAAGATGTTATCATATATCATGTTCTAAGTCTCCCTCTCATCATTTCCCTATGTATATTGTATGCAAATCACACAACACTCCGTTACAGTATATACGTTCGGAGGGAAAATGGCAACCGATTTGTGAAGACATAGACAAAAGTATTTTTGTGTTTTGGTAAAGCTAATGCGAGGACAGTTATTGATTGTGAAATGTTTGTTGGAAAGTAGGAATAGAACATAAAATAACGGAATGAGAAATAGCAACCAAGACTTGATAATAAATTGGCTGGAGAACAAAAAAAGGAAGGAAAAAGGCGAAAAATGAGTTGACATAACAAGGAAGATAGAGTATGATTATAATATAAAATATAGAAAGGAGTGTCTCTCTATGAAATGCGTTAAGAAAATCATTTGTGTTGTAATGTCATGTATGTTGTTTGTGATGTCTAATGCGTGTGCGTTGGAAGTTGCAGATAGCTTCTCGGTATCCCGAACGATTTCCGGAAGTACATATACGGCAAGTGGTAGTTCGGTAGACAATCCCGATACCGGAGTGAGGAAAGTGACAACGTCTTGCTCCTATGGTGCAGGAGCTACGTCAAACGGAACATTTCGATATTATGATTACGATGCGAATACGCTGGTAACGAAGACTGGAGGAGCGTCAGGACAGTATGGTGCAGTGTATAGTTTTGCAGAGCCTAGTTGTGACTATCTTGATATATATGTAGAAGGCACTCACTCTTATATCATGGGAAGTAATACATACAGCGAATCAACCAAAGATTTAGCGACGAATCATTAAGTTGAAGGGAGGCAATATCATGAGAAAGATACGATTGACAATCTGCATTGTTATGTCAGTGTGTTTGTGTGTGGCATGCAATAAACAATCGGACGGTTCTTTGGTATTGTCTCCTGCTATAACTCAACCGACGGATTCTGATGCAACTCAGTCCCAGCAAGCAGATCATGCGGAGTTCGTTCCGGAAGAAGGAATGACGGAACTACGTTTGATGTGCAATTGGTCGTATTCTATTGTAGAGAGTAATGCCAACGCATTGAATTGGTATTTACAAGAGAACGGGTATCCTTTTTACATCACGGTAATTCAGGGACGTCCTCTTATCGGAATTGAATCGATTACCGAGCATCATCAAACGGTTCTTTCGGCTATGGAGAATGGAGAGCAAGTGGACTTGCTGATTTCGACTCCCGGTAATGGATATTATACGGAGGAGATTGAGCAAGGAGTATTTCTTGCGTTGGATTCCTATCTTGCATCCGAGGAAGCTGCGACGCTAAAAATGCAGTTTCCAGAGAGCTATTGGCAGGCGATTACTCGTAGCGAAGGGGATTTCTCCGGGATATACGGACTTTATTCCGGTGGGGATATGATGTCTAGAGATGTAATCTACATTAATGCGAAAGTATTTGAGGCGGCTGGCATTCCAGTACCGGAAGAACTCGCTTTTGATTTGGACATTATAGAGGCGTGGTTTGGACCATTGTGGGATAGTGGTGTCTTGGATGAGTATGGAATTATCAGCCCGATTGTTATGTCGGGTACGGTTACGAGTAGAACACTAGCTCTGTTTCAAGGAATGTGTTCCGATGGTTGGGGTGAGTATTTGCAATACAATGATAATCAATGGAGTGCAGTCAATCTATACGAATCAGAAAAATTTAATGAGCTTTTAGAACGGTTATATGAATGGAACGCGGACGGTCATTTGGCCTTGGCGGATGTACTGCCGAACAGTGAGAGTTATGCAATAATGTTTGCAAATATAGATATGGGCATGAAATCGGTAGAAGCCTACACCAAAGACCATGTGAAAGCATATGTGGTAAATGAGTATTTGGATACCACCGATGCCATGGTCGGAATTGCGTCTTGGTCGAAGAATGCCGATATGGCATTTGAACTACTGAAGCTTTTGTATACCGATGCCAATGCGGCATGTCTTCTGTACTATGGTGAATATGCAGAGGCGGTGCCGGAGGGAACCGAGGCAAACAGGACAATGTTTTCTTGGGCAAATCATTTGTTACTTGAGAAATCGGTGACAGCGGAAGAGAAGGAGTTGTACCTAACCACGGTTGCAAATGCAACGTCGGCGCCGAAGGTGGATCGTCGTCTACTGAATGATTTGGAGCAACCGGAGGCAGGTACCACTTCGCAAGTTGTTGATATGTCTTTGCAGGAATTGTTTGCATGCAAAACAAAGGAGGCCTTTTTGGAGGCTGTACAGTGGCACAAGACAGAGGCAGAGCGGATAGGGTATTTCGAAGTGATAGAGGCTTGGAATAAGGAATTAACAGCGAATTAATGAAATGGGCATCGGATGGAGGGTATCTTTGTTCCGATGCCATTTTTACTATACTTTGCGCGAAGGGGGATTGACCATGATTTTAGAATTGAAAAATGTTCAAAAGAGTTATAGTGAGGCGAAAGCCTTGAGAGGATTTTCCTATGCATTTTCCGAAGGAATCTATGGTTTGCTGGGCCCTAACGGAGCGGGGAAGAGTACCCTTATGAAGATAATCACGCAGAACATTCATGAAGATGCAGGAGAGATACTCTTCCATGGTGAGCCGATACAGAAGCAGAGAAAGCGGTTTGTCGGTAGCTTGGGCTATATGCCGCAGCAACAACGGTTATATGATTCATTTTCGGGAGTGCGGTTTTTGTACTACATGGCGTCTTTGAAAGGGCTATCCGCAAGGGAAGCAAATGAACAAATTCCGATGTTGTTAGAGCGTGTCAATCTGGTGGAGGAGAGTCGGCGGAGAATCGATACTTACTCGGGTGGCATGAAGCAACGTCTGCTGATAGCACAAGCGTTACTCGGCAATCCGGAGATTTTGTTGATGGATGAGCCTACGGCGGGACTGGACCCAAAAGAACGTGTCCATATTCGTAATCTGATCTCCGAGATTGCTCGTAAGAAGGTGGTTATCATTGCCACACATGTTGTACCGGATGTTGAATATATTGCCAAGGAGATTCTGCTCTTGAACAAGGGGGAGCTTGTTCAGACGGGAACTCCGGGCCAGTTAACAAGGGAAATTGTGGGTCATGTATTGGAATGTCGTGTGTCCGAAGAAAACTTGCCGTTATTGATGAAGAAGTATCGAGTGGCATCGGTAATTCCGGATGGAGAACTGGTTCGTGTACGCATTGTATGTGGCGAAGATAAGCCGAATTATCCGTGTGAGGCAGTCGCGCCCACATTGGAAGACGTGTATCTGTACAACTTTGACGAGGCATAGAACAAGGGGGATCGAAGAATGCTAAGGCATGAAATCTTTCGCTTACGGAGTCGTCAATTGTTAATGTTTCTGGTGGGATTGCTGTTGGTACTGAACGGAGTTTTATTTGTGCGCTTCTACTCTGAGCAGAGAGGGAAAGCAATCTATTCCGTAGAAGACTACTGTGAGCTGTGGGATGCGATTAATGAAGTGCCGCGTGAAGAGCGCGAAGAATACTTTGAAGAACTGATGCTTCAACGTGAAATTATGTTTCAATATGTACTGGAGATTCCGGTAGCGGCCTTGGTAGCAATGTACGATATGGAGAACACCGGCTGGGTTATGGAGCTACTGGAACAGTATAACGAACATCCGGAGGACGTGCTGTTCACGGAGAATATTTATAGTGAGCAAGCATTGCTGGACGCAGTGCAGGAGGAAATCGAGGCTACACTGGGATATCAGGCATTTCGTGAGGATTTGCTTAAAAGAGGGCAGATGTTATTATCGGGAACGATTATGACATTACAGGAAGATGGGTACAATGCAAAGAATATCCGCAAGACCATTGAGGAATATTCAACTGCACCGATTCCGGAGATTTCGGGGGTCTATGATAATCCTCGCGGAGTGGAGTCACTTTCTTTCTCGGCAACGAACCTGTGTTGCATTTTGTTGGTGCTATACGCCGTTGCGGAGCTGTTTGTCTATGAGAAAGAGCAAGGGCTGGAAGCACTTGTTCGAACCAATGTACGTGTAGCATTGCCCCGACTTCACTGGAAAATGATTGCGGTATTTGTGTTTGCTACTGTCATTGCGGTGTTGTTTAGTGTGGAGAACATTCTCTTGGCAGAGAATATGTTTGGTATCGGTGACTGGTCAAGACCGATCCAAACCGTGCCTGCATACAGCACGTCTTTGACTATGTTGTCGGTTTCCGAATATGCGATAGTGTCCACACTGTTACGAGTATTTGGCTTGTGTGTACTGGCGTTGCTGGCCATGGCATGTACGGCTTGGGTCAGAAGCACAAAGACACTGATAGGCTTGGTCGGAGGCGTATTGGGTGTCGAGTACGTCCTGTATTTGTCCATTGATAATACGTCGTATCTGGCAAATCTTCGTTTTATAAATCCGGTGGGTGTTCTTCAGCCGGATACATGGCTGATTACATATCGAAATATTAATCTGTTTGGTACTCCCGTTTCCTATGCAACGGTGATTGCGGTAGTAAGTGTTGTAGTAGGAGTATTAAGTTATGGAATAGTCGCATGTCATTTTTGTCGCAAATATACGGAGCGGACGGTGGCGCGGAGGCGCGGGGCCCGGAAGGATTCGACGGAGCAGAAAGTAAAGAGATACTCGGTTCGTCTGTGGGTACAGGAGATATATAAGATTGGGGTTGCGCAGCATGCGTTTGTTCTGCTTCTCCTGGTGGTCACCTTTGGTGGGTGGTGGATTCACAGCGGTTATGAAGATGTGAGGGAAGATTCGGAGGAACAGTACTATCAGCAGTATGTAGAGCGCTTGACAGGACCCGTTATGGAAGAAACTCATGCATATATCGAACAGGAGAGTCTACGTTTTGCCGATATGGAACGGGAGTTAGAAGAGCTGGAACAGAAGGTGCAAAATGCTACTTCGCAGGAAGAAGTGCTTAAATTGAATATGACACTCATGATTTTGCAAAATCAGCTGGCTCCGAAATCGGCTTTTGAACGATTCTGTGAGTATGTAGATTATGTGTCTGCTACAGAAGAAGGCTATATCGTGGATGAAAGACCGTACGAGCAATTGTACTTGGATATTGAGGCTGATTTGGAGCAGGGAACCGTTGTTGTGGTTGGCTTGATATTGTTGATTCCTATGGTGTTCTATCAGGATCGAGATACGCGACTGATCGGAATTGTGGGAGCTACGAAGAAGGGCAATCGTCTACTGCATCTGCGTCTGTTTTACAGTGGTATAATGGCGGTGGGTATGGCGTTGGTTCCGGTTGCGGTGCGGTTCGTGTCGGTTAAGGGGGCGTTTGGCAAAATCGAGGAGCAAGGACATTTCCCTGCGGTGAGTGTACAGGGACTTGCGGAGTTCAGTGGTTGGTCGCTGGATGCCTACTTTGCACTCATGGTAACCGTACGAGTGTTGGGGGCCTTAGTGGTGATGTTGATGATTTGTGCCATTGCACATGTGGTGAGAACTTCAATTTCACTATGGCTGACGGTGGCGGTTGTATTTTTGTTGCCTCTGTTGGTTGCCCTGTTGTACCCGTCATTGGCAGAGGTGTGGATGCATTTGGCCGCATTGCTGGGAAGTCCGATTTTGGCATTTGCAACGGATGCTTGGAGAATTGTTTTGAGTATATTTGGTATGATACTTGTAGTGGTATCTGGAATGACGATCCGGCAACGGTATTCGAAATTATAGGAGGTGTGGCTAGTGAAAAAGAGGTACGTGGTTATTTTGAGCGTATTGTTGCTTGTGACTCTGACGGCGTGTGGGGTCAAGGGGGTGCCTGATAATGGGCAAGACGGGTATGAAATCCCGGACTTCGGAAACCGAATCTATCTGTGTGATGACGGAACGAATGAGGGTATGGCAATAAGCAATCAGTGCGTAATGAAGTTGAGTGGAGGGCTGGTGAACTATTATATGGTGGGACCGGATGCGACGGATGCCACCGGTATCGTGATGTGTAGTGATCTGTCCTGCAAGCATGTGTTAAGCAATGAGGAAGAGGGAATTCCCATCACCTGCGAGGCGGAAGCACCCTATCGTGTCGGGTATGCCTTTTTGCTGGAGGATTATATCTATGTAGTGGGTTCGATACTGGGCAGTGCTACAGGAATCGGTATAGCAAGACGAGGACTGGATGGCGGCGGTTGGCAAGATATCGCACAGTATGAGGACTACTGTCTAGGTGGCGGTGCGACGGTATTGGGCTATCAATTTGTAGAAGATGGGAAGCTATATTTGTCTGTTTCGCAGCAAGCAACGTATGAGATGGCGTTTGGGACCATGGGAAATGTATGCTACGGCATGATAGAGATAGACTGTGATGGCGGAGAGTATCGAGAGGTTGTTCCGATTCAGAAGGGAGTCTATCAAAATGTGTACTATATTGACAAGGTAGACAACAATTTAATCTACGCGTATATTTCAGCGCCCTTTGCGCTTTTAAGAGATTTGACGGATGCTACATTTGATGAAGTTAGTGAGGCATTTTACGGGGCTAGCAAAACACATATAATCATGGTTAATCTTGATACACTTGAGATTACGGAGTGCGGAAGTTACGCACCTTGGCCGCAGGAGCGCATCAGCGCTGAGGAGAAGAGCTACTTCGTCGGAGTCAATAGTAACGGAGTTGTATATGTGGAAAAGGATACGGTATATTATCGTAGGTTGGGAGAATCGTCAAGCACCAGGTTGTTTGATGTGGAGCATTATGCGTACCTTGAATCCGTGGAACTCGGCGAGGAGATACTTGCGACAAAGTATAGACATGATGCCGAGAAGAATTATTTGGGGAATGTATGTTATCTCGTTGATAAGGAGGGGCAGTGGAAGCAAGACGAAGTTAGTGTGGAAATGACTTGCCGAGTGTGTCTTAATAATGGCTACAGTCTGTGTACCTTCCTTGAAGGAGAGATGAAGGATGCAACAGTACTTATAAAGGACAGTGACGCCATAAAAGGCGGGGGGGACATTTACTATCGTATTATACGGTGATGCAGTAATGAGAGGGGAAGTAAGGATTGATTTACTTCCCCGTTTGACATGCCTGTAATTATATCCTTCTCCGCTTCACCACCGCTTCGGTAACATCCGAAAGCACCAAATCTCCGTGTTGGTTGTGGACGTTAATGGTAAGCTCTACGATACCGTTCTTCTCGTTGCGTACCGTAAGGCCGGTGATTTCGGCAGTGCCCGTGAGTATGTCATCGGCAAATACGGGCTTAAACCATTCGATCTTCGTGGACTTGCCGGCAATGAGTTCTTCGCCGAAGAGGTCGATCTCTAAGTATTTTGCCCAGACTGCCATGAAGGACATGACACCGGGGGCAATCAGCTTGCCGAAGAAGGTGCCTTTTGCGTATTCTTCATCGGTATGCAGCGGAATGTTATCATATCTTCGGGCAAATGCGATCATCTCCTCTTTGTCGATTACAGCAGGGGCAATATCAAGAGTCATGTTCAGTGTGAAATCATCAAAATACATAGGTCATTGGACCTCCATAGGATACAGTGTTTCGGTGCGCCGAGGAGTAATTCTCCGATGCACCGACCATTTTGCATTATAGCATTGTTCTTTTTGAAAGAAAAGAAAAAGTTCCTTTTCATGCGGAGAAAAATATGATATAATCAGAACAGAGAAAGCACCCATGAGCGTGGTGCGGATAAGCGCAAGGTTTGGAGGGATTCTTATGAAGAAGATTATCACCATCAGTAGAGAGTGCGGTAGTGGCGGTAGAGCTATCGGAAGGAAGCTGGCAGAGAAGTTAGGGTATGCATTTTACGATAAGGAATTGATTGACCGTGTGGCGAAGGAGAGCGGTCTGGCCAAGGAATTCATCGAGGAGCAGGGCGAGCACATCACCGGCAGTCTGCTGTTCAATATCGCCAGCAATATGACTTACGCGGGTCAGGTGTTCGGCGGCAATATGCTTCCGCTGCAGGATCAGTTGTTTATGGTGCAGTCCGATATTATCAAGGACATCGCCTCCAAGGAGAATTGTGTTATTGTCGGACGTTGTGCGGACTATGTGCTGAAGGATTATGCGGACTCGTTGCATGTATTTATCTGCGGCGACATGGAGCAGAAGGCAGAGCGTGCGGTGAAGCAGTATGAATTTGACCCCTCCGATGTGGAGAAGGCACTTCGCAAGAAGGATAAGGCCCGGGCAAATCACTACAAGTACTACACCGACAGTGAGTGGGGCAAGACTCAGAATTACGATATTACGTTGAACAGTAGTAGTTTCGGAATTGATGAGTGTGCGGAGCTTTTGTACTTGTTGGCGACGAAATAATTGCAAGTGGTGCAAGATATAAGAATGAGAACATGGGCTTTTGTCGAGGCGAGGTCTTCGGCAGAAGCTCTATGTATGTAGAGAATGTGTGATTGTACAACACTGCCGGAGGATTCGGTGTTGTTATGAGGTAGGAGGACACAATGAGCAAAATCGGAATGATTTTTGATCTGGACGGAACGCTGTGGGATGCAACGGAGCAGATTATGTTGGCATGGAACGAGGCCATGGCACGGCACCCGGAGGCCAATGGTATTCAGATGACGTTGCCGGAGGTGCAGGGGTACATGGGGACCACTCTGCCGGAGATTGCGAGACGGGTAATGCCGCATTTGGCACCGGAGCACGCAGCGGCCATCTTCGAAGAAGGCTGCGTAATCGAAGAAGAGCTTCTGAAGGAGCGGGGCGGAATCCTCTATCCGGAGTTGCGGGAGACCCTTGCAGAGTTGCAGAAGCATTTTGCATTGATGATTGTGAGCAACAGCCAAGACGGGTATATCGAGATATTCCTTGAAAAGCACGGACTTGCGGAGTATTTCTGCGATACGGAGACTGCGGGACGAACCGGCAAGCCCAAATGTGACAACATCCGCCTAGTGATGGAGCGAAATGATCTGACCCACGCTTACTACGTAGGCGACACCCAGGGCGACCACGACTCCGCAGTGGCAGCAGGAGCAGAATTCATCCACGCTGCCTACGGCTTCGGAAATGTATCCGAGGAGTGCGAGAAGGTGGAGAAGTTCAGTGAGTTGTTGCGATACGTAGAGTGAGCTTCAACCTCTACTGCGTCAGCGGCTTTCCGTTGGCGGTTACCAGTGCGTCATCGCCGATGGTCTGTCCGGCACACAGAAGGGGCTCGTCCCCTGCGGTGATATCAATGCTACCGCCGGACAGAGAGATGTTACCTTCGGTCTTCAGACCGGCATTTTTCGAGTCCAGTGTGACGTTGCCGCCACTGATATTGATGGCGTTGGGGGCATAGATGCCCTCATCACCGGCATTGATGGTAACATTGCCGCCGCTAATGCTGACATAACCCATATGTTCGCTGTCCAGATTGGTGGCTTTGAGACCGTCGTTGCTGGAAGCGATACTGACATTTCCGCCGGTAATAACTACATAATCGCGCCCCTTGATGCCGTGATGTGCGGCCTTCACTGTGATGTTGCCGCTCTCGATGGTCAGTGTGTCGTTGGAACAGATGCCGTTGTAGCAATTGCCACCCACCACCAACTTGCCCTCGCCCTCAATCATGAGGGGGGAGCGAGAGTAAATGGCGGAGTCGGGAGATTCCGTGAAGAGGTCTCCGTCAGCACCTCCGGTACTGTCGGAAGCGGTAGCATCGTAAGTGTGATTGTCGGTAATGATGTTCTGCGTGTCCGCCTCCAGTTGCAATACAACCATAGAGGCTTCCTCCACCAGGATAGGAGAACTGTAAGAGCAAGTGATGTCTGCGCCTTGCAAGCACAGGTACACCGCTTTGCCATTGGTAACATTAACAACAATCTGTCCGTCCGCCAAGGTTCCGGAGAGGTAGTACGTGCCGGAAGCGGTAATAGTGACCGTAGAATCCTTGACGGAGACTCCGTCTCCATTAACGGTGATCTTATCGCCGGAAAATACAATAGTGCGTTGCTCCTCCTTGCCACATGCGCAGCAGGTCAAGAGCAATGATAATATAACAAGTAAGAAAATCCGTGATTTCATAAGGCGTACCCCCTTTGTTCTAAGTACATTTTACTGTGCATTTCCTTGGGTGTCAAATGAAACACGAAAAATACGCAAAGATTTCATTTTTAATGAGGTATATATACATGAACAAGAAGAGAAATATCGGTCTTTTATTTCTGGCGGCATTGATTTGGGGCTTTGCTTTCTCGGCCCAGAGTGTGGGAAATGCCATGGGACCGTTTACATTCAACAGCACGCGGTGCTTTCTGGGCGGTTTGGTACTGTTGCCGGTACTGGCACTGTTTGGTCGCAGTCGGAGTGGCGTGAAGTCTGCTTCGGACATTACGACGGACTATGAACCGGCGCGAAGTTGTGGCCTTAAGGGGGACAATCTTAAGGCAGGCATTCTCTGTGGACTTCTGCTGTGCATCGCCTCCAACCTACAGCAGGTGGGGCTTAGTTATACCTCTGCAGGCAAGGCAGGGTTCATTACGGCACTGTACATTGTATTTGTACCCGTTGCGGGCATTTTCCTAAAGAAGTCATGCAGTATTCAGGCGTGGATTGGTGTGGCATTTTCCGTGGTGGGCATGGTGTTTCTCTGCTTGATGGACGGTGGGGTCTCCGGTGGCAGTGAGTTGAAGGGAGACGGTCTGGTGCTTCTATGTGCCTGTGCATTTACGGCGCACATTCTGGTGATCGACCATTACGCAGACCGGGTAAATGGTGTGCTGGTGTCCTGTATCCAGTTCTTCGTGTGCGGTGTTCTAACGGCGATTCCGGCATTTCTCTTTGAGGAGCCGAGCCTTACAGCGGTGACTTCGGAGCCCGTGGCGCTTCTGTATGCGGGCATTATGTCCTGTGGCGTGGCATACACGTTGCAAATTGTAGGTCAGAAGGGCGTGAATCCCACGGTGGCATCCCTTGTATTGTGTCTGGAGTCCGTATTTTCCGTGGTGGGGGGGCTTGTGATTCTCGGCGAGACCATGGGCCTGTACGAGATTATCGGCTGTGTGCTGATGTTTGCGGGAATTATCCTGGCGCAAATCCCGTCAAATGCGGGGAGAAAGCGTGAATAGTTCTGCATTTTTCTTGCCTTATCCTGCGGTTTTGTTTGACATCGCACTTCATTTCCGTTAGAATGAAAATGTGAAAATAATATAAACGAAATCTAAAGAAATCGGAGAAGATATATGAAACCACACGAAGGAAGAAAGAGGAGATGGGGCGACCGCTACGATGGCTTTAAGGTGCGTAATTTGGATCCCATGGGAACGGTAATCCCTTATATTATGCCGCAGAAGGTTGACAGTTGGGTATTGTTTGAGGATAAGATTGAGATTACAGAGACGGAGAAGTTCATCCGGAAGATGCGGGAGGAAGAGATTCCGAATCTGACGCTGTATCATATCATTTTTGCGGCAATTGTTCGTGTTATGGTGGAGGTGCCTGAGCTGAACCGTTTCGTTCAGAATTGCAAAGTATATTCCCGTAGTGAGATCAAAGGTGCCATGGTTATTATGAAGGGTATGAAGCGGGACAGCGAACGTACTACTATTACGCCTTATTTTCAGTGCGAAGATACGTTGAAGGATGTGGTGAACCGTATTGAGGCGGTGGCAAGTACCATCGACAAGACGGTGAAGGTGAAGGAAGATAAGAACAAATCTAACTTTGATATAACGGAAGTGGCTCTGTCTATGTTGCCGGGGTGGCTTCTGAAGTTTGCGATGAAGTTGATTCGTTTTACGGACAAACATGGTTGGTTGCCCAAGGCGTTGAACCGAGTGAGTCCTTTTCACTCCAGTTTCTTTTTGACCAATATGGGTTCCATCGGATTGGATGCGGTGTACCATCATGTGTATGAGTTGGGGACTCTGTCGATCTTCGGTGGCATTGGAAAGAAGGAACCGTACTATGAGTTGCAGGCGGATGGAACCGCTAAGCGAGGTGTCCGCATTAAGCTCCAGTTTGTTGTGGACGAGCGTTCCACCGACGGTTACATCTACGCCATGGGCTTCCGTAAGATTCGCCAGTACATTATGCACCCGGAGAAATTGATGAATCCTCCGGAGGAAATCGTATTTGACAAGATCGATCGGGAGAAGAAATAGAGTGTCGGGTAGCACATGATTTATCGAAGAAAAAAGAATATTGCAAAAAAATAAAATTCAGGGATGCATTTTCCCTGAATTTTGTTATAATGAGAGTAGCGTGCGAAATCGGCGCGCATTCGCGTATTATAAATGAGGGCGGGACAGGCGTGTCACCGCAAATAAAAGAATGTCTGATTATTTGGAGGGCTTATGATTTTTTCGAAAGCGGAGAACCGATTGAGTATCGGGTTCGGAACACAGACGATGTGGATTGATGCATGGGGCGAGAACTCCTTGCGTGTACGCTTCTTTGACGGAGCACGGTGTGACGAAAATGATTGGGCGCTGTTGGAGACTCCTGTGGAGACCAAGGCGGAGATTACCATTACGGAGCGAGAGTTTTGCCAGGGATGGTATCGAACCCCTGAAGAGATTGCTGCCAATACGGAAGTGTTGAAGGAAGCAAGCATTACCAACGGCAAGATTACCGCTAAGGTGAACTATGAGGGCTGGCTTTCGTTCTACAACGAGGACGGCGAGGAGCTACTGGCGGAGTGCTGGAGAAATCGTGAGCGTTTGGAGCGTTACTGTGTACCTACCAGAGTTCCGGGCAGAGAACTGAAGCCCATTCCGGGTACCGGTGATTACAAGCTGATGGTGAATTTCGAGGCGTATGAGGACGAGCGCATTTACGGTATGGGTCAGTATCAGGACCCGCAGTTGAACCGTAAGGGTGCCGTGCTGGAACTTGCACAGCGCAATTCTCAGATGACGGTTCCTTTTATGATTTCCAGCCGCGGTTATGGTTTCCTGTGGAATAACCCGGCCATCGGTACCGCTACCTTTGGTACCAATAAGACGGTGTGGCTTGCAGAGAGCACCAAGAAGATGGACTATTTTATTACGGCGGGAGATACTCCGGCGCAGATTTTGAAGCAGTATACCGATGTCACCGGTCGTGCACCGATGATGCCGGAGTACGGTATGGGCTTCTGGCAGTGTAAGTTGCGTTATCGCAATCAGGAAGAGCTTCTTGCAGTTGCAAGAGAGCACAAGAAGAGAGGTCTTCCCATGGACGTTATCGTGGTGGACTTCTTCCACTGGACGAAGCAGGGCGATTTCAAATTCGATCCCAAGGACTGGCCGGACCCCGATGCAATGATCGAGGAATTGGAGTCTATGGGCATTAAGCTCATGGTGTCCGTATGGCCTACGGTGGACTCTTCTTCGGAGAATTTCCCGGCTATGAATGAACGCGGTTATCTGGTGACTTGTGATCGTGGTGTGCCGATTCATATGAACTGGATGGGTGAGACCGTATTTTTCGATGCGACGCATCCCGGTTCCCGTCAGTACGTGTGGGACGTATGCAAGAAGAATTACTACGATAAGGGCGTTCGCATCTTCTGGTTGGATGAGGCAGAACCGGAATTCGGACCTTACGATTACGATACTTATCGTTATTATGCAGGTTCTGCGCTTCAGTGCAGCAACATTTACCCCGCAATGTATGCTAAGGCATTTTACGACGGTATGACCGCGGAAGGACAGGAAAATGTTCTGAACCTCCTGCGTTGCTGTTGGGCAGGTTCTCAGCGTTACGGTGCATTGGCATGGTCGGGTGACATTCACTCTTCCTTCAAGGCATTGCAGGTTCAGTTGCAGATCGGTTTGAACATGGGTATCGCGGGTATTCCTTGGTGGACCACCGATATCGGCGGTTTCCTTGGCGGCGATATTCACGATAAGGATTTTCAGGAGCTGTTGGTTCGTTGGTTCCAGTGGGGAGCATTTTGCCCGGTATTCCGTCTCCATGGTGAGCGTCAGCCCTTCTATCCGTTGGAAGAGGAATTCCGCAACGGTACGAGACAGTTCTCCTCCGGTCAGGACAACGAAGTATGGAGCTTCGGCGAGGACAATTACGAGATTCTGAAGAAATACTTGTTCCTGCGTGAGGCAATGCGTCCGTATGTACGTCAACTCATGGAAGCGGCACATACTACCGGTGAGCCGGTCATGCGTCCGATGTTCTTTGATTTTCCGGAGGATGAGGCGTGCTGGAAGCTGGAGGCAACCCAGTATATGTTCGGTCCCGAGTTGTTGGTAGCACCGGTAATTGCTGCAGGTGAGACTACCAAGACGCTGTATCTTCCTAAGGGTGTGAACTGGGTCGATGTTCGCAATGGCAATTGCTATGCGGGCGGGCAGATGGTGACGGTAGATGCACCTCTTGCGGAGATTCCGGTATTTGCGAAGGAAGGCAGCGATGTAATCGCATATTTTAAGTAAGAAAACAGAGATAATGCTTGGGGGGGTTGCAAGTTTCGATTTGTGACCCGCTCAAGTAAAATGAACGTCTGCGATTGGTAGTGAATCGAAGGCGTGATGGTGTGTGAAATTTATTTCGGAGGTAGTGGGATGCTTGATATTAGTGATAAGACCGTATTGATCACCGGAGCCAGCTCCGGCATCGGACGGGAATTTGCCAAAGCATGTGCGGAGAAGAATTGTCACTTAATCTTGGTGGCGAGAAGAGCCGAGAAACTGCACGCACTGGCAGGAGAACTGAAGGTTCCTTGTGAGGTGATTTCCGCGGACTTGTCTGTGGAAGAGGAATGCAAGCGTGTGTTGGAGATTACTAAGGAACAGGGCGTGGAAGTGCTGATAAACTGTGCCGGTTTCGGACTCTTAGGAACCAGCACGGAACTGGATACGGAGAAGGAATTGCAGATGATTGACCTAAATATTCGGGCGTTGCACCTTCTAACCAAGACATTTCTCGACCGCCGTAAGGAGGAAGGCACCGGTGCTATCTTAAATGTGGCATCCTGTGCGGGATTGTTGCCTGCGGGACCGTACATGTCCACCTACTATGCCACCAAGGCATACGTAGCAAGCTATACACAGGGTCTTGCCAGAGAACTTCATGAGGCGAAGATCAACATTTACGTGGGTGCTCTGTGTCCCGGACCGGTAGAGACGGAATTTTCCCAAGTGGCCTTTGGTGGCACATGGGATACCGGTATGACTGCGGAGCAATGTGTGGCCTACGCTATGAAGAAGATGAAGCGTCGTAAGGTGTTGATTGTACCGGGATTCTCGGTACGTGCGGGTGTGTTCTTCTCCAGATTTGTCAGCAGAAGTTTTGTGGCGAAGTTGGTTGGTAAGTTTCAAAAGAAGCGAATGAAGTAGAGTTGTAGGCGTATCTGCAAGAGAGCAGGTACGCCTTATTATTTTGCTGAACAAGAGTGAATTTACATATTTTTAACATAAAGACGATGGTGGGTTTAACATTGAACTGGTATAAATAGAACAGAACATTTAATGGAAGTAGGAGCGAAAAACCATGGAGTTTTTAGAGTTTTGGGGGCAAATGACGGCAAATCCGCTGTTGTTTATCGCAGTAGCACTCACGCTTGGTGTTATACTGGTAAACGGTTGGACGGATGCGCCGAATGCCATTGCTACTTGCGTCGTAACCAGGTGTATGCCACCCAGGGCGGCAATACTTATGGCAGCGGTATTCAATTTTCTCGGAGTCTTCATTATGACGAAGATTAGCAACGAAGTTGCGGTAACGATTACGCGTATGGTGAATTTCGGAGATAATCCCGGAAAGACCATCATCATCGTTCTGTGTGCGGCAATGCTTGCGATTGTTACCTGGGCTACCCTTGCCTGGGTATTCGGGATTCCCACAAGCGAAAGTCATGCATTGATTGCAGGTCTCACGGGAGGAGCCATGGCTCTGAACGGCCTCGGCGCAATTGTATGGGGCGAGTGGCTGAAAGTAGTGTACGGTATCGTAATCTCTGTTGTGTTGGGCTTCGGCTTGGCTTGGTTGATATGTAAGCTTGTGACGAAGATCTGTTATAAAGCAAATCGCCCGAAGACAGAACCGTTTTTCAAAGGGGCTCAGATTGTAGGAGCCGCGGCAATGGCATTTATGCACGGAGCACAGGACGGTCAGAAATTCATGGGTATCATTTTGCTGTGTGTATTTACTCTGCAGGGTGCCGGTACCGCAGCAGCGACTTTTATAATTCCCACTTGGCTAATGATTGTTTGTTCACTGATTATGGGAGCGGGAACCGCCATCGGCGGCAAGAAGATTATTAAGTCCGTTGGTATGGACATGGTGAAGCTTGAGAAGTACCAAGGGTTCTCGGCAGATATTGCATCAGCACTCTCGCTTGTACTTTGCTCGGTATTCGGTCTCCCTGTTTCCACCACCCACGTAAAGACCACCTCAATCATGGGTGTAGGAGCCGTTAAGAGAGTATCGGCTATCAACTTCGGAGTTGTAAAGGAGATGGTTATGACGTGGATACTCACGTTCCCCGGATGTGGACTTCTTGCATTCGTAGTAACGAAGATGTTCTTATTTATCTTTAATTAATCGAAAGGAAATATGTGAAATGGCGAAAGGTGATAAATTCTATTATGATAACTTTGCGGAGTGTACCGCACTTGCGAAGAAGGCAGCAGCTTACCTTGTGAATTGTCTTGAGAACTATGACTCTGACAAGATTGAAGAGATGCTTACGGAGATGCATGCGTTTGAGCATAGCGCTGATCTGAAGAAGCACGAAATGAGCGAAGCCTTGGCTAAGGCGTTTGTAACCCCTGTTGACCGCGAGGATCTTGATATGATGAGCCAGCAGCTGGACAACGTGCTGGATCTCATTGAAGAAGTATTGCAAAAACTCTATATATACAACATTAAGACGATTGAGCCGGCCGCAATTGATTATGCGAAGCACTTGGTAAGAGCTTGTGACCTCCTCTGTGCAATCATGGCAGAGTTTGAGAACTTCAAAAAGTCCAAGAAGCTTCAGGCGCTCATCGTTGAGTCCAACGACGTCGAAGAAGAGTGCGACAAGCTTTATCTTGCTACGATGCACGAGCTTACGAAGAAGTCTACCGACTTGCTTGTGACGATTTCTTGGTACAAGATTTACGACTGCTTTGAGGCTTGCTCCGATGCTTGTGAGCACGTCAGCGAATGTGTAAGATCGATTGTTATGAAGAATACTTGATTATAAGGATATCAATGAGCGCATTACCGTCAAATTGTTGTATGAACCAATTAGTTATTTAGCGAAATAAAATCAAAGGAGGATTTCGTGTTGGGAAAGCCGCGACAGGCGCCTTTCTTCTGGGTCCTATTGGGTTAGTTGGAGGAGCACTTGGTAAGAAAAAAGAGGCTTATTACTGCGGAGGTTGTGGATTTGGTCATGAATATTAAGAAAAAAATTAAGCTGTTTGCGGTTATAATAATGCTGGTGAGCCTATTGGTGGCATGTGACGACGGAGAATGTGGTATGTGTAACGGTTCGGGATATTTCCAAAAGAAAACTTGTCCGGTATGCAACGGTTCAGGGAATTCAGATTTTGACCCGTATGACGTTTACGACGACATGTATGATTAGGTGAGCATAATGATGGTTTATACTATGTGTTAGTCTTTCGGACGAGTGAGCTTTTACTCGTCCGATTCTTTTCAAAACTTCTTCTTGACAATATAGGATATAACCTATATAATGAGCATAGAAGGAGGTGTTGTTCATGCCGGTTGTAGCAAGATTTGACGGGATTACCGTTAAGATGTATTTGCGTATGAAAGAGCACAATCCTCCGCATATCCATGCGAGTACGGGGGAGCAGGTTGGTGTATTTTCTATCTATGACGGGATTATGTACGAAGGGGATTTGTCTATGAATAGACAACAGAAGGTGAAACGGTTTATTGAGTATTACAGGGATCGGTTGCTTGTCATGTGGGAGACACAAGAGTATGAGGTGTTGGACCCGGTTGAGTAATTGTTCCGAAAGGGAGGTTAATCATGGCACATCGAATTCAGAAGGTAACAGCACGAGAGAATCAGTGCGTAGAGGCGGTATTTTATAGCGGTGCGGTTGTTCGCTACGATATGGAGAAAGCGTATAAGATCTTTCCGCAGCTTACGGTGTTGCGTGATAATCCTATGCTGTACGGAGGCGTGCGCGTAGATGTGGGTGGGTACGGCGTGTCATGGAATGATGAGCTTGACCTAGACGCGGAGACTATATGGGAAGGTGGGGTACTGATTGAGACGGAGGAAGAACCGAGCCTCAATCATTTGCTGGCATATCAGTTGGCTATGGCCCGTGAGCAGGCCGGGATGACGCAGAAGGAACTGGCGGAGAAGACCGGCATCTATCAAGCGGACATCAGTAAGTTGGAACGGGGGCTTGGGAACCCGTCGTTGTCTACGCTGAAGCGTCTGGCGGATGGAATGGGCGCCAAGCTGAAGGTGGATTTTATTATGTGTAAGAAATAGAACAAGGGTCTGTGCCTCATGGTGATTGCCATGGTTCACAGACCCTTTGGTCTTTCATAGGAAGTGCATCTTGCACATCATATGTCGTCGCTTCTACTTTGAACGCTCCGCCTTCTGCCCGAGTTTCCGAAACCACCCGAAAGTCAGGGGCCATACACAACCGGCAAATGCCGTGAGCAGGAAATAGCGGATGGCGCCTGCAACGTGGCTGCCGTTCAGCAGATCATTTAGCGGTGTTTTCAAGAGGGACTTGATGAGGAGAATCGGGATTAGACCGATGACCAATTTAAGAATCTGCGCCCACCATACGGCCTGTGTTTCAAACTGAATATAGCGGTCGTCTATCTCATAGGCAAGCCAGAGACCCAGAATACAACCCAGAATCTTATAGGCATTTTCGAGGCCGTGGGCAAGGTTCTCTGCATCCGCATCTGTCGGAAAAGGATAAAGGGAGGCGTACAGGAGATAAGCCACGGCTAAGGCAGTCATGCTACCTAAGAAGATGCGCATGTTCCGGCGACTCTCCATTGCCTTATGAACTGCGGGATACAGGGTAAAGATCAGAATCAGTGCCACCAGGATGGACACGCCCACGTCTGCCGGAGTGTGTACGCCCAGGTACATGCGAGAGATAGGGACTAACACGCAGATAATAATGCAAACCACACGAAGTATCGTGTGCTTGCATGCGTAGGCGATGGAACCAAAGACGCCCACGGAGCTCTGGGTATGGCCGCTGGGGAAGGAATAACCGGTGGCGGCTTCTCGAGCACTCTCTACGATGGTAAAACTTTCGTCTCGCACCCAAGGTCTCGGAACGCGGAAGGTAATCTTCAGAAACTGATTGATGACAGTTCCGGCAAAACCTACCGCCAGTATGTAATAGCCCTGCTTCTTATTGATGCACCAGAAGAAGAGCAGTCCGGCCAGAATGAACAGCGTCTCTTCCCCGAGGCGGGTTACAAGAGAGAAAAATGTGTCCAAAACCGGATTGCGGATGCTTTCAAAGAAGCGTAATAATTCCATAGTGAATGTCCTTTCTAAATGCAGTCGTTGCCGGGCTTATGGTCCGGCAACTATGATTTCGCAATTATTGTGCGGCACTGCCGGCCAGATACAACGTCCGATAGAAACCACCGGCCTGCATCAGCTGGTCGTGGGTTCCTTGCTCGATAATGTTGCCGTCCTTCATAACCAAGATGCGGTCTGCATTTTTGATAGTGGATAGACGGTGCGCTACGATGAAACTGGTACGTCCGTTCATCAAAGTGGAAAATGCATCTTGAATCTTCAACTCAGTACGAGTGTCGATGGAGGAAGTGGCTTCGTCCAAAATCAAAATGTCCGGGAGGCACAGCATCACTCGGGTAATACATAGGAGCTGGCGTTGGCCGGCGGACAACTCTCCACCACCTTCGGACAGTACGGTGTTGTAACCATCGGGCAGACGCTTGATGAAGCTATGGGCGTGGGACGCCTTGGCAGCTGCAATCATTTCCTCTTCCGTGGCATCGGGCTTGCCCATGATGATATTTTCCCGGATGGTGCCTTCCATGAGCCAAGTCTCTTGTAGTACCATGCCGTAGTTCTTGCGTAGCGAGTGTTTGGTCATATTGCGAATGTCCTTGCCATCCACGGCAATGGAGCCTTCCTTCACTTCATAGAAACGCATCAACAGGTTGATAAGCGTGGTCTTACCGCAGCCGGTAGGACCTACGATAGCGATGCGCTGACCATTTTCCACTTCCAGATTCAGTCCGGAGATCAAAGGGCGTTCGGGCACGTAGGAAAATGCCACGTCCTTAAAGGATACCTGACTATCCGTGGACACCTCCGGTTCGGGGATGCTAAGAACCTCTTCGGGAATCTCTCGCAGAATCAACTCCATTACTCGGCCCGCACACGCAAGGGCATTTTGGAGTTCGGTAATAACACTGGAGATCTCGTTAAAGGGCTTCGCATACTGACCGGCATAGTTCAGCAGTGCCGATAGACCGCCGACAGACAACCCGCCACGGATAACCAGCAATGCGCCCACCAACGTACACGCCGCATATACCATGCTATTGACGAAGCGGGTGGAGGGATTGGTCAGGGAGGAGAAGAAGGTGGCTTGCAAGGAGCAGTCACACAGACGCTCATTTACCTCATCGAACTGTGCCAGCGCCTCGTCCTCATGGGAAAATGCCTGTACGATCTTCTGATTGCCGATCATCTCTTCAATCACCGCCGTCTGTTGTCCGCGAGTTACGGACTGTAACTCGAACATCTTGTAAGTTTTGGTTGCGATGAACTTCGCAACGAACAGCGAAAGAGGGGTCAGTACAACCACCACCAGAGTAATTAAGGGACTGATAGTAAGCATGCATATCAAGGTTCCTACAATGGTCATGATGCCGGTGAAGAACTGGGTAAATCCCATCAGAAGACCGTCTGCAAATTGATCTACATCTGCAATGACGCGGCTTACAATATCACCGGTGGAGTGTGTGTCCAGATAAGACAGGGGCAATCGTGTAATGTGGTCAAATGCCTCCCGCCGTACGTCCTGTACCACATGAAAGGTAATGCGGTTGTTGATGGCGCTCATAAGCCAAGTGGCAACTGCGGTTAGAAGAATCAGCACCGCCGCCCGAATAAGCAGGGGAACCAGACCGTCAAAGTTTACATTTCCGGGCTCTACAATCAAATCGATGGCCTTGCCCACTAGAATAGGCACATACAAGGTGAATATCACCGAGATTGTGGCCAGTACCAAGGAAATGACCAGATATATTTTGTAATGTCCCAAGTACCGAAGGACCTGGGCAATGGTTTCTCGTTTCTTCATATCGAACTCCATTCACAGAGATAGTCTATTGGGCAGAGAGCTGGGATTGGTAGATCTCTTGATATATCGTGCAAGAGGACATCAGTTCTTCGTGAGAACCGAGGCCTACCACATCACCGTCATCCAGCACCAAAATCTTGTCACAATGCATAAGCGAAGCAGTACGTTGCGACACTAGGAAAATGCCCGGCTTGTAAGGCAAAGATTGCAGTGCCTGTCGGAGAGCTGCATCCGTGGCATAGTCCAATGCCGATGCACTGTCGTCCAAAATGAGGATGGAAGGTCTTCCAACCAATGCACGGGCAATGGTGAGACGTTGCCTCTGACCGCCGGAGAAGTTCTTGCCACCCTGGGTCACCGGAGCATCCAATCCGGCATCCAGTTTTCGCACGAACTCTTCGGCTTGCGCCAAATGAAGTGCCTCCCACATCTCTTCGTCTGTGGCATCTGCCTTGCCCCACTGTAAGTTGGAGCGAATGGTTCCGGAGAACAGTACGGCTTGCTGAGGAACGATGCCGATACGACTTCTGAGATCCTCCAACGCGTAATCCTTTACATTCTTGCCCGCCACCAACACTTCGCCGGAGGTGGCGTCGTAGAAGCGGGGAATCATCTGTACCACCGAGGACTTACCGGCACCGGTACCGCCAATGATACCGAGACTTTCGCCCGAATTTACCTGAAAATCAATGTGCGACAACATGTCGTCTGCCGCACCGGTATATCGTAGGGACACATCTCGGAAACGAACTAGGGGGGCGTTGCCGAGCATTTGGTCGGAATTAAGTGCCGTTCTATCATCCGCGCTTGCAGGCGCTAAGGACGACGAAATCTCCATAATGCTCTGAATACGATTTCCGCAAGCCACGGATTTCGTAATATTAATAATCAGATTAGCCAACTTAATCAACTCTACTAAAATCTGCGACATGTAGTTGTAGAGGGCTACTACCTGTCCCTGTGTCAGAATGCCGGCTTCTACTCGCAGGGCACCGATGTACACTAGCACTAAGATACCTGCGTTGATAATTACGTAAGTCAGTGGATTCATTAGGGAAGAAATCTTACCCACCAGCTTCTGGTCATCGGTGAGGGCACTGTTTCGTTCTTCGAATTCGCTACGCTGTTCCTCCTCCTTGCAAAACGCCCGCAGAACCCGAACGCCGGTGAGGTTCTGTCTGGTGAGAGACAAGACGCGGTCAAGGCGCATCTGTACGCGCTTATAGAGAGGAATGCACAGAAGCATGATTCCGAATACGACAACGGACAGAATCGGAATGATAACCACGAACAGAAGCGCACTCTTTACGTCGATGGTAAATGCCATAATCATGGCACCGAATACGATGAAAGGGGAACGCAAGAGGAGGCGCAATGTCAGATTCATACCGTTCTGAATCTGATTCATATCGCTGGTCATGCGGGTAATGAGGGTTGCCGTGCCCAAACGATCCAGCTCCGTGTAGGACAAGGTCTCAATGTGAGCAAACAGTGCATGGCGTAAGCGCCCGGTGAATTGAACCGCAACTCGTGCCGAGAAATACTGAGCGATAACGGCAAATGCCAGACCTAATACACCGAAGAGTACCATAACCAGTACCATCTTAATTAAATATGGTTTGTCCCCGGCCCCGATACCCTGGTCGATAATGGCCGCCACAACCAACGGGAGAAATAACTCCATGGTGGCTTCGAACATTTTAAATAAGGGGGCGAGAAATGCCTGACGGCACAGCCCCTTCATATGCGCAAGTAATCGAAACATAGTAAATAGCTCCTTCTGGCGGGCCATTTGCCCGCGTCCCTTATAGTATAAGGCAAAAACCCAATTCTGAAAAGGGGAAAACGGATATTTTATTGTCTGAAGTAGAACGTACAAAACTGCTTGACATTCTGCGTATTTCTATTTATACTTCTCTGTGTTAGCAGAGGAAAGTCTGCTTGTCTTATGTGTATATCAGCACAGAGAAATTCAGCATAAGAAGAGATGAGAAAGGAACGGGTGAGAGATTATGGTATGTAGAAAATGCGGTGCTTTGTTAAGCGAAGGAGAAGCGTATTGCAGAAAGTGCGGAGAAACCGCACTGCGCAGAACAACGGAGAGAAAGCCTACCTTTGGAGCCAACAATTGGTTGGACGATGGTATTATGCCCGGTGGATTTGAAGCGGGTCGACCGGCGGAGATTAAAAATTTAGGAGAGTATATTCCGCCGAAGAAGAGCAAACTGAAGATTGTCGGAATTATTCTCAGTGCATTGATTATTTTGGCGGGATTGGCGATACTTAGTTATACCGTGATTATTCCTTTCTTTACGAAGGGACCTATTGAAAAGTTTCAGGACGCATTTATCAAGACCACCAATGCAGAGAGTATGACGATGTCCTTCACATACACCACAAATGATTCGCAGATACTAACGGGTAAGATGAAGGTGGCGTATTCCATAGAGGATAGAACTGCGGATGGTTATTTTGAGATGACGGTTTCCGGCATCGGAATGAAGGGCTATTTTATTGCGGATAAGAAGGGCGGATACGCAGCCGTGTACGTGGACATGCTTGGGAAGTACACCGCACAGAAGGTGCTTGATTCCGTGGATATGGACGAGTTCTTCAAAGCACTGGAGGATGCCGAGACCGATGCAGCCAACATGTACGATGAGATGGGAGATGAGTTGGATAAGCAGTACGGAAATGTCTTCGATTTCTCGGACTTCGGTGAGTTGATGGAAGAGGTCATTGACGAGTTGGATAAGAGTAAGAACCGCAAGGAGATTATGGGCTACGATAAGGAGAAAGACGGTGCAACGACCATTCATAAGATGGAGCCTAACGTGTACGAACTTGCACTTAGGATTATGGACATGACCGAAGATCGTTTCGAAGACGAGTCTACTTTCAAAGAGTTGAAGTCCTCCATCAAGGCAAATAAGCAGGGGGCTGAGGACATTGACTTGAAGCTGGAGTACGGTATCCGAAAGGGTTATTTGTCTTCCTTTGAGTTGAGTATGAACGGCGAAGAAGGCGTAAATGAAGTGGTAATCGAATTTTCTAACATCAACGATACGGAAGTAACGGTGGACAGTGCGGCTATGGCGGCAATTGAGGCTGTGCGATAAGTCCCATTAGCCCACACGAGTTCTCGGAATAGGATGACGAATCGGGATGTTGCGAACGTGGAAGGCACATTGTTCTTGACTTTCCGCGAAGGTGTACATATACTTGAAGATAAGAATGCGAAAGAACATTTGCCCCTAGGCATCGTCGAAAGTGATGATGGTTGCAAACTCTTATAAGAGAGTGCAGGGGACATTGAAGGAGGATACGATGAATAAGAAGAAGTTAGTTGGAATAGGTATTGCGGCAGTTGCGGTTGTGGCAGTCGTTTTGTTGGCAGTGTTCGTAATTGTACCGATGTTCGGTGGCAAGCAGGTAACGAAGGTGAAGGATGCATTGTTTAAGACTCTTGAGTCTAAGAGTATGACTGTTAAGATGATCTCTGACAATGATCAAGTAAGCAAGCTGAAGGTGGAGTATTCCGAGGATGACGAAACCTTGTACATTCAGATTTCCGCAGAAGAGTCTGCGTATACGCGCTATTATATTATCGAAGAGAAGGCCATTTATATGGCGATATACAACGAGGAAGAGGAAGAGGTTTCGGTGCGTCAGTTGGAGATGGACGATGACGCTTTGTTGAGCAAGGTTCTTTTGGCAATGTTTGCAGGTGAGAAAGAGCTGTATGAGGCTTTGGAAGGTACGAAGGTTGAAGAATCTTTGGAGAAGTTGGGTTATGAACTTGACCTTGATAATTTGCAGGAATTTGTGGATGAGATGGTAGATACCTTTGAGGAGAAAGAGAACCTTGAAGAGTGCTTGGATGCTGAAACGAAGAAGGAAGACGGCGAGACCAAATATGTATTTAAGCCCGATGTATACAAGACCGTTGCATTGGCTATGAAGACTTCGAAGAGTCGTTTTGAGGACAAAGATGTATACGACAAGCTCCGCGAAGATTGGAAGGATGAGAAGGACGAGTTCGATGACTTTGATTTGAAGATTACCGTAAGTGTAGACAAGGGCGTTCTTACGGGAATTGATATTAAGGTTGATGATGATGGTGATGAAGGAAGAACAAGATATAAGTTCAGCGATGTGGGTAGCACAAATGTAAGTCTTCCCAAGGAAGTAAAGGATGCTTTGAAGGATGCGAAGGAAAAGAATGAGGAGTCTCAGGAAGACAAGGATTCCGAAGAAGCAGAGGATACTAAGGGGAATGCAGTTGCTGTTCCGGTGAATTAGTGAGAGTTGATATTCGGTTGCCACGCATTTGCGTGGCTGCCGGAGTTTATAGGTTGGAGGATGTATGATATACGTAGTAGAGGACGACGATAATATCCGTGAGTTGGTTCTGTACACCTTGAACCATTCGGAGATGGAGGCGGTGGGGTTTGCCAAGCCGTCGGAGTTCTTTCGTGCCTTGGAGAATCGTAGACCGCATTTGGTGCTTCTGGACATTATGTTGCCGGAAGAAGATGGACTATCGGTATTGAAGAAGTTACGTAGCAATGCCACAACTCGGAAGTTGCCTGTAATGATGTTGACAGCCAAGTCCAGCGAGTATGATAAAGTGCTGGGATTGGATCTGGGGGCAGACGATTATATGCCGAAGCCCTTTGGTATGATGGAGCTGATTGCTCGTATTAAAGCGCTGTTACGTCGTACGGAACCAACGAAAGAAGAGCCGGAGTATGTCGTACAGAATCTCTACGTCTGTCCCAGTCGCCATGTGGTTACAGTGGACGGAGAGAAGGTTACATTGACCCTAAAGGAATTTGATATCCTATGTATGCTTCTGCGAAGTGGAGATATTGTGTTGACTCGGGATCGACTGCTAAATGAAATCTGGGGCTATGCATTTGACGGAGAGAACCGTACGGTAGACGTACACATTCGGACTCTGAGACAGAAGCTTGGTTCGGCGGGCTCTTTGATTGAGACTGTGCGAGGCGTGGGCTACAAGATTAAACGTCTATAGATGTTCATATGATGAAGGCGGGGAACAGTATGAAGCGAAAGATTTTTCTCAACACCTTCCTGGTAACCATGTTTGTCTTTTCGGTAAGCATGATTATTACCATGGGGGTGTTGTATCATTATTACAACCAACAAAAAAAATTAGAGTTTCGTGCGGAAGCCTCTTACCTGTGTGCGGTTATAGAGGAAAATGGCGTGCAGATGCTGGAGACGGTGAATAACCATTCGCAGACCGAGCAGGTGTTTCGAGTGACACTGATGTCTCCGGACGGAACGGTACTCTATGACAGTATGATGGATTCCGCGTCCATGGAAAATCACGGACAGCGTCAGGAGTTTACAGAGGCAGTGGAGACCGGTACAGGAGAAAGTGTCCGTTATTCGGAGACTTTGGCTCGAAGAACATATAACTATGCAGTGGCATTGGAAGATGGTAATGTACTACGTATCTCCGGTGAACAGTTTACTCTAATTAGTTTGTTGGTGAACATGATTTATCCTATGGTGTTGCTGATCCTTTTAGTGCTTCTTTTATCTGTGATTATGGCAGAGCGATTGAGTCGAAGCGTAATGGAACCTATCAACAACTTGGAAGTAGAGAGTCCCATGGAGAGAGACATTTATCCGGAGTTGCGCCCCCTTGTGCAACGTATCAATGCGCAGAATCGACAGTTGCATCAACAGATGACGGAGCTTCGGGAGGAGCATGAGAAGCAGGACCGTATGCGAAGGGAATTTACCGCAAATGTTTCTCATGAGTTGAAGACACCCCTAACGTCCATCTCCGGATATGCGGAGATTTTGGGAGCAGGAATTGTACATGGCGAGGATGTTGGGCGTTTCTCAGGGAAGATTTATGATGAGGCGCAACGCTTGATTACGTTAGTGGGAGATATCATCGACCTCTCGCAGTTGGAGGACGGTGATATCGAAAATGAAACCGCCGAGTGCAACCTTTATGAGATATGCGAAAGCGTAGTGGCTCATTTACGCGACGTGGCAGAGCGCAAGCAGGTGAACCTGTATTTGTCCGGAACGCGTGAAACTGTGCAAGGTGTGGAGAAAATCTTAGAGGAAATGGTGTTCAACCTCGTGGACAATGCCATCAAATACAATCGTGAACAGGGAACCGTAGAGATATCTGTGGCTTGTGACACAGAGAAGCAGGTCTGTCTTACTGTGCGAGACACGGGAATCGGCATCCCACAAGAGGAATTGCCCCGTATATTTGAGCGCTTCTACCGAGTGGATAAGAGTCATTCCAAAGAAGTGGGGGGAACCGGCTTGGGGTTGTCCATTGTTAAACATGGAGCGTCCTATCATGGCGCTACCATTGAAATTGACAGCCAGCTTGACAAAGGGACATCAATTATTATTCGATTCCCGAAACGTTGTGCCGATTTAACATAGATTTAACATTAAAATTATGTACAAATTAGCATAACATCGATATTATAAAAAGTAGTTTACGTAGTCTTTACATTGATTTTACATCAATTTTACATGCAGTTATGAGGAGAGATACTTATGACAAATGTTCAGATTCTTACAATGGTAACGACGCTTATCGGCGGTCTTGTATTCTTTATGTTCGGCATGAACGTAATCTCCGACAATTTGGAGAAGATGGCCGGTGGTAAATTGGAGTATATGCTGAAGAAAATGACGGGGAACCCGTTTATCAGTTTGTTGCTGGGTGCAGTCATTACTATCGCTATGCAGTCGTCCTCCGCAACTACCGTTATGTTGGTCGGTCTTGTGAATTCGGGAATTATGCAGTTTAGTCAGACAGTTGCGGTAATCTTCGGCGCCAACATCGGTACGACATTGACGGTGTGGATATTATCTCTGTCCGGTCTTGACGGTGGTGATAACGTATTGATTGAGCTGATGAAGCCGGAGAATTTTGCGCCGCTGTTTGCGTTGGTCGGTACGATTATGATTATGTTCAGTAAAAATGACAAGAAGAAGAGCATCGGAACGATTCTCGTTGGTTTTGCTGTGCTTATGGCAGGCATGGAGATGATGAAGGATTCCTTGGGACCTGTGGCAGATATGCCGGAGTTTCAGGAACTCCTTATGACTTTCAATAATCCAATCTTCGGTGTAATTATCGGTATGTTGGTAACGGCGGTAATTCAGAGCTCCGCAGCTTCCATTGGTATCTTGTTGGCACTGGCTCAGCAAACCGGAGCCTTGTCCGTGGGAATGGCAATCCCGATTATTATGGGTCAGAACATCGGTACATGTATTACGTCCGTTATCTCCAGTATCGGCACCAATACTCAGGCAAAGCGTGTGGCTATGGTTCACGTTACCATGAACGTTATCGGTACGGCCATTTGGCTCGGTACATTCTTGTTGGTTCAGGAGTTGGCAGCGCCGGCGTGGTTTGCTTCTACGGTTAGCAGCGTAGATATCTCTATGGTGCATACGATGTTTAATGTTCTGACGGCATTCTTGTTGATGCCTTTTATTAAGCAATTGGTGAAATTGGCAGAGTGGGTTGTCAAGGACAAGAAGAGAACTGCAAAAGAAGAGGATAAAGAGCTCATTTGGCTAGATGAACGAGTATTGCGTTCTCCTTCCATTGCTGTAGCGGAGTGTAATAACTTGACGGCGAAGATGGCAGGTTTGGCATGCAACAATGTGTATGAAGCCATTAGTTTGTTGGATACCTACGATGCCAAATTGGCGGAGAAAGTTGTAGCAGATGAGGAACAGATCGACAAATACGAAGATCGTTTAGGCACTTACCTTGTGAGTATGGCATCGATGTCTATGTCAAATGAGGACAGCCGTGTAATCTCTAAGATGCTTCATGCTATCGGCGATTTTGAGCGCATGAGTGATCATGCGGTAAGCGTCTGTAAAGCAGCGGAAGAGATGACGCGCAAAGGTCTGCATTTTACCAGTGAGGCCGAACGCGAGTTGTGCGTATTGAAAAATGCGGTAGAAGAGATTATCTCTATGGCAACGGAGGCATACTGCAAGAATGACATTTCTCTTGCCGGGAAGGTTGAGCCTTTGGAGCAGGTAATTGACAAATTGTCCGGCGAGATTAAGAGTCGTCATATTGTACGTTTGCAAAAGGGTGAATGTACCATTGAGATGGGCTTTATCCTTTCGGATATTTTGAATAACTACCAGAGAATTTCCGACCACTGCTCCAACATTGCAGTAGCGGTAATTGAGGTAGAGCATGATAGCTTCGAAACCCATGAATATCTAAACAGTGTGAAGTTTGGTAATAGTAGTTTTAAACAGGAATACGAGGCATATCAGCAGAAATACGTACTGTAAAAACGTTATTCTTGTGACAAAAATATAAGTGAATGCAGTCCGGCAATCTTGAAAGAGGGTTGCCGGATTTTTTTGCCCGTACGACAAAATACCTGATAATTTAACGCAGATTTAACATGAACGAAGCAACATATTTAACGTGTACTTGTTATGATAAAGGAAGAATGACTTGTATTGTGAATGATTCCGTTGGAATCGGAGAGAATGTAAGATAAGAATGGAGGGTTTATTTCCATGGATGTGTTTTCAGTGATTACTTTGTTGGGTGGTCTGGCATTCTTCCTCTTTGGTATGAATGTTATGTCTCAGGGACTTGAGAAACTTGCGGGTAGTAAGCTTGAGGGTATCTTGAAGCAGATGACTTCCAACCGTTTTAAGGGCCTGTTGCTAGGTGTCGGTGTTACGGCAGTAATTCAGTCGTCTTCCGCAGTGACGGTTATGTTGGTAGGTTTGGTTAACTCCGGTATCATGCAGATTGGGCAGACCATCGGTGTTATCATGGGTGCTAACATCGGTACGACGGTGACGGCATGGATGCTTTCCCTAATCGGTGTTGAGGGTGATGCCATTTGGATAAAACTCTTGAAGCCGGAGAACTTCTCGCTGATCTTTGCATTTGTGGGTATCGGTCTGATTATGATGGCAAAGAGCCAGAAGAAGAAAGACGTCGGTAGTATTATGTTGGGCTTTGCGGTACTTATGTACGGTATGAAGCTCATGAGTGGTGCGGTAGAACCGCTGAAGGATATGCCGGAATTCACAAGTATCCTGACGGCATTTGAGAATCCCTTCTTCGGTATTCTTGCAGGTGCGGTGTTGACAGGTATTATTCAGTCTTCCTCCGCATCGGTTGGTATCTTGCAGGCGTTGTCCTTGACCGGCACCATTACCTACGGCGTTGCATTTCCGATTATCATGGGTCAGAACATCGGTACCTGTGTAACAGCGCTGATCTCCAGTATCGGTGTAACGCGTAACGCTAGAAAGGTTGGTGTGGTTCATATCAGCTTTAACTTGATCGGTACGTTGGTATTCTCGATTGTGTTCTATAGTTTGAATGCCATCATCGGATTGCCGATTATTGATGATGTGATTAACCCGGCGGGCGTTGCTGTGGTACACAGTATCTTCAATATTGCTACAACATTGTTGCTGATTCCGTTCACTAAGCAGCTGGAGAAGATTGCAAATACCGTTATCAGTGATAAAAATGATGCAGTGGCTACCGAGATCTTGGACGAGCGTTTGATTGCAACCCCGTCTATCGCTATTGCGGAGTGTAACAATCGTACCCAGGAGATGGCACAGGTGGCAAAGGATGCTATTATGACTGCAATGTCTCTTCCGGAGAACTATGATGAGAAAGTTGTGAAGGACATCCTCGAGAAGGAAGATATGCTTGATCGTTACGAAGATAAGTTGGGAACCTATCTAGTGGCTATCGGTACCAACGGGTTGTCGCAGGCAGACAGTAGCCGTAAGAGCAAGATGCTCTACTGTATCGGTGAACTGGAACGTCTCGGCGATCATGCGGTGAACCTTGTGAAGGTGGCACAGGAGATCAAGGAGAAGAGCATTCGTTTCTCGAATGAAGCAACCAAGGAATTGTCTGTATTGACGGCTGCATTAGTAGAAATCTTAGATATGACCATGGATGCCTATGTTACCGAGAATATCGAGTTGGCTAAGAAGGTAGAGCCTCTGGAGCAGGTCATCGACCGTCTGGCAGCAGAGATTAAGAACAATCATATCAAGCGTCTGGAGAAGGGCGATTGTACCATTCAGTTGGGCTTCGTTCTCTCGGATCTAATTATGAATTTCGAGCGAGTGTCCGACCACTGCTCCAATATCGCAGTAGCGGTAATTGAAGAAGAGAGCGGCGACTACGACAGCCACGAGTATTTGAATCATGTGAAGGACTTCAGTAACGTAAGATTTAACCAGACGTACGATGAGTACAAGACGAAGTATAGTTTGAAGTAAATGAATAGAGGAGTGATAAGGCGGCAGACTAAGGGAGACTGAGGTTTGCCGCTTTTTTTGTGGTGTGGGATGAGTTGGGGGATAATAGAGACAACGCAGTTGTACTTTGAAGCGGTAAAGCGCCTGAGGAGAAGAACGTATGTAGAGGTGAAAAATGTCGAAAATTCCGATTGACAATAAGTGAGAGTGTGATATAATGGAAGTACACTGTGATATGGTAGTGCGTTGATGGTTGTGGCTAAGGAGGAAGATGGAGCCATGAAAAAGAAAGTTGTTGTTGGGATAGCTATCTTAGTGATTCTGATTACAGGAGTTATAATTGCGATTCAGATAAAGTCTCCGTTTTCGGAATATGAGGATGGCTTTTTCCTAGGGATGGCAAAGACAAATGATGCGGAAGATATCGAGGTTCTTACGTTGGATGCATATTATCTCGAGACGGAAGACAAGGTATTTTATAATATTAAGTACCGCATGTATTTCGAAGCTGACAGAACATGGTATGAAGTTGATCAGGTTAAGTATGGTGTAAATGGCGAATGGATAAATGCATATTGTCTATCTTGGGACCAGTTGTATGGTTACGAAGACGTGAATGCGGTATTCGAGCGCGCTAAGAAAGAAGGGGTTCACAAGACATATACCAAAGAGGAAATTGAGAAAAGGCTTGCTGAAGCGTATGATGCACTCGAGAAGGAAAGAGCCGAATAAAAGAAATAACAAAAAAGCATTGACTCGAGGGGGAGCGATATGTTAAAGTATACTTGCATTTGGTAGGCGCTTCAACAAAAAGGGAACATACCAAATGACAAAAGATAAAACGAGGTGTGGCAATATGAAAAAAATAAGAACAATTGTGGCAATGATTCTAGTATGTGCAATGTTGTGTGGGAATGATGCGGTGGCGTATACGACGACTACTTCAGGAAGTAATACAATTCGTCCAACATCATCTGATTTTAGAAGCGCTGAAAGTCCGGTGTACATCAAACAGTTTCAGACGATTTCTGGATCGATTTCTAAAAAGTACGAGATGGACATCTACCACTACGAATGTCAAATAAGCGGGTACTATCAAATCTATACAACAGGGTCACTAGATACCGTAGGAGCGGTATATGAGCAAAATGGTGTGCTAAGTATAACGTACGATAAATTAGCCTTCAACGATATTGGACGTATAACACAGAGCGCAGATAACTTTTCCACGGTAGTATATTTAGATAAAGGTGAAGATTATTACATATGCGTTCGTGGATATGGAAGCAAAACGGGATCTTATTCGTTACGTATCGAACATAATCAAGATACAACGTGGTGGAGTACTACAGGAACTTGGACGAAAACAGTTAACAAGAAAGGTGTAGTAGGAACAAAGCCGTACATGCGAACATATATATCGAAAGAACAGGCGATTTTGTGTGCATGGGCAATGGATCCATATTGCAAGTTAGAGGTCAAGTCCTATACGATTCGCGATATTGTGGATTTGTCTCAAACAAATATGGGTATGGCAGTAGATCTTGCAACTACTATGCTGATTACCTACGCCGGAATTGTTAATGTAACCGCGGGATTGGTAATGACTGCTTTGGATATGTTACTAGACCATTGGCTATCAGCGAGCAAGTCGAATAGAGAACTGTTTGAAGAGGCGCTTGTCAACAAGTGTGGGGTTGGGTTTGAACCGGCAGGCAGTGGTGCATTGACCATATGGACTGCTGATAATGGAATGGTGATACAAGAAAATCGTACCGTATTAGGGTCATCAAAATATATTTTCTCGTCGTATGATGAAACAAAAGGCAATGCGATGAAAGGAGTACAAGGATACTGTGGAAAATGGACGTACTGATCGCAATAAAAGGATAGGGATTACTATAATGCTAGGTGTGATTCTTGTTGTGATTGGAGCAGTAGCTTGGTTTTATACAAGGAGCCCTTTTGGAGCAAGTGACAAACGGTTGTTTCGAATTCTAGCAAGTTCTGCTGAGCAACAGAATATAGATATCAAGGAATTAAATGTTTATTATGATTCGGAGACCGAGATGTATTACTACCACGTGAAGTATGATTTCTATAATGGACATGACGAAGAGTGGTGGAATGTAGAGCAAGTTTGGTATGGAAGTCAAGGCGAAGTAGATGGTCACTTCAGTCTATCCGACTTAAGTATGGCAGAATATCATCGGGCGGAAAGAAATGAATTCGAGCGTGTTCGAAAGACGGGCGATAACAAGACTTACACGCAGGAAGAAATTAAAGCTGGGATGAAGAAGGCCTACGAGCAAATTGCTAATGAAGAGGCCGAGTACGAGAAGAACAACAAATAAGTAATTTATTTATTCCCTATGGGGGCCGAGGGTATCCTTAGGTCCCCACGAGTTTTTGTACGAAGATGTGATTACACTGTGGGAAGAGAGGGAAAATGTCCATGCATGTATTGGAATTGAAGAATATCGGGAAGATTTATGCGACGGAGGAGGCTGTTTCGGTAGGTATCCGTGGTGTGAATCTTTCTTTTGGTTTGGGGGAGTTTGTTGTTATTACGGGGCAATCCGGTTCGGGTAAGACGACGCTTCTGAACGTAATCGGGGGAATGGATTCCTTTGAGGAGGGAGAGCTGTACATCCATGGGGAACCAACCTCGCATTATACAAGAGAGGAGTGGGACCGTTATCGGGAACGATGGACGTCCTTCATTTTTCAGGATTACAACATTATTGAAAGCTTTACGGTACTTGAAAATGTGGAGCTAGCGTTGATGGACATTCCCGATAGAAAGGAACGGCGTAGCCAAGCGATGGAGTTCTTAGAGCGAGTGGGACTTCATGCGCAAGCCAATCAGAAGGGAAGCAAGCTCTCCGGTGGACAGAAGCAGCGTACGGTAATTGCCAGGGCCTTAGCGCAGAACCGACCGATAATCCTTGCAGATGAGCCTACGGGAAATCTAGATTCGGAGTCGGCGTGCGAGGTGATGCGTCTTCTCTACAAGCTGTCCGATGATAAACTTGTTCTTGTGGTAACGCACAATTTTGAAGATGTGGCATCATATGCCACTAGAGGGCTTCGCATTTACGACGGAACAGTCTGTGAGGATCGAAGAATTGAAGTTGCACGTTCCTGTGCTTTGGAGAGCGGAGAGCGTCAGAATGAAGTGCAGACGATAGGTGAGAATGAGGAGGAAACGCAAGTAGCTAAGGAGCAGCAGTCGGCGCAGACTAAGACAACTAAGGGACATGGATGGAGACGCTTTGCAGACGGCGTAGGTCTTGGAGTTAGCATTTTCAGAAGCAGACCAAGCGTCTCGGTGTTCTTGTGTCTGCTTATGATTGTTGCGGCTTTGGGTATATTTTTATTCACAGGGGCTCTCGGGAAAATGGTGAGAGCAACCCTATACGAGGATCCGTATCTTTTTCAGCCGAAAGACGGGCGACTTGTTGTTGTAAAGAAGGACGGTAGTGTGATTCGCGAGGAGGAGCTACAGGCACTTGGGGCGAGGTATGGGGCACGGAAGGTTCTTTCTAACGATGTGCTGTGCGATGCAGGAGATCTCCTTTCCTGGGAAAAATTCGTGGCGGATCCGGAGTGGCGACTTGCGGATGTTAATGATCTACCATTTGGAATTACTTCGGAACAGGACTATGGAGAGCCAAGCATCGGGCGTTATCCGCAGAGTCCATCGGAATGTTTGCTGTACCTGCCATATTCGTTGCAAGACTGCTACGGCAGAGATACCTTACTAATCGAGAACATACGACAAAATGGACTGACCTATGCCATCGTTGGGGTAAAATATTATACGGACAACCACCAGATTGGGCAGGTAGTTCTGACTGAGGAGGGATATCGAATTAATAGCGCCTTGGCTGCGGTAGGAACCTCTCTGGCAGGAACTTTGACTCAAGTACTGGAAGACGGACAAACATTGAGTGGTGGAAGTATGGCTCCGGTACAATACTCCTTTGCGTTGGAACCGGGAAAGGTTTATGTGAGACCGGATACCCTTGTTGCGGTGGAAAAGGAGTTGGTGAAGGGCTACCGAGTGAATATTGTTAGAAGTGAGGAGCCTTTGGATTGGACGGGAGAAATCTATAAGGACGTGCGGGCATTCACATCCATTTCGGAGAATGTCATATGTGAATATGATGGGGAGAGTAATTTCTCTGTTGCAATTGTTATGAATCCGTATACGTTACTAGATGTTATGGAACGATACGAGGCGGAGCATAATACCCAGAGTTCGCTCTTCTTTGAAAATAATGCGGCGATGGAGAGTGTAGCGGAGCAAGTGGGCACAACAGAGTATCTAGCGCTACCGTCAAGTACGAAGTATGTGAGTAGCGAAAGTAGTTTTTCGGAGCAAATGCCTCGAGGAGTTATGCTTGCACTTTTATGGGTGGCGATGCTTGTGTTTTTTGGTGTATTTGTGTGCGTATGTGCGCGAAGCGCCATGGACGCGTTTGCTAAGGATGTGGCTATTATGCGTTCAATGGGTGTGGATGCCGGAGTCATTCGCGTTGGTGTGTATGTGAGAATGCTACTTGTGGCAATTCCGGCAGTGGTAGTCATTCCCACAGTAGCCTCTGTGGTATATCGGACAACGGCTGGAAATCGTGCACTGCTTTACTTGTATCCGGTACACTATGTGCTTCTGTTTGTTGGATTGTTGCTTCTGACAATTGTGGTTGTTCATAGACAACTTCGGTACATTTTTGAAACGGTAGCGAGGCAGGCGCTGAGAGGAGGTCATCAATGATTTCTTTGAGAAGAGCAGACAAATATTTTGACAGAGGAGGCTCCTCGGAGCTGCATGTTATGAAAGAAATCTCGCTGGAACTTCCGGAGAAGGGAGTGGTGGCCATTTTTGGTCGCAGCGGTTGTGGCAAGACGACATTGTTGAATGCAATAGGTGGTCTTACGAACCTTTCATCCGGAGAAATTTCGGTGGGTGATAAGTGTATATGCACGAAGGATGATGACCTGCGCAATCGCTATATCGGATATGTCTTTCAGGATTACTGCCTCAATCCACAGGAGACTGTGTACGAAAATGTTGCGGATGCCTTGTATCTTGCGGGACTCATGGACGAGCAGGAGGTGTCTGTTCGTGTTGAGGAAGCACTGGCATGTGTAGGGATGGAGCGGTTTGTGAGACGCCTTCCCGGGACATTGTCGGGTGGACAGCAACAGAGAGTAGCCATTGCCAGGGCAATTGTGAAGAATCCGGCGGTTCTTTTGGCGGATGAGCCCACAGGAAACCTGGACGAGGAGAATACGCACCGGGTGATGCAACTCTTGCAGGCATTTGGCAAGACACATCTGGTGGTGCTAGTGACGCATGAGGAGGATTTAGTCGTACAATATTGCGACCAGGTTGTAGAACTTTCGGATGGAGAAGTGATGTCAGTACGTAAAGTCGAAAAGGATGGATTTGCGACAAAGCGGAATAAGAATCACATTTATCTCGGAGAGCTAGAATTGCAGGAGATGGAGAGTTCGTTTGGGCATTTTCGCTTCTATGGAGAAGTGCCGGAGCAACTTCCGGATATTCAACTGGTCAATGTGCAGGGGCAGTTGTATGTGCGTATCTTAACTCCGGAGGTTCGTTTCCTTGAAGAAGGTAGTGAACTACAGCTTTTAGAGGGGCGGTACCGTGAAGAGCGGAAGGAAAGGCAGGAATGTGTTCAAGAATTGACTATGCCTCGAGAGTTGCCTGAGCCGCGGAAGAAACTGGGGCAATTGTTTCGTTGGAAAAACACGATATTGTTGGCGTGGAAGGATACCCGGGGAGGAAACCGAAGAAGCAAGGGATTGCGGTTGGCACTTGCCTTGGTTGCTATATTGCTGGTATGGTTCGTGGCCCTTTTTGGAACGTCTCTAGAGCAGATTCTTCATGCAAGGGAGGCGAATAATGCGAATTCCTTCTACTTGTACATATCAAATGCCGCGATGGCGGAAACGCTTCGTCAGGGTATGGAGAGTGGGGCGGCAGGAATTGACTATGCCGGTTTTTCAGAGGAACTGCAGATGCAGGACTTGACCTTTTATCCAAATATGAATCAATTTGAAACTATTGCAGAGGATAGAAACCTGTTGGATTCCATGACATTCCATGGGGCGGTGTTTTCTGAGAAGTTGCTTGCTGACGCGGGAGTTGTGTGCGGAAAGGCACAAGGGCTTGCTTGTAACGAGATGGTGTTAACCCGTGCGGCGGCAGAGGTGTTGATTGAGAATTGTCGTTTCGAATGTATTGATACCTATGAGGAACTACTTGGACTTGAGATGGCGGATTATGGAGAACATGTCTTTTGCAAGATTGTCGGCATTGTAGATTCCCCGGAATATGCAGTGTATTATAGTGAAGAGGAGTTGGCGAGAAAGCGCTATCAAAATGACCTGCCCGGGAGAATTAAACTTGCAAGCGACTATAACCAAGCAGTAGAACCCGGAACGGTATTCCTTCGGGTAAAAGGAAACAGCGAAATGACAATTCCTGTTATCGGCAGTCAAGTGTGCATTAATGGTGTGGAACTGACGGTTTCCGGTGGATGCAACATCTCATTTTCATACGAGGACTGGCTCGCCTGCCAAGGAATTACGAAGCGGGAGAGGAGCGAAGAAACCTCGGAATATGAGTACATCGAATATTATTATTCAGAGTACAGGAGATACGCGGAGTACTGCTACGCGAACCGACAGGAGGTGGAGTGTACCCCACATATGCTTCTCTTTTTAGAAGGAAATGAGGATGTTGGCCTCATGAAGGTAGCAGAGCTTAGTGGAAATGTAATGTATTATTACGCGGCAAGGTATAAAAAGGAGCACGGGCATTTTCCGGACGAGGTACAGCTAGAAAGTGCAATCTTTAACTATGAGTACCCTGAGTGGGAAATCGAGGAAGAACTCATGGGACGCGGTATGGAGGAGGACAGAGATTGTGTGCTGTTGCTTTCGGACGAGGACTATGTGATGTGTAGCAAAAGTTGCGGAGAAACCTCTGGCATTGGTCTACCTGACCAGGAACAGTACCGAGTATATGTGACGTTACATGCGAACGATGTGGAGTTGGCGGAGAAATTCTTGCAGGAGAATTTTGCCTCGGCCTCGGCGCCTTTCGTATGGAAAAGAGCATTCTTTACGCCACAGGATCTTTATGAGCTGGAGCTTGAGTTATGCAAAGACCAGTGTATTGCTGCACTTGTGATTGGTGGAATTGCGATTGCAATTATGTGTGGCTGTGTGTATATGCTGATGCGTAGCAGGATTTTGGTGCGAAGCAAGGAGATTGGAATCTACCGTTGTATCGGCGTCAGAAAGTCTAATGTTGTATTTCGCTTTTTGGTAGAAGCTTTTGTTCTGGTGGGGAGTTCCGCCGGAGTGGCTTTTCTGATTGCGAGCGGAGTGTTGTGGTGGACACAGACAGGCAGTCTGCGGTATATGACCCAGGGAGTCATCTATTACCCTGTGTGGCTCGGCTGTGGATTGTTGGTGCTGTTGCTTCTTCTAACTACGACATGTGGTATTCTCTCGATTCTTCGTGTGCTTCGAAGAACACCAAGTGAGATTATGGCAGAGAGCGAACGATAACGATTGGGAAAAGGCGCGTTTTCTGTGACAGAGAATATTCTGCCACGGGAGACGCGCTTTTCGCATTTTCTTCTTGCACACTTCTTGTAGACAAGTTATACTCTACGCAAGAGGAAAGTGAAGTGGAGGGTCATACTCTTTGCACCAGATACCAGATATGGAAGATGTGACACTAGGCGGGATTGGTTATGGATGCGAAAGAAGAATTGCCGGAGCGGAAGGAGCAAGGAACTATGGAAGAGACTAAGGAAATGACAACCGATACAAAGCAGAAGAAGCTGACCATTGCAGCCATCATTTTGGCGGTGCTGTGTATTATTGCCGTGGGTCTGGTAATATGGCAGTACACCGGCGATAAGTCGGACAAGGACACGGGCAAGCAGTCCGGAGCGGAAGGCGGCACCGATAAGGGAGGGGATACGACCCCGGGGGGTGACGCTGGAGAAGGAACGCAATCCGGTGATGACAAGGGGGATGATACACCTTCCGGCGGTGATACGAAGCCGGATGACGAGACACCCGACAATAACAACAATCAAGGCAACAACACCACCCTCGGCGGCGACGGCGGGAATCAAGGTGGCAATCAGGGCTCTCATAACTCTTCCATCAACACCGGCAATCTCACCGAGATCGGCAATGGTTACGAAGGAACCAAGGGAACCGGTGATTTCAATTATGGTGAGGCGTTGCAGAAGGCCATTTTGTTCTATGAGCTTCAGCGCTCCGGTGATCTTCCCGAGCTGACGCGTTGCAATTGGCGTGGGGATTCCGGCCTGACGGATGGTTCCGATGTGGGAGTTGATCTGACGGGCGGTCTGTACGATGCCGGTGACAATGTGAAGTTTAATTTGCCTATGGCATACACTTCGGCGGTGTTGGCATGGACGGTGTATGAGAAGCAAGATGCTCTCGAGAAGAGCGGACAGTATGAGTACATAATGGACACCATTCGTTGGGTCAATGATTATTTGATCAAATGTCACCCTGAAGACCGAGTGTATTACTATCAGGTGGGAGATGGCAATAAGGACCACAGCTGGTGGGGACCTGCGGAGGTGCTACAGATGGAGCGTCCGTCCTTCTGCGTGACGGAAGACAAGCCGGGCTCTGCGGTTGTCGGTGAGGCGGCGGCGTCTCTAGCGGCGTGTGCGGTTGTATTTGCGGAGGAGGATCCGGAGTATGCGGCACTGTGTTTGAAGCACGCCAAGTCCTTGTATGCATTTGCCGAGGATACCAAGAGCGACGCGGGCTATACGGCGGCAAATGGTTTCTACAACTCCTGGAGTGGCTTCTATGACGAGCTGACTTGGGCGGGGATCTGGCTCTATCTTGCTACGGAGGATGCGGCGTATCTGGACAAAGCGGAGACCTACTGGCAGCAGGCGGGCAAGGATTACAAATGGACCATGTGCTGGGACGACGTCAGCACCGGTGCCACTCTAATGCTGGCGAGAATAACCGAGGAGGAAGTGTACTCGGAATGGATGGAGAAGAATCTGGACTATTGGACCACCGGTTATAACGGAGAACGTGTCAAATATACACCCAAGGGCTTGGCGTACCTGGATACTTGGGGAGCCCTTCGCTACGCCACCACCGAGGCATTTGCGGCGGCTCTCTACAGTCAGTGGGAAGGCTGTAATTCCGCCAAAGCGGATACTTATTGGGAATTTGCTCAGAGCCAGATTAATTACGCTCTTGGTTCTACGGGTTACAGTTATGTGGTGGGGTTTGGTGAGGAGTATCCTCAGCATGTGCACCACCGTACGGCGCAAGGCTCCTACTGCGACAATCAAAATGAGCCTTCCCAGGCGCGGCACACCATATACGGTGCGTTGGTTGGCGGTCCTACATCCTCGGACTTCTATCCCGACAACGTTTCGGACTTTGCTACCAGCGAAGTGGCATGTGATTATAACGCCGGATTTGTGGGCATCTTGGCAGTGATGTATGAGGAATTCGGCGGACAGACCCTGAAGGATTTCGGCGCGGTAGAGACCATTACCGAAGACGAGATCTACGTGGATGCGTGCGTCAATGTCAGCGGTTCTGATTTCGTGGAGATTCGTGCGTATGTGTACAATAAGTCTGCATGGCCCGCACGAGTAGCGGACGATGTGGAGCTTCGCTATTATGTTGATTTGACCGAACTATACGAGGCGGGAGGTCAAGCGTCGGACATCGTGGTAAGCACCAATTATACGCAGGGCGGCAACGCATCCGGACTGGTATGCTGGGACGAGGAGAAGCACATTTACTATGTGCCTATCAATTTCTCCGGTACGCTAATCTACCCCGGCGGACAGAGCAGTTACAAGAAAGAGGTACAGTTCCGAATCCGCAATGAAGGTGGCGTGTGGAACAATGAAAATGATCCTTCCTACGCGGACCTGAAGGGCAACAACGGAAGTACCCTTGTGAAGGGCAACCATATGGCCATCTATGAGGATGGCAAGTTGGTGTTTGGCACCGTGCCTCCTTCCGGGACAAATGCAGGCGAGAGCATTATCCACCAGACACCTTCCGGCGGTGGCAACCAAGGCGGCAATAGTGGCAACAATCAGGGTGGGAACCAAGGAGGTAACAATCAGAGTGGCAATACCGGTAATCAAGGTCCGGTGAATACCACTGCCACCAGTGAGCATGTAACCGTGACGTTGAACAGCGGTAACGCAAGCAACGCCAATACGCTGTCGGTGATGCTTACCGTAGAAAATGCCAGCGACGGTACGTTGGATCTGGGCAAGCTGGAGGTGCTGTATTATTTTACGAAAGATAGCGACGCAGGGCTTGTGTGCGAGTGCGACTATTCTTGCATCGTCAGTGGTTCTGACTATCTGGCATTGTCCGGTGTGAGCGGAACATTTTCCGCAGTTAAGGATGGCAAGACCGGAGCGGATACCGTGTGCACCATTGCACCGGGACAGAGTGCAGAGATGGCGGTGGGCGGCACGTGGACGCTACAGGTACGCATCCACCGAGATGACTGGACAGAATTTGTGACGGGCAACGATTATTCTGCCAAGGATGTGGAGAATATCGTGGTGTGCTATGACGGCGAGGTTATCTTCGGACAGGAGCCGTAGGAAGGAGGAGCCGGCGTGACTTTACAACAATTACGCTATGTGGTGATGGTGGCTCAGGTGGGCAACATCACGGAGGCGGCAAATCGGTTATTTATCGCTCAGCCCAGTCTCACTACGGCCATTCGTGAATTGGAGAAGGAGATGCAGATTACCATCTTCTCTCGTGGCAGCAGAGGCGTGGCGGTAACAAATGAGGGAGAGACTTTTCTCGCCTACGCCAGACAGGTGCTTGAACAGACCAGCCTGCTGGAAGAGCGGTACCTCAACAAATCGGAACGGAGCACGTATTTCTCGGTTTCCTGTCAGCACTATTCCTTCGCGGTGAAGGCGTTTGCCGATGTGATTCGAGAGTTTGGTGGGAATCGTTATGATTTTACGTTGCGAGAGACGCAGACTTACGAAATTATTGAGGACGTCAGCCGCCGCAAGAGCGAAATCGGAATTCTCTATACCTGTTCCAAGAACGAAGAGGTGCTACAGAAGCTGTTCCGGCAAAATGACCTTCGCTTCGAAGAAATTTACGTGGCAAAGCCCCATGTGTCAGTATCGGTAAATCATCCGCTGGCACAGAAGAGCAGTGTGACGCTTCAGGACTTGGAGCCGTACCCGTACCTGTCCTTTGAACAGGGAGAATACAATTCCTTTTACTTCTCGGAAGAAGTGTTGAGTACGCTAGATCGTAGTCGTAACATTAAGATTAGTGATCGTGCTACGCTATCCAACCTCTTGGAGGTATTGGATGGGTACACCGTCAGCACCGGTCTTCTCAGCAAGGAGCTGAACGGCGAAGGAATCGTGGCTCGTCCTTTGGAAGTGGAGGAGTATATGCGAATCGGAACGATTCAACAGAAAAATGTTCCCCTCAGCCGCTACGGCGCGGCATACGTGGAATATTTGAAGAAATATTTGCCCGCACAGGCTTGACAGGGATCTTCCATAGTTTTAAACTATGGGAAAGCGTGTTTTTTAAGTATTTTTCAAATGACCGAGAAATCGGTATACTGTGAACATGAACAGAAAGCGAGAGCTTCTATGGATTCTCGCAAGAATATAGAGATAACGGAGGTATATGAGATGGCAAGACAATTGGAAACCATTTGTATTCAGGGCGGTTGGGAGCCGAAGCAGGGCGAACCCAGACAGGTGCCGATCTACCAGAGCACCACATTTAAGTATGATACCAGTGACGCCATGGGGAAGCTATTTGACCTAGAGGCGGACGGATATTTCTACACTCGTCTTCAGAATCCTACGAACGACGCTGTAGCAGCAAAGATTTGCGAGATGGAGGGTGGTGTTGCGGCAATGCTGACATCTTCCGGACAGGCGGCAAATTTCTTTGCAATCTTTAATATTTGTGAGGCGGGAGATCATTTTATTGCATCTTCCGCTATCTACGGTGGAACATACAACCTCTTCGGCGTTACTATGAAGAAGATGGGTATCGAGTGTACTTTCGTAGACCAGACCCTTCCGGCAGAGGAACTGGAGAAGTATTTCCGTCCCAATACCAAGGCGGTGTTTGGTGAGACCATTACGAACCCTACCGTATCTATTTTTGATTTTGAGAAGTTTGCGAAGTTGGCACATGATCATGGTGTTCCGCTTATCGTGGATAACACCTTCGCAACTCCGGTAAATTGTCGTCCCTTTGAGTGGGGTGCTGACATCGTAACCCACTCCACCACCAAGTATATGGACGGTCATGCGGCATGCGTAGGCGGTTGTATTGTAGATAGCGGTAACTTTGATTGGATGGCACATGCGGACAAGTTCCCGGGCCTTACCACACCCGATGAGTCCTACCACGGCATCACTTATGCAGAGCGTTTCGGCAAAGGTGCGTACATTACTAAGGCAACGGCACAGCTTATGCGAGACTTCGGTGCGATTCAGTCCCCCCAGAATGCATTTTACTTGAATCTCGGTTTGGAGACGCTGCACCTTCGTATGGCGCGTCACTGTGAAAATGCATTGGCTATTGCGAAGTATCTCTCTAACCATGAGAAGGTGGATTGGGTTCATTATGCAGGCCTTGAAAGTGATGAATATTATGAACTCGGACAGAAATATATGCCCAAGGGTACTTGCGGCGTGTTGGCATTTGCCGTTAAGGGCGGACGTCAGGCATCCATCGATTTCATGGATCGTTTGAAGTTGGTTACCATTGTTACTCACGTAGCAGATGCTAAGACTTGCTTGCTACATCCCGCAAGTCATACCCATCGTCAGATGAGTGACGAGCAGCTGAGAGAAGCAGGCGTAGCTCCGGATCTCATTCGTCTCTCCGTAGGTATTGAGAATGTAGAGGATATTATTGCGGATATCGAGCAGGCACTGCGCTAGATTGAGAATAAGACTACGGTGTTGCGTGAAAGCGGCACCGTAGTTTTTTTGTTGCGGTACGGTGGGACCTATTATAGCGAATCTTCGCATATACGGCAAATTAATTGTCTCACAAGAGAGGTGTCTAGGGGCGTTTCAGATGTTTCAAAGGTTAGTATGATATCTCGTCCGGGGAGTAGGTGATTTGCAGAATAGGTGGTGAGTTTCTTTGTGAATTCATTTGCATAGACTTCGTCGTCTAAGCGTCCGGCATGTTCCCAGTACAGAATGTGGCCGGTGTGGAGGTTGAGAATTGTGAAATCGGGATAGATGGTTTTGGGTCGTCCGTTTGCTATGATGTCCAGAGGTCGTTCGTATTTGTACAAAAGAGCTTCCTTGTGTTGAAACAGAAGGTTGGCGATGATCATTTCCGATTTGGAGCGCACGATTTCTCCTTGGTCTGTTTCGAAACGGAGATTCTCCGGATGAAAGGGATTGGCATCGTAGCGTTCTGCCAGCCACTGCCGGGTGCGTGCTTCTCTAGTGTCGTGAAGTGGCGTTATGAGTTCACGAATGTCTGCGTGCAGTGAGAGATAAGCGTCCTCCGGAGTCTCCGGGTGATAATGTGCTACAAAGTTCTTTAGCGCGCATAGATTCTCTTCTAGGCCCGGTTTAATGGAAGCGAGGTATTGTTTTTGGGCTAGCTTTTCGGCAAGGGAGAGGTTTTCTTTTCTAATGTACGTGCGCTCCCATTGGTTGGTTTGGAAGTTCTTTGTCCGTGCACAATAATAGGTTTGGTTTCCTTTTCGGTAATGCTTCAAAGATCCGTCGGGAGAACGTTTTTGAAGTTTGTTCACGGTTTTCAGCATGATTTCCAATCTCGCAATCTCTTTTTTAGCTAATTCAATTATGTTTGACATAGGTATGTCTCCTTTCCATGTAGATAATATTGATTTGAACGTCGTTTTGAAGTTAGACTTCTGCCCATAAGAGAAAAAATGGCTTACATGGGTCGAAGGTTAAGTGATTTGATGAGGAACGAAACTGAGATTCTTCGACCCATAAGAACGAAAATGACTTATATGGGTTGAAGGTTAGGTGATTTGACGAGGAACGAAACTGAGATTCTTCAGCCCATAAGAACAAAAATGGCTTATATGGGTCGAAGGTTAGATGATTTGATGAGGAACGAAATCGAGATTCTTCCACCCATAAGAGTGAAAATGCCCTGTATGGGTGGAAGTTTCAATAATTTCAGAAGGAAAACGCCTTCTTCTACAGCGTCTTCCCTACATATTCTTCGGTGATACTCTTCTCCAAGGCCTTGACTTCCTCTTCGAATTCTCTGGCAGACACCAGATGGCAGCCTTCGCCGCGGATAATCATCTGTTCCAAACCGTCGGAAGTGGCCACACGTACGTAATATTTGCGACCGTGGGTATGAGCGAAGCGCTCAATGTATTGGTCCGCGGTCTCCGCTTCCTTGGTGTAGACAACATGAATGTTGTGGTAATCCAGAGTTTCCGTGGCATGTCCCGCCACACGATAAGCGTCAAATACGGCAATTAAAGTACATTTCTTCATAGCTTGGTAGTTGCAGAGGATATCTAACAGGCGTCCTCTTGCTCCGTCCAAGTTTTCTTTGGCCAGTTCGGCCAGCTCTCTCCATGCGAAAATGATATTATACCCGTCCACTAACAGGTAGTTCTCGCCGGCATTCTGATACGTCTCCTGTCCGCGGTAGGGCTTAGCATCCGGTAGGGGCTTCGGGCGACTCTTCTTGTAGGGCGCAGAAGCTTTGCGGTTGGCGTAGAATGTGCGATCTAAGATGGCATCCACCTCTTCGGTACCCATGGCGAGATCCAACTCATCCATGCGGGAGGCAAACTCACGCTTCCGCGCAGTCGATGCATAATCGCCGTCTTCGTCTTCCTCATCATCCGAAGAGAGAAAGGCTTCCAAGTGCATATAGTTCGGCACTTCATACCACGGTACGGTAAATCCGGCACCATGGGCGCAGAATACGGAATCAGCGGGATTTTCCGTGTCCCGCTCCGGATCGTATCCGTGAGCCTCTAATACCGCTTCGGTGTTGTGGCAGGGCTCGTAGCCCTTCAAGCGGCAGCTGAGAATGCCTTGCCCTCTGGTGTACCCTTGCAATTCGGCTGCGTAGTCTCCTAGGGCCGCCACAGGAACACTGCCCGCTAGCGTAGCAACATCGTCGCTGCTTTCTAAGGCAAATGTGGCGTGAAGTCGTTCTAGGTCAGTCATGGCGCGGCCTACATTTTCCTGGGGAACCGTGAGGACGAATTCATACACCGGCTCCAAGAGAACGGAAGTTGCCTGCATGAGCCCTTGTCGGATAGCACGATAAGTGGCCTGTCGGAAGTCGCCGCCCTCGGTATGTTTCTCGTGAGCGCGTCCCGATACCAGCGTAATACGCATATCGGTAATGGGCGATCCGGTGAGGACGCCCAGGTGACTCTTTTCATAGAGATGTGTGAGAATCAGACGCTGCCAGTTCTTCGCCAGTTTGTCCTCGGATGCTTCCGTGGAAATGACAAGACCGCTTCCCGGTTCCCCGGGCTCCATCAAGAGGTGCACCTCGGCGTAGTGGCGCAGAGGCTCAAAATGTCCAACGCCCTCCACTGTGTCCGCAATGGTCTCTTTATATACGATGCTTCCGGTGCCGAATTCTACATTTATCCCGAAGCGGTCTGCAATAACTCTCTTCAATATCTCGGTCTGTACGGTGCCCATGACCTTCACATGAAGCTCCCCGTACACCGGATTCCAGCTAATCTGCAAGGCCGGGTCTTCCTCCTCCAGTAGCCGAAGCTTCGGCAAGAGGGTCAAGGGGTCCACACCCGTAGGAAGAATTAACTTGTACCGCAGTACAGGTTCTAAGATGGGTGCAGTACCGGTGGTGTCGCAGCCAAAGGATTGTCCCGCGGTAGTGGAATCAAGACCGGTAACGGCAACAATGCTTCCGGGCAGTGCTTCATTTGCGGTAGTATATTTGTGACCGGAGTAAATGCGTAACTGATTGACCTTCTCACCGGTCTCCAGCACCTGCCTGGGCAGGAGTGTGCCGCCGGTGACTTTCATGTGCGTCAGTCGTGCACCGGTCTCATCTCTCGTAATCTTAAAAACTCGTGCGCCGAAGGTCTCGGGATAGTCGGCGGCCATAGTGTAAGTATCCAGTCCCTGTAGTAACTCCTCCACCCCCGTCAGTCGCAGAGCGGAACCGAAATAGCAGGGAAATGCCTTGCGCTCCGCAATGAGCGGAATGAGGGCGTGTAGGTCAATCTCCCCATGTTCCAGATAAGTATCCAACAGTTCCTCATCGCACAGGGCAATGTCCTCGAAGTCCGGATGTGTAAGGTTTACGATGCTGTGATGGAGCTTCGTCTTCAACTCCTGTAGTAGTTTCATCTCCGAGGTGCCCGGCTGGTCCATCTTGTTGACAAAGAGGAAGGTGGGAATGCGGTAGCGGGTCAGAAGCTTCCACAAGGTTGCTGTGTGGCCCTGCACACCATCGGCACCGTTGATGACAAGCACTGCATAGTCCAGCACCCGTAAGGTGCGCTCCATCTCCGCAGAGAAATCCACATGTCCCGGCGTATCCAGAAGCGTCGCTTCGGTATTCGGAAGGGAGAACACCGCCTGCTTTGAGAAAATGGTGATCTTCCGCTCACGCTCCAGAGCGTTGGTATCCAGAAATGCATCGCGGTTGTCCACGCGGCCTAATTTGCGAATAGCACCACTATGGTAGAGAATTGCTTCCGACAAGGTTGTCTTGCCGGCATCAACGTGGGCAAGAACGCCGAAGACCAGTTTCTTCATGGGAGTCCTCCTTTCGTAAGAGTATTTTCGGGGAATGCTTCGGATGTGAATATGGTATCTCCGAAGCAATTCGTATATTAGTATAGCATATTTTTGTGAAAATGAATAGATGCGTCCGTGGGAGTACAAAGGAACCTTTGCTGTAAAAATGAGTATGCACATTGCACAAGAAACAGAAGGAAGAATTGTGCAATATGCCAATAGCCCCGCATGTCGAAAAGTGGTACAATATGTCTGTGAATAATTCACTGAGATAACGTATTAGCGTGATGAGAAATTATCCACACAAAAAGAGGAGTCTGACCGTCCTGAGAAAACATCAGACTCCCCGAAGCACAGCACTCTTCGAAAAAAGTACTATTGTTATCATAGCACTTTTCTGAAGAGTTGTAAATAACAAAATGCGAAGGAGAAGTGTTATGCACAGCAAAATGCAGCGTATCATTGCAATGATATTGGTATGTTGTCTAATGTTATCGTTAGACAGTTTCGTTGCAATGGCAGAAGAGGAAGACAAAGTGTCATTTGACACGGTAGGTGAGAAGGAAAGTGATCTTTCTGAGGAGTGGACAAATTTCATAGAAGATACGGAATTGGCTTGGAAT
>JAZQDC010000009.1:0-38954 GCA_045546575.1 Lachnospiraceae bacterium | reverse complement strand
TTGTTATAAGGTTCGCAAAGTCTTTCGACTTTACAATGTTCAAACGAATTTCAAGGTTGTTTCACTGTTCAGTTTTCAAGGTTCTCTGTCCTGCGAAAAGATGTTCTTTCGAGCGACAGCTTTGCTAGTTTACTACATCGCGAAGCATTTGTCAACACCTTTTTTTATTTTTTTCATTGAAATATTTTTCGTGAAAATTCACCGCAGAACTTACGGAGAAAGAGGGATTTGAACCCTCGCGCCGCGTGAGCGACCTACACCCTTAGCAGGGGCGCCTCTTCAGCCTCTTGAGTATTTCTCCACGCTGAATTCGTTGCTTGAATTCCCTGTCAAATTTGTCTCGCTAAGCACTGCGTCTCACCCGAAAAACATGGTTTTTTGAGTGGCGCATTATTTAATATACCAAAGATTCGTTTCTTTGTCAACCTATTTTTCTTATTTTTTTAAACAAATGAAGTGGGCAAAATCAACCTTACTGACCTTACCCACTTCTATAGTATCTACCTATATAAATAAACCATACATCTTGTGTTTGCTTTTCGAAAATTAATTTATAAATTATTCTTCTACCGGCTCATCAAACACTTCTTCACCTTCGTCGGCAACAACTTCTACATCTTCTTGGCTCATTGCACTCTGCATTTCATTTAGTACTTCTTCGTCAGACTTGTTGTCCGCTTCCTTTACTTTTGCAAAGCTTGCTACTCGCACATCGTGTTCCGTATCCACGTTCATACAACGAACTCCGGAAGTGTTTCTACCGATAACACTGATGTTATCTACCGGGATACGAATCAGAATTCCTTCGTTGGTGATAATAATAATCTCATTGCTATCATCCACAGCCTTGGCACCTACCAACGTGCCGGTACGATCCGTTACTTTATAACAACGAACACCCTTACCGCCACGATGCTGCGTATTGAACTCACTCATCTCCGTACGCTTACCGAGTCCATTTTCGGAAAGGAACAGAAGGTGCTCTCCTTCGTCTGCAGTCTGCATTGCAACTACCGCATCATCGGCATCCAATCGAATACCCCAGACACCCATAGCACTTCGACCGGTTCCTCTTACGTCACGTTCATTGAAGCGGATACACTGTCCCTGCTTCGTTACCAGGAAAATGTCCTTCTGATTGTCCGTAGCCTTTACTTCAATCAGCTCATCGCCTTCACGCAGAGTAATTGCCTGAATACCGGTCTTGCGAATGTGGTTATAAGCCTGCATTCTGGTCTTCTTAACAATACCGTGTTTCGTTGCCATGAAGAGATAACGATCATCACCGAATTCCTTAATCGGTACAATTGCTGTTACCTTCTCGCCACCCATGAGTTGCAACAGATTCACGATAGCGGTTCCTCTTGCAATTCTGGATGCCTCGGGAATCTGATATGCCTTCATACGATATACACGACCCATATTTGTGAAGAACATCAAGTAATGGTGATTCGTAGTCATGAACAATTCTTCGATAAAATCATCTTCAATGGTCTGCATACCCTTGATGCCCTTACCACCACGATTCTGTGTGCGGAAATTCTCAATGCTCATACGCTTGATATATCCCAACTTGGTCATGGCAATTACCGTAGCATCATCCGGAATCAAATCTTCCATAGAGATATCAAATTCATCAAATCCGATTGTTGTTCTTCGATCATCACCAAACTTATCGCTGATAAATGTAATCTCTTCCTTTACTACACCAAGGAGCTTCTTCTCGTCTGCAAGAATTGCACGATACTCTGCGATTCTGCTCATAAGCTCTGCATATTCGCCCTCCAGCTTCTCACGCTCCAAACCGGTAAGCTGACGCAGACGCATATCTACAATGGCCTGTGCCTGCACATCATCGAACTCAAAACGCTCCATTAAGCGACCTTTAGCCTCTGCGGTAGACTTGGAAGAACGAATAATACTGATAACTTCGTCGATGAAATCCAATGCCTTGAGAAGGGCCTCCATAATATGAGCCTTTTCTTCAGCCTTGTTCAAATCGTACTGCGTTCTGCGAGTTACTACTTCTTCTTGATGCTTCAGGTAGTGACTCAACATATCAAGAATATTCAAAATCTTCGGCTCATTATTCACAAGCGCCAACATAATTACACCGAAGGTATCTTGCAACTGCGTATGCTTATACAAATGATTCAACACCACCTGGGGGTTCGCATCTCTTCGAAGTTCAATACACATGCGCATACCTTGACGGTCGGACTCATCACGAAGATCTACAATACCGTCAATCTTCTTATCACGTACCAATTCCGCAATCTTCTCAATTAGACGTGCCTTATTGACCATATACGGAAGTTCCGTAACAACAATACGATTCTTACCATTCTCCATAGGTTCGATTTCACTTACGGCACGTACGCGAATCTTACCACGACCGGTACGATACGCTTCTTCAATACCCTTGGTACCGAGAATCTGCGCCCCTGTAGGGAAATCCGGTCCTTTGACAATCTGTAGAATCTCTTCAATCTCCGTCTCGCGATCCTCGATCTTATTATCGATAATCTTCACAACTGCGGAGATAACCTCTCGAAGGTTATGAGGCGGAATATTGGTTGCCATACCTACCGCAATACCGGAGGTACCGTTCACCAATAAGTTCGGGAATCTTGCCGGCAGAACAACCGGTTCCTTCTCGGTATCATCGAAGTTCGGAACAAAATCTACGGTGTCCTTGTTGATATCTGCAAGCATCTCCACGGAAATCTTGGAGAGACGTGCCTCGGTATATCGCATAGCTGCGGCACCGTCACCGTCTACAGAACCGAAATTACCGTGACCATCCACAAGCGGATATCTGGTATTCCATTCTTGTGCCAAATTTACCAACGCACCGTAAATAGAACTATCACCGTGAGGGTGGTATTTACCCATGGTATCACCGACAATACGGGCACATTTTCTGTGAGGCTTATCCGGACCGTTATTTAACTCGCTCATTGCATGGAGAATACGTCTCTGTACCGGCTTCAAACCGTCTCTTACATCAGGCAACGCACGTGCGGCAATAACCGACATGGCATACTCGATATAGGATTTCTCCATCATTTTTTTCAGATCGACGTCATCAATTTTATCAAAAATATGTTCGTCCATATATTTACCTTCCTACACTTATTGCTCTGGGCTTAGATATCCAAGTTCTCTGCGTATTTTGCATTTTCTTCGATGAAGATTCTTCGAGGCTCTACCTCATCACCCATCAAAGTAGTAAACGTAAGATCCAATTCACTCAGACTATCCTCGTTCATATTCACACGACGCAAAATACGCTTCTCCGGATCCATGGTTGTCTCCCACAGCTGTTCCGCGTCCATCTCGCCAAGACCTTTGTAACGCTGAATCTTGTTATTCTGGTCACGACCAATCTCCGCAAGAATCTTATTTAACTCATCATCGTTATACGCATACCATACCTGCTTGTTACGCTCAATCTTGTAGAGAGGCGGCATAGCAAGATATACATGACCTTGTTTTATCAGCTCCGGCATAAAACGATAGAAAAATGTCAGCAACAATGTACTAATATGAGCACCGTCCACGTCGGCATCGGTCATAATAATAATCTTATGATAACGCAATTTCTCAATATTGAAATCATCATGAATACCGGTACCAAATGCGGTAATCATAGCACGAATCTCGGCATTGGTAAGAATCTTGTCAAGACGTGCCTTCTCTACATTCAGAATCTTACCACGAAGGGGAAGAATTGCCTGTGTCGCACGGGTTCTCGCCGTCTTAGCGGAGCCGCCGGCGGAATCTCCCTCTACGATGTAAATCTCACAACGCTTCGGGTCCTTATCGGAGCAATCTGCCAACTTACCGGGCAAACTCTGGCTCTCCAGAGGAGACTTTCTTCTTGTAAGGTCCCTTGCCTTTCTTGCCGCATCTCTTGCACGCTGTGCAAGTACGGACTTCTCTACGATAATCTTAGCAACGGAAGGGTTCTGCTCCAAGAAATAAGTCAACTGTTCACTTACAATACTGTCTACCGCACCACGAGCCTCACTGTTACCCAGCTTCTGCTTAGTCTGTCCCTCAAACTGAGGATCCGGTAGTTTCACGCTAATAATAGCAGTAAGACCTTCTCGAATATCTTCACCTTCCAGGTTCGGCTCATTGTCCTTCAACAACTTACTCTTACGAGCGTAAGAATTGAAAGTTTTGGTCAACGCATTACGGAAACCAACCAAATGAGTACCACCCTCCGGGGTCGTAATATTATTTACAAAACTATAACAACCGTCATTGTAAGCATCGTTGTGCTGCATAGCAACTTCTACACTCACTGCTCCTACGGTTCCTTCAAAATATAAAACATCGTTGTATAGAGCAGTCTTACCCTTGTTAAGGTACGTAACATACTCTTTGATACCGCCTTCGTAATGGAAGCTCTTCACTACTTCCTCTTCTCCGCGCTTATCTCTTAAAGTAATCTTAAGACCCTTGGTAAGGAAAGCCATCTCACGCAGCCGCTGTTTCAGGATACTATAATCGTATACCGTCTCTTCGAAGATTTCCTTATCCGGAAGGAAAGTTACGGTAGTACCGGTTCTGTCAGCGGTTCCTATCTCCTGCAGAGGCTTCACAACCTTGCCTCTCTCATAGCGCTGATAATATTTCTTACCGTCCAGATCAACGGTAACTTCCAGCCACTCAGACAATGCATTTACAACGGAAGCACCTACACCGTGAAGGCCACCGGACACTTTGTATCCTCCACCGCCGAACTTACCGCCGGCATGAAGAATCGTAAATACAACCTCTACTGTGGAAATGCCCTTCTTCTTGTTGATTTCTACGGGAATACCACGACCGTTGTCAATAACGGTAATGGAATTGTCTTCGTTGATGGAGACATCAATCTCGGTACAGAATCCGGCCAAAGCCTCATCCACCGCATTGTCTACAATCTCGTACACCAAATGATGAAGACCGCGAGACGACGTACTACCGATGTACATACCCGGTCTCTTACGTACCGCCTCTAATCCCTCCAAAATCTGAATCTGATCAGCACCGTATTCCTGACTCATAAATATCCTCCATTCACATAGCGATTTATCGCATAAACTCAAAGAATCTCTTTCAGTCTTATATCTCTTACACTTCCGTTGTCATTCCTTGCTCGTACGGAGTTACCGTATTGTTCTTCACAAGAAATATCTTATTGTGTTCTGATTGACACCGGACAAACTCTTCCATACCTGTACAAGTCACTATGGTCTGTACTTCCTGCATCTCCTGCAACAACTGAACCTGCCTGCTCCGATCAAGCTCTGACAATACATCATCCAACAGAAGCACCGGAATCTCATCAACCCTTTGTTTTACCAATTCAATCTCTGCTAATTTGAGAGCAAGTGCCACTGTCCGTTGCTGCCCCTGAGAACCATACAGACGCACATTCTTTCCATCGATATATAAGGCCATATCGTCCCTATGCGGTCCATTTCCCGTTGCCTTCATGAAGATATCGCGCTCCAGATTGCGATTCAACACCTGACGAAATGCCTCTGCCTCCACATTCGGCTCATATTCCATAGTCAAATGCTCCTTGCCTCCGGACAAAACTCCGTGCTTCTCCTGCACAATCGGCAACAATTCTCGTATAAATGCCCTTCTGGCATCGATAATATATGTACCGTAACGAACCAATTGCTCGTTCCATATCTCCACAGTTTCTCTAAGATTCGAACCGGAACCGATCTGCTTCAACAGATTGTTTCGTTGCAATACCGCCTTGTTATAATTGGACAATTGACTGCAATAGATCTTGTCCATCTGGCAAAGCTCCATGTCCAAAAACCTTCGTCTCTCCGCCGGTCCGTTCTTCATCATAGACAAATCATCGGGACTGAAGGAAATGGCATGCAACAAACCGAACAAATCCGCACCTCTGCGCACCGGAACTCCATCAATGGCAGCACCCTTTTTCTGATTCAGCTTCAAATGCATATCGATTCGATGAGGAACCTTATCTCTCTCAATCTTAGCACATATATGCGCTTCCTCTTGCCCCAGGCGAATCATCTCCCGATCCTTGCTGCCTCTAAGTGACTTCGTCGTTGCCGCAACAAAGATGGCTTCCAGTATATTTGTCTTTCCCTGAGCATTATCACCGAAGAGAAGATTCACACCCTTGGAAAATTCCAGAGACAGAGATTCGTAATTACGAAAATTACTCAACTGTAGCGACTTAATAAACATCTGTCATAACTCCAATCCGCGGAATTATTTCTCTACCTTGATGGTCTGACCGTCATAAGTAAATGTATCACCCGGATATAATTTTCTTCCGCGACGAACATCCACTTCGCCGTTAACAAGAACCTGTCCTTCGGTTATCAAAACCTTCGCTTCTACGCCGTTATCTACAAGTCCCGCAAGCTTCATGGCTTGGCCAAGCTTAATAAAATCATCGCGCAAATGAATTGTCTCCATACCGATAATCCTTTCTTCTATACCGCTCTGTTATCTTGCTGTAAAGTTTACAGGCAAGATAAGGTAAATGTAACTCTCCTCACTGTCACGAATAAAACAAGGAGCCTTAGCATTTGTCATATAAATCGTAACCTCTTCATCATCGATTGCCCGCAGTGCATCCATAAGGAACTTAGGGTTGAAACCAATGGTAAGGTCATTGCCTTCCTTCTGAATCATAATCTCTTCATCCATGGTACCCAGAGAAGAATTCATATTCAAGGTCATAAAACCGTTCATAATATCAATAATAACCGGACGTCTCTCAGACTCCTTCACAAGAAGGCTGGCACGATCGATACAGTCCATAAGCTCACGCTTATTTACCACAATCTTCGTATCGTAATCCGTAGAAATCATCTGCTTCACGTTATAATACTTGCCTTCGATTAGACGAGACAAAATCACGGTATTCTCGAATTCAACCACAACATGACGCTCCATGAAGTACATATTCACTTCTTTCTCCATGTCGCCGCTGAGAATCTTACCGATCTCCATTAAGGTCTTACCCGGAATAATCACGCTCTGCGCATCGTAACCGTTCTTCAACTGCACATTACGAATACTGATACGGTGACCATCCAAGGAAGTCACTTTCAAGTTGTTGTCCTGAATCTCAAAATATTCACCGGTCATCACTTTGTTACTCTCGTTATCGGATACCGAGAAAATGGTCTGGCGAATCAATTCCTTCAGAGAAAATTGTGAAATGGTCACAGCACGATTCTTCTCAAATGCCGGCAACAGAGGAAAATCCTCTCCTCCCTGACCGGAAATCTTAAACTTCGCCTTGCCACAAGTAATAAATGCAGTATTGTTAGAGTCAACCTCTACAATCACAACATCCTCCGGAAGCTTACGCACGATATCAGAGAAAATTCTTGCATTTAACGCAACACGACCTCTCTTATCCACTCTTCCTTCGATAACAGATTCAATACCAAGCTCCATATCGTTAGAAGTAATCTTAATACCATCATCCATAGCCTCAAGCAAGATGCACTCTAAAATAGGCAAGGAAGTCTTGGAAGGTACCGCCTTCAGAGCAATACTAACCGCATTCATCAAATCGGATTGCTTGCAAATAAATTTCATAATCGTAAACTCCTTTCGTAAGCCTCTCTTACCGTCTCCGGCAGGCGCTTATAATAAAATAAAACATTAATATATAAACAGTATTAGTATTAGGGGCTGTTAGTTTGTTAATAAGTGAGGAAAAGCCTTGTTGTATAAGGGTTTCCGTATTGAATAACCCAGTGAAAAAAACGTTAGTAAAGTGGAAATCTCACGGGATAAATCATATCGTCCGGTTTCGACAAAAATCATTTATAAACAACAATTCAAAAGGTATCCAAAGGGTATACACCATTTATAAAAAGGGTTATCCACAGGTTATTAACAACTGTCCGTCTAGTTCGGATTCAATTTCTTCTTTAATATATCTATGGTGTTAGCAAATGTAGGGTCTGCTTTTATATCGTCTGCTACCTTATTGCAAGCATAATGTACTGTAGAATGATCACGATTACCGATGGCCTTACCGATTTCATCAAAGGATAGGGTTGTTAATTCTCTGCACAGATACATACTGATCTGACGAGGATAAGCTACATTACGACTCTTATTCTTCTGAATAATCTGGGTAGAAGTAATGTTATACTGCTCAGCAACCACATCTAGAATCAATTCGATAGTAACAGTCTTCTTCGAATCCGGAGAAATAATATCCTTCAGCGCTTCTTGAGCGAGAGATAAGGTAATCTCCTTCTTCTGTAATCGACTGAGAGCCACCACCTTAGTCAGAGCACCTTCCAGCTCTCGAATATTCGAGCATATATTCGTAGCAATGTAGTTGATAATTTCATCGGAAATAACCAAATGATTAATCTCTTGCTTCTTCTTCAAGATTGCCATTCTTGTTTCAAAAGCAGGAACTTGAATATCAACGGTTAGACCCCACTCGAAACGAGAACGAAGACGATCGTCTAATATCTGAAGATCTTTCGGATTCTTATCCGAGGAAATAATAACCTGACGACCATTGTCTCGCATATCATTGAAGGTGTGGAAGAACTCTTCCTGTGTTCGTTCCTTATTAATAATAAATTGAATATCGTCGATGAGCAAAATATCATTGGAACGATATTTCTCGCGAAATTCTTCAGAAGCCGTACCGCCGGCTTTGATTGCTTTGACCAAATCGTTGGTAAAGGTTTCACTTGTAACATAGAGAACCTTCATATCCGGCTTGTATTCCGCAATGTAATTAGCAATGGCGTACATCAGGTGGGTCTTACCGAGACCGGCACCGCCGTAAATGTACAACGGGTTGTATACATGTCCCGGATCTTCGGCAACTGCAAGAGCAGCAGCATGTGCAGTATTGTTGTTGTCACCAACGACAAAGGAATCAAAGGTATATTGAGGATTAATCAAACGTCCGGAATGATTGGCAAGTTGTCTCTTCTTCTCATTTTCCCGTTTCTGAACTTGGGATTGAAGAACAATCTCAACTTCATAGTCTATCTGCATAATCTCTGCAATGGCAGCCTTAATGAAGGGAGTATACTTACCGCGGATAAATTCCAAACTGTTGCTGTTAATCACGTTGTCATCGGCAACAATGGTAATCATATTATCTTCTACATCATAAATCTTCAGAGGAAGAAGCCAAGTACGAAAGGAAACATCGGAGAAATCATACTCCTGCTTCATATAGGCGAGAATCTCGCTCCATTTACTATCAATTAACTCTTTTGACTGCATGAATTACCTCCGAATGTATAACAAAACGTATCTAAAAAAATAATCAATCAACAAATGTTTCGAGCCGTACAAATGGGCAAACGAAACCCTATCCTAGTATACTATAAAATCGATCTTAAAGCAAGTTTTATTTATATAAGGTAGGGATAGAAAATATAAATTACGCCGTAGAAGCACCAAATTGGCCAGAATCACGTTTTTGATAAAAAAAAGCCTTTTTGGCTATTTTGAATATAAAATCATCTACAGACGAATATTTAACAAAATATCAACAAAAGTATGCACATCGAAAAGCATTGAAAAATAAGAGTATAAAAAGAGTTATCAACATTCTGTGGATAGAATAATCCGAAATATCAACAAAAAAGGAGGGCATAAATACGTCGAAAAAGAGCGAATTTGTTTATAAGTATTCAGTGAAAGAATTTGCATTTTCAAAATTTTTTGCTTGACGTACGGGAAATTAGTAACTATAATATAGAACGCACCACGTTTATTTACGTGGGAGTATTAACCAAGGAGGGTATTGCTTTATGAAGATGACATTTCAGCCGAAGAAGAAGAGCCACGCTAGAGTTCATGGATTCCGTCAGAGAATGTTGACTGCATCCGGAAGAAAGGTTCTGTCCGCTAGAAGAGCAAAGGGAAGACATAAGATTTCTGCTTAGGTCGCATTTATTGTGACCTTTTTTGTTCTGTAAGAAGTGATTTCATAGAAGTACTTCTTACTGAGGCTTTCGATTTTACGAGAAGGAGCCTTTACAATGAAGATCGTGTCTTTGAAGAATTATAAGGAGTTCAGCCGTGTATATGACGGCGGAAAGTCTTATGCCAACAGGTATCTTGTCATGTATGTACTTGACAATGACCTTGATTACAACAGAATAGGTATTAGTGTAAGCAAGAAAGTAGGAAACAGCGTGGTTCGCCATAGAGTGACGCGTTTGATTCGTGAAGGCTTACGCTTGAACGGCGATTTGTTCAGCAATGGGTTGGATATCGTCGTCATTGCAAGAGGAACAGCAAAGGGAAGAACGCAGCAGGAGATTACAAGTGCGATTCTGCATTTGGCGAAGCTGCATGGATTGTTGACTCAAGATTCGAGGTAGGTATGAAGACGATATTATTAGGTATGATTCGATTTTATCGTAAGTATATATCGGGGCTTAAGAAGCCTTGTTGTATCTATACGCCTACATGTTCCCAATATGCAATGGAAGCTATTGAGAAGTACGGTGCCTTGAAGGGAAGTTATCTGACAGTGCGGCGTATCTTACGTTGCCATCCTTTTCATGAAGGAGGATATGATCCGGTACCGTAGCTTGAAGGAGGATCATAATGAATATGATATTTTTAACACAGGTGTCAGGTTTTCTGAAGCCTTTCGCCTGGGTCATGGGTAAGATTCTCGATGCAATTTATAATTTCGTGTCCTTGTTCGGAATTGAGAATATTGCACTTTGTATCGTAATCTTTACCATCGTTGTTAAGATGCTTATGCTTCCTCTGACCGTTAAGCAGCAGAAATTTGCCAAGGTTTCGGCGAAGATGAACCCGGAACTGCAGGCATTGCAGGAGAAGTACAAGAATGCTGACCGTTCCAATCAGGCAGTAATGCAGAAGATGACGCAGGAGCAGCAGGAATTGTACCAGAAGTACGGAGTAAGTCCATTTGGCGGATGTTTGCCACTGTTGATTATGCTCCCGATTCTGTTTGCGTTGTATCGTGTAATCTATGCGGTACCTGCTTACGTTGATGATGTAAATGTACTATATAAGGACGTGTCCAACGCGATTATTACTGAGTTGGATGATACTGAGTATGAGGACATTTATACAGAAGCAATCAAAGAATTTTACGGCGCAAAGAAAGTTGCCCTTCGTGAGAAGAAGGACGATGTTCGTGCATTTAATGAAACCGATCTAATCGATGTATTCTCCGTATTTAATACCGAGGTATGGGAAGCATTCCGCACCGGTAAGGAGATTGAAAACTGTGACAATTGGAATAAGCTTGCGGCTTCTTCGGAATTCAAAGCAATCATGAGTTCACAGGATAAGACAATCGATACGATCTTGGACGTTAATGGTTTATTTGGCAGATTTAATATTTTGGACTCCCCGGGATTGTCCTTCCCGGAGATTATCATTCCGATTCTTGCAGCGTTGCTGCAGTTCTTGCAAGGCAAGATGTCTTCTGCTGCAAACAAGAACGACAATAAGAAGAATGATGACCCGATGACCAGTAGTATGCAGACGATGAATACGATTATGCCGATTATGTCGGGTGTATTCTGTATCATGCTTCCTATCGGTGTGGGTATTTACTGGGTAGCAAACAGTGCAGTAACGATTGTTCAGCAATTTGCTATTAATAAGTACTTTGATCATGTAGGAATTGATGAAATCGTTGCAGAGAGTGCTGAGAAGAAGAGAAAGAGTCTCGAAAAGTACGGTGTACATTCCGAGAGTGAAGGTATGGCTAACATTGCAAAGTCCAGTACGAAGTCCATCGCTACGATGAAGACGGAGAATGCCGGAGCAAGCAATAACAAGTCTGCTTCCTCTAAGAGCAAGAAGAGTTCCGATGCACTTGTTTCCGATAAGAAGCGAGAAGAATTGAAGAAGCAGTACGAAGAAACCGGAACTAAGAGTATTGCATCCATTGCGAATCTGCTGAAGAACGATGATATGGAGGAGTAGAAGATGGCATACAAGGAATTTGCCGGAAAGACTGTAGAAGAAGCTTTGGCAGTGGCAAGCGCTGAGCTTGGAATTGCAGTTGATGATATAAAGTACGAAGTAATTGAAGAAAAGGGCGGTTTTCTTGGTTTGTTTAAGAATCAGAAGATTCGCGTAGAGCTTATGGAAGTTGCAGCAGAGATTGCAGAGCCGGTAGCTCAGGAAGCACTTGAAGAGGAAGTTAAGGCTGTTGTAGTAAGCGATATTGAGCCTGCTACCGGAGATACTCCTTCCGAAGTTGCTGTTGATTTTATCTCGAAGATTTTGAAGGAGATGGGCCTTTCTGCTGAGATTACCGCTACGGTAAATGAAGAAGAAGAGAACATTTACATCGATATCGAAGGTGAAGATATGGGTACCTTGATTGGTAAGAGAGGACAGACCTTGGATTCTCTTCAGTATCTCACCAGCCTTGTAGTAAATCGTGCATGCAATAAGTATTACAAGATTAAGTTGGATACGGAGAATTACCGTGAGAGAAGAAAAGAAACTCTTGAGAATCTTGCTAAGAACATTGCTATGAAGGTTAAGAAGACACATAGAAGCGTTTCTCTTGAACCTATGAATCCTTATGAGAGAAGAATTATCCACGCTGCTCTGCAGAATGATAAGTATGTTGAGACCCACAGCGAAGGCGAGGATCCGTATCGTAAGGTTATCGTTAGTATGAAGAAGGGTGTTTCCTATGACGGTGGAAGATATGGTAGCCGTTATGGTAACAATCGCTATGGTAACAGTGGATATGGTCGTGGCAATGGTCGTTACGGTAATCGTGGAGGTCGTGGCAATTACCAGAAGCGTTATAACAACAATGACGGTAACAGCAGCGATTACAGCAAGGATTATATGAAGGATTACGCTGCATACAAGGAAGCTAAGGCTGCAGAGAAGGCAGCAGCTGAGAATAATAATCAGTAAGCTGGTATCCGATTCGGGTAAGACCGAAATTAGTAGGAATTATCATGCCGGAGGAATCGCGGTTACCGTGGTTCCTCCGTTTTTCGTTTGGATAAGTAATCCTCGGAGCAATTATGCTCCGCACAATTTTTAGAATTTGGAGGTAATAGTGCGCGACTGAGAACCGCGCGCACCCTATAATTGCTCCTGCGTAATCCTCGGAGCAATTATGCTCCGCATAATTTTTATAATTTGGAGGTTATGGAAATGGTATCAGATACAATTACGGCGATTGCCACCGGTTTGTCTTCGGCCGGTATTAGTATTATTCGCATCAGCGGTCCTGATGCATTTTCCATTGCGTCCAAATTGTTTGTGACTGGGAATCGACAGGAATATCATCGTGTGAATGTAGCTGCGTGGGACAGTCATACGGTGCATTACGGTTTTATTTTCGATGGACAGGCCATTGTGGATGAGGTTATGTTGGTGTTAATGAAAGCACCCAAGACCTTCACCAGAGAGGATGTTGTAGAGATTGATTGTCATGGTGGAATCGTTGTAACCAGAAAGATTCTTTCCCTTGTGTTGGAGGTCGGTGCCAGACTTTCGGAGCCGGGCGAATTCACAAAGCGAGCATTTCTTAACGGACGAATCGATCTATCTCAGGCAGAGGCCGTAAGCAACATTATTGAAGCCAAGAATGAATTGTTTCTGAAGAACTCCGTGAAGCAGTTACGGGGAAATGTGAAGACTGAGATTCAGTCCATACGAAATGAAGTACTAAATGAAGTCGCTGAGATTGAAGCTGCACTTGACGATCCGGAGCATATGTCTCTGGATGGATTTACAGAGAAGTTAGAGGCGGCAACGGAGCGACATCTTAGCAGTATTGATCGTATGATTGCCACCACGGAAAATGGCCGTCTTATGAGAGAAGGAATCAAAACCGTAATTCTCGGTAAGCCGAATGCGGGTAAGAGCTCTCTTCTTAATGCTTTGCTTGGGCAAGACCGAGCTATCGTAACCGACATTGCAGGAACTACAAGAGACACGCTCTCGGAAGAGATTCGCTTAAACGGTATTACGCTGATTGTAACCGATACTGCGGGAATTCGAGAAACCAAAGATGTTGTTGAAAAGATTGGTGTGGAGATGGCACATAAGGAAGCACAGGATGCAGATTTAATTCTATATGTTGCCGATTGCTCCGTTCCCTTGGATGAAAATGATATAGAGATTATCAAAGCATACGGCAACAGACCTATGCTGGCAATATTGAATAAGTCCGATTTAGAGGCGGTGACAACGGAGAAGATGTTGCAGGATGTATGCGACGAATATGGTTGTCAAGCACAGGTATTGAGTCTTTCGGTACGAGAATATCGTGGTATGGAGACGTTGGAGCAGAAGATATGTGATATGTTTTTTGCAGGTCATTTGCAAGAAGATGATGAAGTGATTATTACGTCTGAACGTCAGAAGCAAGACCTTTTGGCGGCGAAACGAAGCTTACAAGAGGTAATGAACAGCATAAGTATGGGAATGCCGGAGGATTTCTACTCTGTGGATCTTACCGGTGCATATGAGTCTCTTGGACGGATCCTAGGCGAGCATATGGATGAGGACGTAATCAATCGAATATTCAGTGAGTTTTGTATGGGCAAATAGGGCGCGACTGAGGAGCGCGCGCCCCCAATAATTGCTCCTGCGTAATCCTCGGAGCAATTATGCTCCGCAAAGTGAAAGTAATGTTAATATGTAGGGCGCGACTATAACGAACCTGCGGTTCGTGCTCACCTATGCACCAGTCACACTTGCGTGCGACAAACAGGTGCAGAATTAAGGATAAGAAACGCGCGCCCCCAATAATTGCTCCTGCGTAATCCTCGGAGCAATTATGTTCCGCAAGGTGAAAGTAATGTTAATATGTAGGGCGCGACTGAGGAGCGACATTTTATTAAGGAGGCAGTGGTTTGGAGAAGTTAGTTCCGGAATATATGTGTGATGCGTATGACGTGGCGGTGATTGGTGCCGGTCATGCGGGCTGTGAAGCGGCGTTGGCTGCGGCACGGCTTGGTTGTAATACCATTGTATTTATGGTGAGTACGGATACCATTGCTTTGATGCCTTGTAATCCCAACATTGGCGGAACCAGCAAAGGTCATTTGGTTCGTGAATTGGACGCCCTAGGCGGCGAGATGGGTAAGAATATTGATAAGACCTATATTCAGAGCAAGATGTTGAACCTCTCTAAGGGTCCGGCAGTTCATTCTCTTCGTGCCCAAGCCGACAAGCAAGCGTACAGTAGCGAGATGCGTCGTGTTATGGAGAATCAGGATAATCTGACGCTGAAACAGGCTGAGGTTTCGGAGTTGGTGTGGGAAACTGATGAAGAAGGAACGCAGTATTTGACGGGCGTAAAGACGTCCTCAGGCGGAATCTTCCCCTGCAAAGCGGCGATATTGTGTTCCGGTACATACCTAAATGCCCGTTGTATCTTCGGTGAAGTAAGCCAGTACACCGGGCCAAATGGACTTCCCAGAGCTACAATGTTGTCGGATTCACTGGAAGCAGCGGGAATCGAATTGTACCGTTTTAAGACCGGAACGCCGGCACGTGTGGACAAGCGTAGTGTGGATTTCTCGAAGATGACGGAGCAGAAGGGTGACGAGAAGGTTGTACCATTTTCCTTTACCAATACACCTGAAGAGATTGCTAAGGAACAAGTTTCTTGTTACCTCACATACACCAATGAAGAGACCCACAAGATTATTCGGGATAATATCTCCCGTTCGCCTCTATTTTCCGGTGATATCAAAGGAACCGGTCCGCGATATTGTCCTTCCATTGAAGATAAGGTTGTGAAGTTCCCGGATAAGGATCGTCATCAGGTATTTATTGAACCGGAAGGTGACTATACCAACGAGATGTATCTGTCCGGCATGTCCTCCAGTCTTCCGGAGGAAGTGCAGATTCGCATGTATCGTTCTGTGGCAGGTCTTGAAAATGCAAAAATTGTGCGAAATGCTTACGCAATCGAGTATGACTGCATCAATCCCATGCAGTTGTATCCGACTTTGGAATGTCGTAAGTTGCGCGGTTTCTTCAGTGCAGGACAGGCAAATGGTAGCAGTGGTTACGAAGAAGCAGCAGCACAAGGACTGGTTGCCGGTATTAATGCTGCACGTTACGTGCAGGGTCTAGAGCAGATTGTGATTGACCGTTCCCAAGCTTATATAGGCGTATTGATTGACGATTTGGTTACCAAGGAAACTCATGAGCCTTATCGTATGATGACCAGTCGATCCGAATATCGATTGCTTCTTCGTCAGGACAATGCTGACCTTCGACTTACGGAAATCGGACATAAGGTGGGACTCATCGATGAAGAAAGATATCAGGCGTTTGTGCAGAAGCGTGACGGAATTGAGCGTGAAATCACTCGTTTGAAAGAAACAATGTTAGGTGCAAATGCACGGGTGTGTGATTACTTGAAGCAAATCGGTTCTTCGGAGATTCATACTGCCACCTCTCTTGGAGATCTTCTTCGTAGACCGGAAATCACGTATGAGATGCTGGCACCATTGGATTGCGACAGAAAGCCGATTGCTACAGATGTAATAGAACAAGTAGAAATTAATATCAAATATGAAGGTTATATTGAACGTCAATTACAGCAGGTGGAACATTTTAAGAAGCTTGAAAAACGTCGTATTCCCGAGGATATTGATTATACGCAGATTCCTTCTCTGCGTCTGGAGGCACGGCAGAAACTTCAGTTGCAACGCCCCGTAAATGTTGGTCAAGCGTCACGAATTAGCGGTGTATCGCCTGCGGACATTTCCGTGTTACTTGTGTATTTGGAATCGAGAAAACATTAGAAATGCAAACTGCATAGATGTGGAGCGTCTGTAATGTTGTACTTACATCGATATTTGATTGGAACGTAGCGCAGAAGAAATGGAGAATGGTATGTACGATGATAGTAAACTGATTGCCGGTTTGAATGAGCTTGGTATATCATATAATGAGCAACAGTTAGAACAGTTGCATATGTATTATGAGATGATGGTAGAAAAAAACCGGGTTATGAATCTTACCGGAATTACAGAATATCCGGAAGTGGTTATAAAGCATTGGTTGGACAGTCTTTGCTTTGCAAAGGCAGTGGACGTGCTGGGTATGCCGAAACATATCGTCCGGGTTCTGGATGTAGGAACCGGTGCAGGATTTCCCGGAATTCCGATGAAGATATTCTATCCGGATATGGAATTTGTATTATTGGATTCTCTAAATAAACGCATTCTATTTCTACAAGATGTTGTATCAAAACTTGGTTTGCGGGGCATAACTTGTGTTCATGGTCGTGCAGAGGAACTAGCAAGAAAAGAAGAGTATCGTGGAAAATTTGATTTCTGCGTATCCCGTGCAGTAGCGAGACTTGCGTCTTTATCAGAATTGTGTATTCCTTTTGTAAGAACCGGAGGAGCATTTGTTTCGTACAAGAGTATGGATTCTAACGATGAGATACGAGAGGCACATACTGCAATTCACGAGATGAACGCTACTGTAGCAAATGTGTTGGAGTACTACATTCCCACCAGTGATCTTCAACGTAAACTCGTGATTGCAAAGAAACTCGGTGAAACAAAGAGTAAGTATCCTCGTGGAGGAGGTAAGCCTTTGAAGGCACCTATTGTGTAATGTTTCACGTGAAACATTGTACTTTGTGTTGGTGTAATGATGTTTGTTTCACGTGAAACATTACATCTCTAGTTTTAGTACCAAATACAAAAAGTACCCTACATCTTGTGGTGGTACTTTTTCTTGTTTTGTGTTATACTTTTCTTCGTATACGTGCCGAGATTGTGTGGTGTTTGGATGAGAAAAGTACAGCGAAAAGAGCACGTCATTTTCGCGATGTAACGAATGGAGGAAATATGGGTAAGGCAATTGCGATTACGAATCAAAAGGGTGGTGTCGGTAAGACGACGACTACCATTAATCTGTCCGCATGTTTGGCTGAGAACGGTATGCGAGTGCTTGTTCTGGACATCGACCCCCAGGGCAATAGTAGTAGTGGTCTCGGAATTGAGAAGGATGAAGTAGAGAATAGCATATATCAATTACTTATTGGTGACTGCAATGTACGTGAGGCTATTTGCCACACACAATTTGAGCGTCTGGATGTAATTCCTTCGGACGTGAATCTTGCCGGCGCAGAGATTGAATTGTTGGATATTCCGAATAAGGAGTACATTTTGCGAAATCATATAGCAGAGGTGAAGGACGAATATGACTACATATTGATTGACTGTCCCCCGTCTCTGAATACTTTGACGCTAAATGCTATGACTACGGCAGATACGATTATTGTACCGATTCAGTGTGAATATTACGCTTTGGAGGGTCTTTCTCAGCTAATTCACACCATCGGACTGGTACGTGATCGTCTAAATGAGCAACTGTCCATTGACGGAGTAGTATTCACAATGTTTGATGGACGTACGAATCTTTCTCTTCAGGTTGTGGAAAATGTACGTCAGAACCTTTCACAGAACATTTATCGTACGGTTATCCCGAGAAATGTTCGACTTGCAGAGGCACCCAGTCATGGGTTACCCATTACGGTATACGATAATCGTTCCATCGGAGCTGAAGCGTACCGTGAACTTGCTCTTGAAGTGATGAAGAATGATGGTAAGAAGGTAGTGGAACAACCTAAGAAGAAAAAGGGACTGTTCCGATAGAGATGTGCGGAAGAAAATAAGTAATTCTCTATTGTTACATGACAACATGTTGTGCTTTGATAATGGAAGATTACAAATGCTTGCGTGTTCAACGCACATGATATACAGTGCATGGAGGTAATTATGGCAGCGAAGAAAGGCTTGGGAAAGGGTTTGGATTCCCTTATTTCCAATAAGATTGATAAAGATATTAAGAAGAAAGTTGAGAGTCGTGATGATAATGTTTCACGTGAAACATTAGTTCCTTTGTCCAAGGTGGAACCGAATCGTGGCCAGCCTAGAAGAAACTTTAATAAAGAAGCTTTGGAAGAACTGGCGGCATCCATTCGACTTCATGGTATTATTCAGCCCCTTGTTGTGCGTGAGAATGGCGATATGTACGAAATTATTGCCGGTGAGCGTCGTTGGAGAGCTGCGAGATTAGCAGGATTAAAGGAAGTTCCGGTGTTGGTGAAGAATTATGAGCCACAGGAGCTTTATGAAGTTGCGCTTATTGAGAATATTCAGAGAGAGGACTTGAATGCGATTGAAGAGGCAGTGGCTTATCGCAAACTTATTGAAGAATATTCTTTGACACAAGAACAAGTTGCTGAGCGTGTAGCAAAGAGTCGTACGGCAGTTACCAATGCCATGCGTCTGCTCAAATTGGACGATAGAGTTCAGCAGATGCTGATTGATGCGGAGATCTCTGCCGGTCATGCTCGTGCACTGCTCTCTATTGAGGATCATGAAGTGCAGTATGCTACGGCTCAGAAGGCAACAACAGGTAAGTGGAGTGTTCGTGAGATGGAAGCCTACGTTAAGAAGCTTCTAACTCCGGTTGTGCCCACAGAACCGAAGTCAAATGCGGCTGAGGACGCCATTTATGCGGAATTCGAAGAAAAGTTGAAGCGTACCATGGGTACAAAAGTTACGATCAACCGAAAGAATAAGGATAAGGGCAAGATCGAAATCGAATACTATTCGATAGATGAATTTGAACGATTGATGCAGTTGTTGAATATTATGTAGAAAAGGACGAGAGCATGTTTACGAATCTGGGAATTAATATTGAGTATTTGATTCTTGCGATGTTGATTATACTGGCTATATTGCTTGTGTTTTCTATGGTTATGGTGATGAAATTTAATCAGCTGAACGAGAAATACCGTGAATTTATGCGCGGTAGTAGTGGGAGAAGTTTGGAGGAGAGAATTCTCGGGCGATTTAAGGAGATAAACAATTTGAAAGGTCAGATGAACGATACCATTGACCGAGTAAAGTTACTAGAGGATGCTAGGGATACTTCCTTTAAGAAGATTGCGTTGAAGCGTTACGATGCATTTTCGGAAATGGGCGGTAAGCTCAGTTACAGTCTATGTCTTCTCAATGATGATAACGATGGTTTTATTATGACCAGTATGCACAATCGTGAAGGATGTTACACGTATGTGAAGGAAGTAATCAAGGGGAATACATTTATGGTTCTTTCGGATGAGGAAAAGGAAGTTTTGGAGGAGTCAATTTCTTCCCTGGACACAATCCGAGTGAAGTAATGAAGAGTCGTCGATATTGAAGTAAAAATATCACAATTTTAATGCGTTTATTTTGTTTGAAAATGACCAAATATCTATGGAAAGTCCGCAATAAACGATATTTCTTAATAAAATAACGCGTTATATAATTGAAATACAGGAGTATTTAATGCATAGTTTCTTGAAGAGCATAGGTTTTTCGAATATTGATACCAAGCAGAAGGAAGAAGAACTCATTGATGAGATAATGCGTTCTTCCGATAAAAAAAGCATGATATCGTTGTCTGAACAATCCAAAACACAATATGTAGAGGTGTCCAAGGAATTTTCAAAAGATATGGGCATCACTGTTCGGGGGCAACAGGACGAACAGGGGAATTTTCGAATGGACCATTATTTTCCCTACTTGATTTCTCATGTGGAGAGCAGTAGGGAGGAAATGTATATCGGAAAGAAGAGCGATTCCGACGCTTATGCGGTTCTGTGCGATGAGATGCGTTTGGGTGTGTCTCTAATCTTCTTCTTGCAAAATGCAGTGGACTACATGCGATTTGCAGAAAGAGGAAATGATGATTATTACCAAGTGGCACGATTGTCAGCGCTGGCTTCCGAAGGGACGATTCTGTTTCCTACGAAGAAGTCGGTTCAAGATATGGAAGACAGTAAGGAAGAAAATGTTCGTCACAAAGCAATGCTCTTGGCAGCAAAGCACGGAGACCAAGATGCCATTGATCGTCTGACCATGAAGGAAATTGACACCGTTTCGGCCATCTCCAAACGAATTCGAAACGAGGACGTATTTTCTATTGTAGATACCTCATTTGCACCTTTTGGCATGGAGAGCGAGGTTTATAAGATTGTGGGTATCATCCTCTCTCTAAGCGAACGGACGAATTCCGTCACCGCTGAGAAGGTATATGTTATGGAGATCTATTGCAACCATATGGTAATGGAATTGTGTGTGAATGCAGAAAATGTGATGGGCGAGCCGGCCGTAGGAAGACGGTTCCGAGGCATCATTTGGCTGCAAGGTAGCGTGAATTACGAATTGAAGGAAAATATCTACGTGTAGAATTGCATTTTCCGAAGGTTCGTGATAATATTGTAGAGGTCTCACGGAGCAAATGCGCCGCGAAGATCGAAAAGTGTCCTCATAGCTCAGCTGGATAGAGCGATCGCCTCCTAAGCGATAGGTCGGAGGTTCAAATCCTCTTGGGGACGGAAAGAAGGTGTAGGGCCTTGATAACTTAATGAGGCTCTACACCTTAATAATTTGTTACATATTTGATCTGTGAAGTTATTCTTCTAATGCCTTTTCGATTCGCTCATTGTCCTTCTCGAGGTACTCCAAAGCTTTATCAACATTACCGTTTTTGATTGTTTCGATGATTAAGTCGTTAAGAAATTTGTCTTTTCTCAACCCATCTTTGTATTGCATATCTGTCGGCATATATTCAACCATCCTTTTCGCACCTCCCCTAAAATTTTGTTGGTGCTTATATTATAAAGGTCTTTTTGTTCGGTGTAAAGCCTTATTAAATTATCAATGTTCTTTGAAATCTCCGAAAAATAGTCGCGTAACACGCAGATATATTGTGACAGGATAATCGAATATGTAGTTGAAAATAAAACCGGAAGGGACATTACAAGTGAAAACTTGTCCTCACTTCTCTTCGTAAAGTATGTGACATTCGCCTCTATCTGCGATATAATATACACAAGATCTCTATTTGCGCGTAATTGATTTGAGGTTCGGAGGTATCATACGTATGAGGATGAGAGGAATCGCGTGCCTGTTGGCGCTTGTGATGGTCATTTGCTTGTTTCCGGTAGCATCTGCACAAGAAGGTGCGGTGCAAGAGGTTAAGGACGGGAACAGCACGGAATTGATCGATAGTGCGGAGATTCGGGAGAAGCTTCAGAAGGCGGTGGATTTCGCAGAGAAGATGGACGAGTCCATGTACGAAACTGCATCTTGGATTGCCTTTACGGAGGTTGTGGAGGAAGCCAAGGCGTTGTTAAATGAGAAACAGATGACAACGAAAGAAGATGTTCTTGCCGGTATTGGTGTTACGAAGCAGGACTACGTCCAGATGCACGCAAAACTGGAGAAGACCAAGGCTCAGATGCGTTTTGTAATGAGTGAGGATGCGTCGTCACCTCTGGATTTTCGTAGGTTGACCGATGAGGAACTTGTCTATGAGATGGGGTTGGGCACCAATTTAGGCAATACCTTGGACGGACATTCCGGATTTACGCCCAGTGAAACTGTATGGCAGAGTGCAGTGACAACGAAGGAGTACATAACGGCGTTGCATGATGCCGGTTACAATACGGTGAGAATTCCCGTGACTTGGGGTACGATGATCGAAGGGGATATCGACAGCGGATTTTCCCTAAATGAGAACTGGTTGCACCGTGTTCAGGAGATTGTGGATTACTGCGTATCGCAGGACATGTATGCGATTATAAATATTCATCACGATGGTGCAGAGCAGACCGGTTGGCTGCGGGTGGCTTCCGATCACATTGATGAGGTGTATTATCAATTTGAGTGCGTGTGGCGATTGATTGCAGAGCATTTTCGTGATTATGACGAGCACTTGATCTTTGAGTCCATGAATGAGATTACCTGCATGGAAGGGGATGCGAAGAACAGTGCGGAAGCCATTGCATATGATACGCCTATTATTATGAACCTCAATCAGATCTTTGTAAATGTGGTACGTTCCACGGGATCTAACAATACAACTCGCTGGTTGGCGTGTGTGGCGCATTATGCCAATAATGGTTCCAATAAGGAATTTGCCCTTCCGGAGGATACGTACAATGACGGAACGGGATTGATGTTCGCAGCCCACATTTATAAGCATTCCACCAGTGTTTCATGGACGTATGATCAGATCTATGAGGTGGTGGACGGTTTGAAGCGAATGGCGAATAAGTTCGACGTTCCTATGTTTCTCGGGGAGTATGGAAATCGTATTTATAAGCAGGAGGGTACCTCCACCGGCTACAACGACGTGGAACGGGCGTATTTCTGCGAAATTGTATCAAAAGCATGTCAAGTGGCAGGCGTAGTCCCTTGTGTTTGGGATCAGGGCTATGGAACCAAGGGTGCATACGAGACCGGGTTATTTTCCTATTGGAATCGCGTAGAGTGCAAACCAATCTTTGAGAATATTGTGGAGGCCATGGTGCGAGGTGTCTATCTACCCGCTACGGACGCCAATCAGAAGTGGGACTTTCGGGATATTGTAAAGAATCCGACCGTGAAGGAGATTACCGATGTTCAACTTGTGGAGACGACTGTGAAGATGACCATCGGGGAGCAGAAGGTCATTTGTCCGGAGGTAACGCCGCTTGATGCAAATGATGTGGTTCTCTGGAGCACTGACGATGCTTCGGTTGTGACGGTATCTCGGGGGATTCTTCGTGCAAGAGGAATCGGAACTACTACAGTGCACATATACTCTCAGAGCGGTTCTGTGGAGAAGGAGATTACCGTGACGGTTATAGCTGATACGGAGTCTCAGAAGGTTACGGAGATTGTGACCGACAAGGAAGAGTATCAGGTGGTGGAGAGCCGAACCGTAGAGATCGAATGCGAACTTCCCGGCGATAAGGTGACCTATACATCGTCCAATCCGGAGGTGGCAACGGTAAATGCTCAGGGCAGAATCTTCGGTATTGCTACCGGCACAACGTACATTATCATTACGGCAAATACGGGCCTTACTAAGACAGTGCGTGTGAATGTGGTGGAGGCCAAGGATGCGGATGTTGTGAAGTTGGCGCTTCATGTGCTGTACAATGATTCCGGCCACTCCTATTGGGGCTGTGAGACCGGTACGGCGGTGTCGGTGACCGAGAACGGCACGTATACGGTAAGCTTTGATCTGGCGAAGAATCTTTCGGTGCGAGGCAAGAAGGCGGGTATTACGAATCTGCAGAACCTGACCGCCATTTACATCAAGGACATTGATGTAACCAAGGGTAAGGCAACGAAATCCCCTCTGGTGTCGGCGTCTATTGTATACGATTCCGTGGTTGTGAACGGAACAGAGCTGACGATGATTGAGCATAAGGCTTCGGATTGTATGAAGTCCGATGTATTTGATTCCGGTAAGCCTGTGAACGCTTGGGATGGTTCCGTGGTTGGGGAAGTGGCGGCAAATGATCATGTGGCCACATTTACGACCATTTCCGAACCCACAACGATTGAGGTTACATTTACCCTCAGTGATGTTGTGTTTGAGAAGAAAATGAACGATTCCACAGGCGAAGTGGAGAAGTTGACAGCGGAATTTCAAACCAAAATGGGACTCGGTACGTCGCAGGAGATGGTTGTTCGCGTGAATCCGGTGGGAGCTGATGCGGTGATATCCGTGGTATCGGCGGATATGTCTGTAATAGTGGTAAATTGTTCTGCTCTGAGGCCGGATGGGGAAGGTGTCGTTCGTGTGCCCCTCTACGGAGTGAATCTTGGAGAGACAACGGTTACGGTGCAGGACGCCGGAGGTGCGGAGATTGCCAATCTACCGATTACGGTTGTGGAGAAGGTGGAAGTTCCTGTGGAAGACGCTACCGATGTGACTACGCCGGAGGAAACTCCTCAGGATGCGAGACCATGGGCAATAATCGTAGGCGTCGTTGGTGGAGTGTTAGCGGCGGGAATCCTTTTGGCCATTTGGCGCCATGTGCTACGAGGAAAGAAGCTTGTGAATAACGAGAATACAGAAGAAAAGGAACAATAGGAGGACAAATGAATGAAAGTTATCGATGTGTATAAGCAGTATTTTGCTGCGGATATGGTGTACAATGAAGTTCCGCGCAAGGGTGCAGTGGTGACGCTTACCGCCACTTCCGACAGTGGTATAATTACATACGAGGTGGGCATCTCCTTCTTCCCCTACAGAGACCCGGAGGATTTCGCAATCTCTTACGATGCATATGTAAGTAAGGTGATATACAACGCCAAGGGAAGACGCTCTAAGAAAAGAGAAGCACAGTACTTGGAGAAATTTCAAGAACAGGCCGATGCACTGGCGGCGGAGATGGGCGGCACCATCTACTGGGATAAGCCCCTGAGACCGGCGATGTATGCGTAGGGCATTTGCGCACAGATAGAGTAAAATGAGAGCTCGAAAGGCAAGGTTGGTACTTGTCTTTCGAGCTTTTTTGTGTGGGCGAAGGGATAAACAAATATAAGTTTTAATTATTTAACATGGACAAGTTTTGATCGGATTAACCGGTATTATGTTTGTAACTCGCGAGTAAAAAAAGCCGAAATCGCCTGCGCGAATTTCGCCTGCGCTACTTCGGACTTCGTCCTCAGAAAGGAGGTAGTGTGAATGGACACACTGAAGTGCTGTCCATTCGCACCTGCATTTGTGCCAGCGGCACAAATTTAATTGATGCGACAGCCGAAATCGCCTGCGCGAATTTCGCCTGCGCCACTTCGGACTTCGTCCTCAGAAAGGAGGTAGAAATGAACTATCAAGACTATATTAAATCAGAACTTCTGGTTCTCATACCGGTTTTATATTTAATTGGAATGGGACTGAAGAAGAGCAAGATACCGGATCGGTGGATTCCGCTGATTCTCGGCGTTAGCGGCGTATTGCTGGCGGCTATATGGGTACTATCAACGGCAGATATTCATGGCATACAGGACTGGATGGCAGGATTATTTACCGCGATAACGCAAGGGATATTGCTTGCAGGAGCCAGTGTATATGCTAATCAAATCTACGTTCAGAAGAACAAAGAAGAATAGAAATATAGGAGGTGAGATAAGATGAAAGTGAATGATTTTATGGCAGTTCTCGAAGCCACAGTAGTCGCTGCCGGCGATGTATATGCCAAAGGTTGCTACGGGCAGACGTTGACGAAAGCGTTATTAAATGCAAAGCGAAACCAGAGCAAAGCAATGAAAGTATGGTATGATACAAGGTCTGTGCAGGACCCAGAAAAGTCGAACTACGAATACTTGTTAACAAAGCTCGGGTATCAAGGTTACGATTGTGTGTGCGCGATTAAAGGCATCCTGTGGGGTTCTCGTCCCGGAAAATGTGGCACATATAAGAGCAATGCGGTGCCGGATGTAACGGCAGACGGTATGTTTCGCCGGTGCACCGGTGTGACATCAGATCTAACCAAAATGAAGGCGGGAATGTGCATTTGGATGAAGGGGCACGTGGGAGTGGTAGCCGGAAAAGACACCATATATGAGACATCACCGAAGACCGGAAGATTGGTAAAGCGTAGTGTGAAAATGCAATCGTGGAAGAAGGTCGGATATCTACCTTGGGTAGACTATACCGTGCAAGGAGACAAGGTAGACAGTGAATCAGATAGCACGGCACGAATATCTTCCGCCACAACCACATCTGCAAGTAGTAACGCCAGGAAGTTAAGGGTTGCGAATTGTACGGCACTCAATGTACGTAAGGGACCGGGTATGAGTTATGCGGTTATTAAGGTGTTAAAGGTAGGTACTACGGTAACCGGATTCGAAAAATCGAAAAACGGCTGGTGGCGAATCGGCACGAATCAGTGGGCAAGTGGGACGTATCTTAGGTAGCGCAAAATATATACCTCCGAAGATATGGTAATCTTCCGAGGTATATGATTGTTCATATAGGATCTCGCAAAAAATCTGCCCTGGCATGGTATGGAACATTGATTGCATACCCTTTGTGCTTAAGAATCCGAAGTTTAAAGTCAATGAGTTCTATCGGCACGTGAAGCTCTGCGGCAAGCTCTTGCATGGTGAGGGGATTTCCTTCATTGGAACGTATAATGTCTTCGTCGCGAATCAAAAGCTCTGCAGCAAACAAGTTGGCTTCGTACTCCATACGATTGGTAACATCGAAGACATTGATCTCTCGAAACATAAGAACCTCTGCCTGTGCTGCATGAAGAAGTGCATGTCCTAACTCATGGGCACACAGCACTTTGCCGAAGATGGGTTCTACGTCTTGATTCAAAATGACGTTATGAATGCGAGAGTGCACAAAATAGTAGGCGTTCAGACTTGCCCCCAACTCCTTATAATGAATGAAGATGCCCATCTCCTTGCAAATGTGAAAAGGATCACGAGAGTTGTACTTCTTCGTCATCTTAATAACGGTCTGAATAATGAAATCGGTATATGCCATAACATTCACCTCCTAAGATTGTTAGACGGGCTGTCACTGATAGAAACAGAGCGTTGTATACCAACAATCATATTATGACATAATTCGAGGGTCATAAACAGGACTTATAGCATAAAAAATGCGAAAAATTCAGAAAGTCTAGTTCTTTGACTTTCTCTTAGCCCTGCTTTTGGGTGAGAATTTTGTCCGGGCTTCTTCTTTGGACTCCAGATAGACTTCCATTAGGGAGCGAAAGAAGGCATCCTTAGCTTCATCACTGAGGGTGCCACCGGCAAATAGGGCAGAAGCACGGGTGAGAACTTCTCTTGCTTCGATGGTGGCCCTATAACCATATTCGTCTTGCACTTGCGCCAAGAAAATGTCTTGGTCCAGATGCTTCGACGGGTCGGTTTCTTCTTCGTCGAGAAGATAGCTGGTAGATACATTCAAGGCATCTGCCAGTTTTCGAACATTGCCACTGCGCGGCATAATTCCGGACTGCTCATAAGTATAGAGAGAGCGTTCGGAAATGCCGGTCATGTCGGCAAGTTCTCTTTGGGTTAGATTGAGAGTAAGGCGTGCCTCTCTAAGTTTTTCACCAAATGTCATATTTCCTCCAAGTCTAAGTCCTGTGCATACGGAGCGTGCATGCGTAGGACGAGTTGCATCTTCGAAAGACGAAACTTCCGATTAATAGTTGACAAACTTCCGAAAATGCGATATACTAACACTGCAAGTAACTTCCGATTAAGATTGTAACAAAGAACATAACTTCTGTCAATAGGAAAGGAGCATTTGCTTGGAGAAAGACATATTTATTGCGAGTTGTCCCGTTTGCGGACGGAGTTTATTTAAGGGAAGCCCGGAGTCTTATATAGAAGGTGCGTGCCCAAAATGCAAGCATTACTTGAAGATCAACTTCGGAGAGAGTGGTTATCGTGTAATAGTGGGCGGAGGAGAATCCGAAGTCAGAAGAGAAGGAATTGCGCTGAGAGAAAGATGTTCGTAAGCGAAGGGGCAGAATAATTATTACAACAGAATACGTGCCGTAGAGAAACGTTGGACTTGTTAATGAATCAAGAGGAACCTGGCAGATTTGCACACCGGTGGGTGTGTGAGTTTGTCAGGTTCTTTTGTTTTGTCTGATAGCAGAAAAATGGCTGTTGTGTGTACTGTACAGAGAAATATCCGAAAAATCTTATAAATCACACGTTTAAATCGGACAGGTTCTGTCCGGGTTAACAACTAGAATGGCAGCATGACAACCGAAATCGCCTACGCGAATTTCGCTGGCGTGTCATTAGAAAGGAGGTAGACATGGGAACAACCGAACGACGCAATGCGATTATGAAATGTTTATATCGGCGCCGACATGACACAATCAGCAACCTAGCGTCTGAGTTCGGTGTTTCCGATAAAACCATCCAAAGAGACATTGAGCATCTGAGTCTCACAGAACCCCTCTATACCGTGTGCGGTCGTTACGGTGGCGGTGTGTACATAATGACCGAGAAACCTCCACAGGAAGAGAGTTCCAAAGCACAGGAAGAAGAGGTTCTGGCCAAGTTACTCTTTCTTCTTGAGAGACAGCAAGGAGCAGGCTTGAATCAAGAAGAAATGAATGTATTTCGCCGTGTAGTGCGTAACTACACAACCAAATAAACAAATGATTTCAAAACGAAAGGAACAGAAAGATGAGAAAACAAATTTATGAAATGATTCTGGGAGCACAGACTTCCGGAGAAGCAACAGAAACCGAAGGTGGTGTGATGCCGCTAAGTGTGGATGCGGATGCGGACACTTATACCAGTTACAGTTGGTCAGCGGGAACTATGAGCAACACTTCCACTGTGCATTATGTCGGGACTACGGTAGCCAGTGACGGCACGGTAACCGCACAAAGAACTTATTTTAAGTTCACTATGCCTACTTTGCCTCGTAACCCGAGAATTAAGAAAGCGGAGCTTGTGTTGACCCACAATGCATCTACCGGTACTTTTAACGAACATGCAGTGCGTATGGGTATTTACAAGGTTACGGGAACCATTACTACCGGTTCATGTACGCCTACGACGGGTGCGATGTTGGACTACGAGTATATGAAGCTCGGAAGCTATAGCGATTCTAATGTACAGACCTACACCTTTGACATTACTTCTATGTTAGATGATGTCTTGAAGTCGGGCTCCAGCACGGTACAACTGATGGTTCGTGCATTGAACGAAAGCGCAACTTCGACGCAGAGAGTCACTATTTTCGGAGGCCTGCATACGGTAGGAAGACCCCTTCTGCGTATTACCTATGAGTCCGGTTACGGCGTGAACACCGAATATCGTTCTCATACCCATGAACTTGGCCGATTCGGTCAGGCAAATGTTGACCTACAGTGCGGAAACCTGATGTTTGATGCAGAGGATTTTGTATGGAGCGGCAATCGTAAGCCGGTAACCCTGCGTCACCTATATAACAGTGCTATTGCTGCATATGCCTACACAAAGACTTCCAACATTGCGCTTCAGACAGCGGATTTTTCTACCACGAAACTAGGATATGGATGGAAGCTCAACGTGATGCAGAGCATGGTGGCTGCGAGCTTCACCCATGAAGGAACCGACTATGAAGGTTATGTGTATGTGGATGAAAACGGTGCAGAGCATTTTCTTAAGCAGAGCGAGGAGACACGCACCAATGCGGACACGGCGGCAGAGTACAATCTCTATGAAGACGTGGAGGACGGTAGCCGGCTCTATGACCCGGTTACACTTACCATGGAAGAAGGGGAGGAGAAGTATCTCTTCGACAGTGCAGGTAGATTGGTGAAGATTACGGACGCATACGGAAATGCTCAGAGTATGACGTATACTAGCAGTAAGCTTACGAAAGTAACAGACGGTGCGGGAAGAGCATTTGCATGTGCGTACAATTCCAGTGGGTATCTTTCCAGTATTACAGCACCGGATGGTAGCAAAGTGACTTATGCATATAGCGGTAATTTGCTAAGTAGCATTACTTATCCCGACGGAAGCAAGACAACCATCAGTTACACAGGTAGTAAACCTACCACGGTGATTCTGTTGGATGCGGATGGAACGCCTCTTCGTAAGGTGACATATGCGTATAGTGGGGATCGCATCAGTACAGTGACGGAGTTCGGTTATGATACGGCCTATGTACAGGGTGCAAGCTCCGCATATGCGTATAATCTTGCGGCAAGAAAAACCACCGTGACAACCACAGAACCTATGGATACGGAGGAAGGGGAGACCGAGGATCAGGTGATCAGTACGGTGTATTCTTTTGATGACGACGGGCAGATTATCGGCGAATACCTCTATACCGATGTTACCGGCAACATTCCCGTAGAGGGGGATGGTAGTGGTGTGAATCCCTATGCAGGAGAGAACGGAATCGGAGTGGAGCGAATCTCTAATAACTTCTTGACGAACCATGGATTTGACAGTGTTGCTACTTGGACAGCAATGTCCGGAAGTGCTTCGAAGAGTTGTATGGATGCACCAATGCATGAAAAGCTTACCAGAGTAGGCACAGGAGTAGTAACAATCCGTTCTACAAGTGATGTGAGTGCAGATGGATGCTATCAGGATACTATGACGCTTCCCGTCGGAGAGTATACGTATTCTGCTTATTTCAAAGTAAGCAAAGCCTTCACCGGTGCAACTAACCCGGGTGCCTATATTCGCGTGGCGAATGTGGATGGTACGGTGCTTGCGGAAAGCGAACACCTGACGCAGAAAGACAGCGAGTTTGTAAGAGTGGAGACAAGCTTTGCATTGAGTGAAGCACAAAGTGTGCGCGTGTACATCTTGGTGAACGGTATTGGTGCTACTTATGTGGATGCGGTGCAGTTGGAGGATAACCCGTATGCGGGACCGTACAACCATCTGACCAACAACAGTTTCGAGAACGGAATTACCGGTTGGACCAACATGGGAGGTTCTACTTCCGGTACGCCACCCTTTGATATCACCAACTCTCTGCGGTTGAGTACCTCCATGAATTATCAGGCGTATGCATATCAGGATGTGGATGTGAAGTCCGCGGCAGGCACGAAGGAGACCTTCACACTGTCCGGTTGGGCGAAGGCAAATGCATTGCCTGAGAGAGACCGTGGCGGTGATCAGGAAACCACGTTCCGACTTCGTGCGGTAATTACTTATGCAGACGGTGACGAAAGCGATAATACAGAGACGTTCACTGCGGATTTCTCCCCGTGCACGGAAGAATGGCAGAAAGCTTCTGTGACCTTCTGTAAGAGCCAGTATCGCAAGGTTGACAAGTTGACGGTATGGTGTGACTTTGATTACAACAATGGTCCGGCATACTTTGACTGCTTGCAGTTAATTCGTGATAGTATTGAAACCGACCTTGGTCCCTCGGATTTCTGGGAAGAGACTGAGGTGGAAGAGGATGTCGTGTACATAGAGGACGAAGACGCAGAAGACGATACCACCCCGGTATTCGAAGAAGCTTACGATGAGTACGGCAATGCCCTTACGGAGACCACCTTCACCGACGGTGAGTTCGGAACGATCTACCGTGCATTTGGATACAACGCTGCGGATACGGCGGACGGTCTCACCGCAAATGCCGGCAATGACCTTGTGAGAGAAACCGACGGAAGAGGCAACGATACCACATACACAGTAGACCCTCAGACTTCTCGAAATGAGGAAGTCACCGACCGCCTCGGCCATGTAACCGCATATGAGTACGATGCCAACGGTCGTACCGCCAAGGTGACACGGAAGAACGGCACTACGGAGTGTGGCAACATCTCTTATACCTACGACAGTAGTGATAACATGACCGCAATCACTCGTGGAGACGGTATGCAGTATGACCTGGGCTACAATGCATTCGGTAACCTAGCGTCCATCGGCGTGAAGGGCAAGACCAATCCTCTCGTGTCTTATACCTACCGAAACGGTAACGGTCGCTTGAAGGAAGTTACCTACGCAAATGGCGATACCATGAAGCTTACCTACAACCGTCTCGGCCAGATCACCTCTGAGAAGTGGTATGACTCTGCGGACACGGTGACCGCTCATTATAAGTATGTCTACGATGATGAGGGAAATGTGCTTCGTTCCATTGACATACTTCTGTCGAAAGAGTATAATTATTCCTATGAAGATGGTCGAATTGTACGTAGTACGGAGAACGAAGTAACCCTTGATACGAACGGTATGGTGACCGGAAGAACGGTACGTCGATGGGTACGTTACTACTACGATGCAGAAGGTACCTTGACGAAGAAGGTGGTTCATCTTCTGAATGGCAGAGAGCGTGTATACTACTACGAGAATTCGGACGATGGAGACACGGTAGTGAAGATGACCGTGGGGGATGGAATCGTCACGTCTCATTCCGCAACGGATTCTTTCGGTCGTAAGGTATTCGATGAGATTCAGATGGAGACCGGGTATTTGTCTAGACAGTTTAGTTACCATCTAGGCGAAGCCACAGAAGAGCATGTGACTGCCGAGAAGTTGAAGTCTTCTTCTACCACGCAGCTGGTAAGCCGAATGGTTCTCTCTGAGGGAACGATTCTGGACTATGAGTACGATGCAGAAGAGCATATCACCAAGGTGGTAGAGACCTCTCCTACCGGTACGGTGAAGACCACGGAGTATACCTACGATGTGCATGGACAGCTCCTGACCGAGACAGTAGACGGCACGGTGCTGAACACCATGACCTACGATAACTACGGTAATATTCAGTCCAAGAATGGTGTGACTTACACCTATGATGATTCCAATTGGAAAGACCTGCTCACCGGTTATGGTAGCAAGACCATTAGTTATGATGCACAAGGTAACCCGACGAATTATCTAGGCGTTCCCGCTACGTGGAGCAAAGGCCGTCAGCTTATGAGTATTGGCGGAGTATCCTATACGTACAATGCCAATGGCATCCGCACCGGGAAGGTAGTAAATGGTGTAACCTATACCTATCAGGTAGAAGGTAGCAAGATCCTCAACGAGCAGTACGGGTCTACGACTATCACACCCATCTACGACAACGAAGACTCTGTGTGTGGTATTCTTCACAACGAAACACCCCTCTTCTTCTTGAAGAACTTACAGGGTGATGTCATTGCTATAACCAACAAGCAAGGAGAGGTACTTGCCAGATACACCTATGATGCTTGGGGTAAGGTGCTGAGTGTGACTAACGCGAGTGGTGTGGAGATTACAGCAGCCAGTCATATCGCGCATAAGAACCCCTACCGTTATCGTGGTTACTACTACGACATTGATACAGGGCTGTACTACTTACAGAGCCGGTACTATGATCCGGCGGTGGGAAGGTTTATGAATGCGGATGATGCGCAGTTCCTTGGAGTAAGCGAAACGGTGCTTGGATACAATTTGTTGGCGTACTGTGAGAATGATCCGGTGAACATGGTTGATATGGCAGGATTCGCGGCTATTAATGCTATTTTTGCAGTTGTAGGCGGAGTTGTTGGATGGCAACTAGGTGATTATGTTGCAAAACAACTTGGTTATTGTTCGGGATGGAAATATCGAGCTATTCGAGCGGGAGTGATAGCCGGAGGTACCGTTATCGGTTGGTTTGCGGGAAGTTGGATAACAAAAATACTTGCAACTTACTTGAGAGGAAATCCTGAGTGGGTTTTGAAAATGTTCGATAAACACGGAGCGGCCAAAGTTGCTTCAATAATGGAATTTTTGGGAATAAATCCGTTTTCGATTGTTATGGACAGTTCAAAATTTGTTGCTATGGCAAGAAAGTTTAATACCAAGACTGTTACAATAGGCTACGATTGGGCAGTGAAACTGTATTATCAGGCGAGGAAATTCGGATATAAGATATCCCTAGATATACCGCATGGTGATTATTCGTGGCATATTCATGTGAACAGACTTAGTGGAAAACTTGTAAATTTACATATTCAAATTGTAAAGAAAGCGTGGGATTATCTTGCAGAATTGCTGAAATGAGGTGACTAAAATTTGATATATGATGTTGTTCCTATTAAGGGGCGTTATAGAGGAATGGGAAGATTGCTTAGTGGTGTACCATACACAAAACGGACAAAGAAAGAGTATTATGGTTTGTTGAACATGTACCTTGATTACTTGACAGAGCTGGAGCAAGAACCATCGAAAGAGGGGCTAATTAAGCTGATTAACTTTTGTGACGAACTTTTGGGACGTGAGATCAACTGCGAAGTTATTGCATATGAGGAGCATCCGATAGAAAATGCTTTTGGATACGCGCTGGAGCTTCTGGGAATTGACATTGTTCATGATATGTGTGAATCCCTATTGTCTGAGTGTGTAGAATACAAGGTACTACAAGTTCTTAACGAGAACGAGTTGTGCGTTTCGGAAGAGGATGTGCTTAAATTAGTGCCATTGCTTGATCATGGCGGCGTAGAATGGAGACCCTGCTATGTATATAAGGTGCTGTACGACGTGTGATTTATACTGCATATTTATTATAGTTTAACTTTAGTGTCCTAGTCCTGCCACACCTTTGTGGGTGTGGCAGAGCTTATAGGTATGTACTCCTCTATGATGCGCAGGGCAACCCCACGACTTATCTAGGCGTTCCCGCTACGTGGAGCAAAGGCCGTCAGCTTATGAGCATTGGCGGAGTATCCTATACGTACAATGTCAATGGCATCCGCACCGGGAAGGTAGTGAATGGTGTAACCTATACCTATCAGGTAGAAGGTAGCAAGATCCTCAACGAGCAGTACGGGGCTACAACCATCACACCCATCTACGACAACGAAGACTCTGTGTGTGGTATTCTTCACAACGAAACACCCCTCTTCTTCTTGAAGAACTTGCAGGGTGATGTCATTGCTATTACCAACAAGCAAGGAGAGGTACTTGCCAGATACACCTACGATGCATGGGGCAAGGTGCTGAGTGTGACTAACGCGAGTGGTGTGGAGATTACCGCAGCCAGTCATATCGCGCATCAGAACCCTTACCGTTACCGCGGTTACTACTATGATATCGATACGGAGCTGTACTACTTGCAGAGCCGGTACTATGATCCGGCGGTGGGAAGGTTTATTAATGCGGATGATGCGCAGTTCCTTGGAGTAAGCGAAACGGTACTTGGATACAATCTGTTAGCGTACTGTGAGAATGATCCGGTGAAAGGACGAGACAGATTCGGATACGGAAAAATTGATGATCTGTTAGATGTGCTTGGGAAAAGCGTAGATGTCCTTCAAGGAATAATTGAAATGCTTGGGCAATCTAGTCTAAGGGATGCGGAAAAGATTTTAAAAGATGTCATAAAACTTACTAATGCAAAGAAGAAGCACGCGAAAAAGTTGAAGGCACTACAAAAAGAAACTGATAAACTTGCAAGAAAACTGAAAGGTGTGGGTCTGGCTATTATCATTATTGGAATTGTTACTGCAGTATACAATTCATATAAAATCGATGGAAGTGCCCTTATGGCAGTAGGAGAGTTTTTTGTTGATGTGTCCGTCGCGTTTATTGAACATATGATTGTCGAGTTATTCGAGTGGATTGTAGGTTCGATGCCGTATGTGAAGATACTTGTAGGTATTTTGGGAAGTTGGCTGGTAAGCTATCTTGTTAAGAAATATTTAACGAAAACGCGCGTGAAACGAATAAAAAAGGCATTTGTGAAAAAAGTTAAAAGCTTGCCGACAACTCTTTCTGCGTGGATATCGGCATTCATACGGTGCCTAACAACCTAGGAGGTAAGAGATTGAGTGATATTATCTGGCTTATAATGAGCATCTGTTGGATTGGAGTTTCTTTTTGGGTGGCGAAAGAAGTATGGTCGTTAAAAAAGAATGTGCTTATCAATATTACGTTTTTGATAATTGCATTAGGTCTTGTTGTGCTCAGTAAAGGGCAGAACGAGGCGGTTGAAATGTACATATGCTTATTCGGTTTTACCATTTTGGGAATAATGGTACGTGTTTTATGCGCGCCGACACTCAACCTGTTTCGAAAGACCATGTGCAGAGTAACAAAGAGACAATATGTTCAAAAGACATATGCGGAATATGTGAGCTTAGAAAATCATCGCAGGAAAAATGCAGTACGTTTAATGGTGCTTCTATGTACATTAGGTAAACTCATGATGTTTACATATCTAGTGTTTGTTTGCGTAAAAACAATTATGTGAAGTTGGGTATACAAGTCCGATTATAACTGCAAGGTGCATGGCGAAATAGTGAGGTAGACATATGTATGTCCTTGGGTGCGCTGTGGCATTTGTTTTGTATTATGTTATAACCCAATGGGTTGTGAAAAGACATTGGCCATTGAAGAAAACAATAAAAATTAATGCAATAGTATTTGCTACAGTATGCATTATACTGAGTTTTGACGGAGCAAGAGACGTCGAGGTGGTTATCTTATTTTGTATACTTTATTGACATAGGTCCAACTAGTGAAAATCCTGAAGTTCATAGTGATGAAGATAGTTTGAAGAAAACCATGAAGGGCGGTTTCATAGTCGGATACACTTTCTCGAATCGATATGGTGATTATATTCAACATTGTTGAATGGTAGCATGTGTTATAAAGTTTAACTAATCTGTGAAAGGAGAAGGAGCCATGAACACACGAAAAATATTGGCGAAGATGGGAATTGCTGTTTGCTGGATTGTTGGAGTTGTGTTTCTTCTTGGTGCTTTGGCTATATGGATACAATTTGAACGTAACGAGCGTGTTAGATTGGAATCTGGAACAACATGGGTATCGGATAATCCCCACATTACTCTTGTGGTATCTGACAATGGTGATTCCGTGTCTGGACAAATTGAAGTTGACGGAGAGATACTGGAACTAAAGTATTATACATGTACAGATGTAGTAACCCTATGTGTTGTCATGCCGGGAGAAACAGATCATCAAGAGTTACTTGATGGGGTTGGTTGGATGTCGTTGGGGAAGGAGAAATTAACGATATATGATATTCGTTATTTGGGGGACTTTGACCTCGGCTACGACAAGATTGTATTGCGAAAACAGAAGTAAATGCGAGAGAGTGTTCCGATATCAGTCGGAACGCTCTTTTTGTGTCAAAAACTTAGTATAGACCTGCGTTTTGCTTATAATCTATCCCCGACCGTCTCGGCCAGATCACCTCCGAGAAGTGGTATGACTCTGCGGACACGCTGACCGCGTACAATAAGCACCTCTACGATGATAAGGGAAATGTCTTCCGTTCCGTTGACATACCTCTGTCGAAAGAGTATAATTATTCCTATGAGGATGGTCGAATTGTACGTAGTACGGGGAATGGACGTTGTATTTATTGCAATGTATGTTTTCTTAAAAACAAAGGGGGTAAGCATGGCGCTATACACGTTGCCTGTTTCGGTATTATTGATTGCCTGTGCTGTATTTTTATTATGGATTAATAAATGTATATTTTTCTATTCTTGCGACAAGATGTATTCATACGCGAAGGAGTATACGTATCGGATGTTTTTAGTGATACTTTGTATACACCTTGATATCGCAGAGCATATTATTGTGTTTCTCTTTTTGGATTGGCGTATTGCAGTGATTCTTTGGATATTAACCTTTTTTATCAACAGTTATTTGTTTAGAAAGCGATTGGCTTGTTCTCGGAAGGCGAGAGAATTGTATGAGAAGATAATAACAAAGCATGAGCAAAAGAGACAAACAAAAATGGTGTATTCAGATGGTAAATTTGTTTCATCTGATTACATGGAGGAAAAGCAGGTAGAAGAATGGCGGAGCATTTCGTCGGAAGATGTAAGGAATAAAGCTTATGGTCCGATAATTGTGACACCGTATGTACGCTATGATTGGATTTGGGTTCATTTTGCCGGTCCCGGGGTTTTTACATTGGCTGCGCTGCTTCATGGAGTAATAGGGATGGAGCAAATCTATTATAGTGCGCTTTCTACGATTGGAAAGATTGCTTATGATGCTGTGTGGTGGTACGGAGTAGCTACTATTGGTTATTGGATCGGATATTGGGTGGAAAGGATAACACCTGCGGGTCAGCGTAAAGGGAATAGCTTTAGCGGCTGGAGAAACTGGTATCATTTTGTGTATGTCGTTTTCTTTATTGTATGGTGGATTTTCTTTGTGTTTTTTCAATTCTGGAAAGTAGGAAGGTGAGGAACTCGCAAACAGCTTAGGTGGATGAGCTATATTGGTAGGTAGAGAAGAAAATAAACAACACCTATAATATTGAATACCAAGAACTCGGTCTAGGCTATGCCAAGATTATATTACACAAACAGAGGTAAACGCAGGAGAGCGTCTCGACATTTGTCGGGGCGCTTTCTTTGTGCCAAAGACTCAATGTAAAAGTACATTTTGCTCATAACCTATCCCCGACCGTCTCGGTCAGATCACCTCCGAGAAGTGGTATGACTCTGCGGACAGGCTGACTGCTCATTATAAGTACGTCTACGACGATGAAGGAAATGTGCTTCGTTCCATTGACATACCTCTGTCGAAAGAGTATAATTATTCCTATGAAGATGGTCGAATTGTACGTAGCACGGAGAACGAAGTAACCCTTGTTGTCTGGAGAAGGAGCAATTGATGAGCAAGAATCGAAGTCCACTATTCTACATAGTACTTACAGTA
>JAZQDC010000008.1:0-151962 GCA_045546575.1 Lachnospiraceae bacterium | reverse complement strand
CAGAGAGAACGGCACGAATTTGTCAGTGCGTTGCTTTCCTGTAGAATATGATGGTTATATATATGCAGTATTTACGGGCGACGGAGGATATTATATTGGTGACACAAAAGCGATTAAACCGTTTCCCGTCATGATATTTATTGTAGATATAGAGACGAAAGAGCCGGTATATGCTCAGTGGATCACGGTAAAAAATTATGATTTTTTGAATCATGACTCACCTGTTTTGGTAGAACCAAAGTGATAGATAGTATTCCCAACAAATACGGGAGTGAATTCGCTAGAATTCACTCCCGTTTGTTCATATCGGAATAGTAGCAATGTTCTATTTCTCCTCCCCGTACTTCAGACCTCTGGTACCCGTGGCAATGAAGTAACGCCCGGCCACCCGCTTGTCACCGTCGATGCTCTTAATCTCACCGAAATGCTGCTTCTCGTTGTTGATCTTGGTCCAGTACTCACCGCCGTTGTAGGAGCGATAGAAGCCGAATTGACCATTAAGAGTAGCACAGATGTACAGCGCCTTAGCACCGTGGATGTAGTCCGTCTCGCCCGGGCAAATGCCAAGACCTACGCACCACACCGGCTCGCCCTCGTCGGTAATGCGGGTTGCGGAAAATGTATCCGCCTCCGGGTCATAGCATACCTTGTACAGACCGTCCACGTTCATAGCGAAGTAGAATTCGCCCACACAACCGGAGATGCCGCGAATCTCAACAATATTAGCGGCGTCAATGCCGGCTAAGAGTTGCTTTGGAAGATTTGCCGGAGTGTCTTTCTCGTAGAAGGTCTCGCCGCCGTCCTTGCTTACGAAGAAACGAGCATCCTCGCCGAAGCCGTAGAACAGGCTGGGGTGGGTACGGTCGGAAAAGGGCTTGAACAGCATGTCGGTCTCTACATCTCCGGCCTTGTTGTATACCTTAGTGTGACCATAGCTTGCGCCTAGGTCATGGGAGTATACCACGCAATCGGCGTGGAGGTCTGCTCCGTCCGCCACTGCCCACACGATGGTGTTGGCGTCGGAAGAGAGGGCAACCCAGCCGGAGTTGTTGTTAGGGTGGCAGATATGGTCAAAGAGTCCATCCAGTCGAGCATTGATACCATAGGGCAGCTGGGGACGTTTCCAAGTCGTACCACCGTCGGTGGATAGCACCACGCCGCCCTTAGAGAGTCCGGTCCAGTTGCCTCGGGGCGTTGCCGCAATAATATTCGGCTCCAGATCTGCGTAGTCACCGTTAATGGAAGTAATGTAACGGTCGTTGTTCTCATTTGCGAAAGAATTCTCGCAAGCCTTGCCCACTTCGGAAAATGCGAAGCCACCCAAGTCGCCTACGATGTCGAGGCATACGGTCTTGCCCCCGGTGGGAGCATATACGTTGAGATGTACCGTCTCCTCGATGCCGTCGCAATGGTCACTGAAATAGTAATCCGGCTGCTGGAAGTTGGTACTCATGAATGCGCCGGTACCGGTGGTAAACAGAAGCATATTCGGGTCAAAGGGATTGTACTGCACGTCGCTGGCCCAGTGAATCAAGGAACCGCCGCCGTTATATTCGGGCTTCATGTAGGAGGCGTTGAACTTTAGCGTGCCCACTTCCAAGTTCAGAAGCTTCAACGTCCAAGTGTCGCCGTAGTCTTCGGATTGGAAGAACATATCTCCGGCATGACGGCAAATGGTGGCACAGGCCACAAGACCCGGCGCAGCATCGCAGGTGCCGATACCGCCGTAGCCGCACCACACCAGTGCAGGAACCCGGTTACCCTCCGCATCGGTGTCCCAAGCGCCCATGGAATATTCGGGAAAATCCGGCGTAATGTCCGTAGGTGCACCCAGCACGCCATCCACATAAGGATAGCGGTAGATACGTCCCCCCACCTGATCGCCGGCATCACAGCCGTAGCCCTCCCAGCCTCTCCAAGAGTAGCGACCGGTCTGAGTAAATGTCACGTATAAGTACTTGCCGTCAAATGCATAGCGATGTCCCACGTGTCCTGCGTATTTTGCATAGTCACCGGGCAACAACTCCGGTTGAGCAAGTTCTGTCCAACTCGCACCGTCATCGTAGGACACATAGAGGCTATGACCGCGCTGAGTATCGGACACGCGATTGTCGATGCCTGCCGTAGATACCAACAGACAGCCGCCGTCGGGGGATAGCCACACGAAGGACAGGTTTCTCTCGGGAACGGGATGCACCTCGGTACACACGGAAATGATCTCCCAAGACTTGCCCAGGTCGGTAGTGCGCAGAAGCCCCGCACTTTGAGATGCGAAATACAGAGTATCCTCGCGATTCGGGTCCGTAATCAGGCGGAAGCCCGTGCCACGGGAAGCATCATTTCCATGGATTGCACAAGGCATGGGAATACGCTCAAATGTCTCGCCGTAATCATAGCTTACGCAGAACCAGCCCTTAGCAGGGGAAGGATGACGACCCTCACCCACACCGCAGGTCACATACAGACGCTCCGGGTGCTCATCGTCCAGTGCGATAGCCAGGGGAAATGTCTCGCTGAGGTCGAACTGCTGTACATGCTCCACAAGGCTGTACCAGCAATCCTTCTGAAAATCGTATCGGTATACACCGCCGATATCCGTACGGGCATACAAAATGCCCGGAACCTTCTTGTGAAATGCATAGCCGGTGACATATCCGCCACCGGGAATCGGCATATTGCCGTAGAGATATTCGGTATAATTGTTGACTGTACTCATGTGGGTAACTCCTTTTCCTATGTTAGTGCAGCGGGGCTGCAAATCAATACGCGCTGTGGGGTCGGATTTGTTCCGACATTGGCTAATATTATACCACACATTTGCGAGGAACACAACGGAACAAGCTGTGAAGCAGTGAAAAAATGTTGTCTTGTGAAATGAGGTTCGGTACGTTATAATAGCTATAGCAGTCGTATACAGACTGCGGAAGGAACAATGGAGGACATTATGATTTTCGACACACATGCACATTACGATGACCCGCGCTATGACGAGGACAGAGAGACGCTTCTTGCATCTATGGCGGAGCAGGGCGTAGGTCATATTATGAATATCGGTGCCAATATGAAGGGGAGCTTCGCTACGGTGGAACTGGTGAAGAAATATCCCTGGTTCTACGGCGCGGTGGGAGTACATCCCGATGAAGTGGGAGAACTGACGGAGGAGAGTATGGAGACCCTAGCGAAGCTCTGCCATGAAGAACGCATTGTGGCCATCGGTGAGATCGGGTTGGATTACGCATTCTACGGAGAGCCCACCGAAGAAGAAGCGGCGGAACGGAAGCGCCGGCAGAAGTATTGGTTTGAGAAGCAACTGGAGCTGGCGAGACGTATGGAGCTTCCTGTGGTGATTCATTCGAGAGATGCTACGGAGGACACGCTTCAGGTGATGCGGGAGTATACCGCCATTGCCAAGGCGGAGGGAAGCTTTCGGGGCGGTGTGATTCATTGTTTTAGTGGTTCGCCGGAGGTGGCGAGAGAATATGTGGAGATGGGCTATTACATCGGAATCGGCGGCGTGGTGACATTTAAGAACGCCAAGAAGTTGCCGGACGTTGTGGCAGACATGCCCATGGAGCGCATTTTGCTGGAGACGGACTGCCCGTACCTTGCACCGGTGCCTCATCGCGGCAAGCGAAACGATTCCACCCTTCTGTGCCACGTGGTTGAGAAGATTGCGGAACTTCGGGGCATGACACCGGAGGAGGTAATCCGGGTGACGGAGGCAAATGCTCTTCGGTGCTTTTTCCTAGACTGATATATACGGAGATATGAGAACATGGCTTATCTAAGTGATCCTAAGGAAACCATTGCGGTGTTGAACCGCTATCATTTTAATTTTCAGAAGAAGTTCGGCCAGAACTTCTTAATCGATTCTCATGTGTTGGACAAGATTATTCGTGCGGCAGAGATCACTAAGGACGATGTGGTGTTGGAGATCGGTCCCGGCATCGGAACCATGACCCAGGTGCTTTGTGAGAATGCGGGGGAGGTTATTGCGGTGGAGATCGACAACAACCTAATTCCCATTCTGCAAAATGATACCTGCAAGGACTACGACAACCTGACCATTATTCACTCCGATGTGCTGAAACTGGACATCAACGCCTTGGTGGAAGAACACGGAGGTAAGCCGGTGAAGGTGGTGGCGAATCTGCCCTACTATATTACGACCCCTATTATCATGGGGTTATTTGAGATGCACGTGCCCATGAAGAGCATTACGGTTATGGTGCAGAAGGAAGTGGCGGAACGTATGCAGGCAACGCCCGGCAGTAAGGATTACGGCGCCCTGTCTCTGGCAGTGCAGTATTACGCCGAACCCTACATTGCGGCAAATGTACCGCCCAACTGTTTCATGCCCCGTCCGGGTGTAGGTTCTGCGGTCATTCGCATGACGCTTCACGAGAATCCGCCGGTGAAGGTGCAAGACGAGAAGCTGATGTTTGCCTTGATTCGTGCCTCCTTTAACCAGCGTCGCAAGACCCTTGTGAATGGTCTGTGCAACTCTTCGGAAATGAATTACACTAAGGAGCAGGTGACAGAGGCTCTGGAGGCCCTTTCGTTGCCGGTAACCATACGTGGTGAGGCGCTGACCCTTTCGCAGTTTGCGGCACTTTCGGATGTGCTGGGAGAGAGATAATGTCGAGTAAGAAGTTAACGTATGTTTTGGGCTATCAGCTCAATACGAACCGGAGAGCACAGGTAGGGCAGCTGTGGGAATCTTTGCCCGATGCTTCGTATCTGAGCCCTTTGCTTGGGGAGGAGCCGGTGCCGAGAGACGGTAAGCCGGTGTATGCATTTGCACATATTGGAGATCGACTTGTGGGCTTCTGCGAGATATACGAAGTGGAAGAAGGACTGGAATTGCGTGGTATGGTCACTCCCGAGTACCGTAGACAGGGAATCTTCACGGAGATGGTAAATCGGCTGTGTGAAGGACGCCTCGGACCGTTTTTCTTCGTGGGTACCAAGGAGCAGGAGTGCTTTCGGCAATGGGCGAAGGCTACAGGGTGTTCTCTTGTGGAGCGTGATCTGTTGATGGGGGTCAGAGTGGCGGAGGTGCATTTGCCCTTTTCTGTGTTTCGAAAGGCACAACAGAGTCTTACGGGAGAGACCGGCACCGAAGAAACTACGATGATGGGATATCAAGCACAGCCCGAGATTGTATTAGAAGAGCAGACAGAGGAGGTTGCTACAGACGTGTACAGGCATTACATTTCTGTACACGCATATCTGGCGGAAGAGGAAGTCGGAGGCCTATACTGCTTGATAGAAAAGGATGCCTTTGTGTTCGATGTGTGGGTAGAGGAAGCTAGGCGGCGACAAGGAATCGCAGGGGCCATGTTGGCGAAGTTGTTCGGTCATTTGCCGAAAGAGATGCGTGTGCGCCTGCACGTAACGGAATCTAATGTGGCAGCAGCCGCGCTGTATCGTAGATTCGGTTTTTCGGTGGAGCAGGCCATTGAGTATTATACAATTCTAAAGTAATTCTTAAGATTGCTTCTTAGCCGTTTTTTAACTTTACAAATGATATGCGGTAAGTTATGATAAATGTGTCGAGTTGTGTCATGTGGATGATGTGGGAACGTCAGATGCAAGGGGACGGGGAATCTACAGAAGAAAGGCGGACAACGATATGGAGAATGAGAACAGAGATGTCCAGGAGTTGAAGGAATCGTTGACAGACGAGATGCAAGACGTTATGGAATTGGAGAAGAAGCAGAAGAAGGCATTGCACAGTGCTAAGGAATTTCTGCCTCAGGCAATTGCGGCATTTGGCGTCATTGCGGCGGCAATTCTTCTGTTCTTGATACTGTCCAGATTCGAAGTAATCACAAGAGCGGTAAAGGCAGTTCTTTCTGTGTTGGCACCGGTGATTGTTGGTTTTGTTATTGCTTTTTTGTTGTCTCCGGTAGTTCGATTTCTCGAGAAGAAATTCTACCGGTTGTTCTCAAAGCGTGCACGTAAGAATAATTCTTTGACGCAGGACAAGGAGGAGAAGTTACGTCGGCGTTCACGAAACATAAGTATTTTTGTTTCTTTGATAACATCGATTACTCTGGTTATTTCTTTGATCTTAGCTATCATTCCTGAGCTTATCACCAGTATCGAGGCATTGGTGAGTAAGTTACCCGGCTACGCAAATGCCGGATTGGATGCCGTAAATGGTTTCTTGTCCAGAAATGAGAAACTTTCCGAGATTGTGATGCCCTACGTGCAGAATGCAGCGCATTATTTGGAGGAGTGGCTTAGTAGTAAACTCTCGGCAATCGTGAGCACAGCTTATACATGGGTAACTACCGGTATGAGAACGATTATTGACGTTGTGTTCAACTTGGTTATAGGCGTTATTATCTCTGCATACCTTCTGGGAGGTAAGGAATACTACCTTGGATTGTGTAAGAAGTTGACCTTTGCTATCTTTCGCAAGGATCATGCGAAGACTTTGGTGCAGACCATGCACAAGGCAAATATCATTTATTCTTCCGCGATTATCGGTAAGATTGTAGACTCTATTATTATCGGATTGTTGTGTTTCATTGGTTCCACCATTATGGGGCTCTTTTTTGAGACGATTGCGGAGTATACGGTACTCGTAAGTATTGTGGTCGGTGTTACTAACGTGATTCCGTTCTTCGGACCTTTTATCGGAGGTATTCCGTGTACGGTTTTGATTATGTGCATGAATCCGCTCCATGGATTGATCTTCGGTGCATTTCTCGTAGTGCTTCAGCAGTTTGATTGCAACTACTTGGATCCTCATATTGTGGGCAAGAGTGTTGGACTTCGTCCGTTGTTTGTTTTGACGGCTTGTCTTTTCCTCGGAGGTCTGGGTGGTATTCCGGGTATGTTGTTGGCGACGCCCACGTTTGCACTTGTGTATTCCATCTTGAAGGCGTACTTTGAGGTTCGCTTAGAGAGCAAGAACTTGCCGAAGGATACGAAGAGTTACATTGAGATTCCCGGTGCGGTGATTGCTCGTGCTTCGGAGAGAACGGAGAAGCAGAACGTATAATTTCATGGATTTTGGGCCAATCGGCCGGCATAAACAAGACATTTGTGCATATGTTACCGTGACGGACTACGGTAAGAAATGGAAGTGAGGTGCACAGATGGAAGGGTTTTGTCGGTTGGTTGGCTATATTTATGTGTTCGGACATGGTGGTAGAAGAGAGTGCATTGGATGTGCGAAAATGCTCCTGAAAGGGGGGCGGCTTCGCATTCTTCTGCAGTTTACTAAGGGGGCGCAGGAAGGTGAAGTGGGTCTGTGGCTATTGTTGCGAGATGCAGAGGGCGGTACGGGGGCATATCAACTTGACCGAGTGCGACTTCGAAACGGTGTGAAAGAATATTGTCTTACCTATTGCACCGGAACGCTGTCTGTTCCGGAAGGTGGACCGGAGGGCGTGCTGCTGACTACCGAGAAAGGGCATTTTTATGGGGCGGTTACGGAAGGCTGCCATAATGGGGGCGAGGATGTGTTTGCATGGTGTAGACGAGTGCCGGGAGAATTGTGGAGGCGGCAACGATATATCGGTTCAGAGGACTTGGCGTGTAGAGGCGAGAGCACTTGTGAAGTATCGGAGGATTGTGTGACAGAGACAACGTGTGAATGCGTGACGGAGAGTAGAGCTGATTCCGTGTGTGAGAAAAAAGACCCGCTGACGGAGGCTCTTCAAAAGCAGGAACGCATAGAGCAAGAGGAAGCGTTACGGGAGTCGGAATTGACAATCCTTCCTCTGTGGGAGAAGGCTACGGAGCTGATGAAGCGACGTCCTGCCATGAATCCCTTTGTGCATAGTCCATTTGCGAGATGTGCTCGCATTTCCTTGTGTGATGTGCATCTTCTGTATCGTGATATGGATCGATGCATCGGAAATAGTTTTCTGTGCCACGGGTACTATCGGTATCGCCATCTGCTCTTGGCGAAGACCTGTGAGACGAAAGAAAAGCCCGCCACCTTCTACCTGTTGGTTCCGGGCATGAACAGCGCTCTGGAACAACGTACGGGAGAAATGCACGGGTTTCATCGGTTCTATAGTCTGCGCCGAAGCGCCTGGGAGAATCAAAGCTTCGGCTATTACGCCATGGAATTGGTTACGAAAGACCACGAATGGTGACGCTGGCGATATGGGGAGTCAGTAGCTCTTTGTAATGTTGGAGCGTGGCAGTATCCGGTGCGTGATATGTGTTCGGTAACAGAACCTGCTCCGAATCCCGGTAGGGTTGGAGAAAATACTGTTTGGCCCCTTGCAGCAAATCACCGATCTCTTGCATGGTGGATTCGTCATGGAGCTCTGCGGTAACGGTGGTGCGAAATTCATAATCCACATCACCGGACAAGAGCAGTTGAATGCTCTCTTCCACATTGGCAGTAGAGTAGCCGGGCACACCTACGGTCTCTCCGTAACGGGAGGGGCCGTTTTTGACATCCATGGCTACGTAGTTTACCAGTTTCTCGTGGAGAAGAGTGGCCAATAGCTTGGGATTGCTTCCGTTGGTGTCAAGCTTAGTCAAAAAGCCAAGTGCGTGAATTCGACGAAGAAAATCCGGCAAATCCGGCTGTAGGGTAGGTTCACCACCGGTTACGCAAACTCCCTCCAATTTGCCGCGTCTGGATTCCAAAAATGCAAAGAATTCTTCATCTGTCATGCTCTGCGAGGAATGGGGCGTAAGCACCAGTCCGCTATTATGGCAGTAGGGACAGCGGAAATTGCAACCGCCGGTGAACACGGTACATGCCATGTGGCCGGGGTAATCCAAAAGGGTTAGTTTCTGTAAGCCTTGAATGTTCATGCTTCGCCTCCTGTGTGGGCGGAGGTCTCGTTCGTGTATGAGGTCTCCGGGGAAGTGTTTGCGTCGGTATCGGTTTCCTGCTGCTCCGCCAGTTTCGCATAATTGCGTTGCTTCTCGCGAATACGCAAATCACGGAAAAATGTCTGCAAGATCTCGCGACACTCTTCCTGCATAACACCGGTTATCTTCTCGACTCTATGATTAAACTCCTTCATCTGCAACAAATCAATAATAGAGCCGGCGCATCCCGCTTTTGGGTTGTCGGTTCCCATTACGACTCGGTCGATTCTGGACTGTACAATGGCTCCGGCGCACATCTGGCAGGGCTCTAAGGTTACATACATGGTGCAACCCTCCAGTCGCCAATCGCCGATTACGCGACAAGCCTTGCGAATGGCTTCGATTTCGGCGTGAGCCAAAGTGGTGCGGTCGGTCTTGCGACGGTTGTAACCACGTCCGATAACTTTGCCTTCATAAACAATAACGCAGCCAATCGGAACTTCTCCCAATGTGGCTGCTTTCTGTGCTAATTTTAATGCTTGACGCATGTATTTTTGATGCTCATCTTTTAGCATGACCACGAAAGCTCCTCTTTGTCAACTACTTTTTTGTTTTAGTATATCATCGAAAATAAAAAATGTATAGTATTATTGCACTTTTTTAAATATTTTATTGATTATTTCGAATTTACATAGTACAATGATGGAAGTAGTGTAGTAGTAAGTGAAGCGAGGAGCAGGATTATGCATTTGGGGAAGAGAAAGACGATTGCTCTGATGATTTCCAGAGCGGCGGCAGAGTATCAGCGCATTTTGATAAAATATGTCTCGATGAAGGCGGCGGAGTATGGGTACTACACGTTGGTATATACCTCATTCGGAGGGTATGGTACCAACAAGTCTTTCGAACGCGGAGAAGAATATGTGGTGGATATGCCGAACTATGAAGAATTGGACGGTATTATCCTTGCGCTTGATACATTTTCAGAGCAACACTTGTCACAGCGTATTGCGGAGCAAGTGAAGAAGCGTGCTACGTGTCCCGTGGTCTGCATTCGACGTCCGGTGGAGGATTATCACAGTGTGCTGGTAGACGACGGAGATTCCATGCGGGGCGTTGTGACGCATTTGATAGAAGACCATGATTATAAGGATTTTTGTTATGTCAGCGGTCCGGAAGAGCACCCGGATGCCGTGAAGCGATTGCGTTGTTTTCAACGTGTGCTGAAGGAGCACTCTTTGGAGTGTAGCGGAGATAATATTTTTTACGGAGATTTCTGGCGTAATTGCGGACAGCGGGCGGTGGAGTACCTGCTGGAAGGCAGAAAGAATTATCCGGATGTCATCGTCTGTGCCAATGATTATATGGCCATTTCCGTAATCAATGCGTTGCATGACCTTGGTATTCGCGTACCGGAGGACATTGCGGTTACCGGATTTGACGATATTTCCGAGGCGGCGGGCAATGCTCCCTCTTTGACTTCCGTGCGTGTGGACACGGCGGCCTTGGCTACACAGGCGATGGAGATGTTGCACCAATTGCAATTGGGATACACAGTTCCGCGATACGAATACATACCTACGCAAGTGGTGATGCGTGAGTCCTGCGGATGTCCGGATGCGAATGATGCGAGAGCGGAGTATGGTGTTCGGTCTTATTTCGAGCAGGTACAGCGGTTTCAGGCGTACAATCTGCAGACCATTTTCATGGCTATTGACAGTGAGACGGCCAGAGATATGGATGATTTGGGTCATGTTATATATACTTATGTGTTCAATAACTTGGAGTTTCGAGATTTTTTCGTGGTTTTGAATGATTATAATTGGGGCAAGCAGGATTCCCCCGATTTCCGAGGGTTTACCGAGAAGGTACACTTGCGTACCGCCATTCAAGAGAATCGCTTGCTTGGACACATTGACCACGTGTTCCGTTTTAAGGACATTTTGCCGGAGGAGTATGTATACGATGAGCCTTGCGCGTATTTTCTCGTACCCCTTCATTATCAAGGAGCCTGCTTCGGCTATTGTATGATTAACTACAAGGATTGGCACGGCAACGGACCCTTCTTTCAGTTCCTTGTTACGATTATCTGTAATACCTTAGAGAGTATTCGCATTCGTCGCAAGATGAGTTTGTTGATTGATCAGCTTCAGGATATGTATGTTAGTGACGTTATGACGGGCTTGTACAATCGACACGGATTCGAGCAGGATTCCAAGGAGATGTACCAACAGGCCGTGGCGGAAGGTCGCAGTTTGGGCATCTTAGGAATTGATATGGACGGTTTGAAGGTCATAAATGATACCTACGGGCACGCTCACGGAGATATTGCGCTGAAAGCAATTGCAAATGCAATCTCGGCGGCGTGTTTTGCGGAAGAACGTTGCTACCGTGTAGGCGGCGATGAATTCGAGGTGTTGGCACTGGATTATACCGAGGAGATGGCTAGAAGTTTCCATGAACGTCTGGATGGGTTCTTGGCGGACTACAATGCACGTTCCGGAAGACCTTATTATGTTCAGGCAAGCTTTGGTTACACCATTGCGGAGCCGGCGGGAGAGCGTCCGTTGGGAGAGTGGGTTACCATCAGTGATAATCGCATGTACCAACACAAGGAGGCCGGTCGCGAGACCCGAAAGATTATTCGCGACAAGGAGAAATAATGCGCATAATACGAGACGTCCTCATTTCCGTAAGGAAGAGGCGAGCTTATGAATATTTGGAGGAACCATGCATCAGGAATTGTTGAAGAAATTTCATGAGATATTCGGAGAGAGAGGGGATATTCGTTGCTATTTTGCCCCCGGCCGAGTGAATCTAATCGGAGAGCATACGGACTATAACGGAGGGCATGTATTTCCCTGTGCATTGACCATCGGCACTTATGCCGTGGCTAGAAAGAATACGGACGGAGTCCTTCGCTTCTATTCCGTGAATTTTGAACATTTGGGAGTGATTACGTCCTCTTTGGACGATTTGGTGTATCGCAAAGAAGATCGTTGGACCAATTATCCCAAGGGTGTAATTCGCACTGTGAGAGAGATGGGACATGTGGTGGACTGTGGAATGGATATTTTGTATTTCGGTAACATTCCCAATTCTTCGGGCTTGTCTTCGTCGGCATCCATCGAAGTGCTGACCTGCTATGTACTTAAGGATCTCTTTGGTTTGGTTATTGACGGAATCACCAATGCCAAGATCGGTCAGAAGGCGGAGAATGAATTCATCGGTGTGAACTGCGGTATTATGGACCAGTTCGCCATTGCCATGGGCAAGAAGGATCAGGCCATTTTCCTGGATACCGCTACGTTGGAGTATGAGTATGCCCCCATTGTGTTGGACGGAATTCGGATTGTCATTATGAATACCAACAAGAAGCGTGGATTGGGTGATTCCAAGTACAATGAGCGTCGCAGTGAATGCGAGGAGGCGTTGGCAGAGTTGCAGAAGGTAGTGGATATTAAGACCTTAGGTGACTTGACGGAAGAGCAGTTCGAGCAGGTGGCGGATGCCATTGCTTCTCCCATTCGCAGAAAGCGTGCGAAGCATGCGGTTTCCGAGAACCAGCGAACCATTCGTGCAGTGGAGGCGTTGAAGGCCGGAGACTTGACGTTGTTCGGACAGTTGATGAATGCCTCGCATCGTTCTTTGCAAGAGGATTATGAAGTGACTGGCGTGGAGTTGGATACTTTGGCACATACCGCATGGCAACAGAGAGGTGTTATCGGTGCACGTATGACCGGTGCGGGCTTCGGTGGTTGCGGAGTTGCCTTGGTTCGTCAAGAGTGTGTGGACGAATTTGTGAAGAATGTCGGTGCGGTATACACCGATAAGATCGGATATGAACCCACATTTTATGTGGTTGAGATCGGAGATGGCCCCGGCCGATTGGCATAGCGGGGGCTAGCAGTGTAGGGATTACACAGAAGAAGAGATGGGGGGACCTGTTACATGATCATGTTGCAAGAAGAGGACAAGAAGAAGCTGCTGACCATTTTCTCGAAGAATCTACCCTCTTACCGGAAGGCGTTGAAGCTTTCGCAGGAGGAGTTTGGCGATTTGATCGGGATTACCAGACAGACGGTCAGCTCCATCGAGAGAGGTGCGTATCCGCTGACTTGGTCGATTTTTCTGTCCAGTTTGTTCGTGTGTTCCAGTCAAGTGCGTGCGAAGAAGTTAATCTTCAATTCCTTTGCCGGGGAAGAGGTGTTGTTTGATTATCTCAATGAGATGATGGGCGATTCCACGGGAACGGTATCCAATGCCGCTCATGGTGCAGCAAGACAGGTGTATTTCGGAACCTGTACGATTCAGGATGACGAAGAGTATACCATTGTGGACTGTGACAACGGTGTAGAAGAGATGTTAGGCATCCACAGTGGCACGGCACGACAGACGTATTTGGATTGCGTGTTTTATGAAGACCGCGAGGTAGTAAAACGCATTTTGGATGAGCGAATCCGCAAGCAGATGGTAGTGTGTCTGGAGCATCGTATGGTGAATGCAGAGGGACAGACGGTGGCGGTACAGTGCTTCGTGCGTCGTCAGAAGAAGATGATGAAGAACGGTCTCTTCGATATTACCATTACGCAGATTACCGGAGAGATGCTGAAGAAGCGGCGCATTTCCGGTTTGTTATCAACTCTGCCTGCCGGCGTGGCTCTCTTTGAGTTCCAAGGGAAGATGTCCCGTGAAAATGTTCCGGAAGTGTACTATGCCAACGATACTTTCTACGACCTGATTGGTCATACCATGGAACAGTTTGCGTCCATTCACAATAATTATTTTCCGGAGATTGTGGCGCCGGACGATCAGAAGAATGTACTTCGTCTCTTTGATACGAAGAATGCACCTCAGACGGTGAGTACGGCGGAATTCCGTATCAATCGTTTTGACGGTAGCGTTACGTGGGTACATTGCAATGCGCTATGCGTAAGCAACACCGAGGAAGGTATTTTGGTGAGTTGCGTGTTCACGGAGATTACCCAGCGTATCAATGCGGAGATGAATATGAAATACCAGCTGGACCGCTATCGTCAGATGGAGGATGTGGCTGAGGATATTCAATTCGGTTATGACATTGCGGAAGACCGTTTGAGTCTACCCAGACGAATCGGAAGACAGCTGGGCAAGGAAGATATGTATGAGAATTTCCTGAAGGAACAACGACTTCAGCGCCATATGCACCCGGACGATTTGGACAGTTTTATGAAGTTGTATCGGGCGGCGGTAGAAGATGGTACCAACTGCCGTGGTGAGTTCCGTATGCGTATGGAGAACGGACAGTATGTATGGTGTCGTGTAAATCTTGTTCCCATGCGTGGAAATGAGGGAAAGACCGCATACATGTACGGTCGTTTGGCTATGATTGATGAGGAGCGTCGGATTCGTAAGGAACACAGCAACGATCGAATGCTTATTAATCGACTGACCTCCACGGACCGACTTACCGGTCTGTATAACCGCACGGCATTTCGCGCACGCTTGACGGAACTTTTGAATGCGCAGGACCCGGAACTCGATCCGGTTCACGCGGTGATTTTTTGCGATATTAACGATTTTTCCTATATTAACGAGAAGTACGGTTATCCCGCAGGAGACCGCATGCTTCGGGATTTCGGTGCCATGTTCCAGCGCAAGGGTAAGAAGTGTTTCGCTTGTCGTATTCACTCGGATTATTTTGTAATCTATGTGAATGGTGAGAGCAAAGAGCAGGTCATTGCGAAATTGCGTAGTTGGTCTAAGGTGTTTGTGGAGCACCAGTCCAAGTTCTACCCGGGCATTGACATTCAATTAACCAGCGGTATCTACTTCTTGGGCAAGGGCGAGAAAGATATTGCCTTGGCCATGGACAATGCCAATTTGGCGAGAAAGCAGGCAAAGGCCGAGCAGAACCGGCCGTATTGCATTTGTACCGAGGAATTGCGTCGTCGCCGTTCCTACGAACAGACCATCGCCGGTGAGATTCAGAATGCTATTCGCGACAATAAGATTGAGGTGTTCTTGCAGCCCAAGTTCTCCTTGACCAGCCGAAAGATTATCGGTGCAGAGGCATTGGCTCGTTGGGTGCAAGAGGATGGCACTTATCGTTCTCCCGCAGACTTCGTTCCGATTTTGGAGCGTACGGGGCATATTACTGATCTTGACTTCTGCATTTACACAAATGTATTGCAGGCTTTGCGTACTTGGAGGAAGAATGGCGTGCCTATGGTGCCCATTTCCATCAACTTCTCTAAGAATAACCGTAGCTTCGTAAAATTCGATGAACGTATCAGTCGCTTGGCAGAGCAGTATGGCGTGGACGGTAAGTATTTGGAACTTGAGGTAAATGAGGCAATGTTGAACAGTGCCGACGATAGCGTACTTAGCTCCATTCGCGGGTTGCAGAGTCGTGGCTTTAAGATTACTTTGGATGACTTCGGTTCCGGTTCGTCGTCCTTGACGATGCTTATGAATGCACCGGTCAACAACGTGAAGATTGGACGGGATTTCTTGCGTCATATCGGCAATTCCAAGTCAGAGCAAGACTATGTTCGCTGTATGTGCGATATGATTGCCGCTGTGAAGAAGGAAGCATTATTCGAGGGCGTTGAGACGGAAGAGCAAGCGGCATTCCTTGAGTCTTGTGGATTCACCAAGGCACAGGGATATCTGTTTGAGCGTCCCATTCCCGTAGCGGAATTTGAGGAGAAATACTTAAAAGAAAAGTACGTACCCTCTGCATAATTGGGTATTGTAATTTTTCAAGGAAAGAATATAATAAAGGATACTATGGTTTAGGAGGTATGTAACAATGGATTTGGTTACAATTCGTCAGATTTACAGAGAACGTGATCAGTACATTGGCAAGACAGTCACCATCGGAGGCTGGGTTCGCAGCAACCGCGATTCTAAGGCATTTGGCTTTCTTGTTGTCAATGATGGCACGTATTTTGAGACCCTTCAGGTCGTATATAACAATGAGTTGGCTAACTTTGATGAGATTGCACATTTCGGCGCAGGTGCAGCGGTGATTGTAGAGGGTACCTTAGTGGCAACACCGGAGGCAAAGCAGCCTTTTGAGATCCAGGCAACCGCAGTGACTTTGGAAGGTGCAACCGACCCGTCTTATCCCATGCAGAAGAAGCGTCACACGTTGGAGTATTTGAGAACTATGACGCATTTGCGTGCCAGAACAAACACGTTCCAGGCTGTGTTCCGCGTACGTTCTCTTGCAGCATATGCGATTCATAAGTTCTTCCAAGAGAGAGACTTCGTGTATGTACACACCCCTTTGATTACCGGAAGCGACTGCGAGGGTGCAGGTGAGATGTTCCAAGTAACTACTATGGATCTCAATAATGTACCGAAGACAGAGGATGGCAAGGTGGATTTTAGTCAGGATTTCTTCGGCAAACCTACCAATCTTACGGTAAGCGGTCAGTTAAATGGTGAGACGTATGCTATGGCATTCCGTAACATTTACACGTTCGGTCCTACTTTCCGTGCAGAGAACTCCAACACTACTCGTCACGCGGCAGAGTTCTGGATGATTGAGCCGGAGATTGCATTTGCCGATCTGAAGGACGATATGGCACTTGCAGAAAGCATGATTAAGTACATCATCAACTATGTATTGGAGCATGCACCGGAAGAGATGAACTTCTTCAACAGCTTTGTGGACAAGGGATTGATTGAGCGTCTGAAGCTGGTGGCTTCTTCCGAGTTCGGTCATGTAACTTATACTGAGGCGATTGAGATTCTTGAGAAGAATAACGACAACTTCGAATACAAGGTAAGCTGGGGTTGCGATTTGCAGACCGAGCATGAACGTTATCTTACGGAGCAGGTATTTAAGAAGCCTGTATTCGTAACCGATTATCCCAAGGAGATTAAGGCATTCTATATGAAGCTCAACGAGGATGGTAAGACCGTTGCTGCTATGGACTGTCTTGTTCCCGGCATCGGCGAGATTATCGGCGGTTCCCAGCGTGAAGACGATTACGACAAGTTGGTTGCTCGTATGGAGGAGTTGGGGCTTAAGAAGGAGGATTACGACTTCTACCTTGATCTTCGTAAGTATGGTTCCGCAAGACATGCGGGCTTCGGTCTGGGCTTCGAGCGTTGTATTATGTACCTCACCGGTATGGGCAACATTCGTGACGTGATTCCGTTCCCCAGAACCGTGAACAACTGCGAATTGTAATAAGCTCGGCATTAAGGATATAGTGGCGCATATGTGTGCCACTATATTTGGTCTTATGGGAAGGATTCTAATGGGATCGAATCCGTTCTGTAAGGTGTGAGAGAAGGATGATGAAGATGATGAATAGTAAGACGGCAAGAGGCATGGCGGTGCGCATTCTGTTGCTTCTTGCGCTTGTGGGAGTCATGTTCGGAACCGTGGGATGCGGTGCGGGCAAAGGCTCGGACAAGCTCCATGTGGTTGCTACGGTATTTCCACCCTATGATTGGACGAGAGAGCTACTGGCGGGTGTGGAGGAAGTAGAGCTGACAGTGCTGGTGGATAACGGTGTGGACTTGCACAGTTATCAACCGTCGGCGCAGGATATTGTGCAGATATCCACCTGCGATGTGTTTATTCACATCGGCGGTGACTCCGATGCATGGGTAAATGAAGTGCTGAACAACACTCCCGACCATGACCGAGTTGTCATTAATCTAATGGAAGTGCTGGGAGATGATGCGAAGGCGCTGCCACATACGGAAGAGGAACATGACCATGAGCATGAGCATGAACATGATGAGAGTTGTGAGCATGTGTACGATGAGCATGTGTGGCTTTCACTGAAAAATGCAGGCATTTTCGCTGAGAACATTGCGGATGTACTGTGCAACAAGTTGCCGAATTCCGCAGAACAGATTCGGGCAAATGAAACCGCCTACGCAGAGAAGTTGGCGGCCTTGGACGGACGCTTTGAAGAGATGGTGGCAACAGCGGAGCGGAAGACCATTTTGGTGGGAGATCGATTTCCCTTTTTGTACTTGACTGAGGACTACGGGCTGACTTACTACGCGGCATTTGTAGGATGTGAGGCGGATACGGAGGCTAGTTTCGCTACCATCGTATCCTTGACGGAGAAGGTGGATGAGCTGGGACTCCCCTGTGTATTGATTATTGATGGTTCTGACGGGGCACTGGCGGAGACCATCGTAGATTCGGCGGAGAGCAATGGAGTGGAGATCCTGACGTTATACTCCATGCAGTCTGTTACCAAGGAAGATGTTGAGGCAGGGGTCACGTACCTGTCGGAGATGGAGAAGAATTATACTACGCTGACGACAGCACTTGGCGGGCGATAGTAGATATGGCGATGTTCCACATGACGGAAGAATAGGAGGCAGGAATGAACATTTTCGAAACACTGGGATATTATCTATCCTTTCCCTTTGTACAATATGCGATTGTAGTGGGTGTGCTCATTGCTTTGTGCTCCGCACTTCTGGGCGTGGTGCTGGTGCTGAAGCGATTTTCCTTTATCGGTGACGGGTTGTCTCATGTGGCATTCGGTGCCATTGCCATTGCATCGGTGTTGCAGGTAGCGGGGGAACTGTATCTGGTATTTCCTATTACCATTGTGGCGGCAATTTTGTTACTTCGAACCGGGCAGAATACGACGATTCACGGAGATGCGGCCATTGCAATGATTTCTGTGGGAGCGTTGGCAGTGGGGTATCTGCTGTTGAATATATTCTCCACGTCTACCAATATCTCCGGGGATGTGTGCAGCACGTTGTTCGGCTCTACGTCTATTCTGACGTTGACCCGAGGCGATGTGTGGTTATGTATCGGTATGTCAGTGCTGGTGCTGGTCATTTTCTTGATGTTTTATCATAAGATATTTGCCGTGACATTTGATGAGAACTTTGCCAAGGCAACGGGAGTTCGCACCGGAGCGTATAATCTGATGATTGCAGTGGTAACGGCGGTAATTATCGTGTTGGCAATGAACTTGGTAGGCTCGCTTCTGGTGTCTGCATTGATTATCTTTCCGGCCTTGTCTGCTATGCGCGTGTTCAAGAGTTTTCGGGCGGTAATTCTGTGCTCTGGGGTAATCTCCGTGGTGTGCGCAGTAACGGGACTGCTGTTGTCCATTCTCTTCGGAACACCGGTGGGTGCCACCATTGTAGCCATTGATATTGTGGTGTTTGCGGTATTTGCAATGTTGGGTGTGGCTATGGGACGAAATTAAATGATGATTTTGAAGTGAAGAGTATAATGAGTTTAGAAGGGCAGGTGCTTTCCGAGAGGAGAGGACCTGCTTTGTTATGGGCAAAAGTATTACAGTGTTGTAATATTTTTGTTAGAGTTTTGTAACAGAAATGTAATGGGTCTGTAACCACATTGGTATTGACCTTGTGTATACTGTAATGGAAGAGATACATGAAGATTATGGTAAGGAGGGATACACATGTTAAAGCAGCTTGTATTAGGGGTATTGATTATGACGTTGTTGGTGGGCACCTACGGAAGTGTGAAGCCTGAGAAGGAAGCGGATGTGCAGGAGATGCAGGTGGTGACCGCCGGTAAGGTGCAGGCGCCCACTGGGCTTGCCGGCGGATTGTATGACGAGGACTACAACCTGATTGTCAGTGAAGAGGAGCTTGTGGAGACGTACAAGGTCACAAAGGATTGGTATATGTCCCATTTGGAAGGAAACCAACCGGTGCTTCTGTCGGACGTGCTTCGCGATAAGGGTTGGAGTGGCATCTATGTGATTGAAGAAGGAACAACACAGATCCGAACCAATATGTTCGCCTATTGCGATACGTTGACGGCGGTTGTGTTGCCAAAGAGCCTGGAGTTTATCGGGAACGGAGCATTTGCCTATTGCACCGGCTTGACGGAGATTGCGCTGCCGGAGAAGCTGATAACCATTCGTCCCAGAGCATTTTTCGGTTGCTCCGGACTAAATGAGGTGAATTTCTCGGAAGGGCTAACGACCATCGGCAACAGTGCATTTGACGGATGTACAGGATTAAAGAGTGTAACCTTGCCGAGTACGGTAACCGATATCGGAGCATGCGCATTTTACGGTGTGCCGGAAGTGTATATCGGCGGAAGAAATGTGGCTGTGCCGGTGACGAAGCAGGAACAGGAGCTTCGCGAAAATGGCAAATGGTCCGTGGAAGAAGTATTTGAGTTTTATGAGATGACGTTTCGACCGTAGATAATGGAATAAGGTGGTGACGAGAGATGAAGACAGAACGAAAAATGATTATGTTAATGCTTCTACTTGTAGTCCTGTTGTGTGGCTGCAAGGCGGAGGAGGACGACAAGAAGCCTACGGAGGCACCGACGCCGACAGCGACAACGCACCCGACTGCTGAACCTACTGTGGAGGCCACGGAAGCACCCACTGCCACGCCTACCGTGGGTGGAGAGATTATAACGGTTCCAGAAGGACACGAGCTTGTGCATCGCAGAATTAGGGAGACTTACTACGTACCCGAAGGTGACGATAAGCAAAACCATGCCAACAAGGGCAAGGAGTTCGTGGTACGTGAGTATACCTACGATGCGTATGGCAATTGCGTAACGGAGACGTCCACCGGTGAAGGAGTGAATATCACCAAGAAGTCTGCGTACGATGATTACGGGCGTTTGCTGAGTTACCAGCTGTATCAAGGTGAGCTGTTGCGCGCCAGAGTTTATCTGGAATACGATGCTGAAGGTGATGTGATAGCAGCCCATGTTCAGATGGCAGGTACGGAAGAGCCGGTGGTTGTCGACTATAGTTATTATGCAAATGGCAACCTGTACAACACAAACTATACTATGGGAGGTACCGTTCTGGGACACATGGAGTACGTTTCCGGTAACAAAGACATTCAATATAGCACCAATACTCCGGAATATTCCGATGATACTCATTACACACGTTGGTATTTGGCACATAACATGTGTGTAGATGTGGAGTATGAAATTGCGGTTGTGAAGAAGGTAACGGAGCTTCAAGGCAATCTTGCGGTGAAGCCGGTTCTTGCAGATGCTATTCCGGCACAGGGTGATGATAAGAAGGACAATATATTTGCCGACATATCCACGGAGAATCAGCATACTTATATTGATTGGTCGGAGAAATGCTACGATGAGAACGGCAAAGTGGTTGGGGAGTATGTGAGAAGCTTCTTCCAGAATTTCGGTGGTGAAGATGATTTCCGCTATCGTTACTTTGCGTATGTGTATGATGAAGATGGACAGCTGTTATACTCGGAAGAAGAGGGTTTTGGGGATGACAATATCTGCCGTAGATGTTATGATGCTGAAGGTAAGGTAATCAAGGAAGAATGTAATTATGTGATTCCCGGAATGGGGGTATCGACGGTTGTGACGCAGTTCGAGTACAATTCTGACGGGCTACTTAGTTGCGTAAGTGAGAAGGTGTGGAAGTGTGAGTATTTCTACGACGATATGGGACGCTTGACACGTATCGAAACCATAAGCGATGTCGACTTGTTCGAGAGCCCGATTACTATGTATTATTTCTATGAAGGCGACAGTACCGAATGGTATTATGCGGCCAAATACGATACCTATATGTTGCAAAATTTCTGTATAAAGAGCTGTGACGACACCGATACACCGGTTGTTTTCTTGGATGCCGGGGAAGATACCGTAATGCAGATCTATCAATACGGAGAGGACGGAACCGTCAAGGCAATATGGACGGAATCCTTGACGGGGTTAGAGTCTTACGGCTTAGAGATTCCCACCTGTGAAGGGGAACGTTGTGTTGATATCGAAGAGACCCGGTTTATGAGTGAAGACTTCGGTGAATAGCAAAAGAATTGACTAGAGGAAGATAGAATCGGGCGACCTCCCGGACATGATGCCAAGAGCGGATGTTCGGGAGGTCATTTTTTTGTTGTGAAATGGCTATGTCATTTTGCATGAAAATGAGGTGGCGGATTTGTGCATATCCCCGAAGAGATAGGGGGATTTGCGTAGATTCACTTGCTGAAAATGTGAATTCGAGGGGCTGATTCTTGGGTATTTGGTCAATAGAGTTATGGAGCAGGGATTGGTATAATTGTTGTGTCGAGAAAAATTATATTTCCCTCTTGACATTATGTGAAATATGCCATATTATAAAGGGGAAGGAACCAATGATACAATTTGAAGTGATTTTCTACGAGAAAGACAATGGGGAATGTCCTGTGGAAGATTTTTTGTCACAACTGGACATTAAGATGAGAGCCAAGATGGTTGGACTATTGGAGATTCTGGAGGAGAAGGGCAACGAATTGCGAGAACCGTACAGTAAGTACCTGACGGACGGAATCTATGAGATTCGATGTAAAGTCGGAAGTGATATAAGCCGCGTGTTATATTTCTTTTACTATGGTGGGAAGATAATATTGACCAATGGTTTTATCAAGAAGACGCAGAAGACCCCGCGCAAGGAGCTCAGATTGGCACAGGATCGACGAAAGGCATTTTTGAAGAAGGAGGGGATACAATGAAGAAGTTCAGAGAGTACAAGGAACTGCAGATGAAGAATCCCGAGTTTGCGAGGGAATACGAGGCTATGCAGCCGGAGATGGATGTGATTCGCGCCATTGTGGAGGCGAGAACGTCGCAGAATCTGACGCAGAAGCAGTTGGCGGAGCGTACCGGAATCGATCAGGCGGACATCAGTAAGTTGGAGAACGGAACAAGAAATCCCTCAATTAATTTGTTGAAGCGATTGGCAGAAGGAATGGACATGGTACTTCGTATTCAGTTTGTTCCGAAGAATAAGGTCTGATATGTGGATAACGCAAGAACGCGGGGGGCACTTGAAGTATCAAGGTGCATCCCGCGATTTGTGTTTATCTTAGAAAGGGAGTCTTACCAATAAGCATTACGGCAGAACCCGTTCGATCCGTGCCTTTCGGAGTGCCGTTAGCAACAGTAGTCCCAACATGCCACAGGAAATAGTCTCTCCAAGACCCACGGTCAAAATCAAATACGGCAGAGCATCCTGCACCCCGTATACGGTCTGCAAGACAAAGGGCACGATAATGGTGTTTGCCAAGATGGGCGGTAACGGCGTAGCCCAGACAAATCGGCGAAGAAGGCGAGTGCCTACAGCACCTAAGAGGGTTGCCAGCGTACCGAAGATAATATCCCATAGAGCACATCCTGTTAGCAGATTGGCCAGGAAACAGCCGATGGTAAGTCCGGGAATGGCAGCGGGAGTGAAGACCGGTAGTATGGTTAGTGCTTCAGAGAAGCGAATCTGAATAACACCGCTTGCAAGTCCCAGGGCATTTGCAAGGTAGGTTAGACCTACATACAGAGCCGCAATGACGGCGGCCAGAGTCACTGATAGTGTTTTGCGTGCTTGTTTCATACAAATGAAACCTCCTTAGTTTTGTTTAAGGTGAGGATGGTTACGAACTCACCGCCTATATGCATGGAGCGGACTATTCGTCCGGATACTCCAAGATATACTGTTCATAGGCATTGATAATCTGAGTCCCTTCGTACTCGCCGTATCGCTTGAATCGTCGTCCATAGGTAGTATGCACATGACCGTGAATAAAATACTTTGGATGAAAGCGATCTAATAGAGTACGAAATGCTTGGAATCCTTGATGGGGAAGGTCGTCTCCGTCTCCCATCTCAAATGCGGGAGAATGGGTTAGCAGGATGTCAAAACCTTTCGTGCGCCACAATCGAAAACGGAGTGCTTTGATTCGAGAATTCATCTCTTTTTGTGTATATTGATGTATTCCGGGCTTGTAGCGCATGGAACCACCCAGCCCCAAGATGCGCACGCCCTTGTGCACATACACCATATCTTCGATGCAGATACAGCCGTCCGGCGGCGTCTGAGCATAGCAATCGTCGTGATTCCCGTGAACGTAGAGCACCGGAGCCGGGGTAAAGGTGGCAAGAAAGGACAGGTACTGCGGAGCCAGGTCGCCGCAGGACAGAATCAGGTCGATGCCGTCCAGCTTGCCGGGTTCGTAGAAGTCCCAAAGTGCCTTAGATTCTTTGTCGGAAATAACGAGTATCTTCATAAGGGTTCCTTCGTAAGTAATGTAGTCTAAGAGAACAATCCCTGCGCAGAGATAAATGCACGGAATTCTTCTCGCATATCGTCAATGCCGGGGATAAAACCGTGGACATTCTTCACCAGCTTATCCATGCGGATGATGTCCTCGGGGGGGAGTTGCTCTCCGGCATCGATAAATGTACCGTTCTGGAATTCCAACACACCGGAGAAGGGGTGGAAACTTCCGTTGCGGATGCTCTTATCGAGAAGTTGCAGTAGTTGCTTGGTACCTGCGGGAAGCTTCTGCGAGTAAATGACGTCAATGGCTTCCGCGGACATACCCCACCAGTAATTTAGCGCTTGATTGCCGGCGGCCTGCTCTTCGTCCCTCCAGTTGCCGTTTAAAATACTCTGAAGAATATCTTCGTAGAGCTTGCCCCAGTGCCAAACGGGCATAGCGTAATTGATGGGGGCGCCTTCCTGCTTAAGGTACAGGCCGAATTCGCGGGACATATGCTGCGGTGCGTTGAGATCGCGGTTGCTGATGAGGCGCACATCATTTGCCTGAAAGGTATCCTCCGGGTTGTGATCCTTCAGTGTGGACCATTCCAGATAAACCTCCGCTTCGGGATTGACCATCTGAGCACCCAAGGCAAATGCATTGATGCTGGCAGCAGCACCGTATACCGGATAGTCGGTTATGTAACCGATGCGATTGTTGGGCGTCAGCGCGCCGGCGATGGCACCGATCATAAATTTGGCCTCGTAGGTACGTAGGTAGTAGGAGCGCACGTGGCGATAGGACATGTTCAGAGAACAGTTCAAAATCTTCACGTCCGGGTGCTCCACCGCCACCTTGGCACATGCGGCAATGTACTGCGGCGAGGTCATGAAGATGATATTGTACCCTTGCTCGATAATGTCTTCCATAACAGACACGGCACTGTCGGCGCTGACGTTGAAGAATGCATCGGTCTGCAAATGGTTCCCGAACACATCGTCCACATACTCACGTCCCATCTCGTGTCCGTAAGTCCAAGCACTGATATCCTCGGACTTCTCGTACACCCAAGCAGCGGCGTATTTCTTAGTGGATATCAGCTTGGAAAGCATGTGCTTCTTCGGATCCTCTACGGGGTGCAGAGAAATGGCAATGGGCTGAGCGGATTCATGAACCAAAAACTCATCCCAAATCTTCACGATGTCCTTACGGAAGTCAGCGGACAGAGAATCCTTTGCCTTCTCATATCCGAAGATATTCAGGTAAATGAGCAGCGCATCCGCCGGAGTCAACGCCAGTTTGTTGCCACCACGAGCAAGAAACTCTTTGTTCCATTTAACATATACGGACTTCATATCCAACTTCTGATCCTCGGTCCATTCCGCTTCCGGATCTTCCGAGGTGGCTTTTAGAAGTGCCATGTAACTGCCTTCCTTAGTGAAGGTCAGATAGTTGATGCCGGTCTTCTCATAGAAACTCATGAATTCGTAATACAGAAGAATTTCTTTGGCTTCCGTCTTCTTGGGCACCACGCGGGTAACCGTACCCTCCACGCTCACCGCACCCATGTATTTGGATACGCTGACGCGCTTGTTGCCCTCTTGTACATAGAAGCGGTTCAGAAATTCAAATGCCACAATGGGGTCTCGCATACCCTCTTCTTCCAGAGAATCGTATAAGTTGGCCCATTTGAGCGCAAATTCCGTGTCCTTGCCCAACAGGGGCATGAAATTACGGGCAAATGCATTGGAACGGTTGGCATTGCAGGTTCCCACGATCTGATCGATGGGAATCTCTACAAGCCCCAGTTTCGTCTTGTATTCCACCTCCACATGGGAGAGGATATCGTCTAGGTACGTCAGATAAGGGTATAAACCCTTAGACGTACAGTAATCGTACTCTTTCTCACCGGCGCGTTGCGCCTTCACGTACTCGTCAAAATTCATGTGCTCTCCTCCACAATCTCCATAGTATTGTGCCTCATTTTCTATTACACGCTTTCGAACTTGAGTATAACCGAAGTGAGAGGAGATTGCAATGAGAAGTTGAGGACGGGAAGTGTGGGAGAAGGCGAATTTGTCATTTTATTAAGAAAAACATATAATAATTTATGTTTTAATAAATTAAAATGCCCTTTTGACGTGCATTTGTATTGACACTGCCTAAAAAATATCGTACCATAAAGGCGAGGGTGTACGCAAATGACTGCATGCGTAGTTGCATTTGTGATCATTGATTAGTACTATTTGAGGAAAGAGGAAGAAGGTAATTATGAAGAAGAGAATTTTATCCATGCTGCTGTGTGCGATTATGGCGATCTCCATGCTGGCCGGTTGTAGTGACAAGGGCGGCGACGGCAATGGGGACGGCAACGGAGATGTTGTGGACAACGGACCTTCCGTTACGGATTGGACGGTAAACTACGACGGAATTCAGACGGGCAATGTCAATGCAAGAGTTTCGGTGCATGATCCGTCTATCGTTGTTGCGGACGGCAAGTATTACATCTTCGGTTCTCACATGGTGGGAGCGAAGAGCGATAACCTGCGGACTTGGACGCTGATGGGAAATGGTTATTCCAAGAACAACTCCATCTACGGCAATCTGTGGGACGAAGATAAGAATGTATTTGAGTATGCAGGGGATGGCACCAGTTTGATTCCCACCGACGACAAGGGAACTCATGTATGGGCGCCGGACGTATGCTACAACCCTACCACGGGATTGTACTATATGTACTACTGCACTACCTCCACTTGGAACGCATCCAACCTGTGCTTTGCAACCTCTGAGACGGTAGAGGGCCCTTATGAGTGGCAGGGTGCGTTGCTCTACTCCGGATTTAGCAAGGAATTATTGAAGGAAACCGATGTCTTGGATTACGTAGACGAGGATTATGCGTTGAACACGTATTTTAACGCAAAGGGTGCTTACGATTCTCAGGCATGGCCTAACGCCATTGATCCCAGTATCTTCTTCGATGAGGAGGGAAGATGGTGGATGGTATACGGTTCTTGGTCCGGCGGAATCTTCTTGTTGGAGCTTGATCCCCAGACCGGTCTTGTTATTCATCCGGAAGATGATCCGGCAAATGATGTGGATGCGTATTATGGTAAGAAGCTCATCGGTGGCGGACACAAGTCCATCGAGGGACCTTACATTTTGTATGATAAGGCAAGTGGTTACTATTACTTGTTCGTATCCTACGGTTCTTTGGTATCCAACGGTGGCTATCAGATTCGTGTGTTCCGTTCCGATAAGGCAGACGGTGAATATGTAGATATGAACGGAAAGAAACCGGATATCGGTGACAGTCACGCAATCTTCGGTTTGAAGATGTCCGGGAATTACATGCTTCCCAGTTTGAAGCGTGCATACATGGCTACCGGTCACAATTCCGCATTTGTGGATACGGACGGTAAGCGATATGTGGTATACCATACGAGATTTGACGACAATACGGAGAATCATTCTCCTCGTGTGAAGCAGTTTTTCTTGAACGCAGAGGGGTGGCCTTGTATGCTTCCTTATGCAACGGACGGCGAGACGATCTCCGAGACCGGCTATAGTAAGGAAGAGGTTGTTGGTGTATACTACTTTGTGTGCCAGGGCTTCTATATTGATGCGGACATTTGTCAGCCCATTATGCTGGAATTGACGGAAGCAGGTAAGGTATATGGCGACGGTGTAACGGGTACTTGGTCCATGACCGACGGAACCTATTACATGAAGATTACCGTAGACGAGAGAGAGTACAGCGGTGTATTCTGCAAGCAGAACGATGAAGCCGGAACGCCGGTTATGACCTTCTCGGCAGTGGGTTACAACACAAGTGTATGGGGTGTTAAGTATGACAAATAAGCCGGATTCCTCTATGAGAGAACGGGTAAATGATGCGGTCAAGACGTTACTTGCCTGGCTGGCTGTAACAGTAGGAGCTTTCCTATACTGGATGGCGATGCTGCTGTTGGCGTCCGTTTTTCTAATGAATGTCTGGAAGACCAGCATTGAAGAGTTGTTGAAGTACGGAATTATTCTGACGGTAATCACGTCGGTAGTATATGCGGTGATACTGATTCGGAGAAAGTTTCGGTGAGATAAGAAAGAATAGAGAAGAGCTCTGTGGCCATGGCCGCAGAGCTCTTTTTCACGTGATACACGGTGGAATGTTGTGATTGTGCATAGTATACAAAAATGTAGCCTTGAATTTTTGTATGTTTTTCCGACGTTGAAATGCAAAAAACTCGATTTGTATGTAGTTTAGCATAATAATTACCTCAAGTATAGCATTGACTTTTGTCATTATTCATAGTAGTATATAAAGTACTAAAGTAATTTAATTTTTTGTAAAGTATATAAGGTGATTTTGACCGAGGGTTGTCGAAAGATAAATATAAGGAGGATGCTATGGGATCGAAAGGAATGAAAAAGTTTTTCTCGAGGCTACTGTCTGTGGGACTCGTGGTGTCTCTCAGTCTGGGCATGATTAGCACAGGCGTGGCAGAGACGACGGGGGCAGGAAGCACAAGTTCTTCGTCTACTTATGACGAGGAGTTCATCAGTGAACGAATTTCTAACAACTACACCGGCGTAAGCAGCGGTTACAAGTTGCCGATTTACAAGGGTGAGAATGTTGTATTCACACCGGATGCAATGGTGGGAGAGGAGAATGCGGAGAATCTCACCACGGAGATCAAGGGGTATGAGGACGCAGAGGCAGTTCTTGACATGAATTCCGGTGACGTTGTGGACGTTACCATCGTGGTTCCCGAGGATGGTCAGTATTATGTTTTATTTGATTATCTGTCCTACGACGATTCCATTCTCCCTATTGAGATGTCCATGCAGGTAGATGGCGCATTTCCCTTCTATGAATGTCGCAATCTGAAGCTGGAGACCTACTGGCAGAAGGAAGCGGAACCGTCCTACGACCGCTACGACAACGAAGTAGTTACTGTTCCCAACAAGATGATTCGCTGGGAAGAGAAGTACCTAATGGATTCCAGCTACCGTCATTCCGGTCCGCTGAAGCTGGAGCTGACCGCAGGTACTCACACCTTGACCTTCGATGTAAATGAGGGCAATTTCCTCTTTGGTAACATTACTTTGGTAGCGCCCTTCGAAACCGAAGCGTACACCGGTTCTCAGGCCGCACCCGGTAAGAACATTATCGAGGTTCAGGGCGAGGATTACTATATGACCAACAGCTCTTCCATTCACGGCGTTGCTGAGTATGATACCAGTCTCTATCCTTATGAAGTAACCGATACGAAGCTTAATACCATCGACTCTGATTCCTTTGGAACCGCAGGTCAGATGATTGCATATGAGTTTGACGTAAAGGAGGCGGGCTATTATTACATAGGTATGAACTACCGTCAGTCCGACAAGACCGACTTCCAAGTGTTCTTGGACGTGCGTGTGGACGGCAAGATTCCAAGCAGCGCTTTCGAATCCTATGGTATGAACTATACTACCAAGTACAAGTATCACACTTTGACCGATGATAAAGGCAAGAATCTCAGTGTGTATCTGGAGGAAGGAAAGCACATCATTTCCTTTACTATTAGTATGGACGCCATTGCTCATGTACTGGAGAGCTTGGACGTTATTATGTCCAATGTAAATGACCTTGCACTGGAGATTACCAAGGTTGCAGGTACCAACTCCGATAAGTATAGAGATTTGAAATTGTCCAAGTACATTCCCAACTTGGAGAGTACCTTGTACGGCTACGCAGAAGAGTTGAAGGCACTGGAGAAGAGTGCAATGCCTTACACCGACAGCGAGAAGAATGTAGCAGTGATGTCTTCCATGATTATTGCGGCGGAGCAGTTGATCAGCTTGGCTGATAATCCGGACGAGATTCCGTATCGTATTACGGAGCTTGCATCCAGTACCAACTCTGCCAATCATTATCTGGCGAATGCCGTAGACAATTTGATGACCAACAATCTGGCTATCGATCGTGTATTCCTGTATCAGGACGATGCAGAGGTTCCGGAGGCACCGGGCTTCTTCGCTTCCTTGTGGATGAGCATTAAGCGCTTTATCGCTTCCTTTACCGATCAGGCATATTCCACCGCCAATACGGACCCGGAGCATTTGCAGGTATGGGTAAGCCGTTCCAGTCAGTATGTTCAGATTATGCAGAAGATGATTGACGCTCAGTTTACACCGGCAACGGGTATTGAGGTTGACATCAGTATTATGCCGGATCAGTACAAGCTGGTATTGTCCAACTCCTCCGGCAGTACACCGGACGTTGCAACCGGTATTAACTACACCATTCCTTACGAGCTTGCGGTTCGTGGAGCATTGGTGGATATGACGCAGTTTGAGGATTTCAAGGAAGTTGCGGCACCGTATGAGCCCGGCTTCTTTATGACCGGTACCATCGGCGACAGTGTATACTCTATGCCGGAGACTATGAACTTCTGGGTGTTGATGTACCGTACGGATGTTATGGATAAGCTTGGTCTGGAGATTCCGCAGACTATGGACGACGTAATTGATATGCTTCCGGAACTTCAGATGAGAGGTTTGAACTTCTACCATCCGGTATCCGGCATGCTTCTTATGAGAAACTTCCACGGAACAACGCCGCTTCTGGTGCAGAATGGAGGTTCCCTCTACTTCGAAACCGCCGCACAGGGCACGGCCCTCGGTAGTGAGGAAGCAGTAGCGGGCTTCACGGCATTGACCGACCTGTTTACCATTTACGATTTGCCTATTAATATTGATAACTTCTATCAGCATTTCCGTAACGGTGACATGCCTATCGGAATTGCAGATTACGGCGTATATAACCTGTTGACAAATGCGGCTCCCGAGCTTGCAGGCTCTTGGGAAATCGCACTGATTCCGGGAACGGAGCAGGCAGACGGCACCATTGATCGCAGTACATGCGGTTGCGCGGAGTCTACGGTTATCTTCAAGAGCAATTCTGAGCGTGAGGCTCAGGCGTGGGAGTTCATTAAGTGGTGGTCTTCCGCAGAGGTTCAGGCCGAGTTTGGTCAGACCATTCAGATTACTTACGGTGACGAGTATATGTGGCCTACCGCCAACATGGAAGCATTTGCACAGCTTCCTTGGGATGCCGACCACAAGGAAGTAATCGTTGAGTTCGCCAAGAATGTTGTTGACGTAGCAAGAGTACCCGGTACGTATTTGCTGGAGCGTGAGATGAGCAATGCATTTAACGATATCGTTGTAAACGGTGACAATGAGCAGTCTCGAATCGACGCGGCAGTTAAGAGTATCAACCGAGAATTTGACCGAAAGCTTGAGGAATTCGGTTTCTGCGATGAGAATGGAAATGTCATCAAAGAGTACGAGATTCCTACGATCGACAGGCTTCTGGGCATTCTCGGACGGACGAAATAGAAGGAGGGAGTAAGAGATGAGCAAACAGAAAATTGAACAGACACCTCCTGTAGAAGTAGAAGAGGCTAAGGCAGAAGCTGTTGCGGAAGCAACGGAAGAAGTTAAGGCGGAGCCTAAGAAAAAGAAAAATAAGATCGCCAAGCGAGAGAACAACAAGAACGGATATTTGTTTATTGCACCGTATGCATTGCTTTTTGCAATATTCATTCTGATTCCGGTTATCTTGGCAATTGTGTTGTCCTTCACCAACTTCAATGCTATTGAGTTCCCGAAGTGGGTTGGATTCCTGAACTACATTACTCTGTTGACCAGCGACGAAGTATTCATGCAGTACGTATTGCCCAATACGGTCGTATACGCAGTGGTAGTAGGTATCGGAGGATATGTGTTGTCCTTCATTTTGGCATGGGCACTGAGTAACCTCTCTAAGTTGCCGAGAACCATTTTCGCATTGATTATTTACTCTCCGAGTATGGTTGGACCTACCGCTATGACGGTATTGTGGAAGGTTATCTTCTCCGGTGACCAGATGGGTCTGTTGAACAGCTGGTTGATGAGCTTAGGTATTATTACAGAGCCGATCATTTGGTTGGTAAATGTGGACTACTTGCTTCCCATTGTTATTATCATCGGTTTGTGGTCCTCCATGGGTATCGGCTTCCTCTCTATGATTGCCGGTATTTTGAATTCTGATGAGACGCTGTATGAGGCGGCGGCCATCGACGGCATTAAGAACCGTTTCCAAGAGATGATTTATATTACGATTCCGCAGATGAAGCCCCAGATGCTCTTCGCGGCAGTTATGGCAATCGTAAATGCATTCCAGAACGGTATGGTATCTACTATGTTGACGGGTAACCCGTCTCCCAGCTATGCGGCCCAGCTTCTTGTAAATCACATCGAAGATTACGGTTTCTTACGTTACGAGATGGGTTACGCAGCAGCCGTATCCGTAGCATTGTTGCTTATTGTACAGATATTCTCCAAGGCAGCCAACGCGTTGTTGACTGACAAGGACGTTTACTAGAAAGGAGGAAGACATCATGGCATATAAGGGAAAGAGAATCAATCCTCAGAAGTTTGAGAGAAGTCAGATTAAGATTATTGTAATTCTTCTGCCGTTAGTAATCTTCATGGCATTGCCATTGGTATTCATTGCAAACCATGCATTTAAGCCCATGGAAGAGCTCTTCGCATTTCCTCCTACCTTCTTTGTGAAGAATCCTACATTGGAGAACTTCACGAAGTTGATTAAGTTCTCAAGAACCTCCGGCATTCCGTTGAGCCGTTACGTGTTCAACAGTATAATTGTAACCGGACTTACGGTGGGCTTGTCGTTATTGTTGACTACTATGGCAGCATTTGCACTGTCTAAGATTAAGTTCAGAGGCAGAGAACTGATGATGCAGATTAACCAGGTTGCGATTATGTTCGTTGCAACGGCGGTACTTATTCCGAGATATCTGGTTATCTGTGAATTGCACATGATTGATACGGTATGGGCACATGTGCTTCCTTTGGTAGCCATGCCGGTCGCTCTGTTCCTTGTAAAACAGTTCGTGGAACAGGTTCCGGATTCCCTCATCGAAGCGGCGTACATTGACGGAGCCACCGATATGCAGGTATATCGCAAGATTATTATTCCCATGATTAAGCCTGCAATCGCAACGGCATCCATCTTGGTATTCCAACAGGTGTGGACCAACATGGAGACCTCCAATTACTTTACAAATGACGATAGTATGAAGACTTTGACCTTCTACATGAACACCTTGGTTAATGCAAATAATACCGTAGCCGGACAGGGTATGGCAGCCGCATCGACGCTGATCATGTTCCTTCCGAACTTGATATTGTTTATCATTTTGCAGAACAAGGTTATGAACACCATGGCAAATTCGGGTATCAAATAATAGGAGAGACAACGTATGAAGAGGATAATGAAAAATCTTTTAAGACTGTCTGCCGTATGCTTGATAGCCGTTGTGTTGATTACCGGAATGGACATTGCAAGCGTATATGCGGAGACACCTTACAAAACGTATACGATTGACGGATATGGTTCCATCCAAGAGACGCAGACCGCATATTTGGCGGCAGAAACCATTACAAAGTTCGGTGATGAGAAACTGAACGGACCCAGTGATATGTTTATAACCGATGACGGCAAGATCTATGTGGCAGACACCGGCAACTCCCGCATTGTTGTGGGTGATTTGGACGGCAATCTGGTTACCATTATCGGTGACGGAATTCTGAAGACACCTAAGGGTGTATTTGTGACGGAAGACAACCTCGTCTATGTAGCGGACAGAGATGCCGGCGAAGGCAAGGACATGGGTGCTGTCTATGTATTTGATGAAAATGGTGAAGTAATTACCACCTATGGCAAGCCGGACAGCCCGCTGTACGGTGAGAGCCTCAGTTTCCTCCCCATCAAGATTGTTGTAAATGATGCGGGAATCATGTACATCATTTGCGAGTCCAATACCAATGGTATCGTGCAGATTTCACCCAATGAGGGAGGAACCTTCCTTGGATACTTCGGTACCAACTTCGCATCCACGGACATTAAGACCATCATTTATCGTGCGATTCTTACGGATGCACAGAGAGCGAAGATGGTAAGCAACATTCCGGCAACGCCGGATAACATGGCAATCGACTACAGAGGCTTGATCTACACGGTAACTCGTGGTGATGAGGAGCAGACCTTGAAGCGTCTGAACATTGCCGGTAAGAACTTGATTGAAAAATCGGATTATGCAGATGTCCCCGCAGCAGTGGCAGCAGGAAATCACGACAACGTCGTGGTGGCTGACCAGCAGGGTTACATCTACGAATATAACAACGAAGGTGAACTACTCTTCGTCTTCGGTGGGCCGGATGACGGTACTCAGCGAGTCGGACTTTCTACCCTGGTGTCCAGCATTCAGGTGGATGTGGAGGATAGAATCTACGTGCTGGATGCAGACAAATGCCAGATTCAGGTTTACGAGACTACAGAGTTTACGGACCTTTTGCACGAGGCGCTGTACTTGTATGCAAAGGGGCGTTACACCGAGAGTAAGGAGCCTCTTTCTAAGGTTCTTGAGATGAACAGCATGTTCGACTATGCCAACAAGGCAATGGGGAGAGCGTATTTCCAAGAGGAAAATTACGAGATGGCTCTGCACTATGCGAAACTGGCAAAGGACTACGAAGGATATTCCGATGCATATTGGGAGATTCGTAACATTTGGTTGAAAGAGAACTTGGTAACCATGCTCTTTGTGGCGGTGGGACTCTATGTAGCATATAAGGTCGTTAAAGTGCTTGATAAGAAGAAAAATATCTTTGCAAAGCCCAGAGAACTGTGGGCGAAGGCCAAAGAAAATCGTGTGGTTTCCGACCTTCTGTATGCCAAGTATTTTATGAGACATCCGGTGGACGGTTCTTATGGAATCGCCAGAGAGGGAAGAGCTGCATGGGCAGCCCCCAGCATTATCTTGGGTGTGTTCATTATTGAGTACATTATCAACAAGTATTTGTGCGGATTCCTTCAGAAGACCATTCGTGAAGGACGATATGAGATTTTCTCAGACATCGGTTTGGTGGTTATCGTAATTATTGCACTTACCGCATGTAACTACTTGGTATGTGCCATCAACGAAGGAGAAGGTACGGTGAAGAAGATTTATACGTACTTCTGCTATAGTTTGATGCCGTACATTTTCCTGACGCCGGTAATCTTCGCACTGTCTCATGTTGTTACAATCAACGAGCAGTTTCTGATTACACTGACTCAGTTTGTTATGATTGTATGGATACTGGTACTTGCCATTGTATCCTTGAAGGAAGTAAACAACTATACCCCCAAGGAAACGGCGAAGGTTATCTTCCTTACCTTCTTTACGATTTTGATTATGGCATTGCTCATCTTCATTATCTACGTTTTGTGGGCACAGGTATTTGAATTCATTAGTGCAATATTCGGAGAGGTGGTGTATCGACTTGGCTTCTAGTATTAAGAACAAAATTATTGCTCTTGCCTTGGTACTTGTACTGTTGGTTGGTATTGTACCCACTGCATCTTATTTTGCCGCAGATGAAGAAACCGGCGCAACCACCGGCGATACCCAGGACCCCGGCGCAGAGCTTCCGGATAACTCCGGCCCCGTGGCAGGTACGGTAGATAAGTCCAAATGGATCACCATGGACGACTACGAACTGATTGCGGAGAGCGATACCTATAAGATGTATTTCTATGAGCCTAGATTGTCGGTAATCCTTGAGAATAAGGCCACGGGCAAGCTTATGGAGACAACGCTCAGCGATGAAAAGGATGACGGTTTGAACAACAAGTCTTGGACCGGTTATATGAAGTCCGGTGTTGTGCTTACGGCAATTAAGGGCACCAACAATACCTATCAGGTGGACCTGAACACTTGTAAGCACACCATGGATGTAACTTACACCGACAAGGGTTTTTCCGCTAAGATATTCTTCACCACATACGGTTTCGGCCTTACGGTAGAAGCATACTTGGAGGGAGATGAATTTGTTGTTCGCGTTCCTTCGGATTCCATCGTGGAGAACACCCCGGGCAATTACATTTCCACCATCAGTTTGTTCCCCTTCATGGGTTATACCCACATGGACGACCAGGATGGTTATATGTTGATTCCCGACGGAAATGGTGCACTCATTTACTTGGATGACAAGGAAGGAAGATATTCCACAGGCTTCTCTCAGCTGATTTATGGCAAGGATGCGGGCTTTGTAGACTCTTCCAACCAGTCTCTCCTCTGGGAGCGTTACGACACAGTAGTAGATGCCAACAAGGTACTGGCGCCGGTATTCGGTATGGCACATACCGAAGATCAGCTTGGTTATCTGGCAGTCGTTGAAGATGGTGCCATGAGAGCCAGCGTAGAGGCACATCCCAATGGAGTAATGGTAAATTACAACCGTTGCTTTGCGAAGTTTTTGGTGCGCGACATTTACGTTCAGCCTTTGAACCAGTCTAACTCCGGAACCGTGGTAAATGTGGAGGCAAATCGTACAGAGATGGATATGCAGGTGCGTTACTTGCTTCTATCCGGTGATGATGCGGATTACTCCGGCATGGCGGTTGCTTACCGTGCTTATCTCTTAGAAAATGCGTTGGTATCGGTGAAGGATACCTCCTACAATACGAGACTTGATTTCCTCGGTACGGAGCGAGAAGAGTTTCTTATGGGAACTACCGCAGTTACCATGACCACCACGGAAAATATCGAAAAGATGTATGCAGAGCTTCAGAAGGCCGGCGTAGACAGTGTTCTTACGGTGTACAAGGGATGGCAGAAGGGTGGTCTGTATGAGGTGCCCATCAACAAGTACAAGGCCGACGGCAATATCGGCGGTACCGGTGATTTGACGGATCTGATTAAAGAATCCGGCAAGAAGGGGTATGATATTTACTTGTACAACGATGCTTTGATGGTAAATGGAACTACCAACTTAACCACCTTCAATGTAGTAAAGAGAATCAACAAGAGAACCTTGGAGATTAACAACCACGAGCAGGTGTATGATTTGTTCTACTACCTGACGCCCTCTAAGGCAAATGAAACCGTAACCAAGTTCGTGCAGTCCTATACTAAGAAGGGCGTGAAGAACTTAGCCATTGCGGGAATTTCCGATACGTTGTTTTCTTACAGCTACAAGAGCAAATTCTATACGCGACTGGATACAGCCGCTACGTATAAGACCATGCTCGAAAATGTTGACAAGAACACCAATTTGATATTGGAACAACCGTTTGCTTATTTGTGGAATTTGACCGATGCATTTCTCGACATGCCTCTGGGGTCCTCTGAGTATATGTATGTGGACGAAGAAGTTCCTTTCCTCTCCATCGTACTTAAGGGTGTACTTCCTATGTATTCGGATTATGTAAACTTCGAAGCAAATAAAACGAAGTTCTTCTTGCAGATGGTAGAGTCGGGTGTGTACCCTTCCTTCTACTTGACCTACGAGAACTCCTCGGCTTTGATTTATACCAACTCCTCTGATCTGTACAGCACGCAGTATAGTGCCTACAAGAATACTATCTTGGAATACGATGCGGCTCTTCGTGAGGTGGCATCTAAGGTACAGGGAGCATTTGTTGCGGACCATGAGAAGCTGGACAACGGAGTAACGAAAGTAACCTATGACAACGGTGTAGTCATTTACGTGAATTACACCGAAGAAAATGTGACAGTAGACGGCATTTCCGTAGATGCCCTCTCGTATAAGGTAGGTGAGGCATAATGAGTGAAACGGCAAATGAAACGACGAAATTGACAAAAAAGCAGAAGAAAGAGCTGAAGAAGAAATTGAAGCCGGGGCGTCTTGCGAGACGAGACGCCATCGCCGGACTCATCTTCGTGTCTCCCTGGATCATCGGCGCGGCCATCTTCCTTATCTACCCGTTGGCAACGTCCTTCTGGTATGCTTTGAACAACATTCGAATCACACCGCTGGGCACCAGATTTACTTACACGGGATACGGCAACTTTACGCAGATTCTTCTGTCGGATGCGGATTTCCCGACGCAGTTGATCGGTTATCTGACATCCACGATTATATCGGTTCCCATTATCGTAGTATTCGCCTTGCTTATCGCTATGATGTTGAACCAGAATATCAAGGGTAAGGGGTTCTTCCGTTTGATCTTCTTCTTGCCGGTTATCATCGTGAGCGGACCGATTCTCGGTATGCTCTCCGAGCAGGGTGCGGGAAGCATTACCGCCATTGATATGCAGGCAATTACGGAGGCAATCAGCGGCGTATTGCCCAAGTCCTTGGCAGAACCGATTTCGGATCTGTTCAATAACATGATTACAATTCTGTGGTACTCCGGTGTGCAGATTCTTATCTTCCTCTCCGGATTGCAGAAGATTGACCGTTCCATGTATGAGGCTGCTAAGATTGACGGTGGTTCCGCATGGGAGTGTTTCTGGAAGATTACACTTCCGACCATTAAGCCTCTGGCCCTTATCAACTGCATTTACACGGTTGTATTCATTTCCAACAACGATCAAAATGAAATTATCGGCTTGATTAAGTCTTCCATGTTCTCCGGAACCGCGGAGAAGGGTTACGGATACGCTTCCGCCATGGCGTGGCTGTATTCGGTAGTGGTAATTCTGATTGTGGGTCTCTTCGCACTAATCTTCTTGGCGAGAAAGGATGTTTATGAGCGTCAGGTTAAGAAGGCGAAGAAGGCAATGAAGAAGGAAGCAAGACTGGTGAAGAAGATAGAAAGGAGAAGTGCACGCAATGAAAGAAAGATGCAAAAAGCCCTCGCAAAAAATAAGTACACAACCTACGAGCGAACAAGCAATCGTTAGACCTAAGTGGACGAAAGACAGAGTGCGCAAGTTCTTGATGGGCTCTAAGGATCAAGAAGGCTTTCTGAAGCAGTTCTTTATCTACGCACTTCTCATCTGCATCGGTTTCATTTACTTGTATCCGATTTTGTACATGATCAGCAGTAGCTTCATGGACTTGGATGACTTGCTGGACTCTTCGATTAACTGGGTACCCAGTGCGTTGAATTTCAGCAACTATGTTCAGGCAGCAAAGAGTATGGATTTCTGGAAGTCCCTGTTGCAGAGTGTTTTGATTGCGGGAATTCCTACGTTGTGCAACGTGGCGTCCTGTTCATTGGTTGGTTATGGTCTGGCAAGATATGAGTTTCCGGGCAAGAAGATTATCCTCGGATTGATTTTGTTCAGCTTCATCCTTCCCAGCCAGGTAACGATGATTCCCACCTACGTGCTCTATTCCAATATGGGCATCCTGGGAACGCTGTGGTCCTTCATTCTGCCGTCCATTTTGGCGGTAGGTATTAACGGGCCCATCTTCATCCTCATTTTCTATCAGTTCTTCAAGCAGGTTCCGAAGGTACTGATCGAGGCTGCACAGATTGACGGGGCGGGGTATTTGAAGTCCTTCTTGCGAATTTCCCTTCCTTCCGCAACGCCCGCATTGATTACCGTAACGTTGTTCTCCTTCGTATGGTATTGGAATGAGTCCTATCTGACGGAAATGTACGTACACGGCGTAATGCAGGATTCCGGTTGGACCACCTTGGTTATTCAGTTGGATGAGTTTGCTACAAACTACTCTCAGTATGCGCAGACGGCAAATAATGCCGCCACCAGTTTGAACGAGTCCATTAGCATGGCGGGCACGATGCTCAGTATCTTACCGCTTCTGCTTATGTACTTTGTACTTCAGAGATACTTCGTAGAGAGTATCGACAGAACCGGTATTACCGGCGAATAAAGGAACACAATGCAGGCTTGCGTCTTGCGAAATGCGAGGCGCAAGCCAAAAATATTAAAATGCGTTGTGCACTTTTCACAAAAGGGCGAGGCACTATGTCGGCAGATTTGGCATTTTGTTTGTGAAAAACATATATATTTTATGTTTAGCAATATTATTTTAGAAAAAAGTATATCATTCTTCGGAGACTTGTGGTATAATAGCATCATCAAAGGTGACTGTGTTCACAAGTAATATTTAGGAGGGCAATAATATGATGAAGAGAATTGTGGCATGCATGCTTGTTCTTGTGATGGTATTCGGACTTGCAGCATGTGGCAACAAGGACAATGGCGCCGGCTCCAGTGCGACGACGGTTTCCGGTGAGACCGAAGACGTTGTAATCGGTGGCATTACCTACAAGAAGGCACTGGATATGACCAGTGAGAAGATTACTCTTACGTATATGCATTTTGACCAGGATGAAACTGTTCAGTATCTTGCGAAGAGATTCATGGAGCTGTACCCCAACATCACGGTTAAGACACAGTATGTAAATGTATCTACTTACAACGATACTTTGCTTGCGATGATTGCGAACAAGGAGACCCCTGATGTAATCATGTTCTCTGACTGTGACTTCGCATTGTCCAACATGTTGGTAGCTGATATCTCCGGTTTCTACAACAGTGACCCTGAGACTCAGAAATTGGCTTCTACCGTGAATTCGGCAGGTCTTGGTTGCTACGGTACCAAGGCAAGATGGGCAGTTCCGGTGAAGTTCTTCCCGGGTGTTATGTATGTAGACCGCAATGTACTTGAGGATCTTAACGTTGAGGCTCCGACTCAGGGCTGGACTTGGTCTGAGATGATTGACCTTATCAAGAAGTGTACCGTACTTGATTCCCCTGACGGAATGGCTTATTACGGACTCGGTGTGTATAACAGATTGGATTCCTATTACGGAATCGCAGCAGCACAGACCATCGTTGGTGAGTTCGGTTTCGACGGAACCGACTTTGACCTTGGTGTATGGGCAGTTGGTGAGCAGGAATTTTCCGACCTCAAGCTCGGTGGCTATGTAGCTCCTTCCCCTGAGACTCAGGAGATGGAAGACTGGATGGGCGACTGGGAAGGTTGGTGTGGTGCTTCCGGTCATGTAGCAATGTTCTCTGAGGCATTCTGGACTTACCAGGGTACTTGGGCTACTGAAGCATTTGAGCAGTACGATTTGGACATCGTTCCTTACGTAGTTCCCGCTGTATCCGATGCAGATGCTTCCGCAGATCATCACTCCATCGCAACCATCGACTTCGGTGGTGTAACAACCGCTTGTACATATCAGCGTGAGGCATATGAGCTTCTTAAGTTCATGGGCTTCGGTATCGACGGTTGGAAGACCAGAATTGAGATGTACAACAATACCGATCTTGTAAATGCTTCCGGTCTTGCTCTTAAGTACGATGTTATGCCGGCACCCATCACTACCGACGAGGCAGTATGGGATGGTTACATCGATATGTACTGCTCCGATATGGACGAAGAGCACAAGGGACTCTGGGAGAACTATTTTGCAAGCTGTATGCAGCCCATTCCTTTCGGCTGGACCGCAATCGCAGGTTACTGGAACTACTGTGATGAGTATTTCAACACCATCGGTATCCATGACCTTGTAGACAACGGTACCGCTAAGGCTGCTGACTATGCAGAAGAAGCAACCATTAAGGCTAACTGGTATCATGCAACTGCAATGCTTAAGTACTTTGGACCTAACGGATATAATGTGTTGTCCGATGACGAGATTGCTCTGTATGAGAAGATGGTAACTGATAATCAGTAATTTAAGAAGGTATTTCAAATATTATGATTCCGAGAGTAAGCCTCTACGGAGGCTACTTCTCCTCGGAATGAAGGCGGATTTAAGCGGGTGCGCTTAATCATATTATCAAAAACAATATAAGGAGAGGAACTATGAAGAAGAGATTGTTGGCTATGCTTATGTGCGTAGCAATGGTAGCGACCTTACTTGTAGGCTGTGGCGAGGATAAGCCGGCAGATGATGCAACGACAAACAGCCCTACCCCTACGCCGACTACGGCTGTACAGGCAACTCCTACGACTCCCGTAATCGACGAGAACTATGAAACTATTGATCCCGTAGCACATCTTACCTTCGATGGTGAGGATGAGGGCTACAAGGCAGTTACTCAGGTTGAGCATGACGGAAGTGTTCTTACCGGTGCAACCTATGCAATCGCCGAGACCGATGCAAACCTTATCTACTCCGATGGTGCAGTAGGCAAGTGCTTGTACTTGGATGGTAAGTATGGTATTGATCTTAATCTTGATGCAACCAATACCGACGCTTACTCCATTTCCTTCTGGATGTATGCAGATCGTTTGTCTACCTTCGGTGCAACCCTTCAGATGGGTCACAACATGGGTATGGCAGCTGACGTTGGAAACAACGTAACTTGGTTCAACGTAACCCAGTCCGAGTGGGGCGAGAGCTCTGCTAAGATCTTCCCTATCGTTTGGTCCCGTAACGAGGCTTCCGATGCTGCTGCAGACGTAGACTGCTGGCCTTGGATGTACGGCTTCGATAACGCTATCCACGGCAAGAGAGAGTGGGTAATGGTTACTATCGTATGTACCGGTGAAGAGCAGACCGGACCTACCGGTAACAAGACCGTAGGTGCTGAGTACTACATCAACGGAACATTGGTATATGACTCTCACGAGAACTACTCCAACGGAACTTGGTTCGAGTATACTTGGGATGCAACCCTTGCTCCCAACATCATGCAGCCCGGCGATGCTGAATTCGAGTCTTACTTCGGTATCAACTACTGGGATACCATCTTCAAGGGATTTGTAGATGATTTGTATGTATTTGATAAGCCTATCGCAGCAGGTCAGGTTCGTGATCTCTACAAACTTGGTAACCCCAACGTTGTTCCCAGTGCTGAAGGTGCAGGCGAAGCACTTCCTACTGTAGGCAACGCTGAGATTACCGGTACTGCTGTAGGTGCTGTTGATTACACCACCGGTTTCTGGGGTGCTCACAGCCAGACTTGGGAAGTAGCAAGTGGCGAGTCCAAGACCGTTACTTTCAAGAACTATCATGGTGCTGAGGCTAGCAGCTGGAACAACTTCGTAGTTGTACTTCAGAATGTTGCAGATGCTCATTCCACTGCTGACAATGCAGATTACAAGGAGTACTTTGTAGGTCGTGCTGACAACTATGGCTGGGCAGGCGAGGTAAATACCGGTGTTGCGGATCATGGTCTGTGTACCGTAGAGTCTACCTGGGATTGGACCACCTTCGAGAAGGATCTTCAGGGTGCAACCGTAGAACTTACCGTAACGAACAACGGTACTACCGCTGATATCGTAGCTAAGGTTACCGCAGCAGATGGTGTTACTGTTCGCGAACAGAAGTACTTGGGCATCGCAGTTGACGGAGCAGTTCATTTCTGCTTGACCGTTGATGCTTGTTGCCTTGATATTATCGGCTAATTTCAATTGGATATTATCATAACTCCTGCAATGGGGCTGCGATTGCAGCTCCATTGCTTTTCTAAGAATAAAAGAAAATGCAAGAATCGTCGGCAGAAGGGCTTTTATTCGTAGAAAGGCATTCAAACTTTGTAATATAGATGTAGGAGGAAACAGAACATGCAGACAGAGAAGCAACTGAAATTTAACGAACCGTGGATATTACAACGTGCGGACCCGCATGTGTATCTCCATACCGACGGGTGGTATTATTTTACCGCCTCCATTCCGGCATATGATTGCATTGCTCTTAGAAGAGCCAAGTCCTTGGCAGAGCTTCCGGAAGCGGAGGAGAAGATCATTTGGTATAAGCACGAGAGTGGTCCTATGAGTGAGCATATCTGGGCGCCGGAGATTCATTATCTTTTCGGCAAATGGTACATTTACTTTGCAGGTGGTGAGAAGGACGACATCTGGAAGATTCGCCCCTATGTACTGGAGTGCCAAGGCGAGGATCCGATGAATGATACGTGGGCAGAGATGGGTAAGATGCGCAGAGCAGCGGGAGACGAGTTCTCTTTCGAGGCATTTTCCTTGGACGCCACCGTATTTCAGGTGAAGGGTGAGTGGTACTATGTATGGGCTGAAAAGGTAGGTGTCGGTAAGCAGATTTCCAACCTATACATTGCGCAGATGGAGAACGGTTACACCTTGAAGACCGTACAGGTTCTTCTGACGACACCGGATTACGATTGGGAGCGCGTGGGATTCTGGGTAAATGAAGGACCGGGCGTAATTCGCCGGAATGGCAAGCTGTTCCTTACCTATTCCGCCAGTGAGACCGGTGTAGATTACTGCGTAGGGATGCTGACGGCAGACGAGGATGCGGACCTGCTTGACCCTCGTTCTTGGAAGAAGGAGCGTTACCCGGTATTGAAGACCGATGAGTCTCTGGAGATCTACGGACCCGGCCACAATTCCTTTACGAAGGACGAAGAAGGCAATGATATTATCGTATATCATGCAAGAAAAGAGTCGGTGATTGTGGGAGACCCCTTGTACAATCCCAACCGCCATGCTATGCTTATGAAAGTAAGATGGGATGAGCAGGATAGACCGGTATTTTCGTATTACAATTAATAAACATTATTATTTGACGGAGGCGTGTTATGGCAAAGTTAGTGATTAACGAAAGCAACAAGAAGGGCAGAATTGAGCCCGAAATCTACGGTCATTTTTCCGAGCATCTTGGAAGATGTATCTATGAGGGAATTTACGTAGGTGAGAATTCCGACATTCCCAATGTAAATGGTATGCGTACTGACGTTGTGGAGGCATTGAAGGAACTGAAGGTTCCGGTACTTCGTTGGCCGGGTGGATGCTTTGCGGATGAGTATCATTGGAAGGATGGTATTGGTCCCAAGGAGACTAGAAAGAAGATGATCAATACCCATTGGGGCGGCGTTGTGGAAGACAACAGCTTCGGTACTCACGAGTTCATGGAACTCTGCCGTCAGATCGGTTGTAAGACCTACATCAACGGTAACCTGGGGAGCGGTACGGTTCAGGAGATGTCCGAGTGGGTGGAGTACATGACCTTCAAGGGCGTATCCCCTATGGCAGACCTTCGTACGGCAAATGGACACGAAGAACCTTGGACCGTGGATTATTTCGGTGTGGGCAACGAGAACTGGGGCTGTGGCGGCAATATGACTCCTCAACACTATGCAAATGAGTATCGTCGTTATCAAACCTTCGTAAGAAATTACGATCACACCAAGCCTATTAAGAAAGTATGCTGTGGTGCCAACGTAGCGGACTATCATTGGACCGAGGGCGTTATGAGCACTGCATTTGACCATGCAGAGTGGGCACATGGTTTCATGGATTATTTGTCCCTGCATTACTATGTACATCCGGAAGGATGGGAGATCAAGGGAAGCTCCACGGACTTCGATGAAGAAGTATGGTATAAGACGCTGAATAAGGCATTGTTTATGGACGAGCTGGTAACCCGTCACGGCACCATTATGGACCGCTTCGACCCTGAGAAGAAGGTTGGCATGTGCGTAGATGAGTGGGGCGCTTGGTACACCTGCGAGCCCGGCACGAACCCCGGCTTCTTGTATCAGCAGAACACCGTGCGCGACGCGTTGATTGCCGGAATTACGCTGAACATTTTCAATAAGCACTGTGACCGTGTGAAGATGGCTGCTTTGGCTCAGATGGTAAATGTACTTCAGTCCGTTCTTCTTACCGAGGGTGAGAAGATGATTAAGACTCCGACCTACCATGTAATGCATATGTATCGTCATCACCAGGGGGCAGACCTTCTGGAGTCCGCATTGACCGGTGTAGAAGAAATCGGCGTAAATGAGTGGAAGGTTCCGAAGCTTACGGAGTCCGTATCCGCAGATGCCGACGGTGTAATCACCATAACGATGAACAACTTGTCCATCGAGTCCTCTGAGGAGGTAGAAGTATCTCTGCTTGAGAAGGGGTACCGCGTTGTAGAAGCGAAGATTGTAACCGGCGCACAGATGAATACCCACAATACCTTCGAAGAGCCTGAAAATGTTGTGGAGAAGGACTTTGCGGATTACAAGGCAGTGGACAACGGATTCGTGGTAACTATGCCGGTAAATAGTGTTGTAGAACTTCGTTTGGCTAAGTAATATGGCAAGCGTATGTAAGAAGTGTCTGATTCGCGAGATGGCGGAAGCGGATGCTGCCATGATTGAGAAGTATAAGGCCGCTATCAAAGCGGCAGATCAGGTGAAGGAAGAGGAATATGAGCGGCGTCTTGCTATCTGCAAGGACTGCGAACTCTTAAATGCCGGAACCTGTGGTGCCTGCGGTTGCTATGTAGAATTGCGTGCAGCCGCAATTGTGGGACATTGTCCGCATAAGAAATGGTAAGATAACCCCCGTTCCTCTTAGAGGAGCGGGGGTTTGTTTGCTGCCTATCGATTGTCAGCAGGGGCGTAATTGATGCTGACCTTGATGTCCTGTCCGTAATTACCGAAGGACTTACCGAAGATGGTGAGCCCGCCTACGTGTGCAGCGTCGTCTTCTACCGCCATGCGGAAACGAATGCCGCGACGGGGATCCAGCTGAAGGCTGTCAATGGTAACATCGGACATCTTGAGACCGTCGATGAAGGTACCCTTGTGGTTAATAACAAGGAGCTTCAACAGACCGTACTGATTCCAATTCGGGAACCACCAGTCGGGGGTAAATAAGCCGCGTACGTCCCCAAAGTCTCCGGGGGAGGTCCATACACCGATGCGAGTGTCATTGATGTAGAAACTGATATCCGAAGGCCACACGCTGTTGATTCCCGGTGCCTCGGAGCTGAGCTCTGCGGAGATGGTAAGCTGCGTAATCTTCTGGGATGCGGGAATGAAGTTGGGAATCACATATTCCACGTAACCCTTGGTGAACCAGAGAATGTCGGCGTTGTAGCGTTCCGGATGTTCAAAATAACGCGCATCGTCCACCTCTCCGATCAAATGTTTAGCGGAAGCCAGACCGCAGGTGGGGCAAATGTCATACGACGAATAGTGGCCTACCGCCAATTCGGTATTATACACGTTGGCAAAGTCCTCTTCCTTCTCCAAGTCAATCAAAATTTTGTCCAAATGCACGGAGCAGATCTTCTGGTTGCCGTGTCCGATGGACTCGTTAGAGGTGGTAATCAGACCGCAGCTCTCTAACTTCTTAATATGGCTGGTCAAAGCGCCGTTAGTAATGTTCAGGCGAGAAGCCAGCTCGTTCATGCTGATATTGTTGTTCTCCAAGAGAATGTTGATGATTCCGACGCGAACCTCGGAGCCCAGAGCTTTGAAGATCTCCAAGCCTTCGTTTAGTGATGTGATGTGTAACATAGTACGTTCCTTTCGGGTTATATTTTAGAGTTTCAAAAACTATTTGAATAATAAAAGGGGAAAATCTGTGGTCGAATCAACGAAAATCTAAAATACACCCTCAGAAGTCGGTTCGGTCACTTCAAGTTCCACTCATTTATTATAGAAAAATAAATGGTTTTCGTCAACGGGAGAAACATAATTTTTTCTAAAGAAAAAAAGCGAAAATGTGAATGTTTTCGTGGGAAAGCAGTTGCATTTTCGGGGCAAAAGGTGTAGTATTTAATTAAACATAAAATACTTTATGAAAGCCAAAAACAGAGAAGGTAGGACGATATGAAAAAGGGTGGTTTTCACATTGATACGGCGGTGCATGATCCGTCCATATTTGTAGATAAGGATGGTAGTTATTATATCTTCGGAACGCATATGACGGCTGCAACCTCTTCGGATTTACGGCACTGGGAGAGTTTCGCAGATGGGGTAAGCGCAGAGAACCCGTTGTTTGATAATCTGTTGGATGAAGAGAAACAAGCATTTGCCTTCTGTGGGAAGTTCAATGGGCGTGCGTATGCGGTATGGGCACCGGACGTGTCCTTCAATCCGCATTTGAATAAATATGTGATGTACTTCTGCACATCGGGCTCCTATGTGAAGTCCAGCATTTGCATGGCGGTTGCGGACGATGTGAAAGGTCCGTATCACTATGTGGAGACGCTGTTGTCTTCCGGATTTGATGCGGAGACTGTGGAGCTTACCAATGTGAAGCAGGTGCTCGGGGAGGATGCGGACATTTCGCATTATCTCAAGAAGAACGGGCATTACAATAACCTAAGCTGGCCTAACTGTATCGATCCCAATGTACTACGGGACAAGGAAGGCAGGCTGTGGCTGGTATATGGTTCTTGGTCGGGAGGAATCTTCTTATTGGAGCTTGATGAGCGCACCGGGCGTCCCATTCATCCCAAGGAAGATAAGAAGAATCATGTAGATTCCTATTTCGGAAGGAAACTTCTGGGTGGCGGCCATAAGTCAATAGAGGGTCCGTTTATCTTGTATGACGATGTGGCAGACTATTATTATCTCTTCGTCTCCTTTGGTTGGTTAGGTAAGGATGGCGGTTATCAGATTCGTCTGTTTCGTTCCAAACGCCCGGAAGGTCCGTATGTGGATATGAACGGAAGAACATTTACCCGAGTAAATCATCATGAGCCTTATGGTCTTAAGTTGATCGGCAATTATGTATTTCCCGGCATGGAGAGTGGATATAAGTCTCCGGGGCACAACTCTGCATTTCGCGACAGTGACGGCAAGCAATTTATCGTCTATCATCAGCGATTCGAAGGCATGGGAGAACGTCACGAGCCTCGTGTGCACCAGTTGTTCCGGACAAAGAGCGGTTGGCTGACGGTGTGTCCCTTTGCTACGGACGGCGAGATGCTTTGTCCCAAGCATTATCATGAGTCGGAGGTCAGCGGAACCTTCTACCTCATGGAGCACGGGCAGGATATCTCCGGGGAGATTCATAAGCCCCTGAAGGTGCAGCTCACCAAGGAAGGTCACATTATCAGATACCGCAGCCAGAGTCCCAAGAGTAGTAATGAGGAGCTGGAGCACAGCGTATTCGGTCTGTATCGTCTCGAAAATGACGGGCGTATCGTATTGAAGATACGGGGGATTACCTTTACCGGTGTTATCGTTCAGCTTAATGACGAGGCCGGCAATCCCACTATGTGCATCAGTGCCGTAGGTGACAATCAGAGCATTTGGGCAGTCAAATATATGAACACTTAATATATATGCCTCTCGGACACGATTCTGTGCCGGGAGGCATATTTGACTTTGACAGGTGAGGTGTGGTATGATTTTTGAAAAGGAAAGATTTTATCAGCAAATTAGAGCTGAGGTACGGAGAAGATTATGAGTAAGATATACCTGATATGCGGTAAACTATGCAGTGGCAAGTCCTACTATGCGAAGGCGTTGGCAAGCCGTGAACATGCAGTGATTTTGTCTTGCGACGAGCTGGTGAAGCGAATCCTTGTAGATGATTTGGGAGAAGCCCACGATGCAGTGCTAGAGAGGGTACAGGCGTATCTGCGAGACAAGGGCGTGGAGCTTGCGCGGTGCGGTTGTAGCGTAATCTTCGAGTGGGGATTCTGGACGGAAGCCTCCCGAGCGGCTATGTCGGAGCATTTGACTGTGCGCAACGTGCCCTACGAGTGGCACTACATCGACGTGTCCGACGAGCGGTGGAAAGCAAACATTGTGAAGCGAAACAAGACCGCAAATGAGCCGGGAAGCGTGGACTACTACGTAGACGAGGGTTTGTGCAATAAGTGCCTGGGGCTCTTTGAGGAACCTGTGCCGGAAGAGATTGCGGTGTGGGTGGAACTTCGGTAAGCGAGACTTGTGTATGGAGAAAAGGAGAGGCAACAATGAAAATCATTTTTATTCGCCACGGCGATCCGGATTACAGCATTGATTTTTTGACGGAGAAAGGCACAAGAGAGGCCAATGCTTTGGCAAAATGGGTGAAGCGTTACGATGAGCAGGTGAAGGCGTACTATGTGTCGCCCTTGGGACGCGCCAAGGAGACGTGCCGCATTTGCTTGGAGCCTCTTGGCAAGGAAGCAACGACGCTGCCGTGGATTCGGGAGTATACCGGATTGGCAACGGACCCGTACACGGGCAAGATGCGCCATGCGTGGGATTTCTTCCCGGGAGATTGGACTAAGGATGAGCGGTTCTATAGTGAGTCCACGTGGCTCTCGTCGCCGTGGTACAAGGACCCCAGCTGCAAAGAGGGGTATGAGACTATTTGCAGTGGTCTGGACGGACTTCTTGCGGAGTACGGCTATGTTCGCGACGGACATATCTATCGTACGAATTGGACGGACAAGCCAAATGACGATACTATCGTAATCTTCTGCCATATGATTTCGACGCTGACTTCCGTGGCTCATCTGACAGGCATCGCCGCACCCTTGCTGTGGCACGGTTTCTTCAGTGCACCTACGGGCGTTACGATGCTTCAGACCGAGGAGCGTCAGCCGGGAATCGCATGGTTCCGTGTGCGAATGCTGGGGGATGTGACGCATTTGCTTGCCGAGGGTGAGCCGGTATCCGATTCCGGGTTCTTTCCGTCGTAAGAGTTCCTACCTCATCCTCAATCGCACATCCCCCGACTGCAACGCCTCTCTCGTTCCGTCTGCGTACTCAACTACCAAATGGCAGTCTTCGTCGATGGCGATGGCCTTGGCAGGGCGTCCGGTGGTGTCGGTGGCCAGGCTCGTGACCAACACCTTACGACCGATTAAGCAACTGTGAGCGCGGTAGTAGTCAAAGTATTTGCGGTCAGCCAAATGATCATAATATTCATAGAACCGATTTAAGATTCCGGCGACGAGCTGTGCACGAAGCTCCGCCGGAGCTTTTTTGTTAGGGTAGAGTGCTCCTGCAATGTCTGCAATATCTGCAGGAAAACCGTCCGCCGGTTCTTCGATGTTGATGCCGATACCAACCACAGCATAGGCAAGACCTCCCGTCTCGGGAGAGAGGGAGGCTTCCGTTAGGATGCCCGCCAGCTTGCGGTCACCAAGATACAGATCATTTACCCACTTGATGCCGGGGAGCTGCCCCGTAAGTGCAGCGATAGTTTCTGTGGCAGCAGCCGCAATGGCCACCGTCAGCATCAGAGCTTCCTCCGGTCCGCAAGTAGGGCGGAGAAGAAGGGAGAAATACAAGCCTGTCCCTTCGGGAGAATGGAAGGTGCGACCCAGACGTCCTCGTCCTGCGGTCTGCGAAAGTGCCACCAGAAGTGTGCCCTCCGGCGCACCGGTAGCGGCCTCCGCCTTCAAGAGCGTATTGGTGGACGTAACGCATGATTCCACAGTGATGTGGGTGCGCTCCGGTTCGCTGAGGTATGCGGCAATCTGCTCTGCGGTAAGGTTGTAGGGGGTAAGGTCTTGCATGGTTGGTCTCCTTAGGAACGTTTATTGTTGTCCGGTGTATCAGAAGAATACTCCGGGGAAGTGGGAGGCAATCAGTATACCCGCGTAGAAGGACACTGCATTTGCGACAAAGGCATAGAAGATGTAGAACAGGTTTCCTCTCGGGGGATCGGACATTTTCTTCAGTAGGCGGCAGTATACAATCGCTTCGATGATGAATACAAGGAATTCAAGGAGTATGTATCCAAGATAGAAAAAGAGACCGCCTAGTTTGTAGTTTACTGCATTTAACAGTATGTTGAGAATTATCTGCGTTACAATATTTACGATGGCGAGAAGCTTGAACTGCTGCTTCTGGGTGAAGCCGAAGAGCTGTGCAATAGACATCTCAAACAGTATCGTAATGATAATGCGGGCAAGTAACGCTACGAACTCAATGCCGTATCTGTAGAAACGATGAGCAGTAGGGAGTACGGATTCCCCCGAAGTAATCTCTACGTCGGCCATATTTATGGTGTAATAAGAGTGAAATGCATATCGGTCGTAAATTTCGCTCACTAGGAAGGTTTCGGTCTCCGGATAATACAGTAGAATCTTAAATCGTTCGGGAGGAGAGGAGAACCAGTCGATTTCTTTTGTCTCGCTGACTTCCCAAACTTCTTGCAGGAAGTAATAGCCGTCAGAATCCTTGTATTCTGCGAAGACTTTCCATGTATCGTAATCAAGGGGGTAGTCCGGATGTGTTCCCTTGTGAAATGCTGATTCCTCGGTCCCGTCCCAAGCCACATAGTCCCCGAGGTCATCGCTGTCAGACAGAAGGGTGCCATAGCAGAGCTCATCCCCCATGTTTTTGAACCGAATGTTAACCGAAGCCTTAGGGCCGGCATCGGCATACGCAATAGAAGGAATAAGCAGCATGGCCAAAAGGGTGCATATCAGAAAAGCATGGGATTTGGTAAGTCTTCTTGCGTTTGACATACGATTACCTCCATTAGAAGATGCCCGGCAGTACCGTTGCAATCCACAGTCCGATGGCAAAGGAAGCCACATTTGCCACCAAAGAGTAGAGTACATAGAAGCGGTTCCTTTTCGGTGCTTCGGATCTCTTCTTCATTAAGTGGCAATATAGAAGTGCTTCGAGTACGAACACAATAATCTCGAGGAGAATGTAGTTTATGACAAAATGCCGAGGGCCTGAGGTGTAGTTGGTCAGGTTAAGTAGTACGTTGAGTATAATCTGCGTGGCGGTATTCACAGCGATAAGTAGGAGTAGCTGCTGTTTTCCACGGAAACCGAAGAGCAGAGCAACTGCCATCTCGATTGCAATGGTAATAATGATGCGGGCAATCAGCGAAAGAATCTCAACGCTATAATTGTAGGAACGATAGGCATCGATTCGTGCATCGGTGCTCTGGGTGTCAGGATCCACCGAGCCGATCTCTATCCCGTCCATATCCACCGTGTAGTAGGTGTCAAATGCATACCGCTCGTAGATTCCGCTCACCACGAAGGTCTCGGTTTCGGGGTAGTACAGAAGAATCTTAAAACTGTAGGGCGGATAGTACGTCCACGCAATTTCCTTGGTCTCACTTACGAGCCAACTCTCCTGTAGGTAGTAGTAACCGTCGGAGTCCTTGTATTCTACGAAGGCCTTCCACGAGTCGTAATCAATGGTTTCGTAAGAATAGTTTCCGGAGTGTCTTGCCGAACCTTCGTGTCCGTCCCACACACTGGAGGGACCGGTACTCTCTTGCTGAGATAGAAGAGTGCCGTAGCAGAGCTGGTCCCCCATGTTCTCGAAGAGAATGTGAACCGACGGCTTGGGGCCGGTGTCCGCGTGGGCGGTACAAGGAATCTGCAATACAAGCAGTATAGTACACATCATTAAAACAAAAAGTCTTGAATATCTTCTTAGGTTCATCATGTTGTTCCCTCCATTCCTCCATTAGAAATCAGACGGTCAAATTCCTTAGTTACTCTATATCAATATACACGCATATTAGGCACAACAAGTTACACTACATAGATATTATATCATACATTTCTCCCTAATTCCACACTTCCAACGATTATCGGTTGCCGAAAGCGGAGAATTATGCTAATCTATTCGGTAGAGGGCATATCGTTGGAACCCTCGGAATGGAGAGATGATATGAGAATCTATGAAAATGTTACGCAATTAATCGGCGGTACGCCGTTGATGGAACTTAAGAATTATGAAGAGGCACAGGGGTTACAAGCCCGCGTGTTGGCGAAGCTGGAGTATTTCAATCCGGCAGGCAGCGTCAAGGATCGTGTGGCGCGAAATATGATTGCCGATGCGGAGAAGAAAGGGCTCTTGGCTCCCGGTGCGGTAATTATCGAGCCTACCAGTGGCAATACAGGCATCGGTCTGGCGGCCATTGCGGCATCCAAAGGATATCGTGTGATCCTGACCATGCCGGAGACCATGAGCTTGGAGCGTCGAAAATTATTGCAGGCTTACGGTGCCGAGATTGTGCTGACGGAAGGTGCGCTTGGTATGGCGGGAGCCATCGCCAAAGCGGAAGAACTGGTACGGACAATTCCCGGTGCGGTGATTCCGGGACAATTCACGAATCCGGCGAATCCGGCGGCGCATGTGGCCACCACGGGTCCGGAGATATGGGAAGACACCGACGGAGCGGTGGACATCTTCGTGGCAGGCATCGGAACCGGCGGTACGTTGACCGGTGTGGGCGAATACCTAAAGAGTAAGAATCCGAATATTCGAATTGTGGGCGTAGAGCCTGCGGGTTCGCCCTTTCTCAGTACCGGTAAGAAAGGGGCTCACGGCTTGCAGGGAATCGGTGCGGGATTTGCGCCCGAGGTGCTGAATACAGGCATTTACGATGAGTTGATTACAGTGGCCGACGAGGAGGCATACGCCGCGGGAAGAGCCATGGCGCGACAGGAGGGCATCTTGGTTGGTATCACCTCCGGTGCGGCGGTGCATGCGGCAACGGTACTGGCAAAGCGTCCCGAGTATGCGGGCAAGACCATCGTGGCATTGTTGCCCGACACGGGAGAACGGTACTTGTCTACCGCTATGTTCGCGGAGTAGTGGGAATACTCACTTGTACGGCACATATGGCGACACCACAGAGCAAGAAAAGTCGGGCATGCAGACCTTCGATATGCTACGATTTCGTTAGAACCGAAGAGGAGGTAGTGACGTGAGTACTTGGATAGAAGGAATTCAAAATGCGATAGCATATATGGAGGCCAATCTGACGGAGGATATCGCCGTGCGAGATGTGGCAGAGAAGGCGTATGTGTCCGAGTTCCACTTTCAGCGCATTTTCATGGTGCTGTGCGGAATCAGCGTGAGCGAGTATATTCGCAATCGCCGCATGGCGTTGGCGGCACAGGAGCTGGCGGGAAGTGAGGTTAAGGTCATTGATGTGGCCATGCGATACGGATACGATTCGCCGGACAGTTTTGCAAGAGCCTTTGCCAAGTTTCACGGAATCACCCCTTCGGCGGCGAAGGAACCCGGGGCAAAATTGCGTGATTTTGCGCCACTTCGCGTAAATATATCACTGGAGGGTGGAATAATGATGGAGTACAAGATTGTAGAGAAGGCAGCATTTACAGTGATGGGACGGAAGCGTAGCTTTAACAATGAGACGTCCTATCAGGAGATCCCGAAGTACTGGGAGGAGCATTTCAGAGACGGAGGCGGTGAGATTGTGTGTGGCATGTACGGCCTGTGCATTGATTCGGACGGCGCGGACTTCGACTATCTGATTGCGGACAATTATTTGCCGTGGAAGGAGGTACCGGAGGGCTACGAGACCAGAACGCTTCCGGCGGGCTTGTGGGCAGTATTTCCCTGCAAGCAGAAGACTCTGCAAGACACCAACACCAAGATGTGGCGGGAGTGGCTCCCCAACTGCAAGGAGTATCGCTTGGGCGGCAACTACAACATTGAGATGTACGGACCACTCAATGAGCAGAATCCCGGTGAGAGTTATGTGGAACTATGGCTGCCTATTGAGAAGCTGAATTAGGAATATAAAATGTACGTTCCGGAGGAGATATGAAGCGGAAAATGAGAATCAAGTGGAAGAAGCGAATCTACCTCATCATTTCCTTGGTGTTTTGGCTGTGCCTGTGGCAGTATGCAGCCGCACGGCTGGATCAGTCCATCTTTCTGCCCTATCCGAAGGCAGTGTGGGAGTCGCTGGTGGAGCTGGTGAGCAGTGAACCCTTTTTCGTCATTGTGAAGAGCAGTCTGCTACACATCGCCGGGGGGTTCTTCATGGCACTTCTTCTGGGGCTTGTGTTGGCGGTGGTGTGTAGTTTCAGCGATTTTGTTGCGGCACTTCTGATGCCGGTACTGAAGCTTATCAAGACGGTGCCGGTGGTATCCTTTGTTATATTGGTGCTCCTGTGGGTGGATGCGGAGAAGATCAGTATTGTAATCTCCTTCTTAATCGTGCTTCCGGTCATCTATGAAAATGTACGACGGGGCATTCGCGAGACGGACCCGAAGCTGCTGGAAATGAGCCGTGTATTTTCCGTGGGATTCTTCAGACGTTTGCGGTACATTTTTCTTCCCACAGCCATTCCTTACTCTACGGCGGCGTGCTCTGTGGGACTTAGTCTGTGCTGGAAGGCGGGTATCGCCGCGGAGATTATCGGACTTTCGGCAGATTCCATTGGCAGGCAGTTGTACGATGCCAAACTGTATTTGGACACGGCGGCGCTATTTGCTTGGACGATAATCGTCATTGTGGTCAGCGTGGCATTCGAATGGGTTGTCATGGTGTTACTGCGTCTGGTGCACGTGTGGTTGGCGGACGAAACCCTTCGGTATCACCCCGGGAAAATGCTCCGCTTCGTGCTGGGGTTGCCCTCTGTGGAGGAGCGTACCGAGGATGTAACGGATGAGGACGTTGTGGCAAATGTTACGGAAGAAGAGCCGGCAGTGAGCGGGGAAGTGCCGGAACCTAAGCTCTTGCTAAGCCTTTCGGACATCTCGAAATCCTATGACGGCCGTCAGGTGTTGTCCGGCATTTCTCTGGAACTGCGAAACGGAGATGTGCTACTGCTTCGCGGGGCGTCGGGTTGTGGCAAGACCACGCTTCTTCGGATTCTGTTGGGAGTGACGGGGACCGACGACGGACATCGAGAGGTTGGTAGCGGTGTCACTATGGCAGCAGTGTTTCAGGAGGACCGATTGTGCGAAGCATTTTCCGCATGGAAGAATATCGCACTAACGGGAAATGCACCGGAGCAGGAGAGTGTGTGTCGTGCCCTTAAGGAACTGGGAATTCGGGAGCCGGTGCGTAAGCCGGTGCGAGAATTCTCCGGCGGCATGAAGCGGAGAGTGGCTTGGTTGCGAGCGCTGTTGGCACCTTGGGATGTGTTGGTGTTGGATGAACCATTTACCGGGTTGGATCCGGAACGGACTCGTCAGATGCTTGCACAGCTGAAAGAACGGTCCGGACAGGGCGCAATCGTCATTGTGACGCATAACACGTCAGAAGTTCTGAAATTGTATGAGAATTTTCCTGAGATGAAAGAACTGACGCTGGAGAAGCGGTGAACCATAGATGCGTCTATGAAGCAAAAATGAAAACAATTCTGATAACGAGAGAGTCCTTGTGTTTCGGCGTAAGGACTCTTTGCTTATTGTCAGAATATTTGTGCAATTATGAAGAGGAATAAAAAAATATTGAGAAATATCAAAAATAGTGTTGACAAAATGATTTGTGTGTGGTAAAGTTAAGACAACAAAACAAGAGACACTTCCAACCGGAACAGAACAGCCGGTAACATAGAAGATCAATCAGAAAGAGGTGAAACCAATGTACTAGTTAGTCCCCCAAGATCATAGTTAAGACGACAGACGAAACTACTTGAGATACCAATAACGCGGTTGATACAATCCAATAGAGATACAACCATTGAAATCATAGACAAAGAGGATATACTTAAGCAGTTATCGATCAGATATAGTCACCATCAATAACAAGGAAGGTACGGTCCCATGGGTAGATAACCGATCCCCTACAATATAACTCTACATAGAGTAATCTGACAAAGGAAGGTATGGTCCAATGAGAACATAACGGAACCACCCCAAACCGAATATTCAGAAAGGCGGTACGGTCCAATGAGAACGTAACGACATACATCATAGAAGTTTATCCTATGAAAGGCAGGTACAGTCCAAAGGATACTTAAGTTGAACTACCTCAAAACGATATTATGAAAGGCAGGTACGGTCCAAAGGAAACTTAAACTGAACTACCCAAAACGATATTATGAAAGGCAGGTACAGTCCAAAGGATACCTAAGTTGAACTACCCAAAACGATATTATGAAAGGAAGGTACGGTCCAAAGGAAACGTAGATTGAACTACCAAAACGATATTAAGAATTGAAGGTATGGACCAATGAAAACATAATCTTATGATAGAAATACATTCGTAGGCTGATCCGTTCGGGTCAGCCTTAATTGTTTTGAGAAGTCATTGATTCACGGAAAATAAACCTTGCAACCGTTTTGCTGACTTGCTATAATTAAATTCATTATTATCATAAGAAGGCAACAAGGAGAGATACTATGCATATAACACTTACAGGTAACTTAGGTAGCGGCAAGTCCACGGTTTGTCGTCGTCTGGAGCAGGAGTACGGGTATGAGATATTTTCTACCGGTAAGGTGATTCGTCAGATTGCGGATGAGATGGGCATTACGGTTCTGGAGATGAATGAGCTGATGTGTAAGGATCATCAATACGACAAGATGATTGATGACACTACGGCGCGAATCAGCAGAGAGAATCCGGAGAAGAGCATTTTGTTTGATTCTCGTCTAGCGTGGAATTTCGTGGAGCAGTCCTTTAAGGTGTTTTTGTCGGTGGACCTTATGGAAGCGGCCCGCCGTGTGTATCAAGATACGAGTCGCGGCGAGGTAGAGGCGTACAAGTCCGTGGAGGATGCGGCAGATCAGTTGCGTGCTCGTGCGGCAAATGAGGACAAGCGTTACGAGGAACTCTATGGTATACATTATTTCGATTTTGGCAATTATAACTTGGTATTGGACAGCAGTTTTGCACCGCCGGAGTTGGTATCTGAGGTGTTGCTACACGAAGCGGCAAGTTGTAAGACTTCGGAGGATGTGAATAAGACAGGCCGCATCTTAATATCTCCCAAGCGTTTGGGGTATAATTGGAGTGTACCAATGAGTACGGAAGCACCGTATTATTTGCCTGAGCAGGTGGTCTTGCAGGCAGAGGGCGACGGGTTTGTTATTGTAGAAGGTGAGGAAATCGTACGTCAGGCGGCAGAGCAGGGCTTACCTTATGTATTGGCTTGCGTGCGATAAGCCGGTAGGAGAAGCTTGTCTGAGTCGCTTAAGAAATATTTTAGAATCATTATGTATTTGGCACTTGAAATGTTAAACTACATTTACTATAATGTGTTTCACATCAGTTTGTTTAAGGAGGGAACCTCATTTGGCAGCACACAATGAGACGGAGGAAGCAGTCTTGGAGAAGCTTTCTTCCAATGAAGAGCGCGGTCTTACTTCCGCGCAGGTTTCGGAGTTGCAGAGTAAGTTCGGACCCAATAAGTTACGCGAGAAGAAGAAAAAGACCAACGTACAGCGGTTCTTTGATCAGTTTAAGGATGTAATGATTTTGATTCTCTTGGTGGCGGCTGCGGTTTCATTTGCAATCGCAATCGTAGAGGGGAATCCCAAGGAGTTTTTTGAGCCTGTACTCATTTTGTTGATTGTGGTAGTGAATGCAATCATGGGCGTTATGCAGGAGAGCAAGGCAGAGAAGGCATTGGATGCGCTGAAGAATATGTCCGCACCTCATGCAAGAGTCGTACGTGATGGTGTAGAGAAAGTGATTAACGCCGACGAGTTGGTTCCGGGAGATATTATTCGCTTGGAAGCCGGTGATTTCGTTCCGGCGGATGCCAGATTGCTTCACAGCGTAAGCTTGAAGAGTGAGGAGTCCGCATTGACCGGTGAGTCCGTTCCGTCGGAGAAGGATGCAGTGGCTGCCGTGGCGGAGGATGCACCTCTTGGTGACCGCACCAATATGGTTTTCTCCGGTTGTAGCATTACTTACGGTACTGCAACCGCTGTTGTATCTGCCATCGGTATGGATACCGAGATGGGGAAGATCGCGAATCTGTTGGAGGGCGAGGGTGACGAGCAGACGCCTCTGCAGGCGAAGCTGGCACAGTTGGGCAAATACTTGGGTGTTATGGCCCTTGCTGCTTGCGGGATTATCTTCGTTGTAGGTATTTCTAACGGTATCCCTGTAATGGAGATCTTCATGACTGCGGTATCACTGGCAGTGTCCGCGATTCCCGAGGGTCTTCCCGCTATTGTTACGATTGTATTGTCCATCGGTGTGCAACGAATGGTTAAGCGAAATGCGTTGATTCGTCGTTTGCCTGCGGTGGAGACTTTGGGTAGTGCGTCTATCATTTGTTCCGATAAGACCGGAACTTTAACTCAGAATCGTATGACGCTGACGAAGGCATATCTGGACGGAGATGCAGAGCTTACGCCCATTACGGAGAACAATTCCGATGCAATTAAGGAGTTGTTGAAGCTGGGAACTCTATGCTGCGACGGATCCGTTGTATTCCGCGAGGATGGCGAGCAGCACATCGGTGATCCCACTGAGACGGCCATTGTATTGGCGGCTCAAAAGAGCGGAATGCCCAAGGAAGAGTTAAATGCGAAGTATCCCAGACTTGCGGAGCTTCCCTTTGACTCCGACCGTAAGTTGATGTCCGTGGTGAATAATATTAACGGTAAGAATATTGTCATTGTGAAGGGTGCCTTCGATATGATGGCAACCCGTTGTGTGGCAGGGGATATGGAAACTGCCAAGCGTTATACCGAGGCCATGAGTGAAGATGCACTTCGTGTACTTGCTATCGCATACAAGGAGATTGATGAGATTCCCGAGAATCCTACGTCGGAGCAGTTGGAGAGCGGTCTTACGTTCTTTGGTCTTGTTGGTATGATTGATCCTCCCAGACCGGAAGCTAAAGCTGCAGTAGCTGTTTGTCGTAAGGCTGGTATTAAGCCTGTTATGATTACCGGTGACCACGTAGTAACTGCTTCTGCCATTGCGAAGGAATTGGGTATTTTGGAAGAGGGCGACCGTGCTATTACCGGAGCACAGCTGGATGCCATGACCGATCGCGAATTGGATGAGCAGGTGGAGCGCATTTCTGTATATGCACGTGTATCGCCGGAAAATAAGATTCGTATCGTCAAGGCATGGCAGCGTAAGGGTCAGGTTGTGTCTATGACCGGTGACGGTGTTAACGATGCACCGGCGTTGAAGGCAGCGGACATCGGTTGTGCAATGGGTATTACCGGTACCGACGTAGCGAAGGGCGCAGCAGATATGACATTGACCGATGATAATTTCGCAACGATTGTAGAGGCAGTACGCGAAGGTCGTGGTATTTATGCAAATATCCGCAAGGTGGTGGGTTTCCTCTTGGGAACCAACATCGGCGAGGTAATTACCGTATTTGTGGCTATGCTCCTGTGGCACAAGACACCGCTACTTTCTATTCAACTTCTGTGGATCAATCTTGTAACCGATAGTTTGCCTGCCATTGCTCTTGGTATGGAAGCGGTAGAGCCGGATGTAATGGATAAGGCACCTAAGCCGAAGGACGAAGGCATCTTCGCACACGGTCTTGGCGTACGTGTAGTATTGCAGGGTGTAATGTTTGCATTGCTTACGCTGATTGGTTTCAAGGTTGGAGAGAATGTAACCGATACGCTAGAGGGCGGTCAGACCATGGCATTTATGGTACTGGCGCTGTCTCAGGTTATTCAGGCATTTAATATGCGTTCCGATCGTTCGCTATTCAAGATCGGTATGTTCGGAAACAGCAAGCTGAACTGGGCCGCGTTGGCGTCCATCGTGATGGTTGCCGTTGTATTGTTTACTCCGGTACGTGTTGCGTTTGGTCTGGTGTTGTTGCCGGGCAAGCTGTACTTGTTGGCACTGGGCTTGATTCTTGTTCCTATGGTAGTAATGGAGTTGTCTAAGGCAGTAGGCTTGATTAAGCATCGATAAATTCATATGACGTAATAGGACCGAGTTTGGTGAGAACCGAACTCGGTCTTTTTTTATTTTCCAAATGTATTACGCCGGATTCAGCACATACTATAGTCAATAGAATCGGAAGCGAGGTGTGAATCATGGAACGAAAGGCAAATGTGGGTTGGAAGCGATTTGCATGGATGGTTGGAATTACGGCCATGGTATATTATGCATTTCGTTATCTATTGCCACTTGTGTGGCCCTTTATCTTTGCACTGCTGGCTGCGGGAATCCTGCGGCCGGCGGTGCGTTTTATGTCGGAACGATTGCGATTTTCCGTGACGATTGCCGGACTTCTATGTACGGCGGCGTTGGTGCTCTTGCTGGGCGTAGTGGGCTACTGGGGAGGGCGTCTTCTGATAACGCAGGCGGCGCAACTTGTAGCGAACTTGGACACGTACCTGGCACAGCTGGAAACCGGGGTAGAGAGGGTCTGCCACATGGTAGAAGAGTCTCTGTCCTTGGAGCATGGTATAGTGATGCGTACTGTCATGGACGGAGTAAATCATATGTCGTCGGAGATGGGGAAAGGACTCTTCGCAGGCGTCCGTGATCACACATGGGATGTGATTCGATTCGTGGCAAAGCTTGTGACCGTACTTCTTGTATTCCTCATTGCCACAGTATTGATGTTGAAAGAAATGCTGGATACTTCGGCAAATGAAACCGAAGGTAGTTCATTTGCCGGGAGATGGCGCTCCCTGCGGGAGAAGCTTTCGCAGATTGGGCTGGCGTATCTGAAGACTCAGGGAATTCTTATATTGATTATTGCGGGGATTCTCACGGTGGGATTGATGTTTCTAAGAAATCGGTATGCGCTCCTTATCGGAATCGGAGTAGGGTTTATGGATGCGTTGCCGGTGCTGGGGAGCGGGATGATATTGGTGCCGTGGGGGGTGCTGTCATTTTTCTTCGGTAGTCGTATGCAGGGAATTATCATCTTGGCGTTGTTTCTCATCTGCCAAGTGACCAGAGAACTGCTGGAGCCCAGACTCCTAGGTGACCGCATCGGGATTCGCCCTATCTACACATTGGTTGCCATGTATGTGGGATTGAAGCTCTTCGGCATTGCGGGCTTTTTGCTGGGGCCCGTGGGGCTGGTGCTGATACAGGCGCTGGTGGACGAGGTGCCGGAGGAATGGAAGTAGAGATGTTGAGAAAATAATAGGAGCTTGCCACCGTACATGGTTGCAAGCTCCGTTGGTATTCATACTTTTCTACAAGTCAAGTGATTGTGAATCACGTATATAATGCGAACTACAAGATAGGCAAGTATAACACAGCCCCATAGCACAGCCATAAGCGTGTAATCCATATGCACACCTCGGATGAAGCCGCAGAAGACACAGCAAGGTATAAGCAACACTATGCCACAGGACAGCAGACAAGCCACGGCATTTAGCCACGTCTTCCCGGTTGTTCTCGGACAAATGTCCAGAAGAAAATACTTTGCCACATAATACATATCAAACTCGGCAATGAGTATGGGAATGAGAAACATTATGCCAAATGGCACCGTCAGATGTGCACCCAATGGGTCATCGTTCGCTATGGACTGCTCAAAGGAGCAGTTCATTGTGATAGCGAAGAGGATTAGGGTTATTGTTAGGATAACCACATACAGTATGTTGATCACTCGTCTGCGCATCTTGAACCTCGTTTTATTTCTTTAGTACGCCTTGCCCCAGTATACCATGCTCTTGGCCTTCTTGCCACAGTATACGCAGTTGTCGTCCAAGCACTCCTGTGCAAAGGGCATACAACGAGACGTTACGCCGGCTTCTTCCTTGATCTTCTCTTCGCAGAATACGTCTCCGCACCACATTGCCTTGATGAAGCCGGGCTTATTAGCCGCGATATCCTTCATCTCGTCCATGTTGGTTGCCACATAGGTGTGAGCATCACGATGTTCGCGAGCACGCTCCAGCATCTCCTTCTGTATCTTGTCCAGAAGGGTAGCTAATTCACGTTCGATGTCGTCAAGGCAAATGACCAGCTTCTCTCTGGTGTCGCGGCGTACGAGAACCGCCTGGTTATTTGCAAGATCCTTAGGACCGATCTCTACACGTACCGGAATACCGCGCATCTCCTGTTCGGCGAACTTGAAGCCCGGGCTCTTGTCGCTGTCGTCTACCTTCACGCGGAATGCGCCGAGACGGTCGCGAAGCTCGTAAGCCTTGTCCAGAACACCTTCCTTCTTCTGCTGAATCGGGATGATGGCAACCTGGGTAGGTGCAAGCAACGGAGGTAATACGAGACCGGAGTTGTCGCCGTGTACCATGATGACCGCACCGATGAGACGGGTAGTCATACCCCAGCTGGTCTGGTGAGGATATTGTAATTTGTTCTCCTTGTCTGTGTATTGAATGTTAAATGCCTTGGCAAATCCGTTGCCGAAGTTGTGGCTGGTACCGGACTGGAGTGCCTTGCCGTCGTGCATCAATGCCTCGATGGTGTAAGTTGCTTCTGCGCCCGCAAACTTCTCCTTGTCGGTCTTGCGTCCGCGAACCATGGGGATAGCCAAGAACTCCTCACAGAAGTCTGCGTAGAGGTTCAGCATCATTTCCGTTCTCTCCTGAGCTTCCTCAGCGGTAGCGTGGATGGTGTGTCCCTCTTGCCACAGGAACTCCATGGAGCGAAGGAAGGGACGGGTGGTCTTCTCCCAACGTACAACGGAACACCACTGGTTGTAGTTCTTGGGAAGGTCACGATAGGACTGGATGATGTGAGAATAAAAATCACAGAACAGTGTCTCGGACGTAGGGCGTACGCACATACGCTCCTGAAGCGGTTCGCTACCACCGTGGGTTACCCATGCAACCTCCGGTGCGAAGCCTTCTACGTGATCCTTCTCTTTATTGAGCAAACTCTCCGGAATGAACATGGGAAGGTAGCAGTTCTCAACGCCGGTTTCTTTGAAGCGGCGGTCGAGCTCCTTCTGAATGTTCTCCCAGATGGCATAACCTGCGGGACGGATAACCATACAACCCTTAATACCCGTGTAATCTACGAGCTCTGCTTTCTTCACAATGTCGGTATACCATTGCGCGAAATCGTCTTCCATGTTGGTAATGGATTCTACAAATTTGTCTGCCATAACAAACCTCCGATGTGTAATTATTGTGCGAATGCCGGATGTGCCGGCATCTATCATACGACACGAGAGCGTACTCGTGTCATGGTAATAAAAATGCCCCTTGGCGACGGGACATTCCGTGACCAAGGGACCGAAGTTTCGGCGGTACCACCCTAATTAATTGTCGTACATAACAATTCTCTCAACTCGTTAACGCCTGGTACGCCGCGGTTTGCCGCGGAGCTCGGAGAATAGGTTCGGAAAGCTCTTCGCAGGATGCTCGCACCAATGCATCCCTCTCTGTGCCGCGTCCCTTTCGTACTGGTTCTCGTCATAGCCGATAGATATTACCATGATAATAATGATTTTCCGGCAAAAAGTCAAGGGGAAATTCGATGGCAACTTCATGAACGGTTGAAAATTGCGATGAAGAATGAAAATAACTATTGGACGACGTTTTTGTATAAAAACAGACAAAAAAATACTTGACTGGAAGAGAAAGCCTTGTTACAATGGCAATGGAAAGTATTGTGTAACTATGCAAGTTATACGAGGATGTATTCCACAACATAAAAACATACGAAGAGGATTGGTTATGAAGCTACTTATGAAGAGAGTAGCAGCGTTGGTTTTGGCATTGGCAGTTGTCTTGGGCTGTGTGCAGGGGGTACAGGTATGCAGTGCGGCATATTCCCAGTATGGAAGTAAGAATCAGCAGATTACCACAGATTATTCTGTTGAGATGGGAGGGACTGTGATTTCGGTAGAGGGCATTACGGTTGCTGTTGCCCAGTTCGGAAAGGATTCTTATGGGCAGGCGGTACCGGTACAGGTGAACAGCTATATTGCCAACTATGGCAATGCAACATCCTTTCATGTATTGATGAGCAGTACGACCATCGGTTCGACCGGTACGATGAATACCAACTGGTATTGCTTCAATAATTACTACTATGTGAAAGGGACTGCGACATTTTCTTATAGCTTTGCTTCGGGATCGGGTTCGAGTAGTTACACTCAGGTGAATCAGTTGTATTACTCTTCTACACCGAATGAATTGGATAGTTGGCAAAAATAACACGGAGGGCAACAAGAGCATGTCACGCAGTATTATCGTTTTACTTTTGTGTCTTATATGTGTGGTAGGATGCGGGAAAGATAAAGGAGATTCGGGAGATAGAGAACTTCTCTGGAACGGTCTATATTCCAACGAGAATCAATGGTACTTGGATTGGCGAGATGCAGAGACCGAACAGGGCTTTTACTTAACGGTGAATGAATATGCTGATGCAAATGTGACTCTTGTATATTTTGACAAAGCCAGTCGCAAGGCAGTTCCGTTATGCAATCAACCCAATTGCGATCATAAGAGTATCCATTGTGATGCAAGCATGCGTGGATATATGCCACAGGTGTATTATTATGAGGGTATGTTGTATTTATTCGCCTACGATGAGGAGGGCACGTACCTAGAACGAATGAATCCGGACGGTAGTGGACGTACTCGTGTGCGAACGATACTCAATGAATCGAATGCCTTTTGGCCGTTGATTATGCACCGAGATAACTTCTATTATTGGTATCAGAATAAGATTTTTTCCCTTGGCTTCACGGAGGATAAGTCCGAAGAGAAATTACTGATGGAATTTCCGGAGGCTGCGGGCATGAATCAGCTCTTTGCCAAAGGGGATTATGTATATTGGGCATATGCTTATCCGAAGGACGGGGAGACTAAAGCTTCCGCAGAGTCGGTGGCATTTCGTTATCATATCCCCACGGGAGAGATAGAAGAGTTGGTGCGCCTTCCGCAGTGGACGTATGTGAACATTGCGCCACTTACAGACGACGATATCTACTACTATGAAGTAGATAAGGGTTTGTTCTGTTATCATCCTTCCACCGGTACTTCGGATGTAGTCTATGAGGAGAAGGGAAGAGTCGGGTTGGACGTATATTCCGGCGGCAAGGGTCTGTACGTTGTGAACTGGCGTGGTTTGAAGTTGGATGAACCGGTGGAGGAGATCAAAGTTCTTAAGGACGCAAAAAATGTAACAGGAGTGTATCTGTCGGAGACACCGCCGAATCCCTTGACGAGCTTCTTGGATTCCCATTTCGGTGGAAGTGATGAATTTTTGTTCTTATGGACCAACGATGAACTGTTCTATATGGACTTGACCGCGGAGAAACTGTCCTGGGAGAGTACGGGATTGCACAAATAATAGAAGTACAAGTTGAAGATGAAGACGGAGGAGGGATCTTAGATGCAGATGAGTAATCGTACAAAGAGACGTTTTGGAATTGCGTTGTTGGTCATTGTCTTATCATTTGGCGTGGTTGCATGCAATGAAGAGTCCGGGAATGAGCATCGAGATCCCTTCGAAGGGTATCATGAGGAATTCAAAACTCCCACACCGTCTCCGACGCCGGTGCTACAGGATGGGTTGGACGATTTGCAGAGTATCTCCGTGTCGCCTACGGACTGTCGTTGGTATCTGGACAGTGAACAGTGCACGGAGGATGAGGAGGCATTTTATCTTATCGTAAATGGCTGGATTGTTCGGTGTGATAAGGAGACCGGTGAGGCTCGTTATTGGTGTGAGCAAGAGAATTGTGAGCATGGCAAAGCGCAAAACTTCGAGAGCGGGAACTCCATATGTGGTGCTCGACTGACGAAGATGGAGGATTTTCTCTGTACTGAGTATTATTATAACAAGATATACGCCTATGACGGCAACATATATTTGCTTGCGAAGACGGGGGAAGGAGCATATCTGCAAGGATTTTCTGCTCCGGGCGAAAAAAGTGGTGCTCCGATCTTCGTAACGGAAGAACAGGACATGAGTTACCGTAAGGTTGTTATGCACCGAGGTAAAGTCTATTACACCTTGTCAGATGGCGTCTATGTCCGAGACATGACCACCGGAGAGGGCGAACAGCTCTACGTTTCGAAAGAGGATACTTATATCGGAAATATACGAGTCAAAGGCGAAACCTTGTACATTGCTACATATGCGGACACTGCAAAAGTGCTTGCACTGGACCTGACGGACAGACACACAGAGGTTCTTGCATATGCGGAACAGGATAGGGTCTTGGGATATGCACTGACGGAAGAGGGCGATATCTATTATTTTGCCCCCGGTAAGGGGTTGTGTCAGTACGATGCACAGACGAAGATGACGCGGGTCTTGTGGGCGGAGGATACCGAGGCCATGCGAGATGTCAGCTATGATGGTAGGTATCTATGTGTAGACAATCAGAATGCAATAGCAACCGACAAGGAAGTTTTCGGGTGGTTGAAGGTATTTTCCACAGAAGGCGAGCTGTTGCGGAAGATGGATTTTGTCGGCAAGGTAGAAGACGAGAATACCGGACGAACGGTTATATACAAGCGTGTGGATAATGTTTTGGGCGGCAATGGGCAGTTTTATTTTGCGCAATTAACAAATCAATTGTTTGTGTTGGATAAGAGTGACGATAAACTTAAATGGGAAAAGGGCGACGTTGACATACTTGTGACATATTACGAAACGAAGTAGAGAGAAGCAGATGAGAAGGATATTACGATGGGAGATTGTAACCATATTGCTCGTACTAATTATCGCACAAGGCTTGCTCTATTATAGGGAGCAACAGACCTCTATGGGGATTGTGTCTGAGGTGACGGGCGAAGATACGGGAATAACGGTTCATGAATATTTTCGTGGTTATGAAGAGCGTTTGACGACAGAAGAAGATGTCGAAGTAGCCAAGCGACGAAATCAATTGAGAGAATTATATTTGGCATATCATGCATCCGTATCGGACCTACTTGCGGGTGTGTGGGACTATGCGGGATATTATAAAGATTTGCGAGAACTGTATAGTGCGGAGCGAGTGGAGGAGTTTGATCGCCTTCTGGAAGAAGATCTTTATTTTGGTGAGGATAGTGCGTATATACTGCCACCGAAATTTAGTATGCATTATGCACAGGAGGATATACGCCTAGCAGAGTATTTAGATACGGTACATGCGATTTTGGACAATGCCAAACGCATGCAAATGATCGGTTTGTTCAATGACAAAGACTCATTTTCTTATAACAATATCTTGCGTACTGCGGAGGATTATCGGATACTCGAATCGGTAACTCCGGTGATAGAAGCGAATTATGGTACGAAGAGTGTATTCAATTACAAATATACGGTTTATTTCTGCCTTGTGGCGGTTTTGGTGGTGGCAAATTGTTTGGCGGAGGAGAAACAGCGTGGATTGATTAGTCTCTTGCACTTAGCACCCGGGGGACGGGGGAAGCTGGCGGCGAAGCAAGCGGGAACGCTGTTTCTGTGGAGTATCATTATCAATGTTGTATTCTATGGAGCCTTGGTGGTACAAGGCGTGCTGACTTATGGGCATAGCGAAGCATGGTTTACACCGATTCAGAATCTGGAGCAATTTGCATTCCTACCGGTGCTTTGGGACAAATGGCAATTACTTGCGATGATTGTTCTGTTTCAGACGCTGGCTATCTATGCAATTGTTATGTTGTTCTTAACTGTGTCGGTAGCATTTCGCAATCATACGATTACATGGATTGTGCTGGGCGCAATCTGTTTGGCAGAGTATATTCCGTACACACTTTTGAAGCGAACATCTGCATGGGCTATTTTCGCGCATATGAACCTGTTCAGCTTGTTGAAACCCGGAGAAATCGTTTCGGAATATTATAATTGGGGCTTTGGAACCATGGTAATTCCCAGGCAAATGCTCTATTTGGGGACGATTGCACTTCTACTTTTGTGTCTCTTGCCGATATATTGCTTGGTACTGCCACGCAGAAAGCCTGTGGAGTCAGAAGGACATGTGGTTCGTCTGGCAAGGCGAGTGGAATATACTTGGAATCGATGGGCGGAGTATCTGTCCGGAGTCGGGAAGGAGAGCTACAAGCTCTTGGTGGCACAGAGGGGCTTCCTTGTGCTGGTACTGGTATTCGTCCTTGCGTGGAACAATCGTTTTCAAGGGACACTGCCGGAGCCGGATTACTATCAAGCGGAGTTTTATGCGGCATTTCAGGGGAAAAATGCGGACGAAGCTTTTGATATGTATGTGGCGGAGCAACAACAGAAGAGAGTAGACATGCAGGAGGAGATTGATACACTCTACCGTGACTATAAAGCCGGAGCCATTGGTGCACTGGAATTCTCCTATGCCTACGGGTTGAGCAACGAGTTGCAGAAGTTATCGGAGTTTGCAATGGGGCTGGAACAACGACAGGCGCGCTATCATGCATTGCAAGAGAAAGGGATTATACCCAGAATTATCGACGAGCGTGGATATCAGCAGGTGTTCGGCGAGGTGTTCTACGATGTGGAGAATAACTATGCGATGATTGCCGTGATGGGAATCTTGTTACTGGTGATTCCTCTGTTTGCGCAAGAGAAGCAGGTGGGAATGGTGCCGATTCTTCGAGCATCTGCAGGGCGAAGTCGGTTGTATCGGAGGAAACTGTTGCTATTGTTGGCGTTCACGGCATTGATTTGGTTCGGAATCACGGCGTGTGATATGAGCAATGTGATAAAGCAGTTTGCATTGTCCGATTATGATGCACCGGTGCAGAGCATCGGGGTATTGATGAACTTTGAATGTCAGATTAGCATCGGAACCTTTATAGTGTGCTTCCATATACGCAAATTGCTATTGTTGCTGGCATTTGCAATCGGAGTTTCGGTAATTGGGGAATGCCTGTCCTTCCGTATCAGCCTGTTGGTAGGTACAGCACTGTTGGTTCCGCACCTAATCTATCTATGCGGTGTGAATGCGGCTGCCGTTGGTTCGGTAGTAATTCCTATAGGCGGCACTGAGTTATACGGAACGATGGAAAATCACTGGTGGTGGATTGACGTGGCGTATGTGGTGGTTTGTCTGTTGATGTGGTTGTTTGGACATTTTCGCGTAATTCGTCGGAAACGCGGATGATACGGAGGAGCTTATGGAACTGGCATTGGAGCATATAACGAAGAAGTTCGGCGAGGTAACGGCGTTAAATGATGTGAGCATTACATTTCGACCGGGTATATACGGAATCTTAGGCCCCAACGGTGCAGGGAAGAGTACGATGATTCACTTGATTACCGACAACGTAGCACGAGGTGAGGGGAATATACGATATGACGGAACGGAGATTCTTAAGATGGGCAAGGACTTCCGCCGCAAAGTGGGATTTATGCCACAGGAGCAGGGCTTCTATGGCTACATGTCCGCAAGAGCATTTCTGCGGTATATGGCGGATGTGAAAGAGATTCCCGCAAAAACAGCGAAAGCAGAGGTGGACCGCTTGTTGAAGGTTGTAAACCTAGAGCATGCGGCACATCGTCGTGTAGGTGGTTTCTCCGGCGGTATGAGACAACGTGTGGTGCTGGCGCAGGCACTTCTGGGAGATCCGGACATTTTGATCTTGGATGAGCCCACGGCAGGGTTGGATCCGAAGGAACGTGTGAAACTAAGAGAGTTCGTGTCTGCCTTGTCTAAGGACAAAATTGTACTTTGGACAACGCATGTTGTCAGCGACATTGAGAGTATAGCTGACCGAGTGCTGATTATCGATAACGGCAAAATTCTTGCAGAGGATTCGCCGGAACGGATTATGGAAGATGTGCGAGAGCGCATGGGAGTACAGGAAGGTAAGGTGTCTCTTGAGGATGCATTTTTGTATTGCATCCGAGAAGAAGAGAAGATGTAATGATATGCGGAAGCTTTGTAGAGTGCAGAGCTTCCGCTTTTTTCGGTCAAATGCCCTGCATGTTTGAGGTCTTCGTGGGAATACTTACGGTACAGGCAGATGTGGCCACATCATAAGCTTACGGAGATGATATATGGAAATATTAATGGTTATACTCAGTTCTTTGTTATCGGCGGTAGCACTATTTCTCATTGCGAAAATCATGGGACACAAGCAGATGTCACAGTTGGATTTCTTCGACTATATCACGGGAATTACCATCGGTTCCATTGCTGCGGAGCTTGCTACCGAATTGGAGAAACCTTGGAAACCGTTGATTGCAATGCTTGTGTACGGTGCAGTGACATTTGGCCTCAGCATCTTAACAAGCAAGGTTCCGAAGATGCGGAAGTATGTCAACGGCACGCCCACGATTCTTATGGACAACGGCAAACTCTATCGCGACAACATGAAGAAGGCGAAGTTGGATCTGAGCGAATTCTTGGTTATGTGTAGACAGGAGGGCTACTTCAATCTAAATGATATTCAAACCGCCGTGTTCGAATACAACGGCCGCCTGACAGTGCTTCCGGTCAGTGCTAAGCGCCCCATGAATCCCGCTGATATGAACCTGACACCGGAGCCGGAATATATCAATACCGAGGTGATTATGGACGGTCGAATTCTTGAAGACAATCTAAAACGCATGGGACTGGATACCAAATGGTTGCAGAAGCAATTGAAGGCACAAGGGTATCACGACGCGGGCCAAGTGTTTCTGGGGGTGTGTGATAACAATCGCACCTTATCCTTGTATGGAATGAAATGAACTATTCAAGGCATAATTGTGTTGTAACGGACCATTGCCTCTGCCTAAGTCTAGCATTGCCGCCAGTGCGCCGGAGACGTAGTCCTTGGCACGCTGTACCGAGGTTTCTAGGTCATAGCCTTTGGCAAGATTGGAGGCAATGGCACTGGAGAGGGTACAGCCGGTGCCGTGAGTGTTCGGATTGTCGATGCGATTGCCCTTGAACCAGCGGTAGCTACCGTTCGTGTAGAGAAGATCATTTGCGTCGTTGATGCTATGACCGCCCTTGAGCAGTACGGCGGTGCCATAGGTGTCGCCGATATATCGTGCCACTGCCAGCATATCCTCCGTGTTATGAATCGCCATGCCGGACAGCACTTCCGCTTCGGGAATGTTGGGAGTGACGAGGGTTGCCAGTGGCAGTAGTTCTTTCGTCAGAGTCGTTATCGCCTCGGTCTGCATCAGTCGTGAGCCGCTGGTGGCGACCATGACCGGATCGACGATTACATTTGCCGCACCGTACGATCTAAGCCGCGCCGCAATTACGCGCATTAGGTCAGCATTTGAGACCATGCCGATCTTCACCGCGTCGGGGCGAATGTCTTCGAATACTGCATCAATTTGTTGTGCCAAAAACTCCGGAGATACCTCTGAAATACTGCTAACGCCGGTGGTGTTCTGCGCTGTCAATGCCGTGATGGCGCTCATGGCATATACACCATTCATCGTCATCGTTTTGATATCTGCTTGAATGCCGGCGCCTCCGCAGGAATCACTGCCTGCGATTGATAATACTGTTCTCATAATTGTTCTCCTTCTTGATAATTGCATCATTTTTATTAAGCGACAGAGAGTGGTGCCCCCGGTCTGCCGCTGTGGGTGTCAAAGGGAGCAGAGCTCCTGCGCACGCCGATTTAGTTCCTTTGTAGCGGCGTAGATGTCTGCTGCTCCGAAGATTGCCGATACTACCGCAATGCCGTCCATACCACCACCCACCAGCTCCTCCATGTTGTCAAGGCTGATACCGCCGATAGCAACATAGGGAATGGAGACGGAAGCTCCGATTTCTCGCAATTGTTTGGTGGTGATGCGAATGGCATTGGTCTTGGTGGGGGAGGGAAATACCGCACCAACGCCCAGATAGTCCGCGCCGGCACGTTCTGCCGCTTGTGCTTGCTCTACGGTTTTGGCGGTAGCGCCGATGATGAAGTTCCGACCAACGCGTCTGCGAATTTCCGCCACGGGCGCATCTTCGATACCGACATGAACACCGTCCGCACCGGCTGCCAGAGCAACGTCTACATTGTCGTTGATAATCAAAGGGACGTCATGGCTGTGGCAAAGTTCTTTTATTTTCTCGGCTTCTGCTATATATTCTTCTTCGCTCAGCCCCTTTTCGCGTAGTTGCACTATGGTTACGCCTCCTCTTAGGGCGTCTTCCACTTGCTCATAAAGTGTCCGCTCACCTATCCAGCTACGGTCGGTGACCGCATAGAGGCGTAGCATGTTCTTGTGAAATGTCATTGTAATTTCATTCCTTTCTCAAAGCTGGTCACAAAGCCATGGGGGTTATTGCAAGTCATGGCACTACTCATAACGCAAGCCCCTGCGGCTCCGGCATTTCTAATCTTTACAATGTTGTCCGCATGGATGCCGCCGATGGCGTACACGGGAATGGAGACCTGTTGGCATATGTCTTTTAGAAAATCCAAGCCCCGTCCCGGCAAGCCCATCTTGCAGCCTGTAGAAAATATATGTCCCGCTGTAATGTAGGTACAGCCAAGCATTTGCGCTTCTACGGCCTCCTCCGCGGAATGGCAGGAAGCGCCCAGTGTTGCAAATGCCCGCCGCTTCGCCACCGGAAGTGTGCGAAGCAGAGGAAGAGGCAGATGAAGAGCGTCACAGCCAAGCCCCTTTGCCAAACCTGCAAAACTGTGCAGAATACAGGGTGTGTCGTGCCGTGCGCAAATGCGCATAACCTCCGTAGCGAGGGTGCGATATTCGGACTCGGTCAGATCCTTTTCGCGAAGAATAATGCCTGCGGGATGGGCTGCCGCCAGTTTTTCAATGCGGTTTAAGAATGGTTCGTTGCACAGGGTGCGATTCGTTACGCACAATAGATTAGACATATAAGTAATCGTTCAGAACCGGTTGCAGGCCCTCATCGGAGATTTCCTTGTACATCGTATCAAGACTTCGATTGTCGTCAATTTCAAACTGCTCGTCGCCCTTGGCACCGTCTGACTCCTTTCCGTTGTATTTGCTTTCGTGGTCACCAATACCCGTGGATACACCGGCGGAAACCTTGGTGGCGGCAATCTTCACAATACCATTTCGGAACTGAGCACTTTCACGGGAGGACACGGTAATACCGACATAAGGCAGGAAAATGCGATATGCACAGAGAATTTGGCACAGCTGCTTCTCGTGAACGTCCAGCGGATTGATGCGGTTGTTGTGAATGATGGGGCGAAGTCTGGGGCAAGACAGGGACATCTCCGCGTGAGGGTATTTGCGCTGGAGATAGTAGACGTGCAATGCACTTGCAAGAGCGTCCTTACGGAAGTCCGAAAGACCCAACAGTGCGGAAAATGCAACACCTCGCATACCGCCCCTAAGGGCACGCTCCTGCGCATCGAACCGGTACGGCCACACTCGTTTGTGTCCCAGGAGGTGCAGCTGTTCATACTTGTCCGCATCGTAGGTTTCCTGAAATACCGTTACGTAGTCCGCGCCGCAGTCGTGGAGATAACGATACTCGTCGGTATTGACGGGGTAGATTTCAAGACCTACCATACGGAAGTATTTGCGCGCTAATTTGCAAGCTTCCCCGATGTAGTTCACGTTGCTCTGTCCGCGGCTTTCCCCGGTGAGAATTAAGATTTCCTCCATACCACTGTCGGCGATGACCTTCATTTCCCGTTCAATCTGTTCCATGGTTAGTTTCATGCGGTTGATATGGTTGTAGCAGTTGAAACCGCAATAGACGCAGTAATTCTCGCAGTAGTTGGCAATGTACAGGGGTGTGAAGAGGTAGACCGTATTGCCGAAATGCTTGCTGGTTTCGAACCTTGCCCGCTGTGCCATGTTCTCCAGAAAAGGCTCGGCCGCCGAGGAGAGCAACGCCTTGAAATCCTCTATGGTGCAAGTGTCATGCTCTAACGCTGCCTTCACGTCTCTTGTAGTATATTGAGTATAGTCGTAGGAGTGCATTTGTCGCATTACTTGTTCGCAGACATCGGACTCGATACGCTCCATGCCGGGCAGATATTCCATGTGGTTCCGGCGCGATGTCGGATCGGTCTCCAAGCGGTGCTTCTTCGCCAGAGCTTCCGGCGAGAGGTGTTTTGAATCTACAAAAAAATGATTTTCCATAGGTGCCTCACTTTCTATGCGTTAATCCCGCAAAAATCCGGTCAAGGGGTCGGAAGCCGACGCGCCACGAGTAAGTACACGTCCGAGTCCGGCAAGGTATGCTTTGCGCCCCGCCTCAATCGCTAAGCGAAATGCGGAAGCCATTGCGGGGAGGTCACCTGCCGTGGCCAGGGCGGTATTGGCCATGATGGCGGCGGCCCCCATCTCCATAGCTTCGCAAGCCTGAGAGGGTCTGCCGATGCCGGCATCGACGATAATGGGAAGGTCGATTTCGTCAATGAGAATCTGGATAAAATCCTTGGTTGCCAAGCCCTTATTGGAGCCGATGGGGGACGCCAAGGGCATGATGGTGGCAGCACCCGCATTGACGAGATCACGAGCAACATTTAGGTCAGGATACATGTAGGGCATGACAACAAAGCCTTCCTTCGCAAGAATTTCCGTGGCTCTGATGGTCTCCTGATTGTCCGGCAAGAGATACTTGGAGTCCCGCATAATCTCCACTTTGATAAAATTGCCGCAACCCAGTTCACGGGCAAGGCGCGCGATACGCACCGCTTCTTCAGCAGTTCTTGCACCACTTGTGTTAGGGAGTAGGGTAACTCCCCTGGGGATGAAGTCGAGAATGTTCTCCTGATCCCTCGTGTTGGCACGGCGAACCGCCAGAGTAATAATCTCTGCTCCGGCATCCCGTACCGCTGCTTCAATGAGATTCAAAGAATATTTGCCTGAGCCGAGAATAAAACGGGAGTGGAATTCCTGCCCGCCGATAATGAGTGTGTCGTTGTTCATAGGTGTATGTCCTTCTTTCTTCAGATTTCAAATTGTTCTGCCAGAATCCGCAGAACCGTGTGGGCTTGGTGGGCGGCGCACAGCATGACACGAGAGGAGACAAGCCCCAGACCATCTGTAACATCGCTGATTTCGTCGCCACAGAGATAGAAGTGTTTTGTGATTCGCTTTGTCCGGATGAGATTAGCACTTCCAAGTCCCGCCATGCCCGAGGCGGCTACTAAGTATTTCTCCGGAAGTTCTGCGAGGACGGTGTTCGCAAGCATTGCTTTGGCCTCTGCGTCGTCAAATGCTTCGCATATCACGTTGGCATCCTTAAGAAGTTCTATTGCATTTTCGGCGGTAACGCGAAGTGTGTGTGTGCGAAGTTCCGTATACGGTGCGATTTTGCGTAGGGTGGCGTGCATGGCATCGGTCTTGTACATACCAATCTGCGTTACCGTGTATTGCTGTCGGTGAAGATTTGAAATGTCCACCTTGTCATAGTCAATGAGAATCAACTTGCCGATACCGGCCCGCGCCAGAGTTATGGAGATGTTGGAGCCAAGTCCGCCCAAGCCACAGACCGCCACGGTGGCAGAGGAGAAGCGCCCTTGTAACTCCTTGCCGTGCCGTTTTTCGAGAGAGTGTGTTATCATTTCTCTGGTGGGTATCACATCAGCCACCCCCTACAAAGCTAACAATCTCTATGGTATCACCGTCGCTCAGCACCGTCTCTTCGTATCGGGCTTTCGGTACGATGTCACCATTTCGCTCTACGGCAATTCGCTTTGGGTCGTAGGTGGTAGTCGTCAGATATTCTGCCAAAGTAATGCCGACGATATCTAAGGACTGTCCGTTGATTTTAATCATGGTGTTATCTCCTTTGCTTTGTTCTGTTGTATGTACGGGAGTTGATGTTCCGAGGCAAAGAAAAAAGGGAAGTCACCGATTTGGTAACTTCCCGTTAAATACACTATGCTCAGGCATCCCTACGTTGGCATTATCCAAATCAGGTTATCGGTCGAAGGTCATACCTTCCTCTCAGCCTGTCATACAAGCTCCCGTCTGTTATTATTTTGTCGTGTTTATCATACTCTTGTCTGTGTGAAAAATCAAGAGGCATTCGCCACATTATTGATGATTATTGATTCTATCGAGCAAACTGTGCTTGGTATGATACAACTGATGGGACAAATCCACATGGACGCGGTGGGGGTTTACGAGACGACGGGTCTCATCCCACAGGGTCTCCTGTTCCTTCTTGCAGTACGCTTTAATCTCCAATACGGAGGGGGAATTGTACACGCATTTGCCATTGATGAATATGGGAACCAGCAACTCACGCATGGTGTAGGTGCCGGGCTTCAGGTAAGTCTTCTTCCAAGTGTCCACCGGGTCGAAGATCATCAGGGTTGTGTTCTCGTCGTACTGTTCGTCGGCCATGGCGATAAGGTCTGCGAGGAGCATGCCATTTTCCTTATCATAGATACGCCATACGGTCTTATTGCCGGGGTTGGTAATCTTGATAGGGTTCTCGCTGAGCTTAATCTTCGGCACGAACTCGTCTCCCTGCTTCACAGCTGCCAACTTGTACACACCGCCAAATGCGGGGCAGTCCTTGGAGGTAATAAGATTCGTTCCTACGCCCCATGTATTGATGCACGCCCCCTGGTTCTTCAAGGAGGCAATCAAAGTCTCGTCTAGGTCACTGGAAGCGCAAATGCTTGCCTGAGGGAAGCCGGCGGCATCCAACATCTTTCTTGCTTGCTTCGAAAGGTATGCAAGGTCGCCACTGTCTAAGCGAATGCCGAAACGCTCCGGCAATTTGCCTGTGCCTTGGAGCTCTTCGAATACCTTGATGGCATTGGGAACGCCGCTACGTAAGGTATCGTAAGTGTCCACCAAAAGAGTAACGTTGTTGGGAAAATGTTTGGCATAGGTACGGAACGCCGTAAGTTCATCGTCGAAACTCATAATCCAACTATGAGCGTGGGTTCCCAGAGCGGGAATGCCGAACATCTGGGCTGCCAGTACGTTACTGGTTCCGCAGCAACCGGCGATGACTGCCGCTCTTGCACCGTAAGTACCCGCATCGGGACCTTGGGCACGGCGCAAACCGAACTCCATTACCGGTTCGCCCTTAGCCGCATAGCACACACGGGCTGCTTTGGTAGCGATCAGGCTCTGGTGATTGATGATGTTGAGAATTGCCGTCTCCACCAGTTGAGCCTCCATGGCGGGAGCTATAATCTTCACCAGAGGCTCCATGGGAAATACTACGGTTCCTTCGGGAATCGCGTAGATACTACCGGTAAAGTGGAAGCTTGCCAAGTAATCCAAGAAGGCTTCGTCAAATGTATTGAGGCTACGCAGGTAATCAATGTCCTCGTAGCTAAAATGCAAATTCTTAATATAATCAATGACCTGCTCCAAACCACAGCAAATGGCGAAACCGTTGCCGGAGGGATTCTCACGATAAAACATATCGAAGATTACGGTGTCGTTGTAGCCTTCGGAGTAATAGCCCTGCATCATGGTGAGCTCGTAGAAATCAGTAAGTAGTGTCAGATTCTGATCTGTCATATATGTACCGTCCTATCATGATGATTTGAGTAGTAAACTACTCTTGTCGGGTAGTATATCGCATTGTGAAATAAAAAACAAGCATTTTTCTTGCAGAGTATTATGATGCATGTTACAATAGGATTCGTTGGAAGAATTGTGTGAAGGACTATTTACATCGGTATTTCGATGTGCTTCAAGGGGGAACTTATGATACGAGATGAATTGGATGCTTTATTGCAAGAAGAGGACCGACGCTTAGCCCGAGAGACTAGGCGAACGGCAACATCGCGGAGAGAAGGCGGCGGTGCCACCGGAGACGTGGCGGGAGTTGCGGAGCTGAATGTACGCAAGCCCTTGAAGGGGTTGTGGGAGTCGGAAAGCGGACAAGGTGGCAAGGCACATGAGGAATACGAGATGCAGAAGACCGTCATGGAGCGTGCCATTGAGAAGATGGAGCAACGATTAGCGGAACAGCGAGAGAAGTACGACTTTGTTCCGGTGCAGAAGAAGAGAGACAAAGACGCTATGTTAGGGGATTGGGCTTGGCTCTGTGTATACTGCTTGTTGCTTGGAATACCGCAATATTTTCTTAACCATGGCAATGCCCTGTCCCAGTTGGCGGCACTTCTGTTGGTTGTGTTCTGGGTCGGTGGTTTTGTGAAGTTGGTGAAGCAGGACGTTGATCAGACTTTTCGATATATGGTGCGTTCGGGAAGCAAACGCGTGGATGCATACGTAGAGGCACGAAAGATTGCCACCTATGAGAAGCTGACGGACTACTATTACGGAAACATCAGCAAGGTGAAAGAGCGTCTTGAAGCAATCAAGCGACTGGATGCCAGACTGGAGAAGGAGAAGAGACTGACCGAGAGTGAGATGCAGTTGGTACGTGACGCCTTGGAGTTGCATTTGACGGAGAATGTGTACAAAAATGAAACGCTCTTCGGGCTGAGAGACTGGCTTTCTTTTCGCACTGTGGGAAGATAGAAGAAGTGGAAGTAGGATAAGATAATTTGTACAGAATTGTACATTGAAGATTGGATAAAACTAAAGTATGATGTGGAACGCCGAAGATAGTAGGGATGATGTTACCTGCTGTCCTCGGCGTGTTTTACGCTGGAAAAGAAATGTAGTTTGGTAAGAGGTTATATATAGGATGGCAAGAAATTCGAATGTAATTAATATGACAACGGGCAGTCCCGCGAAGCTGATTCTCATGTTTGCGCTGCCCATGCTGATGGGTAACCTGTTTCAGCAGTTTTACAATCTGGTGGATTGTATTGTAGTGGGGAAGTACGTGGGGGAAAATGCCCTGGCGGCAGTGGGAGCAACGGGCTCTGTGAACTTTTTGATCATTTCCTTCAGTAACGGTATCGGCAATGGTATCGGTATTGTGGCAGCGCAGTATTTCGGTGCAGGGGATGAAGCGCGAGTGCGCAAGACCATTGCAAATAGTGTGTATGTAGTCAGCGTGGTAGGAGCCATTATGAGTTTGCTTGGCTTCTTCTTGGCAGATCCGGTGCTTCGGTTGCTGGATACGCCGGTGGAGTACGTGGAGGATTCCATCCGCTACATGCAGATTACCTGCGGACTGAGCTTGGCAACTATTGCGTACAATACGGTATCGGCGCTTCTGCGTGCGCTGGGGGATTCCAAGACGCCTCTCATTTTCCTGGCGGTGGCGTGTGTTATCAATATTGTTCTTGATCTGCTCTTCGTGCTTCGATTTGATATGGCAGTTGCGGGGGTGGCGTATGCAACCGTAATTGCGCAGCTGGTGGCAGCAGTGGGCTCCATTGTATATGCAATGGTGAAGAATCCGTATTTTCGTGTGCCCGGGCAGGAGCGCAAGCCGGATGGGGAGATTATTCGCCGTTCCTTTGCTATCGGTGTTCCCATTGCATTTATGTCTTCTTTGATTGCCCTGTCGTGCATTGTTCTTCAGTGGGTGGTCAATGGTTTCGGTCCCGTGGTAGGTGCCGCAAATACGGCCCTTGGCAAGATTGAGCAGTTGGTACAACAGCCTTTCGCATCGCTGGGTACGGCGTTGTCCACCTATACCGGTCAGAACCTCGGAGCAGGTAAGAAGGAGCGTATTCGTCAGGGATTTGCGGTTGGCGTGAAGACGGTGTTGGTCATCTCCATTGTGATGTTCGTCGTTCCGCAGTTATTGGGCAAGCAGATTCTCTCTATCTTCGTAAATTCGCCGGAGGTAATCAATCTGGGCGCAAAGGCACTTCGTATTACCAGTTGCTTCTACTTCATGCTGGGCATGATCTATGTAACACGAGGTGTGCTGAATGGTGTGGGGGACAATGCATTTGCCGTTCTGAACGGCGTAACGGAGCTTGGGTGCCGCGTGGGTATTGCTAAGCCGGTAACTATGATTCCCGCCATTGGCAAATGGGGCATTTGGTTGACCACGGGGCTGACCTGGTTCATTACCGGAGGGGTAAGCTTGATACGGTACCAGAGGAAAATCGGGCGACAAGTAGGGTGAAAATGATTGCATTTGGTTCCAAAATGTGCTATGTTATAGGGGTATATATTTGCACAAAGGGGATGGAGAGATGCAGACGATAAACATAGACCGTAGAGGATGGTTTTTCTTTATTATCGGATTAATCATAGCGGCGGTTGCTTGCGTGTGGATGTTTTCTTATCATGAAACAGACGGAGGCGGTAGAGAGCTTACGGGCAAGTATATTGCAGATGATATATTCACTGACGGATGGGCAACGCAAGAAGACGAGATGTATTCGAGGAACTGGATTCATAAGGTGTCCCTGTTGATAGTGGGAACAGTTGAGAGAGGGCAACTGGTAATCAGTTTACATCGTCAAGACGGTACGATGCTGGAGCAGTGGAAGTTCAAAGCCGGTGATGAGATTGATATGGAGAGATCCTTTGCAAAATTGAACGAACAAAATATGTGTGTGAAATATAGTTATACGGAGAATTTCGAAGGTGACCTGTGGTGCGATATTCAATTTTATTGCCTAGGTTATAAGTTGTTGGATCGGTTGGGATATTAAAAGAAACCACTTGACAACCGCGATTTTCTATACTATATTGGACAGTAACTAGAGGAAACTCTATATAAGATGAAGAAGAACGACGTTGACGAAGACAGTACGTTTCATAGGAAAGGCGCAGCGAGCCGGAGACAGTGGAAGTCCGGTGCGAGTACGTGGAGCGGAAGATCACTTCGGAGTTGCCAGGGCGAACGAGAGATTCAGTAGTCCGAGCCGGAAGCCACCGTTACAGGGCACACGTATGAACCGGAATGGCCGGCGTACGCAAAATGGGTGGTATATTGAGCATTGTTTGCCTCGTTCCCGTTTTGGGAGCGAGGCTTTTTCATTACAACGAAAGTTGTAATGAAAAATACATTCGTCATGCAGGATGCACACCTCGCGGAGCGTATTCCGATTTCTAATCGTTATTAAGGAGGTAGAAAGATATGTACAACAAAGTGGATGCCAGTATGAATTTCGTTGACCGCGAGAAAGCGGTAGAGAAGTTCTGGAAAGAGAATCGCATTTTCGAGAAGAGTATGGAGAACCGCAAGGACGGTCCTACCTATACTTTCTATGACGGACCGCCCACGGCAAATGGTAAGCCCCACATCGGTCACGTATTGACCCGAGTAATCAAGGATATGATTCCTCGTTACCGTACCATGAAGGGCTGCATGGTTCCTCGTAAGGCGGGTTGGGATACCCACGGTCTTCCCGTAGAGATTGAGGTGGAGAAGCTCCTCGGAATCAACGGCAAGGATCAGATTGAGGCCTATGGTATGGACCCGTTCATTTGCAAATGCAAAGAGAGCGTGTGGAAGTACAAGGGCATGTGGGAGGATTTCTCCGGCACCGTTGGTTTCTGGGCTGATATGGACGATCCGTATGTAACGTATCATGACAATTACATTGAGTCCGAGTGGTGGGCACTTCGCCAGATTTGGGACAAGGGACTTCTGTATAAGGGCTTTAAGATTGTACCTTACTGCCCTCGTTGCGGTACGCCGCTATCTTCCGCAGAGGTTGCTCAGGGTTATAAGGACGTGAAGGAACGTTCCGCAATCGTTCGCTTTAAGGTGAAGGATGAGGACGCTTACATCCTTGCATGGACTACCACGCCTTGGACTCTTCCTTCCAACGTGGCTCTCTGTGTGAATCCGGTAGAGTCTTACGTGAAGGTGAAGGCAGCAGACGGTTATACTTACTACATGGCAGAGGCATTGTGTGACACTGTGCTTGGTAAGCTGGCAGTGAAGGCCGATCCCGAGAAGGGTGTAGAGGCACAGGCGGCTTATGAGGTATTGGAGCGCTATGTAGGTAAGGATCTTGAGTATAAGGAATATGAGCCCCTCTTCCCCTTTGCAAACGATATCTGTGCAAAGCAGGGCAAGAAGGCTTGGTTCGTTACCTGTGACGGTTATGTAACACTGACCGACGGTACCGGTGTGGTTCATATTGCACCGGCATTTGGCGAGGACGACGCTAAGGTTGGTAGAAATTATGACCTTCCTTTCGTACAGCTGGTAGACGGCAAGGGTGAGATGACCGCTGAGACCGATTACGCAGGTGTATTTGTTAAGGATGCAGATAAGCTGGTGCTTGTGGATCTGGAGAAGAAGGGACTTCTCTTCGATGCTCCGAAGTTCGAGCATAGTTACCCTCACTGCTGGAGATGTGATACGCCCCTCATTTACTATGCAAGAGAGTCTTGGTATATCAAGGAGACCGAGGTACGCGATGATTTGATTCGCAACAACAATACGGTTAACTGGATCCCCGAGTCCATCGGTAAGGGACGTTTCGGCAACTGGCTTGAAAATATTCAGGACTGGGCAATCTCCCGTAACCGTTATTGGGGTACTCCTCTGAATATCTGGGAGTGTGAGTGCGGACATCGTCATTGTATCGGCAGCCGTCAGGAGCTCTTCGAGATGAGCGGTGACGAGAAGGCGAAGACCGTAGAGTTCCACCGTCCGTACATCGACGAGATTCAGTTGAACTGTCCGGAGTGCGGTAAGAAGATGCAGCGTGTGCCTGAGGTTCTGGACTGCTGGTTTGACTCCGGCGCTATGCCCTTTGCACAGCATCATTATCCTTTTGAGAATCAGGATCTGTTTGAACAGCAGTTCCCTGCGGAGTTCATCTCCGAGGCAGTAGACCAGACCAGAGGTTGGTTCCATTCCCTCATGGCAGTATCTACACTTCTGTTCAACAAGTCTCCGTATAAGAACGTAGTCGTTCTCGGTCACGTACAGGACGAGAACGGGCAGAAGATGAGTAAGAGTAAGGGAAATGCAGTAGACCCCTTCGATGCACTGGAGACCTACGGTGCAGATGCAATCCGCTGGTACTTCTACATTAACTCCGCACCTTGGCTTCCCAACCGTTTCCACGGCAAGGCAGTACAAGAGGGTCAGCGTAAGTTCATGGGTACCTTGTGGAATACCTACGCATTTTTCGTACTGTATGCAAATATCGATAATTTCGATGCTACCAAGTATGCATTGGAGTACGACAAGCTGTCTGTCATGGATAAGTGGTTGTTGTCCCGTCTGCATACTACGGTGAAGAACGTAGATGATCATCTCGGAAATTATAGAATTCCCGAAGCTGCAAGAGCATTGGATGCATTTGTGGATGAGATGAGTAACTGGTATGTACGCCGTGGACGTGAGCGTTTCTGGGCGAAGGGCATGGAGCAGGATAAGATCAATGCTTACATGACTCTGTACACCGCACTTGTAACCATCGCAAAGACCGCAGCACCTATGATTCCCTTCATGAGCGAGGATATCTATCGCAACCTTGTATGCAGCTTGGACGCAAATGCACCGGAGAGTGTACATTTGTGTGATTTCCCTGTGGCTTGTGAAGAGTGGATTGACACTGAGCTTGAGGCAAATATGGAGAAGGTTCTGGACATCGTTGTTCTTGGTCGTGCGTGCAGAAATACGTCCAACATCAAGCAGCGTCAGCCTATGGCAACCATGTACGTGAAGACGGAGCATGAGTTGAACCGCTTCTATCAGGAGATCATCGAGGACGAGTTGAACGTGAAGAGTGTGCAGTTCACCGACGATGTCAGTGCATTTACTTCTTATAGCTTCAAGCCGCAGCTCAAGACCCTCGGTAAGCGTTTCGGCAAGAACATCGGTCTTGTGAAGAACATTCTTGCAGAGCTTGACGGTAGCAAGGCAATGGCAGAGCTGAATGCAAATGGTAGCATTACCATTGTAGTGGACGGCAATGAGGAAGTGATTGCTCAGGAAGACCTCTTGATTGAGTCTCAGAAGACCGAGGGATATGTGTCCGATTCCGATTACGGCATCACCGTAGTTATGGATACGAACCTGACTCCGGAGCTCATCGAGGAAGGCTTTGTGCGTGAGGTAATCAGTAAGGTACAGACCATGCGTAAGGAAGCAGACTTCGAGGTTATGGATCACATTCTTCTGTCTATCACCGGTAGCGATAAGCTGGCTGAGGTATGCAAGGCAAATGAAGAGGCTATCCGTAAGACCGTTCTTGCGGACACCGTAGTATACGAAGCAGCCGAAGGTTACAGCAAGGAGTGGAACATCAACGGCGAGGACGTAACGATTACGGTACAGAAGCAGTAAGAAGATATATGGAGCAACACCGAAGAGTAGGTGTTGCTCCTTTTTTGCCGCTGTGACCGCCAATCTCATAGAAACCGCAAGTTTCCCCTTCCAAAATGACGTGATACTTTACTGTTCAATTTGTTGTACGTATTCCATGAAATACAAGGGTTTTTTGTGACATTTCGGTATGGAAACTTCGGTTGAACTATGATACAATGGGAAAGGCGTGTGCCTACATGCCGAACCGACAAGAGCATTTTGCTGTTAGCAGATGACCTTGCGGGGATTGATATCTTGTATTGGGACTTTCATTTGGGTGCGGTGTCAGTACCGCGGAGACTGAGGCACGGGGTGTGCTCGGTTTCATCGATATATGCGCGATTTGACGCAAGAAATGAGGAAGAGATGCAGATTAATAAGAAAGAGTTTAAGAAGAATGTTCAGGATTACCTGAAGACGTTCTACCGTAGAACGGTAAGCGATGCTACTCAGCAGCAGATTTATACTGCGGTTGCATTTGCGGTGAAGGATTATATTGTGGATCAGTGGGCAGCAACGCAGAAGGAGTTCGAAGCTCAGGATGCGAAGACTGTGTACTACTTGTCCATGGAGTTTTTGATGGGACGTGCCCTTGGCAACAATATCATTAACTTGAAGGCAAATAAGGAGATTCGCAAGGCCCTTGACGAATTGGGTCTTGATTTGGATGTGATTGAGGATCAGGAGCCGGATGCAGCTCTCGGTAATGGCGGTCTCGGTCGTCTGGCTGCATGTTTCTTGGATTCTCTTGCAACCTTGGGTTATCCCGCATACGGTTGCGGTATCCGTTATAAGTACGGTATGTTTATGCAGAAGATTAAGGACGGTTATCAGGTAGAGCGTCCCGATGATTGGTTGAAGGACGGCAATCCCTTTGAGATTAAGCGTCCGGAGTATGCTTGTGAGGTTAAGTTCGGCGGTTACGTTCGTTATAGCAAGGACGAGGACGGCAGAGAGCATTTTACGCAGGAGAATTACCAGTCCGTTATGGCGATTCCCTACGATCTTCCCGTTGTAGGTTACGGCAACAATGTAGTAAATACCCTTCGTATCTGGGATGCGGAAGCTATTGATAACTTCAACTTGGAGTGCTTCGACCGCGGTGACTACCACAAGGCAGTAGAACAGCAGAATTTGGCGAGACTCATTTGTGAGGTATTGTACCCCAATGACAATCATTATGCAGGTAAGGAGCTTCGTCTGAAGCAGCAGTATTTCTTCGTATCCGCAAGTATTCAGCGTGCAGTGAAGAAGTACATGGAGACTCACGACGATATTCACGGACTTCCGGAGAAGGTGGTATTCCAGTTAAATGATACTCACCCCACCGTAACGGTTCCCGAATTGATGCGTATTCTCATGGACGATTACTATCTCAGCTGGGATGAGGCTTGGGAGATTACCAACAAGTGTTGTGCATACACCAACCACACCATCATGTCCGAAGCGTTGGAGAAGTGGCCTCTTGAGCTGTTCTCCCGTCTCCTTCCGAGAATTTATCAGATCGTTGAGGAGATTAACCGTCGTTTCGTAGCACAGATTCAGGAGAAGTATCCGAACAACTACGATAAGATTCAGAAGATGGCCATTATTATGGACGGTCAGGTACGTATGGCGAACCTCGCTATCGTAGCAGGCTTCTCTGTAAATGGTGTAGCAAGACTTCATACCGAGATTCTCAAGAAGGAGCAGTTGAAGGATTTCTACGAGTTGTGGCCTGAGAAGTTCAACAATAAGACCAACGGTATTACCCAGAGAAGATTCCTTCTTCATGGTAACCCGCTTTTGGCAGATTGGGTAACCGGCAAGATCGGTGACGAGTGGATCACGAATCTTCCGCACATCGAAGAGCTGGCTATCTACGCAGACGATAAGAAGTGCCAGAAGGAGTTCATGAACATTAAGTATCAGAACAAGCTTCGTCTGGTGAACTATATTAAGGAGCATAACGGTGTTGACGTAGATCCTCGTTCCATCTTCGATGTACAGGTTAAGCGTCTCCACGAGTACAAGAGACAGTTGCTGAACATCCTTCATGTAATGCACCTGTATAACGTGCTTCGTATGAATCCGGAGATGGATTTCTATCCGAGAACCTTTATCTTCGGTGCTAAGGCAAGTGCCGGCTACCGCAGAGCGAAGGCAATCATTAAGTTGATCAACAGCGTTGCAGACGTTGTGAACAACGACAAGTCCATCAAGGGCAAGATTAAGGTTGTATTTATCGAGAACTACCGTGTATCCAATGCAGAATGGATCTTCGCAGCTGCGGACGTATCTGAGCAGATTTCCACTGCCAGCAAGGAGGCTTCCGGTACCGGTAACATGAAGTTCATGTTGAACGGTGCGGTGACTCTGGGTACCATGGACGGTGCTAACGTAGAGATCGTGGAAGAGGTTGGCGAGGAAAATGCATTTATCTTCGGTCTCAGCTCCGACGAGGTTATTAACTACGAGAACAACGGCGGTTACAACCCGAGAGAGATTTACAATACCGATTCGGACATTCGTCAGGTAATGACGCAGCTCATTAATGGTTTCTACTCTCCTGAAGATCCGGAGATGTTCCGTGAGTTGTACAACTCCTTGATTGATCAGGATCAGTACTTCATCCTCAAGGACTTCCGCTCCTACGAAGCAGCACAGAAGCGTGTAGAGGAAGCGTACCGCGATGAGTCCGGTTGGGCGAAGAAAGCAATTCTCAACGTTGCGAAGTGTGGCAAGTTCACATCTGACCGTACTATCGAAGAGTATGTACAGGACATCTGGCATCTCGACAAGGTGAAAGTATCCTTGGACGAGGAGTAATATCCGGAACAAATGAATATAGCATAAGCAATGGAGGCATTCCGTAAGGAGTGCCTCTGTTTTTATTTAAGGGCATGAAAATGCGGTGAAACACGCTTGTGGAACGGGAATAAATTGGTTGGTGGATACCAAACGAGCGCGATTCTCGACCAAATGAACAGAATGGGTTGTTATTCAAGTGGAAAAGTGGTATGTATAAGATGTAAGAAGGAGATGTAAATAAAGATATGACCTATGAAATAAAAAGGGTTTGCATACTGAAAATGTGGCCGCATATTTAGTATACCAATACATTTAGAAATGGGGTGAGTCCATTGTACTAGAGATTGCACGACAAGAGAAAGCAAGTAATTCAGAAAGGAAGAAAATCAGCATGAAGCAAAAAATAATTATCTTAGCAGTACTTGTTGTACTATGCATCGGAACTCTGACCATGACGTGCATGGCAACTAGTAGTGCAGAGTCAGCATTGAAGAAAGATCAAGCGTATAATCTGTCCCTGACAGGGTCAAAGTGTCGCGTTACGGCAATGGGAACTATCGGTACGACGCCGAAGTGCTATACATCGATGGTGAATACATCGAACGAATCGATTATTGCAACGATATGGGTGAAAGAGATTGATCTAATATCCGGGGAGAGCACGGGAAAATCCAAGAGCAATGTTGTAGTGGCTTCTAGTGGTACACTGGTGACTAAAAGTCTAACTAGACAACCCGACAATGATAAAGTAAAGTACGAGCATTACGGCAAAGCATGCAAGTATACCGATCCTAACGTAATCTATGATGAACTTGTTTATTACATTGATCAAGTAGAGTAGAAATCGAAGCACAGAAAGGGGACATCCGATGAAACTAATATGGTACAACATCCGTGAAATCATTCGTTCACATAAGGCATTAGGACTAATCATTGTCTTAGTCCCCTTTCTGTGTACCTTTGCTATCTTCTTTGCTACGGGAATTCTTGTGAATAACGAGTATCAAAGCGGGGAGTCGAAGCAAACTACGAAGGTGGATATTCAGTTTCAAGAAGATCCGCAGTATAGCGTTGTGGAAAATGTAGCAAAGCGAGTCTATCAAGTGGTTGAAGACGAGGTGATTGCGGGTTTTTGTATGTTTGTCCTTGCAAGAAATCACAACCAAGACCTTCCGCACTATTTTTATGAATTTCCGGTGCTTCTATGGGCAGATTATGAAGACGGACAATTGGTGCCAAATGATAGTTTTTACTATCGTAATGATCTGCGTGAAGGTCGACGATTGACGGCGGAGGATTTTGCTTCGGAAGTGCCCTGTGGCATTGCCAGTGACCTTCCGAAGGAGCCGCTTATCGTGGAAGGACGAGAGGTGAAGGTGGTAGGACGAAAAGTCGGTTTGGAAGAGTCCGGTTCCATCTTTCCCTGGCTCACGGTCAATCCGGCTTTTATGCAAAATATGAGTATTATGGATATTACGTTTCGTCTGAATCGTTCCTTGTTCCAAGACGAGTTTCAGAGAATTGTTGCTGTGTTGGATGAGTGGTGCGAAGGGAACTACAAGATTCTATACACCGGAACTGTGGATGGGGACGAACAGGCAATGCGCAAGACGGCATCCGTTGCATGTGCTCTTATCCTGATGACGGCGGGGTATACGCTGTTGATGCTCTATCGGTATCTCGTGAATTATCGTGCATACAAGATGGCGGTGTGCCGTCTGTTGGGATGTAGTCGTAGGGAAAATTGCAAGATTCTTTTCGGAGAACTCTTGGCGGGAATCGTTCCGGCGGTGTTGTTGGGAGGACTGGCATTCCTGCTATGTCAGAAGACTTTCTTGAAGGATATCTATCCGTATATTGACCCGGTGTTCACGCCGGCGGTGTACATAGGGATGGTGCTTGGAATCTTGGCGGTGTTGACGGTGGTGTGTTTCCTCTTCGCGATGTACTATAGTCGGTATTCGGTGAAGAGTCAGTTGAGCAGTTTCAAGAGATGACCTTGGGGAGAAGAGTATGATTAAACTTGCCATATATGATTATATCAGATATCTGAGACGAAGTGTGGTTACAGCTGCATTTATGGCGGTTCTCTGCTTGGTGATTGTGTGCCTGCACTCGCTCTTTCAATACGAATACGGGAAGTATAAGCCTTACCGGGATATCAGTGAGTATGTTGACTATTATATCTCATACAGAAATGGTTTCTTTGAATCGGATTATGATTGCGTTGAGCAGGTGTATTACATGTATCAGACGCGATTTAAAATTGGCGGCGAGTCGATTACCGCATATGTGTATGATGAATGGATATACGGGAACTGGACGCCCCGTCTTAGAGAAGGCGAGTGGCTATCGAAGACTGAGGATGGCGTCATGCAGATTGTTCTCGGAGGAGTTGTGGATGAGCATCATGTGGGAGAAGAATATATCGCGGAGCATTATTTGGGGGAGGTACCGGTACAAGTGATCGGAATCCTACAGGCGGATACAGAGATTATCTGGTCTACCAGTGAATCTTATGATGGAACAGCGGCGGATAATTACCTCTGGCAATACAAAGTGCCGGAGATCACCGGCAATTCCGGCATGTATGCACTGATGACGCGAGAGGATGCGGAACGGTACGGACTATCTTACTCCCCCAGTGGCTCGTGGGTGTTGCTTCGTTTTCGCGATGGGATGACTGAGGAAGAGATTACCGAGGTGAGTCTGGACATTTACGCAAATAATGAGAAATGTGGTACAAGTATGGAGAAATTCATGGCCACATCAAGAGAGATGATGTTGGATAGGATATTCAGGTATCTACCGCTGACATTTATAGGTCTGGTGCTGACGTTGATGGTTATCGTTTCGACATCCATGATTCATGTCCGGGAGGCGGGGCCGATCTACTCCATCTACTATCTCACCGGTGCATCCAAACGTAAATGTTACATCATCGCCTTGGGAAATGTATTCGGAACCATTGCAATGTCGGCATTGTTTTACATCGTGTTAAGGGCACAGCTTCTACTGTACGCACAGAAGAACAACCTGACGTTAAGCCTAGTCGGTACCAATCGCTACGCAGTGATTTTGTACACATCATTTGCGCTGTTTATGATGTTGAACTTCTACGTGTGCATGCACAAGCAATCGGCACTGAAGATGCTGAAGGAAAATCGGGGGTAACGAAAGATGATTGAATTAACCAATGTAACGAAAATCTACAACGTAGGAAAGAAAAATGAATTTACCGCGCTGAAGAACGTGAACCTGACCATTGGGGAAGGAGAATTCGTAGCCATCACCGGAACTTCGGGGGCGGGCAAATCCACCCTTCTGTATGTAATCAGCGGCGTAGATACCTATGAGGGAGGCTCCTGTACACTAGACGGGGTAGAGCTGAATACACTAAATGACGGGCGGCTCGCCAAGCTTCGCAACGAAACCTTTGGATTTGTCATGCAGGATTTTGCTTTGGTAGAGGACTTCTCTGTACTGGAAAATGTCATGCTCCCGCTCCAGTTCAAGCGCGGGGCGAAGCAGAAGAAAGCATCTGCAATGGAAGCCCTACGCAGGGTAGGAATCGAAGAGTTGGCATCCAAGCCGGTGGCGCAGCTCTCGGGTGGACAGAAGCAGAGAACCGCCATTGCCAGAGCGATTGTAAATCACCCTACATACCTGCTGGCAGACGAACCCACCGGAGCCTTGGACTCCAAGACATCGGAGGAGATTATGAAGCTGTTCGAGGAACTAAATTCCGCAGGACAAGCAGTAGTCATCGTAACCCACGACCCTCTTGTGGCCGCAAGGTGTATCAGGAAGGTGCGAGTGGAGGATGGGGAAGTGTTTCCGACCCAAGGACAGGAGGGGGACAATATGGCAAGAACAGATATGTAGTAGATATGGCATTGGGATTAGTTTAATATATGATAAGGAGAAATTGAAATGATTAGAGCAAAGAAACTATTATGTGTGATGGCAGTCTTGTGCATGCTGGCTTGTGTGGCTTGTGGTGCGGAAGATCCGAAGAACAATGAGGATAAGCGGGAAACAAGTATAACTCCCACAACTGTGGCAAGTGTGACACCGAGAACGGCAATTACCATCGGAACCGAGGTGTGTGAAGATTGGCTGGAACCCTATGTGAAGGGATTCAATGAGTCACAGACAGAGTATGAGTTGAAGATTGAAGGATATGCAATGTATGATTCGAAAGATGTGGAGTATCATTGTGATGGACTTTTTCTCGAAGAAGCGCGTGCACACAAGACGGATATGTCTTGTTTTCTTGCGAAGCAATATGAAGATATAAAAGCGTACATTGCTTCTGACGAACATGAGTATTTTGTGTCTTTGTTTGTGGAAGAGGATGCCGGAGATAAGACTTTGTGGCAAAGTGATAAGTATACGATTGTTCTGATGGAACATAGTGCACAGAAGGCGGGTGTTTTGGCATTTCTGGAGTATATGGAGAATGCTTCGAAGTAGAGGAACACAAACATCGGTAACATGATCATGTTATAAGATATGTATAAGTCGTGAGGAAAGAGCCCAGCCCTTTCTTCACGACTTTTTTTCTTGCACTTATTGCTTGTATGAATTAGAATTGAATGTGCATATGAATCCACATAAACGAAACGAGTGGCATAAGTGCAGGGAACAAGGAGATAACATATGAGATACATAGGATTTGTGGGAATGACATTGTTGATGATGGCCTTTTTGGTGGGGGTGTTCGTCTGTGCCGGGGTTGGCATCTATCGCTGGTTTGAGCCCTTGTGGCGAAGAATGGGCGGACGGGCATTTGCCATTGGGTATGGTGTGCTTGTGGTGCTGGTTCTCGGGGTGTTCGTTGCAGGGCGCACTCCCGGCAATCCGATACCCGCGGTGATTCACAAGATTGACCATTATGCCATGGGCTTTCTGGTGTACGGAGTTTTATTTGTAGACGTAGTGTCGGCAGTACTGTTTCTGCTTGGGAAGCTGAATCTGTGCCCGAATACGGTATCGATTGTGAGCGGCAGAGTGGCAGTGGTGCTGTTCTTGGTGGTGTGTACCTACGGTTGTCTCCATGCATGGGACTTGCAGACGAAGCGTTACGAGGTGCAGCTTGTGCAGTCGGGAGAGGCTACGGAGGAGTTCAAGATTGTACTGATTACCGATTTGCATCTGGGGTATGTGATGGATGCGAAGCGTCTTGAAGAGATCGTTGCAAGGGTAAATGAGGAGTCTCCGGACTTGGTGTGTGTCGCAGGTGATATATTCGACGGAGATTATACGGCGGTTCAGGAGCCGGAGGAGATTCGCAATCTGTTCAATTCCATAGAAGCGACTTATGGAGTATATGCTTGTCTTGGCAATCATGATGCCGGTGGTACTTATAATCAGATGATAGACTTCCTTGCCGGAACGCAGATTCATTTGCTTCGGGATGAGGCCACGGTCATTGCGGAGAAGCTGGTGCTTGTGGGACGCAGAGACTCATCGCCCATCGGCGGTCACGGTGATGAGCGGAGCGCAGTGGACGCTCTGATTGATGGAGCGGAGCTTCCGGTGGTAGTAATGGATCATCAGCCCGGCAATATCGGAGAGTATGACGAGAAGACCGATCTGATTCTCTGCGGGCACACCCACCAAGGGCAGATTGTACCCTTTAACCTAATTACCGGTGCACTGTTCGATGTGGATTACGGATATTATCGTGCATCGGAGAATTCGCCGCAGGTAATCGTGACGTCCGGAGCGGGCACTTGGGGACCGCCGCAGCGAATCGGTACCGACTGTGAGGTGGTGAGCATTTCCCTAATGCTACCGTAGTCTTTGCGCTCTGAAATGTCCAAAGCTATGAACTTGCAGTGGACGAAAGGTGCATCTTTGTGGTAAACTAGGAGCATGTAAGGAAAGTTGGTGAGACAATGGAGTTAAGAATCCCTTTGCCGGATGCGGTGAAGAAGATTATTCGAATATTGGAGGCGGCAGGATACGAAGCCTACGCCGTGGGCGGTTGCGTGCGAGATTCCCTTCTGGGTCGCGTGCCGGAGGATTGGGACATTACCACATCGGCATCGCCTATGCAGGTGAAGGCATTGTTTCCGAAGACCGTGGATACGGGCATTGCCCATGGTACTGTAACGGTACTGATGAACCGACAGGGGTACGAGGTAACTACGTATCGTCTGGATGGAGAGTATGAGGATTGTCGCCATCCTAAGGAGGTCACATTTACCGATAGCTTGTACGAAGACCTTCGGAGGCGAGATTTTACCATCAATGCTATGGCATACAATGAGACCGTAGGACTTGTGGACCGATTTGACGGAGCGAAGGACTTAAAGGACGGAATTATTCGTTGCGTCGGTGAGGCAAATGAGCGATTCGGCGAAGATGCACTTCGAATCTTTCGGGCGGCGAGATTTGCAGCACAGCTTGGATTCTCTGTGGAAGAGAAGACGAGGGAGGCTATGACGACGCAGGTGGAGAATCTGCGCAAGGTCAGCGCGGAGCGTATTCGTGTAGAGCTTGTGAAGCTTCTTTTGGGAGCGTATCCGGATCGACTGCTGTTGGCGTATGAAACCGGGATTACGCGAGTGGTGCTTCCGGAGTGGGACTGTATGATGGCACAGGAGCAGAACAATCCTCACCATTGTTACAATGTAGGTATGCACACGCTGAAGTCCATTGAGGCGTTACACGAGTTGGAGGAATATAAGACCTGCGATAAGAAAGAGCGGATCATTTTGAATATGGCTATGTTGCTTCATGACTCTGCGAAACCCATGTGTGCCAGGGTAGATGAGAATGGTGTGGTACATTTTCATGGGCATCAAGAGAAGAGCGAAGAAGTAGCACGGGCGGTTCTTAGACGACTGAAGTTTGATAATGACACCATTAAGATGGTGTGTACATTGATTCTCCATCACGATAGTAGACACAAACTGGGTAAGGAGTCTCGGACACCTCATAAGGTACGTAAGATCACCGGCAGAGTAGGCCATGCGGGCATGAAACTTTTGTTTCTTGTGCAGATTGCGGACGTGTTGGGACATAGTCCCGAGGCAATTGAACCGAGTATGGCACTTGTGGAACGTATGCGTGGACATTACGAAACCATTGTACGAGAGAAGCAGTGCGTATGCTTGGCGGAGTTGGCAATCCGGGGAAGTGATTTGATAGAGCTGGGGTATCCTTCCGGCCCGGTAATCGGGGATGTGTTACACGCCTTGTTGGATGAAGTACTCTCCGTACCGGAGCATAATAACCATGAGTGGCTTGTTAAGACCGCGCTTCGTTGGAAAAAGGATTTGGATTGACAGTTATAATTATAAACAAGACGCATACATTAGGTGTGAATCGGCGTGAGGTCGGTTCGCACCTTTTTTGCGTCAAGGTGGCAAGAGAGATGCATGCCGGTAAATACTTTTGAGATGGGGGAACGGAAATGGGAGTGGATGAAAAGAGTCGCGTTGTGTTGGCGCAGTATGATATTACGATTTGGGATAGTTATCGTGCCAGAGGAGCGCATTATCTCCGAACGGAGCAAGGGATTCTGATGCTCCGAGGAAGAGAAGCCAAGGAGGGCAGGGTTGCTTATGAGGAAATGCTGAAGGCTTGCGGAGTTACGGGAGGATTTGCGGCGCTGGACCTCTGTGTGAAGAACCGAGATGGCAATTATGTGACGGAAGGTGATTACGGAGAAACTTTCTTGCTGCGTCATTGGCGTGAAGGGGAGGAATGCAATTTGCAGGATTCTACGGCGGCGATTCGGGCGGCAGCGGGGCTTGGGCATTTTCATAATGCAATGCGAGAGTGCCCGACGCAGGAGGAGTACATACAAGAAGGACCGGACCAAATGTTCCTTCGCAGGATTCGGGAAATGCGACGCATAGAGACGTACTTACGAAAACGGAAACAAAAGACCGATTTTGAAACGCAGTTACAAGATGTAATTCCGGAATATCGAAAAAAAGCGGAAGAGGCATTTGCGAAGCTTTCGGAAAGTGGTTGGCAGCAGTTGATGAAAGATTCTGTGGAGCAAGGGCTTGCGTATCACGGGAACTACGGTAGTCATTCGGTGGTGTTACTGCCTCAGGGAGTTTTTGTGACGGATTTCGATCACGCCGGTGTGGGCTTGCAAGTGACGGATTTGTATTACTTAATGCGCAAGACCATGGAGAAGCATGATTGGGATGTGGAACTGTGGGAGAAGATGTTGACCGCATATGAAGAAGGACGGACGTTATCGCAGACGGAGCGACAGGTGTTGTGGTGTCTGCTGGCATTTCCGGAGAAATTCACGCGGGTGTGCAACCGCTACTTTAACATGAAGAAAACCTGGATTCCGGGCAAGAACGCCCAAAAGCTGCAAATGGTCCTGAACCAAGAAGCGCAGAGGCAAGAGGCCTTGAAAACCATGGCGAGTGTACTGTAGGAGGTGTCCACCGGCGGCTAGGTGCCCTGCGGTGTTTCGTATTCTGCTAGGGGGTATGGCTCTATCCGGCATTCCGCAGGCGAGGAATGCCGGATGGGACAGGGAGCCCCGTTAGACAGGGCGAAACACCGCAGGGCACGTTTTCGTATGCCTTTCCCTATGGACGGGAACTGTGGGTAGATTTGCAGAAAAGGGGTTGTGAGTTTGCGAAAAGTCCGATATAATGAGAGGAACATTGGGAATCATAAGTTTGGAGTGGACTTGCTCTGTCGGACGTGGCAAGGAGATGGAGGTACCTATGATTAAGTATTTGTTTTTTGATTTGGACGGAACACTGACGAACCCGGTAGAGGGGATTACGAATTGCATCAAGTATGCGTTGGAGAGCTACGGCATTGCTGTGGAGGACAAGTATGCTTTGAAGCGTTACATCGGGCCGCCGTTGAGTGTGACCTTTGCGGAATATTTTGAGGGTGATCGGATTCAAGAGGCTGTGGCGAAGTATCGCGAGCGTTACAACGTGTACGGATGGTGTGAAAATGAACCCTACCCCGGAATCGCTGATGCGCTGAAGAGTCTGAAGGATGCGGGCTTCCGTGTGTGCATGGCAACCTCTAAGCCGGAGGTGTTCGCCAAGAGAATTGCGGAGCATTTCGGGTTTGCAGATCATTTTCATGCCATCTGTGGCGCCAGCATGGACGGTAAGATTAATACCAAGGAAGAGGTTATTCGGCATGCCATTGAGACGGCAGGCGTTGAGGATGTAACGGAGGTTTTGATGATCGGCGATCGCCATCACGACGTAGAAGGTGCGGCGGTTTGCGGAATTCCGACTTTGGGTGTGTTGTACGGCTTTGGTGATCGTGAGGAGTTGGAGAAGGCCGGTGCAGTGGCGGTTGTGTCCACGGTGGAAGAGATGGCGGCATATTGCATGGATGTGAACCATTGCTACAAGCAGCCCAGAAGATAGTAAGGTGCGCCGAAGGTGCTTATTGTGAAGTGTGACGCGGATCAGTGGCGCGGCAGAAATGAGGATAAGATGAAACGATTTTGGTTATTGGTGGCGGGAGTGTTGCTACTGTGGTTAGATATTTACGTGGTAACCGGTCCGGAGTACCCTGTCTACATTCCCGATGAGAACTATGGTCGAGTAATGCAGGACTTGGTTATGGGGCGTGTGGTTGGTGCATCTATGAAAGTGGATGTGGTGTCGGACATTCTCGGTTATGTGCTGTTGATGTTTGTAGGGGGGAGCGCAGTGTGGAAGAACCGACGCTACGCTTACGGCGTGTTGGCCGGTGTCTGTGGAATTGTGGCAGAGGTGTTGTGCATGACTGTGCCCTTTTTCGCAAATGGTGCCACGGCCTACGCGGCGGAGTATTTTCTCCACATGGGCGGGTACCTTCTGGAGTTGGCGACCATTTTCTTTGTGGTGCAGGCGTATGCGCAGGAGCTGGACAATGTGGCGGTACACCGAATGGTCATTGCAGGCACGATTCTAATGATGCTTTCCCTGTTGTGCGGATTAGCACAGAACGTGGGCTATTTCTATAATGTAACCGCAGTGCCTATGGCGTACACGATTGTCCGAGGCATTGTAAATGCAGTGTTCTTGGGGTGCCTATATCAGGTGGCACGGCACAGGGAGTGTGCAACCGAAGTGAATTGATTGGAAACGACGTTTCGCTAATGGCGACGTGAAATAAGGAAGGAGATGTTCGGTGGGAACATCTCCTTTGACTTTTGATACTTTAATTGTCGGTACTTTGATTCTCGAAGAAATCCTCGGTGGGAGCCTGCGCCCCGGAGAGGGACAGTGCCGGTGTGCGCTTCTTGCGCATACCCCGATGCTGGTAGTATGCCTTGTACTCCGATGGTGTGCACTCTTTGATAGCACGAAATGCACGGTTAAATGTAGACAGTGACGAGAAGCCGGACTGAAGCGCTACGTCCGTAATAGACATGCGCGGATTCAGAAGCAGAGACTCTGCGGCCTTCACACGTCGCTGATTCAAGTAATTACAGAAGGACTGGCCGGTGAATTGCTTGAACAGTCGGGAAAAATGGAACTTGCTAAAGCCCGCAACATTTGCCGCATCTTCAATAGAAATATTCTCGGCATAGTTGGTATTGATATAGTTCAATGCCATGTTCAGTTTATCGAAGGACTCCATCTGTCTCGTGGAACGGGAATCGTGCTGGAAGAGTTCTTTGCGCAGGTGGTGTCTGCCCACAAGCACGAAGAACTGAATCAAATACGAATAAATCATTGCTACACGCAACGGTTCCGAACGATCCGGATAAATGTCGATAATCTGCTGTAACAAGCTCACGGTCTCATCTTGAACTTCCTTGTGAGAATCGGAAATCAAGAGGGGCTGGGACAAAACCGGTATTACGGAAGAGAAGTTCCACATAGAATTAATTAGGGTAAAGTTGAACATGAAGATCAAACGCTTACCTGTAGGGGGGGCTTGTAACGAGTGGAGTTCTCCCGGAGGCACGAACAAGATATCCTTCTCGGCCAGCGAAAATACCTGGTTGTTGATAGTTACCTGATAAGTTCCCTCCAAGGGCATAATAATCTCCGCGGCGGTATGCCAGTGGGTATCGTAGTCCTCGTATTCGGTGTTAATATATAATAAGATGGATTCGTTATCTTGATAGGAAACTCGTTCAAAGATTCCGTCCAAATCGCGTACCATGTTGTTACCTCCGTATATGATGCAATAAGCCTAAGGTTATAAGTTTTGTATTACGAAAACTATAAGGGTTTGCAAATATTGCGACCCGAAAACGAAAAAAATGCACATGAAAACCTCCGAAAAAATCGTCATTTTTGTTGTGCGTCACATTTTGCCGTAGCGAAATTAGCAAAATGCCATAAAAAACGAAGTGAAAAAGTGACTGGTTTTCGTGAAAATGCAAAGGAAAAATTTATGTCATTTGCATTGAAAAAAAATCGTTTCGCAAGATTTGATTCAAATATAGCAAAAAATGATATGCAAATGCAAGCCTTTTTTGTTACAATTAACATAAATAATCCCGCCTTGGCCTCAGTGACGAAAAATACGACGGGATTGATGTGAAAAATCATGTGCAGATAGGGCACTTTTCCGAGGCTGCCGAGAATAGGAGGATATGATGCAAAAGGTTTTGAAGAAAAAATATGTTTTGTGGGCTCTGGTCATCGTGGCAATCATTGCGGTCGTAGTGTTGATGAGCGTCTTCAAAAAAGAAACCAGCTACGCAGACAAGTACGCGGGATTTGACTTCTCTACCGTAGAAGGCGAGGGTCGTGAAGACTCTTACAATGCATACTTAATTAAACATGAGGGAGCGGCTTATCCCAAGGAGAGCATCGAGATTCCTCTGACCGAAGACAACGTAGTGGGTGAGAACTTCAAGTTCATATCTTACGGTGGCGAGGATAACGTATTGGCATCCTATGAAGGCGGCTATGTAGAGTTTAAGGTGAATGTGCCTGAAGCGGGCTATTATAACATTTACCTCAATTACTATCCCGATCAGGAAGACGAGACCTCCCGTGGTATTGAGATTGAACGTGCCTTGTACATCAATGGCGAGATTCCTTTCAGCGGTGCAGACGCATTGGCACTTTGCCGTATCTGGACAAACGCTACGGAAGTAAAGAAGGACAATCAAGGAAATGAGATTCGTCCCAGCCAGACCGAGGCGCCCAGATGGGAGAAGACCTATTTCAGTGACGAGCTTGGTTACATAACCGATCCTTACTGCTTCTATTTCGAAGCAGGGGAGAACACAGTGAAGTTGGACGCTTCTCAGGAGACCTTGATTCTCAAGGAGTTTGTTGTGGCAGCGGTTCAGGAGACTCCTTCTTATGAAGAGTATATCGCAGGTGCAGATACTTCCGCAGGCGATAAGAGTTTCTCCAAGCGTATTGAAGGTGAGTCGGCGGAGTTCCGTTCCTCTCAGTCTCTCTATGCAACCTATGATCGTACCTCCGCAGCAACGTATCCTTACAGCGTTACGAAGCAGGTATTGAATATTACCGGCGGTAACAACTGGAAGGTTTCCGGACAGTGGATTGAGTGGCAAGTAGAAGTTGAAGAGGCAGGCTACTACGAGATTACACTCAAGGCAAGACAGAATTATAATCGTGGTTTTGTATCCTGCCGTTCCTTGTATATCAACGGCGAGATTCCTTTTGAAGAGGTTTCCGAGATTAAGTTTGATTTCATGAACGATTGGCAGATGCTTCGTTTGGAAGATGCCAAGGGCAACCCCTATTTGTTCAAACTGGAAGCCGGTGTGAACACCATTCGTCTTCAGGTTACGCTTGGCGAGATCGGCGACATTTTGAACCGCATGAACGATAGTGTATATCGTCTTAACCAGATGTATCGTAAGATTCTCGTGTTGACCGGTACTGAGCCGGACGAGAACCGTGACTACAACTTGGATGAGAAGTACCCGGACGTAATTTCCGGTATGGAAGTAGAGGCGAAGGTTCTCTATAAGATTATTGATGATTTGATTGCATATACGGGTGAAGCCGGATCGCAGGTATCCGCAGCGCTGACTCTGGCAAATCAGTTGGAGCGTTTCGTTGAGGATCCGGACCGCATTCCTCCGGGACTTAAGAACTTCAAGGATAACGTAAGTTCCCTTGGTTCTGCAATTCTTACTTTGAGCAATTCCAATCTTGATATTGACTACCTTGTAGTATCCGGTAGCGACTACGATGTTCCGGATGATACCGCGAACTTCTTTGAGAGTGCACTTCACGAGGTTAAGGCATTTGTTGCTTCCTTTACGGTAGATTACAATGCCATCGGTAATGTTTACGACGGAGATATTGAGACGATTACGGTGTGGATCTTCTCCGGTCGTGATCAGTGTACTATTTTGAAGTCCATGATCGACGATACCTTCGTACCGAAGTACGGTATCGGTGTTAATGTAGATTTGATTACGGCAGACGTACTCTTGCCTGCAACGGTAGCAGGTACCGGCCCTGATGTTGCATTGAATGCCGGTTCCGGTGAACCTGTTAACTACGCACTCCGTGGTGCTTCCGTGGATTTGACACAGTTCAAGGGCAACGGTTCGGATATTCGAGGATTCGAGGAGGTTATCTCCGAGTTTAAGGAATCCGCAGTGGTACCGTACAAGTATGACGGTGGCGTATACGGCTTGCCTGAGACACAGTACTATAACGTAATGTTTTATCGTACGGACATTTTCGAGGAGCTCGGACTTGAGATTCCTCAGACGTGGGACGATTTGATTGCAATTCTTCCTACCATTCAGAAGGCGAATATGAACGTTGGTATTCCTTCTACCGAGCGTAAATTTAACAACGTATCGAACCCTGACTTGAACGGTTTCTTTGCACAGTTCTATCAGAGAGGCGGGCAGCTGTACAATGAGGAAGGTTCCAGAGTAGAGTTGGATACCGATATTGCGGTTGAGGCATTTGAGAACTTCACCATGTTCTTTACCCATTATAAGTGTCCGACCGAGTACAACTTTGTAGACCGTTTCCGTACCGGTGAGATGCCCTTGGGATTCGTAGATTTCAATACTTACAATACATTGGTTGTATCCGCACCCGAGATTCGCGGTTTGTGGGAGATGGCGTTGATGCCGGGCACCTATATTACCGACGAGAACGGCGATTATGTAGATGCAGACGGTGATGGCGAGTGGGATATTGATCGTAGTGTTGCATGCTGGGGAACCTGTTCCTTGATGCTTGGAACTTCCGACAACAAGGAAGAGGCTTGGACCTTCCTTCAGTGGTGGGCAGGTGCAGATATTCAGGCTCGTTATGGTAAGGAACTTGAGGCAGTAATGGGCGAGTCCGCTCGTTATGCAACCGCAAATGAACTTGCATTTGATCAGCTCTCCTGGAGCTCCGCTGAGCGCGAGATTCTCGGCGAGCAGTGGGATTGGGTTGTAGGTACTCCCGAAGTTCCGGGCGGATATTACACCAACCGTCATATTGTCAATGCTGTTCGTAAGGTTATTAACGAAAATGAAGATTCCAGAGAGACCTTGCTGGACTACGACAGAGATATCGATGCTGAGCTTCAGCATAAGAGAGAAGAGTTTGGTCTGACAACGACCATGGCAGATTAGGAAAGGAGGAATAACATATGAGTTTTGCAAACTGGAAAGTGAAGAAAAAGCGCCAGGCAGGATTCCTGTGGAAAGATATCAAGGACCACAAGACGTGTTATGCCTTCCTTGCTCCTTACGCGTTGATTTTCATTCTTTTCTATGTAGTACCGGTAGTAATCTCCATCGGCTACAGTTTCACGTACTTTAACGTGTTGCAGCCTGCAAGATGGATTGGTTTCCAGAACTATATCAACCTTCTTCTGACGGATGATATTTTCTTGAAGGCCGTAACAAACACGTTCTTGATTGCTGCGGTTACCGGTCCTATCGGTTACATAATGGCATTCATCTTCGCATGGTTGATTCACGAGTTGCCCAGAGCAATTCGTGCAATCGCAGTGCTGATTTTCTACGCACCTACCATTTCCGGTCAGGTATACTTGATTTGGAGCTTCATCTTCAGTGGTGACGCTTACGGATATGCAAATGCGTGGCTAACGGACTTGGGAATCATCGATTCTCCGATTCTGTGGTTGACCAACCCGGATTACATGGTTCCTGTTATTCTCGTAGTTATGCTTTGGTTGAGTTTGGGCTCCGGCTTCCTTTCCTTTGTTGCCGGTCTCAATACCATTCCGGAGGATCAGTACGAGGCCGGTTATGTAGACGGTATTAAGAACCGTTGGCAGGAGTTGTGGTACATCACACTTCCCAACATGAAGTCCATGTTGATGTTCGGTGCCGTTATGGCAATTACCCAGGCATTTAACACGGCAGACGTAACTATGAATCTCTGCGGTTTCCCCAGTACGGACTATGCCGCAAGAACTGTTGTAACCCACCTGATTGACTACGGTTCCTACCGTTTCGAGATGGGATATGCTTCCGCAATCGCAACTGTACTCTTCCTTGCAATGTTCTTGTGTAACAAGTTCATTCAGAAGGCACTTGCGAGAATCGGTACTTGATAGGAGGGGAACGACATGAAGAGAATCAAAGCAGGCAGACAGCCCAATCGTTCCCGTGCCGGTGACGTTGGAGTTGCTCTTGTACTTATATTTTTCGGTGTGTTCTTCGCATTCCCGCTTGTGTATGCGATCAATGCAGCATTTAAACCGCTGGATGAGTTGTTCGTATTCCCGCCGAAGTTGTTTGTGCGGAACCCTACGACCGATAACTTCAGTGACCTGTTCTTGCTGATGAGCAAGTCGGGTGTCGTAACCTTTACCCGTTACGCATTTAACTCTTTGTTTATTACCGCTGTAGGTACCGGTGGACACATTATTGTGGCATCCATGGCAGCGTATGTATTGGCTAAGTACAAATTCCCCGGTGGAAAGCAGTTCTTCACCATGGTAACGGTAGCCTTGATGTTTACCGGCTATGTACTTGCAATCCCCAACTACTTGATTATGGCCAAGATCGGTTGGGTAGATACTCCTTGGGCGGTTATTATTCCGGCATTTGCATCTCCCATGGGCCTCTTCCTTATGAAGCAGTTCATGGAGTCCAGTATTCCGGACGTATTGATTGAGGCAGCGAAGATTGACGGAGCGAAGGAAGGAACTATCTTCATCCGCATCGTAATGCCTCTTGTTAAGCCCGCAGTTCTGACCTTGATGATTTTCTCGATTCAGAGCTTGTGGAATAACGTAGCAACGACGTACATTTACTCTGAAGAATTGAAGACACTTCCTTTCGCATTGAAGACCATTGCGGCCGGCGGTGTAGCCAGAACCGGTGTGGGTTCCGCAGCGACCTTGTTCATGATGTTGTTGCCTATTACCTGCTTTGTGTTGGCGCAGAGTAACATCGTAGAAACTATGGCTAGTTCCGGTATTAAAGAGTAAGGAGGACAAGAGAATGAAAGTTAAGAAAATGATGACAATTCTTCTTCTCCTCTGCTTGGTATTGTCCAGTATCTCTTCCGCTGCGGCGGCAGACGACTGGTATACCTATACGTACAGTTACTGGGGCGAGGAAGTTGCATCTCCCGATGCATATTCCGTAACCGATGTTGTATACGGTATGGACTTCGGTGATGAAGTAGGAGCATTTCTCAATCCCGAAGGTATGTTTATCATCAATGACAGCATTTTCATTTGCGACACCGGCAATCATCGTATTGTAGAGCTTCGCAAGGTGGAAGGAAAGTACGAGTTTGTTCGTGCCATTTACAATGTGCAGGTGGCACAGATGCTGGCAGATAGTATGAAGGTAGGAGACAACATTACGTTGTCTTTGAACCAGCCTACCGATATTTTCGTAATGGAGATTACCGACGAAGAGCGTCTGGAGGTGTTCGGTGAGTATACCGGTGAGCTCTATGTAGAGCCCGAACCTACGCCGGAACCGACCCCCGAAGAGGGAACCAACGAAGAAGGAACCGATGAAGGTGAGACCGTGGAAGACGGAAGTGCGGAAGAGGGCGATACCGCTACGGAGAGCACTACTTCCGAAGGTGAAGACGTAGAAGACGAGAGCACCGAGGGTGAAGGCACGGAAGGTGAGGACACCGAGGGCGAAGGTACCGAGGGCGAGGGCGCTGAAGGCGAAGATACCGAAGGTGAAGACACCGAGGGTGATGCAGTTGCTCCCGTTACGAAGAAAGACAATGTAATTGCACAGGAGTTGGATCTTCCCTACGACATTTACATTGCAGACAAAGAAAATAACCGTGTAATCCACTGTGATTACAATTTGAATGTAATCGGAATTATCAATAATCCGAAGGACGATACCTTGGCAGACAATTATGAGTTCCTCCCCATGAAGATTATCGTAGACAAGGCATATCGTCTGTATGTGCAGGCAAATGGTATTAACTCCGGTCTTATGGAGTTTGATAAGACCGGAACATTTACCGGCTACATCGGAGCCAACAAGGTTGAGATTACTATCGGTGAGAAGGTTTGGAGAAAGCTTCAGACGAAGGAGCAGCGTAATCGTTCCGTACAGTACGTACCTACCGAGTATAACAACTTGAGTTTGGATGCCAAGGGGTTCATTTACGTAACTACGAGTACCATTCCGGATGCGGATATTACCGCGGGAACGGCAACTCCCATTCGTAAATTGAATTCCATGGGTTCCGACATATTGATTCGAAACGGCAATTACTATCCGTTGGGAGATTTGACATGGGGTACGGTAGGAACCGTAACCGGTCCTTCCAAGTTCGTGGATGTTATTCCGTTTGAAAACGAGACGTATTGTTGTCTTGACCGTATCAGAGGTCGTGTGTTCGTATACGATTTCCAGGGCAACATGTTGTACGCCTTCGGTAACTATGGTTCCAATGCAGGATGTTTCATGTATCCTACAGCAATGGACAATTTGAACGAGGAGACAATTCTGGTTCTTGATAAGTCCGGATATCTTACCGAGTTCAGTATGACCAACTACGGTCGCTTGGTAAATGATGCACTTTATCTGTACAAGGCAGGTTACTATGATGAATCCGCAGAAGTATGGCGTGAAGTATTGCAGTTCAATGGTAACTATGAGCTGGCATATGTAGGTATCGGTCGTGCGTTGTTCCGCGAAGGCAAGTACAAAGAAGCGATGGATTGCTTCGAGCTTGCAAGAGACGATGTCAACTATTCCAAGGCATTTAAGTACTACCGTGAAGAACTGGTTGAGAAGTATATTTTGCATGCCGTAATTATTTTGGCTGTATTAATCATTGTTCCCAAGGTTGTACGTAGTGTAAACAAACTGCGAAAGGAGATTAAAGAAGCATGAAAAAATTATTCTCCCGCATTTTGCAGTATTTTAAGGGCGAAGGCTTTGCGAGATATTGTAAGACCTTACGCTACAGCTTGTATGTAATTCTGCATCCCTTCGATGGATTCTGGGATCTGACTCACGAGAAGAGAGGTTCCATTGCAGCGGCGAATACCATTGTTATTCTGACTCTGCTTACGAATCTGTGGGATATGCGTTTTACTAACTTTATGTTCAACAATACTCGTTGGAATGAAGTGAATATCTTTATGGTAATTGCCGGTGTGCTGTTGCCCTTGGCTATTTGGGTACTTGCAAACTGGTGTCTTACCACATTGATGGATGGTAAGGGAAGATTGAAAGAAATCTACATGGCAACGGCGTACGCATTTACACCGTATGTATTGATTGGACTTCCCATGATTGTTGTCAGCAATTTGGTTACCGTAGATGAGGGCGTATTCCATACCTACTTCAATGTATTTGCATTGATTTGGTGTGTATTCTTGATTCTCTGCGGTATGATGATGATTCACGATTACAGTCTCCTTAAGGGATTGTTGTCTTGCCTCCTCTCTTTGGTAGGTATGGCAATTATCATGTTCATCATGTTGCTGTTCTTCAGTTTGATCAGTGACGCATTTGCATATTTCGTGTCCATGTTCAAAGAGATTAATTTCCGAATCGGATAGCACAGGAAGGAGAGATAGTTAATGAAAAAGAAGATTATTATTTCAGTAATATCCTGTGTGTGCATCGCGGTTCTTGCGGCGCTGGCCATTCATTTCGGAACCATGGAGGATGAGAAGAGAGAAAGCCTTCCGGTATATCGATTCGACTCTGATTTCTCTACGGACGTTCAGACCATCAGCAATGATAGCCTGAAGCTGGAGTTCAATCCGGTAACAGGACAGTTTATTCTGACTGATAAGAACGGAAATGTGTGGAACAGTAACCCGCAGGGTGCAGACGCAACTCGTGATGAACTGAAATCCATGGTTGTTGTGGCTTACCAAGATTCTAAGGGTATTGCAACTACTTTGAATAGTTTTGCGGATAGTGTAGAGCGAGGTAACTACGAGTATGAAGTTGTGGATGACACAACCATTCGTATCGACTACACCATCGGTAAGATTGAGAAGACCTATTTGATTCCAATTGCGGTGCCGATTGAGCGTTACGAAGAAATTCAGGCAAATGTCAGCCAAGAGGGTATTAAGGAGATGAAGAGTGCATATCGTATTTACGATATCAACAAGCTCTACTCCTACGATGACAAGGATGAATTGTTAAAGCTCTATCCGGATCTTGCGGAGAAGCAGGTTGCGGTTCTTCGTCCTGACGTTAAGGAATGGAAGAAGGAAGTCGTTGAGACTTACTTGCTGGAAGCAGGTTATACGGAAGAGCAGTACAAGAGCGACCTTGAGTATTACGGAAGTGAAGTGACCTCGGAAAATCCCGCAATCAACGTTTCGGTATATTTGAAGTTGGATGGCGACGATTTGGTAGTATCGGTTCCTTACGATGAGATTCAGTATTATGAGGAATATCCGATTACAGAGATTCGTGTACTTCCCTATATGTGTTCCGCAGGTGTGGAGCAGGAAGGTTATATGTTTGTTCCGGATGGTATCGGTGCATTGATTAACTTCAATAACTTGAAAAATAATCAGAGTATCTATTACGCTAACGTGTACGGCTGGGATTACGGTCAGGTACGTGAAGAGTTGATTAATGATCCGGCAGTACAGTTCCCCGTATACGGCATCAGTTATACGGATACGGAGCAATCTATGTTGTGTATTATTGAAGACGGCGATGCTTACAGTTACATTGAAGCAGACGTAGCCGGACGTAAGCACAACTATAACTACATAACCGCAGCATTTACCGTAGTTCATGATGAGCAGGCAGACGTATCCGGTGGTAAATCCAACACGGGCGTATATCTCTATGAGAAGAAGTTGCCTGCCGGTGAACAGGTAAGCATCCGCTATAAGACGCTGGAGAGCGGTTCGTATGTCGATATGGCAAAATGCTACCGCGAATATTTGCTTGCAAAATATCCTTCTCTTGCAGAAGGTGTCAGCGGTGATGTGCCTACAGCAGTTGAGTTGATAGGTGCGATTACTAAGAAGCAGCAGGTACTCGGATTCCCGAAGGAGCTTCCATTCGCACTCTCTACGTATGAAGAGATGGCAGAGATTATTAAGGATTTGAATGCTTCCGGCATGACAAATCTGGATGTAATCCTCAGTGGTTGGTTCAACGAAGGTGTGGATCATGAGGTGGCAGACGGCATTAAGTTGATTTCTAAGCTTGGTAGCAAGAAAGAATTTTTGAACATGATGAAGGCCGTAAGCACCGGTAATACCGTATATGCTAAGGCAGACTTCACGTTCGTATATAACAACAGTACGTTTGACTCCTTTGTGGTTCGAAGCGATGCTGCGAAGTATTTGAACAGAGAACCCATTGAGATGCAGGAGATCAGTAACATCTGGTACGGAACTCTGGAAGATACCGATTATGTCTATATGGCAAAGCCTTCGGTAATTCTCGAGAATCTTGCCTCCTTCCGTAAGGATATGAGCAAGTACAACCTTACCAACGTTGCATTCGCATCCATGGGTAATGTACTTGGTGCGGACTATAACCGCAAGAATCCGGTTTCCCGTCAGGAAGTTATGAAGCAGCAGATGGAACAGCTTTCTTCTATCGTTGCAGACGGTGGAAAGAATATTGTGTATGTAGGTAACGAGTACGCAATTCCTTACGCTGACATCGTTGTGGATATGCCGTTGAATTCTGCGGATCCCAGTATTATCGACGAAGTAGTTCCGTTCTTTGCTATCGTTCTTCATGGTTATGTGGATTATACCGGTGATGCAATCAACCTTACCGGCGACTACGTAACCAACGTATTGAACTCCGCAGAGACCGGTGCGGGTCTGTACTTCATTTTCATGGATGCGGACACCGACGAGCTTCAGGAGACGGATTACACCGGTTATTTCGGTGCTAATTACTCCGCATGGAAGGATGACGCAGTAGAGTTGTATAACCGCTTCAAGACCGATTTCGGTTCCTTGTATGGTCAGACAATCGAAGACCATGAAATTGTGGATACCAATGTGACAATGACAACCTACGCAGACGGAACTGTGGTATATGTAAATTATCGTACCGCAGAGTACACTACCGAGGACGGAGTCGTAATTCCGGCTCAGGATTGGGTAGTAGTTGCAGGGGAAGGAGGATGCTAAATGAGTAAAGAGAAGACAAAGAAGAAGAAACAGAAGAATCTGGCTCGTGGCAATGCCATTGCCGGTTATCTGTTTATCTTACCGTTTATCATTGGCTTTTTGTTGTTCCTGTTGTACCCTTTGGCACAGTCCCTGTACATGTCCTTCTGTACAGTATCCCCTACGGGTGGTCAAGGATTTAAGTTTGTATGGACCGGAATTGAGCACTACCATTACATATTCCGTGTTGACGAGAAATACACGCAGCTCTTGGTAGCGGAGCTGCAGAAGATGGCATTGCAAGTACCTGCAATTTTGGTATTCAGTTTCTTTATGGCAATGCTGTTGAATCAGGAATTCAAGGGAAGAACCTTCGTTCGTGCCGTATACTTCCTGCCGGTTATCCTTTCTTCCGGTGTAATGGTAGGTTTGGAGACGAATAACTCCTTGATTTCCGGTATGCAGGATGTCATTGCAAATGACACCAGCTCCACTTCCATCACTGCCACGCTGGAGAGTATTCTCTTGCAGGGCGAGACCGGTAATAAGTTCTTTGAGTACATCATTAGTATGGTGGATCAGGTATATGATATTGCCATTGCTTCCGGTATCCAGATTATTATCTTCTTGTCCGGATTGCAGACCATTTCCCCCAGTATGTACGAGGCAGCAACCATCGAAGGATGTACCGCATGGGAGAGTTTTTGGAAGATTACCTTCCCGATGATCAGTTCTTTGATCCTTGTAAATGTTGTATATACGGTAGTGGACTTCTTCACGAAGTCTGACAGTGAGTTGATGGAACTTATCAACGACACGTTGTTGACAGACTTTAATTACGGACGTACCGCAGCAATGTCCTGGGTATACTTCGCAATTATCGCAGCGGTTCTCGGCATAGTATCGCTGATCATTTCAAAGAGGGTATACTACTATGACTAAGAAAGAGCAAATTCAAAATTTCCTGGAGCGTAACCGAAAATCCGAAGGATATTTGCTTCGTAAGAAAGCATTTCGTGTCCTGTATTGTGTATGCCGCGCAATTCTTGTTTTCGGTCTCTGCTTCTTGATCCTGCAACCCTTGCTTCAGAAGATTTCCATAAGCTTTATGGAAGAGCAGGATCTATATGATAGTACGGTAATCAGTATTCCGAGAAATTTCTCTATCAGCGCTTATCAGATGGCGTGGGAGATGCTGGACGGATTTAAGTCCTTGTGGACGTCCTTGTACGTGGCGATTTTGGTTGGACTTCTCCAAGTAATTTCGTGTACGTTGGTAGGTTATGGATTTGCAAGATACAAGTTTCCGTTGAAGAATTTCTGGTTCGGTTGCGTAATCATGTTGATTATCGTACCGCCTCAGACAATTATCACTCCGTTGTATCTGTACTTCCAGGACTTCGATATCCTCGGAATTATCGGTTTGTTTAACGGCGGTAAGGGTCTGAAACTCTTGGGTAGTTTGACCCCGTACCTGCTCATGTGTGCAACCTGTGCGGGCTTTAAGTCCGGTTTGTACATCTATCTGTTGCGCCAGCATTTCCGTAACGAGCCTAAGGAGTTGGAAGAGGCTGCTTACGTGGATGGTTGTGGCAGATTGCGTACCTTCGTTCAGATTTTGTTGCCGGGTGCGCGTCCCATTATGGTATCCTGTTTCCTCTTTGCCTTTGTATGGCAGTGGACGGATGCGGTATACTCTAAGGTATTCTTTGCTAAGGCATATGGTTGGGTTATGGTAACGAACCGTTTGACAGGTCTCGTTGATTCCTTGAACTCTTACTGTAAGACCTTGTACGGCCAAGGATTCCAGATTTCCAACGCTTATGGTAATCAGGTTCTTTCTACGGCAACGTTGATTACGTTGGTTCCCTTGCTTGTCATTTATGTACTTGCACAGAAGAACTTCGTAGAGAGTATCAGCCAGAGTGGTATTAAGGGCTAAGCCCGTAACAAATGAATAAAATGTCCAATGGACGTTTTAGAATAATTATTTTAAGGAGGAACTTAAAATGAGCAAGATGAGAAAACTTGCGTTGCTTCTGATGGTTATGGTACTTGCTATGGCATTTGTTGCTTGTGGTGAGGAAGAAAAGCCGGCAGATAGCGGTAACGCAACCCCCACAACTGCAGCAGGAACCCCTACAACGGCTCCTACGAGTGGTCCCGTGGATGACAGAGATCTTGGTGGTCTCGAAGTAGTAATCGCTGACTGGTGGTCCGGTGAGGATTACAATGTACCTAAGACAACGTATGAAGAAGAGTATTGGGCATTCCAGGATGATATGATGAAGACCCATAACTACACTATCGTACGTAAGAACGTAGCAGGTTGGAGCGAAATGACTGAGCAGGCTATGCTCTCCATCAGCAGCAACCAGCCTCTTGGTCAGATTATCGTTCTTGACTCCGGTTTCGTTGCATCCTTGTTGAGCAAGGGACTCTTCGCAGATGTATCCAACATCGAAGAGTTCGATTTCAAGGAAGACAAGTGGAACCAGGCCGTTCTTGAGGTTATGACCGTTGGTGATGCGATTTATGGTTTTGCAGGTTCTACCGAGCCCAGAACCGGTGTGTTCTTCAACATGGATCTCTTTGAGGATCTCGGTGTTGACCCTGAGCTTCCTTACGATCTTCAGGCAGCAGGTCAGTGGAACTGGGATGAGTTCAAGAAGTTGGCAGGACAGTTGACTCAGGATACCAACAACGATGGTCAGATGGACGTATACGGTATTGCATCCTTCAGTACAGACTTCTTCCAGGCTTGTCTCCTTGCTAATGATACCGACGTTATCGTTAAGGATGAGGATGGCAACCTTATGGTAAACACCAGCGATCCCGCAGTTCTTGAAGCTCTTGATTGGGGCCGTAGCTTCTACGATGAAGGATACCATATGCCGAAGCCGGAAGGTGACGACGTAGAGTGGAACTGGTTCGTACAGGCATTCCAGGAGCAGAAGACCGCTATGCGTGTGTGTGAAGAGTATAACGTAAGCGAAATTAACCAGTATGGTTTCAAGTTCGGTTTCGTATGCTTCCCTCAGGGACCTAGCGCAGAGAGCTTAATCTCCATCGTTCGTGAGAACATCCTTGTAATTCCTCAGTGTGACGCAACCAAGAACATCGTTGGTGACATTGCATACGCATATGACAAGTTTACCGATCGTGCTCCGGGTTACGAAGATGATGACACTGCTTGGAAGGCAAGCTATGAGGCACTCTTCGCAGATGAGAGAGCTGTAAATGAAACTCTTGATTACATGATCAACAAGCTTGAGCAGAGAATGACCAACACCATCCTTCTTTCCGATTACGCTAAGGATTGGATGTATGACATTGATGCCGGTGCAGCAACTCCTGCAGAGCAGCTTGAGGCATATGGTAGCCAGTGGCAGACCATGGTTGATGATTTCAACGCAAAGATTCAGTAATTGCATAGTGTAAACGAACAATTTCTTATGGGGCTATTTCCGTAGGGGAATAGCCTCCTTTTGCAAAAAGCTGAGATGAATTGATGTAATTATGTGTGTGTAAAAGAATGATGTGAGGCAAGAATAGCCGGATACATACCGGTGCGAGACGAAGATTGGAACGGAAAAACACCAGGAAAAGGGAGGATAACAACTATGGAACAGCCGGCTTACAAAGATGTAACGCTTTCTTATAAGGAGCGTGCAGCAGCATTGGTTAAGGAGATGACACTGGAAGAGAAGGTGATGCAGACTCTTTACAATGCTCCCGCAATTCCTAGATTGGGAGTAAAGGCGTATAATTATTGGAACGAGGCATTGCATGGTGTTGCACGTGCCGGTGTTGCAACGGTATTTCCTCAGGCAATCGGTCTTGCGGCTGCATTTGACGAGGATATGATGGAAGAAGTAGCAGATGCCGTATCAACAGAGGGTAGAGCAAAGTTCAACATGCAGCAACAGTTTGATGACACGGATATATATAAGGGATTGACCTTCTGGTCTCCCAACGTGAACATTTTCCGTGATCCCAGATGGGGACGTGGTCATGAGACTTTCGGCGAGGACCCTTACCTTAGTGGTCGTCTGGGTGTTCGTTTTATTCAGGGTATGCAGGGCAATGACCCGAAGTATATGAAGGTTGCGGCGTGTGCTAAGCATTTTGCGGTACATAGCGGTCCGGAAGATATTCGTCACAGTTTCAATGCAGTAGTATCTACGCAGGATTTGTACGAGACATACTTGCCTGCATTTGATGCTTGTGTCAATGAGGCTAAGGTTGAGGCAGTCATGGGCGCTTACAATCGTACCAACGATGAGCCTTGCTGTGGTAGCCAGCTACTGTTGGTGGATATCCTCCGCGAGAAATGGGGCTTTGACGGTCATGTGACCTCCGACTGTTGGGCGATTAAGGACTTCCATGAGTTCCACATGGTAACGAAGAATCAGGTAGAGTCCGTAGCACTTGCCATGAACAAGGGGTGTGATCTGAACTGCGGTAATATGTATGTACATTTGCTCCAAGCAGTGAAGGAAGGTTTGGTAGAAGAGAGTACCATCGACCGTGCAGTCACCAGATTGTTCACGACTCGTATGAAGTTGGGACTCTTCGATGATCCTGTTGAGGTTCCTTTCAACAAGATCGGTTATGATCAAGTGGACAGCAAAGAACAGAAGGCATTGAACCGTAAGGTTTCCAAGAAGACCATCTGTTTGTTGAAGAATGAAAATAATACATTGCCCCTTGACTTGTCCAAGATTCAGACCATCGGCGTGGTTGGACCCAATGCAGACAGTCGTAAGGCGTTGGTTGGTAATTATGAAGGTACCGCATCTGAGTACATCACTGTACTGGAGGGTATCCGCGAATTCGTAGGCGAAGACAAGAGAATCTACTTCTCCGAGGGCTGTCACCTGTTCAAGGATCGCGTACAGGGATTAGGTCAGAGCAATGACCGTACCGCAGAGGCTAAGGCGGTAGCGGCAATGAGTGATGTGGTAATCGCAGTAATGGGTCTTGACCCGGGTCTTGAAGGGGAAGAGGGCGATGAAGGAAATGAGTTCGCTTCCGGTGACAAGCCGAATCTGAAACTTCCGGGCATCCAGGAAGAGATTCTGAAGGTTTTGAAGGACAGTGGCAAGCCGGTAATCCTTGTACTTCTCAGTGGTAGTGCACTTGCAGTGAAGTGGGCAGACGAGAATCTTCCCGCAATCGTTCAGGGCTGGTATCCCGGTGCACAGGGCGGACGTGCGATCGCAGAAGTATTGTTTGGTGCAGCGAATCCCGAAGGTAAGCTTCCTGTGACCTTCTACAACACCAGCGAAGAACTTCCGGCATTTACGGACTACGCTATGAAGGGCAGAACCTATCGTTACATGGAGAATGAGGCGTTGTATCCTTTCGGTTACGGACTTTCTTATACGTCCTTTGCATTTTGCGATGCCAAGGTAGAAGGTGCGGTAGACGGCAAGGTGACCTGCTCCGTGAAGGTGAAGAACACCGGGGCGGTGGACGGTGCGGAAACCGTTCAGGTCTATGTGAAGTCTCCCATGGAGGGTGCGCCCAATGCGCAACTTAAGGGATTGAAGAAGGTAAGACTTGCAGCAGGCGAAGAAACTTGTGTTGAAATAGTACTTGATACGAAGGCATTTGGAGTATATAATGGGGATGGTAAGAGAATGCTCGTACCGGGAACCTACGAAGTATACATCGGCTGTTCTCAGCCGGACGCAAGAAGTATTGCGCTTCTTGGTGTTGCGCCTGAGAGATTTGAACTTTCCTATGATGGGGAAGCAGTAGAAGTGAAGTGATTTTGCGGGGGACCCACGGGTCCCCCGTTTCTGTATATTCCGTGGATAATAGCGAAGAGAGGATATGACATGGGAGACGAACATATAACCAACGAAACGCAGGTGACAGAAGCTGCGGAGAACGTAGTGGAGCAGGTGGCGGAAGAAGTGAAGGAAAGCGTGATTGCGGAAGCAAAGGAAACTACCGAGAGCATCGTAGACGTAGCTCTGGCAGCAGACGGTGCTCCGGAAGTTGCAGAGAACCCCGAAGGGGAAACTGCGGAGGAGTCTGAGGCAGAACCCACGGAAGAAGAATTGAAGGCAGCGAAGAAGAAACGCTTTTGGATTGAGTTTTGGGACAACGTAAGATTCTTCGCCATTACTTTTTTGGTGCTGTATGCACTGTTCTATGTCTTTCCGCCTTATATGGTAAGCGGAGATTCCATGAACAATACGTTGACCGACAAGGCCATGGGCTTCGGTATGCGATTTGTGGAGCCGGACCACGGGGATATTATTGTATTCAGCAACAACATGACTCGCGGAAATGATTACATCAAGCGTGTTATCGGTGTACCGGGAGACACGGTGAAGCTTCAGGGCAAGCAGGTGTATGTCAACGGTGAGTTGCTGACGGAGGATTATGCATATTTTGATCCGAAGTCTTCCGTGCCGGAAGGATATTATCTGGAAGTGACCCTAGGGGATGATGAGTATTTTGTTATGGGTGATAATCGGTGTCACTCTACGGACAGCCGTAGCATCGGTGTTATTCATCGAGACGATATTAAGTGTAAGATGCTGTTCTTCTTGTGGGGAAAACACTGATTTGGCCGTAGAAGAAGCACTTTGGGGACAAAAATATCCTCATTTGCTAAAAATATCTTTGCATTTTATAAGGAATCTGTTATAATAATGTCGGTTATGAATCAATTGCTCGAAGAGAGCTTTGATAAATACATTTCAATGAAAGAAAGGATGAATTGTTATGCCGTTAGTTACAACAACCGAAATGTTCAAAAAAGCATACGAAGGCGGATATGCCATCGGTGCATTCAACGTTAACAACATGGAGATCGTTCAGGCGATTACCGAGGCTGCTGAAGAGCTTCGTTCCCCGATCATTCTTCAGTGTTCCGCAGGTGCTAGAAAGTATGCTAAGCACTCCTACCTTGTACACCTTGTACAGGCTGCTATTGAGGAGACCAGCGTGCCGATCGCACTTCACCTTGACCATGGTGCAGATTTCGAAATCTGCAAGTCCTGTATCGATGGCGGATTTACTTCCGTAATGTACGATGGTTCTCACCTTCCTTACGAAGAGAACATCAAGATTGCTAAGCAGGTTGCTGAGTACGCTCACGCTCATGGCGTAGTAGTAGAGGCAGAGCTTGGTACTCTTGCAGGTATCGAGGATGACGTAGTAGTAGAGTCCGGTCACGAGTCCTATACACAGCCTGATCAGGTTGAGGATTTCGTATCCAGAACCGGCGTTGACTCCCTTGCAATCGCAATCGGAACCAGCCATGGTGCATTCAAGTTCAAGCCCGGTCAGAAGCCTCAGCTTCGTTTCGACATTCTTGACGAAGTTAGCAAGAGACTTCCCGGATTCCCGATCGTACTTCACGGAGCTTCTTCTGTAGTTCCTGAGTACGTTGATATCATCAATGCAAATGGTGGAGCTCTTAAGGATGCTATCGGTATTCCGGAAGATATGCTTCGTCAGGCTGCTAGATCCGCAGTTTGCAAGATCAACATCGACTCCGACCTTCGTCTTGGTTTGACCGCAGGTATTCGTGAGCATATGGCTAAGTATCCTGATCACTTCGATCCCAGACAGTACTTGACCGATGGTCGTAAGTACGTTAAGAACGTTGTTGAGCACAAGATCAAGACCGTTCTCGGTTCCGAGGGCAAGGCTTGAGAATAAGCCAAGCGTTGTTACACTGACAACAATAATACAGGGAGATGCTATTACGGCATCTCCCTTTTTGTTATTGCTCTATAATTTAACCTCCATCAGCTCCGCATCGCTGGGCATGCGCCAGTCACCACGAGGGGACAGAGATACGGTACCTACCTTAGGCCCGTCGGGCATGCAGGAACGCTTGAATTGCTGGGTAGTGAAGCGGCGCAGGAACGTGCGCAACCAGCGCTCAATGGTTTCATCATCGTATTCGCCGTCGAACACATACTTCGCCAGACGAAAGATCTTTGCCGGAGAGAAACCGTAGCGCACATGGTAGTACAGGAAGAAGTCATGAAGCTCGTAAGGGCCTACTAGGTCTTCGGTCTTCTGTGCAATCTTGCCGTCCTTGTCTGCGGGCAGAAGCTCCGGAGACACAGGAGTATCGATAATGTCCAAGAGGGTCTTACCTGCGGTACCGCCCATACGCTCCGCCTCGTAACGAACTACGTGACGAACCAAAGTCTTGGGTACAGAGGCGTTGACACCGTAATTGCTCATATGGTCACCGTTATAGGTTGCCCATCCCAGAGCCAGCTCGGATAAGTCCCCGGTACCCACAACAAAACCGCTAAGTTCGTTGGAGAGGTTCATAAGAAGCTGGGTTCTGGTACGAGCCTGAGCATTTTCATAAGTGACATCGTGTACCTCGGGGTCATGTCCCAGATCAGCCAAATGCTTATATACGGCATCCTTGATGTCAATTTCTCTCAAGGTAACACCAAGCTCTTCGCAGAGGGTCACCGCATTTCCCTTGGTACGGGTGGTGGTACCGAAGCAAGGCATGGTCACCGCGATAACATCGGTTCTGGGGCGCTGTAGCATATCCATGGCGCGAACGGCTACCAGTAGAGCCAAGGCGCTATCCAGACCGCCGGAGATGCCAAGTACTGCCGTCTTCGCCCGTGTGTGGGTGATACGTTTCATAAGACCATGGGTCTGAATCTGTAGGATGGTCTCTGCGCGCTTTCTCTGCTCTTCCGGACACCTCGGAAGGAAGGGGTTGGACTCCATATAACGTGTCAAGGAAGTCTCCGTCACTTCTTGAGCAAAAGGAACTACCGTATAACCATACCCCGGCATCATAGCATAGCAGGTGTTGCGGCGACGTTCGCCCGCAAGGAAATTTACATCGATTTCGGAAAGGATGGTCTGCTTCGGACCGAATGCCTCATTTTCCGCGAGAATTGTGCCTGCCTCGCAAATGAGGTGTTGTCTGCCATATACTACATCCTGAGTAGACTCGCCGGAATCAGCACAGGCGCTGACATAACCGCACAGAAGTCTTGCGGTATCGGCCTTCAACAAGGTTTGTCGATAATCCGAAAGCCCTACCAGCTCGGTAACGGCAGCAGGCTGTGCGATAATCAGAGCACCGGCAGCACAATGTTCCGTAGCGGGAGAAATGACTGCCGTGGCATCCTCACCGATCTCTATGGCGAAGCAATAGTCTGTCAAGGTCTCATGGGCAAATAGTAACTGCGTTCCAAGGGGAACGGTCTGGCCAAGGAGCGTCACTGTAGCATCCATATCGTGAAGGTCAGCTCCGGAGCTCCAATGTCTGGACTGTCCCGCCTCTCCATGGTTCGGAAGGTAGGTCTTGGGAACAAGACCCAAAAGCTTGCCCTTCTGTAGTACGGCAGCCACGTTGTACAACTTGCAACCGTAACGCAGGGGAAGTCCCACCACATAGATAGGCTCCAGCTTCTTGCTGGCGTCAACCACTGCTTCCAAGGCAGTTAATGCACCTGCAATTAGACTGTCGGAATAGAAGAGGTCGCCGCAACTGTAGCCCGTAAGGCACAACTCGGGAAATACCATGAGATGAACACCGGCATCGGCGCCTTCTTTCATACGTTCTATAATGGGGGTAGCATTTGCCTGTGGATTCCCTACATGAACCTCGGTGCAGGTAGCCGCTACTTTGATATATCCGTTCTTCATATGCAAAACCTCCGTCTTCAAGTGCATCTCCCCAAAATGAGATGCGAGATTTCTATCCATTAGTATATATTATCTTTCCGAAAATAAAAAGGGTTTTTTATCTCAGCGTTATAATTTTCGGTATTCGGGAAATCCGACATTTGAGTAAATACTTTTTGATAAGTCTTGAGTTATAGGGGGTATCACAAAAATGAAATAGCGAAGTAGGAGAGAGAATGGTATAATGAAGACATGATTAGTGATTGGCGGAGAGGATACTCTCCGAAGAAAGGGGTTAGTATTATGAGAAAATGTATTGCTCTTTTGTTGGTTCTCATCATGGCCGTGTCCGTTGTAGGCTGTAAGGAAGACAAACCGACAAATCAAGAGGCAAGCGCCACACCTACGGTTGCTCCCACCAATACACCGGAAGCAATACCTACACCTACGCCCATTGTGGCTGCGGACCCGTATGATGCGGAGGGACGTGCACTTGCAATGTACGGCACACCGACTATGGACGGTGAGATTGATGACATTTGGGGGCTGGCAGGAGAGATGGAGCTTGGAATTATCAGTGCTCCCGCAGTGCTCTCCAGAGGAACTGCCAAGGTTCTGTGGGATGACAATTATCTATATACCTTGATGGTTGTTACCGATCCGATTCTGGTGAAGACCAGCGCAAATGCTTACGAGCAGGACTCCGTAGAGGTGTTCTTGGATGAGTTGTACGACAAGGCGGAGTCCTATGGCTCCGACGATGTGCACTATCGTGTCAACTTCGACAACCAGCAATCCCATGACAACGGAGATGCGTCCAGATTTGTGACGGCAGTGAAGAAGCTGACGGACGATAAAGGGGCATTTACCGGATTCGTTGTGGAGATGGCAGTTGCATTTAATGAAACACCGCAAAATGATGTGGTTATGGGATTTGAGTTGCAGATTAACGATGCCGGTATGCAGGGAAATCGTGTGGGCATGGTAAACTTGTTCGACGCCACCGGCAATGCGTGGTCCAATCCTTCCGTAATGGGTGAGATCATCCTGAAGGGTAAGGAAGGTAGTGTAGTTACCGTATCTACCAAGCGTCTGGAGAATCAGATCGCAACCATTGAGAAGATGAATCTTGATGTGTATGTAAATGCGGACATTTTGGATGAGCCCATTGCCACCGGTAAGGCACTGGTTGGCAAGGCAGGGGTTACACAAGAGGAGGTTGATGCGGCTATGGAAGCAATTCGTGCAGCATATGCGCAGTTGGATGACGGCAGCGGAATGCCCGATCCGGATACCTTCGTGTACAACGATCAGATTATCGATCCTTTTGTAATGTTGGATGGTACCGAGATTACCGATCCTGCGGACTGGACCAAGCGCCGGGAAGAGCTTACCACCATGTATCAGTACTATATGTATGGCGTATGGCGTGACGGCTCCGACGAGGAAGTTACATACGACTACAACAACGGAACTCTTACGATTCACGTGAAGAGAATCAGTACCGGTGCGGAAGCAAGCTTTAACGTTACGGTGCAGCTTCCGTCGGCGTCTGTAAAGGCTCCCGAGGGTGGCTATCCCGTGATTGTAGGTATGCATGCAGGTATCAGCGAAGGGACTGCTCTGGCGAATGGGTATGCAACGATTACGTTAAATGCGTACGCCATTGCGTCCGATGATACGAAGCATACCGGTGCATTCTATGACTTGTATCCTTACGGCGACTCTTGGAAGGAGCAGACGGGTGTACTTATGGCATGGTCTTGGGGTGCCAGCAAGGTGCTGGATGCCTTGGAGGCAGGCTTAGGCGAGGAGTTGAACATCAACTCTGAGAACAGTGTAATTACCGGTGTTTCCCGTTGGGGTAAGGCAGCTATCGTCTGCGGTGCATTTGAAAAACGTTTCCGCATGGTAGCACCTTCTTGTTCCGGTGCCGGCGGCACTGCATTGTTCCGCTATACTTCCACCGGTAAGACCTATGACTTCTCCAGCAAGGGAGGTCCCAGCGCATACACTTATACGGAAAATGAGCCTTTGGGCAGCTTGCAGTCCAACAGTGAGCGCGGTTGGTTCAACGACAACTTCTTGGAGTTCAGTTCCGTACTGTTGTTGCCTTTTGATCAGCATTTGCTCAGCAGTCTTGTGGCAGACGAGGATCGTTACCTGTTCATCATCGGTTCTTGTGTATCTGAGGACTGGGTCAATGCACCGTCCATGTGGTTCAGCTACTTGGCAACCAAGGAAATCTATGATTTCCTCGGAATCAGCGATAACATTAAGATTAATATCCACAAGGAAGGTCATGCGGTTATCGACGAGGATGTAAAGTATATGACGCAGTACTTCAATCAGATGGTTTACGGAATTGAGCCCACCGATGATTTGAGTGTTTTGGATACTTCCGTATTTGATTTGGATGTAAATAAGGATCCTGTGTGGGATACGTTTAACGAAGATTGGGTAGTGAAATAATGAAAAATTGTGTGCAAGTGATACGATGGATGATGATTCTTGCTCTGTGCTCCTGTCTGATGGCCTGTGGAGGTGATACGTCTACAGGCTCGGAGACGGAGCAAGGAACACCTACGATTACAAGTGCATTCGAAGACCCCGCCCTAACCGGCGGGGTTGTTTCGGGTGTAGAAGATGGCGAGGGGACTCCTACGCCTACCGTGCAAGGGGGAACTCCTACATATGTCCCTACGCAGGAGCCCACGCCTATGGTGACGCCGGAGGACACCGGCCTTCCGCAGTTGTTCCTAACTACGGAGGGTGGAGTGGCCATTACCAGCAAAGAAACCTACGTGAGCGGGACATTTTCCTTGAAATCAGAGGCATACGAGGACGGGCAGTTGTACGAGGGTGCCATGGAGATTCGCGGGCGTGGCAATTCCACGTGGATGGCGGCCAAGAAGCCCTATCGAATCAAATTAGACAAGAAGGCGGATCTGCTGGGGCTCGGGGAGAGCAAGCATTGGGTTCTGTTGGCAAATTATTATGACACAACGTTGATGCGAAATCGGATCGCATTTGATACCGCTGGTGCCATGGACTTTATGGTAATGGATAGTGTCAATGTGGACGTGTATCTCAACGGCGAGTATCAGGGCAATTATCAGCTCTGCGAGCAGATTCGGGTGGCCGGTGAGCGTGTGGACATTTACGAATGGGAGAAGCAAGCGGAGACGGTAGCAAAGGCACTGTGCAAGGAATATGCAGAGCTTGCCACGGAGGAAAATGCTCTGGAGGATGCCATGGTAGAGGATCTTTCCTGGCTGAGCAGCGGGGCGGTTACTTATGGTGGTACGACGTACGATGTGCAGGCATACGTGGACAAATTACCGGAATTGACGGGTGGTTTCCTGATCGAATTGGACGATACCTATGATGAGGTATCGAAGTTCCGCACACAGAGCGGACAACCTATCATGGTGAAGGCGCCGGAATACGCGGCCACAAATGAGGCTATGTTCGGGTACATTCAGGAGTACATGCAGGCGGTGGAGTCGGCGATTATGTCCTTTGACGGGACCACGCAGTGGCAAGGCGAGACGGTGCATTATGAGGATCTAATTGACGTGGATTCCTTCGTAGACTTCTTCTTGCTGACGGAAGTGTTTGCGAATCTGGACTCCATGTTCAAGAGTACCTATATGTACAAGGACGTGGGTGGTAAGCTGACCATGGGACCGTTGTGGGATTTTGACCTGTGTGCCGGTGGTAGTATGGTGATTGAGTTTACCGAGTATTATGACAAATGGCAGACTACGTACCGATCCCTTAGCACGGCACAGGGCAATCAGTGGTATCGGTATCTGATAAAGGACCCCGCATTTGTGGAGAAAGTACATGCTAGGTACATGGAGCTGCGCACCACGCTTCTTGAAGATATCGTAAAGGACGGCGGTAGCATCGACACTTACGAGGCGATGCTGGCGGTTAGCGGACAGAAGAACTTCGAACTGTGGGGAGGTGGTTCCATGTTCGGAGGCGGCTTCGGAGGCGGTTTTGGCGGCTGGAACGGAAGCTCCTCGGGAGGGGCAGAAGTAAAGCAGGCAGCCGGAGATTCCTACGGTGCATGGGGCGATTGGCCCGATGGAGACTGGACCGGCGGCGATTGGCCCGGTGGCAATTGGAACGGAGAAGATTGGCCCGGTGGAGACTGGACCGGTGGCTGGAACGGAGACTGGGAAGGTGCTTGGAACGGCGGCTGGGGCGGTTTCGGAACAACCGGAGCACAGTCCTATGCGGAATCCGTGGACACGTTGCGCACATGGATGAATAACCGACTGGCATGGCTGGATAAGCAAATGACCGACGTAGAGACGCTACGCGCGAGTCTCGGCGGTAACACGAAGTAATAAGAAATGAGCTGGGAGTTCCCATTTGAGTGGGTATGACCTAGAAGTATGATAAGGCTGCTTTCGGTGATTACACCGGGAGCAGCTTTGTGTATTCCGTAGCATTGTTTTTTTGCGTTGAGGGTGGTATACTTGGGGTAGTAATGAGAATTAGAGTTATATGGCGGAGGCAACAATGGCACGACGATTAGAAGACATATGGGACGGTCGGTTTTACGACAGGGATGACATGGTAAGGGCAGACTGTGGCGGTTGCAAGGGCTGTTCGGCCTGCTGCCACGGCATGGGGGACTCGGTGGAGCTGGACCCCTACGATTATCACCAACTGGCACAGGGCTTAGGGGTGGCACCCGAGGCACTGCTCCGGGGCATTTGCGCGTTGCATGTGAAAGAGGGGGTGTTGTTGCCGTATTTGGCCATGACCGGCAAGGATGAGGCTTGTGTGCTTCTGGATGAGCAAGGCCGTTGCAAGGTGCATGCATTTCGCCCGGGCTTCTGTCGGCTGTTCCCGCTGGGACGGTACTATGAAGATGGCGGATTTCGATATTTTCTACAGAAGGACGAGTGCGCCAAGAAGAATCGGACGAAGGTCAAGGTGAGCCGGTGGTTGGGTGTGCCGAACCTGCCTGCATATGAGGAGTGGATACGCCGTTGGCACTATAAGCTACTGGAGGTGCAGATTCGCCTGCGAGAGAGCGGTGACGAGGCCATGATGCGCGCCGAGAATCTCCGCTTGTTACGCACTATGTACCTGACGCCGGTGGGCGAAGGACGGGATACGCTGGAGGAGTTGATGGAGAGGCTTAAGGTTCTGTGAGCATTGCGTGATTGAATTGGCGACAAGCTTGAATTTGTTTCATTGATTGCATAAGAAAAGGTTTGTAGCAAATAATATATAGGTGCAAAATAAGCACCACGCATTTGACAAAGTGCAAAAATTGCACCTTTATATATCCGAAGGTGCAAAGTATATGAGTGAACTAAAAGAATTACGTATAGAGAAGAAGATGACACAGCAAGAAGTTGCGGATTTCGTTGGAATTTCAGCCAAACAAGATTAATTTCATTGACGAAGATTAACATTCGTTACAAAAGAGCATGGAAATGATAATGCCCCTCGGAAGTCAGACTTCCGGGGGGACTGTATTTCTCAGGCTTTCTTACATCAGATGTCGTATCAGCCGTGAAAACGGGCGAATCCACCGCATCCGTTCCTGAAGCGTCTCACTAGGGGTGGCGTCTTGCCAGTTCTCGCCGTAGTGATAGGTGCCGTCGCCCTGAGGGACGCGACTGGCATTTATGTAGGTCTTGGCGTTCTCTCGGAGCAGTTCATTTAGCGGAGCGGAATCAATGACCAGCATGAGCTCCGTGTTGATATAGGTGCTGCGCATGTCCATGTTGTAGGATCCGATAATGCTGATGTCGTGATCAATCAAAATGGTCTTCATGTGCATGGGATGCTTGCCGTAATATTCGAATACCGTCACGCCCGTAGCCAGAATGTTCCCTTCCTCCCGCTCATAGTCCACACAGCCAAATGGATTGGAGCCGGTAGCAACGGAGTTGGTGATGATATTCACTTCCGACTCGGCACATAGGGCGGTAAGGTCTGCATACATCTCGTCGCTGCAGATGACGTAGGGAGTTTGTATCAGTGCCGATTCGCCGGACATCATCAGATACATAAGAGCGGACCAGACCCGGGGCTCCTTGTTCGTGGGCTCCGGAGGATTCGCTACCAAGGTAATCTTGTCTGAGGGCATGGTCACTGCCTCTGGTTCCAGCGGGGCATATGCCTCTGCATAGGTGGTTCGCAGAGTCTCTGCGTGGGCAAGCATTTCCGTGGAAATGCGTAGATAGAGCTCGGCATCCTTGCTGTCCTTGCCCGCACCGGCATCGGTTCGGCCTTCCTCGTCCCCGGTGTAGACTTCGTTACAGCTACGCGTCCAGATTTCTTCGAAATAATCTCGAAGCTGCGTTAGAGATGAGTTCTCCGAAGGAACGGTGTCGTAGACAAAGACCTCTCGGTCTTCGTTCTTTCCTCCGGGATAGTCCCCTAAGAATACATTATAGGTATTGCGACCGCCTAGGAGATAGCAGGCGTTGTCCACGATGACGTATTTGTCGTGGAGACGACATTGGGACTTCCAAGGGAGCAAGAGGTTGATGGGGTTATAAAATTGTATGGTAACGCCCTCATGAGCCGCCAGCGTGCGAAACCAGTCGCTCTCGGGTAGTTGGTACCGGCAACCGAAACCGTCAATGAAAAGTTTCACAGACACGCCTCTCTCCGCTGCGGCAAATAAGGCCGCCATCACGTCCTTACCACTTTCGTCGTCTCGCATATCGAAGGTGGATACAATAATCTCATTCTCCGCCATATCAAACATACGTAGACGCCACAGTAGGGCATCGGTGTTATCGTCAATGCACAGCACACGCTCCGTGCCGATTTCGTCACTACGCCACGGAGTATCCTCTAACCATTTTCGATATTCCTCCTCGGTGTCTTTGTGGTACAGAAAGGGAAGCAGGGTTCCAAGCCCCAAGTACAGCAAGCACAAGAGTAAGGCAAGGAAAATGCTTAGTATTATTTTCTTTATGGGAAACCGAAACTTCGGTGGTGTCACCGGAGTCGGTTGTTCGTCATGATTATTCATAAGAGTCACATCATTTCTATAAGATTTGGTACGTGTTTTCCCGGAAATGAACACACAAAGGCTATCATACTTGGTTTTGACGAAAATGTCAAGAAGTGCTAATATCGATGTACAGCCTCTCTTCGATATTCTGTTGGACTGCATCCCGTGAAGCGATGGAAACAACGACTGAAATATAACATATCGGTGTACCCGAGAGTTGCACTGATTTCCCCAATGGGCATTAGGGTGGAGCGTAGGAGTTTGCACGCAGCATTCATACGGACTTCGTTGTGAAACTGTTGCATGGTGGTGTGCATCTCCTTTTTAAATACAGCGGCCATGTACTTGTAGCTTAGGTAGAATTCCCCCTCCAATCCTTTGGCGGAGAACGGTTGGTTATAATGAGCAGACAAGTATGCACAGATGCGTCCGGAGAGGCTGGTAGGCGTACGCTCCTTGCCATACAGAGCAATTCCGGTCAGTAGGGTATGCAGGCGCAGATTGATATCCCAGCGTTTGGCGGGGGCATCGGAATGAAAATATTCGATCAGTGCCAGTAGTTGCTCTTCTATCGGGGTATCGGAAAGCCCGTGAAGGTATTTGGGTAACTTGAGGGCGTAGCGCACCGGATGGTATTGTGTCATGGGAGTGGGGTCCGGAAGAAATGTGGGAAGTGTGTCTTCCGGTTCATCCATAGAGAAATGGACAAAACTCCATTGTGTTCCTTTTGGAATCTCTATAGTGCCGTAATGGCGTATACCGGCTTTGAGAAATAATAGATCACCGGTACCTACGTGATAGGTAGTGGCGGTTTCCCCCTCCTCCGTAACGTGTATGACGCCTTCCGTTACCAGAATCAAGACATGAAAATCTGCCACGCGGTCTGCATGGAAGAAGCCTTCCGAAGCGACGCAGAGGTCGCACCCGTGAAGGATTGGCATAAGGGTTGTGGTTATAATCAGTTCATTCACGACAATTCTCCATATCCATGTGTAAATAGTCTATACATTTTCGGTCATTATACGATTATTATACATATAGAAGCGAGAAAATCAAGGGCGACGATGTCTATCGTACAAATGCGTGTAGGACAGAGATGTCATGAACTCGGGAAGAAACATGGGAGGTAGGTATGAGAGTACAGAGGAAGATTTGCAGTAAGGCATATACGCCGGGGAGTGGGTTTATAGGAAAGTATCAAAAGTTGATTAAGGAGACGGTAATTCCGTATCAATATAATGTATTGTGTGACAATGTAGAAGGCGCAGAAAAAAGTCATGTCCGACAGAACTTTATTAACGCGGGAAAGGCGTTGCGAGGCGAGGATGTGGGCGACGGATTTTACGGTATGGTCTTTCAAGACAGTGACGCTGCCAAATGGATTGAAGCGGCGGCATATTCTCTGGCGGTCTATCCGGACGCGGAGCTGGAACATGTGGTAGATGATTTGATTGCCGTGATTGCAGAGGCTCAAGACGAGGATGGTTACCTCAACACTTATTATACCATTAAGGACAGAGAGAAGCGTTGGACGAACCTATTGGAAGGACATGAGCTGTATTGCTCCGGGCATATGATGGAGGCGGCTGTTGCGTATTATGAGACCACCGGTAAGGATTCGTTACTCAATGTGATGATGAAAAATGCGCAGTGCATTTACAAGCACTTTGTGACGGAGGGAAACCCCGGTTGTGCGGGACATCCGGAAGTGGAGCTGGCATTGATGCGGATGTATCATTTGACCGGTGAGAAGTATCTCCTTGCACTGGCGCAGCATTTTATTGATGTGCGTGGCGTGGACCCGTATTTCTTCGAGAGGGAAGTAGAGAGTCGCGATTGGCGCGTATGGGGTTCGGATGGCAAGGATCATAAGTATATGCAGGCAGATCGTCCTGTGCGGGAGATGTCGGATGCAACGGGGCATTCGGTACGTGCGGTGTATCTGTATACCGCCATGGCGGACTTGGCGGCAGAGACGGAGGATAAGGAACTGTTGACTGCCTGCCAGAGGCTGTGGGAGAGCATTACGAAGCGTCAGATGTATGTGACAGGGGGAATCGGATCAACGGTGCTTGGAGAGGCATTTTCCGTGGATTTTGATTTGCCAAGCGATACCGCTTATGCGGAGACCTGTGCGTCCATTGGCTTGATGTTCTTTGCTTCCAAGATGTTGGAGCAGGAGGTGTCCGGGGTATATGCGGACATTATGGAACGAGCCTTTTACAATACGGTGTTGGCGGGTATGCAGTTGGATGGCAAGCGTTTCTTCTACGTGAATCCACTGGAAGTGATTCCGGGAATCTCGGGTGTATCGCCTACCCATCGCCACAATCTGCCGGAGCGTCCGGGCTGGTACACCTGTGCTTGTTGCCCGCCTAATGTAGCACGAGTGATCTCTTCCTTCGGTAAGTATGCGTACGGAGAATCGGAGGATACGATGTATTGTCATATGTACGCCGATGGCAAGGTGACGTTGAAAAACGGAATGGAACTCATCTGTGAGACCGATTATCCGTATGATCTGTCTGTTAAGTATAGTATCACAAAGGGTACCGGTCGTCTGGCGGTGCGTGTGCCGGGCTGGAGTAAGACATTGACGATGACCAAAAACAATGTGCCGGTGGAAATGACCGTAGAGAATGGATATATCTATGTGGCGGTTGCAGAAGGAGATGTGGTGGCAGTTGCATTTGACGAAGCGCCCCACTACGTATATCCTTCTTCCAAGATTCCTGCCATCAGCGGAAGGGTTTCAGTGACACGTGGGCCTTTGGTATATTGCTTTGAGGGGAAGGACAATGACGGAGACGTTGTAGGTGTTCGCTTAACCGGTGGAGCTCTTAAGGTGTCCGAATATACTCCGGATCTTTTGAATGGCACGGTGAAAATAATGGCAGAGGCGGTGCGGGTATTACCTACGGAGAATCTGTATACGGATTGTCCTCCGGAGGAGCAGAGCTTTATAGCTACGGCGGTGCCATATTACACATGGGGGAACCGCGGCTTGAACCAAATGCGTGTGTGGATGGATAAACGCTAAAAATATTGACCTTTTGCGTGGGAAGCGATATAATGTATGTGTCATAAAACTTATACATAAGGAGAAATCATTATGGAACTTGTTAAGAAGATAGTAGCCGAATTTATCGGCACCTTGGTTTTGGTACTTGTGGCTTGTGGCGTTGCGGCAGTTACCGGTTGTGTATTTCCTGAGGCAGGCTATGTTGCTACGGCTTTGGCATTTGGTCTTGTCATTGTTGCTATGGCATATTCCATCGGCAATGTTTCCGGTTGTCATATCAATCCCGCAGTATCTATTGCGATGCTGGTTTCCGGCAAGATGACCGTGAAGGATTTTGTGGCATATGTAGTTGCTCAGTTTGCCGGTGCAATTGCCGGTGCAGGTATTTTGGCATACCTCATGGGTTCTACCGCAGCGTTGGGACAGAATGGTCTCTATGATGGCGACATTGTAAAGTCTTTGGTTGTAGAAGTGATTCTGACCTTCATCTTTGTACTTGCCATTCTCGGTGTTACTTCTAAGACGGAAAATGCAAGCGTTGCCGGCATCGTAATCGGTTTGTCTCTGACGTTGGTTCATTTGCTTGGTATTTACTTTACCGGAACCTCTGTAAACCCTGCAAGAAGCTTCGGTCCTGCTTTGTTGGTTGGAGGAGAGGCACTGAAAAATGTGTGGGTATTCATTGTTGCACCCCTTGTAGGCGGTGTTCTTGCAGCATTGGCTTACCGTTTCCTTGCTGGTGAGAAGGCTGAGTAATAGTAATTACAGTATCGTGAGTGAAGATAGCGTGCGTTCTGAATTGACAAGGGACGCACGCTTTTGTATAGTATAAATGAGTGGTCGGAGAAGTAACTGGGGCGGCAGAAAGTTCCGAAAGATCGGGAAAGCAGAGGTATGATATATGATTATTCGCAGAGCAACAGAACGAGATATGGAAGGGCTGAATCGCTTGCTACAGCAAGTGCTTATGGTGCACCACAAGGGCCGTCCCGATCTTTTTCGGGGAGAGGGCAAGAAATATACGGACGAACAGTTAAAAGGGCTGATCGCAGACGATACGACGCCCATCTTTGTAGCGGTGGACGAGAAGAATTGGATGCTTGGCTATGCATTTTGCCAGTATCAGATTCACGAGAATAACAATGTACTCAATGATATTCGCACGTTGTACATCGATGATCTGTGCGTGGACGAAACGGTGCGAGGACAGCATATTGGCAAGGCACTCTATGAGCATGTGCTGGCATTTGCCAAAGAGCAGGGCTTCTATAATGTGACGCTAAATGTGTGGTCATGTAACGAGAGCGCTATGCGGTTCTATGAGAAGTGCGGGTTGAAGCCGCAGAAGGTCGGTATGGAGATTATACTGTAAGCGCGTAGCGTGATATATGTAGTCGAGAGGAGTGTAGTGGGATGGACAAATCGCAGTTGGAAGCTTTGTTGAAGGATATGTCTCTGTCGGAGAAGGTGGAGCAGTTAGTGCAGTTGCACGGCGGGTTCTTCGGAGAAGTGGATGCGCTGACAGGACCGGCGGTGGAGTTTCACATGACGTCGGATCAGCCTTATCGAATCGGTAGTGTACTGGGGGAGCATGGTGCGGCGCACCTTAAGGACTTACAGGATCGTATGATGGCGAAACAGCCCCATCATATTCCGGCGTTGTTTATGACCGATGTGATTCACGGATATCGAACGGCATTTCCTGTTCCGATTGCACTTGGTTCTACCTTCAATCCGGATCTAGTGGAAGAGACTGCGGCGGCGGGAGCAAGAGAAGCGGCAGCTGCCGGCATTCATGTGACATTCTCACCCATGATTGACCTTGCTAGGGACAGTCGTTGGGGACGGTGTATGGAGTCTACCGGAGAGGACCCGTGGTTAAATGCTCGCATGGCGGAGGCTATGGTGCATGGATTCCAAGGGGATGATTACAGCCGACCGGGGAAGGTTGCGGCCTGTGCCAAGCATTTTGCGGCCTATGGTGCAGTGCAGAGTGGCAGAGATTACAATGTGACGGAGATTTCAGAGCATACGCTGTTTGAGGATTATCTTGTGTCTTATGAGGCAGCGGTAAGGGCAGGGGTTAGTATGATGATGACGGCCTTTAATACCATTGATCGTCAGCCTTGTACCACCAATCGAAGATTGCTTCGGGACATTTTGCGTAAGAAGATGGGCTTTGAGGGCGTAGTGATCTCTGATTATGCCGCTGTTAGTGAAACCATTATTCACGGGACCTCCGAGGATTTTCGCGATGCGGCGCGAAAATCTATGAGGGCAGGGTGCGATATCGATATGATGAGCGAGTGCTATATGCATCATCTGGAGAACTTGGTGCGTGATGGTGAGATTCCCGAGGAAATGCTTGACGAAGCTGTGATGCGTGTGCTGGTTCTGAAGAACAACCTCGGCCTCTTCGAGAATCCGTACAAGGATGCTTCCACAGAGACGGAAGAAAAGGTAGTGTTCTGTGAAGAGCATCGTACATTGTCCCGCCTGGCAGCAGAGGAAAGTACGGTTCTATTAAAGAACGAAGGTGTGCTTCCTCTGGATAAGGATAAGAAGATTGCGGTCATCGGTTCCCTTGCAGACAGTCACGCCATTACGGGAATGTGGGCGCTGTTCGTGGATAAGGAGCAGACGGTGACTCTGAAGGAAGCGCTGGAGGAACTTTATGCGGATGCAAGGCTTACGATACTTCCTACAGACGAAGTTACGGAAGAAGTGTTGGAGGCGGCAAGTTCGGCAGACGTAGTGGTGCTTGCACTGGGAGAAGACCAGTCGCAGACGGGCGAGTCCTTCAGTAAGGCGGACATTTCTCTGTCTAGGGCACAGATGGCGTTAGTCGATGCAGTGTATGCGGTTAATCGGAACATTGTAAGCATACTTTTCGGTGGAAGGCCGTTGGCAGTTCCTGAACTTGCACAGAAGTCTCGCGGACTCTTGGAGGCGTGGTTGCCCGGATCCTGCGGATGCTATGCTCTTGCAGACATTCTCTTTGGCAAGGTGAATCCTTCCGGTAGACTGTCCATGAGTATGCCGTATTGTACAGGTCAGCTTCCACTGTCCTATAGTGCATTTTCCACAGGAAGACCGAAACCGGAGCCGGATAAGTTTTGCCCCTTCTGGTCCAACTACATGGATGCACCCAATGTGCCTCTTTACCCGTTTGGTTACGGACTTTCTTACAGTAAGGTGACGTACTCGCCGGTGAGCCTTGATGCTACCGTACTTACGCCCGGCACAGGTATCAAGGCAAGGGTAAGTGTAACAAATGAGAGCAATATGCCGGTGAAGGAACCGGTGCAGCTCTATATTCGTGATGTGAAGGGTAGCGTAGTAAGACCTCTTCGGGAGCTGAAGGGCTTGCAGAAGGTTACGCTTATGCCCGGGGAAGAGAAGACGGTAACTTTCGAGATTATCGAAGAGATGTTACGATTCTATGATATCGATATGAATTATGTAGCGGAGGTGGGCGATTTTCTGTTGTGGATCGGACCGGACAGCATGACGGAGAACGGTGCGAAGTTTCGGTTAGAACACTAATCGCATTTGCACGAAAATGATTAGAAAAGCGTGTAGGTCACGCGAGGGAGGACAAAATGGATGAAATATTGAGAACGGAACTGAAGAAAGAGACGGCACGGGTGGCGCTGACGGAGGAGCAGAAGAAAACGCTGAAGCGATTCAGTAGCAAGACCTTGGGGATGTTAGGTGTTCTTGCTGCAGCCATGGTGGTGGTAGCTATCATTTCGGGCAAGGATAGCATTGTCTTCTGTATTGGCTTGTACTGTGTGTTGGCGGTTATTATGTTACTCCTTGAGTTGAAGGACAAGATTAAGCTAAGAGGATTCGAGGAAATCTATCTAATACCTGCTTATGTGGAGAGTGTATTTCCGATTAATCATGGCAAGCAGGTTCGTATACAGTATTATGATTTTCACGCAGGCTTGTTCAATCCTAAGACAATCCGACTGGATCGTATGGACGATGCTTACGCATCTGCACGGAAGGGTTCGGTTATTGTAATTCTTATGGGAATTAAGAAAAATAAGCTTCGCTACATCGGACCGAAACCGGCGAAATTGTAGGTGGTCTATCGTAGAGAATTTAGGTAAGCGGCCAAGATGTTTGTGGCAGTTCGTTGGTCTCTGGGGTTGCATGCTTCTAATTGCTCAACCAAATTTGTCGGAGTAATATCTGCGGGAATCGTGTCGTGAACAAGAAGTTCGTCCGGGGAAATATGCAGGACTTCGCAGATGCGGAGGAGCGTTTTTAGGCGCATGTTTACAAGCCCACGCTCGATATTGGCATAGGTGCGGTCGGATAGACCGGCAGCTTCTGCTACATCAGCCTGGGTCAAGCCAAGACGCTTTCGTGCTTGATATATGTTGCTTCCAATCTCGTCAAATGAGTAAAATAACATAAGTGTTCCTCCGATAGAACATACACTACTATAGGTATTATACTTCCTATATCATGCGATTAATAGGAAGAGAACATACCGAAACGCAGGAAGAATACTTCCTATTTTCTTTGAGAAGTGCATATTATGTCGGGTTTGTCATGATCGTATTCCACAAAGAGAGAGTGAAAAAACAGGAGCGTTGTTACACCCGGGATGAGTAAAATCATAGGGGTAACAACGCTCCTATTTATTATTGTGTCAAGATGAGACGCATTGAAAAATATCAGTTCTTTACCGCCAAGGTTGCCGGAGGCTTGGAAAGAATTCCGTACACGGGCAGTATACTGATAATGGCATGTACCGTGTAGATTGCCGCTAGAAGCATCAATACAGACCACCAAGGGAAGAACAGTTGAATCTCCAAAGAAGGAATCTGGCTAATTAACTTAATAACCGCCGCGGTCAACAGCACGGACGGTAAGGAGGTGTAGCTGGTCATGAAGAGCATTTCCAGTACATAGGCCTTGAGAATACTGCCTTTGGAAATGCCCAAGAGGCGGTACACAGTCAACTCCTCGCTACGGGAGACCGCATTTGATTTTACGGTAAAGTACACCATAACGATAGACAACGCTACACTGATAAAAGAGATCAGGTATTTGGCGTCCATGTCAATGGAATGTGCCGCACGATATTCCTTCAACTCTAACTGATAGGGACTGGTGACTTGTAGGTGAAAGGATCTTGTGTAGTCGGTACCTGCCGTCTTGAAGTAATCCATAGCGGCATCCGTTTGGTCGGTGTAAAACATACAGGTCTTCAATTCGTAGATCATGAGATCACGAATGTTAATACAACCCTGGTCGGACATGACATAGTCGGTGCCTACGGAATCCGGGAAAGTACCTACCACCGTATAGGTGTGGTCGGTGTCTTCGCCGATCTGAATGGTTTCTCCTATGGCCATGAACTGAGCGTGGAAGAGGCCTTCGCGAATCAGCACTTCATTTGTTGATAAAGTAAGGCTGTCGTACTCGCCGGGGAGTTCTAATTGAAGCTCCTCAACACTTGAGATTAAGAAGCCTCTGGTGGGGAAGCCCAGGAGCAGGTTCTGACCACAGAAAATGTCTGACTGACCCGTGTCACTGAGACCTACGATAGTAACACTCTCCGAGGTAGTAGCGACCATAAGCTCTGCTCCCAGATAGGATTCGGCTTCGCCGTAGAAGGTGGATACCACGCCACCGGATTCTATAAGGCGATTGATAACACGAATGTCAACTACAATCTCATTTCTCTTCTCAGGCATACGTCCCATAATCAGAGACTCTTCCCTAAGGTAGTCTTTAGATACATAGCAGAAGTCCGTAAGGTACTGCAAGAGATTCTCCATCTGCTCGAAACCACCGCCCACCAGATAGATGTTGGTGTCCGGCACGGCAAATGCAGTTCCGTAAGGGTTGTCATCGAAGTGCTCCCAAGCAAATTCCAGAATTCGATACTGGTCTGCTTCTCCACGCAGAGGAGAAACCTTAGCGAAGTCCAAATGAATATAATGCGAGTCTGTTGTAACAATGGAAGCCTCGTCGATGGTGGCAACATTGATATACTCTGCCAAGGTTACAGACAGAAGAATTGCCGTAACGATGAGTACAGCAATGACAAATGCCTGCTTCTTGCCCATAAGCCGGATATTTTCCAAGGCCATGCGTAGAATCTCTCTGCCGGGAAGGGAAGCCTTGCCGCGGCTCTGTAACTTAGGCAAATCGTAGGAGAACTTATTGACTTCCTCCATATCCAACTTCGGACGATGCTCGTCTCGCATCTGCACACCGCTTTCCTCGCCTTCGAGAATCACGTCGTAGTGCATATGGTTCTTGATGTAGAGCTTGCCGTCTCTTATGGCTAGACTCAGCCGAATCTTCTCGGTCTCGGGATCCGGAGTCCTTCCTTGGGAGGTGTAGATCTTAAAATCCGCCAGATCGCTCTCCAGTGTAGTGAGGTCCATCTCCTTCAGATAAATGTTGGCGTCGTCTCCGCGCTCGTAATTGCCACTGCCGGCATTTGGATGATCCCGCACAATCCGACCGTCCTTGATCTCAATAATGCGGTCGGCGAAGAAGTCCGCTATGCGGCGCTCATGCGTAACAAGCACCACAAGACACTGCTTGGAAATGGTTTTCAGGATACTCATGGTTCGCAGTGTATTTTCCTCGTCCAGATTGCCGGTGGGCTCATCCGCCAAAATGATGTCCGGAGACTTTACCAAGGCTCTTGCGATGGACACACGCTGCTGCTGACCGCCGGAGAGCTTGGACACTTGCTTCTTCTTGTACTTGGCCATTCCCAACATATTCAGCACGTACTCCACTCGCTGCTCCTTCTCCTCTTCGGTCAAGGAGTAGCGATTCAGCGCCAGCTTCACGTTGTAGCCTACGGTATGGTCCTTCAATAGATAGTAATTCTGAAAAATGTAGTCAAATCGGTCGTTACGAATGGGCTCGATAACCGCCGCGTTGTATCGCTTCATTACGGTCTCATCAATGGTGATGGTTCCCTTGGAAAAGGTATCGATACCACCCATGATGTTGAGAAGCGTGGTCTTACCGGAACCGCTCTCGCCTAAGAGGCACATTAGACCGGTGTTCGGGAGCTCCAACGACACGTCATTTAGCACCTTCTCCTCATTCTTTCTTCCGGGATTGTAGGTTTTGTATAAATGCTCTATCTTAATCATGCGTTCAACCTTCCCTTCAGTAAATGATTAAAAGCAGCTACGGTAAGTGTGGTAAGCAAAAGATTGTACACCACAAATATCGGGTAGGTGCTTAGGTCATAATACCACATCATGTCGCAGATGATCGGAATTCCCGCAAAGCGCAAGCCCCACATAAGTGCAATGGTAAGAACGCAAGCCAAGACGGTGTACCCCAACATCTCGTAATAACTGATCTTCTTAATGACCTGCATCTTCATACCGATGTTCTTCAGAACGAAGAAATCCTTGATGCGAATCTTCATTAGGGAGCGAAGAATCAGAACTTCTGCAATCAGCAGTGCCAACAGACCGCCTGCACAGATAGCGATAATCTTCAGACGCTCCGTAACCGCTGCCTCCACATAGTCCGTGGCACTGACACGGAAGGTACTGAGGGATTCGTAACCCATGTCCTCCAATTGGCGCATCACCTTGTCGGTCCCTGCGTAGCTGGTGATATAGACAGAGGCCTGCGTATGTTGCTTCTGATAGTAACGCTCGTAAAATTCCTTGCTAACTTCCAAGAAATCTGCGGTGTAGTCGTGGGTGTCTCGGATGCTGTCTACCATTTCTTCTATGTAGATGTCGGTTAACTGGCCGTTCTCGTCGTAACCTTGGAAGCGGAAGAGTACTTCGCCGTATATGATATTTTCAAAGTTCTCGGAGAAGCGTACCTCGTTACCACTGAGATCATCGGAAATGATGGGCACCAGCTCGGGCTTCTGCTTATAATCCTCCAGGTATTGATCGTATGCGTAGCATAGGCGGTATACGCCGGAGTCCATATGCATGGATAACATGTTGCACAGTTCTTCGGAAAAATAAATCTGCGAGGTAGGCTCCTTCAGTATACCGACGATGGTGACTTCAGTGCCGTAGTATTCGCCGGTGTCCCAGATGTTTGCGGCAGTAAAGTAGCAGGTTTGGGACTCATTTAACAGGCTGTCTTCCTCTGCATAGAGAACCACCTCGTTACGGCTCTCGGGAAGGCGACCGTATGCCAAATCCGCCTCGGTAATGCAGTGAGCGGAGCGCATGAATTTGTCCTCGCTTAGGAACTTTAGGACGCGGAAATTGCGGTTACTTCCGGGACGCCCGCCGCCCCAGCTGTACATGAAAGTATAGTCTACTTCCTCTTCTATGTAGTAGTTGATGTCATTTGCATAGTCGCAGGGGTCAACAACCACAACGTTGGAGAGGTCTGAAATCTTCTTGAAATCCTCCTCTGTCAAGACGCTACCATCCGCCTTCTTCACCACAAGGCGGGTGTCGTCCTCCTGATAAAAGGCTTTCCGGGAATAGAGCTTGGTGTAGATGTCATCCTCGTGCATCAAAAGCTCACCGATAAGCAAGAAGGAGCCTACGGCAATCACCAGCAGAAAGGTTGTGAACAAAAATGCACGTCCGAACTGGCTTGCGGCATTCTTGCCGGCAAAATGAATAGCGGTCTTATGCTGCCACGCCCGTTCCTTCTTCTTCTCTTCCTTGGTCAGGTGGTCCTTGCGAGGCGTAGAAGTCTGCTCTGCATCCGGTGCTTGCCGGTCGGTCTCTGATTCCGGAGTGGTGGCCACCACGGTGTCTGCGATTCTTATGGTTTCATTTGCGGGCATATCAAGAATTAATTCGCCGTCGTGAATACGAATCTTTCTGGTGACGTAAGGAGCGGCCTGCTCATAATTGTGCGTTACCATGATAACCAGGCGATCCTTGGACAGCTCCTTGAGTAGCGAAAGAATCTGATCGCCGGTGTCGCTGTCCAGGTTGCCGGTAGGCTCGTCCGCTACGATAATGCCGGTGTTCTTCGCCAAGGCACGGGCGATGGACAGGCGCTGCTTCTGACCGCTGGACAACTGGGACGCACGATGATGTTCGTAATCCCCTAGCCCAACCTGCTGCAAATACTCTTTGGCAGTGCGTACCGCCTCTTCCTTGCCTATGCCCATGACAAATAGCGCACTTGTCATATTGTCAAGTACGCTGTAGTGCCCGATAAGACTGTAATCCTGAAATACATAGCCGATCTTCGTTCGACGGTAGTCCTCCCAATCCTGCTCGTCGTACTGAAAGGTGGCTTCTCCGTCTACGTACATCTCACCTTCGTCAAATCCGTCCATACCGCCGATAATATTCAAAAGCGTGGATTTGCCACTGCCGCTCTCGCCGGTAATGGCCACGAATTCCCCCATGCGAAACGTGAGATTGATCTTACGCAGTGCTTGAGTAACCGAGGTTTCGGAATAATAGCTCTTGCTAATTCCCTCAAGTCTGATTCTAACCTTCTCCATGTGTTCTATCTCCGTTATATTAAGTTGCTGATTGTGTGCTTCGTAGGTGTGAAATACACCTGGGTACATGGAATAAATGTACCTAATTCCATCATAAAGGATTTGACGAGATAGTCAAGTTGATTTTTATGTTATGCTAAAGTATTTTGCGTTTTGCGAAAGTAAAATGCGAAAAAGTGAGGGGAGAGTGTCGGGTTTGCGGGGGAGGGGAAGATGAATCGGTAATAAATCAAAGACGGAAGGCAGCATGCGGGTTGCATGACCTTCCGTTTCTTTGGACGTTTTTAATTGTTTTCCGCTTGGTTATTCTGCAGGAGTAAACTGGTCCTTTCCTACACCGCAAAGGTCACATGTAAAATCCTCGGGCAGATCTTTCCACTCGACCCCGGCTTCTTCTTCGTCATATTCCCAGCCACATACGTCACAGATATATTTCATAAGTGATATCCTCCTAAACGTGAAGTCTTAGTATTGGATTAAGGCGCGAAGATTAACCAAAGTATCTCTTAAGCAAACCTTCAAAGGCTTTGCCGTGTCTTGCCTCGTCTCTAGCCATCTCATGAACGGTGTCATGAATTGCATCCAGGTTCGCAGCCTTAGCGCGCTTAGCAAGGTCTGCCTTGCCTGCGGTTGCGCCGTTCTCAGCCTCCACACGCATCTCCAAGTTCTTCTTAGTGGAATCGGTAACAACCTCGCCAAGGAGCTCTGCAAACTTTGCAGCGTGCTCAGCCTCTTCGTAAGCTGCCTTCTCCCAGTAGAGACCGATCTCAGGATAACCTTCTCTGTGAGCTACACGAGCCATTGCGAGGTACATACCAACCTCACGGCACTCGCCTTCGTAATTCGCGCGAAGATCCATCAAGATATCCTCGCTTACGCCCTTAGCAACGCCTACCACATGCTCAGCTGCCCAAGTAGCGCCCTCTTCCTGCTTCATGAACTTCTCAGCCGGAACACCACATACCGGACAGACTTCCGGAGCGGAATCTCCTTCGTGAACGTAACCACATACAGAACATACATACTTTGCCATAATTGTAATCTCCTTTTCTTATATAAATATTTTGTTTTTGGTTTGAATAACAGGAATCGTTCCTGTTATCTGTACTATACACTATGCGAAAGCATTTGTCAATACCTTTTTGAAAGAAAATTAAGAATCATTCTCACTTTTCTTCTACGCACTTTGGACAACGACCATAGAACAGTGTGGTGTGTCCTTCAATGGAACCTTCGTAATAGCGGCGGGCCAGCATCTCTAACTCCACCATAGGGGGCATATCGATGTCTACCACGCTGCCGCAGTGGCGACAATACAAATGATAATGTAGGGCAACCGTGGCATCATAGTGCTCAAATCCGTCCCCGCAAGTAAGGCGTTGAATCTCGCCCATATCCGTTAGCAGCTTGAGGTTCCGGTAAACCGTGCCTTGACTGATGCTGGGGCACACTTCACGTACATTTTGAAACACGGTTTCTGCTGTAGGGTGACACTTGGTACTGCGAAGGTATTGCAGGATACTCTCGCGTTGTCTACTGTATTTTGTTGCTGCCATAAATCGTCCTTTCTACCTAATACATGCGATAGCATATGTAGGATGAAAACAATAACAATAATAAGAATCATTATCATTATAAAATGTAGATGATAGTTTGTCAAGTCTTTCATTGCATTTTTGTGTTGCAGGGAAAATGTTGCTATGCTATAATTGGGTCACGCACAATTCTGTGTCGTTCTTATGTTTTATTTTCTTCTTTGGTTTCTATGCTATATCAAAGATATTTTCCACTAAGGTTTAAAACAAACAAATTGACACTAACTGACGAACAACGTATAATATTCTTGGTGAGAACATTATACGAAGGAACACTTGTCTGAGAGGAAAGGAGAACTTATGGGTGACAAGGACAACGTGCTTCGTAGATTTCTGACCGCAGACCGTATTGCGCATATGATAAACGGGCACATATTTCAAGGGGAGCCGATTGTGACGCCTGAGAAGGTACGACCCTTTGAGAGCGAAGTCTCAAGGGTAACGAAGGATGGCACGTATATGACCGGCAAGCGAAGCAGGGATGTTGTGAGTAGCATTCATTTCTGCGAAACCGAGGAGGAAATCTACATTCTCTTCGGTATTGAAAATCAATCGGCAAATGATAATCTAATGCCGCTCCGTATTATGGAGATGGACGTACTGGCTTATAGAAGGCAGTTTGAACAGCTGAAGGCAGCACGGGATGAGAGATATCGACATTATGAGCATTTGATGGCGGGAGAGCATTTGAAGCCGGTGATTACGTTAGTATGTTTCTGGAGTGCGGAACCTTGGCGAGGTCCCAGAGACTTAGCGGGTTGTATGGACGTTGGCACCATGGAATACATACGAAAGCGGAAACTGGAGGAGTATTTTCAGGACTACCGCATATCTGTTTTGGAGCCGTGCGCACTGGAACCGCAGGAGTTGACACGGTATGGACGCGAGTTGGCGGATATCTTCGGATATATTAAGTACTCGAAGGACGAAGAGGAGTTTGAACGATTTGTACGGACACGACAGCCCATGTTTAGCGAAGAGGTTGTTGATGTTATCAATATTGTGACGAATTCGAAGCTTGTATATGAGGAAACCGGTGAAAGGAGGACGATGGACGTGTGTTATGCATTGGATCAGATTCGAAAGAAAGCCTTGCAACAAGGTGTGGAGCAGGGAATCGAGCAGGGAATCGAGCAGGGAATTGAGCAAGGAATTGAACGGGGAATTGAACGGGGAATCGAGCAAGGTGTGGAACAAGGACTTGAGTTGGGCAAGAAACATATGATTTTAACTTTATTGGCAAGTGGAATGTCTAAGGAAGAACTGTGTGAACGTCTGGGACTGACTGCAGAGCAGTTGCAGGACATTGTTTCACCGGAGGAGCATAAGAAATAGAGAAGTAAGGACGGTACAGAGTGTGAAGAAGAAAATGTGCGGAAGTATGTTGTTGATACTTCTGTTAATTATGACTATAGGTTGCCTTGTCGGTTGCGAGGATGAGATGACGGCGGAGAGTGAGAATGCCAAGGCACTTTCTTATTATGAGGCTGGTGATTATGAAAGAGCGGAGGAGTATTATCTTCGTGCTTTGGAGCTGGAGAGTGACAACAAGGAGATTCGCAACAATTACGGCATGGCGTTGATTCAGTTACGTCGTCATGAGGATGCCATTGCTCAGTTTGATATGGTTTTGGATGATTCCGCTACGGACAATTCGGGCAAACGTCTGAACAAGTTTGCTTATCGAGGCAAAGGAATTGCATATCTTCAAGCCTTGGAATTCGAGTCCGCGCTGAATTGTTTCAACAGTGCACTGGGCATTTCCGTGGAGAGCGGCTGGGACGTGGATATTTTATATTATAAGGCAAATACTCTGGAATGTATGGGATATCGCACGTCTGCTATTGAAGTGTACGGGGAAGTGTTGAAGGAAGACAAGAAGAATGTCAAGGCGCTGACCAGCAGAGCGAACCTGTATCGCGAGGAAAGAAATTACGATAGTGCCATTGCGGACTACAATGCGGCGCTGGATATTTCCGAGGGGAGCTACAGCTCTTATATTGGTTTGTACACGTGCTATATTGCCAAGGAACAGCCGGAGAAGGCAGAAGCGTTGCTTCATGAGGCGGCTCTTCTTGAAGTGAAGACCAACGAGGATAAGTATTATTTGGGGCAGGTGCATTTCTATCAGGGAAACTATACCTCGGCAGAGATTGAGATGGCAAACGCCGTGGATCACGGTTACGTGGAGGCTAATTATTTTCTTGGAGAGATTGCTCAGGCAAATGGTGAGTATGAGGTGGCCATTGAATATTACGAAGCCTATCGTTCTCAGGTAATTGCGGAATCTCCTACGGTCTGCAATCAAGAGGTGGTGTGCTATCTGGCACTGTATGATTATGAAAATGCACAGCGAATGTTGAACATCGGCTTATCTTTCGAGGGCTCTCCGGTGCGACAGCAATTGATGCGCAATCAGGTGGCACTGTACGAGGGTCAGGGAGAGTTAATGAAAGCCTACGAGGCGTTGGCAGATTACATCGTAGAATATCCTACGGATCAAGAGGCCACCGATGAGTATCGGTTCTTGAAGAAGCGTTTGGGACTTGAGTAGTGGACCTCTAGTGAATGGCGGGATGCATCTGTGGTGGCTTGTGTGAGGCGAAAGGGAATAGAAAGGAAGTCATTATGTACGAAACAGAGCAAACAGAGGAGCGAGTATTGCTGGTGGCGGTGGCCGGTAACTCTGTGGATAATAGTATGTCTGATGTGGAAGAATCCTTGGCAGAGTTGGCGGAGCTGGTGAAGACGGCAGGGGCAACTGCGGTGGGACAGGTGATTCAAAACCGAGAGTCCATACACAACGGAACTTACATCGGTAAAGGGAAGATTGAAGAAGTGGCTGCGTTGCTTGCGGAGACCGGAGCCACGGGTATTGTGACAGACGATGAGTTGAGTCCGGCGCAGATGAAGAATCTGGAGGAAGCGTTGCAGGTGAACATCATGGACCGAACCATGGTCATTCTGGACATTTTCGCGCAACATGCATCCACTCGTGAAGGTAAGATTCAAGTAGAGCTGGCACAGTTGAAGTATCGGTCGTCTCGTTTGATTGGTATGGGACGTGCCATGTCACGTCTGGGTGGCGGTATCGGTACCAGAGGTCCCGGTGAGAAGAAGCTGGAGGTGGACCGTCGATTGATCCGTGACCGCATCAGCCAACTGAATCGGGAGCTGGAGGAAGTGAAGAAGAATCGTGAAGTGCTCAGGAAGCAGCGAGAGCGTTCCGCAGTGCCGGTGGTGGCGATTGTCGGATACACCAACGCAGGGAAGTCTACTTTACTGAATCGCTTGACGGACGCGGGAGTGCTGTCCCAAAACAAGTTATTTGCGACGCTGGACCCCACCACTCGTAATTATAAGATGGAGAACGGGCAGGAGCTGTTGTTCACGGATACCGTAGGGTTCATTCGGAAGTTGCCACATCATTTGGTGGATGCCTTTCGGTCTACTCTGGAGGAGGCGAAGTATTCGGATATTATCCTACATGTGGTGGATGCGTCCAATCCCAATGCTGACGTGCAGATGCACGTTGTGTATGATACCTTGCGCAATCTGAAGGTTGGTGATCGTCCTATTGTTACAGCTATGAACAAGCAGGACGTGGCAGAAGGTGCAGGTTGGAAGGACTTGCAGGCCGAGAAGGTCGTGAAGATTTCTGCCAAGACCGGAGAGGGTGTTGATGGTTTGTTGGATGCCATCATGACGATTCTTCAGGAGCAGAAGGTGTATGTTGAGAAGGTGTTTTCCTATGCGGAAGCCGGCAAGATACAGTTGATTCGTAAGTACGGTCAGTTGCTCAGTGAGGAGTACGTGGCAGAGGGTATTGCAGTGAAAGCCTACGTGCCCAAGGAACGCTTGGATTTACAGTAACGTAATATAGGAATAGAAAGCAGAAGGGTCGCTTGGATGCGAGAAGTCGTGTCCAAGCGGCTTTTTTCGGCGTTTTTGATACATTTGTGTTTCAAAATGAGCAAACACAATATCTTGTGGTCTGTCAAAAATATTTGTGCACATTTTGTTGACATGACATGAGTATTATGATATGATTAATGTAATCCGCCGCAAGGGAAGCGGCACAGTACATAGAACACATAGGAGAAGGAGAGGGATTTATGATTCAGGTAGCAAAACGTGACGGCGAACGTAGAGAATTTAATTTGCAGAAGATTTGCGACGCCATTGAGAAAGCATTTATTGCAACGAAGAAAGAGTACACCGAAGACATTATTAATTTGTTGGCACTCCGTGTTACTTCGGAATTCCAGGACCGCGTGAAGGATGGGGTTATCGAGGTGGAGGACATTCAGGACTGCGTAGAGCAGGTTTTGAACCAGACCGGTTATACCGATGTCGCTAAGGCATACATCTTGTATCGTAAGCAGCGCGAGAAGATTCGTAATATGAAGTCCACCATTTTGGACTATAAGGAGATTGTCAACAGTTACGTGAAGGAAGAGGACTGGCGAGTTAAGGAGAACTCCACAGTTACTTATTCCGTAGGTGGTTTGATTCTTCATAACTCCGGTTCCGTAACGGCGAATTACTGGCTCTCCGAAGTATACGATCAGCAGATTGCAGACGCACACCGCAATGCAGACATTCATATTCATGACTTGTCCATGTTGACCGGTTATTGTGCGGGGTGGTCTCTGAAGCAGTTGATTCAGGAAGGTCTCGGCGGTATCCGTGGCAAGATTACTTCCGCTCCGGCGAAGCATCTGGCTACTCTCATGAATCAGATGGTAAATTTCCTGGGTATTATGCAGAACGAGTGGGCAGGTGCACAGGCATTTTCGTCCTTCGACACTTACCTTGCACCCTTCGTTAAGGTAGACAACCTTTCCTACAGGGAAGTGAAGCAGTGCATCCAGAGCTTCATCTACGGCGTGAATACACCCAGCCGTTGGGGTACACAGGCTCCGTTCTCCAACATTACTTTGGACTGGACCGTTCCGGCGGACATGGCAGAGCTTCCGTGCTTAATCGGTGGCGAGGAGATGGACTTCTGCTATAAGGATTGTAAGAAAGAGATGGACATGGTCAACAAGGCATTTATTGAGATCATGGTAGAGGGTGATGCCAACGGCCGTGGCTTCCAGTACCCGATTCCCACCTATTCCATTACCAAGGACTTTGATTGGTCCGATACGGAAAATAACCGTCTCTTGTTCGAGATGACTGCGAAGTACGGAACTCCGTATTTCAGCAACTATATTAACAGCGATATGCAGCCCAGCGACGTGCGATCTATGTGCTGTCGTCTGCGCCTTGACCTTCGTGAGCTTCGTAAGAAGACCGGTGGTTTCTTCGGTTCCGGTGAGAGTACCGGTAGTGTGGGCGTTGTAACCATCAACATCCCGAGAATCGCATACCTTGCCAGCGACGAGGAAGATTTCTTCAAGCGTTTGGACTACATGATGGATCTCTCCGCTCGTTCCTTGAAGGTTAAGCGTACCATCATTACCAAGCTGTTAAATGAGGGGCTGTATCCGTACACTAAGCGTTACTTGGGAACCTTCGATAATCATTTCTCCACCATCGGTCTTGTGGGTATGAACGAGGCAGGCCTGAATGCCAAGTGGATTGGCAAAGACATGACAAGCAAGGAGACACAGGATTTCACCGTTCGTGTATTGAACCACATGAGAGAGCGTCTCAGCGATTATCAGGAGATGTACGGTGACCTCTACAACTTGGAGGCAACTCCCGCAGAGTCCACCAGCTACCGTCTTGCGAAGCACGACAAGAAGCACTATCCCGATATTATCACCGCAGGTGATGCGGACAATGTGCCTTACTACACCAACAGCTCTCATTTGCCGGTTGGATATACGCAGGATGTATTTGAGGCACTGGATATCCAGGATAAGCTTCAGACTCTCTACACTTCCGGTACCGTATTCCACTGCTTCCTTGGCGAGAAGTTGCCGGATTGGCAGGCAGCTGCGAAGCTGGTACGTACCATTGCAGAGAATTACGAATTGCCTTACTATACTATGTCGCCGACGTATTCCATTTGTCGTACCCATGGTTACATCTCCGGCGAAGTAGATACTTGTCCTGAGTGTGGCGCACCTACCGAGATTTACAGCCGCATTACCGGTTACTATCGTCCGGTACAGAACTGGAATCCCGGCAAGTTGCAGGAGTACAAGGAGCGTAAAGAGTATGTTGTAAATTGCGATAATCTCAGTGAAGCGAAGACCGAGGCTACAGTGGAGGCTCCCCAGGCAGTGGCAGCAGGCGCTACCAAGCTCTTGCTCTTCACAACGAAGACTTGTCCCAACTGCCGTCTGGCTAAGGAGTTCTTGGAAGGTATCGATTACGAAATCGTTGATGCGGAAGAGAACAGCGAGCTGGCTATGAAATACGGTATTATGCAGGCACCTACCTTGGTGGCTTTGCAAGGCGATACCGTAGCAAAGTACGCAAATGCATCCAACATTAAGCGTTACGTCAGCGAATTGCAGTAAGCAGAGCATTTGAACAGTAAACAAACTGCACCGGTCTCCGTCCAGTGATGACCGGTGCAAGTATTATGGAAGGGAAATGAGCCTCATTTTCGCGGAGGCAAGGAATCGGAGGGAAATTATGAGCTACGCAGATGACGTATTTATTAAGATGTGTCGGGATATTCTCGATAACGGCACCAGTACGGAAGGAGAGAAGGTGCGCCCTCACTGGGAGGATGGGTCTTCCGCATATACGATTAAGCGATTCGGCGTTGTGAACCGCTATGACCTGAGCAAGGAGTTTCCGGCGTTGACACTTCGGAAGACCCCGATTAAGTCCTGTACCGACGAGTTGTTGTGGATATGGCAGAAGAAGTCCAACAACGTAAATGACTTCGACGGCAACATTTGGGACGCTTGGGCAGACCCTGATGGTTCCATCGGTAAGGCTTACGGTTATCAGATGGGTGTGAAGCATTCGTACAAAGAAGGGATGTTCGACCAAGTAGACCGTGTTATTTACGATCTGAAGAACAATCCGTACAGTCGTCGCATTATGACCAATATCTATGTGCATCAAGACCTTCACGAGATGAATCTGTATCCTTGCGCCTACAGTATGACCTTCAATGTAACGAAGCCCAAAGAGGGTGATAAGTTGGTACTCAATTCGATTCTTAATCAGCGTTCCAACGATGTGTTGGCGGCAAATAACTGGAATGTGGCACAGTATGCGGTACTGACCCACATGCTGGCCCAGGTGTGCGATATGCAGGTAGGTGAGTTCGTGCATGTGATTGCAGATGCACATATTTACGACCGTCATGTGCCGGTGATCGAAGAACTGATTGCCCGTCCTACCTATGCTGCACCGAAGTTCTGGCTCAATCCGGAGATTAAGGACTTCTATGCATTTACCAAGGATGATGTGCGCCTTGAGGACTATACACATGGTGCTCCGATAGGTAAGATTCCCGTAGCAGTATAAAGAAGTTCAAGTAGGTTGAACGGGAATCTTACCGCAGGATTCCGCAGGTAGGGGTGGATATTACCGGCAAGTTGAGGCGGAATCGTGCAAATAGATCTCCCGTTGCAGTTTAAAGGTTTGGAGGGCAGGATGAACGAAGAAAATACAAACTGGGGACAGAGCGTTGCCGGCGTGTGTATTAGGGACGGCAAGGTTCTGCTTGCGAGACATACCTACGGAGGCGGCAAGGGATTATTGATTATCCCGGGAGGCTACGTGCAATACGGCGAATCTCCGCAGGACGCAGTGGTCCGCGAGTACATGGAAGAAGTGGGTGTGTCGGTAGAGCCGAAGAGCATCTTGGGGATTCGCTTTAACGTGAAGGACTGGTATGTGGTATATTCTGTGGAGTACGTTTCGGGAATTGCCAGAAGCGATGGCGACGAGAATGACGAAGTGCTGTGGTTGGATGTGGCGGAAGCACTTCAGAGAGACGACGTGCCCGGTCTTACGAAGCAGATGATACAGTGCGCCTTGACGGGAAATGCGGGACTGAAGCAGATGGAGTATGAGAGTAGACACAATCCCTGTTCTTTGTGGGGAGTGTATGAGAGCGAATAAGTGATTTTCGTTCATTTGCGCGTATATGGTAAGAGACTTATAAGAGACACGCCGGATTCTCAGTGAATCCGGCGTTCGTTCATTTCAGCGCTAATTCTTATCCTTGCAACCCTCGGGACTGTCTGTCCATATCTTCTACGACGATGTCGTAGATTTCCCCAAGGGTGGCGCAGTACTCTAAGAGCTTCCAAGGCTCATTTGTATGAAAATGCACCTTAATCAGTTCTTCATCGCCTACAGCCAGAAGGCAATCGCCCTTCAAGTTGGCGGTAATGTACTCGGTGATGGCATCCTCGTCAAGGTCGGTGCCTTCGATTAACAATTGTGTGTCATATCGGAATTCTAACATAACCATTCTCCTTTTCGTTGTAAATCAATGTGTGAATCACTTCTTCTCATACCGTGTGAAGCAATACTCGATATCATAATAGGTCTGTTCTTCGGACTCCTCAACCATCTGCCAATCCGGATCCTCGTCCAGGTTCGGGAAATAGGTGTCTGCCTCGTATGCATAATCAATCTTTGTTACGTATGCCACGTCGCAGTAAGGCAGAAGTTGATGATAAATGCTACCACCGCCGATGACATACACATCCTCGGTGTCGTAGTCCCCGGCCACCTCTACGGCTTCTTCCACACTATGCACCACAATGGCATCGGGAGCGGAATAGTTCGGATCTCTGGTAATAACGATGTTGGTACGGTTCTTCAAGGCATGTCCTCCCGGAAAACTCTCCAGAGTAGCGCGTCCCATAATAACCACCTTATTCATAGTGGTTTCGCGAAAGAAACGCATATCTGCGGGAATGCTGATGAGCAATTGATTCTTGCGTCCGATTCCCCAATTCTTATCTACGGCTACAATACATTTCATATGCTTTGTCCGTCCTTTGCCTATTGCTGGTGAGCATTACTACTCACTGCAACGTTATTGTACCAAAGAATCTAATTGGTGTCAAATGAACCTTGTCGCCCACGCGATACCGATAAATGTTTGAGTTATTTTCGAAAGAATACTTGACAGTAAATAAAATTTACTATACAATGTATCTATTAATCGCGTGTAAATGTACGCAAAGGGAGGCTATTATGTTACTTTCAACAACCGGTTCCATCGAAGGACGAGTAATCAAGGAGTACCGAGGCGTTGTCTTTGGTGAGGTCGTAAACGGTGTGAATTTTGTGAAGGATTTCTCCGCGGGATTTTCCAACCTTTTTGGAGGACGGTGTGCGGAATATGAAGAAGAACTTATCAATACAAGAGCAGACGCATTGACGGAGATGATGAATCGTGCCCAGAAGATCGGGGCAAATGCGGTAATCGGCGTGAAGGTGGACTACGAAACCATTGGTCAGTCCGGCTCCATGCTAGCGGTGATTGCATCCGGCACTGCGGTGGTAATCGAGTAACTAGAATGTTACAATACGTGAGGTTGTGTAATAGCAACGAGTGAATAAGAGAACGATACGAGGAGGTTCATTATGGCCAAGAGAAATGCGGAATACGTAGGCGTGAGTGAAGAATTTCTTGAAGAAGAGCGCAAGTATGAGGAGGAGAATCCGGAGCTTGTGGGAAAGGACAATGTCGGAGGAAGTTATGTGGACGAATCCGTCTATGGTGATGCCGAGGCAACCGGAGAAGAAGTACAGCGGAGAGTGGAGCGAGGAAGAAAGTTTATGAAGAGAGCTTCCACGGCATACATCATATTTTTTGTAGTTATGGTGCTTCTGGTAATCGGAATTTTTGTGTTTTCCATTGTAATGATGTTCAATATGCAGAAGAACGCATCCGAGAGGATGAGCGGCTTCGGGGGCTTTGGAGAAGCACAGGATAATGTGTACACCGTAGAGTGGTGTGATGAGGACTATGGCGAGAACTGTACAGAAGAAATGTAATTTACCTATTGCATTTCCCGCAAAATAAGATTATTATAGGTGAAGTAATTTTATTTTGAATGAGCCGCAGAAGCGACAGATTGGAGCAGATATGTTAGATATCAGATATGAATTGACACAGAATCCGAAGACGAAGCCGGCAGAGGACAACCCTCTGAAGTTCGGTACTATTTTCACGGATCATATGTTTGTTATGAATTACGAGACCGGCAAGGGCTGGCATGATGCAAGAGTCGTACCTTACGCTCCCATTGCATTGGAGCCTTCCGCAATGGTATTCCATTACGGACAGGAGATGTTCGAGGGTATGAAGGCATACAAGACCGAGGATGACAGAACCTTGTTGTTCCGTCCCTTTAAGAACGCAGAGCGTGCAAATAACAGTAATCGCAGACTTTGCATTCCCGAGATTCCCGAAGAGGATTTCGTAGAGGCTTGTAAGGCAGTTGTTGCCGTAGATAGAGATTGGATTCCTACGAAGCCCGGAACATCCCTTTATATTCGTCCGTTCATCATTGCAACGGATCCGTTCCTTGGCGTACGTCCTTCCGATACATACTTGTTCATCATTATCCTTTCCCCGGTAGGTCCTTACTATGCAGAGGGTCTCAACCCGGTTAAGATTTGGATTGAGGATGATTATGTACGTGCCGTTAAGGGTGGTATCGGTGAAGCTAAGACCGGTGGTAACTATGTTGCTTCCATGGCAGCACAGGTGAAGGCACACGATGCAGGTTACTCTCAGGTACTTTGGCTTGACGGTCGTGAGAGAAAGTACATTGAAGAAGTCGGTGCGATGAATATCTTCTTTAAGATTGATGGTAAGATCGTAACACCTGAGTTGAATGGTTCCATTCTTCCCGGTGTAACCCGTAATTCCGTTATCGAGATGTGCAAGAAGTGGGGTCTGGCTGTAGAGGAGCGCAAGATTTCCGTAGATGAGCTCGTAGAGGCAGCTCGTAGCGGTAAGCTTGAAGAGTGCTTCGGTTCCGGTACCGCAGCGGTAATCTCTCCGGTGAGTCACTTGCGTTATGTAGACGAAGTATTCCAGATTGGTGACGGTAATATCGGTGTAGTAAGCCAGAAGTTGTACGATACCATTACCGGTATTCAGCTTGGCAAGCTTGAGGATGATATGAACTGGACCGTAGAGGTAAAATAAACGGACTACGGAAGCACATCCCTTCATACACTGTAGAAAAAGAAATTGGTAGTCGTATGATTATTAATTCAAAATATCCACGAAAGAGGCAGGGGCGGTTGTTACGCTCGCTGCCTCTTTTGATTGTAGGTCTCTTGGCAATTCTGCCATGGGGATGGGAGAAGGAGCAGAAAGCAACGCCCATCATTTACAATACGGAAAATGACCTACTGGTGTTGATGCAAGCGGAAAATGGGAGTTATACCACCACGCAAGTGTCGGGAGACACGGTGGCAACGGACACCGAAGAGGAATTATTTCCGGAGCTACATACGGAAGCAGCCACGGTGGTGGAAGTACCGGCAGAGGAGAAGATATGTTATCTAACCTTTGACGACGGTCCCAGCGTGAATACGAAGAAGGTGTTGGAAATCTTGGCGGAGTACGATGCAAAAGCCACCTTCTTCGTGGTAGGAACCCAGATACACGCAGGGACGGAGGATACGCTTCGGCAACTTCTGAACCAAGGACACGCCGTGGGAATTCATGCGTATGCCCATGAATATAAGTCGTTGTACAAATCGCAGAACGCATTTCTGAGGGATTACGAACGTGTGGCGAAGTTACTGCGAGAGAAGTTCCAAACAGAAGCTACGTTTTTTCGATTTCCCGGAGGAAGCACTTGTGCATACCTCGGTGATTCCGGCAAGAAGCTAATTGCGGAAATGCACAACAGAGGGTATCGTTGCTTCGACTGGAACGTAAGCGGAGAGGATTCCGTGGGGGAGCCTACGGTGGAATCCATCTTGCAAAATGTGTACCGTGATGTATTTCGTTACAACCACCCGGTCATCCTTCTCCACGACTCCGGTGGTGCCGTTGCTACGGTGGAAGCACTACCAAAGATACTACAGAGACTGAAAGAAGAGGGATATCGCTTTGAAACCCTAGAAGGTGTCGAGGAATATGTATTTCCGAAATCTCGACCTTAAGAAAACAGGGCACCGACAACGGACTAGAATCCGTTG
>JAZQDC010000007.1:0-34460 GCA_045546575.1 Lachnospiraceae bacterium | reverse complement strand
AGAACGACATGGCTACGATCCGACTTGACCACAGTCCTGAGACCTCGCCCCCTGCACCCCTGCGTCCCTCACACACCTACACATAGAGTAGCATTCATACTGTTCTACTAAAAAACGCCGAAATCCCCAACGAAGATTTCGGCGTATATGAGTGATATGTATTATGCAAGTTATGCTTCGGCATTTGCCGTAGCAGGTTCTATTTCCACTGTGGTGGCTTCTGTCTCGCCGCAATCGGCCTCCGGCCATTTGGCAAAGAGAAGCTTAAGCACGATGGGCGTTACGATGGAAGAAACGATAATCAACAGGATTACCGCGGTAAAATAATCCGCACTCATAAGTCCCGCACTGAGTCCCTTCTGGGAAATGATAAGTGCCACCTCACCGCGAGTCATCATACCTGCACCAATCTTTAAGGATTGGTTCCAAGAGAAACGACAGGTCTTAGCGACCAAGCCACATCCAATGATTTTCGTAGTCATTGCAACTATGACAAAGGCTACGGAGAAGAGAAGCAGGCTTGTGTTCAAGGATTCGATGTTAGTCTTAATTCCGATACTTGCGAAAAATACCGGGCCGAAGAGCATGTACGAGTTAATGTCCATCTTCTCGGCGATGTATTTGGAGTCACGAATGTTGCACAGGATGATGCCTGCTACGAAAGCACCGGTAATGTCGGCAATTCCGAAGTGCTCCTCGGCAACATAGGCCAAGAACAGACACAGTGCCAATCCCGCAATGGGAATACGACGTGTATGGGGATGCTTTGCATCGTATCTCTTGAACATCTGGTATGCAAAGTAACCGAAGAGAAATGCACATGCGAAGAACAAAACCGTGTTCTTAATTGTCTCTGCCGGGCTGATGGACTTATCCTTCATGCCAAGGACAAAGGTCATTACAATAATACCGATGACATCATCGATAATGGCAGCACTGAGAATCGTTGTACCAACACGGCCGCGAAGGAAACCCATCTCGCGCAGGGATTCTACTGTGATGCCAACACTTGTGGCAGTCATAATACAACCGATGAATACTGCCTGTTGAAAACCTTCGCCGGAAAATGAGGTGATGTTGTAGAAAGCCATGTACAGTGCAGTTCCGCCGATCATAGGTACGGCAACACCTGCACAGGCAATTAAGGTTGCCACCAATCCCGAACGAGCCAGTTCCTTAAGATTGGTCTCCAGGCCGGCAGAAAACATTAGAAGTACTACGCCGATCTCTGCCATGGTAACCAGAAAGTCTGAACTTTCTACGATTCCTAACATCGCCGGACCAATAAGCAGTCCGGCGAGAATTTCACCAACTACCTGAGGGGCGTGCAGATTGCGCGCCAAGATTGCAAAGAGCTTGGCGAATACAATGATAATCGCTAAATCCAAAAAAATGTCGTACGTCATGTCGAATCTCCTTATCGTATTTTGCAACCCCTAATCCATATCCCTAAACGATTTTAGTACGAAAAAAATAAAATGCAAGGTTTTTTTTCGAAATGACATGAAAAAAAGCAAAATGAATTGATTATTTCGAGAAAGTAAAAGGCTGTTTATTGACGAGACGGGGTTGATATGGTATATTTAAGTAGTGAAAAAGCATCACAGAGAAGGTCGCAATGGGAAAGCGAGGATGGAATTATATGAATATCGGATTGATTGCAGACGATACGAGAAAGACGTTAATGCAGAATTTGTGTATTGCATATAAGGGTATTTTGTGCAAACACGATCTATATTCCACGGGTGTAACGGGACGTATGATTGAAGAGGCAACGAACCTTCATGTACATAAATTTTTGTCCGGAAGTCTGGGTGGAGAACAGCAGTTGGCTACGATGATTAAACAGAACCAATTGGATATGGTAATCTTTCTTCGTAGTCCGGAGCATGCAATATATGAGATGCATCCTTTCAATACGGTTGTCCCGTTGTGTGACGAGTACAGCATTCCGTTGGCAACCAATATCGCAACAGCCGAGATGATTCTCAAGGGTATGAATAACGGTGATTTGGAATGGAGAAATCTCTATCGTTAGTCGGTGAAAGTAACGATTGATATGAAAGATGACAGGGTCACTTTTGGTATTTGCATATATCAGAAGTGACTCGTTTCATTTGTAGCTAAGAGTAGCATGGATATCCGTTGGAAGAGGAGGAGTTTCATAATTCACGATTCACACAAAAAAATATGAAAAACTTCTTGCCAAGAGAACAAAACTGGTGTATAGTAATAAACTAATAAAGAATAATAGTATTCGTGTATACAATCTTGCTCCGTGCAGAGAAATTAGGAGGTAGTGTTATGAGTTCTTCTATGATGGAGATGGACGATAAGTCCCGCAAGGATTTTGATTTTTTGCTAAATGAGTGCATGAAGTCCGGTGTAATTGACCAGAACCTTTATATTGAATACGATGTAAAGCGTGGTTTGCGTGATTCTAACGGTGCCGGTGTATTGACCGGTCTTACGGAGATTTCCGACGTTACCGCCAATAAGCGAATTGAAGGTAAGAAGGTTCCTGCGGAAGGAAAACTGTACTATCAGGGTTACGATGTGCAGGAGATGGTAAAGGGATTTGCGGATCGTCGCTATGCATTTGAAGAGACTACATACTTGCTTTTGTTCGGTGAGCTTCCCAATGAGAAGCAGTTGAAGGGCTTTGTGGAATTGATTACGAACTTCCAGACTCTGTCTAATAAGTTCATTCGTGACGTTATTATGAAGGCTGCCAGTGGTAACATTATGAACAGCTTGCAGAAGAGCATTTTGACGTTGTATTCTTATGATGACAGCGCAGACGATATCGATGTGGCAAATGTTTTGAAGCAGTCTATTAATTTGATTGCTAAGATTCCGGTAATTTCGATTTATGCATACTGGTCTTATCTCCATTACCGTATGGATGAGAGCTTGATTATTCGTAACCCTCGTCCGGACTACTCCACGGCGGAGAATATCTTGGCGATGCTTCGTGCAGACGGTCAGTTTACGGAATTGGAGGCGAAGGTACTGGATATTTGCCTTGTGATTCATGCAGAGCACGGTGGCGGTAACAATTCCACCTTTACGACCCATGTAGTTACTTCTTCCGGTACGGACACCTATTCCGCAACGGCTGCGGCTATTGCGTCTTTGAAGGGCTTCCGTCATGGTGGTGCGAACCTGAAGGCACGTCAGATGTTCAAGGAATTGATGGCGTATGTTACGGATTGGAAGGATGAGAACCAGATTCGCGAGTACTTAACTAAGGTTGTGAAGAAGGAAGCATTTGACCGTACCGGTCTTGTGTATGGTATGGGACATGCAATTTATACCTTGTCTGACCCCAGAGAGGTCATTTTGAAGGAGTACGCTACGAAGCTGGCGCAGGCCAAAGGTCGTACCGACGAGTTGGAGCTTTACTTTACGGTAGAGCGTCTTGCGAAAGAGGTTATTGCGGAGCATCGTCATTTGTTCAAACCTCTCTGCGCAAATGTTGACTTTTATAGCGGTTTCGTGTACGATATGCTTGGTATTCCGGAAGAACTGTATACGCCTCTCTTTGCTATGTCTCGTATGAGCGGCTGGGCAGCACACCGTTTGGAAGAGATTATTAATAACGGAAAGATTATTCGTCCGGCATACAAATATGTAGGTAAGCACAAGGATTACTACTACATGCCGGATCGTAACTGGGACTGATAAGTGAGCAGTAATATCAGAGATAACAGGCAGTCACATGGCAGTAGGTTGTGTGGCTGCCTTATTGATTTCGGAGGCATGGGTGGAATATCGAGCGTGTTTGATGTGGTTGCGTGAGGAGGCGGAAGAGAAGTATCGTGATTTTTCATCCGGGCTGATTCCCGGTGTGGAGCCTATGCTCGGCGTGCGAATTCCGAAACTTCGAAAGCAGGCAAAGCAGATGGCAGCAGGAGATTTCGGAAGTATGCTTCGGAGTATGAGTACCGCGGAGGCAGACCGTCTGGAGATCTTGGGACGGAAGGAATATTTCTTTGAGGAGATTTCACTGGCGGCCATGATTATCGGATATGCAAAAGGCGATCCACGGAAAATCTTGCATTTTGCCAAGTCATTGGTACCGTATATTAAGAATTGGTCGGTAAATGATACCTTCTGCCAAACTTTCAAACTGGCAAGACGGTATCCGGAACAGGTGTGGGATGCGTTGGTTGCGCCGGGACTTGTGTCGAAGAACGAATATGAAGAAAGAGTGGCAGCAGTATTGATGATGAGTCATTATTTGCAGCCGGATTGGATAGCAAGGGTACTTTTTGCCTTGACGAAGATGCCTCATGAGGGGTATTATGCGGATATGGGGATTGCTTGGGCAGTGGCTACCGCATATGCCAAATTCCCTGTGGACACACGGGTGTTGATTGAAGAGGAGATGCTGGCACCCGAGATTCATAACAAAGCGATTCAGAAGATGATAGAGTCCCTACGAGTTTCGGAGGAGGACAAGAAGTGGCTTCGCACAAGGAAGCGTCCGGTGTGAAGAGATGGTGGAGGATAACATGGTAACGAAGATGGTGGTGTGCTCTCGTGACAATCTGCGTGAAGAAGATGTTGCGGAAGCTGCGGAGTTGCTGCGGCGCGGAGAGCTGGTGGCGTTTCCTACCGAGACGGTATACGGACTGGGTGGCAATGCGTTGGATGCCGGTGCGGCAGCACGAATATATGAGGCAAAGGGACGTCCGTCGGACAATCCATTGATTGTACATATTTGCGATTTGACGGCTCTTGAGGTATTGGCAAGTGAGGTTCCGCAGGAAGCCTATGCGTTGGCAGAGCGATTCTGGCCGGGCCCCATGACCATGATTCTAAAGAAGAGTTCGGCAGTGCCTGCGGCGACTACGGGAGGTCTGGAGACCGTGGCACTACGTATGCCCAGTGACCCTATTGCAGCTATGCTTCTGAAGGTTAGCGGCATCTATATTGCGGCGCCCAGTGCAAATGCTTCCGGAAGACCCAGTACTACAAGAGCGGAGCATGTAATGGAAGACCTACAAGGTCGGATTCCTATGATTTTGGACGGTGGTCCCGTGGAGATTGGTTTGGAGTCCACCATTGTGGATTTGACCGGTGAGATTCCTATGATTTTGCGTCCGGGGTATGTAACCATCGACGAACTGCGGAGCATTTTGCCTAATATACAGTACGATCCCGCTGTGCTGAAGAGAGAACGAGACGATTCTTTGGTTGCCAAGGCGCCGGGAATGAAATATCGGCACTACGCACCCAAGGGAGAGCTTTTGATATACGAAGGTGAGTTAAAGGCGGTTACGGAAACGATTCTACAGGAAGCAACAAAGAAACAGCAGGAGGGGTATTCCGTGGCAATTATGGCTTCGGAGGAGACGAAGGATTCTTATCCCGGTTTCGAGGTACGTTGCGTGGGCAGACGTGAAGAGGAGGAAGGAATCGCAGCGAGACTGTTTGAAACCTTGCGAGAGTTCGATCATATGGGGGCAGACTACATATTCGGCGAGTGCTTCTCGGAAGAAGGTGTAGGCAGGGCCATTATGAATCGGTTGATAAAGGCGGCGGGATATCGAGTGCAACGAGTGTAAACCGTGGCAGAAGGAGTACTTATGCGGTACGAGAAGATTATTTTTCTATGCAATGACAACACCAGTCTCAGTCCTATGGCGGAGAGTTTGTTCGTCAGTCTGTATCAAGGGGAGCCGGTGTATGTAGCTTCCAGAGGGCTGGTGGTGCTATTTCCCACGCCTTGTAACGGGAAGACCGTAGCGATTCTCGACCATCATGGATTACCGATTCTTCGAGAAGTTAGTGCGGAACTACGGGAGACGGAGCTTACGGAGAATACGCTTGTGATTGCCATGACTGACAAGGATTACGCTCGACTTCGAAGACGTTTTCCCAGAGTGGCATCCTGTACGTTGCATGCTTTGGCAGGCGAAGATCGGGAAGTGTATAACCCTTACGGTGGGGAGTTGGAGGCTTACGAATTGTGCTTTCGCGAGATGAGTCGCATGATGAAGAAGGCCATTAATCAATTGGCAGAAGAACAGAAACATGATGCGTTCGAGGGCTGGGATGTCCTGTTTGAGCAGGAACCTATCCGAGAGGAAGAGTGACGGCTCCGACGCATGCATAATAAAAAAGGCACCGGGAGGTGCAGAAAGAGGTATAGTATGATAGCTTTAGGATGTGATCACGGTGGTTATGAGTTGATGCAGGAGATAAAGCAGCATTTGACCAAGAAGGGCGTCGAATATGTGGATTTCGGTACGGATTCCAACAAAGCAACGGACTACCCAATCTATGCGAAGAAGGTGGCACGTGCCATTCAGTCGGGAGAGTGTGAAAAAGGAATTCTAATCTGCGGAACGGGTATCGGAATCTCCATCACCGCAAATAAGCAAAAGGGCATTCGTTGTGCCCTGTGCCATGATGTATTTAGTGCAGAAGCCACAAGACTTCATAACGATTCCAACGTTCTTGCCATGGGCGGACGTGTTGTGGGGGCAGGCTTGGCAATTATGATTGTGGATACATGGTTGAATACGCCCTTCTCGGGAGAGGAACGCCATATGGCGAGAATTAATCAGATAGAAGCTGAGTAAGTGTAACCGTCGAAGTCGGAGTGAGTCCGGCTTCGATTTCATTTATCCAGCCGGTAATCTTAGAAAAATCACCATTATAGATAATACGTAACAAACGGTCGGTCTTCTGAAGACAGTCGGACAGTTGTGCCGGGGTAATAACTCCGGCATCCAGCATCTGTGCGGCTTCATCCAAATCTAATACACGTACGGTGCCATCTCGGCGCACTACAACATCTACCAACAAATCAACGAACACGGTGCCGCCCTCCGGATGGGACTCGTGAGAAATAATATCACAATACCATAAAAGTAAATCCCCGGAGTGGTCAATGAACTTACTGATCTTAAAACCTTCTTCGGGGAAATATGCAGACACACCGGTAGCGAGGTCCTTCTTCGGATGAAGAGAACGCCATGCAGTGACTAAAATGTGCTCACCGTGATACAAGATACGGTCATCTTTCAGCAAAATGCACTCCATAGGGTAGTAGCGCTTGCGGTATAATTTAGATATGTTCATAATGGCACCTCCCGGAATAACCGGATATAAAAAATGATGTTGCCTATGAAGGACGAGCACAACATATGCGAATGTAAATATGTAAATGATACATAATGTACCCTCTTGAGGTTATTATAGCATGATTTTCGGTAAAAATAAATAAGAAAAAATGATGTTTTTGGTTATAATGATATAGACAGAATCGAGTGAAGAATGTTATAATGGACTTCAGTGTAGGCTTAACAGGATATCTATTGTTGAGAGAGGAGTACCCCCCCTTTGGTGCAGAGACGAAATGATAAGGGAAGACAGACCCGAGATATTGTCAAGGGAATGATGATGGTCAGTCAGATTGCATACAGTATGTTGGCGCCGCTTGCTTTGGGCGGAGTGTTGGGGTACTGGTTGGATCGATGGCTTGGGTGCAGTCCGTGGCTGATGCTTTTGTTTTTGTTTGCCGGGATAGCCGCCGGCTATCGAGGTGTGTGGCATTTGGTTAAGGGATATACGAAGGAAGAGCCCCAGGTGGTATTGTCCACCCCTTCAAAATGTCCGGATACTAAGGCGAAAGAAACAGAAAAAGCCTTTCAGCAGTGGAAGAAAGAACGCAGTAAAGAAGATAGTGGAGCGGCACATGAGTAAGAGACGAGACAGCCTTGGATTGTTTGGGATGTTGAAAGAGATGTTTCGCGATGAACCGGAGGAGTATGTGTCTCCGGAGGAGATTGATCGACAGGTAGAGGTAGAACGTCTGGATCAAGAGTCAGAGGATCTGGAGGAAGTTGTGGACTATATCGAAGCGGGAAGCGAACGAGCGATAGAGGAACAACGGGATGCTTGGAGGATTCTTAGAGACATGCAATGGGCTTGCGTGGCTTTGTCGCTCATTTATCTTGTGGGTGCGTTCTTCGTGCCGGAAGGATTTCGGTATAGTGCCGGTGTTCTTGTAGGACTTACGGTGGCAATCGTAATGCTCAAGAATATGTTTGAGAGTATTGCGGATGCTATTGTTATGGAGAGTCATGATGCGACAGTATATATGCGAAGAAAGGTTACGATTCGCTATTTCGTGATTTTTGCTGTGATAGTCGGCACGATTTTGTTGGGCGGAAAGTATATGGGCTTGGGCGCAATTCTCTCCGTGATGAATATGAAGTTCTCGGCTTATTTACAGCCGTTAACCAATCGTATACGCAGAAAAATACTTCGAAAAGGAAGGTGATACGGTGAACATAGGAAGCGAGATGCTTCTACGCTGTGGAGCGGGACAAGGAATGGCGACTCCACAGAATCTGGTCTCCAGAAGTAGTGACATCGGTCAAGAAATCGGCATCAACGGATTTGCTCATTTTGAGCTATTCGGGCAGACGATATGGCTGACTACGTCACATGTTGCAATTGTTATCATATTGTTGGTGTTCACAATCTTTGCGGTAACAGTGAATCGGGCAATACGTAAGACGGATCCGTATGGGAAGCCTGGGATGTTGGTGAACATTGCCGAGATGGGAGTGGAGGCAATTGATAACATGACAAAATCCAATATGGGGGAGAAACACGGTGGCAATTTCTCGAATTATATCGGGACGCTATTGTTGTTCGTCTTCATCTCCAATATTTCCGGATTGTTCGGCTTGCGACCGCCTACGGCGGACTTCGGTACGACTTTCGGATTGGCGATGATTACGTTTTTCCTGATTCACATCGCAGGTTTTCGTTACCAGAAGATGCGACACATCACGGATCTCTTCCACCCGTTGCCACTTACCCCGATTAACATTATCGGAGAAATTGCAACGCCGATTTCCATGTCGTTGCGTCTGTTTGGTAATGTATTGTGCGGTACGGTTATTATGGCACTCATTTATAATCTGTTGCCGAGTTTTATTTTGTGGTTTTGGCCGGGAGCCTTGCACGCATACTTTGACATCTTTTCCGGAGCGATCCAGTCGTATGTATTCTGTATGCTGACAATGGTGTTTATTTCAAATAATTTTGAAGACTAGTAGAAAGCAAAAAAATATTTTTCAGGAGGAAATTTATTATGGAAATCTTTAATGACGCATTTATCGCAGGTTGCTCCGCACTTGGTGCAGGTATTGCAATGATCGCAGGTTTGGGCCCCGGTATCGGCCAGGGTTATGCTGCAGGTAAGGGTGCTGAGGCAGTAGGTCGTAATCCCGGTGCGAAGGGTACCGTTATGGGAACCATGATTCTCGGACAGGCTGTTGCCGAGACAACCGGTTTGTACTCCCTCGTTATCGCAATCCTTTTGCTTTTCGTAAATCCGTTGATCTAATTTCGGAAGAGGATGCGGCCGCGAATGCTATGGCATTTGCGGAGAGAATAATAGGATGGAGGACGAAACGTGAGAGTTTTATTGGCAGCACACCTTATGGTTTTGGAAACCGGTGCTTCGGAGAAGACTCTGATCGGTAGAATCTTCGGTCTTGACCTTCAGGTAATCTTTGATGCGTTGATTACGGCGTGTGCGGTATTTTTCTTGTTTTTCCTGATGTCTTATCTGGTATTTAATCCTGCCAGAGATTTGCTTAAGAAGCGCCAGGAGCGTATTGCCGGCGATCTTGCGACGGCAGCACAGGAGAAGGAAGATGCCATGGCATTCAAAGCGGAATATGACGCACGCTTGAAACAGGCGGACAAGGACGTAGACGCTATTCTCAGCGAAGGCAAGAAGAAGGCTATGCGACGTGAGGAGGCCATTATCGGCGAGGCAAATGCCGAGGCGGCTCGTATCATGGAGCGCACCGAGAGAGAGATTGCTCTGGAGAAGAGCAAGGTGAAGGACGAGATCAAGACGGAGATGATCGCCGTAGCCAAGGAGATGGCAGGTAGATTCGTATCCGAGGAGATGGATGATAAGAAGCAGGCAGCAATTGTGGACGACGTTTTAAAGGAAATGGGTGAACACACATGGCAGGAGTAGTGAGTGGAACTTACGGTCACGCATTGTTTGAACTGGCTTTAGAAAAGAATTGCATAGAGGCTTTGTTACAGGAGGTTCATGCCGTACGTCAGGTACTGGTGGAGGCTCCGGAGCTTCTGAAACTGTACAATCACCCGAAGATTGCCATGGAGGAGAAGGAGGCATTTACCGAAAACTGCTTCAAGGGAAGAGTCAGTGATGATATGACGGGATTTTTGATTCTGATTGTACGCAACGGCAGACAAAATGATATTGCGGCTATTTTGGACGAGTTCGAGGCAGAGGTCAAGGAACATAAGAAGATAGGAATCGCTTATGTGACGACGCCCCTACCTATGCCGGAGGAGCAAAGAGCGCGCCTAGTGGAGCGACTTATTGAAACTACTCGTTATGAGAGCTTTGAGATGCATTATGACATCGATAAGACACTGATTGGCGGTATGGTAGTTCGTATCGGCGACCGCGTCATGGACAGCAGTATTCGGACGCAGCTTGCAGGGCTTCAAAAGGAGCTTATGCAGATTCCGGTATAGCATTTGTCTGACACAGAGATTCACATAGAATTAGTAGAAGGAAGGTACAGAGCTTTGAATTTGAAACCAGAAGAAATCAGTTCCGTAATCAAAGAACAGATCAAAAGATATAGTGCAAAGCTTGTTGTAACCGATGTTGGTACAGTAATTCAGGTGGCTGACGGTATCGTTCGTATTCATGGTTTGGAGAATGCGATGATGGGTGAGCTTCTGGAGTTCCCCGGAGAGGTTTACGGAATGGTCATGAACCTTGAGCAGGACAATGTCGGTGCGGTATTGCTGGGTGATTCATCCGCAATCCGGGAAGGCGATACGGTAAAGACTACCGGTCGTGTAGTTGAGGTTCCGGTTGGCGATGTGATGCTCGGTCGAGTAGTCAATGCACTGGGACAGCCCATTGATGGCAAGGGTCCTATTACGACGGACAAGTACCGTCAGATTGAACGTGTGGCAAGCGGTGTTATTTCCCGTAAGAGCGTAGACACCCCTTTGCAGACAGGTATTAAGGCAATTGACTCCATGATTCCTATCGGAAGAGGACAGCGTGAGTTGATTATCGGCGATCGTCAGACCGGTAAGACGGCTATCGCCATTGACACGATTATTAACCAGAAGGGTCAGAACGTAAATTGTATCTATGTTGCCATCGGTCAGAAGGCATCTACTGTTGCCAACATCGTTAAGACCTTGCAGGAGTACGGTGCCATGGATTACACCACCGTAGTAGCCGCAACCGCCAGTGAGTTGGCACCATTGCAGTACATTGCTCCTTATGCGGGATGTGCAATCGGTGAGGAGTGGATGGAAAACGGCAAGGATGTGCTCATCATTTATGATGATTTGAGTAAGCACGCAACGGCATATCGTACACTTTCCCTGCTTCTTAAGAGACCTCCGGGACGTGAAGCATATCCGGGTGACGTATTCTACTTGCACAGCCGTCTGTTGGAGCGTGCAGCACGTCTGTCTGATGCATTGGGCGGCGGTTCCCTTACTGCGCTTCCTATCATTGAGACACAGGCAGGTGACGTATCCGCATATATTCCCACCAACGTAATCTCTATTACCGACGGTCAGATTTATCTTGAAACCGAGATGTTCAACTCCGGTTTTCGTCCGGCGGTAAATGCGGGTCTGTCCGTATCTCGAGTTGGTGGTGCGGCTCAGATTAAGGCAATGAAGAAGATTGCCGGACCGATTCGTATCGAGCTTGCACAGTACCGTGAATTGGCGGCATTTTCTCAGTTTGGATCCGATTTGGACGCAGATACCAAGGAGAAGCTGGCGCAGGGTGAGCGTATCCGTGAGGTATTGAAGCAACCTCAGTATCAGCCTATGGCGGTTGAGAATCAGATTATTATCATTTATGCGGCTACGAAGAAGTATTTGCTGGATATTCCGGTAGAGCGTATTCAGGAGTTCGAGAAGGAACTCTTCGAGTTTATCGCTTCTAAGTATCCGGATATTCCCGCAACGATTCGTGAGAAGCATGTCATTGACGAAGAGTGCGAAGCATCCTTGATTGAAGCAATTCAGGCATGCAAGGCAGAGTTTTGCAAGTAATTCTAGGTAAGAGAGGAATTATTCTATGGCCTCAATGAGAGATATAAAAAGGCGTAGAAGCAGTATCCAGAGTACCGGACAGATAACGAAGGCTATGAAGCTAGTTTCCACTGTGAAACTACAGAAGGCGAAGGGGAGGGCAGAAGAGTCCAAGCCCTACTTCAATCATCTGTATCAGACGATCAGCGCAATCTTTGCAAAGGCATCGCCGGAGGTGCGTGCTAAGTATACCAGCCACAAGTCGGGAGCCAAGAAGGCCATTATTGTATTGACTTCTAATCGCGGCTTGGCAGGTGGTTATAATGCAAATGTTGTGAAGATGGTTATGAATTGCGGAATTCCCAAGGAGGAGCTGCTCATTTACGCAGTAGGACGCAAGGGTCGTGATACACTTCGTCGTCGTGGTTATGAAATTGTCAAGGATTATTCCGAGGCAATGAACAGTCCGTTATATAGCGATGCGTCGGACATTAGTCAGGACGTTATGGAAGCGTTTGAGGAAGGCGTTATCGGTGAGATTTATATTGCATTTACGGTATTTCGGAATACCGTGAGCCAGATTCCTACCATGTTGAAGCTTATGCCCACAGATGACAAGCTGGGGGATGGTATGGAGAATGACGGCGCGGCGGCATTGATGAATTTTGAGCCGGGTGCAGAAGAGACGCTTCGCATGATTATCCCTAAGTACGTTAGTGGCGAGATCTACGGAGCCATGGTAGAATCCTTGGCCAGTGAGAACGGTGCACGTATGCAGGCGATGGACAATGCAACCAACAACGCAGACGAGATGATATCAAAGCTGTCCTTACAGTATAACCGGGCACGACAGAGCTCCATTACGCAAGAATTGACTGAGATTATTGCGGGAGCAAATGCCCTAAATGATTAGAGAAGAAGGAGAAGATAGCCGTGGAGAAACATACCGCAGGAAAGATAACACAGATTATCGGCGCCGTACTTGACATCAAGTTCGACGAAGGCAATCTTCCTGAGATTTATGATGCCATTGTCATCAAGAAGGCAGATGGCGACGAGCTTACGGTAGAAGTTGCTCAGCATTTGGGTGATGATACGGTACGTTGTATTGCCATGGGACCTACCGATGGTTTGGTACGTGGCATGGAGGCTACCGCAACCGGAGCACCGATTATGGTACCGGTAGGAGAGAATACCTTGGGACGTATGTTCAACGTTCTCGGTAAGCCCATTGATGAGAAGGAAGCACCGGAAGGTGTGGAATATTACCCGATTCACAGAGAAGCACCGGAGTTTGCAGAGCAGTCCACCGAGACTGAGATTCTGGAGACCGGTATTAAGGTCGTAGACCTTCTCTGCCCTTACCAGAAGGGTGGTAAGATTGGTCTGTTCGGTGGTGCCGGTGTAGGTAAGACCGTATTGATTCAGGAGTTGATTACGAACATTGCTACCGAGCACGGCGGTTATTCCGTATTTACCGGTGTAGGCGAGCGTACTCGTGAGGGTAATGACCTTTATTATGAGATGATCGAATCCGGTGTTATTAATAAGACTACCATGATTTTCGGACAGATGAACGAGCCCCCGGGAGCACGTATGCGAGTAGGTCTTACCGGACTTACTATGGCAGAGTATTTCCGTGACAAGGGTGGTAAGGACGTACTTCTGTTCATTGATAACATTTTCCGTTTCACTCAAGCAGGTTCGGAAGTGTCTGCACTTTTGGGACGTATGCCCAGTGCTGTAGGTTATCAGCCTACGTTGCAGACGGAGATGGGTGCGCTTCAGGAGCGTATTACTTCTACGAAGAACGGTTCTATCACATCCGTTCAGGCCGTATACGTACCTGCGGATGATTTGACTGACCCTGCTCCGGCAACGACCTTCGCACATTTGGACGCTACCACGGTACTTTCCCGTTCCATCGTGGAGCTCGGAATTTACCCGGCAGTAGATCCCTTGGAGTCCACTTCCCGTATTCTTGACCCGCGTGTCGTAGGTGAAGAGCATTACAAGGTTGCCCGTGGTGTGCAGGAGATCTTGCAACGTTATAAGGAGTTGCAGGATATTATTGCGATTCTCGGTATGGACGAGTTGTCCGAGGAAGAGAAGACTTTGGTTGCACGTGCAAGAAAGGTTCAGCGTTTCCTCTCTCAGCCCTTCCACGTTGCAGAGCAGTTTACCGGTTTACCCGGACGTTATGTACCGCTTAGCGATACGATTCAGGGCTTCAAGGAGATTCTTGAGGGTAAGCATGACGATATTCCGGAGAGCTATTTCTTAAATGCCGGAAGTATCGACGATGTGGTGGCCAGAGTGTCCGGAGAGAGCAGATAAGTGAGGGAGTCAGGAGCGTATGGCAGAGGATAATAAGTATCTGAATTTGAAAGTATATTCTCCTACCCGTATCTTTTTCGAGGGAGAGGCTGATTTGGTGGAGTTCGTGACGACGGAAGGTGAGATTGGTGTATACAAGAACCATATCCCGTTGACGGTTGTTGTTGCTCCGGGAATTCTTCGTATTACAAAGGACGGAGAGACGAGGGAAGCATCTCTGCTGGATGGCTTTGCTACTATTATGCAGGAGGAAATCGTAGTTCTTTCGGAGGCTTGTGAGTGGCCGGAAGAGATTGATTACCATCGTGCGGAAGAGGCGCGGATACGTGCGGAACGCCGTCTGCGTTCCGAAACCGACACCAACTACAACAGAGCGGAGCTTGCATTGCGCCGTGCTCTTGTTCGTATGCAGTTGGTAGATAGGCATCGATAGGATTTTAAGAAAAACTTTAAGAGTATTCTCTTAAAGTTTTTCTTACCATGTGGATACAATGATGTAATGCTATCGCAGTGGCTGCCTTGACAAGGCGGCTACCGTACCACAAGTACAAGAAGGGTGGAGAACAATATGGCACTGGTGATTGTAACCGGAATGTCCGGTGCGGGAAAGTCTGTGGCAATTAATGCGTTGGAGGATATGGGATATTATTGTGTAGACAATCTTCCGGCACGCTTTCTTGTGAGCTTTGCGGACATTTACGGAATGACGGAGAATAAGCAGGAACAGAATCTTGCCACTGTGGTTGATATTCGGGGCAAGGACAATTTCGGTGATTATTTTGATGCGATGAAGGAGTTGAGTCGTCGGAAATATCCGTATCGACTGTTGTTCTTAGAGGCAGACACGCAGACACTAATCAATCGATATAAGTTCACAAGAAGGCGTCATCCGTTAATGGAAAATGAGCCGATTTCCATGGAAGAGGCCATCGAGCAAGAGCGCGAGTTTTTGAAGAGCACGAAGCTACGAGCGGATTATGAGGTGGATACATCCACCATGAAACCGGAGCAGTTGAGAGCGCGCATTGTAAATCTCTTGTCTACGGAGCCTAATAGTGATACCATGTTGGTGCGTACCATGTCATTCGGCTTCCGAGAAGGAATTCCTTCGGATGCAGACTTGGTCTTTGATGTGCGCTGCCTGCCGAATCCTTATTACGTTTCCGAACTCAAGGATCATACGGGAATGGAGTCGTGTATACAAGAATATGTGATGGGCTTTGAGGAGAGCAGAACACTGTTTGACAAGGTGCTGGACATGGTTACATATTTGATTCCGCTGTATCGAAAGGAAGGTAAGCGAGAATTGGTGGTGGCATTCGGATGTACCGGAGGACGACACCGTTCTGTGTGCTTTGCAGAGAGATTTGCTTCGTCTATAAGTGCTGAGGGGTTGCCGGTGTTGGTGACGCATAGAGAACTGGGAAATGAGAGCTGCAGATAGCAGAGGATGTAAGCGTAGTAATATGCAAGACTTCGTAGGGCATTTGCCGACGAAGAGATATAGGAGGAGAGAAGATGGCTATTTTGCTTGCCGGTGGAGCCGGTTATATCGGAACACATACCGCTATTGAATTTATCAATGCGGGATATGATGTTGTAATTGCGGACAATTATTATAACAGCAAGCCCGAGGCAGTTCGTCGGGTGTGCGAGATTACGGGTAAGGACATCCCTATGTATGAGGTGGATATTCAGAATAGGGATGAGGTTCGTAAGATCTTTCAGGAGCAGAATATTGATACTGTAGTTCATTTTGCGGGAATGAAGGCAGTGGGTGAGTCGGTGGCGAAGCCGCTGATGTATTATCGTAACAATTTGGACACTACACTGAGTCTGTTGGAAGTGATGCAGGAGGCTGGTTGTCACAACTTTATCTTCAGTTCCTCGGCGACGGTGTACGGTGTGCCCAAGGAGGTGCCGCTTCTTGAGAATATGCCACTTGGTACTTGTACAAACCCTTACGGTTGGACGAAGTGGATGATTGAGCAGATTCTCAGAGACGCTTGTGTGGCTGACAAGGAACTGTCTGTGGTATTGCTTCGCTATTTTAATCCCGTGGGTGCGCATGAGAGCGGTCGCATCGGAGAGGACCCGCAAGGCATTCCCAACAATTTGTTCCCGTACATAGCACAGGTGGCGGTAGGTAAGCGTGAGAAGCTCTCCGTATTCGGTGATGATTACGAAACTAAGGATGGCACCGGTGTGCGAGACTATATTCACGTTGTGGACCTTGCTAAGGGACATGTAGCTGCCGTTGCGTATGCCAAGGAACATGTAGGTGTAGAAACTGTGAATCTGGGAACCGGTGTGGGATATAGCGTTCTGGACATGGTGCAGGCATTTGAACGTGTCAATGGTATTGAGATTCCTTACGTCATTGCTCCTCGTCGTCCGGGGGATGTGGCAGAGTGTTACTCCGACGCTACGAAAGCCAAGGAATTGCTACACTGGGAAGCAGAGAAGACCTTAGAGGATATGTGTCGCGATACGTATCGTTGGCAGACCGGCAATCCCCAGGGATATTCGGAGTAGAATTCTACGGAGTATAAGGAAATAAATAAGCGAACGGACTGGGAGAACTGTACCGATGGGTGTGGTTCTCCCTTTATGCATATTGGCGATGTGTCAAAGTGCACAAAATGAGTGTCGTTTTTTCACTTAGGGGAAGGCTTTTCTTGTGCACTTTGGTGAAAATGAACCACGCATTTTCGGCAACCCGCTATCGGAACTTATGCTATGCTCGTACATACACCGTAGGAGAGACGGTGTGGTTGGGAGGTGAGTGTATGTTGCGGATTATTATGGGGTGGATTCTATTGTTGATTACTATGATGCAACTCGGTGTGAGAGGTTGTGCACAGATGGGAAGAGAAGAGGTTTCGTTTTCCGTGGGTGAGGCGGCCAGTGCTCAGGTAAATGAAGGGTATATCCTGTACCGTGAAGGTGAAAAGGTGGAATATCTGCCGTTGCCGTAGGGACGGGTGGATATTGAATTTGCACCTTTGGTTGACAACGCTTCGCTAATGGGATAGAATATTGCACAGAGACGAGGGGTGCCGTGAGCATAGACTTCGAAAATACGCATAAGAATAGGAAGGTTAGCGAAAGTGATTGGAATCATCGGAGCAATGGAGATTGAGATTGCCAAGTTGAAGGAGGCAATGGACATACGAGAGACTCAGGAATATGCAGGGATGCGATTCTTCTGTGGTACGTTGTGCGGCAAGGATGTTGTATTGGTGCGGTCCGGTATCGGTAAGGTAAATGCGGCCATTTGCGTGCAGGTACTTTGTGACCGATTTGGAGTGACCAAGGTATGGAACACGGGCATTGCCGGTTCCTTGGATAACCGAATTAACATCGGGGATATTGTGATCTCCAAGGATACGTTACAGCACGATATGGATGCTGTGGCCTTTGGGTATCCTAAGGGTGTGATTCCTCAGATGGAAGTATCTACCTTCGTGGCAGACCCGGAGTTGGTGGAGTTGGCGCAGGAAGTGTGCAAGTCCGAGATTCCGGAGATTGCGACTTTTGCCGGAAGAGTAGTCAGCGGAGATCAGTTCATTGCGGATAAGGCGAAGAAAGATGAGTTGAAGACTGCCTTCAATGGGATGTGTACGGAGATGGAAGGTGCGGCTATTGCACAGGCGGCGTATCTGAATGGGATTCCGTTTCTGATTCTTCGGGCCATTTCCGACAAGGCGGATGATTCTGCATCTATGGATTATCCGGAGTTTGAGCGTCAGGCAGTGGAGCATATGGTGAAGCTGACCATAAGTTTGTTGCAACGCATTTGATGGTGTTCTACGATGGTAGAACTTAGAGGTGACTAGTAAGGAGGAATAATTATGGTATATCGTACGAAGGGAGTCTGTTCCATGCAGATTACATACGATGTGGAAGAGTCCGATGGTGTTAAGGTGGTAAAGAACGTACAATTTGTCGGTGGTTGTCACGGCAATCTTCAGGGAATCGGAAGATTGGTAGAAGGCATGCCGGTGGAAGAGGTTGTGAAGCGTCTGCAAGGCATTCGGTGCGGATATAAGAACACATCCTGTCCCGACCAGCTGGCTACGGCATTGATGCAGGAGATGTAGAGAATTATATTTAATGGAGAATGATATGAAGAAGATTGTGCTCACCGGCGGCGGAACGGCCGGTCACGTGACCCCTAATATTGCATTGATGGATCGACTCAAGGAAGAAGGCTTCGAGATTCATTATGTGGGTTCCAAGACGGGAATTGAGAAGGAGTTGATTGCGCAGTTGGGAGTTCCGTATTACGGTATTTCTTCCGGCAAGCTTCGTAGATATTTCGATTGGAAGAACTTCACCGATCCTTTTCGTGTTATCAAAGGATACTTTGAAGCCAAGAAGATTATGAAGGAACTGAAACCCGATGTGGTATTTTCCAAGGGTGGTTTTGTGACGGTTCCTGTTGTTCGTGCGGCTAAGGCACGCAAGATTCCCGCGGTTATCCATGAGTCGGATATGACACCTGGCCTTGCAAATCGTCTGAGTATGTCGGCAGCGGTGAAGGTATGTTGCAATTTCACGGAGACGTTAGAGCATCTGAAGGGCAAGGGCATTCATACCGGAACGCCCATTCGCAAGGAGTTGTTCAGTGGCAATCGTATTGCCGGATTGAATTTTGTTGGCTTCTCCGCAAATAAACCGGTAATTCTCGTGGTAGGCGGAAGTACCGGCGCGGTGAAGGTGAACCAAGCGGTTCGCAGTTTGTTACCGAAGCTGTTGGAGAAGTATCAAGTGGTGCATCTCTGCGGTAAGGGGAAGACGGATGAAGCTTACAATGGCAGAGAAGGTTACGTGCAGATGGAATACTGCGATAAGGAGATGAAGGATCTGCTGGCCATGGCAGATGTGGTCATTTCCCGTGCCGGAGCCAATGCCATCTGTGAGCTGTTGGCACTTCGCAAGCCCAATTTGCTGATTCCGTTATCGGCGGCAGCCAGTCGCGGGGATCAGTTATTAAATGCAGAGTCTTTCCGCAAGCAAGGTTTTAGTCGTGTGTTGCAGGAAGAGGAGATTACCGATGATACGCTGTATGAAGCGTTGAGTGAGGTATATGAGCATCGTGAGGAGTATGTTGCAGCCATGGCTAAGAGCCCGGCGGGCGACGCTACGGAGCAGATTGTGCAGTTGTTAAAATCGTTGGTGTAAGGAAGTAGAACAGAACCAAACAATAAGGGCAGTTCACCGATGGGAGATGCGTTCTCCGGCGGGTGGACTGCCCTCTTATTATTGGTATATAGATGCGGAATTACAGATTGGCCTGAATCTGTGCTGCCAGAGCAGCAGCTTCCCCATCCTCGTAGGAGCCCTGTGGCCATACGGGGAGAATGCCGTCGCCTTCATAGCGGGGAATAATGTGGATGTGCAGATGAAATACGGTCTGTCCTGCCGCAGTACCGTTGTTCTGCAAAATGTTGATTCCGTCGCAGCCCAAGGTCTTCTTCACAGCATTGGCGATCTTCTGTACAACGGGAAGCGCCTTCGCTGCCACTGTGGGATCACAGGTTAATAGGTTCTCAGCATGGGTCTTAGGGAGTACAATAATGTGTCCCTTGTGTGCCGGTGCGATATCCAGAATCGCACGAAAATCGTCATCTTCATATACCGTAGCAGAAGGAATCGCTCCCGCTGCAATCTTGCAAAAAATACAGTCGCTCATACATACCTCTCAATGTTATGGATTCGGGGCTTGCAAGTCACTCTATGCAAAATGTCGTAGAGGAGCATTGCCTTGCTCCGTTAGAGATATTTTAGTACACCATGGGCAAGAGTGCAAGAAGGAAATGCGATTTTGATTAAATGATTAGTAATAGCGGGAGCCTCTGCGGTTTCGTCGCCGTGCCAAGATTTCGTTGGAGAGAAGAACCTGAATGAGGCCGAGAAGCCAGGGATTTCGCGGATTCTTCGTGAAGGTGACGGTAATCGGAGGTGCCAGTTGGTCATCACCGCCCGGTTCTGAGGGGGCAGGCATCGTAAGGCCGGCATCGCCTTCCTCGGCCAACTGATCATATATTTCATAAACCATGCGAAGCAGAAGCTCCCGGTCAGGATAGCGGTCGTATAGGAAACCGGTTTCCGCATGTTCGCGGTCCAGTCTCCGAAGCAGGACATTTAGCACCGGAATGAGAAACTCCGGATACAGAGAAGTGAGGTATTTCTTATCACGCTCGTATTCCTCCTGATTGGAATACGTGGGAAACGGCGGGATGGGCAATAAGAGGCCGGTGCCCTCCGCCGGGTAGAAATAGCCGGGAACCGAGGGGGGGACGTCGGGCATTTGGTAAGGAAACGGAGTTGTGGCAGGGGTCTGCCGGTTTTGATTCGGGTAAATCCAATCTTTCATAACACCGCCAAGGAACGTTGGTACTCTTACTATATGCGAAAATAAGCCGGTGGTTCCTAAGAAATTGTGTAGGAAATGCAAATTATTTTTTGTAATGAAGAAAAATAATTGCATGTGGACGGAAAAAAGGGTATGATATGAAGTGTTAGCAAGACAGTGAACGGAGATGCTATATGAAATTACGAAATCGGATACTAATCTTAGTAGGAATATTTCTTGTATCCTTGGTGATATTTTATCATAACATAGATGTCCATACGTACATGACAGAGTTGAAGACCGTAGGCGCCGGTGATGCAACTCTACCGGTCATCAGTTTTCAAACCGGTGGAGTCGAAATCAATGAGACGCTGGGCTACACCTTCGAGGCGGACGCAGAGCTTATCCGAGAAAGCATTACGCCCATTTCAAAGAGTTTGGAATTTGCGGTACTGATTCGTGAAAATGAGAGCACGGTGAAGCGCCTGTACTGCGAAGTCATGGAAGTTGTGTCCGGAATGGTATTGGATGCCGTGGAAGTCAAAGCGTTGAAAGAGACCGAAGATGGCAGACTCAGTGCAACCATTGTTCTGGGAGATAACTATGCCACAGATACGGAATACACCATGCGTATTACGCTTACAACGGATGCGGGGCGAGATATTTATTATTATACCAGAATGTTGCAACCCACGTACGGAAGTCCGGAACGTGAGATGACATTTGTGGAAACCTTTCATAGCACTATCCTAGATAAGTCCAAGCGCAACGAGATGGAGGACTATCTGGAGACCACATACACCGCTACGGGTGAGGATTATTCTTATGTGACCATTGAGGACACCATTGAAACGGTAGGTTACGGAGATATGGAACCCTTAGAGTTGGTGTGCAGTGTACCCACCATCACAGAGTATACTTCCAAGTATGTAAGCGCCACCATGAAGTATCGTCTACAGGTATATTCCAATGACGGCCGAGAGTATTATACGGCCACGGAACGCTACCGCTTCAAGAGCACGTCCAATCAGAATATTTTGTACAATTACGAACGTGAGATGAATGCGGAGTTTGATGGCACTATGGTGAGCATTAACCGCAATCAGATCAAGTTGGGGCTCACTACCCAGCGAGACTTAAACTATCTACTGAGCGACAATGAAAAATACCTCCTCTTTGCCCATGACGGTGACATGTGGGAATACGATATGGTGCAAAATGAGATGGTGCAGGTGTTTTCCTTTGACAAGACGGGTGGAGACTTCGCACGCTATTACAATAAGAATCATGATTATCGTTTGATTTCCGTAGAAGATAACGGAGACGCGGATTTTGTGTTCTACGGATATGTAACAAGAGGACAGTACGAGGGGCGTGTGGGTATTCTGTACTATCGTTATTACGCAGAGGAGCACCGCATCGAGGAGTTGATGTTCGTTCCGGTTACGGTGTCTTACGAGGTTTTAAAAGAAGAATTCGGCCAGTTATGCTACATGAACGATTACGATGAATTTTACTTCAAATTGTACGATACGTTGTACCTGTATCGTACGTTGGTAAATGACTTCACTGTGGTTTCGGAGCATTTGTCGGAGCGTTTCGTATTGGCAGAGGAGCAAGGAATCCTTGTGTACCAGTCGGAATATGAAAATGCCAACAATACGCAGGTCATTTTCTATGACCTGGAGAATCGCTCGCAGGAGACCATGTCAGCGCCCGCAGGAGATCGAATTCTACTGCTTGGTACCATTGATGAGCAGATGATCTACGGATTGGTGCATGAAGAGGATATTACTTTCTTCGATACCGGTAAGATGAACGTACCTATGTACAAAATCATGATTGAGGAACTAGACGGCACCATTGTCAAGGAGTATCAGCGAGAAGGTGAGTACTTTGCTTCCGCAGAGGTTGTGGCAAATGCCATTACCATCAAGTTGTACAAGAAGACTCATGAGGTGGCGGTTCCTCAGGAGGATGGCACGGAGACTATGCGGCCTATCTTCGTGGAGTCCGGGGACTATAACATTTTGAAGAGCAATGAGAGTCGGTCTGAGAAGATTACCATTGGCAGCAGGACGACGGACTTAATGCACCGTGAGTATTATATGAACCTTCCGGAGAACTATAAGCTGGAGAAGGTGCCTACCAAGGCTACCACGGAATTTACCGTGTTGACCAACAGTACGGCGGTGCGCGTCGGTACTTGGATTGATGAGCGATACTATACGGTGGCGTATGGTGAGATTCTGTGTGTCTCCGATGCACTGGGAGAGTGTATCGCCATGGCAGACGAGTATATGGGTGCTGTGTACGACAGCGGTGGTAATGTGGTATGGGTTCGTGGTATGAAGGCCACCTCGGCTACGCTGAAGAATTTGAAGAAGACGTATGAAGATGAGGAGTATACCGAGCTTCAGGCGATCCTACAGATGTTCCTGAGCTACAAGGGCAGTAGTGTGGATGCTAAGGATTGCAACACACACGCCAAGGCGCTCTTGACGTGGCTTACGGAGAGCATTCCGGGAACGGCGGTGGATCTCACGGGAGCCAACCTGTCTCAAGTACTGTATTTCGTGTCGGAGGGACGACCGGTGTGTAGTCTGATGAACAATGAGTGGGTTCTGATTACGGGGTATGAGCCTTCGAAATTGACCATTGTAATCCCCGGAAGAGGCAAGACAGCCACCATCGATATCGATGAGGCGAAGGAAGCCTTGGACAAGAAGGGAATCTATTATAGTTATGTAGATTAGACGCGTTTGATGGCGGTGTCAGAAAACGAAAATGTTTCAAAAAAGAGTTGACAGAACGGCAACATAATGATATATTTATTGTTGCTTGCAGTCGTGGCGGAATTGGCATACGCGCATGATTCAGGTTCATGTCCACGTACGTGGGTGTGGGTTCAAGTCCCATCGACTGCATGAGAGAGCTCCCGAATTCGGGGGCTCTCTTTTTGTTTCGGGGACTACGTAAGTCGGCGGTGGTTCCGGTTTGTAACGCTCTGCGCCTTTCAGGGGGCTCCGCAAGTCGGTGGTAATTCCTTTGAAATGCCCTGCTTCATTTTCGGAACTCTCCCGCGCGCCTATTTTGCACTGCTCCGGCAAACTCGCTCCTTCGGAGCTCAAACATGCTTTCGCAGCGCAAGCTAGCGCAGTCGAGTTCTCGAAAGCCTCGCAAGGGGGCATTCAAAGGAACCACCACCGACCCGCGGAGCGACGCCGAAAAGTGGTGAGCCCTACAAACCGAAACCACCGTCAACCCGCGGAGTGGCACGGAAAGGGGCAGTGAGCAGCATTCAAATCGAAATTGCCGTCAACTTACGGAGTTCTCGTGTGACGGGAGAAGTGGCCACAATTATCTGTGTGAAAAAACTTGAGAATTTTTTTGAATTGGGGGATTGACAAATGATTATTCCCGTGGTAATATAATCAAGCGTGTTGGAGACAACATGACATGCGGACTTGCTGGAATTGGCAGACAGGCATGACTAAGGATCATGTGCGCTAAGCGCGTTCGGGTTCAAGTCCCGTAGTCCGCATTTAGAGAAACGACGTGTTACGACACGTCGTTTTTTTGTTTTGAAGAAGGATTTGTTAGAGTGGCATAGTATGTTTTGAGTGTGAGGTGATTTGGGATGAAGCAGGGACCAAATGCGATACAACTTTTTCTCGACTTTTTTAAGCTTGGATTCTTTACTTTCGGTGGTGGCTGGAGTATCGTTGCACAGATGCAGAAGACATATGTAAACGGAAGGAAGTGCATTTCCGATGAGGAATTGATCGATCTAACCAGTGTTGCAAGGAGTTTGCCGGGGACCATGATTGGCAATGTGGCGATGCTATTTGGCTATCGTATGTGCGGAGTGCTTGGGGGATTGGCAGCAGTCTTCGGAATGGCGGTACCTCCGCTCATTATGCTTTCAGTGATTGCAATGTTCTACACGGCATTTCGTGACAATATGTGGATTGCCGCCGGCATGAGTGGTGTTCGGGCTGCAGTGGTGCCGATTATTCTCTGTGCCGCGGTTGGCATGGTTAAAGGGTCTTTCAAATATAGGCCTTGTATCATTGTTATGGTTGTGACACTTTTATTGTACTTGTGTTTTGAGATGAACTGTGTGTATCTGGTACTGTTCGGTGCAATATGTGGTATTGTAATCTGTGAGATGTACGAAAGACGGCAAGGAGGTAAGAAGCATGATTTACCTTAGGTTGTTTTGGAGTTTCTTGAAGATTGGATTTACCAGCTTCGGCGGGCTGTCTATGATTCCGCTTGTAAGCAGTGAAATGATCGCAAATGGTTGGATGAGTGCAGAAGAGGTTTCAGACATTGTGGCAATCGCTGAAATGACGCCGGGACCGCTGGGACTGAATTGTGCTACATTTGCGGGAATTCGTGCGGCAGGAATCCCGGGGGCACTGGCGGCCAACCTGGGTGTGCTGATGCCGGCCCTAACACTCTGTCTATTGGCGGCAATCTTCTATACGAGATTTAAGGAAGCGAAGCTCATGCAACACATTATGGTAGGGGTACGCCCCGCATGTCTTGCTATGGTGGTGGGCATTTGCCTTACGCTGTCCCTAAGCAATTATACGCAGAGTGGCGGGGGTGGAATTGATATTGCAGCCATTGTTATCGGAGTCATGGATGCGGTCTTGCTACTGAGGTACAAGGTGGGGATTCCGCAGGTCATTTTGCTAAGTGCAATGCTTGGCTTGGTGGTTTACGGGGTAGTGCCGATGCTGTAGCCTCATTTCCCTCTGATTACCGGATGCATTAACATTTCTGAAACGGTATAATAACAATACGGACACAAACGTCTTGTATGATAGGGCGGCAATTGTGAAAATGACAGGCGAAGGTATTGAGAGGGTTAAATGAACAAAGAATTTTACGGTTTGATCAGAGATATTATTGCGTCGGAAGAGTACATCGATATGAAGCGGTACAAGCATCATGTGAAGGGCAGTGTTTATGACCATTCCATCAAGGTGGCTTACTTGTGTTACAAGCATCATAAGCGATTTGGCACTAAGGTGGAGATGCGAGAATTTCTTCGCGGTGCATTGCTCCATGATTATTACTTATATGATTGGCATGACAAGGAACAAAAGTTCCATGGGTTTACGCATCCGCGGAGGGCTTTGGAAAATGCCATTGCAAAATATCCGGACTTGACGCACCGGGAGCGAGATATGATTCGCAGACACATGTTCCCTCTGACGCCGATTCCGCCGAGAACCAAGGCGGGGTGGCTGATCTGCTTCTATGACAAGGTGGCGGCAGTCAGCGATTATTGCGGTAAGAATAAGTGGAAAGGCAGAGCTGGGGCAAGCATGGAACAAGGCAGAAAACAGGGGAGAACAAGCGGAATAAGGGCTTGTTGAGGGATGCGGTGAACCGGTAGGAGAGGCAGTCTGATAGGCTGAGATGAAGTGCTGCCATGTGCGAAAGCACGATGAAAATATGAGAAGTTAAGAGAATATACGCCCCGAATGCTTGGTGTAATCTGCCGGGTATTCGGGGTGTCCTGTATTGTGTGTAGAACAAGGAAAGATATACGTGGTATAATGGTGGAAAGGCTGTAAATTTGGTCTGAATATGTGAAAGGCACTAATCTTGACAAGACGGGAAAGGTTTTCGATGGATGATTTGTTATTATAAATGCGTAGCTACGAAATAACAACAAGGAGGGGACTCATGGATTACCGAAAGATTCTTCAGGACAGTATTGATTATATCGAAGCCAATTGTAAGGCGGAAACTACCGCACAGGAGCTGGCGGATGTGGCGGGCTTCTCGCTGTTTCATTATTATCGCCTGTTCCACTTGGCACTTGGAATGCCAGTGGCGCAATACATCCTTCGCCGGAGATTGCTCCATGCGGTGTATAAAATCGGTTGCGGTAGTAAGATTATCGATACTGCATTGGAATACGGGTTCGATACCCACGCTGGATTCTACAAGGCATTTCGGCGGGAATTCGGCATGTCGCCCTCTGCATTTTTGAAGAGGCACAAGGTGAGAAAACCGTATGTGCCGAATCTGTTTCAGGAGGGACATATTATGATAACACACAGAAAGATCCGCAGTGTCTTGACGCACTGGGGCTTGGAAAATGAAACGATCTCGGACATCTTCTACGAGAGCAGCGGAAACCGAAATGACAACGCATATTACGTGGGTGATCGCTACGTCATCAAATTCACGGAGAACTTGGGAAAACTGAATAAGCACATTGCACTCTCAAAGTCTCTGGAAAATGTGGGACTGCGCGCAGCAGTACCCATTGCGACCACCGATGGAAGAGAGTACGTGGAGGACGGTGCGTTGTACTTCTGCCTGACGGAACGCCTGAGAGGCAGTCAGATGAACTCTACCGACATGTACGAGGGTGACTACAAGGGAAAGGCACGCTTCGTAGGCGAAATCATCGGCCAGCTGCACCTGGCACTGCAACGGGTGGAGGCAGTGACGGGAGAACAGAACATTTACGAAACCGTGCGTGACTGGGCACTTCCTAAGGCAACGGAAGTGATGAAACTACAGAAGAGTATGTGCGAAGAAGGTATGGCCGCACTTGGAAAGGTGTATGACAAGCTGCCAAAGCAAATCATCCACCGCGACCCGAATCCGGGCAATATCATCCTGTGCCAGGACAAATGGGGCTTCATTGACTTCGAACTCTCGGAACGCGGCATCCGCATCTTCGACCCGTGCTATGCGGCAACGGCCATCCTGTCCGAGAACTTCACGGAAAATGACCCGCAGAAGCTGAATAAATGGATTGAAATATACAAGAATATTCTCTACGGCTACAACAGCGTAGTCACCTTGACTAAGGAAGAGCGCAAGGCGGCACCTTACGTGATCCTGGCAAATCAGTTAATCTGTGTTGCGTGGCTATCGGAGCAGGAGAAGTATAAGGACATCTTCGAGACTAACAAGAAAATGACCGAGTGGTTGATTGAGAGGTTGGGAGAGCTAGAGGTGGAGTAAGGAAAAAAGAAGCTGCTGCAAGCAGAAAGGATGGTGCTTGCGGCAGCTTCTTAGTTTATCAGGTCTCGTCTCCGGCCTTTCTATATTCCATGATATCTTCCACATTACAGTTTAGTATTTCACAAAAGATGTCTACAGTGTGAGTGCTGACGTACTCATTTCTCTTTAATCTTGTAATCTGAGCAGGGCTGATACCGTACTTGGTAATCAAGGCGTATTGTGTGATGTGACGATCCTTCATTGTTTGCCATAGCCTATCGTAGAGAATCATAAAAAAATCAACACCTTTCACTTGCATATTAACCGAAACAGGTATGCAACAGTATTAACCGATTTCGGTTAATACTGGGATTGAATTTGATTTGTCTATTCCACTTGGTATAGAAGATTATGAGTGGTGATAACGGAGGATATATCTATGCGATTGAGCAGGATGAATTAAAGAAACTGAAATTCATCAAGGAGGACTAAACTGTGGCGAAATTTGTACGCGCTGATATTGGAAAGCTTGAAGGCTTTGTTACGGGTAGCGAGGAGGCAATCAAAGAATTCGCCGCTATTCGAAAAGAATTTGACCGTATTAACAATACACTTCTAGAGAACTGGAAAGGAAGCGGAAGAGCTTCATATAGGAAGGTGGCAGAAAATATTACAGAGAAAATCGGTGGAATCAAGGATGTATTAGAGACCATTAACGACACTGTGGTTAAGGATTTAATCGCTCAGTATCATTCTGTTGACAAGGAGTTGGCCGAGTTCAATCGAACTGCAGGAGAACCGGAGAAAGATACCGCGAGTTGATGGAAGCAGGAGTGATACATGGCGGTGAAAAAAGGTCGTGAAGTATCTGATGTGAGCAATGAAAGAAGAGGAGTGATTTCATTCCTCTTCTTTATTTTTGCCATAATCAATCCTAGTTGCCATCCCCCCTACCTTATGGTATGATACATAACAGGTGTGCGGAGCCTACCCAATCAGGGAGTAGTCTACGCCAATCAATTCGGAGCAGACATGCCGGAAAGCGAGGTTGACCAACATGAACATTTCTCATCCTACCCCATTGCAGAAGCTTGTTCTCTCTGCAATGTTTGTTGCCATTGGCCTTGTGTTGCCTTTTTTGACGGGGCAGATTCAGCAGATCGGGAACTTGCTGCTCCCGATGCATTTGCCGGTATTCTTGTGCGGGCTGATCTGTGGTCCGCAGTATGGGGCTACGGTGGGAGTGGTGGTGCCGTTGTTGCGTTCATTTCTGTTCGGCATGCCACCTATGTATCCGGTGGCAATCGCCATGGCCGTGGAGCTTGCGTGCTATGGTGTGGTGATTGGTTTGGTGTATCGCTTACGGAAGAAGCGAGATACCTTAGGTGTATACATATCCCTGGTGAGTGCCATGATTCTCGGACGTGTCATGTGGGGCGTGGCCCAGGTGGTGCTACTTGGCTTACAGGGCAATGCATTTACGTGGAAGATGTTTGTGGCGGGGGCATTCTTGAATGCTATTCCGGGCATTATCGTACAGTTGATATTGATTCCGGCGATCATGTCAGCCCTTCATGTGGCAGGCACGCGTCAGGAACGGGTGAGTGAATAAGTTGGTGACGTTATGCGTGAAGTGATAGAGGACATTGCATCAATTATCGATGCGTTACATGAGGAAAATGAGCGGTTGCTCGTTGCCATAGATGGCAGATGCGCCGCCGGAAAGACTACACTGGCTAGGCGGTTGCAGGAGAGATATGAGTGTAATGTGATTCATCTAGATCATTTCTTTCTAAGGGACGAGCAGCGAACGCCGGAGCGGCTGGCGACACCCGGGGGAAATGTGGATTATGAGCGCTTTCTATCGGAGGTGTTGGTGCCGTTACGAGAGACGGGGCGGTGCGTGTACCGTCCATTTGACTGCGGAAACCGCAAGCTGACGGAGCCGGTTCGAATCTCGGAACATGCCGTTACGATTATCGAGGGCTCGTACTCTTGCCATCCGGCATTGTGGGATTATTATGATGTTCATATGTTTCTCACGGTGGATTCTAAGGAGCAGATGCGTAGAATCCTAGGGCGCGAAGGTGCTCAGAAGGCGGAGATGTTTCGGACACGTTGGATACCTTTGGAGGAGCGATATTTCTCGACATTTTGCATCGAAGAACGTTGTGAGTATCGGTATGAGATGGATGGGAGAGAATTCTAACGATAGTGGTTATACGCCTTTTGCATATAACTTCAATGTTGACATTGTAACAATGGTAATGTTATAATGATAAAAACAATGTTATAATTGAGGTGATAATATGTATAGCTATATCAAAGAGGTGTTGGGGAATGACGTTGTGAAGGTGGATTATATTCTACCTGCTGATTGTCCGCTATACTTGAAGCAGGGGTATTCTTATACCAAGTACAGTATTGCCGGGCAGGAGTGTTTGTTTGTATGTCCCGTTGCATTTAACCTTGTTAGATACAAGAAACATCATGAGAAGCTTATGCAGATGACAGGTATGCCGATTGTTGTACAGTTAGAGAGCATTACAGCTTATCAGCGTAAGGCGTTAATTGCTGAGAAGATTTCCTTTGTGGTGAAGGATTCGCAGATATATCTGCCTTTTCTGGCAATATGTCTAACCGAGAAGTATGAGAAGAAAATGGTTATTGAGAGATTCACACCCATAACGCAATTGGTATTCTTATATATTTTTTATAATAATATTCGCATGACTGCAACGGAGATTAGTAAGGAACTTGGATGTACCGTGATGTCTGCAACACGTGCGTATAAGGTATTGTTAGATTGCGGGTTGTTTCGTAGTGAGTGTATTGGAAGAAAGAAGTACATTGTACCCATAGCCAGAGGCGGCGAGCTACTGAGAATGGCAGAACCGTATATGATAGACCCGGTAGAGCGAGTATTGTATTTGGACAATTCGATTGCATGTATTGAGGCGCTTGTCTCTGGAGTGGATGCTCTTGGTAGGAAGACAATGCTTAATACTACAGGGAGAGAACGGTGCTATGCATTTGCAAAATATCTTCAACCGTCCTTAGGAGAGCAGATTACCGAGCAAGACTATCTAATGGTTGATGGCAAGAAAGCAGAGGTGTGGGCTTACGACCCTCGCCTATTGTCTCGCGATTACACAGTTGATGATATTTCCTTGGTTTTATCGCTGAAGAATGCGAAGGATGAGCGAGTACTGGCTGAGGTAGAGATGCTTAGGAGGAAGTACGCATGGTGAGGGGGATCGATGTGTTTAGGGACCGGTTCTCGGGTTATGCAGGCAAGTATGCGCTTATCGGAGGAGTGGCTTGTGGATTGTTGATGGACGATGCCGGACTTGATTTCAGGACAACGAAGGATTTTGACGTAGTACTCATTGTCGAGGCGTTAGATGAAGACTTCGGAAGAGAATTCTGGAAGTTTATACAGGACGGCGGATATGGTATTAGAGAGAGAAACAGCGGCGAACCGGAATTTTTTCGATTTCGAAACCCTGCGGATGATTTATATCCGAAAGAAATCGAATTGTTCTCAAGAAAGAGCCGAATGTTGCACTACGAAGAGGAAGAGCGGCTAACACCGATTCATATTTCCGATGAAATATCAAGTTTATCTGCCATTCTTCTTAATGATGAATATTATGAGTTCTTGACCAATGGTTTAATAACGATTGATGGTATTCAAGTATTAAATTATACACACTTGATTCCGTTTAAGGCAAAGGCATGGCTTGATCTCAGACAGCGTAGGAACAATGGAGAGCGAGTAGATGGCAAGGATGTGCTGAAGCACAAACGTGATGTGTTCCGTCTTTCGCAACTGCTTACAGGAGCGGATTCCATAGAATTGAGTGACGAGATTAAGCGGGACATGCAACAATTTGTTGATGAGATGTCGCAAGAGAATATTGCATTAAGAGATATCGGAGTATTCGGAGATAAAGACGAGATTTTGCGTATAATTGAAAGCGTCTATATGCTTTGACAAATTGGTTGTTCTCGGGTTATGTGGTTGCATTTTCAACCCCTCCTGTGCTATGATAACAAGTAGGTTGTTTGAATTGAGGTGAATGAAATATATGAACCAATCCCTTGCAGAATCCATGGAGGAACGCCAATATCGGCGGATGACGGAGACGCCGGTGAGCAAGCTGGTGATTCAGTTGGGTATTCCCACAACCATCAGTATGTTGGTGACCACCATTTATAATATGGCGGATACGTATTTCGTCGGTGGACTGAAGGACAATAGTGCCAGTGGCGCTATTGGTGTTGTATTTGGTCTGATGGCGATTATTCAGGCGGTAGGTTTTATGTTCGGCCATGGTGCGGGCAGTATGATTTCCCGTGTGCTTGGGCAGCGAGATCGGAAGCGAGCGTCTACGTTGGCGTCCACGGCATTTTTCTGTTCGATTGCATCGGGTATGCTTTTTGCGGTACTGGGACTAATCTTTCTGGAGCCACTCATGCGACTGTTGGGCAGTACGGAGACGATTCTGCCGTATGCCATGGATTATGGTAAGTACATTTTGTTGGCGGCACCCTTTATGATGGGGAGCTTTGTGCTCAACAATATTCTGCGTTACGAGGGCAAAGCAGCATTTGCCATGGTGGGACTTACCACAGGTGGTTTGTTGAACATTTTCTTGGATTGGCTGTTTATTATGCCTTGCGGGTTCGGTATTGCCGGTGCAGGAATTGCTACGGCGATTTCGCAGGTTGTGAGCTTTACGATTTTGCTTGCGATGTTTCTGTGTGGTAAGGCACAGAGCAAATTGGCGATTTCGAACTTTACCAAGGATTTTGGCGATATCGTTGCTATCTGCAAGACCGGATTTCCCAGTCTGGTGCGGCAGGGACTCAGTAGTGTGGGAACTATGCTTCTGAATCATCAAGCGGGAATCTATGGTGACGATGCGGCAGTGGCAGCCATGACCATTGTAAATCGTATCTGCTTCTTTGTATTTGCGGTTGGTCTCGGTATTGGGCAAGGCTTTCAGCCGGTGTGTGCATTTAATTATGGTGCGAAGAAATACACCAGAGTGCGGAAGGGGTTCTTCTTCACTTTTGCGGTGGGCGAGATCTTTATGGGAACCTTGGCGGTTGTGGGTTTCTTCATGTCGGGAATGCTTATCGGGTTGTTCCGTGATGACCCTGAGGTTATTCGTATCGGCACATTTGCATTGCGGGCGCAGCTGGTGGCGTTGTATTTTCAACCCATCTCCGTATTTGCAAATATGCTGTTTCAGAGTATCGGCAAGAATGGCGTAGCGTCCTTCCTATCGGCGCTTCGTAACGGTCTGTTGTTTGTACCGCTTCTTGCGTTGTTGCCTGTTTGGTTTGATTTGCTGGGGGTACAGTTGGCACAGGGTATTGCCGATGTGTTGTCATTTTTCGTTGCGCTTCCCTTCGTAGTGAAGTTCTTCCGGCGTCTGCCTAAGGAAGACGACGTCGAGTGGCAAGCGTAGCATGTCAGAAGATACGCCGTTTCGGCGAGAAGGGAAATGATCCGAGGGCTTGCAAGCGGAGCTTCGGAGGGTGAGTAAGATGATTCGAAATACCGGTTGTGACTGTGAACCTGCCAATCCGGAGTTGGTGGCAATGGTATGCGGGGCTATGATGTCCCCGGAGATGCAGAGGGAATTGTCTGAGTTCTTCAAGGTGATTGCCGACGAGACTCGTATGCGCATTATGGCGGCTCTGACAATTAGTGAGGAGTTGTGTGTAAGCGATATTGCAAACATTGTGGATATGAGCAAGTCTGCGGTGTCCCATCAGTTGAAGGTGCTTCGCGCAGCTGCGCTGGTGAAGGCACGTCGCGAAGGCAAGAATATGTACTATTCCTTGGACGACCATCATGTGGTAGAGATCCTGGATAGTGCCAAGACGCATATTGAGCATCGCCATCATCATCACGAGGAGTGAGAGGGTGTGTATCCGGTGGTAGGGAGAAGGGATTCTACCGGAGTAGAACAAGGAAAAGACGGTATGTGTTAAGATTTCATGCATACTGCGTAAGAGGAATATGCGAACCGCCGCAACAAGGGATGTCTCTTGTTGCAGGTGGCGTGGAATGTAAGAAAGATGGCTCGCGGCTTTGGTTCCGTGAGCTATTTTTATTGTGCCGGAACGAAGGATAGATACTGCAAGACTTATTACAGTAAGTTGATATTGGGTGAGTTATACCTCCCTTTTTTTCTTTGTAAAAATGAGTATGCACGTTGCACAAGAAGCTGAAGGAAAAATTGTGTAACATGCCGATAGCCACGCATGTCGAAAAGTGGTATTATACGTATACAGATGATTTATTGTGATAACGTGTTAGTGGAACGAGAAATCATCTGGACAAAAAATGAGGAGCCTGACCGTCCTGAGAAAACATCAGACTCCCCGAAGCACAGCACTCTTCGAAAAAAGTACTATTATTATCATAGCACTTTTCTGAAGAGTTGTAAATAACAAAATGCGAAGGAGAAGTGTTATGCACAGCAAGATGCAGCGTATCATTGCAATGATACTGGTATGCTGTCTAATGTTATCGTTAGACAGTTTCGTTGCAATGGCAGAAGAGGAAGACAAAGTGTCATTTGACACGGTAGGTGAGAAGGAAAGTGATCTTTCTGAGGAGTGGACAAATTTCATAGAAGATACGGAATTGGCTTGGAAT
>JAZQDC010000006.1:0-103620 GCA_045546575.1 Lachnospiraceae bacterium | reverse complement strand
AAGCGGAGGAAGCCCGTCTGGCGGAGGAAGCTCGTAAGGCGGAGGAAGCCCGCAAGGCGGAAGAAGCCCGCAAGGCGGAAGAAGCCCGTCTGGCGGAGGAAGCTCGTAAGGCGGAAGAAGCCCGTCTGGCGGAGGAAGCCCGTAAAGCAGAGGAAGCCCGTCTGGCGGAGGAAGCCCGCAAAGCAGAGGAAGCCCGTCTGGCAGAGGAAGCCCGCAAAGCGGAGGAAGCCCGTAAGGCCGAGGAAGCCCGTAAGGCGGCAGAGCTGGCAGCCAGAGTAGCGGCAGAAGAAGCTCGTAAGGCAGAAGAACTGGCAATCAAGGTGGCAGCAGAAGAGGCTCGTAAGTTGGAGGAAGCCCGTAAGAGTCAGAAGGTTGTGACATCGGTTGTGCAGGATGAGAAGACGGAACAGGTGACAATCCCCGGTTATGTTGCGGTAGGAACCGAGGAGAGCTTCTCAAAAGCCAAGATGCACGCGGAACTCACGCAGAAGTTGGCGAAGAAGGAAGCGGAAGCAGCCAAAGCCGTTAAGGAAGAAGCAGACCGTGTAATATTTGTAGCATCCAGAAACCAATCCATGAAGGGGGCGGCTAAGGACGCGGAGGCAGATGCCGTAGCGGCGGCAGAGCGTGCTAAGGCGGCACAGAAGGAAGCGGAATTGGCAGAGGCTAAGGTGCGACTGGAGAAGGAGGCACTGGAGGCACACAAGGCAGAACGAGAAGCGGCCACAGCAGCACTGGAGGCGGCTCGTCTAGCCAAGGAAAAGCGTGATCAAGAGCTTCGTCGAGTGCAGGAGATTCGCAGGGCAGAGGAAGCCAGAAAGGCAGCCAAGGCGGAGGCTTCTGTGGAAGACGACAAGAAGAACGCCGCATTTACCAAGAAACTTCAGGTGTTGAAGGCAGCCTATGAGGCGGAGCTCATTACCGAAGAAGAATTTGCGGAGAAGAAGAAACAGCTGTTGGAAGAACTGTAATAATCGAAATAGAAACCCCTCGGTGTGGAGCAATTGTGTACCTGTACCGAGGGGTTAATTGTTAATTGATATTCCATCACATGTTCTCCTGGGACTCTTTCGTAGAGGGGGACGAGTCCGGTGATAGCATGTCTCGGTAATCCTTAGGGGAAATGGAATACTCTTTCTTGAAGGCGCGATAGAAGCTGGAATAGTCCCCAAAACCGAAGGTTTGGTACGCTTCGGTGATGCTCATGCCTGAACGAATGGCTTCTTGGCATCGGGTAAGACGCTTCTTAGTAATATACTGGTGAATGGAGATGCCTAGGGTGTCTTTGAAAATGTGGGAGATGTGAAACTTGCTCACAAAGAACAAGTGACTTAGCCGATCCAGTGACAAGTCCTCTTCTAGGTGTTCCTCGATATACATGCAGATGTCCTGATAAGAGGACGCATCACCATTGTGGGAAACGGGGTGCTGTCGGTTATAAATGATACGATTTAGGTGAAGAATAATATCGTTCACATACAAGGAAATCTGGGCATTTCGACCGAAACGAGTACCATTTAGCTCTTCCAGCAGACGAAGCATCTTGGATTGGATGGCATGATAGGAGAGTTGATCGGTGTGAAAGATATAGGTATCCGTGGCAAGGACATGGCTTACCAGATAGCCGTAATCCGGGGAGAGTCCCAGCAGGTAGTCGTAGTATTCCTGACTGATCCAAAATACAAAACGGCGATAGGGCACCGTGTTACTGCAAATAATGGGGCAGTGACGCTTGCCCGGGGGAATCAACATGATATCTCCGGCTTGGATGGAATGGGTAGTCTGTCCAATCTGCATCCGAACGTCGCCTTCCAGGAACAAATAAAACTCGTAATAATCGTGTGCATGCAGCTCAACCTTGGGGGGATTGTGGTCGGAGTAATAGAATAACTCGAAATCCTTGGAGAGCATGTGTTGTCTGGGATTGAACCTGGTGTGTAGCTTCTTCATGGGAAGGGGCTCCTTTTGATATTGATATATGGATTATAACATGAAAACGCAAGATTTGCAATGTATACAACAATCGTATCAATGGTATTTTGCGGTATTCATTTTATAATAGGTGTAGAAGCCTTGTTATGTCGGGCGTTTATGAATAATTTAGCAAAGAGAGGTATGTAATTATGGAGATGACATTGAGATGGTATGGTAGCAAATTTGACACAGTAACTCTGAAGCAGATTCGCCAGATTCCCGGCGTAACCGGCGTTATTACGACGCTGTATGATACTGCACCCGGAGAGGTGTGGAGCAGAGAGCGCATCCGCGCTATGAAGGACGAGGTTGAGGCTGCGGGCCTTCGTGTAGCGGGTATTGAGAGCGTAAATATTCACGATGCCATTAAGACCGGTGCCCCCGAGCGTGAGCAGTACATTGCAAATTATATCGAGACCTTGGAGAACTTGGGCAAGGAAGATATCCACATGGTATGCTATAACTTCATGCCGGTATTTGACTGGACCAGAACCGAGCTGGCTCGTAAGCGTGCCGACGGTTCCACCGTACTTGCGTACACTCAGGAGGCCGTTGATGCGTTGAATCCCGAGGAGATGTTCGAGTCCATCGCAGGCGATTCCAACGGTAGTATTATGCCGGGCTGGGAGCCGGAGCGTATGGCAAGAGTGAAGGAACTCTTCGAGATGTACAAGGACATTGATGATGAGAAGCTCTTCGAGAACTTGAAGTACTTCTTGGAGAAGATTATGCCGGTATGCGATAAGTATGATATCAACATGGCAATTCATCCGGACGATCCCGCATGGAGCGTATTTGGACTTCCCAGAATTATTATTAATAAGAAGAACATTCTTCGTATGATGCAGATGGTGGACAACCCTCACAACGGTGTAACTTTCTGCTCCGGTTCTTACGGAACCAATTTGGAAAATGACCTTCCGGACATGATTCGTTCCCTGAAGGGCAGAATTCATTTTGCACACGTTCGTAACCTGAAGTTCATCACCCCCACCAACTTCGAGGAGTCCGCTCATTTGTCTTCCGACGGTACCTTTGATATGTACGAGATTATGAAGGCACTCTATGACATCGGATTCGAAGGACCGATTCGCCCCGACCACGGACGTATGATTTGGGACGAGGTTGCAATGCCGGGTTACGGTCTCTACGACCGTGCATTGGGCGCTACGTATTTGAACGGTTTGTGGGAAGCCATTGTGAAAGGAGAGGCGAAGAAATGCAATTAAGCACACAGGGTCTTAAGGATAAGCAGCAGTGGGAAGAGAAAGGGTACTGTCTTCCCAAGTTCGATAGAGAAGCTATGATTCGCGCAACCAAGGAGAATCCCTTTTGGATTCATTTCGGTGCCGGCAATATCTTTCGTGCCTTCCAGGCAAATGTAGTACAGAACCTCTTGAACGACGGCGTATTGGATCGCGGTCTTGTGGTGGCAGAGGGATTTGATTACGAGATTATTGAGAAGATGAATCGTCCTCACGACGATTATACCATTTTGGTTACATTGAAGGCGGATGGAAATGTAGAGAAGACCGTAGTCGGCAGCGTTGCAGAGTCCTGTATCGTGGATTCCGAAAATGATGCAGAGTTCGCACGTCTTCGAGAGATTTTCCGTAAGGATTCTTTGCAGATGGTGTCCTTCACCATCACCGAGAAAGGCTACAGCCTTGTGAACGGTAAGGGCGAGATGCTTCCGGCAGTAGAGGCAGACTTTGCTGCAGGTCCTGAGAAGCCTGCAAGCTATATCGGTAAGGTGGCATCCCTTCTGTACACCCGTTACGCAGATGGTGCCAAGCCGGTTGCTATGGTGAGTATGGACAACTGCTCCCATAACGGAGACAAGCTGTACGCGGCTATCGTAGCATTTGCTAAGGAATGGACAGAGCGTGGCTTGGTGGATGCGGGATTCCTTGCGTATGTGAATGACAAGTCCAAGGTAAGTTTCCCTTGGTCCATGATTGATAAGATTACCCCCAGACCTGACGCTTCCATTGAAGCAATGCTTCAGGCAGACGGTATCGAAGAGCTTATGCCGGTAATCACTTCGAAGAACACTTATGTAGCACCTTTCGTAAATGCAGAGGAGTGCGAGTACCTTGTTATCGAGGATGCATTTCCCAATGGCAGACCGGCTCTTGAGAAGGGTGGTATTATGTTCACCGAGAGAGAGACCGTTGACAAGGTAGAGAAGATGAAGGTATGTACGTGCCTCAATCCTCTCCATACGGCATTGGCGGTATACGGCTGTGTGCTTGGTTACACCAAGATTTCCGACGAGATGAAGGACGCAGAGCTGAAGAAGCTGGTGGAAACCATCGGTTATGTGGAAGGTCTTCCGGTAGTAGTGAATCCGGGCATCCTAGACCCTAAGGAGTTTATTGATACCGTATTGAACGTTCGTATTCCGAACCCCTTCATGCCGGATACTCCCCAGAGAATCGCAACGGACACGTCGCAGAAGCTGGCAATTCGTTTCGGTGAGACCATTAAGGCATATCAGGCATCCGAAGAGCTTGATGTGAAGTCCCTCAAGTTGATTCCTTTGGTGTTTGCAGGCTGGCTTCGCTACCTCATGGCAGTGGATGATAACGGCAAGGCATTTGAGCTTAGCTCCGACCCGCTTCTCACTACAGTATGCCCGTATGTACAGAAGCTGACGCTTGCAGAGGGACAGGACGTGGAAGCGGCAGTGGAGCCTGTACTTCATATGGCAAATATCTTCGGCGTAGACTTGTACGAAGCAGGGCTTGCCGAGGTTGTTATCGGTTACTTGAAGGAATTGACCGCAGGCGTAGGTGCAGTTCGTACGACACTTAAGAAGTATGTATAGATTGTGGCGTGAGGGGTGCTAGGGCATCCCTCGGACGTAGCAAATATTCAGGAGGATAGATCATGAGTGATATGATTCAGAAGATTCGTGAATTGGGCATCGTTCCCGTAGTTGTAATTAACGACGTAAAGGACGCCCCGGCGCTGGCTAAGGCATTGTGTGACGGCGGTCTTCCTTGTGCAGAGGTGACCTTCCGTACCGATGCGGCAGAGGAGTCCATTCGCGTTATGAGTGAGCAGTTTCCCGAGATGCTGATTGGTGCAGGTACGGTGCTTACCACAGAGCAAGTAGACCGTGCGGTGGCAGCAGGTGCGAAGTTTATTGTAAGTCCCGGCTTGAACCCTAAGGTGGTGGCTTATTGCGTTTCTAAGAACATTCCCGTAATCCCCGGTTGCATTACCCCCAGTGAGGTAGAGCAGGCATTGGAGCTTGGTCTTCGTACGTTGAAGTTCTTCCCGGCAGAAGCAGCAGGGGGACTGGCTATGATTAAGGCAATGTGTGCTCCGTATGTTGGTGTGAATTTCATGCCCACCGGCGGAATCAATGCCGAAAACGTGAAGGACTATCTGGCATACAACCGAATCGTGGCTTGTGGCGGTAGCTGGATGGTGAAGGATTCCTTGATTAAGGCAGGGGATTTTGCCAAGATCGAAGAGTTGACTCGCGAGGCCGTAGAGATTGTTCGTCAGGTAAGAGGTTAGACAGAGTGGCGGAGGCAAGATGCCCCGTCTTGCAGATATACTGAAATACGAGGAGGAAGATACAATGAGTAAGAAAGTTGTTACTTTTGGTGAGCTGATGCTTCGCTTGGCTCCGGAAGGATATTATCGTTTCGTACAGGTAGACCGTCTCGGTGCTACTTTCGGCGGCGGTGAGGCAAATGTGGCGGTTTCTCTTGCCAACTATGGCTTTGATGCAGCATTTGTTACGAAGCTTCCGAAGCATGAGATCGGACAGGCAGCCATCAATTCTTTGCGCCGTTACGGCGTAGACACCACCAAGATTGTCAGAGGTGGTGACAGAGTGGGCATTTACTATCTGGAGAAGGGTGCTTCTCAGAGACCCTCCAAGGTAATCTACGACCGTGCGGGTTCGTCCATTTATACGGCACAGAAGAGCGATTTTGATTGGAATGCCATCTTCGAAGGCGTGGAGTGGTTCCATTTTACCGGCATTACTCCGGCGTTGAATGATGACGTGGCTGAGATTTGCTTGGATGCTTGTAAGGCGGCTAAGGGGAAGGGCATCACCATTTCCTGCGACCTGAACTACCGCAACAAGCTGTGGAGCAAGGAGAAGGCGGGACAGGTAATGTCCAAGCTCTGTGAGTACGTGGACGTGTGCATCGCAAATGAAGAGGATGCGGCGGACGTGTTCGGTATCAAGGCAGCAAATACCGACGTTACTGCCGGAACCGTAAATCACGAAGGCTACAAGGACGTGGCTAAGCAGCTTGCGGATCGCTTCGGATTCTCCAAGGTGGCAATTACCTTGCGTGAGTCTATCAGCGCAAATGATAACCTGTGGTCCGCAATGCTCTACGACGGCAGCGACTACTATTTCAGCAAGAAGTATGCAATGCACATCGTTGACCGTGTGGGCGGTGGCGATAGTTTCGGTGGCGGTTTGATCGCAGCGTGCTTGAACGGTTACGATTCTCAGGCAACCATCGAGTTCGCAGTGGCAGCATCCTGCTTGAAGCACTCCGTAGAGGGTGACTACAATATGGTATCCATGGACGAAGTGCTGAAGCTGGCAGGCGGCGACGGTAGCGGACGCGTACAGAGATAATTGGTGTGTGATTATAGATGAGCAGCAAGGCGCGAGAGTGCTTTGCTGCTTTTTTACGTGGAAGACAGTAAGAATGTGAGGTTGGAATAAACATTACATTTGTATTACAAAGTAAAAAAATATTTACTATGGGTGATGGGTGTGATATTATTAGAATAGTAAGAAAATTCCGAGACGCGATAAGAGCACTGCATTCTGCAATCAGTGCGGATATGAATTGAGGAAGGAGGCTCTCTGATGAATGAGCAACGAATACAGAAGATTCGAAAAACTATGGGCATCATCCTCTTGACGCTTATTTGCCTGGCTGTTTTGTTATGTATCGGATTCACGATTTATATGTACAGACAGAAGCAGGAGTACAAGAATCGCCCCAAGCCTACCTACTCAACGGAGGTGATAATTGATAAGGGCGTTCTGGAAGAATGGACGGCGGAGACGTAGTATGCTTACCGACATCAGGAGCATTCTTTCATGTGTGCGACTCGAAATGGGTACTGGGAATGTCGAATGGCGTAATATCATTTGTGGAATATGAGGATTCGGGCTTATGCCTATGAAGATGTGAACAGGTTCCAACAACTCTTATTCGTATAAGGGGTTGGGACCTGTTTTGCAGTAGTAGAGTCTGCATACTATCTTGAAAAATCTAAAATACCTCTTGACATACACGATAAGTATGTGTATAATCAAACATGTGGTTAGCGGTTGCTAACCACAAAAAACACATGGAAGGTTAGCGGAGGCTAACTAAGCGACGACTAAACGAACGCTAGGAAGCATTGCTACCGGTGTGAATCTCTCCGAGAAGGTATAGTTTACATATGGTCTCGGAAGAATAGAGTTGTACGTGGGATTTGCAAGGTGTGATGTCAACCTTGACAATCAGACGGAGATTAGGAGGAATTACATTATGAGCAAAGTTGCAGTAGTTTATTGGAGTGGCACCGGCAATACCGAGGCTATGGCTTGTGCGGTATTAGAAGGTGTCGTAGCAAATGGCGGGGAAGGTATGATGTTCTCGGCAACCGAATTTTCCGCAGATAGGATGGACGCTTACGATGCCATTGCATTTGGCTGCCCGTCCATGGGGGCAGAACAGTTAGAGGAGAGCGAATTTGAGCCCATGTTCTCCGCATGTGAGGCGAAGCTTGGCGGTAAGAAGATTGCCCTCTTTGGTTCCTATGGCTGGGGAGACGGCGAGTGGATGAGAAATTGGGAAGAGACCTGTATTGCAGATGGTGCGGTCATAGCTTGTGATTTTGTCATCTGTAATGATGCACCGGACGACGACGCAGTAGAGGCGTGCAAGGCTCTAGGCAAGGCACTCCTGTAATCGGACATTTACGAATCCTATATAAATCGAAATCGAAAACCTTTGTAAAATACCCTCGAAACCCTGCCGGCTGTGGCAGAGGTGCGAGGGTACTTTGCGTATTCGGGATAAATGAGTATCGGTATCGATCAGAACAATCCGATGACCAAGTTCACGGCTACGGCGCCCACCGCATAGACGAGAATGGTGGCCAGTAGCTTCATTGTACATACGAAGCCGTCCTTCGCATCCGGCATACGGGTGCGCTTCTTCTGCCAGAGCTTCATATTGGCGTAGTAGACCACGATAAACAGGAAAAATGCATATTGCACTCCGAGGAACCGCCAGAAGAGTCCCTTCATAACCCACTGACCGAGAATCAGGCGAATTGCTTGGTACATAAACCAACCGGTAATCAGTCCGGCCACAAGATTAAAAAGCAGAATGGTCTGTAGTTTTATCTCACGAAAATACTTCATAAAAATATCCTCCAAAGTGCGATGTCTCGCATCGTTTCGTTTCCTAGTTCTCGGACATGTCCGGCGCCACTCTGTATATGGCGTCACATCTCCGTCCATTCTATACAACTTTCGAGGAAAATGCAAGGGAGGTTAGAAAAGCTTTATGATTTTATGTCGCGCATTGAGAGAGTGGTTGACGCAGGGAGATGAAGGTTCTATAATCATTTATACGTACGACATCGATTTTACAGAGGAGCAGTAATGACCATATGACAACCAGAAAATCAATCATTGAATATTGCCTAACTTATCCCCAGGTGTACGAGGACTACCCGTTTCATGACCCCAATTGGTGTGTGATTCGGCACAGGGAAAATCGCAAGATATTTGCATGGATATATAACAAGGACGGACATGTGTGGGTGAATCTCAAATGCGATCCGGAATGGCGGGAGTTCTGGCGTCAGCAATTCGCATCGGTGATTCCGGCATACCATCAAAATAAGACCCATTGGAATTCGGTAATCTTGGACGGGACGGTGCCGAGGGAGGATATCTGTCGAATGGTAGGGGAGAGTTATGATCTGACCAGATAGATAAGATATGCGGTCGAGAGAAAAGTGCGAAGTGACACACCTATTTCGAAACGAAATAATTTTATTTTGACTGTTGACAATGCCGCTTTAAAGTGCTACAATGTTGAAAAATTTATAAAGGCTGTGACGAAGAAGGTCAAGTCAGAGATATTTCAGAGAGCCGGTGGATGCTGCGAATCGGTATATTTCTAACTAAGGACCCCTCCCTTCCGAGCCGGAGGCCCCAACGTGCTCTCAGGAGCATCAGTAGACGTCTTCCGTGAATGCTACGTGAATGCATAGGGATTGTCGGATCCCGAAGAGGTGGTAGTCTGTGTGACTGCAATTTGAGTGGTACCGCGAGTGTAGATAGTACACCCGTCTCAAAGAATTCTTTGAGATGGGTGTTTTTTGTTGTTTTTCCAGAAGCGCAGACTTCCAGTGCTTTTTCTGAAACAACAGGTGCATTTGCAAGACATTTGTGGTATGATAGAATTACAGGTGCGTAATATCGGTTGGCACCTCTCCGACAAGCAACCTGAGTTGCAATTTTATTTTGAAGGAGAACAGGATATGGGAATGACGATGACACAGAAGATTCTTGCTGCCCATGCGGGGCTTGACCGAGTGGTGGCAGGACAGTTGATCAGTGCGAAGTTGGATATCGTACTGGGCAATGACATTACGACACCGGTGGCGGTAAATGAATTCAAGAAGGCCGGATTTGACGGCGTATTTGATAAGGACCGAGTGGCTATTGTATTGGACCATTTTGTGCCCAATAAGGATATTAAGGCTGCGGAGCAGTCCAAGCAGTGTAGAGAATTTGCCTGTGCCCACTGCATCAGTCATTTTTATGACGTAGGTAAGATGGGCATTGAGCATGCACTTCTGCCGGAGCAGGGCGTAGTTACTGCCGGTGATTGTATCATCGGTGCCGATAGTCATACATGTACTTACGGTGCCCTCGGCGCATTTTCCACGGGGGTGGGAAGTACCGATATGGCAGCAGGTATGGCAACGGGTATGGCTTGGTTTAAGGTACCGTCTGCTATTCGCTTTGAACTGGTGGGTAATCTTCCGAGCAATTGTAGCGGTAAGGACGTAATCCTTACCATCATCGGTCAGATCGGTGTGGATGGAGCATTGTACAAGAGTATGGAGTTTGTGGGTGAGGGTGTGAAGAACCTGTCCATGGATGACCGTCTCTGCATCTGTAACATGGCTATTGAAGCCGGTGCCAAGAACGGAATCTTCCCGGTGGACGATTTGACCATGGCATATATGGAGGGACGCTGTGAGCGGACGCCTGTGGTATATGAGGCGGACGAGGATGCGGAATATGAGCAGACCATCGTGATTGATCTTTCGGCAATTACTCCTACGGTAAGTTGCCCGCATTTGCCGGAAAATACGAAGTCGGCTGCTACCCTTTCGGATATTAAGATCGACCAAGTGGTGATCGGAAGTTGCACCAACGGTCGTATGGAAGACATGGAGACGGCATACCGCGTGCTTTGTGGCAAGAAGGTGGCAGATGGTGTGCGTTGTATCATTATTCCCGCAACCATGGCAATCTACAGAGAATGCGTGGAGCGAGGCTATGTTACTGCATTTATTGATGCAGGAGCGGTGGTTTCTACACCTACCTGTGGACCTTGTCTTGGCGGATACATGGGTATCTTGGCAGCAGGTGAGCGTTGTATCGCGACTACTAACCGCAATTTTGTGGGTCGTATGGGCCATGTGGACAGTGAGGTGTATCTTGCATCTCCTGCAACGGCAGCGGCCAGTGCTTTGACCGGTTATATAACCGAGTATAAGGAGGTGTAGGCATGGACGTACAAGGAAAAGTATTTAAGTATGGCGATAACGTGGATACTGACGTTATCATTCCCGCAAGATATCTCAACACTCCCAATGCGGCAGAGTTGGCACTGCATTGTATGGAGGATATTGATAAGGAATATGTGAAGAAGGTAGAGCCCGGAGATGTGATGGTGGCAGGCTGGAACTTCGGTTGCGGCTCCTCCAGAGAGCATGCGCCGTTGGTTATTAAGACTTGCGGAACCGGATGCGTCATTGCTAAGAGCTTCGCAAGAATCTTCTACCGAAATGCCATTAATATCGGACTTCCGATTCTGGAGTGTGAAGAGGCGGCAGAGGAGATTTCGGCCGGGGATCAGGTGCAGGTGAACTTTGATACCGGCGAGATTGTGAATCTTACCACCGGCAAGACTTATCAGGCACAGCCCTTCCCGCCTTTCATACAGCACATCATTTCTTCGGGCGGATTACTTGCATCCTTGAAGGCAAAGAGAAGATAGGAGGGGCAGGAGTATGGATAAGAATATTGCAGTAATTCGCGGTGACGGAATCGGTCCGGAGATCGTAGGGGAAGCCCTTCGTGTACTTGACCGAGTTGCCGAGTTGTACGGACATACATTTGCATACACCGACGTAGACATGGGTGGCTGCGTCATTGATCGCTACGGAGATCCCCTTCCCCAGGAGATGCTTGATCGGTGCTTGGCATCCGATAGCGTATTGCTTGGTGCCGTAGGCGGACCCAAATGGAACGAGGTTCCCGGGCATTTACGTCCGGAGAAGGGACTGCTTCGACTTCGCGCGGGCATGGGCGTATACAGTAACAATCGTCCGGCGAAGATATGGCCCCAGTTGGCATCCGCTTCACCCTTGAAGAGCTCCATTGTGGAGAAGGGCATTGATTTTATTATCGTTCGTGAGCTCATTGGCGGTATTTACTTCGGTGAGCATAAGACCGAGGAGTGCGACGGACAGAAGAAAGCTATCGACGTACTGACGTATACGGAGGAGGAGATTCGCCGGATCGGTCGTATCGGTTTTGAAACGGCACGGAAGCGCGGCAAGCAGCTCTGTTCCGTGGAGAAGAGCAACGTGCTGGATTCCAGTCGTTTGTGGAAGAAGGTTATGCATGAGTTGGCGGAGGAGTATCCGGATGTTACGCTTACAGATATGTTGGTGGACAATTGTGCCATGCAGATTGTGAAGAATCCGGCGCAATTTGACGTTGTTGTTACCGAGAACATGTTCGGAGATATCCTCTCCGACGAGGCATCCATGATTACCGGTTCCATCGGTATGATTCCGTCTTCCAGTCTCGGCAATACTTCCTGCGGTCTGTATGAGCCCATTCACGGTTCCGCACCGGACATTGCCGGAATGGATGTGGCAAATCCCATCGGAACCATTCTTGCGGCAGCCATGATGTTACGTTATAGTTTTGATATGCCGGAGGAAGCGGACTGCATCGAGCGAGCAGTGGGAACGCTGTTGGATGATGGATATCGTACGGCAGATATTATGCCGTCGGATTCCGCAGAAGCGGCAAAATGCAAGAAGATTGGGTGTAAGGAATGCGGAGAGCGTATTTTGGAGCGTTTGAAGAGATAAAGTTTTATTTGTGAATTGGAGGAGTTATGATTCTATCCGGAGCAGACATTGTTGTAAGAACCATAATCGAGCAAGGCTGTGACGTGGTGTTTGGTTACCCCGGTGGGCAGGTGTTGCATCTGTATGATTCTCTGTATAGGTATGAAGATGAGCTTACTCATGTACTGGCGGCCCATGAGCAGGGGGCGGCCCATGCGGCGGACGGCTATTCGCGGGCAACAGGCAAGGTGGGGGTTGTTATAGCAACCTCAGGCCCCGGTGCCACAAATTTGGTGACCGGTATTGCTACGGCACACCTGGATTCTGTGCCTATGGTGGCTATTACGGGAAATGTTCCGACCCATCAGATCGGCTCCGATAGTTTTCAGGAGATAGATATTACCGGTATTACGTTACCGATTACGAAGCATAATTATTTCGTCAGCCATGTAGAGGAACTGGCAGACACGGTGCGTGAGGCATTTCGCCTTGCCATGTCCGGGAGGCCGGGTCCGGTGCTGATTGACGTGCCGAAGGATGTGCAGATGGCCACCTGCGAATATACCCCCCATGCGGCGGTGGTTCGGGATGAAGGATTTCCGGCTAAGGATATTCGCATTACGGAGGCGGCACGGTGTATCAATGGAGCAAAGAGACCGTATATATACTTCGGTGGAGGTGTGATTTCGGGAGATGCGGTAGACCGGATGATGACGTTAGCGGAGACGATTGACGCACCTATGGGCTGTTCTCTGATGGGGATATCTGCGTTGCCTACCGAGCATCCGAGATTCCTTGGAATGCAGGGAATGCATGGACATTATGCGGCAACGAAAGCCATGCAAGAGGCGGATTGCATCATTTGCTTGGGTGTGCGCTTCAATGATCGCGCAACCGGTAAGACGGATGGATTTGCACCTAAGGCCAAGTTGGTACATATTGATATCGACGGTTCGGAACTTAGCAAAAATGTAGAAGCAACCCATGGACTGCGTGCGGACATTGCATGTAGTTTGGAGAAGTTACTGCCCCTGTTGAATCAAGTAGAGCGCCCTGAGTGGCAAGTGCGTGTGGAAGAGTTGCGCAAAGAAGAACGGGCATTTTCGGATAAGCGAGAGGGACTTACCCCGGCCAATATTATCGGACTGGTGAATCGACATAAGAGCGCTCATACTCCGGTTGTGACCGATGTGGGACAACATCAGATGTGGGCAGCGCAGATGCTTGCATTTTCGGAGAAGCGTAAGTTCTTATCCAGCGGCGGTCTCGGGACGATGGGCTTCGGTATGGGGGCTGCCATAGGAGCCGCCTTCGGTACGGGAGAGCACAGTCTTCTGCTTACCGGTGACGGAGGCTTCGGAATGAGTCTTACGGAGCTGGCTACGGCAGTGACATATAAGGTACCTATGGTGGTACTGATCTTTAATAACGGCGTGTTGGGAATGGTTCGCCAGTGGCAGAAGATGATGTTTGATGAACGATATTCCGCAACAAAGCTTATGCGGAAGACGGACTTTGTGGCAGTGGCCAAGGCTTTCGGAGCGGAAGGCGAAGCGGTGGCTACCATAGAAGCGTTGGATGTCGCCCTTGCCAGAGCATTTGCATACGAAGGTCCTTATGTCATTGACTGTTCGGTAGATAAGGATGAACTGGTGTTGCCCATGGTGTTGCCGGGCGGATCGGTGAAAGATATAATTACGAAGATGGAGTAGAGAAGGATATGAATCGATATACGGTAGCGGTACTTGTGCGAAATCAGTTCGGTGTATTGAACCGAGTAACCAGTATGTTTCGCCGCAGACAATTTAACATCGGAGCATTGACGGTGAGTGAGACGGAGTCCAACGAATACTCTCGAATTACCGTGCGATTTGACGGAGAAGAGGAGAGCAAGCAGCAGTTGATTAATCAGTTGTACAAGCTTCCGGACGTATGTTCCATTAAGGAGTTGACAAATGAGAATTCCGTCAGCTGTGAACTTCTTCTGATTAAGATGCCAAATGATCCGGCTACTCGTGACGACATTCGCACGGCGGCAGAGGCATTTGAGGCGAAGCTTTTGGATTACGCCAAGGATTCTTTGGTATATCGTCTCACCGGTGAGAGTAGTCGTGTGGATGATTTTATCAACCTAATGCGAGAATATAATATCTTAGAGATTTGTCGTACGGGAATCGTATCTCTCGAGAAGGGTGCTACCACGATTCGGAAGGTAACGAACCTGTAGAACCGGGAGACGAGACAGAAGACCGATATAATGCAGGGGCATACCGGAAGTATCGGCAAGGTTGATTTCTCAAAAAATATACTTGGGAATTGACATTTGCGAGTTCTCGTGCGTATAATAGCATTTATGTAACGAGAAAAATAGGGAAATGCCCATGGTTGCGCTGATAGGGCAGAGGCTCGGAAAGGAAGAGACATGGAAGAGTTGAAGGCGTTGGCGGCTCGTATTCGGGAGCTGCGTGAGGTCTGCGGATATACGCAGGAAGAATTGGCAAGAGAAATTCACGTGGATGTGGATACTTATAAGAAATATGAGGAGTGCGCGGCAGATGTGCCCATTAGTGTCATTTATTCGATTTCCAAGAAGTTCGGAGTAGACTTTTCGGAGATTATGACCGGTACCAGTGCGAAGTTGCGTACATATCAGGTGGTACGTGCCGGGGAAGGACAGGTTGCGGATCGTTTTCCGGGCTATACCTTTCACAATTTGGCGTATCGTTTTACTAAGAAGATTATGCAGCCGTTCCTTGTAACGCTGGATCCGTCGGATAAGCCTGCGGATTTGGTGTGCCATAACGGTGAGGAGTTTAACTTGGTTATCAAGGGAAGTATTGTCGTCATTTTCGACGGTCAGGAGATCGTCTTACGGGAAGGTGACAGTATTTATTTTAATCCTACTTATATGCATGGACAGAAATGTTATGGTGATGAGCCGGCTACTTTCTTGACTATGATTGCAGAGTAAGTGGGAATCCATTTGATAATCACGGAGGAACATTACACATGCTTGAGAAGTATCTGCCTCGCACCGAGTTCGACTCGTACGAGGACTTTAAGAAGAATTATAAAGTAAATGCACCGGAGAACTTTAACTTCGGTTACGATATTGTAGACGGTTGGGCGCAGGAGAAGCCGGAGCTTCGTGCGTTGTTGTGGTGTAACGATGAGGGAGAAGAGAAGAGCTTTACTTTCGCGGAGATGAGCAGTCTCTCCAATCGCGCTGCCAACTATTTGGAGTCCATGGGACTGAAGAAGGGCGACGTTGTTATGTTGATTCTTCGCCGCCGTTGGGAGTACTGGGTATGCGCCGTAGCATGTATGAAGCTGGGCGTAATCATAATTCCCGGAACTCTTCAGTTGACCAAGAAGGACATTGCGTACCGTGCAAACGCGGCAGGCGTTAAGATGTTCATTTGCGTGGACGACGATTATGTTATTCAGCAGATGGAACTGGCGAAGCCGGAGATGCCGGGTGTTCGTGCCATTGCCCTTGTGGATAACGTAGATCGTGAGGGTTGGGTGAACTTCAACGAAGAGTTTATGAAATATCCCGATACCCGCGTAAGACCCGTAGGAGATGAGGCTACCAAGGGTTCGGACACGATGCAGATTTATTTTACTTCCGGTACTACCGGTATGCCCAAGATGGTAACGCATAATTATTGGCATCCTCTCGGACATATCGTTACGGCCAAGTACTGGCAGCGAGTACAAGAGGGCAAGCTCCACATGAGTGTATCCGATTCCGGTTGGGCGAAGTTCGGCTGGGGTAAGATTTACGGTCAGTGGATCTGTGGTGCAACTATTTTTGCTTACGATATGATTAAGTTCGTACCCACCAAGCTTCTGGAGAAGATGTCGCAATACAAGTTGACTACATTTTGCGCCCCGCCCACCATGTATCGTTTTATGTTGCAGGAGGACGTGGCAAGCTACGATCTCAGCAGTATTGAGAACTTTGCAACAGCAGGCGAGCCGCTGAATCCGGAGGTTTTCAATCGTTGGTTGGAAGTTACGGGCGGTAAGATTCATACCGGTTTCGGTCAGACCGAAGGTTCGGTACTCTTTGCCGATTTTCAGTGGTTCGAGCCTATCCCCGGTGCCATGGGCAAGCCGTCGCCCATTTATGATATCCGCTTGATGGATGCGGATGGTCAGGAGTGCGAGAGCGGTGAGGAAGGTGAGATTACCATTTGTGATGTGGTAAATAATCCGCCCATCGGTTTGTTCGTGGGATATTATAAGGACAAGGAACAGACGGATGCTGCATTTGCAGGTGGCAATTATAATCTAAAGGACGTTGCTTGGCGTGACAATAACGGTTATTGTTGGTTCGTTGGTCGTCACGACGACGTAATCAAATGCTCCGGCTACCGCATCGGACCTTTCGAGGTTGAGAGTGCCCTCATCGAGCATCCGGCGGTTGTAGAGTGTGCCATTACTGCTGCACCGGACCCCATTCGCGGACAGGTGGTAAAGGCAACGGTAGTGCTGGCCAAGGGCTACACCCCCTCTGATGAGCTCATCAAGGAGTTGCAGAATCACGTGAAGAAGGCGACTGCTCCGTACAAATACCCTCGTATCGTGGAATTTGTGGACGAGCTTCCCAAGACATTGGGTGGTAAGATCAAGAGAGCGCAGATTCGAAATGAGGATGCAAGCAAATAAGATGATATAGCAACAGTCTCGGCGTAAGTCGGGGCTGTTTTTTTGGAATACATAAAGATGTTATCACAAAAATTAAAATTTCTTAAAAAAGTACAAGACAAGGCGTTAAAAATGTGCTACACTAAAGTCATGTAGGGGTTTTCGCAAGAATTCCTCGAAAAAATAATAACAATTATTATAGGAGGTATGTATGTTAGAAAAAATTTTCAAACTCAAGGCAAACAATACTTCGGTAAAGACTGAAATTGTTGCCGGCCTCACTACGTTCATGACTATGGCGTACATCATCGCACTGAATCCCAACCTTTTGACGAACTTCGGCGCAGATGGTACCCCGGCGTTGTGGAACGGTATCTTCATGGCAACTTGTATTGCTTCCGCAATCGGTATGTTTGCAATGGCATTTATGGCCAACAAGCCCTTTGCCATGGCACCCGGTATGGGTCTCAACAGCTTCTTTGCTGTTGTAGTAGCAAACATCGTGAGCATTACCGGTTTGAGCTATCTTGAATCCTTCCAAGCAGGATTGTGCATCATTTTGATTGAGGGTATTGTATTTATTATTCTCTCTGTAGTAAACGTCAGAGAGAAGATTGTTGATGCGATTCCTCTTGGTGTACGTCTCGGTATTGCTCCTGCCATTGGACTTATGTTGATGAATATTGGTATCGGTTCCAATGCAGGCGTGTATTCCGAAAAAGGTGGTCCCTTCTATGTGATGCGTGATTTCTTCGGAGCATTGACGCCCAAGCTTGCTAAGGACAATATGGGTTCCGGATATTCCACTATGGTACTTACGGTTGTTACCATGTTCGTGGGTTTGTTTGTAATCGTAGTTCTTGCGCAGAAGGGTGTTAAGGCAGCTGTTATTCTCGGAATGCTTGTTGCCAGCATCATTTACTGGGCAGGCCAGTATTTCTTCTTGGACGTCAATCCTTTTGCGGCTTTGAAGGATGCTACCTTCCTTCCTCCTTTTAAGGATATGGTTGAGACTACTTTCATTAAGTTCAACTTCAAGGGATTTCTTGAGATCGGTTGGTTTACCGTCATTACCTTGATCGTAACCTTCTGTATTATTGATATGTTTGATACTATTGGAACACTCGTAGGTACCGCCAGTCGTGCCGGAATGTTAGATGAGAACGGTAAGATGACTAACATGAAAGAGGCATTGTTGTCTGATGCTATCGGAACCGTTGTTGGTGCCGGAACAGGTACTTCCACGGTAACTACTTTTGTTGAGTCTGCATCCGGTGTAGAAGCCGGAGGACGTACCGGATTGACAGCATTGACAACCGGTCTTGCATTCCTTGCATGTATCTTCCTTGCACCTATTGCAGCAATTATTCCTGCGGCAGCGACTTCTTCCGCATTGATTTACGTAGGTGTATTGATGGTTTCCGGTCTGAAGAACATCAACTTTGATGATATTAGTCAGGCACTTCCGGTAGCGTTGATGCTTATCGCTATGCCGGTTTCCGGTTCCATTGGACATGCCATTGGTCTTGGTCTGATTACATATACCGTGTTGAAGCTGTTCACCGGTAAGGGCAAGGATGTTTCCGTTGTTACCTATATTCTGTCCTTACTCTTCTTAGTGAAGTTCTTCTTGGCTGTATAAGATATTGAAAATGATCTCTGATGTCCCTGAGTGCGGTGCACTTGGGGACATTTTTATTGCAAAAAAACGCCCCCTGCGATATACAAGGGACGCTTCATTGTTATTGTAAGAATTCTAGCCAACCAACCATTTGTACTTGGCAACGCTGTATAGTGGAACTAAGGGAAGAAGAATGGGTGTCTTCTTCACATAAGCCTGATATTCGGGATCTTCGCCGTAGTTGCGATTCTGACGCAACTCCAGTCTTCTGGCACCACCAAACATGATGTACACAATGCAAATGTAGCCGAAAATGGCGGCAATCCACTGCCAAACACCTTCCAAAGCACCGATGCCCGAGACAAATACGCCGGTCCAGAAGAGTACTTCACCCAAGTAGTTGGGGCAACGAACGATGCGATAGAGTCCTGTGTCGCAGAAGCGGTGAGGATTCTTGGCCTTAGCCTTGGATTTCTGAGCGTCTGCAGCAGACTCCAGAGCGATTCCGCATGCCATAATGATAATGCCGATAATGCAGGTGGCAGATGTGTCTGCACCGTTCAACAAACGGAAGAATACCGGGGACACTTGGCACACATAGAGGAGTGCACAGGATACCCAGATGCTAATCTTGGCAACCATCTTCATATCCTTGCCGTCCTTGATCTCCTTCTTCATAGTGCTACGATACGATGCGCTCTTCACTTCACGAAGGAGCAGGTAACCGCCCAGTCGGCATCCGTATACAACGAATAGTAGGCTGGCAATGACTGCACCGGCACTCAGATCATCACAGAACATAATCGGCATTGCGATACCGAAAGCGGCAATGGAGAAGCCATAGCCCAGAGAAATGAAGTATACATACTTATAAAACCCGCAGGCACTGACGATGAGGGCAATCAGAATCATTGTAATAAAATCAAACATAATGACCTCCTAAAAACTTTTGTGCTATATATATTTTATCACAGTCAAATAAATTTTCAACCGATGGAAATTCTTTTCGAAAGCAAAAGCCGGTTCATTGACAAGCCGTAAGTCAAAGTCTATAATAAAAATAGAAATTGTTGCTGTGTGAAACAAAAGGAAACGGAGGATGGGGATGAAACGTGCATTGATTGTACTGAGTATTCTGTTGATGTTCTCTATGCTGTTTGTTTTTTCTTTATGGGGACCGTATTACCTCCGTTGTAAGGAACTAAATGATATGCTGGAGAAGAAGCTGGGGGCTAATCACGTGGAAGTGGACGGGTATTTGTATTCATTTTCCATGCCTTCTCTCCTGGCTTATGACGGCGGGGGAGAGATTGGAGAACCTATTTCAGCGCTTATGTGGATAGAGGAAGAGGAAGTGAGTACCGCACTTACCATTGCACTGCGTCGAAACGGAGAGATGGAGATTGATCTGTGGCTTCGAATATATACGAGAATAGAAGATGGTTCCCTTGCAGGGCGATATTCTTCGAAATTCTATTGTTTTCGCGTGGATGAGCAGATGAATCTGAAGAGCGGAGAGGACAAGAGAGTGTTTGATATGTATTATGAAGAACTGAAGCGCACCTTTGATAAGGCGGCAACGGTTTGGGAGTTTTCCAAGGAGAGATAGACCGTGACATCGAGGAGATATATCAAACTTTATTGTTGAATGAGTGAACATTCTGTGGTACAATGCCTATGGATTATCGTTATTACGTAAGTAAACGGAGGATGATTATGAACAAGTATGTGAGAAAAGGTTTCAGTGTTATCTTAAGCGTAGCAATGTGTGTAGCGATGCTACCGGTGACGGGACTTGTGGAGGAAGCGAAAGCCTCGGAAGCGGAAGTAAGGGATGTAAACCTCGGTACATACGGATGGAAGAACCCAGGCACACCGGAGAGCTTGACCGATGAATGGGCAGGAGGAGAGGCATCCTATGTGTACTTCGGTGAGTATGTGCAGGATGACACCACCGGTGAGACAAAGGAGCCCATTCGTTGGAGAGTATTGAATGCGGCCGGCGACAGTGATCTTGACGGTACCGCGGACAGTGTACTGCTTCTGACCGATAGAGTTTTGGACATTCAGACATTTAACCAAAGCAGCGCCGATGGTAACGTATATGAGAATAGTGATCTGAGAAAATGGTTGAACTCCATGGAAGGCTGGGAAGGCATGGGAGAGCCGGGAGGTTTTCTGAATACTGCCTTCGGTGTTGCAGAGCAGAATGCTATCAGCAATACTTATATTGTTGAATCGGATGCGAATGTAGGATACTACAATCCTTTTGATGGATGTGACATTAACGGAGACAAGGTATTTATCTTGAGTATGAAGGAGATGCAGAGTGGGTTGTATGGTTTCTTGCCTTCTAAGTGCCAAGATGGTAACGGAATTGTGACAAATGAGACACTTCGTGTGGATAAGACTCCCTTTGCCCGTACAAAGGACCCTCAGGGAATAGGCTTCTATTGGTTACGTTCCGCATATACATCCGACACATTAAGCATTGTCGGAATTATTGATACCTACTATGGTAATCCCTTCTATGATACTTATTATGTGCGCCAGGATACGTTGGGTGTGGCACCGGAGATTCATCTGAATTATGATTCGGTATTGTTCTCTACTGCTGCAGGTATGCCTAAGGCCGATTTCGGTGTTGTCGGAGCTGAGTATGTCAGCGATGAGTGGAGCGTGACTATTCTGGACGGTGAGGATTTTGCGGCATCCAGAAAGCCCGCAGAGGTAGGAAATCTGTTGCCCGGTGAGAAGGTTACTATTGAAGTGACCAACATTCCGACACTTACCAGTGGTAATGAGTATACACAGATTTCCGCAATGTTGATTGATGAGTCCGGTAATGTAATGGCATATGGTAAGATTTCCGATTCCGTTGCCACCGGTGAGATCGAAGTAACGATTCCTACGATGCTTTGGGAAGGTAATTATACCTTGAAGGTATTTGCCGAAGATGTGAATTCTTCCGCAGATGCGCATGCTACGGATTACGCAAGTAACATGGTGGATATCACTGTGGTTGTTGTTGATATTGATAGCGTAGAGATTACCGATATTACGGATGTTGTGGCAGGCGAGGCATTTGACGTAACCGCCGCTTGTGGAACAACAGGTGTTGTAGAGACGGAGCCCACAGTAACGTATACGGCAGGTGGAGAAGTGGTAACCGGTACCGCTGATTACGAAACCCAGTATGTTGCCACCATCACACTGACGGCAGTGGAAGGCTATGCATTTACGGATACCACTTCGGTAACCGTGAACGGCAATGCAGCAACAAGTGTAACGTTAAATGACGACGGTACGTTGACGGTGACCTACAATTATACAACGGAGGAGTTGCCGGAAGTTACGCCGGAACCTACTCCCGAAGTGACTCCGGGAGAAGATTCCGATGAAGTACCGCCTACAGGGGATAATACATCGGTTATTACGCTTCTCGTATTGATGACAGGCGCCTTGATTGTTCTCGTGGCATCGAGAAGAAGAGTGTATGAATAATCGGATAGAGTAAAATGACGTGCGGGAAGTTCTGTTATGCGGAACTTCCCGTTTTTATTCTTTCAAAAGGCTTTGCGTTTGTACATGGACAAGTGTATAATGGAGATGTTCGAGTATAAGCCTACAAGAAAGGAACAGTAGCAACATGGAGAAGACAAATGTGATGCGTGTACTGGATAAGAAGAAGGTGGTGTACACGCCCTACGATTATACAGCGTCCGGTACCACAGTGGGAACCGAGGTGGCAGCAGTGCTGGGGCAAGACCCTGACCGTGTATTTAAGACCTTGGTAACTGTGGGCAAATCGGGGGCACATTATGTATTTGTAATTCCGGTGAATCGGGAGTTGGATCTGAAGAAGGCGGCCAAAGCGGTGGGCGAGAAGTCGATTGAGATGATTAAGCAGAAGGAACTCTTACCGCTCACCGGGTACATTCACGGCGGGTGCTCCCCCATCGGTATGAAGAAATTCTTTACCACCACGATTCACGAGACGGCAGGCGAGTACGAGACTATCTTCTTCTCCGCCGGTAAGATCGGGTATCAAGTGGAGGTGGCAGTGAAGGATTTGGCGCAAGTGATTCGATACCGTATAGCAGATGTGGTAAGTTGAATACTATACACATTCATGTTACAATAGTAGGAGTAGTTCCATTGAGATATTATTGAGTTTCGGAGGAGTTCCATGAATCAAAAATGGATGAGACGGCGGAAGCGTCTCTTTGAAATATTGGAGGTCGGAAATGACCTAGACCATGTGAGTCGTGCATATGATTTTATCAATGCATTCTCGATAATTATCAACTTGACCGTCAGCATTATGTATACCTATGCCGACATGAAGGCCAAGCACGGAGAATGGTTGTTAGTGATTGAAGAGATTACGGTGGCTTTTTTTGCCTTGGATTATATTTTACGATTGTTTACGGCAAGATTTTTGTATGTGGACGAAAAAGATCTGACGGAATTACAGGCGGTACGCAAGTACATGTTCTCTTTCATGGGAATTGTGGATATACTGTCCTTCCTGCCGTACTACCTGCCTATATTCTTCCCGGCAGGTACAGTAGCATTCCGTATGATTCGTATCGTACGCATCTTTCGCTTGTTCCGGATCAATGCGTACTATGATTCCTTCAGTGTAATTACAGAGGTTATCTACGGCAAGCGTCAGCAGCTGATTTCTTCGGTATTTATTATTGTGATTTTAATGCTTGGATCCAGCTTGTGCATGTATAGTTTGGAAAATGAGGCGCAGCCGGAGGTGTTCTCCAATGCATTTTCGGGGATTTGGTGGGCGGCGTCTACGCTACTGACGGTAGGCTATGGCGACATCTATCCGGTAACGACGATGGGTAAGGTCTTCGGCATTCTTATTACGTTCTTAGGTGTTGGTATGGTTGCTATACCTACCGGTATTATCAGTGCCGGATTCGTGGATCAGTACTCCAACATTAAGAAGAGAAACGAGTATGGTTACGAAGCAGACATGCACTTTATTAAGATTCAGATACAGGAAAGGGACGACTGGTGTGGGAAGAGAATTGCCGATTTGAATCTCCCGGCCGGAGTGATTGTTGCAATTATCAAACGCGCGGATGAGGTTTTGATTCCTCGCGGAGATGTGGTGCTAGAGGCAAATGATCTATTGGTTATCGGTGCGGAACCTTACGAAGATCATGAACATATCAATCTGAAGGAGATGGTGCTGAAGGAGCAGAATCCATGGACAGGGTTGCGTATTCGCGAGTTGGACATTTCCCGCCATTCCATTATTGTATTGGTTAAGCGTAAGAATAAGTCCTTGATTCCCAACGGAAATATGTTGTTGCAGGCGGGGGACCGGGTGTTCATGTACACGAAGCTTCATCTGTCCGATACCAACGAGATTCAGATATAAGGATGTATGTGTAGGCGGTGATTAAGAAGGTGGAGGCGTGTATGGATATTCTATTTGTGATTGATTTGAAGAATTATGACGAAGATTGGCCACGATCGAAGCGGCCGTCGGTGCGGGGAATTATCGTATGCGGTGACAGGCTGGCTATGGTACACAGCCGAAAATACAATTACTATAAGTTCCCCGGAGGAGGAATTGACGAAGGGGAGACCCGTGAAGAAGCCTTAATTCGAGAAGTTGCCGAGGAAACCGGATTGCAGGTGATTCCGGAGACTATTCAAGAGTACGGTGTGGTGTTGCGTATACAGAAAAGCAATTATCTAGAGAATACCATCTTCGAACAGGAGAACTTCTATTATTTTTGCGGAGTTGCGGACTCTGTGGCAGAGCAGTGTTTGGACAATTATGAGGCAGAAGAGGGCTTCACTCTGGAGTATGTGACCGCGGAAGAGGCTATGCGGGTAAACCGTGCATTTGACGGGGATTCCTTTGCCAAGCAGATGGTTGATCGTGAGGCACGAGTGCTGGAGCGGTTGATAGCGGAGGGGAAAGGAATCAACCCTATGAACAGACCGTATATCATTTGTCATATGACCACATCCGTGGACGGAAAGGTGACCGGGGAATTTCTTGGGATGCCGGAATCCGCACCGGCGACGGAGGCGTATTACGAGATTAATCGGGAGTATCGTGCGGACGCATTTGCCTGTGGGCGAGTGACCATGGAGGAGAGCTTTACAGGCGGATGGCAACCGGACTTGACAGGGTATGAGGGAGTCAGCGTGCCGAAGGAGGACTATGTGGCGGACGGTGATGCAAGGTTTTTTGCCGTAGCATTTGACCGACGAGGTCGAATCGGTTGGACGAAGGCGCGTATTGAGGACGAAGACCCGGGGTATGGGGATGCCCATATTATTGAGGTTATGTGCGAGGATGTCTCTGAGGCGTATCTAGCGTATCTACGTTCCGTGGGGGTGTCCTATATCTTCGCCGGAACCGAGGAGATGGACTTGGAGCTTGCGCTTGTGAAGCTGAAGAAAATGTTCGGGATTCATACGTTGCTGCTGGAGGGTGGCAGTGTGATCAATGGGGCATTTGCGAGAGCACAGGTGATTGACGAGTTGAGCTTGGTTGTGGCACCCGTGGCAGGAGGTCCGGAGGATAAGCCGTTGTTTGAGAACGGTCCGGCGGATTGTTTTGACTTGCGGCAAATGAAACAGTACAACAATTCGGTTCTGTGGTTGAATTATAAGAAGCCACAGTAGTGTGTTTGGAGTCAGCGAGGAGGGGCGAGATGGAGTCATTTGGCGGAATTGGTATCTGCGGTGGGATTGCCGTAGGTGTTGTTCGGACCCGAGCGAATAATGACGTGAAGTTTGTTCGTAAGCGTGTCGGGTCTGCGGAAGCGGAGCTGGCGCGGTTTCTTGCGGCCAAGGAGGCGGCTGCGGAGGCGTTGCGTGGTGTGTGCGAGAGAGCGGGGGAAGAAATCGGTCTTGTGCAGGCGGCACTATTTGAGGGATATCTTGCCATGGTGGAAGACCCTGAGCTTTACGATGGAGTGGAAGCGTATCTAAATGAACAGGAAGTGACGGCGGAGTGCGCAGTATCGGAGGTGTCGGAGCGGTTTGCTTTGGGACTGGAAGGTTCGGAGGATACCTATATGCGAGCCAGAGCGGAGGATGTGCGATATGTGGCACAGTGTATCCTGCGAGGCTTCGGATGCGACGAAGGTACTACGGGACAGCTTTCGGTGAGTACGAAAGCCGAGAGCATGCCTTCTGCGAACAGACAGAAAGCAGTCGTTCTCTGTGCGGAAGAGATCACTGCGGAGATGGTTGTAACCTCGGGGCGTGACCATGTGAACGGCATTGTGTCTGCCAAGGGTTCCGAGGAATCTCATAGTGCGATTCTGGCGCGTATTCGAAAGATACCAGCTGTCTTCGGTGTGGGTGTAGAATGTATGGAATGCCTGAGAGACGGGCAGCGTGTGTTAGTGAATGGCTACACCGGTGAGGTGGTGGTAAGCCCTTCCGAGGAGGTCATCGCCACAGCCTTGGCACAGGAGGAGCTTCTGCGAGCCGAAAGCGAAGAACTGCGCACTATGGAGTTCGATGAAAATGCCATGGAGGATGGTACTCGTGTGCGAATTCTCGCCAACATCGGCAGTGTGCAGGAGGTGGCGGAAGCATTAGATCATGGCGCGGAGGGCATCGGTTTGTTCCGGAGCGAGGTCATTTTCATGGAGTGTTCGGAGTGGCCTACGGAGGAGCAACAGTACGAGGTATACCGTCAGGTGTTGTCTCATATGGGAGAGCCACCGGTGGTAATACGGACGCTGGATATGGGCGGTGACAAGGTGGCGCGTTATGCGGGAATCGCTGGGGAGGACAACCCTGCTCTGGGACTTCGGGGTATTCGGTTCAGTCTGGCGAGACCGGAGATATTCCGGACGCAGCTTCGTGCATTGTATCGTGCTTCGGTGTATGGAAATCTTGGAATTATGTTTCCGATGATTACGAACGAAGCTGAAGTAACGCAAGCACTGGATATGTGCCACAAGGTGCGTGAGGAGTTGGCAGCAGAGGGTGTGCCCTACAAGGAGAATGTGCGCATCGGTATTATGATCGAGACTCCGGCTGCGGCATTGATTAGTGATCGGTTGGCTCCCATGGTGGATTTCTTCAGTATCGGAACTAACGACCTAACTCAATACACTTTGGCTTGTGACCGACAGAACCCGGCTCTTGTGAAAGTGCGGGATACACACCATGAGGCTATTATGCGCTTGATTGCCATGACCGTAGAAAATGCACGGGCTCACGGAGTAGAGGTGTGCATCTGCGGGGAGCTGGCAGGAGATCCGGACATTACGGAGAGACTATTTGCTATGGGAATTCGGGAGTTGTCCGTAGCATCCCACAAGATACCGAAGCTTCGGCAGGCGGTACGTGACCTAAGAGTTGATATGTAAGCACGTGCAGTGACGTTGAGCCACACTTAGGCGATAGTGTAAAAGATGTTGTAGAAGGCGTGGATAGTAAAGAGAAGACCATATGAGAACAGATATTATAATCAGACCGGAGACACCTAAGGATTACAAGGATATTATTTCGCTGGTGTTGCGGTCATTTCGCGAAGGCACGAACTACTCGGACGGGAGTGATATTATTGCACTGATCGAGGAGATAAGAGGCTCGAAATATTACATTCCGGAGCTTTCCTTTGTTGCGGAATTAGGCGGAACCATTGTAGGTCATTTTCTCTTTTCGAAGTTTCCTCTCTCGGCCACAGCGGAGGGTGGTCATATAGAAAATGACAATATTGTTATGTTGGCACCGGTGTCCGTTCACGCGGATTATTTTCATAAGCATATCGGAATTACTATGCTGAAGCTTGGAATTGAAGAGGTGAGACAACGCGGCTACAAAGGAATCAATGTGGAGGGGGACTATCATTTCTACAACCGTGTAGGCTTCAGAACCTCCTCGGAATACGGAATCTTCCCCACAAGCGGAATTCCTATGGAGGAGCCCAGGTGTATGATGTGCATGGAATTGTACGACGGTGCGCTCCATGATATCAGTGGATATGTGGTTTATGATATGTACTACAATGCATAGACACTCGGGGCAAAATGAATTATAGAGGATATACGACAGGCGTATGTAAGAGGCATATGCCTGTCGTTTTTGTCTTATGGGGAAGGGGCTTCTATAAGACAGATGTGCTTCGAAAAGAAACTATTGACACGAGAAAATATTCTGCTATAATAAATTCGAATTATTTAGTTAAATTAATTTAGCTAAAAAACTATAATAAAGTCGAAACACATTTTATTTGCGCGAGAGGCGCAGAAAGAGAGGCACATTATGAATTTTGAAAAGGTAAAGAGCATTATTGAGGAAACCATTCATTGCGACAGCGAGCTTGTAACGATGGACGCGAACTTGAAGGAGACCCTCGGTTTGGATTCTCTTGATGCAGTTGAGTTGAACCTTGCCCTTGAAGAGGCATTTGGCACCAGCATCGATGATGAGACTCTTATGAGCTTTGTAACGGTTAAGGACATCGTTGACTACATCGACAACTTGTAAGGGTTGTGAAGGAGGAGTAAGGTACATGAGGCTTGAGGACATTGAACATTTGTGGGATCGTCTGGAGCGCTCCACAGTGACCGAGCTTTCGGTGGAGATGGAGGGAGTGAAGCTTCATCTTCGTAAAGGCGAAGCGCCCGGAGTCACCGGTGCAGTGGCGTATGCCCCCATGGCTACTAATAATGCGATTGTGACGGAAGCAATGGACCACACCGAGACAAATGCGGAGCCTATGGGCGAAGCGGTTACCTCTCCCATTGTGGGAACCTTCTATACGGCACCTGCACCGGGCGAAGCACCGTTTGTAACGGTGGGGAGCAAGGTATCGGAAGGTGACGTTATCGGTATCGTGGAGGCCATGAAGCTAATGAACGAAATCACCACCGGAAAGGCCGGTGTTGTTGTGGCGGTGGAGGCTGTAGACGGAGAAATGGTGCAGTACGGTCAGACACTGGTACGTATTGCGGATGCGGAATAAGCAAGGAATGCGGGGAAGATGCCCTGCTAGGTGAGGACTATGTTTAAGCGAATTCTAATTGCAAACCGAGGGGAAATTGCCCTTCGGATTATCCGCTGCTGTCGCGAGATGGACATCGAGACGGTAGTAGCATATTCGGAAGCGGACGCGGGTTCTCTTCCGGTGATCATGGCAACCCATGCGGTTTGCGTTGGTCCTGCGAAAGCTTCGGAGAGTTATCTGCGGGAGGATGTGCTGGTACAGACGGCACTTCTTATGGAGTGCGATGCCATTCATCCCGGTTACGGGTTCTTGTCGGAGCGCAGCTCCTTTGCCGATCTGTGCGAGAAGCATGGAATTACCTTTATCGGTCCTTCCGGCGATATTATGGAGCGTATGGGCAACAAGCAGGTGGCAAGAACGTTGATGCGAGAGCATGGAGTGCCGGTAGTGCCCGGTTCTCCCGGCGTTGTGGCATCTGCGGAGGAAGCGGTAGCGGTTGCGAAAGAGATTGGATTCCCGGTGCTGTTGAAAGCGTCTGCCGGAGGTGGCGGAAAGGGAATGCGCAAGGCATTTTCCGAAGAAGAGGTACGTAGCGCATTTGACACTGCCAGTAATGAGGCCAAGGAGGCTTTCGGAAACGGCGAGATGTATCTGGAGAAGTTGATTATCAACCCCAGACACATCGAATTTCAGATTCTCGGAGATCGCCATGGCAATGTAATTCACCTTGGAGAGCGCGATTGCTCCATTCAGCGGAGAAATCAAAAGCTCCTTGAAGAGTCCCCTTCAAGAGCCCTTAGCCCTGAACTTCGGACTAAGATGGGGGAAGCAGCGGTACTTGCGGCTAAGGCGGCAGGGTACTACAGTGCCGGAACCATTGAATTTGTTCTGGCGGAAGACGGACAATTTTATTTTATTGAGATGAACACTCGAATTCAGGTAGAACACCCGGTAACGGAACAGCTGTCCGGTGTGGACCTGATTCGGGAGCAGATTCGTATTGCGGCAGGTTGTAAGCTGGAGCAGACCGAAGTGGAGCTCTCCGGACACGCCATTGAGTGCCGTATCAATGCCCAGACTCCCGGAACCGTGTCGTTTGTGCATTTCCCGGCTGGCTATGGGGTGCGAGTAGACAGTCACCTGTACAATGGTTGTGAGGTCAGTCCCTACTACGATTCCATGTTGGCTAAGGTCATTGTGAAGGGCAAGACTCGCCTGGAGGCCATTCGACGTCTGCGTCGGGCCTTGGAGGAGTTCGTAATAGAGGGTGTGGAGACCAATGTGGACTTCATGCACCTTCTGACGTATCACAAAGAATTTATCAAAGGAAATTATGATACCGGCTTCTGGGAGAAAAACCACGAGATCATTGAGGGCTGGCAACAGAAAGGAGTGACGGGAAATGAGCGGCAATGAGAGTCTGTGGAAGAAGAAAGAGTTGTTGCGTTCCCTTGTTCACTTGAGAAAGCCGGAGCCTAAGGTGGAGAAGAGCATTTGTCCCGGGTGTAAGTCGGAGTTTCCTTCGGAGGAACTGCGAAAGCAGTATTATCTCTGCCCGCGTTGTGGAGAATACATGGCAATACCGCCTCAGGAGCGTATTGCACTGATCACAGACGAGGGAAGTTTCAAAGAGGCAAATAAAACCTTGGTTACCAGAGACCCGTTGGAATTTCCGGACTATATGTCCAAGGTGGAGCGTCTTCGCAGAAAGACCGGCGAAGACGATGCGGTGGTGACCGGCGTTGCCAAGATACAGGGAATCCCTGTGGCTATTGCTGTGTTGGACAGTCGTTTTCTTATGGGAAGTATGGGGACGGTTGTCGGTGAGAAGATCTCGAGAATTGCGGAATATGCGGGCAAGAAGAAACTGCCCTTGATTATTTTCTCTGCCAGTGGCGGAGCACGTATGCAGGAGGGCTTGTTCTCTCTCATGCAGATGGCCAAAACTTCTGCGGCCATTGAGCGGTTTAAGCAGGCGGGCGGGCTGTACATCTCCGTATTGTGTAATCCCACAACGGGAGGCGTAAGTGCCAGCTTTGCCAGTTTGGGAGATATATTGCTTGCGGAGCCGGAAGCGTTGATTTGTTTCGCAGGGCCTCGCGTGATCGAGCAGACCATTGGCGAGAAACTGCCGGAGGGCTTTCAGCGCTCGGAATTTTTGTTGGAGCACGGTATGCTGGACCGTATTGTAAATCGCAGAGAGATGCGGGAGGTATTGCATCGCATTTTGCGGATTCACACCCAGAAGAATCGAGGAGCTAGGGAAGAATGATGGATGAGAAGGTTACAACGGCAGAGGTGAAGACGGAGGCGGTGGAGCCTCATGTCCCCACTCCCTATGAGCGAACTTTACTGGCGAGAGCCAAGGACCGCAAGGGAATCACCGACTACATTGATGCGTTGTTTGAAGATTTTATAGAGTTTAAGGGCGACCGATTGCACAGCGAGGATGAGGCCATTCTCGGAGGAATTGCGTTGTTCCACGGCCAGCCGGTAACGGTAATCGGTCATCGCAAGGGGCGTACCACGGAGGAAAATGTTCGGTACCGTTTCGGTATGGCATCTCCGGAGGGCTACCGCAAGGCGTTGCGTCTGATGAAGCAGGCGGAGAAGTTCGGACGTCCCATTATTACATTTATCGATACCCCCGGTGCGTACCCCGGCAAGGATGCAGAGGCCGAGGGACAGAGCAATGCCATTGCGGAATGCTTGGCAGGTATGAGTACGCTACAGGTGCCCATCATTTCCATTGTGACCGGAGAAGGTAGCAGCGGAGGAGCGTTGGCCATCGGCGTGGCGGATCGCATCTGGATGCTGGAAAATGCGGTATATTCCATCTTGTCTCCGGAGGGTTTCGCGGCCATTCTGTGGAAGGATTCTGGACGTGCCAAGGAGGCCTGCGACATCATGAAGATTACGGCACAGGAACTTCGGGAGTTGGGACTCACGGACGGAATTATCAAAGAGGATAAGCGCTTGATGCAACGAGTGGACGTGATGTTGAAGCGTGAGCTGGAGGCTTTGCAGAAGATCAGTCTTAAGACATTGGTGGATAACCGTTACCGTCGTTATCGGTCTATTATGTAGTAACTTGCGTTTCGCACCGGATATATGGTAGCATATAGGTGCGTTACAACGGCAGCTGAGAGGCGCCGGGAATCGAGGAGATTATGAGTACACTTGGATTAAAAATCGTGGCTACGGGAAGGGCTCTTCCCCGGCGCGTTGTAACAAATGATGAGATGAGTAAGATGGTGGACACCAGCGATGAGTGGATTCGTACCAGAACCGGTATCGGGCAACGTCATCTCTGTGAGGAAGAGTCTTGTCGGAGCCTTGCCATTGCGGCAGCAAAGCAGGCACTGGAGGAATCGGGTGTGGCTCCGGAGGATATCGGTTATGTGGTGGTGGCAACGTCCACCGCAGATACACCATTTCCCTCAAATGCCTGCATGGTGCAGAAAGCTTTGGGACTCTCCAAGGAAACCATGGCATTTGACATGGCTGCGGCTTGTACGGGATTCTTGTACGGACTTACCGTGTGTCACCGCCTGTTATGCGGGGGACAGAAGCCTTATGCGTTGTTGGTAGGTAGCGAGCAGTTGTCCAGAATTGTGGATTTTTCCGACCGATCCACCTGCGTCCTTTTCGGAGACGGAGCCGGTGCGGCAGTGCTGGGACTACAGGAAGGAGCATTTTACTCCATGGCTTGGTCCGATGGAAATGATGTGGCACTGAGCTGCAACGGTATCGGCAAGGAAGATCAATACCTTCGTATGGAGGGGAAGGACGTGTTCCGATTTGCCGTTAAGGCAATTCCCCAGGGAATCGAAGAGGTGCTTAAGGAAGCCCAACTCACCATGGACGACATTTCGCTGGTGGTGTGTCATCAGGCAAATGAGCGTATTATCGACTACGTGCGCCGTCGTTATCCCGGCCATGAAGAGAAGTTTTATGTGAATATCCAGCGTTACGCCAACACATCGGCGGCCAGTATTGCTATTGCACTGGATGAGTTGCGCCGCACAGAACACTGGCGGACCGGCGAGAAGGTGTTGTGCGTAGGCTTTGGTGCGGGATTTACATGGAGCAGCGCTCTGTTGACTATTTAGTACGGCAAATGCAAGGAGGAAATGAACTATGAGAACAATGTTACACGAAATGCTTGGAATTCAGTATCCGATTATTCAGGGTGGTATGGCGAACATTGCCACCGGAGAATTTGCGGCGGTAATTAGCAATGCCGGCGGTCTTGGCTTGATTGCGGCAGGTGGTATGTCCGTAGATACACTGCGTGAGAATATTCGTCGTTGTCGTGAACTGACGGACAAGCCCTTTGGCGTGAATTTGATGATGATGCACCCTCAGGTGGATGAGATGGCGCAGCTTGTGATTGAGGAGAATGTGAAGATTGTTACGACAGGTGCGGGTAACCCTAAGAAGTACATTCCCGCGTGGAAAGAGGCAGGTATTTTCGTAATGCCGGTTGTGCCCGGTGCAACGCTGGCGAAGCGTATGGAGCAGGCAGGTGCGGATGCGGTAATCGCAGAGGGTACCGAGAGCGGCGGTCATGTAGGAGAGATGACGACCATGGCACTGGTGCCGCAGGTTATTGATGCTGTGTCCATTCCGGTGATTGCGGCAGGTGGCATTGCCGATGGCAGACAGATGGCAGCAGCCTTGGCGTTGGGCGCAGTTGGTGTGCAGGTAGGAACCTGTTTGCTTGCGTCGGAGGAATGCCCGATTCATGCGGCTTACAAGGAAGCGGTACTGAAGGCGGGCGATACGGATACCATCGTTACCGGACGTATTAACGGTGTGCCGGTACGTATCTTGAAGAATCCCATGGCCAGAGAATATGTAAAACGCGAAAAGGAAGGAGCTGGTCGCGAGGAGCTGGAGGCATTTACCCTTGGTTCTCTTCGTAAGGCGGTCTTCGACGGTAATGTGAAGGAAGGTTCTCTTATGGCCGGTCAGGTAGCGGGTATGATCAATGAGATTCGCCCTGCGGCTACGATTCTAGAAGAAATGCAGGCAGACTGTAAGACAGTTTTGGCAGAGCTGGCACAGTTGCCTTGGTAATGGAGAGGTCGGAACAGATGAAGACAATATTTTTGTACGCGGGACAGGGAAGTCAAAAGGTAGGTATGGGCAAGGACCTATACGAAGAATATGCGGCTTACCGTCAGGTAGTGGACAATGCCAAGGTTCCCTTTGATGCCAAGGCATTGATGGAGCAAGGGCCGCTAGAGACCCTTTCGGATACGAGATACACCCAGGCTTGTATGGCACTGTACGCAGCAGGTGTAACTGCCGTGTTAGCAGAGCAGGGCGTCCTACCGGATGCGGCTTGCGGTCTCAGTCTCGGTGAGTACGGAGCGTTGTACGCAGCCGGAGCTATGAATCTGGAGACCTATGTGGAAGTCCTTGTATTGCGTGGTCGCGTAATGGCAGAGGCGGCTACGGGAACCCAGTGCGCTATGAGTGCCATTCTCGGCATGGAGGCATCTGTTGTGGAGCAGGCGTGTGAAGTAGGCGCAGAGGCGGGATTTGTCACCGTGGCAAATTATAATTGTCCGGGACAGTATGTAATCTGCGGTGATGAAGGGGCAGTACAGCGGACGGAAGCACATTTGCGAGAGCAGGGCGCGAAGCGGTGTGTACGACTGAATGTCAGTGGACCCTTCCATACCAAGTATATGTCTCCCGCAGGGGAAGCGTTGAAGGAATATTTTCAGAAGAATCCTTTGATGACTCCGAAGATTCCGGTGTACTTGAATGTAACCGGAGCAGTGTATGAGGAGACGCAGAACTTGGCAGACCTGTTGGTGCATCAGGTGCAGAGTAGTGTGCGTCTTGAGGATGCCCTGCGTCAGATGCTTGCGGAGGACGACGTGCGTTTTGTAGAAATCGGCCCCGGCAACACCATGGCGGGCTTCCTTAAGAAGACGGCACGGGCCATGGGCAAGGATGTGCAGGTAGTCAGTGTGGAGACCGTAGCGGATGTACAGAAGCTGACGGCGGTAGAGGCTTAGAGAAAAGGAGAAGAACTATGAGCAAGCTTGCAATTGTAACCGGAGGAAGTCGCGGAATCGGCAGGGCCATCTGTCTGCGACTTGCCAAGAGCGGAATGGATATTGTATTGTCCTACTCTTCGGGAGAGGACGCAGCCAAGGAGACGGTGGCATTGTGTGAAGCAGAGGGTGTTCGTGCCTTGGCGGTTCGTGCAAATGTACGAAACTCCGTAGAGTGTGAAGCGTTGGTTAAGGAAGCCCTTGCATTTGGCGAAGGCAAGATCGACGTTCTTGTGAACAATGCCGGTATTACCAAGGACAACCTAATGATGCGTATGAGCGACAGTGACTTAGAGGATGTATTGGATGTTAACCTGAAGGGCTGCTTCTACATGATGCGTCCGGTGGCAAAGCTGATGCTTCGCCAGAAGAGCGGTAGAATTATCAACATCAGTAGTGTAGTAGGTCTCTACGGAAATGCGGGACAAGTGAACTACGCTGCCAGCAAAGCAGGAATCATCGGTATGACCAAATCACTTGCCAAGGAATTGGCCTCCAGAAAGATTACAGTCAATGCCATTGCTCCCGGCATGATTGCTACGGATATGACCAAGGCAATTCCGGAGAAGGCACAGGAGCAGATGCTTGCGCATATCGGATTCGGTGAGATGGGAACTCCCGAGGATATCGCAAATGCGGTGGCATTTTTCGCAAGCGACGAAGCACGCTACATCACCGGTCAGGTGCTTGAGGTGTCCGGCGGCATTACGTTATAGACAAAGTGGAAGGATAGGAGAGAAGAGATGAGAAGAGTTGTGATTACCGGCCTTGGAGCCATTACACCCATCGGAAATCAGATTTCGGAGCTGTGGGATTCCGTTCAGGCGGGACGTTGCGGCATCGGCTCCATTACGCAGTATGATACTACGGATCGCAAGGTTACTCTTGCGGCAGAGGTAAAGGATTTCGTGCCCGAAGACCATATTGATAAGCGCGAGGCAAGAAAGATGGATCGTTATACCCAGCTTGCCATGGTGGCTGCGAAGGAAGCGGTGGCAGATGCAGGCTTGGATAGTGCGGATGTGGATAAGGAGCGTTGCGGTGTAATCGTAGCCAGCGGTATCGGCGGACTGACCACCATTCACAACGAAGACCGAAAGGGTGCGGAGAAGGGCTATGACCGCGTATCTCCCTACTTCATTCCTATGTCCATTTCCAATATGGCAGCAGGTCAGATTGCCATTGCCCACGGTTTTCACGGCATGTGCAATTGCGTAGTTACGGCATGTGCAGGTGGAACCAATGCGGTAGGCGACGGTTTTCATCACATTCGTGACGGTTATGCGGAGGTTATGCTCTGCGGTGGTGCGGAGGCTTGCATCAATACGTTGGGTATCGGCGGATTTACCGCCCTTAAGGCACTGAGCCAGGCCACGGACCCGAATCGTGCCTCCATTCCTTTTGACAAGGAGCGCAGCGGATTTGTGATGGGGGAGGGCGCCGGAATGTTGGTACTTGAAGAGTATGAACATGCAAAGAAGCGCGGCGCTAAGATTTACTGCGAAATTGTAGGCTACGGTGCAAACTGTGACGCGTATCATATGACTGCTCCTATGGAGGACGGAAGCGGTGCGGCTGCATGTATGCGAATTGCTCTAAAGGATGCCGGTATGGCACCCGAAGAGGTTACCTATATCAATGCCCACGGAACATCTACGCATCTAAATGACCGTTGCGAGACTTTGGCAATTCACCAAGTGTTCGGTGACTATGCGGGCAGGCTTATGGTGAGCTCCACCAAGTCCATGATGGGACATTTGCTTGGAGCAAGTGGTGCGGTTGAGGCAATTATCGCAACCCTCAGTGTAACGAAGGATTACGTTCCCGCTACGATTAACTATCAGGTGCCGGATGAAGAGTGTGATCTGGACATCGTGCCAAACGTAGGACGCAATACTACGGTAAATTGTGCAATGTCCAATTCCCTGGGATTCGGTGGTCACAATGCGAGCATTGTTCTTCGCAAGGTAGAGCAGTAGGTAGAGATGGCGTACTTATAGGCACGCCCACGGAAAGGAAATTATCATGACGTTAAATTCGAATCAGATTCAAGAGATTATTCCGCATCGTTATCCCTTCTTGTTGGTGGATTTCATCGATGATTATGAGCCCGGCAAGTATGCCAAGGGAAGAAAGTGTGTAACGGCAAATGAGATGCAATTCATGGGACATTTCCCTGAGAAGCACGTAATGCCCGGCGTATTGATTATCGAGGCGTTGGCGCAGACCGGTGCCGTAGCAATTCTTTCGGAGGAAGAGAATAAGGGAAAGATTGCGTTTTTCGGCGGAATCAAACATGCACGTTTTCGCAGACAGGTGATTCCCGGGGATGTACTGGAGCTCTCCTGTGAGATCATTTCCCGTCGTGGTCCCATCGGTACGGGCAATGCGGTGGCAACGGTAAATGGTGAAGTTGCGGTAACGGCGGAACTTACATTTGCAATTATGAATGAACAATGATATAATAATTGTTAATACATTTGCAGGCTAAGTCGGTTGCTCGGCGGTCTGCCAAGGGCGTTTCGAAAGAGGATTGAGGATTGACGGAGGGAAGCTATGCTTCAGAATACATTTAATCGCGTATATACGAAGTTCAAGTTGCATTTTTATCAGAAGGTGTTTGAGCGTTGGCAGGATCGGGAGGCATCTCTGACCACGGTGGAGACCTTCTGCATGGAGATTATCTATGCCATGAAGAAGCCCACCATCAATGAGTTCGCCACCATGGCCAACATCTCTTCGCCAAATGCGGCATACAAGGTCAGCAAGCTGATTAATAAGGGATACCTTCGCAAGGTGCAGTCTGAGGACGACAAGCGAGAGTATCACTTGGAGGTAACGGACAAGTATCTCGGGTATTACAACATCAGTTATCAGTACTTGGTGACGGTGATGGAGCGGTTGGAGAATCGCTTCAGCGACGAAGAGTTGCAGCTTATCACCAAGGTGCTGAAGATTATGGACGAGGAATTGATGCCGGAGGTAGTGTTGCCGAGAGAGGAAGCGTAAAGAGTATATAGAGACAGAGAATAGAGAAGCGAGTACCGTGTGTGGTACTCGCTTTTGTTTCTCTTACAAATGTATGTGCTCGTTACAGATTCAGCACCGACACTGCATCGCTGATGGTCTTCTCGTAAGCTTCTTTGCCGTAGATATCAACCTGTGCCTTGTTCTTCTCGCCGTGGGTGAGACAGCCGGCACCGCCGATACAACCGCCGATACATGCCATACCCTCGATAAAGTTGGCATCCAGTACGTTCTTGCTCTTCTTGAATAGAGCGGCACGGCACGCTTCGATACCGTCACAGGCGATGGGCTTCAGGTCAAAATCGATGTTCTGCTCCTTCATGGCCTGAGCCACTGCATCGGAGAGACCACCGGAACGAGCGAAGATTCTTCCGAAATAGGATGCGTTGTCCAGCACATCTTCTTCAAAGGATTCAATATCCAAGTCGCGGCTATCGAACAATGCCTGTAACTCTTCGAAGGTAAGTACTGCGTCCACGTAAGGCTTCACGGTCTCTAGCTGTGCCTCTGCCTTCTTGGCGGTACAGGGACCGATGAATACCACCTTGGCTGTCTCGTCGGTGGACTTAATATACTTAGCCAGTGCACCCATAGGAGACAGGTTGTGAGATACCAGCGGTAACAAATCAGGGAATGCCGACTTGATATATTGTACAAATGCAGGACAGCAGGAGCTTGTCAAGAAGCCCTTCTCCGCCAGCTCTCTAGACTCAGACTGTGCAACCATATCTGCACCGAGAGCCGCCTCGATTACCGTGTGGAAGCCCAATTCCTTAAGGCCGGTAATTACCTGACCAAGCTTCGCATAAGTAAACTGACTGGAAATGGACGGCGCAACCATAGCATACACCTTGTATTTGCTATTGCCCTCGCTCTTCTTAATGTAATCAATAACACTGAGGATATAGGACTTGTCGCTGATGGCACCGAAAGGACACTGATATACACATGCACCACACTGGATACACTTCTCATTATCAATTGCCGCTGCGTTGTTGTCATTGATACAGATGGCTTTCACCTTGCAGGCATTTTGACAAGGGCGCTTGCGGTTAACGATAGCGGTAAAGGGGCAAACCTTGGCACACTGACCGCACTCGATACATTTGGACTTATCAATGTGTGCCACGTGATTGTGGTCGAAGGAAATAGCGCCTCTCTTGCACACGTCTTCACAACGATGGGCAAGACAACCACGGCAGGAGTCGGTAACCTCGTAACCGGCTGCGGGACACTCATCGCAGGCAATGTCGATTACTTGAATCACATTGGGGTTGTCCTTGTCACCGCCCATGGCGAGTTTCACACGCTCGCCCAGAATGGCACGCTCTTTGTAGACACAGCAACGCATAGTGGGATCCTTGCCCGGAACGATCATCTCAGGGATATCCAATACTTTCTCCAGTAGGGTATCGCCCCATGCCTGGCGTGCAACTTCACGCAGGACTTTGTACTTTAAATGCTGTACTTTGGTATCAAACTTTCTCATCTCTAACCTCCATATATTGAAGCGATTCTTCACAGTATCGCCATTAGAAATAGCTTACTTTTATGCGTTTGCCCATGGCTTTGAGGCACTTGGACAATTCCTCTACCAAGTTCATCTTAATGTTGAAATTGATGGGCAAATCCGGATTCTGATGTGCCGGATTGATGGCCTTACCGATATAGAAGTTAATATCGGTTGCTTCCTCAAACAGCAGTCGGCTGATTAGGGAGGCACCGTCTCTCTTATAACTCCAATGCTCGTAGTGCTTGTTCTCGCCTAGGTAATCCTTGGCGTATTCCAACACCTTATTGACCGTAATAACACCTTCGGTTACCAGGTCTACACCTTCAATCTCCGCAATGGGGGGAACATCGGAAACTTCAAAATTCAATTGCGCTCTCAGAGGCTTGCCCAGATATTTGGCCGCAATGGAAGACGTGGTACCGCCGCAAATGATGTGCTTACCTTCCTTAGAGAAGAAGAGGGACATCATACGATCGGCATCGTCTCTGTTGGACGGCGGTCCAAACAACATGTTCATTGGCTCACGCTTACGGATCTTAACGATACATGCCGTGGCATCATCTCCCGGTTTGTGACCGTAGAGCTTGTCGCACTCATCTACAAGCATGGTAGAGAGTGTCTTGGCAGTATAACCTGCCGGGGCCAGCGTCTCGATAAAGCTGATGATATCTTCCCGCTTCCAACCGAAGTTATAAGCGGTACCGATGCCGGCATGAGGACAACCGTCGCTCATGGCAACGAATAGGTCATTTTCCTGCAACTTGATCACCGATCGAAGAATCTTCTTGCCGTCGATGTTCATCTCGGTCTTAGGATAATCGTAATTCACCTCGTCACGTATCAAAATGACCTGCGGATTGTCGTATTGAATAATCTCAGCGGTTTCATTGTTAATCAAATGAATAATAGTAAAGGTGGAATAAGCCACTCCTCGCACGGAACACACCGGAAGCGTGGCGGCAATGGTGGATACACAATCTTCAAGGGGCAACCCCTCCGCCATCATCGTAGAAATGATCTTCGATGTGAGGGTGGAGAGAATGCTGGCCTTAACGCCGCTTCCGAGTCCGTCGGACAAAACGATAACGGTGGAGTATTCGTCCGGCTCTACGATATCTACATGATCGCCGCACAGCTCTTCGCCGTAATGGAGAATACTTTTGTATCCGATATCAGCACATAAATCATTCATCAGAAATAGACTCCTTCAGTTTCGTAAGTGCGATTTTGGTTTCGGCAGCAGTTTCACCGAGGAGTGATGCAATCTCTTGAACGATACGCATCTGCTTGTCAACCACCTTGTCGGCAACTTCAATGGTCTGGCGGCTGATATTTTCTTTCTTCTCGCGTTCACTCTGCTCGTTGGTAACGTCACGCATAATGCCAATCAACAAGCGAGAATCTCGATCGTGAACAATGGTCTGCTCTACGTAGCGCTTGTACTCCGCAAGGTAGACCAGCTGGTCCTTAATGTCGTGACCGGTATTAAGGACGTTCAAGAACAGGCGTGGATCCAAAATACGAATTACCTGATCGCCCAGCACATCATTTGCGGAACGGATGTTCATAATCTTTCTGGCAGCATTGTTAATCTGCTGAACTTCCAATTGCTCGTTGAGAACGATGATTCCGTTGGGGGTGTTCTGAACGATATTATCGGAGAAACTCTCGGCCTTGTCCTTCAAGTACGGAAGGCACATGAAGATCTCGGCCTTGCCCTGAGCAATGGCGATGGCCTTCTCACGGCAAGTGTTATAACCACAAGAGCCGCAGTTCAGTTCGTGGGAAGGCTTGAACTTGCCCATCTGACGGAGGATGTTGTTAATCTCAATCTCCGAGGGTTGGGACAATTTGCGCTCGATATATGCAAATGTCTTCTTCAATTCAACGGGTCTGGGCTGCGTAACTACGAAATCCTCGGGACCTGCATAGTTGGATACGGCAACATAGTCGGTTACGGGAGATACATGATGGTATTTCTCCATAACGGGACCGCCTACGCAACTGCCCACACAAGCGGACATCTCAATAAAGCACTTGTGCAACTTGCCGCTTACAATATCCTTAAGTGCAGCCACACAGTTCTCTACGCCGTCCAAGGCAATGTAAGAAAATCCGGGCGCATCTTGGGCCATGGTCTTCAATACACCGCCGGTGGTGGGGAAGAAGCGGGCACGGCTGTGCTCGTCGCTGTCCATCTCCTGTTCCAGCTCAATCCCCTCAGCTTGCAACCAGTTGGTCAGCTCTTCAAAGGTAAGTACGGCATCTACGATTCCTTCGTAATATTCCGCCTCGTCCTTCTTGGCTACGCAGGGACCCACAAATACAGTCTTAGCATTGGGAAATCTTCTCTTGATATCCGAACAATGAGCCAGCATGGGGGACATGACATCGGCAAGGTACTCCAGTGCGGCCGGATAATACTTCTGAATCAAGAGATTGATGGAATGACAACAAGAGGAGATAATAATATCTCGGTCTTCCTCTCTAAGCATACGCTCGTACTCTGTCTTGACAATTGTGGCACCCTGGGCGGTTTCTTCCACATCATAAAAGCCCAGCTGTTTCAATGCCTTGCGCATGGAATTAATGCCGACACCGTTATAGTTGGCCACAAAGGAAGGAGCAAGACTTATGAATACCGGGTCAGAGCTCTGCAAGAGAACCTTTGCCTTCTCGGTTTCGTCTACAATCTCCTTGGCATTCTGCGGACAGACTACGAAGCATTGACCGCAGAGAATGCACTCGTTGCCGATGATATGCGCCTGATTGCCGGAAAAGCGAATGGCCTTAACGGGACAATGGCGAATACATTTGTAACAGTTCTTACAGTTTGATTTCTTAAGAGTCAAGCAATTAGGCATATGCCGTTACTTCCTTTCGCTACTAATCTTGTTGAGAACATTCTCGGCAAAGAAATCCTTGAAGCCCTCTTTTGTGACACCGGTATAAATATCATCGTCAATCTGAACAGTGACGCCAACGCGATTACACTTGCCGGTACAAAAACTACCCGCAAGTGCAACGTCCCCTTCTAAATGATATTCGCTAACGGCTTGCTGAAACAGCTCCACAATCTCAGGCGAACCCTTGATGTGACAGGAGCTACCCACACATATCTGAATAAGCATAGTTTATACCTTGTCCTTTATATTCTTCTCGAAAAATTCAACAACGCCGTCCGGAGTAACCGAATAAACGGTACCGTCTACGGATACACCAACGTCCTTCTGACATTGGCCCATGCAAAATGTGCCGCCCAATTCTACCTTGTCTCCGAGATTGTGCTCGGCGATGAGGCGCTGAAGCTGCTCTACAACCTGACGTGAACCTTTGATGTGGCAGGAACTGCCGATACAGACTGTAACTTTCATAGTATGTTCTCTCCTTATTAATCTGCAAAATGAACTCCGGATGGTCGGAACTAACACTTTTCTTGCGTTGTGTCAAGATTGTTTACATTATAACATATTTCGACCTGAGAATCAATTGTCATTCGGCAAATCTTACAAGCATAATGGGAAGTAAAATGAGATGCAAAATACGGTGACAATTATCAAGAACATCCCTACCATACGAACTATGAAACAGGTCTCTTTCGAGAGAACGAACCGTATCGTAGACGGGCATAAGACCACAGTTCGTTACATAGCGGTGCTGACGATTTAATGGTGAACCCTCTTGGACAGCATTGTTGCCATTCAAGGGGGGGTCTTTTGAAAAAATGTGTGTTAAAGACGCTTTGCAACTTGCAAAAATGTGTAGACTTGAAAAAATGTGCGAAACACCTCTTGTAAAAAACGAAAAAGTGTGCCATAATATATCCGTACACATATTTGTGAGGTGGTTTGTATGAAGCGAAACGCGATAGAAGCACTGCTTAAATGGAAAAACGACGAAGAACGCAAGCCGATGGTGCTGAAGGGCGCCCGTCAGGTCGGTAAGACTTGGCTTATGAAGGAATTCGGCAAAAGTCATTACGATAATTACGTATATTTCAACTTTGACGAGGAAGACGAACTGCAGTCCATCTTTGAAACCAATAAGAATCCCAAGAGGATTATAGAACTGCTTTCCCTGGTTGCGGGAGAGAAGATACTTCCCGGGACTACACTTGTTATATTTGATGAGATACAGGAGTGCCCGTCCGCGCTCAACGCTTTGAAATACTTTAAGGAAAAGGCAAACGAATACCATGTGATTGCCGCAGGCAGTCTGTTCGGAACGCTCCTTGCTCAGCCGAAATCCTACCCCGTGGGAATGGTCAATCTTTTATATATTCATCCGCTGACATTTGACGAGTTTTTGGATGCGACAGATGAGTCGCTGTATGTCTACTATCAAGGTATAACCAAGGGGCAGACGATTGAAGAGATCTTCCACAATCGTTTGATGGAAGTATATAACAACTATCTCATCATCGGCGGGATGCCCGAATGCGTTGCGTCATGGGTGAAGCATAAAGATCCGGCAAGGATCACGCAGATCCAGAAGGAACTCGTTCAGATCTACGAAAACGACTTTTCCAAGCACAACGGAAAGGTAAACAGCGGAAGAATCCTGCAGGTTTTCCGCAGTATCGTGACTCAGCTGGCTAAGCCAAACGAGAAGTTTATGTACGGCGCAGTTCGAGAAGGCGGCAGAGCGAGAGACTTTGAGGAAGCCATCGAATGGCTCGTTTCTGCAGGCATGCTGAACCGCGTATATAATCTTTCCAAATTGGAGCATCCGCTCTCCGCTTTCCGCAAGATGGATCAGTTCAAGCTGTTCGTTTTTGATACGGGACTTCTGAAATATATGGCGGGTATCGACAATAGTGCAATCCTCTTAAAGACCGACTATCAGTTTAAGGGACCTTTGACGGAAAACTATGTCCTGCAGCAGATGATCGGTCAGTTTGACGTGGATCCTCACTACTATTCCGACAGAAGCGGCGAGATCGATTTCGTCCTGCAGAACGGCACGGAGGTTATCCCCGTGGAGGCCAAGGGCGGCGAGGATAAATCCGCACCGACGTTCAAAAAATACGTCAATGAGCACCTCCCCGACCACGCAGTCCGCTTCTCCAAACGCGGCTACCGCAAGGACGGCTATATCACCAATATGCCGCTGTACCTTGCACGTAGAATGAAGGATTTGCTGTAACTGGGAAACAACCGACGAGAACGAAAATAAAACAAAAAATGATAACACAAATTGTTTTTTGTTACGTTTTTTTATTGGTTTGTTCGTGCGCTTATATACAGTAGTATTTTGGTGCGTAATTTATAGATACGTGTAAGAAACAATAATATTTATTATTGGAGGAACAGTATGTTCTATAAAATAATAGAGAACAAGTGCAAGGAGTGGTACAACTCGGAACGATGCACTGTTCATAATTTAAATGAATATATATGGAGCAGCAAAGGTAAGTATTACGGGCGGCGAATTTTATTTTGCCGCCCGTGACTTTTTTGTGAAGCCCATTGCAAAAATCAAAAACTTTATGACGTGTCGCTGCGCGTGACCTATTACGCCCGTGTTTCGTCCGAGTCGGACGAGCAGTTAAATTCTTTGGGCAACTAGATCAGCTACTACGAAGACTTTATCAAGAAGAATCCCTCATGGGTGTTTATCAGCGGATATATCGATGAGGGTCTGTCGGTATAGCCAAAAAAACGGAGACTGCTAAGGGAAATAGCAGCCTCCGACTTCGGTTCAAAATCAGCGGATTGAATGCAATTACTCCAACTCAAATGCACCCGTATACAATTGATAGTATTTGCCCTTTTCGGCAATCAAATCGTCGTGGGTACCGCGCTCGATAATGCGTCCTTGCTCCAAAACCATGATGACGTCAGAGTTCTTGACGGTGGAGAGGCGGTGTGCAATAACAAATACGGTACGTCCTTTCATAAGAGCGTCCATGCCTCGCTGTACAATGGCTTCGGTACGAGTATCGATGGAGGAGGTTGCCTCGTCGAGAATCATAACCGGCGGGTCTGCCACGGCGGCACGGGCAATACTGATGAGCTGGCGCTGTCCTTGGGAGAGACCGCTGCCGTCGCCTTCCAGCATGGTGTTGTAGCCTTCCGCAAGCATTTGAATGAAGCTGTCCGCACCGGTTAATTTGGCTGCGGCAATACATTCCTCGTCGGTGGCGTCCAGACGACCGTAACGGATGTTCTCCATTACCGTGCCGGTGAACAGGTTGACATCCTGCAGAACCACGCCCAAGGAGCGGCGAAGGTCTGCTTTCTTAATCTTGTTAATGTTGATCCCGTCATAGCGAATCTTGCCGTCGGCAATATCGTAGAAGCGGTTGATTAGGTTGGTGATGGTGGTCTTGCCGGCACCGGTGGCACCTACAAAGGCAACTTTCTGGCCGGGCTCGGCGTACAGGGTAATGTCATGCAGTACGGTCTTGCCTTCTACATAAGCAAAATCCACCTCGTAGAAGCGAACCTCACCCTTCATTTCCGTATAGGTGGTGGTACCGTCTCCGTGAGGATGCTTCCAAGCGTAAATGCCGGTTTTCTCGGGAACCTCCACCAGCTCACCACATTCATAGCGGGCATTTACAAGAGTAACGTAACCGTCATCCACTTCGCTCCGTTCGTCCATGAGCTTGAAGATACGAGAAGCCCCTGCCAGTGCCATGATGATGGCATTAAACTGTTGGGACACCTGACCGATGGGGTTCACGAAGTTACGGGACAGGATAAGGAAGGAAGCAATCATACCAAGGGTCAAGGAACCGAATCCGTCTCCTAGGCTTAGATTGGTGATGCCTTCAATGGCCATGACGGAACCTACCACGGCCAGCACTACATAGAGTACATAGCCCAAATTGTTCATTAGCGGCCCCATGATGTTTGCATAGATATGAGCATTGGTCATGTTGGCACACAGCTGGTCATTTCGCTTATCGAACTCTTCACAAGCTTCGTCCTCATGGCAAAATACCTGGACTACCTTCTGACCGTTCATCATTTCCTCAATATAACCGTTGACATTTGCCAAGGACTGCTGCTGGAGCATAAAGTACTTACCGCTACGACCGGTGACTCTGCCTACTACAGCTTTGATAATAAAGCAAAATGCAACTACGATAACCGTCAGCCATACACTGAGGGTCAGCATGGATACGAAGACGCCTACAATGGAAATCACCGAAGATAGCATCTGGGGCAAGCTCTGGGCCAGCATTTGGCGGAGGGTGTCGGTATCGTTGGTATAGTGGCTCATAACATCGCCGTGGGTGTGAGAATCGAAATAACCCACGGGAAGGGTCTGCATATGTGCGAACATCTTGTCGCGGATCTCCTTCAACGTACCCTGAGCAATCATTGCCATGGTGCGGTTGTAGAACAGAGTAGACAGCACACCTACCGCGTAAATGGCCGCCATACCGAGAATGGCTTTCAGGAGCTGGGTGTACACCGGAGTGTCCTCCAGGAGTAGCGGAGCGATGTAATCATCGATCAGACGCTGCACGAACAAGGAGGAAGCGATGCCTGCCAATGTACTGAAGAGAATGCAGACAACCACGAAGATGCACTGTACGCGATACTTCTTCATGTAACTGAGTAGGCGGGGGAGCGTGCCTTTTTCAATAGGCATTCCGGGACGTCCGCCTGTGGGCATACCCTTGGGACCGGGCATAGGTCTTGATGCGCTGGGACTAGGCATTTTCCTCGCCTCCCTTCTGTTGAGATTCATATACTTCGCGATAGATGTGGCTGGTTGCGAGCAATTCGTCGTGGGTACCGAAGGCGGAAATCTTGCCGTCGTCCATGACGATTATGTGATCCGCATCTTGTACGGAAGAGATTCGCTGAGCGATAATTAATTTGGTGGTTCCGGGAATCTCTTCGGCAAATGCATGGCGAATCTTGGCGTCTGTTGCGGTATCCACGGCACTGGTGGAGTCGTCGAGAATCAATACCTGGGGGTTCTTCAGTAGAGCACGTGCGATACAGAGACGCTGCTTCTGACCACCGGATACATTGGTACCACCTTGTTCAATGTGGGAGTTGTAGCCTTCGGGCATTTTGCTTACGAACTCGTCGGCGCATGCCAATTCACAAGCATGCTTGATCTCCTCATCGGTGGCATTCGGATTGCCCCAACGCAGGTTGTCGGCAATGGTACCGGAGAACAGGACATTTTTCTGAAGTACCATGGACACGGAGTTTCGGAGAACATCCAGGTCATACGCTCGAACGTCGTGACCGCCCACCAGAATCGCACCGGAGGACACGTCATACAGTCTCGGAATCAGTTGTACAAGACTTGACTTGGAGGAACCGGTACCGCCGATGATACCGATGGTCTCCCCGGATGCAATGGTTAGGTTGATGTTGTCAAGAACGGGCTTACCGGAGGATTCGTTGTAGCGGAAGGTCACATCCTTGAATACGATGGAACCATCGGGAACTTCGGTAATAGGAGTCTCGGGATTCTTCAAGTCGCTGTCCTCGTCTAGCACTTCGATAATACGCTGTGCGGAAGTGCGGGCCATGGTGGACATAACGAAAATCATGGCAATCATCATAAGACCCATAAGAATCTGCGTTGCATATGTAATCAAGCTCATCAATTCACCGGTGGAGAGCCCCAATTTACCATCACCGCCGCAAGCAACGACGGCCTTGGCACCGAACCAGCACACCAATAAGGTACAGGTGTACATGGCGGTCTGCATCATGGGTGCGTTAAATGCCAGCAGCTTCTCAGCTTTGGTAAAGTCTTTATAAATGGACTCGCTGACGGAGTTGAATTTCTCTGTTTCAAAATCTTCTCTGCGGAAGGTTTTTACCACGCGAATGCCGTAGAGATTCTCCTGTACCACGTTATTTAACTTATCGTAGGTACGGAACACCCGCTGAAAGGTAGGGTGAGCTTTCTTGGCGATGAAGAGGAGGCCGAACAACAGGAACGGTACGCACACAAGGAAGATCAACGCCAGCTTCGCGTCAATGGTAAATGCCACAATTAGGGCGGTAACCGTCATGAAGGGCGACCGCAGAGCCACTCGGATGATCATTTGAAATGCCATCTGCACGTTGGATACGTCGGTAGTCATACGAGTAACCAAGCTGGCGGTGGAGAAGCGGTCGATGTTGGAAAATGCGTACTCCTGTACTTTGTAGTACATATCGTGGCGCAGATTCTTGGCAAAGCCGGAAGAAGCCTTGGAAGCGGTAACGCCGGCTGCCACGCCGAAAAACATGGAGAACAGGGCGGCAACAATCAAAATAATGCCGTCGCGACTTACGACACCAAGGTTTCCTGCATCGATTCCGTGGTCAATCAGATCCGCCATAACAAGAGGAATCAGTACCTCCATGAATACCTCTGCCATAACGAAAATGGGTGTAAGTATGGCAGGCTTCTTGTACTCGCGGATTCGCGAAGCGAGTTTCTTAATCATAATTATTCACTGTCCTTTCCTGACTTGATATTTTGCGCCATGCGATCCAGATAGCTCCGGAGCGCATCCAGCTCTTCCGAGGTGAATCCCTTGGTAAGCAAGGCTTCGGTTCGCTCCGCATCGGCGCGCATCTCTTGATCCAAAGCCTCTGCGGCAGGGGTTAGCACTAACTGCTTCAGACGGGCGTCGTGGGATACCTCCCTGCGAGTCACCAGTCCCTTCTTCTCCATAAGGGTAATAACCTTGGAGGCAGTGGAACGCGTGATACCGAAGGCTTCCTCTAAGTCCTTCTGGTAGACGGCGCGATGGCGATTCTTCGATAAGTAACAGATAATATAACTGTTGGTTCCGGTAATGGATTCAATCTTCTTGTGTGTCTCCGAATTCTGAATATGCCGAAATAGGGTGTTGTTCAGAACACGTAGTTTTACACCGATATGTGTATCCGACATGATCTATGCTGGCTCCTTTCGATAGATGAACATGAGGCAATCACATTTTCGTAAAACGGGTCGAAAAATGGTTGTACGTCAAACTGTTTGCTGTTCAACATTCTAATGCGGCGGCAGGGGAATGTCAAGAGGAGCAAATGTGAAAAAAGTATAACGTTCGCGAAGAATCTACGTGGAGTCTAACGGAGCCGTGCGACGGATATGTGTATTTGTATGATAGTAAGAATGTGTACGTATACGCCGACGGAACAGTGAAACAGCTGTTTGCCTGGGAGGATAAGACCCAGGGGGTACCTATGAAGAACATTCTGTGTGTGACCCAGACCGACGAAGGTGACTTACACGTGTGGAAGAAGAAATAACTACGATAAGAATATGCTATGGGCCGCCCCTGTTTTCCTTGAAAATAGGGGCGGTTGGTGGTATCCTATGTATTAGTTTGAGTGATACCTAGGAGAATGATGATGAATTACGAATTTGAGACGAAGATACGATACAGTCAGACCGGTAGTTGCGGGCATCTGACCCTCCCTGCCATTGTGGATTTCTTTCAAGATGCCGCCATTGACAATGCACATAATCTGCAGAGTGGGGCACCTCAGGAGGAGATGAACAAGCTGGTGTGGTTTCTGGCGGCTTGGCAGATTGATGTATTTCGGTATCCGGAGTGCGGAGAGGAAGTGGTGATCGGTACATTTCCGTATCGCTTCGGCGGGAGTACGGGACTGCGTAACCTGTATATGAGAACCAAGGACGGCGAGATGTTGGCCTACGGAGATTCCACCTGGGTATTGATGAACCGAGAGACCGGTGCCATGACCAGAGTCCCGCAGTGGTTGTCGGCCCTCTATCCACTGAAAGAGAGATTGCCCATGGAGTATAAGGGCAGACGTATTGACATGCCCGAGGAAACAGAACCGGTGGCAACGGTTGCGGTTCGGGAAGGGCATTTGGATTCCAATTGCCATGTGAACAATGGGCAATATGTGCGGATGGCGGTGGCGGAGCTTCCGGCGCGGACGGAGTACAAGCGTCTGCGGGTGGAGTACAAGAAGTCCGCAGTGCTGGGGAATGAAATTGCCGTAAGCGTTGCTATGGAGGACAAACGCCATGTGGTGGTCCTGGGTGATAGTGCAGACCCCTATGCGGTGGTGGAGTTGGAATTGTAAGAACGAAAAATGCCCCTTCTCGGGACTTATAAGACGTGAAAACGGACGTTGCGAAGATGGTGACGTCCGTTTTATATTCGGCGAGAGAATTGCTTGCAATGCGGAGCATTTGGGTGTATAATATACGAAGACGTAAAATATTTTAGAAAATGCTTTCGGACATGTGGTCTGATCGCCGAATCATTTGGCGAACGTGGCGAGAGCTTTTTTATCGGCGAATATAATTAGGAGGTTTATGTTATGGAGAAGCAGATGATTTTGGAGGGCAAGACCGCCCTGGGAATCGAATTCGGTTCTACAAGAATTAAGGCTGTGTTGGTAGGTGACAAGCATCAGGTGTTGGCAACCGGTAGCCATCAGTGGGAGAACCGTCTGGAAGATGGTATCTGGACGTATACTTTGGAGGATATTTGGGGTGGCTTGCAGAGTTGCTACAGCGATTTGGTGAAGGACGTACAGAATAAGTACGGCGTGGTTTTGACGAAGATCGGTGCTCTTGGCATCTCTGCAATGATGCACGGTTATCTTGCATTTGACAAGGACGATAATCTGTTGGTACCCTTCCGTACATGGAGAAATACCATTACCGAGGAGGCGGCTGCGAAGTTGACGGAGGCATTTAACTTTAACATTCCTCAGCGTTGGAGCATTTCCCACTTGTATCAGGCAATCTTGAATCAGGAGCCTCACGTTTCGGAGGTTACCTTCTTTACGACCCTTGCGGGCTATGTACATTGGAAACTGACGGGAGAGAAGGTACTGGGTGTCGGTGACGCATCCGGTATGTTCCCCATTGACTCTGCTACCGGCGATTACAATAAGGCGATGATTGCAACCTTTGATGAGATGGTGGCTGACAAGGCATTTGCTTGGAAACTCTCCGATATTTTGCCGAAGTCCATCTCCGCAGGTGCACCGGCAGGTGTGTTGACGGCAGAGGGTGCGAAGCTTTTGGACGTAAGCGGAACTTTGCAGGCAGGCGTTCCCATGTGTCCTCCCGAGGGCGATGCGGGAACCGGTATGACCGCCACCAACAGTGTAGAAGTGCGCACCGGTAATGTGTCCGCAGGAACTTCGATCTTTGCTATGATTGTTATGGACAAGGAACCGGAGCGTGTTCACGAGGAGATCGATATGGTAACGACGCCGGATGGTCATCCCGTGGCAATGGTACACTGCAACAACTGTACTTCCGATATTAATGCTTGGGTTGGTCTCTTCGGAGATTTTGCTAAGAGCTTCGGTGTGGATGTGGATATGAATCGTCTGTACACCACTCTGTTTGAAGAAGCGCTGAAGGGTGACGCAGATTGTGGTGGACTTATGTCTTATAATTATTTCTCCGGTGAGCCGGTAACGGGCTTCGCAGAGGGACGTCCGTTGTTTGTAAGAGAAGTAACGGCGAACTTTACGCTTGGCAACTTTATGCGTACCCACATTTACAGCGCACTTGCAACTTTGAAGGTGGGTCTCGATATTCTTCTTAAGGAGGAACATGTTCCGGTGGATCGTATGTACGGTCACGGTGGTCTCTTCAAGACCAAGGGCGTTGGTCAGAGCATCATGGCAGCAGCTATGAACGCACCGGTATCCGTAATGGAGACGGCGGGCGAAGGCGGTGCTTGGGGTATCGCAGTGCTGGCGGCCTATGCGGTGAATGGTAACGGTGAGAGCTTGGGTGACTACCTGAATAATCGCGTATTCTGCGGCGAGACCGGCGAAGAGATGCTTCCGAAGGCAGAGGACGTAGCTGGCTTCGATGCATTTATGGAGCGCTACAAGGCAGGACTTGCTATGGAGCGTGCAGCAGTGGAGACCGTTCGATAAACTACGGCAATATAACAGACAATGATAACTCCGGTGGAGGACAGAAGTGTTCTCTGTCGGAGTTTTTGTGTAGTTAGAATGGAATTGATACAGAAAATTCTCCGATGCACGGGAATTCCTTCACGCTGTTGTGGCATTTGGCATATGGTAGAAGACAAGGAAAATGAGGTGTCGTGTATGCAGGAGTATGGAGGTTTTACTTACTACGGACGACTTATGGGAGAAACGCCGGATGCCAAGGCGGTCATTTGGGGAAGCGAAGAGTATCCGGACATTCGCGGAGTGGTTGGATTTTATCAGACTTGGAGGGGAGTATTTGTGGTGGCAGAAATATATGATCTTCCTGTAGTCTCCGAATATCCGAAAGGAACATTTTTGGCATTTCATATTCACGAGGGCAGTGCTTGTACAGGAGATGTGCAAGATCCCTTGGGGGCGGTGGGGACCCATTATAATCCCGAGAAGACGGATCACCCCGATCATGCAGGGGATTTGCCGCCGTTGTTGTCCAATGCAGGCTACGCTTTCGGTGCATTTCTAACCAACCGTTTTGGACTGAAGGAGATACTGGGAAGAACCGTTATCATTCATGGGTCGGCAGATGATTTTCGTACGCAGCCTTCGGGAAATGCCGGGGGAAAACTTGCTTGCGGACAAATTGAATTATGCGGGCAATGTTAAAAACATGTGGATGAACTCACACAAATCCAAATCGAAACCGTGAGAATCAAATGAAATTATTGAAAATAGTCATTTTTCTCTTGTGCTGAGGCTTATTTTCGGGTATCATTAGAACAATGAACATTTACAGGAGAGATGATTATGAATGAACAGAAACAATTCGAACCGTATATTCCTGCGGATAGAGTCACACCGGAACTTACCGTAACTTCCATTCTTATGGGTGTAGCCCTGGCAATTATATTCGGTGCGGCAAATGCGTATCTGGGTCTTTGCGTAGGTATGACGGTATCTGCGTCGATTCCCGCGGCGGTTATCGCCATGGGCGTAATTCGTGTAATTATGCGTAAGAATTCTATTTTGGAGAGCAATATTGTACAGACTGTCGGTTCGGCCGGTGAGTCGCTGGCGGCAGGTGCAATCTTTACCCTCCCGGCTTTGTTCTTGTGGGCAGCCGAAGGAAAGATGGACAAACCCGGCCTTGTGGAGATTACATTGATTGCTCTGCTTGGCGGCTTGCTCGGTGTATTCTTTATGGTGCCTTTGAGAAATGCTTTGATTGTTAAGGAACACGGTGTACTTCCGTATCCGGAGGGAACGGCATGTGCCGAAGTACTTCTTGCAGGCGAAGAAGGCGGTGCCAATGCATCCACCGTATTTGCGGGCATGGGCTTTGCGGCGGCATTTAAGTTTGTGATTGATGGTTTGAAGGCAGTTCCCGGAGAGGTGTCCTTCCGTGTGAAGGGATATGCGGGTGAGATCGGAACGCGGATTTATCCTGCGGTAATGAGTGTAGGTTATATCTGTGGCCCTCGCATTTCCTCTTATATGTTTGCCGGTGGCGTTGTCAGCTGGCTTGTATTGATTCCGTTGATTGTAATGTTCGGCGAGCAGTTGGTGCTGTATCCCGGAACTGAGACTATCGGAGCGATATTTGCGGCAGATGGTGCAAGCGGTATCTGGAGTAACTACATTCGCTATATCGGTGCAGGTGCCTTGGCAGCCGGTGGTATTATCAGTTTGGCAAAGTCCTTGCCGTTGATTATTCGTACGTTCCGTGATGCAATCAAGAGTATGAGTGCCGGCGGAGTGAAAGATACCGGACGTACTTCTCAAGATATCAATATGAAGATTGTGTTGGTCAGTATCGCAATCCTGACTTTGCTTGTATGGCTTGTACCGGCAATTCCGGTGAGTCTCGTAGGTGCAATTATCGTTGTAATCTTCGGTTTCTTCTTCGCTACGGTGTCTTCCCGTATGGTAGGTCTCGTAGGTAGTAGTAACAACCCGGTTTCGGGTATGGCCATTGCCACATTGTTGATTGCTACGTTGGTCCTTAAACTTACCGGCGATGCAGGTGCTCATGGTATGCAGGGTGCTATCGCCATCGGTTCTATTATCTGTATTGTAGCAGCTATCTCCGGTGATACGTCTCAGGACTTGAAGACCGGTTATTTGCTTGGCTCTACACCGAAGAAGCAGCAGATTGGTGAGGTAATCGGCGTTGTTGCGGCAGCGTTGGCGATTGGTGGAACTCTTTACTTGTTGGACAAAGCTTGGGGCTTCGGCTCCGACCAGTTGGCGGCTCCTCAGGCTACGCTTATGAAGATGATCGTAGAGGGTGTAATGGAGAATAATCTTCCTTGGGGCCTTGTGTTTACCGGCGCATTTCTCGCAATTGCGGTTGAGATTGTAGGCATTCCGGTACTTCCTTTTGCTATCGGTGTGTACCTTCCGGTACAGCTAAATGCCTGCATTATGGTAGGTGGTCTTGTTCGTCTGGCATTTGACCGTATGAAGAAGGAAGAGGAAGAGAAGAAAGCTATTGTCAGCGACGGTATTCTCTTCTGTTCCGGTATGATTGCAGGTGAAGGTCTTGTAGGTATTCTCTTGGCGGTATTGGCCGTATTCGGATTGGATTCCGCACTGGATCTTTCCAAGACGTTGAATCTTGGAACCGTAGGCGGAAGCATTGCGGGTCTGGTGGTATTTGCACTTGTAGTTCTGTCGCTTCTTAAGTTCTCTCTTTGGAAGAAGCGTAAGAAGGCGAACTAGGCTATGAAGAAAGAAGTGATTTCGGAGAATTACCTTAAGAGGATTCCGATGCGGGCGACGCATGTGGAATGGTCTACGGAAGAGAACGGTTTGGTAACGCTGAGTGTTGAGAATAAAGGTGTAATGAATCGAATCGCTCAGAAGTTATTTCGTAAGCCTAAGGTGTCATATATACACTTGGACGAGATGGGAAGCTTCCTTTGGCCGAAATTGGACGGTGTGCAAGATATTATCCGGCTGGGAACCTTGGTGGATGAGCATTTCGGTGAGAAAGCACACCCACTCTATGAACGTCTGGCAAAGTACTTTCAGATTCTTGAAAGCTACGGATTTATCGTTTGGAAACAATAAATAATAAGAAAATCGCGAGAGCAGGGAATGTTCTCGCGATTTTTTTTGAATATGCTATTGACATGCATATATAATTGTGTATATTATATATATACGATATTGCAATAACGATACAGGAAGGTAAGGAAAATGAACATCATTGTTACGAACAATTCCGACCGACCGATTTATGAGCAGATTCAGGAGCAGATTAAGCTTCAGATTTTGCGTGGCGAATTGAAGGAGGGGGACGCTCTTCCGTCAATGCGACTGCTTGCTAAGGAGCTGCGTATCAGCATTATTACCACGAAGCGTGCGTATGAGGAGCTGGAACGGGAAGGATTTATTGAATCTTTCACCGGTAAGGGTAGCTTTGTTAAGGGAATTAACCATACGGTAGTGAAGGAGAACGTCATTTTCGAAATTGAGGGTCTCTTTGAGCAAGCCATTGAGAAAGCCACAGCGGCGGGCATTTCCTACGAGGAGATGGAGGAACTTTTGAAAGTATTGTACGAAGAAAGGGAGAACTAGATGGATTACGTTTTGGAGCTGGAAAATGTCTCGAAGAGATATGAAGACTTCGGACTGAAGAATGTGAGTTTTAAGGTGCCGCGTGGCTGTATCTGTGGATTTATCGGTCAGAACGGTGCCGGCAAGAGTACTACCATTCGCGCTATTATGGACATCATTAAGCGCGATGGCGGTGAGATTCGAGTATTCGGGCAGGATATGACGAAGAACGGTGCGGAGCTGAAGGAGAAGATCGGTATTGTCTTCGACGAGATGGGCTTTCATGATTTTCTAACACCCAATCAGTTGAATACCATTATGAAGAATGTGTATAAGAACTGGCGTGAGGAAGTATTTTTTGAGTATTTGAAGCGCTTTTCTCTGCCCAAAAAGAAGCGTTGCGGTGCATTTTCCCGCGGTATGCGTATGAAGTTGCAGATTGCGGTGGCTTTGTCTCACGAAGCGGAACTGTTGGTTATGGACGAGCCTACCAGTGGCTTGGACCCCATTGTGCGCAATGAGATTTTGCAGATATTCCAAGAGTATGTTATGGAGGAGAATCATACGATTTTGCTGTCCTCCCATATTACCGGAGACTTGGAACGTCTGGCGGATGAAGTAATCTTTATCGACAAGGGACGTATTGTGCTTTCCGGCAATAAGGACGAGATTCTTGAGAAGCACGCGCTGATCAAATGTGGCAAGGAAGAGGCTGCGCAGCTTGTAGGGGATGCATTTGTGTCGCAGAGACCGTCTGCGTTCTGTGTGGAAGTGTTGACTAACGACGGAGAAGAGGTCCGCAAGCGTTATCCCCACCTTGTGATGGAGTCCACCACGCTGGAGGACATTATGATCTTCTACGTAAACCGTGCAAATGCACAGTAGGAGGGCAGAGGGATGTTCGGACTGTTTGTAAAGGATATGTACTGTCTGCGAAAGAGCCTGCGCTTCTTTGTGGCAGTGACATTGGGTACAATCTTTGTGGCGGTTTTATTTGCATACAGTATGCAGGACGGCAATCTGGCAACTGCTATTGAAAGCATGCGTGCAGAGGGATTCGAGGATACGGCCAGCGAGGAAATGATGCTAGGGATGTTCGACAGTGCCATCTGGGCTATGTTGTGCTTTCCTATGGCCTTTGTGGCAAATATCATGGACTGCTTCAAAGCGGATTATAAGGCGGACTTCGGAAAGTTGCAGTTCAGCTTGCCGGTGTCTCCGCTACAGATGGTAGGAAGTCGGTACTTGACTTGCGTGGCATTTGCGGCAGTGAGTCTCGGAGGCTCTTTGATTGCGGCTGCTTTGGTTGCGGGGGCATCGAAGTCCATTGGTTTCGGGGAACTGGCATCGGTGGTATTGTGTGCGGCGTCGGTGCTTGTTATGTATACTGCATTTGTTATGGCGTTGCTCTACGTATTCGGGACACGTCGTGCGGATCTTATGATGGCAACACCGCTTCTTCTGGCGTTGTGTGTCATGCCTTTTGTGATGAACTCCGTGTTGAGCGGAGTGGAGGATTCGGAGGCAGAGGCGGTACTGATGTCCACCTTCGGAAAATTCGAGACTTTTATTACCGAAAAGGGTTGGGTTATGATATTGATTACGCTTGCGGTGCTTGCGCTCAGCTTTGGCGTGGCATACCTCTCGGTAAGTCGTAGAAAGGGGGCGGTACAATGATCGGTTTGTTATGGAAGGATTACGCCCAGACCCACGCGAAGGCGCTGTTTATGGTACTCGTGCTGGGAACCTGTGGAATCGCGGCGTTGTGCCTTACGAATTCGGGAGCACCGGAGATTGAAGTGCTCATTCCGATTATGATAGCACTCTTTCTGGTATTGGGAGCAGGTTACGTGCTCTACTCCTTGGGCGGTCAGCTGATTGCCTCGGACGAAGGACGGAAACAACGGGATTATCTGCTCTGCCTTCCGGTATCCAAGAAGGAGTATGTGGCATCGAAGTACATTTTTCTGTTGGCGGCATATCTTCTGGTGGCCTTGACGGCGTTGGTACTTGTGCCTCTCGGATTACACTGCTTAGAAACGGATAGCACCTTGAATAATATGCGACAGATTCGCAAATGCATCCTGCCGACCCTCAGCGCATTTGTCCTTATCTCCGCCATTGAGCTTCCGCTATACTTGCGTTTTGGAACTCAGAAGGGAAATGCTATAAAGGCGGGCTTGGTGGTTACACTTTTTCTTGCAGCGGTAGGTTACCTTCTGGTGGGTGATCTCAGCGTCTTCGATTGGTTCTCCTTAGAGAAATTCGCAAAATGGACGGAGCGTCATCCGAACTTGATGCACACGATACAGATTATTTCCCCTGTTGTGGCGATGGCGGCATACACCGGTTCTTACATGCTGTCAAGTATGCTGTTCGGACGCAGGGAAGCGGGAGAAGAGTAAGAGACATACTTCGAAGAAACTTAGTTACTTTCTAAAATATATTGCGGCGAGGTACCGAGATACCCCGCCGCTTTGTGTTGTTCGTAAAGTGTTATGTCTAGTAGTGATACCGCTTTCGCATGCTTATGAGAAACAATGCGGTTACAACGGTCGCCATTAATTCCGCCACTACGATGGAGATCCGGATACCGTCGATGCCCCACAATAGAGGGAGTAGGAGCACGGCAGCAACCTGAAATACCGCAATAAACAGAGCATCTAAGACAATGTTGGTAACACCGACGGCGATGGTAACAAAGAGCCCAAGTTGAGGCTTTTCCGCAGTGACAAAGAAACTTTGGAATTCAAATTGAAGCATGTACGCCGGCAATGCCACTAGGATAATGTGACCGTAGGTTACGCAATCTTCAAGCCCAATATGGCAATGACAATACCGCAGACTGCGGAAATGTATACGAACAAGGAGAACAGGCGCCGTGCCTTTTCTTGCCGCCCCTCTCCTAAAGTCTTGGCAATCAATGCACTACCGCCGGTACCGAACATAAAACCCACGGCACCGAGAATTATCAAAAACGGCATGATGAAATTGACTGCAGCAAAAGGAGTCTTGCCAACGAAATTAGACACAAAAAAACCATCGATTACGCCATAGATTGAAGTAAATATCATCATGACGATGGACGGTAGCGTGAAGCGTAACAGTTTCTTGTATGTAAAATGATCCGACAATTGAATGGTCATATTGTGCCCTCCGGAAGTTGCACATTTCCAAGGATTATAGAAGGATTCCGTTCAAATGTCAATGAGGTAAACATGATATAATAATATTTTGGTATGAAATCTCTCGGTTTACAAATACTACTCACGGAAGTTGTTAATGTAAACGGAGGATTTTATATGAAGGCAACAGGTATTGTACGTCGTATTGACGATTTGGGACGTGTGGTTGTGCCGAAGGAGCTTCGTCGTTCTCTTCGGATTCATGAGGGCGACCCTATTGAAATTTTTACGAATCGGGAAGGGGAGATTATACTCAAGAAATATTCTCAAATCGGTGAAATCGCGGAGTTCGCCGTAGGATGTGCGGAGGCCATTGGACAGACACTGAATGCATCTGTGGTAATTACCGATCGCGAACAGGTTGTGGCGGTGCATGGTTTGCCAAAGAAGGAGTGGCTTGGGAAAAGCATTTCCGGTGCACTTCTTCAGGTAATGCAGGAGCGTGGAAATGTGATGGCAAAACGACAGGATGCGGAGTACGTTCCGTTGATTGTGGAAGGAGAGGAAGTAATGGTGGAGGCCATTGTAACCATTATTAGTGAAGGAGATGCCATCGGTACGGTGGCCGTTGTAAGCAAGGAAGAAACCGCGAGTTTTGGCGAAACGGAACGAAAAGTGGCTATGGCGGCCGCGGCATTCCTCGGAAAACGCTTGGAGTAGTGAAAAAAACGGAAGTTTTCAAGGAAAGTGTGCTTTTTTGCTTGACTTTATTAGGGATTCCGTTTATAACTAAAGGTGTGAGAGTTATGCGTTTGCCTGTGAGAGTTACGACAGGCGCGTAGTTTACTTATAAACTACCCTACACTATTTTAGGAGGAATGATTATGAATAAGACAGAATTGGTTGCTGCAATCGCAGCAAAGGCTAATGTTAAGAAGGAAGACGCTAAGAACATGGTTGACGCTTTCGTTGATGTTGTTACCGAGCAGTTGGTTGCCGGTGAGAAGATTGCCCTTGTTGGTTTCGGTACCTTCGAGGTAACTGAGAGAGGCGAGAGAGTTGGTCGCAACCCGCTTACCAATGAGAACATTACGATTGCTGCTTCCAAGCAGCCCAAGTTCAAGGCAGGCAAGTCCTTGAAGGATGCGGTTAACGCTTAATCAATATTGTGAAAGAGTAGGCTGGTCGGTTTTCCGATCAGCCTTTTTCCGTATGAGGAGGATGAATTATGAGATTGGACAAATATCTAAAGGTTTCCCGACTAATCAAGCGCAGAACCATTGCAAATGAAGCTTGCGACGCAGGGCGTGTGACCATTAACGGTAAGGTAGCAAAGGCCTCTGCTGAAGTGAAGGTCGGTGATGTGTTGGAGATCAGCTTCGGCAATAAGGCCGTGAAAGCAGAGATTACCGCCATTTTGGAGACCACTAAGAAGGACGAAGCCAAGGAGATGTTTCGTTACTTGTAGTGGTATATTTTCGTTCATTTGTGCATAAGATGCCCCAAGAACGGTACACCGGTCCGAGGCTTCGGATGGGCGGGGAGTAGCTATGGCAGAGCAACAGACTGGACATCACAGCCTGACATTGCTGGACAGAAAATCTGCGGAATTCAGCGGTGTAGAGGATGTGCGGGCATTTGACGAGCATGAGATTGTATTGGTGACGGAGATGGGAACGTTATTGGTTCGGGGGCAGAATCTTCAGGTTAAGAGCTTGGTACTGGAGAAGGGCATTGCTTTGGTGGAAGGAGAGATTGACGGTCTCCTGTATTCGGCCAAGGTAAGTCGAAGTGCCTCTAAGGGTTCCACCATCCGGCGACTGTTCGGTTAGAAGTACGAACCGGGAGGTAAGTATGGCAACACCTTTGCTTCGTGCGGAAATGCTCTTATTTGTGGGGACGGCTCTCACCGGGGCGGTGCTGGCAGTGGCATATTGCTTGCTATGCCTGTTTCGTCATTTGATTTCCATGGGAAAACGGTGGAGTGGAGTTACGGATGTTCTGTTCTTTGTGGTGGCGGCATTCGTGGCGTATACTACCATTTACCGCTTGGGAAACGGTGTGATTCGTTATTACGCAGCCTGTGGGTTGGTACTGGGGGCGGCGATGATCCGCAGTATCGTAAAATGCGGTGAAAAGAGATTGCAAAAAAGACGATATCATCGTAAAATGAACAGTACAGAGGAAGTTTTCGATAAGTGAGGCGAGAGATAACATATGAGTAAGGGACGGTTGACTCCGGTCATCAGGAAAAATAAGCGACTGCTGACATTTGTAATACTGCTTATAGTAGTAGCGCTTGTCAGCGTCACATTGGTTTATCTTCGCAAGGGGGAAGAAGCGGAGCTGGCAGAGAAGCTGGCGGAGAAGAAGCGCTTGGAACGCCTGGTACAGGAGGAACAGGAGAGAGCGGAGACCATAGAAGATTATAAGGCTTACGTGCAGACCAAGAGCTACATCGAGGAGGTTGCACGTAAGGTGCTGGGATTGGTATATAAGGACGAGATTATCTTCCGACCGGAAGGCGTAGCGGAATAGAGAAGTCCTTGTCGATATATTTTATGAAAATGCGCATCCGATTTGACAAAGTCTGCCATTCTAATTTGCTATACTTGGAGTACCAAAGGATAGGAATTCAGGCAGGGGGCGCAAGATGGGACAGATCAGTGAAGCGGAACAGATTGGACAGGTTAGCCGAGAGTGGGGCTATGGAATTGCGGGATACCGTATGAAGCGATTGTCCGAGGTGATGGAGACCATTGCAAGAGGCTATCGTGCCGGTTGCAACTTGGAGGGCGAGACCGGACGGTGGGAGTTGTTGCTGCGAGAGAGCAGAAGGATGCTCTCCATGCAGTATCAGGAATTGGCGGACATGCTTTCCGAGCTTTCGGAAGGCTTTGCAGACGGGCTGGCAGGGTCTAGGGAGTCCAGAGACCGTATTAAGGAGCGTTTGGCGAAGGAAGGCATTCGGTTGCGGCAGATCATTTTCGTGCCGGTGCAAGAGATGCGTAGAGAGATTCATCTGGTTGCCAGAGTACAGAAGGGACCCAATCGTCTGGCGGACGAAGTAGGGCATATCTTGTCGGAGATGCTGGCTGAGGTATACGTGCCGGGTGAGAATTGCCAGAGAATAATCGGGCAAGAGTACGGTTATTTTGTATTTCATCAGAAAGAGCCATACCGACTGATTACCGGGGCGGTGCGTGCGGCGAAGCATACCGGAGAACCATCGGGGGATAATTATGTCATTGTGAAGCCTTGTTTCGGGGAGGCGGCACTGGCCATCTCTGACGGAATGGGAACGGGAGAGAATGCCTGTTATGGCAGTGCATTTGTAATAGAACTTTTGGAGCTTATGCTACAATCGGGATTTCGCAAGAATACTATGATTTCTTTGTTGAATTCCGTGCTTCTGCTCTTGCAGGAGGAGCGGGCGTATGCCACGGTGGATATGTGTTTGTTGGATTTGTTTCGAGGGGTAGCTACCTTCGTAAAGTCCGGCGCGGCTACCGCATATATCAAGAGGGATGATTTTGTGGAAGTGGTAGAGGATTCGGGGCTTCCGGTAGGAATGTTGCCGGAGATTCGTCCGGTGGTTACGGAGAAGAAGCTTTACCATGGAGAGAGTATTATTATTATGAGTGATGGCGTGATGGACTGTTTTCCGGAAGAAGGAGAGAACGGTTTGCGTCAGGTGATTCGCGAGATGAAAGCGGGAACGCCGCAGGACATGGCAGGAGCTTTGCTTCTGTTGGCGCTTAAGCAAAATAATTACGAACCCAAGGACGACATGACGGTTTTGGTGGCGAGACTGGAAGTGGAGTGACGAACCGAGGGAGAGATACGAAAGGCAGATATGAAGAAACGAGTTCGGAATTTCATAGAGGACAAGCATTTGCTGGCACAGGGAGAGCGTATTCTCGTCGGAGTATCCGGCGGGGCGGACTCCGTGTGCTTGCTTTTACTGCTGCGGGAACTTCGGAAGGAGCAGGTAATGCTTCTGCATGCCGTTCATGTGCATCATGGCATACGAGGTGCGGAGGCCGATGCGGATCTCCGATTTGTGAGGGAACTGTGCCACGAATGGGAGATTCCTCTGAGTGTACAGTATGCGGATGTGCCGGCCTTGGCTGCTGAGCAGCATATGAGTCTTGAAGAGGCGGGACGAAAGGCACGCTATGAATTGTTTGAGAAGGTGGCTATGGAGATCGGTGCGCACGCAGTCTGTGTGGCTCATCATCGAGATGATTTGGTAGAAACTATGTTGTTTCGTCTTCTTCGAGGAACCGGAGTACGCGGACTGCTTGGTATTCCGGCGAAGAGCACACCATTTTCCAATCCGCGGCTGCGGTTGATTCGACCGTTGTTGTGTGTGAATCGTCAGGAGATTGAGGACTATCTGCGGGAGCAGGGTGTGTCCTATTGCACCGATTCTACCAATGAGGATAATCAGTATCAGAGAAATTATCTGCGAAATGTGGTGCTGCCGTCATTTTCACAAGTAAATGCTCGGGCGGAAGAGCACATTGCGGCCTTGGCGGAGCGACTGGAACCGTTGGTGGAGCTTCTGGACAGACATTTGGCCACGGCAATTCCGCAGTGTATCAGCCCCGAGGGACTTGACATAAAGAATACACTTCGATTGACCAAGGCCGTGCGTAGAGAAGTGATTCAGTATTATGTGAAGACACAGGCAGGAACAGCCAAAGACATTACCGATCAGCACATTTCTGCCCTTGAGGAGTTGTTACAAGGGGATGTGTCGAAGGAGATTCGTCTGCCATACGGATTAACTTTCATAAGGGGATATACGCATATTTTTTGCAAGAAGGATGCCTGGGGGATGGCGGTCTGTGAAGAACGAGTTCGCGAAATTCGGGATTTTCCCGTGAAAATGTCCTTATTTGACGGCAGTTTGCTGGAATTTTCACTGTTGGAGAATAAAAAAACTATAACAATACCAAAAAATAAGTGTACGAAATGGCTGGACTATGATAAAATAGTAGGGAGTATTTCGGTACGGTATCGTAGAAGCGGAGACTATTTGGTGATTTCCCCTGCCGGACAGCGACAGTTGTTGCAGGATACCTTGGTGAATATGAAGATTCCTAAGGAGCGGCGGGATACTATGGAGTTTGTGACTTGCGATTCTGAGATTTTGTGGATTCCGGGGCATCGTGGCAGTGAGGCTTATCGGGTTTCGCAGGATACCAAGAATATATTACAGATGAGATGGAGTGACAATACAGGCCACGGGACAGAACCTGAGGTGTTAGGTACACTCTAAGATACAAGGGAGGTAACAGGTTTGGAGAAGCTCAGTGTAATGATTTCGGAAGAGGATGTATTGGCAAGGGTGGCAGAGCTTGCGGCACAGATCACTAAGGATTACGAAGGAAAGGAAATTAAGCTGATCTGTATTCTCAAGGGCAGTATCTTCTTTACCACGGAACTGGCCAAGAGAATTGATTTGCCCATTAAGTTAGACTTTATGTCCGTGTCCAGTTATGGTAACGAGACTACCAGTAGCGGACGTGTGAAGATTGTGAAGGATTTGGATGACAGTATTCGCGGTGAACATGTTATTGTTATTGAAGACATCATCGATTCCGGAAGAACTCTGTCCTTCCTTATGGAGATGTTGAAGAGTCGTCAGCCGGAGAGTCTTGCGTTGTGTACCCTTTTGGATAAGCCGTCCAGACGTGTGGTGGAAGTGCCTGTGGACTACACCGGATTCCAGATTCCCGACGAGTTCGTTGTGGGATTCGGCTTGGATTACGCGCAGCGTTATCGTGCGTTGCCGTACATCGGTATGATTGAGTTAGTGTAAGGAGAAGTTGCGTTGAAGAAATCGTTTCGCGGCGTAGTATTCTATTTTATTATACTCGCCATATTTATCGCGGCCATGGTGTATTCCGGCTCGCAGAATCGGGGAGAGAAGTACAATCACGCCGATTTTCTTGTGAGCTTGGAGAAGGGGGAAGTGGCCCTTGTAGAGATTGTACAGAATGAGGAGGTACCCACCGGTGAGGTGTATGTTACTTTCCGAAATGAAGAGACTGCTCGCTTCTATGCGCCGGACATCAATGTGATTGTGGCTGAGGCAGAAGAAGCGGGAGTGGAGTACGAGGTACATGATATTGATAAGCCGGGTTGGTTCTGGCGATATGTATTTCCGTATGTGGTAGCATTGTTGGCATTTATGCTTCTGTTCAGTGCCTTGAACCGCTCCATGGGTGGCGGCAATTCTCAGGTGATGAATTTCGGAAAGAGTCGTGCACAGATGTCCATGCCAGACGACCAGCAGATTACCTTCAAGGACGTTGCCGGACTTCATGAAGAGAAAGAAGAGATGCAGGAGGTCGTGGACTTCCTGAGTAACCCCAAGCGATTCATCCGCGTGGGAGCACGTATCCCCAAGGGTATTCTTATGGAGGGTCCTCCGGGTACCGGTAAGACCTTGTTGGCCAAAGCGGTGGCAGGAGAAGCGGGAGTACCGTTCTTCTCCATCTCCGGTTCGGACTTCGTAGAGATGTTCGTAGGTGTGGGAGCTTCCCGTGTTCGTGATTTGTTCGCAACGGCGAAGAAGAATGCACCCTGTATCGTATTTATCGACGAGATTGATGCTGTGGCACGTCGCCGTGGTACCGGTATGGGTGGCGGACACGATGAGCGTGAACAGACCTTGAACCAGATGCTCGTAGAGATGGATGGTTTCGGGGTAAATGAGGGTATTATCGTTCTGGCAGCTACGAACCGTGTGGATATTCTGGATCCGGCCATTATGCGTCCCGGTCGATTCGACCGTAAGGTGCTGATCGGCAGACCGGATGTGCGAGGACGTCTGGAGATATTGAAGGTCCACGCGAAGAATAAGCCACTGGCGGAGGATGTGGATCTTGAGCAGATTGCTCAGTCTACGGCAGGCTTTACGGGAGCAGACCTCGAGAATTTGTTAAATGAGTCGGCAATCAATGCCGCCAAGGAAGATCGTGCATTTGTCAATGCCGAGGATATTAAGCGATCCTTGATTCGCGTGGGAATCGGTACGGAGAAGAAGAGCCGTATCATTTCCGAGAAAGAGCGCAAGATTACGGCGTACCATGAGGCGGGTCACGCGATTCTGTTCCACGTGCTTCCCGATGTGGGACCGGTGTACACGGTGTCTATCATTCCTACGGGAAGTGGAGCGGCCGGTTATACCATGCCGTTGCCTGAGAAGGATGAGATGTTTAATACCAAGGGTAAGATGACCCAAGATATCATCGTCAGTCTGGGCGGTCGTGTTGCGGAAGAATTGGTCTTTGACGATATTACCACCGGAGCAAGTCAGGATATCAAGGTGGCGACCCAGACGGCACGTGCCATGGTGACGAAGTACGGGTTCTCCGAGGTGCTCGGTACCGTCAATTACGATACCGACGAGGATGAGGTGTTCATTGGACGTGATTTGGCACACACCCGTAGCTATAGCGAGAGTGTGGCTAATTCCATCGACGAAGAGGTTCGCAAGATTATCGACAGTTGCTATGCGGAGGCAAAGCGCCTGATTGCCGAAAATCGCGGCGTCTTGGATTCTTGTGCGGAACTGCTCTTGCAGAAGGAACGTATCACGAAGGAAGAGTTCGAGGCTCTGTTCGGTGAGAAGGAAGAGGCACCGGTGATTACGGAGATTCAGTTGTAAGAATCGCAAGAATAGAATAGGTTGAATTAGAGAAGCGTTGCTATACATTTTTAGAAGGTGTGTAGTAACGCTTTTGCTGTGTATGTGGTATTTCGTCGATGCGAGCATCGATGCACCTATTTGAGTTACTATCCGGTGCGTAAAAAGTTAAAACGAAATGTAAAATAATACTGGAATTTTCGACAATATTCGTGTAGAATGTATATATCGATGTACATATGAAAGGTTGTGTATGGGGATGCGGATTGCGATATGCGATGATGAGTGTATTCTGAGTGATATGTTACGACAGAAGGTTGAGAAGGAGCTGGACGCACGTGACGTAGATGCAGAGATTCACCAGTATGTGTGTGGAGAGGATTTGTTGCGTGACAACGAGAATCAGATGTTTGATGTGGTCTTCTTAGATATATTAATGCCGGAGATGGATGGAGAGACTGTTGCTTGTAAGTTGAGAGAAGTCACGCAGGAACAGTTTATTATATTTGTATCATATTATGAGCGATACGTGTTTAGTAGTCAGGTATACTTTCCGTTTCGCTTCTTGCGTAGAGCCTATCTGGATAAAGAACTACCGAGGACAATTACGGATATGCTTCGGGCATATGCGGAGATGCATGAGAAAGTGATAATTGACTGTGAGAATGAAGTGTATGTATTTCGAATTCGAGATATTTGGTTTTGTGAAGTATATGGTCATAAAGTGATTGTACATACAAGGCAGGGAGAACAACATCTGCGGTTTGCATTTCACAAGTTGGAGAAGAAACTGCAGGACTGTGGATTTGTACGGACACACAAGTCTTATCTGGTAAACTTAGCATATGTGAACTATATAGGGAAGAAGGGTGTTGAAGTGGAAGGGGTGCCCGACGTGCTACCGCTTAGTCGTTATCGAGCAAAAGATGTACGAAGAAGATTACTGCTATACGGAATGGATAAACCTTGGCTTTGAGAAATGTGAGAAATACTACTGTGAATACAAACGATATGTGCCGGTTGTGACACTATTCTGCTGTTTGTGCCAAGAGAATTGCGCCTTGGGGCATAATCTGTTACATTCTGTTTGAAAAACGAAGTTAGGTAAGACGGACGTAGGATGCGGGAGTGAGTGTACCTCATGGAGAAAAGTGCAGGAATGATTGCAATACGGCGTGAATCGCTATGGAAGAGAAGAAGGGCATACAACATCGTTTCTTATATCCGGTGATTGCCCGACAGAATGTCGGAGGAAGGGTACGAGGTATCTTTTATGAGTAGGCGTAATGTATTTTTTGTTGTGGCATTGGTGTTGCTGGTGGGAACTATGGCATCTGCGGTGGCAGCAGATAGGGTAATTTATCTCTCGTACAATAAATCATATACAGAAGAGATTGAGAGTGATACGTTGGAAGTGGTGGCATCGGGAAGCACTATACAGGCAGGGACGCTTCCATACAATCGGTCAGGATATAAAACGGTTATTTCGGGGGCTGTATATGAGTACTATTACAATGAAGTGGTGAATTCAGAATACAATTGTCAATACATCGATATTAACGATTATGTGTCGGGTGTGGTTATTCCTCGGAATCCTAGTAATCCGTTTTATAAATATAAACATGTCGGCGCCAGATATGGAGTGTCAAATCCTGATTATGCAAATTCTTCGTCTTTGGCGGAGGATTTATCGGTTGAGGTTTATCAAATGCAGATTGCACCATAAATAAAGTTTAATTGTGTTCAGAGGGGCAAGCGCCCCTTTGAACAATAGGAGAAAAGGATGCTATTAAAAAACACTTGGTTATTTGCTAGACAACATACAACGTTGTTTGTGCTTCTGATTTTGACACAGCTGGCGGCGATTGTGGGAATATTATTGTCGTATGGAATCGCGTTGAATAATCAATATAACTTGAAGGCGGCAGAACGGGATTTTCATGAGATACGAATATTGTTTTCGGGAGAGGACGTTCAATTAAAGGCTACGATACAGGCAATAAACGCATTTCCGGAAATTTTGGAAGAGTACGAAGATGTGTTTAAGGCGGGGTATACGCAGGTTTGGGCACCTTGTGATATTTCTTGTGGAGAAGATTATTTGGTAGGGTTAGACGGAAAAGATGAGGAGGGAAACATTAAAAAAATCCGGGTCACAAGCAATTTTGGAATAAAGGGAGAAAAGTATTCATCGACAGATACTGCATCAACTCAAATGAAACGCGTTGTGGGAAAGTGGTTTGATGATGTTGCGATAAATGTAGGAGAAAAACAATGCATCATTGATGATGACATGCACAGATTGGTACAAAATGAGTTGGTTCTAGCCGGCGTGGTCTATGAAATAATTGCGTACGAACCGGAATTGCAAGAAGGGCCGGGGCTTCCTACATTTGTGCAGGTGCCATTTGAGTCGTTAATTGAGGGAATGGGGATGGAAGTTCTATCATTAATGTTTACTCGTCCCCTCACTCACACAGAATACTCTGAAATCTACTCCCGTATGGTGGAGGTCTTTGGTCCGATTCCTGAGTATGAGGATGAATGTAGCCTTGATATCGATGAGAAGGCAACTATGCATACGATGATTATTAATTCGGTATTGATTGCCTTACTAGCATCCTTTACGGTGTGTCTGTTGTACCGTTATCTGCTGGAGAAGCGGAAGGTGATGACGGCGGTATACGAAATCTGCGGCTGTACCGGATGGAGAGCGGCGGGGGTATACATCGGAGAGATGCTTTTGCTCTTCGTGTGCACGACGATAAGTGGTATGTTGGTATTTTGGTACGTGATCAAACCGTGTATGGAGAAGAGCTTTCCTTGGTTCTCCGCCATTTACAAAGGAGAGACGGCATTCCGGTTGGTAGGTGTGTATGCAGCTGTGGTGCTTGTGGTTGTGACGGTGATGATCTGTGGCGTGACGAAGAAGCAGCCGAAGGAGATCCTACGAGAGGGATAGATACGGGGAGGAAATGAGCATGTTTTACCTAGGGCTTACCGAAGTGTATAATCACTGGAAACGGTCATTCCTGATGGCGTTGCAGGTGGCGCTACTGATGTTGTTGACGGTTTCCTTGGTGACAACGTATTGGACGCAGAGCGAGAAGTATCGTCCGTTTCAGGAGTTCCTGTCAGGTAAGGGAATCATCGTAGTGCCGCACACTGGGTATGGGAATGCCGGAGGAATTGAGAAGTACATGGAGGGCTTTCAGAAGCTGAAGGGATATCAGTATGTAGCAAAATCTTATGTGACCATTACGGAGGGGGCAGGAAGACTGAATGTATACGGTTATGACGAACTGACAAGTAGCTACATTCCGCCCATGGCAGAGGGTGAATGGTACACCGAAGCGAAACAGGGGGATTACATTAATGTAGTTGTTAGCTACAATCCATATGGATTGAAGGCAGGAGATGATGTGAAGTTTACCTATGTGGACCGGGAATTCACCTTTCACATATGTGGGGTTCTGGCGGATGGAGCATCGGTGTATCAGGCAAATGAGAATACAAAGGACCCAAGTTTTTTTGATTTCTTTCATATGTACGGCTCCGAAGACATATCGTATCCGGAGTACGCATTGTTCATGTCTATGGGAGATATGGAAGCGATTGAGATGGCATATGCTTCGGGGCGCTCCATGATTGCATTTGAGGATAGCATTACCTATGATGAACTGGAGGCAAATAAGAAGTACGCCGAGAAGATCGGCGTAACCTTTATGTATTCCTTTGACGACATTCGGGAGGCTACCGAGCCGATTATCAAGAACAAGGTCTACGAGATTCTTCCCACGGCGCTCAGTGCATTTGTGCTGATAACCTTTGGTGTAGCATGCCTTGTATCCGTAGATACACTGGTGAACCTCAAGTCCTACGCGGTTTATTATACGTGTGGTATGAGGTGGCGACAGTGTCTTGGTGTCAGTGCCGTGCAGGCCCTAATTACCGGCGTGCTGGGCTTCTTACTTATGGTGCTATTGGGCAATACGGTGTTGATTGGTTATGAGGACAACCTATTCCTCTTTGAACTGGGAGGTGTTCAGTTGTTGGCCTGCGGTTTGATTTTGTTGTACATAGTAATACTATCCGCCATTGTACCGTATTTTATCTTACGGCGCAACCAACCGGTGGATGTTCTGCGGGATGCGAAATTGTAGTGAGACGGAAATGGTGTGAGAACGGAGGAATACGTATGATTCGGATTGAAAATCTTCATAAAACATATAATAAGGGCAAAGACGCGGAGTTTCACGCACTTAAGGGGATTCGCTTCACAATCGGTGACGGAGAGTTGTGTGCCGTGGTGGGCAAGAGTGGCGCCGGAAAGTCCACGTTGTTGCACATTCTGGGTGCGATTGATAATTATGACGAGGGTAGTTATCTTCTGAATGATATCGAAGTGGGAACGCTGAAGGAGAAGGAATTGGCTCGTTTTCGTAACGAGCACGTGGGGATTATATTGCAGGATTTTGCTCTGGTGGAAGGGTATAGTGTTATTGAAAATGTAATGCTCCCCCTTCGATTCGGCAAGACATCTCGGAAGGATTACAAGACTCGTGCCATGGAAGCTTTGAAGCAGGTGGACATGGACGAACTGGCAAATAAGAGTGTAAACAAGCTTTCGGGCGGTCAGAAGCAGAGAGTGGCCATTGCTAGAGCAATTGTGAATAATCCGGATGTTATATTAGCAGATGAGCCTACCGGTGCGCTGGACACGGCAACGGCTGCGCAGATTGTAGGAGTGTTCCGAAAGTTAAATGAGGCAGGGAAAACAGTAATTATCGTGACACATGATGTGCAACTTGCAGAGCAATGCGGAAGGGTACTAACGATTTCGGACGGGGTATTGGTGTAAGAGCATCCCATTTGTGCAGTTTGCATAGAAAAAAGGGCATTGGGTTTGAAAAAAAGTGCTTGCGTTTTATGAGAAAGTGCTGTATATTAGAAGTGTTCCTGTGAGGTAATTATAATTTACATTCGGGATGCGCATTTGCTAAAGAGGATAGTGAGTGCGGTTGGGGAGTTCCTATGAACTCACTTTTTGTTGTAGGTACAATTACCTATAATACGTGAAACAGAAAGGAAGAGAAGAGATGTTGAAGAAGAAATTGTTGGCACTGTTGCTCGTTCTTATGATGGCACTTTCTTGCCTCACCGCTTGTGGCGATGATGAAGATAAGGATGATGACAAGAAGACCGAAGAGAGCGGTGACAAGAATGACGACGGCAAGGACGACGGCAAGGATGATGGCAAGGATGATGGCAAGGACGACGGTAAGGACGATGAGAAGACCGGTTACAAGGATATCTACGAAGTTCTTGCTGCAGGTTGCGAGTTGAAGTCCGGTACGGTTAACGTTGTTATGGATATGAACATGGACGGAACCGATGGTAAGCAGACGGCTAAGATTGCATATACCGTTGAGAGTAACGGCAAGGATGCTGCGAAGCTCGGAATGGTTATTAACATGGATGCAGACGGCGTTGAGATGGATTTTGACCTTCCGGAACTTATGATTGTAGTTGATAAGGTTGTATACATCAATCTTGGTGCAATTGTAGGCGCTGTTGAGGATATGGGTATGGATCTCAGCATGTATGTTGGTGATGCAGAGTTCTCTTGGTTTGCTATTCCGTTGCCGGATGATTTGCCGGAGACTGTTGCTGTAGAGGGTCTTGAGGATTCCGCAGTAACACTTGTTAAGGCAATGTTGGCAGGTGCTGAGAGCACTGTAGATGGTGATACTCATACCGTTACGATTAAGGATGCTGCAGGCATTAAGACCGCTATGGGTGCTTTGGCTGATTTCGTAGAGAAGGATGCAGAAGGTCTCCTTGAAAGCTACATGGGCATTGCAACAGACGTTAAGTTTGATTTGAATGCTTATGTTGAGAAGCTTGCTAAGTTTTATCGTGCAGACCTCGTTGCTATCTTCGAGGCAATGGAGATGCCCGATGCAGAGACCACTGTCGATGCTATGATTGAGGGTCTTCTTGAGACTGATTACAACACTGTATGGGATGAGATGGAAGATGCCGATATGGAAGATATGGGTATTGACTTTGCTCAGACCGCAGCAGACATTCGCGAGGCTATGAATGAAGTAACTGACGAGGAGTTGCCGGAGGACTTCCTTGCTTCTATCTCTGCAAGCTTGAAGGATAAGACTCTTACCGTATCCGGTGAGCTTTCCGGTGATGATGGCGAGACTGACCTTGATATGAAGTTCGAAGCAGTATGGGCTGAGAAGGATGTTAAGGTTTCTGCTCCCGATGATCAGTGCTACTTGAGAGACTACAGCGATTTGATCGTTATGTTGCTTATGTCTTCCGGTGGTAGCGATTACGAAGATGACTATGATTACGATATGGAGTATGACGAGTCTTACGAGTGGTAATCACCAGACGAATTAGATAATACAACGAGCGCTTCTGAGGAGGCGCTCGTTTTTTTGCTCATAGAATTACGATTCCTGCAACTCGACAGTTTTCGCCCCGGCCCCGTCCCTCGCCCTTCCGGAGGATGCCGGCTCGGGAGGTCGTGATTCGGCACAAGAACATTTGCACAAAAATGTGAGTGGCGATTCGACATGTTGACGAATCAGAGGGGAGAAGAATTCTGTGGGGAATGGTCAATATGGTGGTTTCAGGCTCGTATTCTTAGTAAATAATCCGGTATTGACAACATCCGAAGTGTGGGGGATAATAGTAGTGGGTATGTGAGTGTGTTCATGTCCTTAATAAGGAGAAAGAGTCCTATTTAGGAGGAAGGAGAACACGCAATATGCAGGCAAAGGATAATGTGCTTCGGGAGTTTCTTACCGGAGAGAGAGTGGCGAATCTGATTAATGGATATATGTACAATGGGAGTCGAATTGTTTCGGCAGATCAAGTGCGTCCGTTAGAAACAGAGATATCCTCAGTAAGGAGAGATGGAAATCATTACGAAACGAATAAGAGGAGTAGGGATAGCGTTAATTTGATACACATTTGCGAAACGCCGGGAGAGGTTTACTTGGTATTTGGCATCGAAAATCAATCCACTGTTAATAACATTATGCCGTTGCGCGTGATGGAGTACGATGCCTATACTTACCGAAGGCAATTTCAGCAATTGCAGAGCCGGCGGAAGGAATCATATCGGGGACATGAGCAATTGATGCACGATGAGGTGATTCGTCCGGTAATTACGTTGGTGTGTTATTGGAGTGCGGAGCCGTGGGACGGCCCCAGAAGTTTGTATGATATGCTGGACTCGGATACAATGACGTATTTGGCAGCGCATAATCTGCTGAATTACGTACAGGATTATCGAATCCACATCTTGGAGCCTGCTGGATTATCGGAAGAGGAGCTCTTGCATTTTGGTAGGGAATTGGAATGTGTACTGGGTGCAATCAAATGCTCTGATAGTGCAGAGAAATTGCAGAGTTTTTTGGATAGAAAGCAACCGATCTTATCGAGGGATGCGGTAGATGTGATTAATGTTACTACAAATTCAAAGATTGAATATGCGGAACAGGAGGTTATTGATATGTGTAGGGCAATTGATGATATACGTAAGGAGAGCTTTGATAAGGGCATGACAAGTGGAATGTTACGTGGACATGCAGAAGGACATGCAGAAGCTTTGATCCAATGTCTATCCGCACTTCGAGCCAGTGGAATGTCGGTAAGTGAGATTTGCAAAAGATTGAATCTGTCGGTTGGAGAGTATGCGAGACTCATGAGTCCCGATGATTCGGAATAATCGCAAAATGGGTGTAGTATTCCTTGGTTTTGTGCGTTCTGACCCTCGGAAAAGTCAGTACATGGAAAATGACATGGCAAATTGCACAAAAACTCACATGACTTTTTGTAAACTTTGTGCACACTAAAAGGCAAACAGGTGGTATTATAATACTCGTAAACCCCCAATACATTATATAGTTTTTGCTACACCCCATAAGTAACAAAAATACCTTCTCCGAAGAAAGGCGACATGTGAATGTCGCCTTTTTTCATGGTATCGGGAAGATTCCTTGACGCCCTAGAGACGCTTGGCCTTTGCGAATTAATTTTCGGGTTGCACCCGAGGCAAAAGAATGGTATATTGTGAAGAGGTGCCGTGAGGCATCGGGAGTATAGAACATACTGAGGTATTTATGATAAAGGCAGATAGATTTCACCCGGAGGCTGTGTTTAGTGACGGAACTGAGATGTTTCGTACGCCCTGTGAGCCGGAGGTGTTTGATAATGTAGTGATTCGCCTGCGTGTAGGTGCGGGAGAAGTGACCAAAGCAGAGTTGTTGGTGGAAGAGAACGGAATTTCTATGCGTTGCTATAAGTCCGACGCTTTGTTCGACTGGTATGAATGTGAAGTTGAGCTTACGGACAAGCCCATGGAGTATATTTTTCGTATAACCGCCGGAGGACGTAAGTGGTTGTACGATCGTAAGGGCATTTTGCGAGAGAAGCGAGAGCATTACCCCTTCCGGATTACCCCCGGATTCTCGACGCCGGGTTGGGCCAAGGGGGCGGTAATGTATCAGATATTTGTGGATCGTTTCTACAATGGGGATCCCACAAATGATGTGCTGGATAATGAATATTACTATATTGATCGGAACGTGCGAAGAATCTGCGACTGGAACAAGTATCCGGACACGTTGGATGTGCAGGCATTTTACGGTGGCGACCTTATGGGCGTCATGAAGAAGTTGGATTATTTGCAAGAGCTTGGAGTAGAAGTAATCTATTTGAATCCTATCTTCGTGTCTCCGTCCAATCACAAATACGATATTCAGGATTACGATTATGTGGATCCGCATTATGGTGTTATTGTCAAAGACAATCCAAAGGCATTGCCCCCGGATCATCCCATCAATGCACATTCGCAACAGTTTATTACCCGTGTAACCAGTCTGGAGAATCTTGAGGCCAGCAATGAATTGTTCATTCGTTTGGTGGAGGAGGTTCATCGTCGCGGGATGAAGGTGATTCTGGACGGCGTGTTCAATCACTGCGGTTCCTTTAACAAATGGTTGGATAGAGAGTGCATTTACGAGCACGCGGAGGGCTTTGAAAAGGGTGCCTTCGTGAGCAAGGAAAGTCCTTATCACACTTTCTTTGATTTTACCGAGGAGGACTGGCCCTACAACAATCATTACGATGGTTGGTGGGGACATTTGACGCTACCGAAGCTGAATTACGAGGCTTCCGTAAAACTGAAAAATCATATTATGCGTATTGCGCGCAAATGGGTCTCTCCCCCCTACAACGCGGATGGTTGGCGCTTGGACGTGGCGGCAGACCTTGGACACAGCAAGGAATACAATCATGCATTTTGGAAGGAGTTCCGTCGCAATGTGAAGGCGGCCAATCCAAATGCGTTAATCTTGGCGGAGCATTATGGTGACCCGGGTGAATGGTTGCAAGGTGACGAGTGGGATTCCGTTATGAATTACGATGCCTTCATGGAACCGGTGACTTGGTTCCTTACGGGCATGCAGAAGCACAGCGACGCATTTTCACAGGATATGCTGTGCAATGAGCGAGCATTTTCCGACGCTATGGAGCATTTTATGACCAGGTTCCAGACCTCGTCTCTGCAAGTGGCCATGAACGAGCTTTCTAACCACGACCATTCACGTTTCTTAACCAGAACGAATCGAACCCCCGGACGAACGGCAACGGCAGGACCGGATGCGGCCAATTACGGAGTTAACCGAGCTGTTATGCGCGAGGCGGTGTTGATGCAGATGACCTGGCCGGGAGCACCCACGGTATATTATGGCGATGAAGCCGGTCTGTGCGGTTGGACCGACCCGGATAATCGTCGTGCGTATCCTTGGGGACGCGAGGATAAGGAGATGATTGCATTTCACAAAGAGATGATTCATCTGCGTCGAGCCTATCAGGTACTACGTACCGGCTCCCTCTTAATGCTGTCTGCGGAGCATGGCGTGATTACGTACGCCCGTATGGATCAGCAGGAAGTGATGGTGGTAGCGGTAAATAATAACCCGGAGAACCGTCAAGTCGATATCCCTGTATGGAAAGCAGGAATTACCGATTCCGGAAGTATGGTTCGTTTGATCTATACCAATCGCGGTGGATTCTTCCCGGATGCGAAGATTTATTATGCGCAGAACGGAATGATACGCATGCATATGCCTCCGGAGAGTGGTATTGTCATAAAAAGCGTAGAATTTTAGAGAGGATGTGAGGGCATGACGAAGAAGGAGCGAGTGCAAGAAATATTGGCTCGTTTGGATGAGCATTATTCACGAGAGTATAAATGCTATCTCAATCATGAAAATGCATGGCAACTTCTGATTGCCACCATGCTCAGTGCCCAGTGCACCGATGCCAGAGTCAATATTGTAACCAAGGATTTGTTCGTGAAGTATGACAGCTTGCAGGCATTTGCCGAAGCGGACTTGCAGCAGTTGGAGCAGGACATACGTCCTACGGGCTTCTTTCATACCAAGGCCAAAAATATTATTGCCTGTGCTAAGCAGTTGATTGCGCTACATGGTGGTGAAGTGCCTCGTGACATCGAAGCTTTGACCGCACTTCCCGGAGTGGGGCGGAAGACGGCAAATGTGATTCGCGGGAACATCTACGACGAGCCCAGTATCGTGGTGGATACCCATGTGAAGCGCATTTCTCGAAAACTTGGTTTTACCAAGGAAGAGGACCCGGAGAAGATTGAGTATGATTTGATGAAGGTGCTTCCGAAGGATCATTGGATTCTCTTTAATATTCAGATTATTACCCATGGAAGAGGCCTGTGTCCCGCCAGAAACCCACACTGCGAAGACTGTTTTTTGAGGGATCTGTGCCGTGGGGCGAAGAAGGAATGAGCGACGAGAGAGACCATAACAGGGAAGTAAGAAAAACACTTGATTTCCCGTGGCTTTTGTTCTACAATAACATCAGTTACTCAGTAACGATAACAGTGAATTTAGGTACGATGTGGAGGTAATACCATGAACTTTTTTAACAAGAAGACGCAGACGTTAATCGTGAGAATTATTGCAATCGGTATGGCACTTTTGATGATTGTAACGCTTTTTGCGGCAATGTTGTAAGATGTTAGACGTTAAGAATATTGCGAAGAATTACGGTAAGAAGCAGGTGCTTCGGGACATTACATTTTCGGCGAAACAAGGGGAGTGCATTGCCATTGCCGGTGCCAACGGTTGTGGTAAGTCTACCCTTTTGTCGATTTTAGCGGGAACTTTACGGAGTGGTGGCGGAAGCTTTCAGGCATTTGGTCACGACATGTTTGCCGAGCCTAGGGAACGAGAGCGCCTGATCGGTTATGTGCCTCAGGAGAACCCTTTGATTGCGGAGCTCACCGCTAAGGATAATTTGCGCCTTTGGTACTGCAACAGCCGTTTTGATATGAATCAGGAACTGGAGCAGGGCGTGTTGGCAATGCTGGGAATTCCTGATTTTTTGAATGTGAAGGTCTCCAATATGTCCGGTGGTATGAAGAAACGCTTGAGTATCGGTTGTGCTGTGGCAAATGATCCGCCGGTGCTGATTTTGGATGAGCCCAGTGCGGCACTGGATCTGGTGTGCAAGGAAGCAATTCGAGAGTACCTTGAGGAGTACAAGAAGCGCAATGGAATTGTGTTGATAACGACCCATGACGAGGAAGAATTGGCGTTGTGCGATCATTTGCTCGTAATGCGGCAGGGCAAATTACGAGAGGTTGATCGTCATCTGCGCGGCAGAGAGTTGTTGGCAGAGATATTGGCGACGGAGTAATGTGAGGAGAGAACCCGGTGGCGAAGGATGTGCCGGTGACATATTCGGTGTAGAGGGAGGAGGCGCGACGGATGAATTCTGAGAAGAAATTGACTCGTCCCCCATTTGATGAAAATGGTTATGCTATGTGGGAGGAAGGTCCTATCTTACAGGCGAAGAAACAGACCCCGCGGCGGTGGATTGTGCCGGCGGGGCTTCTTGTTGTGGCTGTAGTAGCAGTTATTCTTGTGTTGGTTCTGCGTCCTAAGTATACCCCGGAGGAATTGTGCATGCACGCAATTGCGGATGCATTTTTCGATACCTTCGGTTATGAGGAGCCTTTGGCCAAGGAATTAGGGCTTGCGGATGCAGCTAACATGATTACAGACGGACGATATAACGGAGAATTGCAATTGAATTATCGCAGCTCTGATATTAATCTTGCCGATTCTCCTGCAGGTAAATGGCTGAGCGACAAGGGGCTTCCTACGGATCTTGGGATTTTGTCCGGTTTCGGTATGTCCGCAGACTTCTCTGCATGGGATGACATTTCCTTCGGACGCTTACGTCTGTCCTACGGAGGAATCAAATTGTCCGTGCTGGAAGGCTATGCATCTCAGGGGGATGTGTATCTGGCGTCTCCGAAGTTGCTCTCGAAGGTGTTGAAGGTAGATACGGAACGTTTCCCGCAGGAATGGGAGAATGCCGCGTTGTGGTCGCTATTGTCCGAGGAACAGCAGACGAAGGGCAAGGAATCGGTAAGTAATTTACTGGCCCGGGCAAATGATCTGAAAGGGCAGCTGGCGGATGCTGAAGGTGTGTTCTGCGCAGCATTTGACACTACCGGAGCATTTCTTGATGATATATTGTCCTGCTATACGTATGAAGTGGCATTGGACGAGAAGGGAAAGGAATTGACCAAGAAGTTCCCTGTGGGCTCCAAGAAGGAGACATGCAGAGGGTATATTGTTCGAGGTGACGGACAAGAGCTGGGCGAGTTGTTGTGTCGTGCATTTGGCCTGGATGTCGATAGTATTGTCATCGGAGGTGCGGATGACGGACAGATGGAGGCGATGATATACCTTACCAAAGATGCTGAGTTGGTGTTTTTGGAGACTACGATATCCGTGAAGATTGGCAAGCTTGCCTATGCATTTGATATTGAGATACAATGTTCCGGTGATGATGACCCGCAGAATAACGCGGAGATGCGCATCGGTGTGTCCGGCGAAGGCCTGGAAGTGATTGTTACGCTGAAGAAGAATACGAAGGTCAGCAGAGAGACGGTGAACAGTCGCATCTCCGGCGAGATGGTGGTTGGTGCCCAGGAAGAAGCGGAGAGCTATGGTATCGTACTGGTTATGGAATACAGTCGTATGACGGGTGGTCTGTCCATCACGGCCAATACGTATTGGGACGAGGAAACCGTCGGTGCTTTTGAAACCTATGGAACGTGGGTGTGGGAAGACGGTGGTCTTGCGCTTAGTTTGGACAAGATGATATTCCGCGACACATTTAACGGGGAAGAGATGGTGCTTGGCCTCAAGGTTTCGCTTAGTCCTCGGACGGAGGTGTTGAAGCTTCCTGAGAATTCGGTGGATGTACTGAGCGTGAGTGAAGAGGAAGCAAGAAGTCTGTGGGAGGAACTGTACTCCAATTTGAAATGGTATTTGAATTTGGTTAAGGGTTGGATGTAATTAAGATTTGGTTCGGGAGAAGAGGATGAAACTAGTCGGAGCTTTTCAAAAAATTGAATTGAAACGCGCTATGAAGATACTGCCGCAATATTACCTAGGTGCCGTGCTGTTGACTGCTGTATTGGTGCTTGCTGTAGTATGTGGTTCGGTGCTGACGGAGAAAGAGGAACAGAAGACGGAATTAAGCGTGGCCCTGGTTATGAACAAGAATACCTACTTGACTAATTTCGGTATGGAGGTATTGGAGTCGTCTGCCAGCGCCGGTTCTCTGTGCAACTTCGTCATGACGGACGAAGAAAGTGCCAAGGCAGGATTGACAGAAGGAACCTACTGTGGAATCATCGTGTTTCCTAATTATTTTATTAATTCGGCACTCTATGAAGAGGACGGCGAAGCGGCGGTGCTTTATCTGCCGCGCTTTGGAAATGCATTTAACAATGGTTTGTTAGAAGGGCTTGCCGGAGTGGCCAGTGGAATGTTGTCGGCGACAGAAGCCGGATTAACGGCTGCGGAGAAGGTAGCACTTCATTTCGGAGCCGGTGAAAATGCGGTGAAACGTGTGGCACTGGATCTTGAGAACGGGTTCGGAGAGTATGCATTGTCTCGTGAGGAGTGTTTTGTAGAAGATATTGCATCGGGCACCGGCGGTCAAAGTCCCATTCAGTACTATTTCTGTGCGGGAATTGTACTTTTGTTATTGCTTGGTGGTGTATGTTGCGGACCGTTGCTCAAGGGGGACAGTCGAGCCTTTGAGAATCAGCTCTACCTGCATCGAATCGGACCGGGCATGCTAATGAGTGTTCGATATGTGGCGGTACTGGCACTGTTCGGGACATTATATACGACGATATTCGCACTTCTGGGCGTATTGCAAGCCCTGAAACCGGACTTGTTTTATGATCTGTTTGTGATTACGAATCTTCCGGAATTGTTGACATGGTATCTGGGAGGTGTCCCGATGCTACTGCTGGCAGCGGCAATGGTATGTTTCGTGTATGCATTTGCCGGTAATCAGATCGGTGGTATTCTGCTGCTGTTCGTGGCTACGGTTGTGATGGGCTACGCTTCCGGGTGTTTGGCACCGGCGGCTTATCTTCCTAAGGCAGTGCGTGTGCTGGGTGGATATCTTCCCACAACATATATGTTGGAGACGGTACTGTGCGGACTGAAGCAAATGCTTGACTGGGGACTTATGCTGCGCCTGCTCCTAATGGCAGGGGCGTTCTTTGCCGGTGCGGTAGGAATTCAGGCAATGCGAAGGAGGGCAGGCACATGAAACGTTTCTTTGTTTGGCTCGCCTTGATGAGCAAGCGTCTGTTGAAGAAGCCTTCCTTTGTGATTATCTTGGCTATGCTTCCGCTGGTGCTGATGATGTATCGCTTTGTGATTACCGAAGAGGACGGAACGCTCCGGGCGGCGTTGTACATTTCCGATAAGGAGGATACGCTGTCGGAGCATTTGGCAGAGGAATTGGTGAATTCCGATGGTATCGTCACTTTTTATACTTGTAGTACGGAACAGGAACTGTACGATGATGTGGTGGCAGGTCGTGCAGAGTGCGGATACATCTTCAGTGAAGACCTATTGGAGCGTTTTCTCGATAAGGAGTGGCGCGGAACCATTACTACGGTGGTGGCAGGCAATTCGCAGTTTTCTGCTTTCGTAAATGAGTGGGTCTACGCTGTGTTGTACAAGAATCTGGAGTGCGACTTGGTTATGGACTATCTGACCACCAAGAGCGGTATCAACATGGACGAGGACGAGGCAAGAATCCTTGTGAAGGAAGCCTTTGATGCGGCTATGGAGAAAGCGGTTGTATTTGAATTCAAGTATGTGAGTTTTGATACGCGAGAAGAGATTACAGAGTTCAATTCCGAAGCGGAGAATCACATGATGAAACCCATTCGTGGCACCGTGGCACTCTTCGTATTTCTTGCGGGACTTGCGGGTCTGGTGTTCTGGTATCAGGACGATGCCGAGGGACGTTTCCGTGTAATGGCGTACAACAAGAGACCCGCCATTTCCTTTGGGTCGCTATTGTTGCCGGTTATGCTGGCGGGCTGTGTGGGTATCGTGTGCTTATTGGTATCCGGAGTGGCAGTAGGCATATTCAAAGAGCTCTGGTGTATGCTGTGGTATACGGTGTTGGTGGCGGCATTCTGCAACCTGTTGCGTCATCTGATCCCTTCGGTGAATGCTGTCTGCGCCATGATTCCGATCCTAGCGGTGGCAACCTACCTGTGCTGTCCCATCATTCTTGATCTGAAAGCACTGTTCCCTATGGTGGATTATGTACGCAAATTACTGATGGCAGATTACTATCTACAGTGCTTCCTAGGACGTTCTCTGTGGGTGCTTCCTGCCGTGGCGTTAGGAGTGTTCGGCGTGTCGGCACTGTTTCGAGAAAAATATTGATATTATGTGAGGTTAGGCGCCTAAGGGTGTCTAACCTCTTTTTGATGTAGAGAAATGTAATTATTGGTTGAAAATTTTGGCGGAAAATGATATGATGAAGGTGGATGTGATGTGTGAGAAGGCTTTGATTGTGTTATGGAGGTGAACAAGAATGATTCGGAGTCTTGATGTATTCGTAGGAAAGATATTATTGCTCATTGTGGCTGCAGGAATTCCTGTGGCGGTATTTTGTATGATGTTCACCGGAATCGAGAAGGGTGGCGTGCCGCACTGGGAGGTGCGTATGACCGTAGAAAACTTGGTGGAGACGGAACAGCCTCACGAAGCCGCCATGGTGTGGTGTCGCATCAATGTTCCGCAGAAGGATTATGGCATGTTTGGTTCGAGTTATGTAGAAGGTGGGCAGGAACGTTATCTGCGTCTACAGAACGGTTTGGTTACGGAATGTGCAGAGAATACCACTGAGGTATGGTTCTGCGAACACGAATATGAGGAGAGTTTTCAGCGAGTAGTAGAGAACTATCCGGAGTGGTTCTCCGGTTACAACAAGTACACGGGGGTCAGTAAGAAGTTTGGGAATCGTGTCTATGCATTTGTAACAAGTCGCGGAAGAATTAATCTAAATTCAGACGGAGTAAGCAACGCAGACAAGAATGGCGATAACGTAGGCATTTACTTCATTTACAATCCCGCCACTTGCGAGATTGTCTATGCACAGCGTGTCGTTATGGAGAATTTCTGCTTTGAGTCCGTAGGAATTGTGCTGACGACCCAACAGCAGGTGACGAAACCATCGGAGGTAAAGTATCGGTCTAAGGTACTGTACGATAGTGGTAGTGCACCGGAATATTCAGTGACGGTAGGAATATGTGAGCCTTGGTATCCGGGATCACTTACCGGAAGCAATTCCATGGCCTCCGGGGGGAATGCATGGTTGCGTATTGAAAATGACTCGGTGATGCCGAACTATGAGGGAACAGAGCATTGAGCATGTTCAATGGATTTATCTCGAGAACTACGGATTCATGGTGTGGAAGAAGGGAACTGTAGAACTTCAATAACCAAAATACATTCACATGAGGTCAAGTACATAATCTGTGCTTGACCTCATTGCTTTTTGCTTGCATGTTGCATGGAAAAATGATAAAATATAATGAACTGTATTGTGCGAAAGTGTTTGTTGCGACAACCGAAATCCTTTGCGCGAATTTCGCCTGCGGTTTTACACTGACGATTAACATACTCAGGAAGGGGCGAGAACCATGGCGAAGGGCAGTATTAGCAAGGCAGAGCATGAACGCTTAGTAAGCAAAATGATGTCGAAGCAGTATATTGGCACGGCATTTTCCGGACTGCGTGAGGATATGAGCCTGGCAGAGCGTGTGGAGCGTGCAAGGAAGCAGAGCTTTCAGAGGCAGTTGGCCATGGGATGTTTAACCGGAGATGAGCCGGAGGTGGCTTATTTCGCGGCGGGACGAGGGGCGCGAGCCTTGGCGGCGTCCGGGAGAAGGGCCCGGCAGATGGCATTTAGCCTAATTTGCCCCGAGGATATGACCGAGGCGACGCTTCGAGAGTGGACTAGGAGTTGGCAGAAGAGCGGTGTGACCTTTGCACAGGTGGAGCTTCGGCGAGAATCGGTTTCCCATGTGATTGCTCAGGTGGTGGCAACCGGTGCTCCGTATGAGGACCCGGTGCTTTGTGGGCAGAAGGAATCGGAGAGCTACCGTCAAGTGGACGAAGGGATGTCCGGGTCGGAGTTTCATATCATTCTCTGCGGCGCTACCGGAGAGGAAGGTACGGTACTTCTGTACCACCGTCACCGAGAATTATTGGAGAAGCGGTACCCTAAGCATTTTCTTGGAGAGATTCCGAGATATGCAGAAGGGGCATGGCGAGCCACGGCAGTGGAAGATGGTTGGTTGCACGGTGCGGAATACCAGTGGGTATGCGGCGACGGCGGTGTGTACGCCGGACTGTGGGAGCTGGGTGAGAAATTACGATGCGGTATGGTAGTGGACGTTCCCTCGATCCCCATTCGTCAGCAGACCATTGAGGTGTGCGAGGTGTTGGATCGCAATCCGTATCAGCTTTCGGCAGGCAATTGCGTGCTTATGGTTACGAGAACACCGGAGCATTTGCTTCAGGCATTGTGGCAGAAGGGTTACGAAGCGGAGGACATCGGCGTGTTGCAGACAGCGGCCGCCAGAGAGCTGCGAAACGGCGACGAAGTACGATACGTGGAGCCTTATCGCGGCGGAGACGGAATGGAAGCGTAAGCGAAGACATAGATAAGAAAGCAAGAATAGAAATTATCAGACGGAGGAATATACAATGAGTTTAGATCTTAAGATTTTGCAGACCATTGATCAGGATGCCAAATTAACCGAGAAGGAATTGGCGATTATGTTAAATGAATCCGAGGAGACCATCGCTTCGGAGATTCAGAAGATGGAGGAGAATCAGGTAATCTGCGGTTATCCGACGTTGATTGATTGGGATAAGACCGAGATCAATCAAGTGACGGCTATGATTGAGGTGAAGGTAACACCTCAGCGTGGACAAGGCTTTGATAAGATTGCAGAGCGTATCTATCAGTTCGAAGAGGTGGAGGCGCTGTATCTCATGTCCGGCGGTTATGACCTTGCCATTATGGTGAAGGGTAAGAACTTGAAGAGCATTGCGGAGTTCGTATCCGGTAAGCTTGCCCCCATGGATTCCGTGCTGTCTACGGCAACTCATTTTGTATTGAAGAAGTACAAGGAGCATGGACTTCCCATGGTGAAGAAGATTGAAGACGAAAGGATGTTGATTACCCCGTGAGAGACCCGTTGAATCCCAGTGTAGTAAATATTAAGCCTTCGGGCATTCGTAAATTTTTCGATATTGTCAGTGAGATGAAGGAAGCCATCAGTTTGGGTGTAGGCGAGCCGGATTTTCAGACACCGTGGCATGTGAGAGAAGAGGGTATCTACTCTCTCGAGACCGGCCACACGCATTATACGTCAAATGCAGGTCTTATGGAGCTGCGTGAAGAGATTTGTCGATTTATCAAGCGACACTATGACGTATCCTATGATGCCAAGAAAGAAGTGTTGGTAACGGTAGGCGGCAGCGAGGCCATTGACCTTGCCATTCGGGCCATGGTGTGTCCCGGAGAAGAGGTGATCATCCCGCAGCCCAGCTACGTATCCTACGAGCCCTGTGTCATCTTGACCCAAGGCGTGCCGGTAATAATTCCGTTGAAGGCGGAAAATGAGTTCCGCCTCACCGCGCAAGAACTTTTGGATGCCATTACGGACAAGACGAAGCTTTTGGTGCTTCCTTTCCCCAACAATCCTACGGGAGCGGTTATGACCCGTGAGGACTTGGAGAAGATTGCAGAAGTGTGCATTGAGAAGGACATCGTGGTTGTGTCCGACGAGATTTACAGCGAATTGACCTATGATATGAAGCATGTCAGCATTGCTTCCCTGCCCGGTATGAAGGAGAGAACCATTTTGATCAATGGATTTTCCAAAGGGCATGCCATGACCGGATGGCGTTTGGGCTATGCTTGCGGACCGGCCAACATTATGACCCAGATGACGAAGATACATCAGTATGCCATTATGTGTGCTCCCACCACCAGTCAGTATGCGGCGGTGGACGCACTTCGCAACGGAGATGAGGATGTGAAGATGATGAGGGAATCCTACGATAAGCGCCGTCGGTATGTCCTTCATGAACTTCGCGACATGGGATTGGAGTGCTTTGAGCCCTTCGGTGCATTTTACGTATTCCCTTGCATCAAGAGTCTCGGTATGACCAGCGAGGAATTTGCAAATGAACTGCTCCGCGAGGAGAAGGTTGCCATTGTACCCGGAACCGCATTTGGCGACAGTGGAGAGGGCTTCATGCGTATTTCCTATGCGTATTCCATGGAGAATCTGAAGATTGCTTTGGGGCGCGTGCGTAAGTTTGTAGAGCGTCGCAGAGCAAATCAGTCGAAATAGAACCATACGGAGCGAAGGATAGGGATATGCTGAACATTGTATTACATGAGCCGGAGATTCCGGCCAACACCGGTAACATCGGCCGAACTTGTGCGGCCACCGGTGTGCAGTTGCATTTGATTAAGCCCTTGGGCTTCTCCTTGGATGAGAAGCACTTGAAGAGGGCGGGAATGGACTATTGGTCCACTCTGGATGTGAAGATATATGAGGACTATGAGGACTTCTTGCAGAAGAACCCCGGTGCCAAGATCTATTACGCTACAACCAAGGCGAAGCGGGTATACACCCAGGTGCATTATGAACCGGACAGTTATATTATGTTCGGTAAGGAGAGTGCCGGGATTCCCGAAAGTATTCTCGTAAATAACGAGGAGACTTGTGTGCGGATTCCTATGATCGGGGAGATGCGTTCGCTGAACCTCAGTAACGCTGCCGCCATTATGGTGTATGAGGCGTTGCGCCAAAATGATTTCGAAGGTATGCGGGTACACGGAGAGTTGCATCGTCTGAAATGGTCCGACTAGGGGCAAACCCTGCATTTTCATGGGTTTGCACGGAAATGAGGAAACCATGAACGAGAGAGCTTTAAAAACATTAGAATTTTATAAGATCCGAGACATGCTGTGTCATCACGCCGGCTCTTCTCTGGGAAAGACCAGAGCGGAGGCATTGTTGCCTACGGATTCCGCAGAGGAAGCCAATCGGTTGCAACAACAGACCGCCGATGCCTTGCATCGTCTCTATGCCAAGGGAAGCTTGTCCTTTAACGGGATTCCCGATGTACGGGACAGTTTACTACGCCTAGAGCGTGGGGGTACTCTGACAACCACGGAGCTTCTTCGAATCAGTTCCTTGTTGACCGGCACGGCGAGAGCTCGTAACTACGGGTATGCCACCGATCGACAGGATGAGGTGACGGAGGATTCTCTGACAGAGAAGTTTCAGTTGTTGACGCCCTTGGCGAGCATTAACAATCATATTATGCGTTGCATTTTGTCGGAGGAAGAGGTGGCGGACGACGCCAGCCCGGGACTTCGTAGCGTTAGACGTAGCATCAAGTCTACAAATGCCAAGATTCACGAGCGCCTGGGCTCCATTCTGTCGCAGGCTTCGGCCCAGGGAATGTTGCAGGACGCGCTGATTACCATGCGTGACGGACGATATTGCTTGCCTTACAAGAGTGAGTATAAGAATCAGGTCTCGGGTATGGTACACGACCAGTCAGCCACCGGTTCCACGTCATTTATCGAGCCCATGGAGGTTGTGAAGCTGAACAACGAGCTTCGAGAGCTGGCCATTAAGGAACAGGAAGAGATTGAGAAGGTACTGGCGGAGCTTTCGGAGGAGCTGGTACCGGAGCTCTACAACTTGCGTTACAATCAGGAGAGCTTGGCAGAATTGGATTTTATTTTCGCAAGAGCGGGGCTCGCCAGAGATATGAAGGCCGTGCGTCCGGAATTTACGATGGATCGTTCGGTGCGAATTAAGCAAGGACGGCATCCGTTGATTGATGGGAAGAAGGTTGTGCCCATAGATATTGCATTTGGCGAGGACTATTCCATGGTGGTGATTACGGGACCCAATACCGGTGGTAAGACGGTGTCTCTGAAGACCGTGGGATTGTTTACGCTGATGGCACAGGCGGGGTTGCATGTGCCGGCTAAGCAGGGGACGGAGCTTGGCATATTCAAGGAAGTGTATGCGGACATCGGCGACGAGCAGAGTATCGAACAGTCCCTGAGTACATTTTCCTCTCATATGACCAATACGGTGCGCATTCTGGATGCGGCAGATCAGGATTCCTTGGTGCTTTTCGATGAGTTGGGAGCAGGAACGGACCCTACAGAGGGGGCGGCACTGGCCATGGCCATTCTTACGCACTTGCACCGTTACGATATTCGTACTATGGCTACCACTCATTATGCGGAGTTGAAGGTATTTGCCATGACTACGGAAGGGGTGATCAATGCCTGCTGTGAGTTCGATGTGGAGTCGTTACGGCCTACCTATCGGTTGCTGTGGGGCATTCCCGGAAAGAGTAACGCATTTGCCATTTCGAGAAAACTAGGTTTGTCTGAGGATATCATTGCGGAAGCGGATGCATTTATTGGTATCAAAGACAAGAGCTTTGAGGATATGCTCAGTGAACTGGAGCAGAAGCGTCAAACCATGGAGCGGGAGCTGGCGGAAGCCAGAGAGAAGCGTCGTGAGGCCAATCTGTACAAGGCGGAGTGGGAGAAGAAGCACCGTTCCGTGGAAGAGCGTCGCGAGAAGATTCTGTCCGCTGCCAAGGAAGAGGCAAGAGGCATTCTCCAAGAGGCCAAGGACTTCGCCGACGAGTCCATTCGTCGCATGCGAAAGTTTGAAAATCAGGCGGGAAATGCCGGAGCCATGGAAGAGGAACGTCGCAAGACCAGAGAGAAGCTGGCGGGCATGGAGCAGCATAAGGGACTGGAGCCTAAGAAGAAGGGCACCGGAACTCACAAGGCATCGGATTTCCGCATCGGAGATACGGTGCAGGTGCTTAGCATGAACCTGACGGGAACCATTCACACTCTGCCAAATGACAAGGGTGACTGTTTCGTTACTATGGGAATTATGACTTCCAAGGTGAATATCCGTGACTTGGCGCTCACCCCGGAAGAGCCCATTGCCGATAAGAAGAAAGCGGCGCAGGCGCACCTGAGCGGTGGTTCTGCCAAGGCACTGAACATTCGTCCGGAGCTGAATCTCGTGGGTCTGCGAGTGGATGAGGCTATCGCAGAGCTGGACAAATATCTGGACGATGCGTACTTGGCGCATTTGCCTAAGGTAACCATTATACACGGTCGCGGCACCGGTGCGGTACGTACAGCAGTGCACAACCATTGTAAGCGACTGAAATATGTGAAGAAGTATACAATCTCCCCGGACTACGGTTCTACGGAGGTTGAGTTTTAGGATAGTGTGACGAATCACACGGATGTGCTGATTCGTCGCACATGCAATTTGCGCCGGAGCGTCGCAAATTTGCACTTGAGCCGACAACCGAAATCGCCTACGCGAATTTCGCTTGCGGTTCCTTGCTAACGCTCGGAAGAGGAGGATGTTATGGCGGAAAAATTACGAATTCTGATTGTAGACGATGACAACAACATTGCGGAGCTCATTGCTCTGTACATGATGAAGGAGTGCTTTGACACTCGCATTGCAGGGGACGGAGAAGAGGCAGTAGAGCAGTTTGAGGAGTACAAGCCTCATTTGGTGCTTTTGGATCTGATGCTACCCGGAATCGATGGTTACGAGGTATGCCGTCGAATTCGTAAGACCTCCGACACTCCCATTATCATGCTTTCTGCTAAGGGTGAAATCTTCGATAAGGTGCTGGGTTTGGAGCTTGGTGCCGACGATTACATTATGAAACCCTTTGATTCCAAGGAGTTGGTGGCACGTGTAAAGGCTGTGCTACGTCGCTTCCGTCAGGAACCCGCTCCGGCTCCCGAGCCGGTGGTGGTGCGTCCGGTGGAGAAGGGCGAGTATGTGGCTTATACGGATCTGACCATCAATCAGACGACCTACTCCGTGACATATATGGGACGAAGACTGGAGATGCCGCCTAAGGAGTTCGAACTTCTGTATTATTTGGCGTCCCATCCCAATCAGGTATTTACCCGAGAGCAATTACTGGATTGTATCTGGGGCTATGAATACATCGGCGATACCCGAACGGTAGACGTACATATTAAGCGACTTCGCGAGAAATTAAAGGACCACGCAGAGTGGCGTCTTGCTACGGTATGGGGCATCGGTTATAAGTTTGAACTGAAAAATGAGTTGTAGAAAAGAGACTGTGCATGAAGAAGAAAGTTTGGCATAAGTATGCCGTGTGTTATATTACCATTGCGGTTGTAGCACTGCTTCTCATTAATTTGGCGGGATACGCATATTGCGAAGACTCTATGACGAAACAATGCGGAGAGCGATTGTATCGAGAGAGTACTACCATTTCTAACGGATACGCTGAGGAATCTCAGGGAAATGGACTGTCCATGTCTATGTTTATGACGCAACTCCGAGCAGTGAAGCAGATGCTTTCGGCGGAGATCTGGGTTGTAGATGGGGATGGTACAATCTTGGCAACCACAGAGACCTCCATATCTGCCATGGGACATAACGTTGAGAAGTACGCGCCGGATCTGTTGCATAACAACTGGATGGCAGATGTAATAATTGAAGAACTGCACGAGGAAGCACGTATCTATGCGGCAAGTCCCGTGTTATCGGGTGTGAATGTGCGGGGGTATATTGTAATCTTTCAGTCTATGGAACAGGTGCTTGACGACGTACGGGCGGTGATTCGTACGGTAGATATTATCGCACTTATATTCCTGGTGGTAATGTTTGCGGTATTTGTGGCATTTGCCCATTATCACACCGCTATGCTGAATCGTCTAAATAAAGCGGCATCGGCGTACACCGATGGCGATTTTACCCCGGAGCCGGTGCAGGAGACCAGCGATGAATATCGCGACCTGGCCAATTCCATGCGGCTGTTGGCAGAGCAGCATGCCAACCTTGTGGAGTACCAGAAGAACTTTATCGCCAATATCAGCCACGACTTTCGCTCGCCGCTGACGTCCATTAAGGGTTATGCAGAGGCCATGAAGGACGGTACGATTCCCTATGAGATTCAGGGCAAGTATTTGAACATCATTTTGTTTGAGACCGACCGTCTCTCCAACCTTACCAATGATCTTCTGGACTTGAGTAATTTCGAGAATAAGGGCGTGCGGCTCATTTATTCGGATTTTAATATTACCAGAATGCTTCGGCAGTCCGCCATGACCTTCGAGGGCAAATGCTCGCAGAAGAACTTGAAGATTCGATTGGTATTTCCCGAAAATGATATTACTGTTCACGCAGACAAGGGCAAGATTCAACAGGTGATTCACAACCTGGTGGACAACGCCATCAAGTTCAGTCATCCGGACGGAGTCATTACCATTACCATTGTGGAGAAGAAGGAGAAGGTATTGGTATCGGTGAAGGATATGGGGATCGGCATTCCCAAGGAGAGCATTAACAAGGTGTGGGAGCGATTCTATAAGACCGACTTGTCACGAGGTAAGGATAAGCGCGGAACCGGCCTCGGTCTGTCGATTACGAAGCAGATTATCGCCGCACACAACGAGAACATTAAGGTAACCAGTACGGAAGGTGTAGGCACGGAATTTGTGTTCAGCCTTGCCAGAAGTGAGAAATTGGCCCGATAAGCAACGAGATGGGAGCATAGAATGAAGCAAGAGGAATTAAAGGAACAGGAACCCGGTGCGGTAGAAGGCCGGGGGGACTATGAATTTATCAACGAAGAAGTGACGCCGGCAAATCGCTCCATCAAGCGTCAGCATCGGTTGAAGGTGTTGGGGGCGGTGATCTTGGTAGCGGTATTGTTCGGTGTAATTGCGCGAGCATCGTATGCGGTGTCCGATTATTTTATAACGGTGCTACTAAATGACGGAGGACGTTCGGATGTGGATCTCCATGCATCTCCTACGGTGCCGGTGTCTATGGGCGACCAGAGCGAAGAACCGTCCATTAATCTGGAGGGTGGCGCATTGGAACAGTACGAACAGATTCTACAGGGTGTCCAAAATGCAGCGGAGGTTCTGGGAGCATGTCTTGTAGATGTCAGTATTGTTCATCTAGAGAAGGATCCGGTCTTTTCGGGTACCAACAACGTGGAACGCAGTACTTGCGGGGTAATACTTGCGGATAACAATGTAGAGTATTTGATCCTAGTGAACTACGAAAATAATTTGGCAGAGCCCTACGACAAGATTACCGTAACCTTTGATAACGGCGTCGCCGAAGAGGCGGAACTTCTGAATATTCATGAAGAACTGGACATGGCAATTCTTTCAGTGCCTCACGACAAGATGACGGCGGACGACAAGGAGGGGATCTCCGTAGTCCGTATCGGGGATTCTTCGGAACTTCGCTTCGGATCGGTAGTACTTGCCCTTGGTAGACCCAATGGAAAGAATTCATCCATGGACTTGGGCTTTGTAACGATGTTAAATGATACTCAGTACATCACAGATACTTCCGTGGACGTGATGGAGACCAACATGACGTATCAAAGCCATGCGGAAGGTATCCTGGTTAATGCACAGGGCGAACTTATCGGAATTATCTCTCAGAAGTTTGCGGAGGGACGAAGTAGCCTCAGTGCATTAAGCATTAACGAAATCTCTATGATGCTTCAGTACATGGTAAATGACCTTACGCCCATCGGTTTCGGTGCGGTATTTTATGACCTTACCGATGAGATGCAAGAGGCGTTGGATGTGTCTTGTGGCATTTCCCTGACCAAGGTACAGGAAGAGTCTGTAGCATATGAGGCAGGATTCCGCAAGGGGGATATTATTACCAAGGTTGGTGACGAGAAGATATATTACTCTAGCCAATTCTATACCCTGATTAATCAGTATAAGAGAGGCTCGGATATTGAGATTACTTATTTTCGTGGGGGCAGGGAATATACTGCAACGATAGAAGCAACATTGGATAAGTAACGTTGCCACGTGATTGCATTTTAGGAAAGTAGGAGAAAGTGATATGCGATATATTGAAGAATTGAGAGAGGGAGAGATGCTACAGGAGGTATACCTGTGCAAGCAGTCTCAAACATTGAAGACCAAGGCAGGCAAGTCCTATATGGCCTTGACTTTGCAGGACAAGAGCGGAACATTGGACGCGAAGATTTGGGAGCTGGGAGCGGGCATTGGCCATTTTGAGGCTATGGACTATGTGAAGGTGGACGGACAGGTCACCAGTTTTCAAGGGGCGTTGCAGTTGAACATTCGCCGCATTCGCAAAGCGGATGCCGGGGAGTATGTGGCTTCGGATTACATGCCCTGCACGGAGAAGGACGTGAAGGAGATGTACCGAGAGCTCATGGGCTATGTGAATTCCATTGAAGAGCCTCACATGAAGGAGTTGGCAAAGTCCTTCTTTGCCGATCCGGAATTCTCGAAGTGCTTTGTTAACCATTCGGCGGCAAAGAGCGTACATCATGGATTTGTAGGCGGACTGTTGGAGCATACGGTAAGTGTTACGAGAATGTGCGATTGGATTGCTAAGAACTATCCTTTCTTGAATCGTGATCTGTTGATTACTGCGGCAATGTTCCATGATATCGCCAAAGTAGATGAGTTGTCCACATTTCCCGAAAATGATTACACCGACGACGGCAACCTGTTGGGACACATTTTTCTGGGGGCAGAGATGGTAGGACGCCGAATTGAAACCATTGAAGGGTTTCCAAAGAAACTGGCCAGTGAGCTGAGACATTGCATCTTGGCACATCACGGAGAGCTGGAGTTCGGGTCCCCTAAGAAGCCGGCACTGGCAGAGGCATTGGCGCTAAGTATGGCAGATAACCTCGATGCCAAGATGGAGAGCATGTATGAACTATTCAAGGGGGCTGAGGAAGGCTGGCTTGGTTACCAGAGACTCTTTGAGAGTAACGTACGTAAGACGTCAAAGTAGTGAAAGTGCCCGAAGTGGGACAGTGTGATAATGTGCGGAGTGGCGGAAGCACTCTTTATAGAGGGAGGCTTCTTGTGTGGCAATGAGTGCCATTGTACAGAGGAGAAGATGGGATGGGAACGGAGAAGATCAAATCAATATTAGTCGTATCGGAGCGAGCAGAACTTCGATTGAAATTATGGGATATCCTGCATGAAGAGCATTTTGTTGTAGAAGCGGTGGATGCAGAACAGGCAATTTATGCAGTGGATGAAGTGGATCTCAACCTGATGATTGTAGATGCGGAATTGTTGGTAAGAGACCATTGCAAATTGTTGCAGGAACTGGAGGATATGGAAAATGCACCGGCCATTGTTGCGGTTAACGAAAGTGCAGACCCGGAAATGGCGGAGGCTTTGTTTGCGTACGGCGTTGTGGATGTCATCGAGTGGCCGAGCATTGCTCCGGTAATCGCCAATCGTGTGAGAAATATATTGGGACTGGGTAAGATATTGTATCACCTGGAGCAGACGCATAAGACAGAGCTGGAGAGTACGCGGAAGAGTATCTTTGAGCATTTGTCTAGAATTAACGACGTAACAGGTATCTACAAGCGTTGGACGTTCTATGATACCCTTTCCGAGGAACTTAGAAAACATCCGGATAAGAAATATGTATTGATGCGAGGGGACCTCGACCGATTCAAGCTCTTCAATGACACCTTCGGGGTAGGGGAAGGAGATCGACTGCTTCGTATGATTGGCGATTTGTGCCGTACTTACGAGCGAGAGATGCTGGCATATGGATATCTTGGAAATGATCATTTTGTTATCTGCGTAGAGAAGGACAAGATAGAGCCGGACAATGTGATTGCGGAGGTGACGGGACTTCTGTCGAAGCATTTCCCTAACTTCGACTTTGTTATGCGTCTGGGTATCTACGAGATCGAAGATCCTAGTATGGATGCCACACTTATGTGTGACCGTGCTTTTCTGGCGTTGCGTTCCGTAAAAGGAGCTTATGCAAAGCGCTATGCGTATTACGACGAGTCTATGCGCTATCATCTGTTGGAAGAACAGGAGATTACCGGGGACATGGAGAAGGCTCTGGAGGCGGGGCAGTTTGTACCGTATTTCCAGCCGCAATACGATTATGCCACGGGCAGATTGTGTGGTGCGGAGGCGTTGGTTCGTTGGAAGCATCCGGAGAAGGGTTTGATTCCTCCGGGCAAGTTCTTGCCGATTTTCGAGGAAAACGGTTTTATAACGGAGATGGACCTTCACCTGTGGGAAAAGGTGTGCGCCCTGGTGCAGAGGTGGCAGCAGATGGGGCTTTCCGAAGTGCCCATATCCGTGAACATCTCCAGAAGAGATATTTACCATCCACAGTTGTGTCAGAAGCTGACGGACATTTTAAATAAGTATGGTCTTACCACGGAGCGTTTGCGACTGGAGATTACCGAGACTGCGTACATGGACGATGCGGAGCAGTTAATTCGCGTAGTAGACGAGCTTCGAGAGCATGGGTTCTTCGTGGAGATGGACGACTTCGGTAGCGGTTATTCGTCCCTCAATACTTTGAAGGATGTGCCGGTGGATCTATTGAAGTTGGACATGAAGTTCCTAAGCGATTACGACAAAAATTCTCGAAGCGGCAACATTCTACGTTCGGTGATTCGTATGACTCATTGGCTAAAGCTTCCGGTGCTGGCGGAGGGTGTTGAGAGCAAGGAACAGGCGGAATATCTACGTAGTATGGGTTGTTTCTTGATGCAGGGATATTATTTTGCACGTCCTATGACGGCAGAGGATTTTGAAGAGTTGCTAAACAAGGAACCGGAATATGTGGAAGACCGTCATCAAGAAACCGCACTGAAGGGTGCATTGGATTTCTTGGATGCGTCAGTGCAGTCCACCCTCATTTTCAATAGTTTTGTGGGCGGTGCCATGATTATGGAGCAGACCGGCGAGTCCATTGAACCGTTGCGGGTAAATGAAGCGTTTTATTCCGTTATGGGGATTCCCAAGGAACTTCTCTTCGGAGATCGTAAAGTGATGGAGCAATTCTTCAAGGATACCGCCACCGGTGATTTCTTTGGTATGTTGGAAACAGCGGCCACCACGGGACAGGAGAGTGCCTGTGAAGTGCGTGCAAAGGGGCTTTCCACGCATAAGAAGTATCTGTGGATGCGTATTCGCGCGCGATTGTTGGCGCAGAATATGGAGAGCCGTATTTTCTATTTGGCATTTGAAGATGTTACTGAGCAGAAGGAACTCCTTCATGACAATAAGAGATTGGCGGAAAACTTAGAAAGTATTGTAAGAAGTATTCCTGGCGGAATTGAGATATTGGATATTAACAAAATGGATACCTTATATTTTTCTGAAAATACCGCGGCAATGTTCGGATATACAGAGGCAGAATATCGTGATGCTGTTGCCGGAGATGTGTTTGCAACGGTGCATCCGGAGGATGTGGAGAAATTGCGGGCGGCCATGCAGGCAGTGAAGAATGGAGAAGAGTCCATTTCGGTACCGTATCGGGAACGTTGTAAGAACGGAGAGTATCGTCTGGTTCGTATGACGGGACACCGTGTGAAGCATGGAAATACCGATGGTGACGGACAGAAACAAGTGGGCGGAAATGGAGCCGGATGGCAACGTGCATATGCGGAGTATGAAATCAAGCCGGAACATACGGTACTCGTCTGCATTTCTGCGGAAAATGAAACTAAGGAGTAGAAACTTTGGTTAAGAATGATTTGGTAGAACTGACAATCGAAGATATAAGCGACAGTGGAGAAGGCATTGGGCATGTGAACGGTGTCACACTGTTCGTGAAACATTCCGTTCCGGGAGATGTGGTTCGAGCAAAAGTTTTGAAGATGAAGAAGACCTATGGCTTTGCCAAGGTGGAAGAGTTAATTGTACCGGGAGCAGGACGAGTGGAGCCCCGCTGTCCCTTGGCGGCACCTTGTGGTGGTTGTCAGCTACAGTTTCTTGCATACGAAGAGCAGTTGCGCTTGAAGCAGAAGCGAGTGCAGGATTGTCTGACCCGCATCGGAGGCTTTCGCGACGTTACGGTGGAGCCGGTGCTTGGGATGGAGGAGCCTTTTGGCTATCGAAACAAAGGTCAGTTTCCCGTAGGCAAGGGTAAGGACGGCAAGCCGATGCTTGGATTCTATGCGGGACACACCCATTCCATCGTGCAGACGGAGCAATGCGACGTTATGTGGCCGGGGCACCGGCGTATCCTGGCAGCAGTGCGGGAATATCTCATGGAAAGCGGTGCAGAGCCCTACGACGAGGCACATCACACGGGGCTGGTGCGTCATGTGCTCATGCGCTACGGTAAGGCAACCGGGGAGATTCTCGTGTGCCTCGTAATCAACGGAACGAAGATTCCGAAACCGGAGCTATTGGTTTCAAAACTTACGGCGATTCAAGGCATGACGGGCATTTGCCTAAATGAAAATAAAGATCGTACCAATGTCATCCTCGGGAAGAAGGTGACGACGCTGTACGGAACGCCGTATATTACGGACTACATTGGTGACGTGTCCTTCCGCATCTCACCCCTGTCCTTCTATCAGGTGAACCCCGGACAGACCAAGGTGCTGTATGACACTGCCTTGGAATACGCCGGACTGACCGGCGCGGAAGTGGTATGGGATCTGTATTGTGGTATCGGTACCATTTCGCTGTTCCTTGCCAAAAATGCGAAGCATGTCTACGGTGTGGAGATTGTTCCGGACGCCATTCGGGACGCCAAGGAAAATGCAGAGCGAAACGGCATTACCAACGCCACATTTTACGTGGGCGCAGCGGAAGAAGTGCTGCCGAAGCACACGTACCCCGCAGACGTCATTGTGGTAGATCCCCCTCGTAAGGGCTGCGACGGCGTACTCCTTGACACCATGCTTCAGATGGCACCAAAGCGCATCGTGTACGTATCCTGCGACCCCGCAACTCTGGCAAGAGATCTGAAGATACTATGCGGAGAATCAGAACAGAGTGAAAGCTCACGACCGAGAGCGCGGTATCGCATCGAGAAGGTGCAGCCGGTGGACATGTTTGGGGGAAGTGTGCATGTAGAGACGGTATGTTTATTGTCCAAACTCAATGCAAAGCAACATATCGAGATTAACTTGGATATGGACGAGCTGGATTTAACCGATGCGGAGAAGAAAGCTACCTACCAAGAAATCAAGGATTATGTGCTGGAGCATAGCGGCTTGAAAGTCAGCAGCTTGTATATCGCACAGATAAAGCAAAAGTGCGGTATCATCGAGCGTGAGAACTACAATAAGCCGAAGTCTGAGGACGCTAAACAGCCCCAATGCCCGCCGGATAAAGAAAAAGCAATCAAGGAGGCATTGACGCACTTCGGTATGATTTAAGGAGGGCGGATATGACGCATTTGATTTCTTGTGAGTTTAACATGGATACTGCCTGCGTTGAACTAAAATTTACCGATGGCAGTATGATTGCGATTGACACTATCGCTGTGGAGAACGAGGTTGCTGACAATATGTATCAGCGTTCAGAGCTTGACTATCTGATTTACAATGCACCGTTGGAGTATGCAGAGCTTATCTTAAATGGCGATCCCGAAACCTATCTTAAAACTGTAACGGAATACAAACCATTGGACTACTAATGTCAACGCCGCCTGTTGGAAAATATCAACAGGCGGCGTTATTTATCTATATTGCAGATATTCCATAAATCGCCTTACAGCCAGAGAAGCCGTCTTGCTGCTTTTCAGAGCAATACCAATATCACGATACGCAGGAATAGTCAGCGGTTTTGCAACAATCCGATAAGGAATCCGTTTTAAGATCAGATTCGGCAGGATGCTGATACCAAGTCCGCTTTCAACCATGGACATAACAGCATAATCATCCCATGTTGTAAAATGCACTTTGGGTGTAAGATTGTGCCTTTCAAAGATAGCAGATATTTCCGCTTTTGCGCCTTTTTCAAGAAGCATAAACGGCTCATCACAGAGCGCTTCTACCGGGAAAGAATCGCTGTCGGCATAGCGGTGTCCTTCTGGGATGATTGCCATAAGCTCATCTTTCTCTAAAAAATGTGTTTCAAACTCCGGTAGCGTAGGGAGTCGCAAAAAGCCGAGATCAACTCTGCCGGTGTGAATCCATTCTTCAATTTCCGTATAGTCACCAAGGAGCAATTCATAGTCGATGTTCGGATAATCCTTTTGAAATTCTTTGATAATGTTAGGAAGCCAATGCGTCGCTACGCTTGAAAAGGTTCCGATTCGGATAATGCCGGATTGCAGACCGTTCAAGGCATCTACTTCCATTTGGAGTTTTTCATATTCAGCGACAATCGCTTTGGCGTGGGGCAGAAGTTTCAATCCATCACTGGTGAGCTTCACACCCATTTTACTGCGTTCCAACAGCGGAACTTTCCACTCGGTTTCAAGATCGTTTATCATTCGACTGATGCCCGATTGTGAGTAGTTTAATATCTCCGATGCTTTTGTAAAGCTGCCGGATTCGACGATTTTTACAAAAGCCATGTATTTGAGTAAGTTTTTGTCCATACCAACCTCTTATATTTGGTTTTGTGATTTATAATATGAAAAACATTCGCTTTTCTCATGGTTGATTATATGATATAATATTCCTGTAAAGAAATCAACAGAAGGATAGGAACTTTCTATGAACAAAGCCTTTTTCAAGCATATTTTGGCACTTTTGCTGTTTGGCTCTAACGGAATTGTAGCCAGCCGCATTGATTTGAACAGTTATGAGATTGTACTTCTGCGAACCCTGATCGGCAGTCTTTTGCTGATTGCGATTTTCTTTCTAAGCAGAGGCAAGCTGACATTCTGGAAGCACAAAAAAGATTTTGCGTTCCTTGCCGTGTCCGGCATTGCAATGGGAACAAGCTGGATGTTTTTATATGAGGCGTATGCACAGATCGGTGTCAGCATTGCTTCTCTCTGCTATTACTGCGGTCCGGTGATCGTGATGATTTTGTCTCCGCTGCTGTTCAAGGAAAAACTGACCTCGCCCAAAATCATAGGATTCCTTGCTGTGCTGATTGGCATATTTCTTGTAAACGGTTACGGAGCCGTAGCTGCCAATCGCTTCGGACTCCTGTGCGGACTTGCATCGGCTGTGATGTATGCTTTCATGGTGATCTTCAATAAGAAAGCAGCAGCGATTACCGGTCTTGAAAATTCAGCACTACAGTTATTTATTGCTTTTGCAACCGTTGCCGTTTTTGTGGGATTTAAGCAAGGCTTCAAGATCGATATCCCTACGGGAAGTGTGTTGCCGATCTTCGTACTCGGTCTGCTGAATACAGGAATCGGATGCTACTTATATTTCTCGTCAATCGGAAAAATCCCCGTTCAGACGGTTGCGATATGCGGCTATTTGGAGCCGCTGTCAGCTGTGTTGTTCTCCGTGGTTTTTCTCAACGAGAAGCTCCTGCCGATGCAGATCATCGGTGCAGTTCTGATTATTGGGGGAGCAATTTTTGGCGAATGCGTTAAGGCGAAAAGAAAATCGCTGACACAATAAGTATAAAGCCGCCGTAATTTTCATCCTCGCGAGGATGGGAATTACAGCGGTTTTGTATTTTCTGTGGAAAGGTGTCAAACTGCATTTTTACAGTTTGGGTACCATTTCCGAGGAAAATATACGGGGTGTCCAGAGGGATGCAATCCCTTGGCTCTGGGTTTCCAATAGGGGCGAGAAGCATCCCTCTTGGCACACGATTTTGCTCGCAAAGTCTAGTGTGTTATACCTTTTGCGACCGCTGACGCTGGAAAGGGGCTGTCCCACGCCAGACAGATACTTTTCGGCGGCAGAAGAACAGGCGGATTTTGTGGGCAGTAAGCAACAAAAGACAAGGAAATTGCAATGAGCAAAATCCGGCTGTTCGGGTGTAGTTGGCATAGGAAATCTTAAAGCTGTGCGGAAAGATTTTCTGTGCCAACGGGGGCGCAAGAGGTATATAAAAACCCGCCGCAGCGATCAACTCCCGCACCGCATTTTCTCCTGCTCCAACTCAAAAGGAATCGTCAATTTCTTCGGAAGATCGCTCATGGATAGTTTCAGAATTTGACGGATTGCGATTTTTGCAAACACGTTCGTTCTGCTCAATTCCACGACACCGATAACGCCGGCATCCACCAGATGCCTCGTCAGCTTGTCCAGAACTTTCTTATAAGCTCGTTCCGCACCGCTGGCCGTGCTGCCCTCGAACATGACAGCAAGATCTTCAAAGGTGGGGCGTTCCTCCCATGATCCAACACGTCCGCAGGTCATGCAGATCGCATTTCGTTTTTCAAGATAGGTCTGCTCCTTGTAACTGAGCTTGTCAAAGGCAGCCTGCACCGCATCGGCACGAATACCGTTCCAGAGAATGTCCGCATAGTTCCAACTATCGTCACGGGTCACATCCTCGCCAGTTTCCTCGCTGTCCTCGTCCTGTATGGTCGCATAGAACGGAACACGGCTGCGGTTCTGCCTTGCAAGGGTCAGATACTCAGCGGCAGTTTCTTCGGTGCAGTCCTGCTCGGCGGCGTATTCGGCAATCACTTCCTTTGCACTCTTGCCAAAATTGTTGTAGAGCCATGCAATGCCACGGGCAGCTTTGTATTCGTCCAGAGGTTTGAACGAGCCTGCTTCTTCCTGTCGGCGACAATCTAAAAGTGCGTTGCCAATGAAGTGATGGGCATAGGTGAGAAAGTCAGCGCCTTTGTCGGGAATATAATTCTGCAAGCACTCCAACATGGCGAGAACACAACTAAGCTTGTAATCCAGAAAACGCAACGGATCATATCGGTCAATGCCCTCGGTCAGCAGAAAGCGGTACACTCGTTTGTTCAGCCTGGACTCATAGTGATGGAGGAAGTATGTAAAGTACGTCAGATCATTTTCACGGACAGCGGAAATGATGTAATCATTGATGTCATCTGCCTTGGGCGGCGCAGGGTCGAGACGGAAGATGCGCCCTGCCTTCCGCATGGTCATAGCGACCTCCTGCACAGCGAATTTTGCTGTATTGGCATATTCATCGGTATTCCAGAAGCGTTCTTCGGACATTAGGCGCACCTCCCTTCAAACCAGAAATTATCTTTACAGTCGCTTCATCATCCAGTCTGCATCGGCATATGTCCCATCAGCATATTTCATGTTTTTAGGGAAACTACCGTATTTTTCAAACCCCAATTTTTCATATAACGCTATGGCTGTTTTGTTATCGGAAATGACTTCCAATTCCGCTTGCTCATATCCCAAATCTTTTGCTACATCCAGAACGGTTTGCATCATGACTTTACCAATACCGCAACCACAGTATTTCTGATATAGGGCGATTGCAACCTCGCAGCGGTGGGAATATCTTCTATAGGGGGCAATGCCCATCAATGAGCAATTTCCGATATGCTTCCCATCTATGGTTGCTATCAGCATCAGTTCTCGTTCTTCACTGAGTTTGTTTTCTAAAAATCTTTTCTGCTGTTCGATTGTCAAAGTAACCTCGTCGGGTTCTCTGATTAAATAGGGTGTCTCATTTGTTGTTATTTTAAGATAATCAAGAAGATCGGCTGCATCGGATACTTCTGCGTTTCGCAAAACTATCGTTCTACCTAACTTATCTGTAAATTCTTTTGCTGTAAATCTCATTTTTTCCTCCGTATATTTCAAGTCAATTAAGTCTCAATTTTATTAAGTACATGAATCTCCTGCTTCTTTCAGCAAGGCATCCTGTGACATCTCCGCTTCAAAGCTGCCCTTTGCATACTCATGGTCGAAGATCGCACGCTCCAATTTATCTTTCGCAAGCTCTTTCATCACATCGGCGGTCTGCTTGTCCAGAGTGCCACGGTGGAGATACTGCGTAATCGTGTTCATGCGGCGTGTGTAAATTGCCTTGATCGGATGATCGTCCGCAAGCTCTCTTTGCTCTCTGCCTTTGAGATTGCCGATCTGACGGCAAGTGCGTCCGAGCTTGTCCCCCGGCGCAAGTCCTCCGCAGTATTTTGTCTTCCTTGCATCAGTGGTCAGAAACCATTTGCCGCAGATGGGACATTTCCTCGGTGCATGACCAACGCACAAGCCCTCAAACAAGTCCGAACGGAACATCCCCACAAAAGAAACGTAGTGCATACGCTTCACGAGCTGCGGAGTGCCTTTCTCCGGCATGACTGAGGACACATACTGCATCGTGGTATTGGATAACGCCATCCATGACGGGTCATTTAACGAAAGTTTGTCTGTGTTTAAAAAATGCTCTACAAATGCGGCGGCATATCCGTCCGGTGTGCGCTGGCTGTCGTGGAGTGCATGAGCGAAAGCGGTCATAGATTGCTTGTAAATCTGCAACGTGCCGTCAAGCTGTGCCATGACCTGTATCAGCTTCAAAACACCGACACCACGGCTGTATTTCTCGTCAAAGGCAGCAGCCGCACCGATCTCCTGCGCTGCCTTGATGTACGCAACGATATTTTCTATGTGTTCATCATCGAAAAGCCGGTGCATTTCCTTTTCGTCTGTTACCAAGTCCAGAAAAGAGAACGGCTCTGTTTTTTGCAAGAATCGAATAATTTGCAACAGAGCTTTCTCCGCCGTTGGGAACACAGACACATCTACGTTGCCCGTACCGATCATGAGAATTATTTCGTTCAACGGCTGGCAGAGTATTGTTAATGCGGCAATCTGTTCATCGGTGATATTGAGTGCGGCACAGCAAATCGTTCCGATGGGGACGGTCTGCTTGCCGTATGTTACCTTGTCCTGCCAAAAATCAAGCGTTAGCAGATTTTGATTAAGGATACTCATGTG
>JAZQDC010000005.1:0-328542 GCA_045546575.1 Lachnospiraceae bacterium | reverse complement strand
CTTTGGTGAAGGTGATGTGCTGTATTGCTATGAGAATCTTCGCACGGACGGATCAGGAATTCCACTTGCGGACGGAACGATGAAAGTGTTTATGAACCTGAGAGGCGAGGAACGAGATATTAATGGTGAACTCAGTGCACTGGTTCGATACATGAACACCGGCGAGACGAGCACGTCATTTACCCGGTCCTTGGACAATGAGGTTCGCGTGGTTAGAAGCAATGAGCGATGGAGGCGAGAATATATGACGCTACAAGAAGCATTGGACGAGAGATACCAAGAAGGACAAGAAGAAGGGTATGAGAAAGGGCGTGCAGAAGCGGAATCGAAGATGTTACAACTCATTGAACGGCTAGTTGCAGACAATCGCATGCAGGAATTAATGTCCGCGAAAGAGAACGTAGGTAAGTTGTACGAGGAGTATGGAATTGAGTAAATAAGATGTCAATGCATTACAAGCAGGCAATATTTTATGCCTGCTTGTAATGCATTGTTTGTAAACAACGGTCACTACTTATGATCCATAATTGCATTGTGCAACTGTTCATACAAGTCGCGATATCTGAGATTGCTTCCTTGGAAGCGAACTGCCACTGCATATACACCCAAGGGAATATCTTGACCTTCGTATACAATGGGTTCGCCGTTATGGCTCTGAATACGCTTACAGATGTCCTCAGCATAAGCAATCTCTTCGCTGGCGGTCAGCATAACAAATTCATCCCCACCGATACGGAAAACGATGTCTTCGTCCCCGGCTTCTCGTAGCATTCGATTCATGGTTTCGAGAATAGCAAGATCTCCGGCCTTGTGAGAAATTTCATTGATGGGTACAAGATGCTTGATGTCACAGCACACAAAGTAACAGTTTCTTCTCTGTACGAATAAGTCGTACATCTCAGTAATGTCCAGATTTCTTCGATTGTTCATATACGCACCTCCGTCTTGAATGGGAGGATGAAGTCTTGGGAACAATTCGGAGTAGTTCTTTCTACACCTGAACTCAGAAGGATTGCAATACCACACACTGCGAAATGCGCGAGTAAAGGACTCATTTGTACCATAACCACAGGCAAGAGCGATGTCCAGTAAGTTGAACTCGGAATCGGACATAAGCATTCGTGCCGCCAGCATCATGCGACGTTTGATGAGATATTCTCGAACGCCCAGTTTACCGACACATCGAAATAACTTTTCCAAAGCAGATTTGGAACAATAGCAAGCATCGGCAACGTCTGTGGTTCGGATGTCCTCTTGCAGATTGTTCTCAATGTAGTCCAAAGCATTTGCGAAAACCTCGAGATTGTTCATGACTCAACCTCCTCTCTATGAAATTGATGTATGAAGCGCTTCTAAGTATACTATGCCATAGGAGACAATCATTTTCTTGATTTTTTGGGTACAAAAAGTGTATCAGTCTTTCAAAGTCCAAACCTTTAGTTCTTCATAGGGCTCGCAACGGAACAAGCCTACCTTTTTTACCTTGGCGGCAAATGGTCGGAATTCTTCGCGTACTATGTCAAATGCGCTATCCAGTGCTTCTGGGGTGAGCTTTACAGCAAGTCCGGCGTGCGGAACCCAGCTGTTTGGAAGATATCTTCCTCTGTTACCGACTTCGGCATAGGGGAGAAGATGCTCATTCGTAAGCTTGCAGGCATTTAACAAATAGTCCGTCACGACGGGAGCAAGAAAGATAACATACGGATTGAATACACCAATGGAAGCGAACACGACGTTATCGCTTCTAAGTTCTTTGGCAACATGCTCCATCTCGGAAAGAAGAGCAGTTTCGTTGTCACTTATGAGTGCTGAGATGGTGATGTGCGGCGGAATCTTCTCTTGATTCATGTAATCACAGCCGGTTTCGTCTGCAATACGGTCTATCATATGTTGCATCATCGTTTGAGATTCTTCGTCAAAATAAAGGATTACTGCATAGTCCATGTCTTCACCTCGCCATGTTTTTAATCGATTATATCGAATTGGTGTTGGACTGTCAACCAAAGCAAAAAAAGAAGGATGACCGTAGTCATCCTCCTCTAAAATGTCTAAATGCTTGAATTAGAACTTACCAGCTTCAGCAGCTTCCTGAATAGCAACTGCAACAGCAACGGTCATACCAACCATGGGGTTGTTACCTGCACCGATCAGACCCATCATCTCAACGTGAGCCGGAACGGAAGAAGAACCTGCGAACTGAGCATCGCTATGCATACGACCCATAGTATCGGTCATACCGTAGGAAGCGGGACCGGCTGCCATGTTGTCCGGATGAAGGGTACGACCTGTACCACCACCGGAAGCAACGGAGAAGTACTTCTTACCAGCCTCAAGACGTTCCTTCTTGTAGGTACCTGCAACGGGATGCTGGATACGAGTGGGGTTGGTGGAGTTACCGGTGATGGAGATGTCAACGTTCTCCTTCCACATGATAGCAACACCCTCGGTTACGTCGTTAGCACCATAGCAGTTAACCTTGGAACGAAGACCATCGGAGTAGGACTTACGATAAATCTCTTTAACCTGACCGGTAGCATAGTCCATCTCAGTCTCAACAAAGGTAAATCCGTTGATACGGGAAATAATCTGAGCAGCATCCTTACCAAGACCGTTCAAGATAACGCGAAGGGGCTTCTTACGAACCTTGTTAGCCTTCTCAGCGATACCGATAGCACCCTCAGCAGCAGCGAAAGACTCGTGACCAGCAAGGAATGCGAAACAGTCGGTCTCTTCCTCAAGGAGCATCTTGCCGAGGTTACCGTGGCCAAGACCAACCTTACGCTGATCAGCTACGGAGCCCGGAATACAAAATGCCTGAAGACCTTCACCAATTGCAGCAGCAGCGTCAGCAGCCATTCTGCAATTCTTCTTAATAGCAATAGCAGCACCTACGATGTAAGCCCAGCAAGCGTTCTCGAAACAGATCGGCTGAATCTTCTTGATCTGGTCATATACGTTCAAGCCGGCATCCTTCGTAATCTTTTCTGCCTCTTCGATGGAGGAGATGCCATAGCTGTTCAATACGGAATTGATCTTGTCAATTCTTCTTTCATATGATTCAAATAATGCCATTGTCGTGTCCTCCTAATTACTTTAACTCTTCGTCGGTTCTCGGATCGATAATCTTCACAGCATCAGCAACGCGACCATACTGACCGCAAGCCTTCTCGTATGCAGTGTTCGGATCGTCACCCTTCTTGATGAAGTCGGTCATCTTTCCGAGAGATACGAACTTGTAACCGATAATCTCGTTGTCGGCATCGAGAGCGATACCGGTAACATAACCTTCAGCCATCTCGAGGGAACGAGGACCCTTCTTGAGAGTACCATACATTGTACCTACCTGGCTGCGGAGACCCTTACCAAGATCCTCAAGACCAGCACCTACCGGGAGACCATCCTCGGAAAATGCACTCTGAGAACGACCGTAAACGATCTGAAGGAAGAGCTCTCTCATAGCGGTGTTGATAGCATCACATACAAGGTCTGTGTTCAATGCTTCCAAAACCGTTCTTCCGGGAAGAATCTCGGATGCCATAGCAGCGGAGTGAGTCATACCGGAACAACCGATAGTCTCAACGAGAGCTTCCTGAATAATACCTTCCTTAATGTTCAGGGTTAATTTACAGGCACCCTGCTGAGGAGCACACCAGCCAATACCATGAGTAAGACCGGAGATGTCGCTTACCTGTGTAGCCTTTACCCATTTTGCTTCTTCCGGGATAGGAGCGGCGCCGTGACGCACACCCTGAGCTACAGTACACATTTTTTCTACTTCATGAGAATAAATCATACGAGTAATACTCCTTTCATCTGATAAGAATATATCGCATACATTGTAGCATACTCAAAAGAAAAATACTACACAAAAATTCGTGAAAAACCTATGAATTTTGCAATTGGAAGTAGATATTTCGACTGTGGTGTGCTAAAATATTATTGGATTGGTCTACAATGTCCGATTTTGTGACAGTGACAGCGGGTTACTGTGTATGGCTATGATTATTTGGTTATGTGGATATAGATTGTGAGGCAATATGAAGAACAGAGAGAAGTTCGATTCGGCACAATTTGAGGAACTTGATTTTTCTATGGTCGGAAGAAGGGACGTGGCGGAAGAAGCCATGGATGAATTCTTTATCTCAAAGAAGACGGACTTGGCAACACCCGAAGAGATTGCTAAGACGATTGTAAAGGAGAAGGACGCCGCAGAGGAGAACCTTAGTCAGCAGACTCCGGTAGTTACAAGTATCTCTTACACCAGTGTTGAAGAAGAAGGCAAGGTTTCGGTTTCTTATGAAACGGAATATGATGGACAGGGAGCTATTTCCGACGATGCTTTGGCTATGGAGATTGCAAAGATTGCACAATATACAGAATCCGAGGGTTTTCTGCAACAGGTAGATGCCCTTTTGAAGTACGCCCCGGATGATGTGGAGATGGCAGAAGAATTGACGCCCGAGTTCACACAAGAGGAGCTTATTTCACAGGAAGAGGATGTTCCAGCTACGGTGATTGAAGATTTGGTGTCGGAAGAACCGATGGAACAAGTGGCTGAAGATGCAGGAATAGCAGTGTCCAAAGACGTGGCAGAAGATGTGAAAGAAGATGGAGCAAAAAAAGTGTTTGTACCGGAAGGTATGACGGCAGAAACAGTGGAGAATGAAGCGGCTGATGTTACAGAAGTTGTTTCGAATGGTACGGAAGAGGATGCGGTTGAGTCAGAGTCCGTAGTTACAGAACAACCGGACAAGGCACAGCTTGTGGCCATGAAGAAGGCTGCCAAAGAGGAGAAGGTACTGGCTAAGAAACTGGCCAAGGAGCAGAAGCAGGCGTCGAAAAGAGCGGCAAAGGAAGCAAAGAAAGCGGCAAAACTCCAGAAGGCAGAGGCTGCAAAGCAGGCCGTGCTGGATAAGAAGCAAGAGGCCGAGGCTCAGTTCCGGCAGATGCTTTGTGACACAGAGGATGAAGCACTTGGGAAGCTACGCAAGCGTCGTCTGACAAATACGATTTTGAATGGAATTACCATGGTGTCCAGCGCGGTATTTTTTATTTGTGTGCTGGAAATCGGTTGGTATTATTTGAAGAGCTATCAGTATCAGAAGGATATGGACCAGCTTCTTGCGGGCATGCAGGGAGGGATTTCCGACGATAGTAGTTGGTGGCAGGACAATTTCGTTGTGGAGAACGGAGATGTGCTTATTTTCCCGGACGAAGGGGAGTATGAGATTGTAGGAAGTACCAATAAGTTTAATGCTGGGGTTAGTGATGCGTGGTTGGAGAAATATAAGTATCTTTCCGAGACCAATCCTGACTGCATCGGCTGGATTGATATTCCCGGAACGCCCATTGAACTTCCGGTTATGTTTACACCAACGGATGAGGACAAATACCTTTATAAGAATTTTGCCGGTGAGAAGGAGACTCGCGGTACCCCGTTTATGGCGGCGGAGACAAAGATCGGTAAGAGTCAGAACTATTTGATATACGGTCATAATATGAAGGACGATATGGCCTTCGGTTCTTTGGATAATTACCTGAAGAAGAGCTATTACAAGGAACATAAGTATATTTATTTTAATACGGCAGTCAGTCAAGGTATCTATGAGGTTATGGCAGTGTGCATGACCAAGATTTATAATGTGAACGACGTATGTTTTAAGTATTACAAGTACGGTGGGGAATTGACGAAGAAGGAATTTGAGACCTATGTTCGTGAGGTCAAAAAGTTGTCGGAGTATAATACCGGAGTGAATGCCGCGTGGGGAGATGAGTTGATTACCTTGTCCACATGCAATCGCTATGTGGAGAATGGACGTCTCATTATTGTTGCAAAGCGAATTAAGTAATCAGAATGAAGGTTAAATGATATGGGAATTCAGATAATACGTCCTAAAGTGGATGAATTCCGACGTATCATCGTAATCAGCGATATTCACGGGAATTATGATGCATTTTCAAGATTGCTTCAGCAACTGCGTTATACAAGAAATGATATACTGGTATTACTGGGCAATCTTGTGGAACGGGGACCGGAGAGTTTGCGGACCTTGCGCTACGTAATGGAACTGAGCAGAACCAATCCCGTGTATGCCCTGATGGGAGATGTGGATCCGATATGTCGGGAGATAATGAGAAATGATCGCAACCAAGAGATGTTGCGCTATGCTTTAAATACAAAGAATTCATTGATAGGGGATATGTGTCGCGAGGCGGGCATTCCTTTGCGATTGAATACGAATATGTTATTTGTGAAACAGTCCCTGCGGGTGATATATCAGCAGGAGCTGGACTTTTTGTGCAATTTGCCGCATTTGATGGAGCTTCCGAACTTCATCTTTGCCCATGCACAGATTTTACCCGGAGCCTTGGAGGATTTGACTCCTGCGGAAGTAATTCGCGGAGATGCTTTTCTGAACAAGGGCTTTTCCTTTGACAAATACGTTGTTGTGGGCCACTGGCCGGTGCTTCTGTACGATACGAAGAAACGCGATGCCAACCCGATTATCAATCGGAGTCGGAAGATTATTTCCATTAACGGAGGTATTAGTCGTAAGAGGGATGGTCAGTTAAATGCATTGATTATTCCGAATAGCAATTCCTTTGAGTTTCAGACTGCGTATGAGGATAATTTGCCTAAGGCGAAGGTGCTGAATAGCCAATTTGCCGGTGAATACCGCAATACGATTTGTTGGCCGGACAATATTGTGAAGCCGCTTCGTTATTCCGGAGATTTTGTGTATTGCAGACACGAAAGTACGGGGAAGAATCACTGGATTCCCAAAGGTTTTTTGACGGAGAAGGATGGAGTCTGGAGGACAGAGGATGTTACCGACTATCAGATGAAAGTGACGTATGAAGATATCGTATCCGTAGTGGAGGATACCAGTCGAGGATATCTTATCAAGAAAGACGGGATTACCGGATGGTATTACGGTCTGTTGGAATTTTTGCGTATGTAGATTGGGAATAGAAAGGAAGAATGGCGATGGACAATGCGGTTCTCTTGGCGAATCAAGTGTTTATCATGTTTCTTCTCATTGCCGTGGGGTATGTATTATATAGGATTCGTATGGTAGATGAACAGACCACGGATCATTTGACGAAGATTTTGTTGTATATTGTGACACCATCAGTAATTATTCAGACCTATCAGGTGGATTATACGAAGGAAAAGGGACAGGAGTTGTTGCTGGCATTGGGGCTTTCGGCGGTGGCAATGGCAATCGGTGTTGTTATTTCTTTTCTTGTATATATTAAGAAGAATCGTGAATCCTGGGATGTGGAGCAATTTGCTGTGTGTTTCTCGAATACCGGTTTTATGGGGATTCCGCTGGTGACCGCCATTATGGGCGTGTCCGGAATCTTCTACAGTAACACATATATGATGGTATTCCAGTTTATGTGTTGGACCTTTGGTTTGTATATTATGCGAAGGGGTGCGGGAGATACCCTAAAACCGAAGGAACTGGTTCGAATCATTTTGAACCCTACGGTGCTGTGCATTGTTGTGGGAATTGCGTTGTTCTTTGTACAGATTCGGTTGCCGAAACCTGTGGGAGCTGCGCTGGATTACCTGGCAAGTATGAATACGCCGCTTGCTATGCTTGTGTCCGGTATGTGTATGGCGAAGGTGGATATGGTACGTGCGGTGGCACGAGTTCGAAATTATTATATTTTGTTCTTGAAACTGTTGATGATTCCGTTAGGAATTATTTTGGCATTTCGCATTCTGCCCGGAGCAGACAATATTAAATTGGCGATTCTTATTGTTGCGGCGTGTCCTACGGCAACCAATACGATGTTATTTGCAAACCTGAACGGAAGAGATGTGGGAACGGCGTCCTCCTTATTTACTTTGAGTACGTTGTGCAGTATTATTACATTACCGTTGGTGATTTTGTTGTATTCGGTGCTGGGATAAGTCGACTGGCGCTTCGGGCGCTACAATTGCCCACGGTTCACCACGCCTTACGAGAATGGTAAAGTAATCTTAGATTATGCGATTTCGATAGAAGTATAAACAAAATGAAACCTCCGAGACTTTGAATGATTATGTCATTTCAGAGTCTCGGAGGTTTTTCATTATCTGTTATTGGTGTTCCGATAGTTGAGTACATCATTCGGTTTCACACACCGCCTTAATCCAACCGGTAATTCCTTCGGGGAAGCGTTGGTCTGCAGGTGTTCCGTCATCAAACATCAGGTTATGCTGAATCCAATTAATCATACAATGTTGGCCCATCTCAAAACCGTAGAACACCGAAGAGATACCACCGTCACCATTGTATACCCATTTGGGGAAGAAGCAGGTGCAGTTCGGAAGCAACGACAATTTGTCTGTATGAGGCTCGATGCATTCCTCAAACGACGCCATCTCATCGTGTCTACCGTGAGCAATCAGAAGGCTAACCCCGCTTTCGGAAATCTGATCAAGGGCATCGTAGGAAGGGAGATATCCCGAGGAAATGGGGATTGCGCCGTCAAAATAATCCGAGTAATCTTCAAGCAACTGCCAAGTGAAATAACCGCCGGAGGAAGCCCCCATGATGAATTTCTTACCGATATTGGTGGAGTGCTCTAGGCATACCTTGTCGTAAATACCTTTGATTGGCGTAGAATAAGCAGGAGACCAAGTGCCGAGGATACGGCCGTTCTCCAAGCGTTCCTCATTTGCCAGTGGTACGATAATGTAAGCGCCGCCCATGGACTGCTGATATGCAGGGGAAGCATATTGTTCCGCACCGCAACACATGATGCAACCGACACCCATCAAGGAGTTGCTGGCACCATGAAGCCACATGAGTACCGGGTAGGTTCCGGCAGGGTCTGCACCGTGCTTTACCGGGTCATAGACGTAGTAACGAATATCACCGGTTTCTTTGCAAGGGTAAGAATACTCGTCAAAGAGGTTAAAATACGTCTTGCAAGGATAGGTTACGGAGTAAGAGATAAACTCGCCGTCCGTCATGTATTGTGCCCATTCGGGAACGGCAGTTTTGTCCTGTGCCGTCTTCTTAAAATCAGGGAGTGCCATAATTCATCTCCTTTAAGCCAAATGAAAATCAAAACGAACGGTTATCCTCTTGAATTCTCTTGTGGGCCGTGGCCAACATCAGTTTAATACGGTTCAACTGATTTACTTCACTGGCGCCGGGGTCGTAATCTACAGCAACTACATTGGACTCCGGATGACGAAGTCGCAATTCTTTGATGACACCCTTACCAACGATGTGGTTAGGAAGACATGCAAATGGCTGAGTACATACGATGTTGGGTGCACCGTCGTGAATCAATTCAAGCATCTCCGCTGTCAGGAACCAACCTTCACCGGTCTGATTTCCGGTAGAAACGATGGGTTCTGCCAACTTCGCCATCTCCGCAATGGGGGTGGGAGCGGTAAAGCGCTTGCTCTTTGTAAGGGCTTGCTTGGCAGGTTTACGCATCCATTCAATAATGGAAATTGCCAAGTTATTGTACTTTGTCTCCTTCTTGCTCTTGCCCAGATACTCACTCTTGAAGTTTGTATTGTAAGAGCAGTAGAGGAAGAAGTCGATTAGGTCAGGGCACACGGCTTCGGCACCTTCTGCCTCCAAGAGATCTACCAAGTAGTTGTTGGCGGCGGGAAGAAACTTGACCAAAATCTCTCCGACAACACCGACACGAGGCTTCTTGAGATTCTCCTGCAAGGGCAGGTTGTCGAATTCCTCCACCATTGCACGGCAGTTTTTCTTAAATCGAGGCATACTTCCCTTGACAATATCACGACAGCAGATCTCGTTCCACTTCTCATATAGGGCATTTGCCGAACCGGGTTTCAACTCATAGGGACGAGTGCGGTACAGAACTCTCATCAATACGTCACCATAGATCAATGCTTGAAGAACACGCTTTAGAAGCGGAACGGTATATTTGAGACCGGGGTTCTTTTCAAGACCACTGGTGCTTAGTGAAACTACCGGAATGTGACCCATTCCTGCCTTAGCAAGAGCACGACGAATGAATCCGATATAATTGGTGGCGCGACAACCACCACCGGTTTGTGTTATAAAGATTGCTACTTTGTTCAAATCATACTTGCCCGACAGAAGTGCGGCCATAATTTGCCCCACAACGATAAGGGAAGGGTAGCAAGCATCGTTATTGACGTACTTGAGACCTACGTCCACAGCAGTTCTTGCATCCGTATCCAAAATCTCGGCGCGATAACCGCAGGAGCGAAGTGCCGGCTCAAGAATGCGAAAATGAATCGGCGACATCTGAGGCGCAAGAAGCGTGTATTCTTCACGCATCTCTTCCGTGAAAATGACGCGGTTGTGTGCAGAACTCTTGATCTCTGTAGTTACCTGCTTCTGGTTGCGTTCCTTGATAGCGGACAAGAGGGAACGAACACGGATACGCGCAGCTCCCAGTGTATTTACCTCGTCGATCTTCAATACAGTGTGAATCTTACCGGCAGCCGCCAAGATATCATTAACACCATCGGTAGTTACGGCATCCAGACCGCAACCGAAGGAGTTCAGCTGAATCATCTCCAAGTTGGACTGTGTACGTACAAATGCAGCTGCATTGTACAATCGGGTGTGATACATCCACTGGTCAACAACCAGCATAGGACGATCCACTTTACCCAAATGTGAAATACTATCCTCTGTGAGAACGGCAACGCCGTAGGAGCAGATCATATCCGGAATTCCATGATGAATCTCCGGGTCAATATGGTAAGGACGTCCGGCAAGAACGATACCGGTACGGCCGGTTTCTTTCAGATATTGAAGTGTTTCTTCGCCTTTCTTGCGAATATCTTCTTTGGCTCTCATCTGTTCTTCCCAAGCAGCATGAGCAGCTTCGGTAATTTCACTTTCAGAGATGCCCTTCGGAAGAAAATGACGAAGCAATCCTTCGGTGATAATTGCTTCATTTTCGAAGGAAAGGAAGGGATTTTCGTAGCAAATGTCCGTTGTCTTCAGTTCGTCCACGTTATTCTTGATATTCTCACCATAGGAGGTGACAATAGGGCAGTTGTAGTGGTTGCCGGAGGCTTCATCCTCTCTATGCTCATAAGGAACGCAAGGGTAGAAGATATAGGGTACTTCCTTGTGAATCAACCAACTGATATGTCCATGGACCAGCTTGGCCGGATAACATTCGGATTCGCTGGGGATGGACTCGATGCCAAGTTCATATATCTTACGGCTGGACACAGGGGAAAGAACTACTTGATAACCCAATTTCGTAAAGAATGTGAACCAGAAAGGATAGTTTTCGTACATGTTCAGCACGCGAGGAATACCCACCTTGCCTCGGGTGGCAACGTGCTCCTCCAAGGGTTCATAGCCAAAGGTCTTCTTCAACTTATAATCAAAGAGGTTCGGGATTCCTTCCTTGTTCTTCTCCTTGCCGATACCTCGTTCGCAACGATTGCCGGAGATAAACTGGCGTCCGCCGGAGAAACGATTGATGGTCAACAAGCAAGCGTTGGTACAGCCTTTACAACGTGCCATGGATGTCTCGAAACGCAGTTCATTTACCTCTTCCAAAGAAAGCATGGTGGTGGCAACACCCTCATAATGATTGCGGGCAATAAGAGCGGCTCCGAAGGCCCCCATGATACCGGCAATGTCGGGCCGAATGACTTCGCATCCTGCAATGCGCTCTAAGCTTCTAAGGACAGCATCGTTGTAGAAGGTTCCGCCTTGAACGACAATGTTCTTACCGAGGTCGGCGGCATCGGTTACCTTGATGACTTTATAAAGGGCATTTTTAATTACGGAGTAGGCAAGACCTGCGGATATGTCGGCAACGGTTGCGCCTTCCTTCTGGGCTTGCTTTACCTTGGAATTCATAAATACGGTACAACGGGAACCGAGGTCGATGGGATTTTCGGCAAATAAGGCGATCTTGGCAAAATCCGCAACTTCGTAGCTGAGACTCTTGGCAAAGGTTTCGATGAAGGAACCGCAACCGGAAGAGCAGGCTTCATTTAACTGAACCTTGTCAACGGTACCATTCTTAATCTGGATGCATTTCATATCCTGTCCGCCGATGTCCAAGATACAATCTACGGAAGGATTAAAAAATGCGGCGGCATGATAATGGGCAACGGTTTCTACCTCGCCTTCATCCAGCATAAGCGCGGCCTTAATCAAAGCCTCGCCATATCCGGTGGAACAGGTACGCACGATGCGTGCACTGTCCGGAAGAAGGGCATAGACTTCCTTCAATGCTTTGATGGTGGTCTTCAGAAGACTACCGTTGTTATTGCTGTAAAATGAGTATAGAAGGCTTCCGTCCTCGCCTACCAAGGCAAGCTTTGTAGTAGTGGAACCGGCATCAATACCAAGGAAACAATCGCCCTCGTAATCGGCTAAGGAACTCTTATGTACCGTATGTGCGGAATGACGTGCAACGAAAGCAGTGTAGTCTTCCTGCGTGCGGAACAAGGGCTCCATACGGGTAACCTCAAATTCCATGTGAATGCCTTCATCCAGACGACGGTGCATATCGGACATGAGAACGCCGCCGGTCTTCTCGGAAGACAGGGCAGAACCGATGGCGGCAAACAAATGGGAGTGATCGGGAGCATAAATCTGCTCCGGCGTCAACTTCAGTGTACGGATAAATGCCTCGCGAAGCTCAGTAAGGAAATGCAGGGGGCCACCCAAGAAAGCAACATTTCCTCGGATGGGCTTACCGCATGCAAGACCGCTGATGGTCTGATTTACAACCGCTTGGAAGATGGAAGCCGCAAGGTCGGGCTTGGTAGCACCTTCGTTGATGAGGGGCTGAATATCGGACTTGGCAAATACGCCACAACGAGCGGCAATAGGATAAAGTGCCTGATAAGACTTGGCATATTCGTTAAGACCTGCGGCGTCGGTCTTCAAAAGGCTGGCCATCTGATCGATGAAAGAGCCTGTACCGCCGGCGCAGATACCATTCATACGTTGATCAATACCATTGGTAAAGTAAATAATCTTGGCGTCCTCACCACCCAACTCAATGGCTACGTCGGTCTTGGGAGAATACATGGAGAGAGCGGTAGATACCGCAACTACTTCCTGTACAAAGGGGACATCCAGATGTTTTGCAATGGTCAAACCGCCGGAGCCGGTAATTACCGGGCACACGATATGATCGCCCAGAAGATCCATGCCACGCTGAATCAATGTGGCCAAAGTAGACTGAATGTTGGCATAATGACGCTCGTAATCTGAGAACAATACATCATGATCTGCATTCAAAATGGCAATCTTTACGGTAGTTGAGCCTATATCAATACCAAGGGTTAACACGTCGTTCATACAATACCTCATTTTTTCTTTAGAACTGCAATGCAAGTTCGCATGAAATGAAAACATAATCACAACATTTCCTTCATGTGAACATAACAAATCAGAATAATTATACGACAATGTTTCGGATTATGCAACGAAAGAATCTATTAAAATTTTTCGCGAAATTTGTGTAAATGCAACGATTTCACACGAAAAAAATCGGTACTTTACGGAGCGGAGAACATAAACTGTAGAAAAGGATTTAGAAGCGAGGAAGAACTATGAACAATTTCAGTACCTGCAACGGTATGGTGTACACGGTGAAGGCAGGAGACACCTTGTACGGAATCGGAAGAACTTACGGAGTTCCCGTATGGGTGATTCTGCAGGCCAATCCGGGCTTGGACATTTACAATTTGATGGTTGGGACGAAACTGTGTATTCCCGTGTTATGCAATTGCGGAAATGCGGAACGACCGCCTATGAGACCTATGCCCCGAGGAAATGGCGAGGATTTTGATTAAGTTTCGAAAAAAGAATTGTCAAGGGAAGATTTTTCGGTTATACTAAAGTGAATTGTGCGAAATAATATTTTTGTACGTCAAAATACAATGGAAATGAGGACCGGAATGAATAAGGAATATACCAGTGGAATCATTGTTGAGAAAAATGAAATCGCAGAAGGCATTATAGATCTTTGGATTGCGATTCCGGAGATCGCCGAGAAAGCAATTCCCGGACAGTTTGTGTGCTATTATTGTACGGATGGGGCGAGACTTTTGCCGCGTCCCATAAGTATTTGCGATGTGGATGAGGAACAGCATAAGTTGCGCCTGGTATTCCGGATTGTTGGCGAAGGTACCAAGGAGTTGGCTTCTAAAAAAGTATTTGAAAGCATAACATTAATGGGACCGTTAGGCAACGGATATCGGGATTTGGACGGACAGAATTGCATTTTGGTGGGAGGCGGTATCGGTATTCCGCCCATGTTATATCTGGCGAAATGTCTGGCGAAGCAAGGCAAGCCGGTAACGGCAGTACTTGGGTATCGTAGCAATGATACCTTCTTGCTTTCGGAATTTGAAGAGGTTGCGCAGGTATATATCGCATCGGATGACGGAAGTGTCGGAACCAAGGGAACGGTATTAGACGCTATTCGTGAGAACGGAGTCACCGGCGATCAGATTGCTGCCTGCGGTCCTATGCCTATGCTGAGAGGTTTGGCAGCGTACAGTGAAGAGATAGGAATTACGGCTTATGTATCACTGGAGGAACGTATGGCTTGCGGCATCGGAGCTTGTCTCGGTTGCATTACCAAGACCCGTGAGGTGAACCATCATTCTCAAGTTAAGAATACGAGAATATGTACGGAAGGACCCGTATTTAATGTAAAGGAACTTGATTTTAATAAATGATTATTGTCGGGAAGCGGACAAGCCGTAGGAAGAAGCCCGACCGTCGCAGATGCGACAGAATGTGAGGAACTATGATAAATACTGAAGTAAATCTTGCCGGCGTTGTGCTGAAGAACCCGGTGATGACCGCTTCCGGAACCTTTGGCTCCGGTATGGAATACGGTCAATTTGTAGACCTTTCGCGCCTTGGGGCGGTAGTAACCAAGGGTGTAGCAATTACCCCTTGGGAAGGGAACCCGACACCGAGACTTGCGGAGACCGCCAGCGGTATGCTCAATGCCATTGGCTTGCAGAATCCCGGTCTCGACGTGTTCATTAAGAGAGACCTGCCGTTCCTTAAGAAGCAGGATACGAAGATTGTTGTGAATGTATGCGGTAAGACGGCAGAGGAATACGTGAAAGCGGTAGAGCGTCTTGCGGAGACGGATGCGGATATCCTTGAGATTAATATTTCTTGTCCCAATGTTAAGGCAGGTGGTATTGCCTTCGGTCAGGATCCTGTAATGGTTGAGAAGGTAACGAAGGAGCTGAAGAAGGTGGCAAAGCAGCCCATCTTCATGAAGCTGAGTCCGAACGTTACGGACATTACCGCTACAGCAAAGGCAGCGGAAGCCGGTGGCGCGGATGGCGTATCTCTGATTAATACATTGACCGGTATGAAGATTGATATTAACCGTCGTACGTTTGCATTGGCAAATAAGACCGGTGGTCTGTCGGGCCCTGCTATCAAGCCTGTGGCGGTACGGATGGTATATCAAGTGGCAAATGCAGTGAAGATTCCTATTATCGGCATGGGCGGTATTGCGTCTGCGGAGGATGCTTTGGAATTCCTTATGGCAGGTGCTACGGCAGTCAGTGTGGGAACTGCCAACTTCCACAATCCTTATGTAACGGTGGAGATTGCGGAGGGCATTCGAGACTATATGCAGAAGAATAATATTAAGAATCTTACAGACCTCATCGGTTGCGTACGATAATAAATTGACGGAGGATAAGTCATGGAACAGTACAAGCAGGAGTTTATTGAATTTATGGTGGATTGCAACGTGTTGAAGTTCGGCGATTTCACCTTGAAGAGTGGTAGAAAGTCCCCTTTCTTTATGAATGCGGGTGCTTACGTCACCGGTGCTCAGTTGATGAAGCTGGGGGAGTATTATGCGAAGGCCATTTACGATAAGTACGGTGCGGATTTTGACGTATTGTTCGGACCTGCGTACAAAGGTATTCCGCTTTCCGTTGCTACGGTTATTGCCTTTTCCAAACTGTACGGCAAAGAGATTCGCTATTGCTCCAATCGTAAGGAAGAGAAGGATCATGGCGATGCCGGCATTTTGCTTGGAAGCAAGATTAAGGATGGCGACCGTGTTGTCGTGATTGAGGATGTAACCACCTCCGGCAAGTCCATGGAGGAGACGATTCCGATTGTTCGTGCTCAGGGCAATGTTGAGATTATCGGTCTCATGGTATCCTTGAATCGTTGTGAACGTGGCAAAGGTGATAAGGGAGCCTTGGATGAGATTAAAGAACTCTATGGCTTTGAAACCAATGCCATTGTCAGCATGAACGAGGTTGTTGAGTACCTGTACAACCGTGAGATTAACGGTAAGGTATTGATTGATGACGCCATGAAGGCATCCATTGATGCATATTATGAGCAGTACGGAGTACGATAAGATGCTGAAGACCAGTGACTTTTATTACGATTTGCCGCAGGAATTGATTGCACAGGATCCGCTTGCGGATCGTGCATCCTCTCGGTTGTTAGTTATGAGTCGAGAGACCGGAGAAGTCAGTCACCGAACCTTCTCCGATGTGGTGTCGTACTTGGAGCCCGGAGATTGCTTGGTGATTAACGATACGAAGGTTATTCCCGCCAGACTCTATGGGGAACGTCTTCATCGTACCGACCGTGGCTACAAGGAGCCGGACACTCCCGGAGCAAGAATTGAAGTACTTCTTCTGAAGCGCATGGAGAACGGTGCATGGGAGACTCTTGTGAAGCCGGGGAAGCGGGCGAAGGAAGGAGACCGGATTTCTTTCGGAGACGGCAAGCTGATTGCACATATTGATGCAGTGAAGCCCGACGGCAATCGTATTATTACATTTTCCTACGAAGGAATCTTCGAAGAGATATTGGACGAGCTGGGACAGATGCCTTTGCCGCCGTATATAACACACAAGCTTCAGGACAAGAATCGTTACCAGACGGTGTACGCTAAGTACGAGGGTTCTGCGGCAGCACCTACGGCAGGGTTGCATTTTACACCGGAATTGTTACGTGAAATTGAAGCAAAGGGCGTACGTATCGCCCATGTGACGTTGCATGTGGGACTTGGTACGTTCCGTCCGGTGAAGGAAGAGAATATTTTGGATCATGAGATGCATACGGAGAGTTATCAGATTAGAGAAGAGGACGCTCGTATCATCAATGAAGCCAAGGATGGCGGGCATCGGGTCATCTGTGTCGGAACCACCAGTTGTCGTACCATTGAGTCGGTGGCCGACGCTGACGGACATGTGAAAGCCTGTGCAGGAGATACGTCCATCTTCATCTATCCGGGATATCGTTTCAAATGCATGGATGGATTGATTACCAACTTCCATCTGCCGGAGTCTACGCTGATTATGTTGGTGTCGGCATTTGCGGGTAAGGAGCAGGTAATGAACGCTTATGAGGAAGCGGTACGAGAGAAGTATCGATTCTTCAGTTTCGGAGATGCCAGCTTGTTTATCTAGAATATATGAAAAAATAATCGCTTGCCTCAGTGCTTGGGGCAAGCGATTTTGTTGTTATGTTTTGCCGTACTTTCTGCGAAGCTTCTTGGAAAGGGTAGGTTCCGGCTTCGAAGTGGGCTTGTTCTTACGAGGACGTTTTTCGGCGGTGAATACGTAATATCCATTGATCTCTTGAACCCGAACTCCGCCGAAGACCGTAGTTAATTTGTTCTTGTACCAGTCCAGTCGCTTGGTAACCATTACAAGTTTTCCGCCGAGACGGAGTCGTTTGTAGCCGGTCTCGATGAAATGCTTGGGCACGGAGAAATCTTCGTGGTAGGGCGGATTGCTAAGGATGAGACTAAAATCGGATTCGGGAATCTGCTCAAAACCGTTGCTGAGACGAATGTCTAGTCCGGAAAGTCCGTTTCGCAGGGCGTTTTCCTTGGCAAGGGCAACCGCATCCTCGGATATATCGCAGAGAATGACTTGTTGTTCACCAATTAGATGGCCAATGGAAATACCTACAATTCCGTAGCCACAGCCAAGGTCCAACACCTTGTCCTCCGAGGTCGGTTGAATCGTGGACAGCATTGCTAAGGTACCACGATCTGCCGAGGTGGGGGAGAAGACAGTGGAAGCAGTCTCAAATGTGAATTCATGATCAAATAACGTTGCAGTAATCATATAGGTACCAATCTAGAATAGTTTAGCAAGGAAGTCGCGATTCTTCTTAAGAGTATACTCCATGGCATCGGCACCCGGAGCACCGATGGTATTTCTCTTGTCCACACAAGTGGTAAGAGCAATGGCTTCGTAGATATCTTCCTTGAATACCGGGCTGATACTCTGGTATTCCTCTAGGGACAAATCGTCCAAACCGCAGTTCTTCTCAATGCACAGAAGTACCAACTGACCGATGATGCCATGAGCATCACGGAAAGGCACACCGTTATTTACAAGATAGTCGGCAGCATCCGTGGCATTGGTAAATCCGCCGGAAGCACTGGCACGCATGGCATCCTTGTTGAAAGTGGTGGTAGCCAACATATCGTGGAAAAGGGTAATGCAACCCTTCACGGTATCGATGGCGTCGAAGGTCAGTTCCTTGTCTTCCTGCATATCCTTGTTGTAGGCAAGAGGCAACCCCTTCATGGTTGTCAAGATGGAAGTCAATGCACCATAGACACGACCGGTCTTGCCGCGAATCAGTTCTGCAATGTCCGGATTTTTCTTCTGTGGCATAATGGAAGAGCCGGTGGAAAATGCATCGTCCAACTCAATGAATCGATATTCATTGGAGTTCCAAATAATGAATTCCTCGGAGAAGCGACTGAGGTGCATCATAATGGTGGACAAGGCGGACAGAAGCTCGATAATATAATCTCTGTCGGACACGGAATCCATACTGTTCAACGTCGGTTCGTCGAAGTCAAGAAGTTCCGCGGAATACTCTCTATCCAGAGGATAAGTAGTACCTGCCAATGCACCTGCACCTAGGGGGCAAGTATTCATGCGCTTATAAATGTCGCAAAGACGCAGGTAATCACGCTTGAACATCTCCATATACGCACCCAAATGATGCGCAAGTGTAACGGGTTGAGCCTTCTGAAGATGAGTAAATCCCGGCATAATCGTGTGGATATGCTCCTCCATCAACGCGTGTACGGTATTCATAAGGCTTACAAGAAGTTGCTTCAACTCCGTAACCTCGTCTCTTGTGTAGAGTTTCATATCCAGAGCAACTTGATCGTTGCGGCTTCTGCCGGTATGCAGCTTCTTGCCTACATTGCCCACACGTTCAATGAGGTTGGCCTCCACGAAACTGTGAATGTCCTCCTGTGAATTGTCGATTACGAGAGTGCCGTTGTCAATATCGCTCTCAATGCTCTTGAGTCCGGCAATAATAATGTCACGCTCCTCCTCGGAGAGAATCTGCTGTTTCGCAAGCATCGTAACGTGTGCAATGCTGCCTCTGATATCCTGATGATAAAATTTTTGATCAAAACCGATGGATGCATTGAAATTATGCACCAACTGATTTGTTTCTTTTGTAAAACGTCCGCCCCAAAGCTTCATAGGTTGGTTTCCTTTCTCTGTGTAAATGTCGTACCATGAAAATTATGCTCGATTTAAGATGTTCTCTTGCATTTTCAACGGGTTTATTATACACTAAGAAAAGTGTGAATTCAAGACTCGGAAATGATTCTGAACATAAGTTATACATGAGATTATTCGAAATGGAGAATTGATGTATGGAGAAGAAGACGAAGGTGCATATACCGGACTATCGACTGAGCGAGGAGTTGGTGAGTTCTATCAGTCACGGCATCGGAGCGGGACTTGCTATAACTGCATTGGTTTTGTGCGTGGTACGTGCTGCGGGGCATGGGCCTTGGGAAGTAGTAAGTAGTTGTATCTACGGAGCAACTTTAATATTAATGTTTATGATGTCAACCCTGTATCATTCCTTGGCGAAGAATCGAGCGAAGAAGGTGTTTCGTGTGTTTGATCACTGTAGCATCTTCCTGTTGATTGCGGGCACTTACACGCCCTTTACATTAGTGGCGATGCGCGGTGTAACGGGTTGGATTCTGTTCGGTGTTATTTGGGCAGCTGCCATTGTAGGTATTGTGTTTGACTCCATTAATCTCGACAAGTTCGAGAAGCTGGCGGTGATGTGTTATCTGCTTATGGGCTGGGCGGTTGTTGTGACATTTCCGCAGCTGGTTCGTGCGGTTCCCAAAGAGTGCATTGTGTTGCTTGTTCTGGGTGGTGTGGTATTCACCGTTGGTGCCATTGTTTATGCCATCGGAGAGAAGGTGCGCTATATGCACTCCATCTGGCATTTCTTTGTGCTGGGTGGCACGATACTGCATTTCTTTTCGGTGTATCTGTATGTGATCTAAGGTGGCAAGGAGGACGACATGAGTACTTTGTTGTGCGGAATCCTGGAACTTCGAAGTTTGTACATGGTTGTGGAGGTCGCAGATTGTTGCAATGACGATGATTTGGTGTGGTATCTATCGAAGAAGTTACGGTAGAAAGTTAAGAGAATATTAGAGCATAAGAGTAGCCCGCAAAGCAGTGTTTGCGGGCTATACTTATGTCACTATTCAATTGCTGCAATGGGGAATTATATCTCCATTCCTAATAACTTGGCACCATTTTCCCAGCAGATCTTCTCCATCAGTTCATTTTCAAGCTGCATCTGCGCCAATACATCGTATACGGAATGTTGTTCTGCCCAAGGAGAATCGGAACCGTATAGGAGTTTGTCGGGATCATGGTTTACGAGGATTCGTCTGCACTGTTCGAGAGGAGCGTAGTTGTGGGACATGCTGCAATCCAGATATACGTCCTTGCCCACCAATAATTTTTCCACATAGTCCAACTGCTTCAAACCACCATAATGGGCGAGAATGAAAGTACCCTTTGTCAACTTCGGAAGGATAGAGGCGATGCGCTCCACATGGGAATAGGAAATGTCCGGTGATATAGGGTCAAAGCCCGCATGCACCAGCACCGCAAGACCGCAGTCAAAGGCGTGATTGATGGTGGCAATGCTTTCTTCCGAATCAATGAAAATGCGCATGTAATCATAGTGAAGTTTGATTCCCTTGAGACCACCATCTGCGATGCGTCGCAGTTCGCCGGGGATGTCTTCATAATGACAGTGCATGGCACCGAAGGTATAGATATTGTCTACGCCGTTGGCGCGAATGGCCACTTCATTTAGCTTGGGAACCTGCGTTGTCTTGGTCGCCACCGGCATCAGTACGGAATAATCAATGTCTTGGCTCTTCATGGAACGAAGGAGATCTGCGGTAGTACCGTCCAAAGCGGGAGTAATTCCGCTGACTTCGGACATCATGGGAATGGCACGCTCGGCAATCATTGGAGGAAAGGAATGTGTGTGAAAATCAATAATCATGTGTTCGTCCTTTCTACATATGCATATAGTGTATCCGAGCCGTGGAATATAACTCGGGGAAATGCAAGGAAAAAATTCGTTCAAAACATAGGGTACTCCAAAATCGTTTTTTTGTCAATTGTGTGTTGATTTTCTTGCATTTACGTTGATTCAATGTTATAATTTATATGTTATTTTGTCGAGTAAGGAGGATATATCATGTCCGAAAAAAAGATTATGCTTGGAAATGAGGCGATTGCCCGCGGTGCGTGGGAGGCAGGCGTGAAAGTCAGCGCTGCATATCCCGGTACACCAAGCACAGAGATTAGTGAGAATATCGTAAAATATGATGAGATTTATGCGGAGTGGTCACCCAATGAGAAGGTGGCAATGGAAGTGGCCATCGGTGCGTCCATGTCCGGTGTACGTTCCTTGGCATCTATGAAGCACGTTGGTGTGAATGTGGCTTCGGACCCGTTGTATACCGTTTCATACATAGGTGTGAACGGAGGTTTGGTATTGGTTGCTGCAGATGATCCGGGCTTGTACAGCAGTCAAAATGAGCAGGACAGCCGTGCGGTTGCAAGAGCGGCAAAGATTCCGGTACTGGAGCCTTCGGACAGTAACGAGGCCAAAGAATTTGTGAAATTCGCGTATGAGTTAAGTGAGAAGTACGATACGCCGGTTATGCTTCGTACCACCACGCGTCTTTCCCATTCTCAGGGTATTGTTACTCTCTGTGATCGCCAAGAGGTTGCAGACAAGCCTTATGAGAAGAATGTGCGCAAGAACGTTATGATGCCCGGCAATGCCAAGGTACGTCATTTGCACGTGGAAGATCGCGAGAATCGTATGGCTAAGGACGGCGGTAATTTCTATATCAACCGTGCGGAGTACAATTCACAGGAAATCGGAATTATTACTTCCGGTATTCCGTATCAGTACGTGAAGGAAGCGTTGCCCAATGCATCGGTACTCAAACTGGGTCTTGTGAATCCTTTGCCGAAAGATATGATTCGTGAATTTGCTTCCAAGGTTGATAAGTTGTACATTGTTGAGGAACTGGATCCTATTATCGAAGAACAGGTTCGTGCTATGGGTATTCCTTGTATCGGTAAGGAGATATTCACGGTACAGGGAGAGTATAGCTCTAATATGATTCGTCAGGCAATTCTGGGAGAGGAACTGGATATTGCGGCACCGGCACAGGTTCCGGTACGTCCGCCCATTCTCTGTCCGGGCTGCCCGCATCGTGCGACCTTCTACGTGTTGCAGAAGCTTGGCATTCATGCTGCGGGTGATATCGGTTGTTATACGCTTGGAGCGGTAGCACCTCTTGGTGTTGTAGATACTACCGTCTGTATGGGTGCAAGCATCAGTACGCTTCACGGCATGGAGAAGGCGAAGGGTTCCGATTATGTGCGCAATTGGGTTGCGGTTATCGGAGATTCTACCTTTATGCATACCGGTATTAATTCCCTGGTAAACATGGTTTATAACCAGTCCACGGGAACGGTATTGATTCTTGATAATTCCACTACAGGTATGACCGGTCATCAGGATCATGCGGGAACCGGTAAGACTTTGAAGGGAGATATCGTAAATGCCATTGATGTTGTAGCATTGTGCAAGGCCATGGGTGTGCCCAATGTAACGGTGGTGAATCCCTTTGATATTCCCGCACTTGAGAAGGTAATCAAGGAAGAGACCGCAAGAGAAGAATTAAGTGTTGTTATTGTGAAGGCACCTTGTGCACTTCTTAACAAGAAGCGCGTTACAGTTCAGTATAAGGCGAATCCGGACAAGTGTAAGAGCTGTGGTATGTGTATGAAGCCCGGTTGTCCTGCTATCACGAAAACAACAGATAAGAAGATCGTAATCAATGACACTATGTGTAACGGTTGTGGTCTGTGTGCACAGATTTGTAAGTTCGGTGCCTTTGAGAAAGTGGAGGTGTAATGTCATGGATACGAAGAATATTATGATTGTCGGTGTTGGTGGACAGGGTACGTTGCTCACCAGCCGTATTCTGGGCGGTATTACATTGGAGGCCGGCTATGATGTGAAGCTTTCAGAGGTTCATGGTATGGCACAGCGTGGCGGTAGCGTGGTAACTTTTGTACGTTACGGTGAAGAGGTTCGTGAGCCTATTGTAGAAGAAGGTCAGGCAGATGTGCTGATTGCATTCGAGCGTTTGGAGGCATATCGTTATGCTCATTTCTTGAAGAAGGACGGCGTATTGATTGTAAATGACCAGCGAATCGATCCTATGCCGGTTGTTATCGGTGCTGCGGAATATCCTGAGAATATTATCGAGACCTTGGAGAAGACTTATAAGGTACTTCGCATTGATGCCATGAGCGAAGCGAAGAAGCTGGGCAACGCTAAGGCATTTAACACCATTGTTCTCGGTGTAGCGGCAAAGCACATGGATTTTTCTTGTGAGGATTGGTTGAAGGTTATCGAGAGAACTGTTCCGCCCAAGACTGTGGAACTGAATAAGAAAGCGTTTCTTACCGGTTACGAACTGGAGAAGTAAGAAACGGTAGATGTGGCAGAAAGTCTTTTTCCTACGGGATGTACGTAGAGGGAGGCTTTCTGTTTGTATCGGCGAGTATAATGTAACTTGATATTTTGTCATGAGGTGCAGTAGTTATGTGTGAATCAGATTTGGAGTTTCGGTATCGAATCGAGACGCATCTTCATACGAAGGAAGGGAGTCTGTGCGGAGGTGCAACGGGAGAAGAGCATGCAGTGTTGCGTAAGCAAGAAGGGTACGATACAATTATTGTAACCGATCATTTTTATCGTGGCAATACCGCGCCGTCCCGTGATCTTTCTTGGGAAGATTATATCGAAGAATTTTGCAAGGGATATGAGAATGCCAAGAAGAAGGGCGACGAGATCGGCTTAACCGTTTTGTTTGGAATTGAGGACAATTATCACGGTGCGGAATTCTTAATATATGGATTGGACAAGCAGTGGTTATTAGCACATCCTGAGATGAAGCATTGGACCCCAAGAGAGGAGTATGAGGCGGTACATGCAGCGGGTGCGTTGATGATACAGGCACATCCTTTTCGAGAGCGTGGGTATCTAGAGGGCATTTCTCTCTACCCTAAGTATATTGACGGGGTAGAAGCCATCAATTCTTCGCAACCGAAGTATATGAATGATCATGCCCGCTGGTTTGCGGAGGAATATCATTTTCCTGTGACGGCCGGTTCCGATATTCATCACAGAAATTCGGTTATGGGCGGTATGTTGACCACCAAGAAGATTGAGACAATACAGCAATATATCGACATGGTTCGTAACAGGGAGCCTTATCGTTTGTTGGAGGTTCATTCCCTTAACTAAATTGTAACAATAGTTTTAGCGAGATGCGGGGCACAGCAACGTGCCGAAGAAAACGGAGGATGCATGGATACGATTTTACATGCCTTATCACAACAAGAGGATGCGAGAAATAATTTATCGAAGTTAGCGGAGCGCTTGCGGGATATGTCAGTGGAGTGGAAACTTACACACGGGGAACAATATGCCGGTGTGTTATTGCCGTATCTGAAGCATGAAGATGCCAAGGTCCGAAAGAATTGCGCCAAGGTGTTGGGACACTTTCCGATGGCATCGATATGTGATGCATTGATGGAGGCATATCGTAACGAGAATGTAATGTTTGTACGGAGCCAGTATCTATCTGCATTGTGCGGATGTGAGCTCGGGGAGTACCGAAGTGAGTTGGAGGCACGCAGAGAATCGCTGATAGCTGAGGAAATTACTGATGAGAACCGAAAGCATGTAAATGAAGAATTGAGGGCCATTGAAGCTTGCTTTGGTGAAAGAACCGGAATGCCACAGACCTATACGGGGGAGAAGGTGCCTTCCGATGTGTTGTTGGTGACCAATCCGCTGTATACCAAGGAATTGTATGATATGCTTGGGCAAGACAAGAAGAAAGTTGTCGGCGGGGGCGTGTTGGTTCATTGTGAGGACTTGAAGGAGGTTCGAAGCATTCGTTTGTTCCGTGAGATGCTGTTTGTGATTCCGGGACTTCAGACGGTGGAGGAGGACCCGTATCGAATTGCGGCTCGGCTTGCATCTGAAGCGGTAATGAGATTTTTGAAGAAGCGTCATACCGGGGGAGATTCATTTTCCTATCGAATTGAACTTCGAAGCAATATGGATGAGCGCAAGAAGAGTTTGTTTCTGAAGCGGTTAAATGGTGAGATTCTTCGTTTGATGGGCGGACGTCTGAGAAATGATTCCGGTAATTATGATGTGGAGTTTCGTTTGATTCAGCGTGAGGGTGGTTATCGCCTTCTGGTGAAGCTAATGACTTTGAAGGATACACGGTTTGCGTATCGTAGGGAGAGTGTGGCGGCAAGCATTCAGCCTACGGATGTTGCATTCTGTTTGCAGGCATTTCAACAGTATCTACAAGAGGATGCACAGGTACTGGATCCCTTTTGCGGAGTGGGAACCATGCTTCTCGAGCGGGCTATGTATGGCAATATAAAAATTGCGTTTGGTGTAGATACCTTCGGTGAGGCTATTGAGAAGGCGCGTAAGAATACGGAAGCGGCACATGCACCGGTGCACTATATTCAGCGTGATTTCTTTGATTTCCGTCACGAGACATTGTTTGATGAGATTATTACCAACATGCCTTTTCATAAGGATTTCGAGGATGATAAGGTGGAGTACATTTATGAGAAGTTCTTTCAGAAGGCAATGGGGCATTGGAAGCCTACGGGAGTGATGCTTCTTGTATCGCACAATCCGAGTCTGGTGAAGAAATATTTGCCGGACACTTTGGAGATTGCGGAACGTGTGGTGTTGCGCGAGAAGCTTCCTATGGAGGCATATTTGATTCAGAGAAGATAAGAGGTGAGGATAGATGTTACTTGGTTCACATGTGGGAATGAGCGGCAAAGAGATGTTTCTTGGTTCCGTTAAAGAGGCGATTTCTTACGGTGCGGATACCTTTATGGTATATACCGGTGCACCTCAGAATACGCGAAGAAAGCCGGTGGAGGAGCTTCGGATAGAAGAAGGACTGGCGCTTATGAAGGAACATGGTATGGAGCGTTTCGTAGTTCATGCCCCCTATCTCATAAATCTAGGAAATGCTACGAACATCAATACTTTTCAATTGGCAGTAGAATTTCTTACCGTTGAAATTGAACGTACGGCGGCTATGCACAGTGATACGCTGGTATTGCATCCAGGCTCTCATGTGGGAGAAGGAGTGGATGCGGGAATTGCTCAAATCGTAAAGGGACTAAATGAAGTGTTATCTGCAGAGCAATCGGTGCATATTGCATTGGAAACAATGGCAGGGAAGGGAAGCGAGATCGGCAGTACTTTTGAGGAACTTGCTCGGATTTACGACGGAGTACAACACAACAATAAATTGAGAATTTGTCTGGATACGTGTCACCTAAACGATGCGGGGTATCCGGTGAAGGATAATTTTGAAGAAGTACTTGTGCAGATGGAACGGTATTTTCCTCGTAATCAGGTGGCATGCATTCACCTAAATGACAGTGTAAATGTCCAAGGTGCATCTAAGGATCGTCATGCGAATCTGGGCTTTGGAGAGATTGGCTTTGATGTGTTGAGTTCCATTGCGCATCGTTCGGAATTCGCAAATACGCCTATCATTTTGGAAACTCCGTATGTAGCGAGGGAAGGAAGTAAGGTGCGTGAATTTGCACCGTATCGTCATGAATTGAACATGCTGCGCGAAGGCGTATTCGATGCGTCGCTTCTTGAGCGAATTCGTAAGGAGGCTTTGGGTGAGGCATGAGCATTTTGTTGATCAAGCCCATAACGGAGTACGCCGATTACGATGTAGAATTGCTGGAACCTCTGCGTAGAAGGAAACTAGAGGCGTGCAAGAGGGATACGAAGAAGCTAGAGATCATTGCGGCCGGTGCACTTCTAAGAGAAGCCCTGGTGGCGGACGGATATCCTGTGGATGGACCGTTGGAACTGGAGTACCACTGCTATGGCAAACCATATCTTGCGGATCGAGCAAGACAATTTAGTGTTTCGCATTCCGGGGATTATGTTGTGTGTGCGGTTGATAACGAAGAAATTGGAGTAGACATCGAGAAGATTCAGACAGTGAATCTTAGAGTTGCAGAACGTATTTTGAACGAGAGAGAACTTGCCGAGTTCTATGTCATTTCCGAAGAGGCGAAGAAAGAAGAGTTGATTCGCCTGTGGACACGCAAGGAAAGTGTGGCAAAATGCCTTGGCGGGGGAATATTCCGTAATCCGAAAGAACTTCCAATGGAAGAGTTCAAGATTCGGACGGAACGGTATGGAGATTATTATGTATCATTTGCTACGAAGAAATAAATACATTAAGAAGAAAACGGCAGTTCGATTATTCTTTTCAATCGTGCTGGTAGGCGTATTGCTGTTCGGACAAGTTAGAACAAGCATAGCAGGAACAACAAACGAAGAATATGCCGATACGGACAAATTTGCTCACAACATTTATTCGGATCCGGATTTGTCTGATACAAGTGGAAGATTCCGTACCTTTACCATTGATTTTTACGGTGAACAAACGCCTTGCTATACCTATTGGGCGTTGGCGAACTTCGGAATGTCTATCTCTGATGAAACAAAGGAACGATATAACGGAATCATCGGAGGTGGTGCTTACGGAGGCTTGCAACATCGGTGGGACGGAGATCGTGTAGGTATTCTTTCATTTTGGGAGTATTTCTATCAAGAAGGCGGGGAGCAGAAGAGTCTTCGGGCCACGCGCATCTTCCCGGAAGGCAGTAATAATTTTGGAGGCGAAGGCGAAGGAACCAATTGTATATGGGAATACAACTGGAAGGATCAAAGCTGGTATCGTATGGTTCTTCATTGTTGGGAAGATATTGAGAACGAAACAACCTTTGTGGGTCAATGGTTTTGTGATCTTTCAACCGGTGAGTGGACGTTACTTTCGTATTTTGATACTCATCTGTACGATGCCACATTTCAAGGAATGATGAGCCTGTTTCAAGAGAATTATATATCGGGCATCGATCATTGGCCTGTGGAGCGTGAATTCCATGTGAAGAATATGTATGTAAATGATGCCGAAGACGGTCTGTGGAAATCGATTCCCTCCACAACGCTTTCGTTTGGATATGATCAAACGAATAAGATGGGTGCGGCCAGCTTCGGCGTTGGCGTAGACGCCGATGGTGAGTATTTCTGGGGCAAAGCAGGAGGACTTGTCCCTAACCAAGGACCGGGCAACTACGTTGCTTCACAAGAAGCATTTCTTGATACGGCACCCAAACGAGGGGATTATACGATTTCACAACCGGAACAGCCTATTTTAGGTTCTCCGAGTTTGGATTCGCTAAAATTAACAGAAGAGAATGGAATATGGACAGTTTCCTGGACGAACACATCTACAAGTACACCGCAGTTATCGTACAAAGTAGAAGTACTTGATGAGGATGGAGTGTTGCTTTTTGAAAAAGAGGCAACCAGACCGGAAGAAACCTCGGTTGTTTTAGAAGGGGTTATGGATGAGTCGTTTCAGTGCCGAGTGACCGTAGAGGATATCTTCGGTTCACAAACGGTTTTGACAGAGACAGCAGACGCGGAATCCATGTGGAATAACTCTTGGTGCGCGCGTGGTCTTTTGGCGTTTTTCGTATGGTTAATATCTTTATGGCGTTAGCCGTATGTGGATAGCGCTTCGGTAGAAAGAAACGAATATAAATATAAAAGGACGATATGGCGGTTGTCATATCGTCCTTGATTATTATTGAGAGAATAGTGAATTACTTCTCAGCCTCAACCTCAGCCATCTTCATAGCACGAACCTTAAGAGAGAGACCGAAGAGGTTAATGAAACCTTCTGCATCTCTGTGGTCGTACAAATCACCGGTGGTGAAGGAAGCGATGCTTTCGTTGTACAAGGTGTACGGAGAAGTGGTTCCCTGCTTAATGATGTTGCCCTTGTAAAGTTTGAACTTAACTTCACCGGTAACATACTTCTGCGTAGACTCTACAAATGCCTGCAATGCTTCGCGAAGAGGTGTGAACCAAGTTCCTTCGTATACCACATTGGCAAAACGATTGGCAATTTCCTTCTTGCAAGAAAGAGTAGCGCGGTCGAGAATCAATTCCTCAAGCTGCGTATGAGCCTCCATCAAAATGGTTCCACCGGGAGTCTCATATACACCACGGGACTTCATACCTACAACACGGTTCTCTACGATGTCGATAATACCGATACCATGCTTGCCGCCAAGTACGTTAAGGTCACGAATAATATCGGAAACTTTCTTGCGCTCACCGTTAATAGCAACGGGAGTACCTTCCTCGAAAGTAAGGGAAACAATCTCACCTTCCTCGGGAGCCTTCTCCGGAGTTACGGAGAGTACAAGCAAATGATCGTAGTTCGGAGCGTTTGCCGGATCTTCCAGCTCAAGACCTTCATGGCTGATGTGCCACAAGTTACGGTCACGAGAGTAGCTGGAGTCTGCGGAGAAGGGAAGATCGATGCCGTGTGCTTCACAGTATTCAATTTCAGCTTCACGGGAATCCATGGTCCAGTAAGGACTTCTCCATGCAGCGATAATCTTAAGGTCAGGAGCAAGTGCCTTGATACCCAGCTCAAAACGAACCTGGTCATTACCCTTACCGGTAGCACCATGACAAATAGCAGTAGCGCCTTCTTTACGAGCAATCTCAACCAACTTCTTAGCAATCAAAGGACGTGCCATGGAAGTACCGAGAAGGTACTTGTTCTCGTATACAGCACCGGCCTTAACGCAAGGTACGATGTACTCGTCAGCGAACTCATCGTTAACGTCCAAAATGTATAATTTCTCTGCACCGGAGTACTTTGCACGCTCCTCAAGACCGTCAAGCTCGCCTGCCTGACCACAGTCGATACAGCAGCAAATTACTTCGTAATCATAGTTTTCCTTTAACCAAGGAATAATTGCGGTGGTATCCAATCCACCGGAATATGCAAGGATAACCTTTTCCTTCATATGTGATTCCTCCTAATTCTCTGTGCGTTTGTTATAGGTACGCATGTCATTGATATAAAAATACACCCTTACTTGTATAAATTCAAGTCCCTTTTTTCATTTTGGTTAAGAATTCTTGTTTATATTCTTGCACAATCCCTCGGAATCATATATAATCAATGCAATTGTGCATAGACGCATTACAAATAGGTATTGTCAAAACAATATTTTTATCTTTGTAGGCATGTATGAGCAAAATGATTAGAAACGATGGGATGAAAGATGAAACAAAGATTACCGATATATTTGGCAAGCGCTTCTCCGAGGAGAAAGGATATTCTTTCACAAATGGGTATAAATTTTCATGTGCTGCCTTCCGATGCACCGGAGGATTGTACACTTTCGGAGCCTTCCGAGGTTGTGATGGAGTTGGCGCAGAGAAAGGCGGCTTGGATTGTACCGTGCATTTCAGAGAAAGAGGCAGTTGTTATCGGTTCCGATACCGTGGTTTCCGTGGACGGTGTAATCTTAGGAAAACCGGTGGATGCAGAGGACGCCAAGAGGATGCTTCGCAGTTTGTCGGGACGTACTCATGAGGTATACACAGGAGTATCCTTGGCAATCAAAAGTACAAAGGGTACGGAATACCGAACCTTTTACACTTGCAGTCAGGTGTGCGTTATGGAATTGTCGGAAGCGGAGATTGATGCTTACGTTGCCACGGGAACGTGTATGGACAAGGCAGGAGCTTACGGGATTCAAGGAGAGTTCGGAAAGTTCATCGAAGCCTTTCACGGGGACTATTTTACCATTGTGGGATTGCCCATGAATGAATTGTACAAAAAACTCAGAGAAAATAACATTATTTTAGTATAGAATCTTGTATTGCATTTTCCGAAGAAGGGTTGTATAATTATGTGCAATGCAAATACTTTTCGAATATATATACATTTTGATGAATAAAAAACGGAGGTCGCTATGGTTAAGGTAGGTATTCTCGGTTCCACCGGATATGCGGGACAGGAATTGGTTCGTTTGTTGTTGCAGCACAAGGATGTGGAGATTGTTTGGTATGGTTCCAGAAGCTACATCGATGAGAAGTTCAGCAACGTCTTCGGCAACATGTTTCAGTTGGTTGAGAATGTGTGCTCCGGCGAGAACATGGAGGAGCTGGCAGAGAAGGCGGATGTTATCTTCACTGCAACGCCCCAGGGCTATTGTGCGTCCCTTGTAAATGACAGCGTACTTGAGAAAGTTAAGATTATTGATCTCAGTGCGGATTATCGTCTGAAGAACGTGGAGACTTACGAGAGCTGGTACAAACTAACCCATCAGAGTCCGCAGTACTTGGACGAGGCTGTGTACGGGTTGTGCGAGATTAATCGTGAGGTTGTGAAGAAGTGTCGTTTGCTTGCGAACCCCGGTTGCTATACTACGTGTTCCATTTTGACGCTCTATCCTTTGGTAAAGGCAGGACTTATTGATACAAATTCCATTATTATCGATGCAAAGTCCGGTACTTCCGGTGCGGGGAGAGGAGCTAAGGTTCCCAATCTGTTCTGTGAAGTAAATGAGAACATCAAGGCTTACGGCGTAGCTAATCATCGACACACTCCGGAGATTGAGGACCAACTTAGCATTGCAGCAGGCAAGCCGGTGTATGTAACATTTACCCCTCATTTGGTTCCTATGCAACGCGGCATCTTGGTAACGGCATATGCCAGCTTGATGCCGGGTGTGACCAAAGAGCAGATCCGCGACGCGTATGAGGCTTGTTATAAGGATGAATACTTCGTTCGTCTGCTTCCCGACGGAACATGTCCGGAGACTAAGTGGGTAGAGGGTAGCAATTTCGTAGATATTGGCTTTAAGATTGATCCCAGAACCAATCGTGTGATTATGATGGGAGCCCTTGATAATCTTGTGAAGGGCGCAGCAGGTCAGGCAATTCAGAATATGAATCTGATGTTTGGATTTGATGAAGCGGAAGGACTTCGGTTTGTGCCGGTTTATCCGTAATAACATATAGAAATGAGGTAACGACATGAGAAAGTTTAAAGGTAACGTAACAACGCCCAAGGGCTTTAGCGCCAGCGGTATCTTCGCAGGTATTCGTAAGAAGAAGAAAGACATTGCCCTAGTATATAGTCAGGAGCCCTGCGTAGCGGGTGCTACATTTACCACCAACCGCGTGAAGGCTGCTCCGGTTGTGTGGGACATGGAGATTTTGAAGAACCATTTGCCGAAGCATGCGGTGGTATTGAACAGTGGTATTGCAAATGCATGTATGGGCGAGCAGGGTGTCAGCGATAACTATCGTATGGCAACCGCTACGGCAGCAGCTCTCGGCATTGAACCTGAGCAGGTCTTTACATGTTCCACCGGTGTAATCGGTCAGCCGCTTCCTATGGATGTTGTGGAAAAAGGAATCGGAATGGCCGCAGAAGCTTTGGCTGATACTGAGGAAAGCGGTCAGATGGCTGCGGAAGCAATTATGACTACCGATACCGTAAGTAAGACCATTGCGTGTTCCTTTATGACAGGGGAAGACAATGAGATTGAGATTCTCTTGGGCGGTATGTGCAAGGGCTCCGGTATGATTCATCCTAACATGGCAACCATGCTCAGTGTTGTTACTACGGACATTGCGATTGATGAGACACTTTTGCAGGAGGCGGTATCGCAGGTAGTCAGTGAGACCTTTAATATGATTTCCGTAGACCGTGACACATCCACCAACGATACCTTTATCGTATTGGCAAACGGTATGGCCGGAAATGAGAAGGTTACCACCAAGGACAAGGTATATGAGGAGTTTGTTAAGGCATTGTATGTAGTATGCAAGGATCTTGCCAAGAAGATGGCAAGAGACGGCGAAGGTGCTACCAAGCTTCTTGAAGTGAAGGTAAAGAATGCTAAGACCAAGCAGGATGCGATTTTGATGGCGAAGTCCGTTGTGTCCTCTAATTTGGTGAAGGCTGCATTTTTCGGCAGTGATGCCAACTGGGGACGTGTACTCTGTGCCATGGGTTATTCCGGTGCCAATTTCAATCCGGATACCGTAGATGTGTCCATTCGTCATGATGACGACGAACTGGAGCTGGTAATTGACGGTATGGCCATTGATTATTCTGAAGAAATTGCTACCGAATTGCTCTCCAAGGAGAAGGTTACTTTTCTAATTGATTGTAAGGACGGTTATGAGCGTGCTACGGCTTGGGGCTGTGATTTGACCTATGATTATGTGAAGATTAACGGAGATTATCGTTCTTAATAAGTGCTAAGGAGATTGTGAAGATGCAGGAAGATATGAATCATGTATTGTTGAAGGCCCAGACTCTGATTGAGGCTCTTCCGTACATTCAAGAGTTCAACAATAAGATTGTAGTAGTTAAGTACGGCGGAAGTGCCATGCTGGATGAAAATTTGAAGCGCAATGTGATTAAAGATGTTGCTCTTCTGAAACTGGTGGGTATGCACCCGGTAATCGTTCATGGCGGTGGCAAAGAGATCAGCAAATGGGTATCCTACATGGGCAAGGAGCCTCAGTTCGTAGGCGGACTTCGTGTGACGGACGCTGAGACCATGGAAGTTGCCGAGATGGTACTGAATAAGGTAAATAAGAGTCTTGTTCAACTTCTTGAAGAGACCGGAGTAAAGGCTGCGGGATTGTCCGGTAAGGACGGAAGCATGCTTCTTGTGCAGAAGAAGACGGTGGATGGAAATGACATCGGCTTTGTGGGTGACATTACCGATGTGAATACCAACATCATTGATACCTTGATTCAGAACGATTACATTCCCGTAATTGCGCCCATTGGTATGGATAAGGATTTTCAGTCTTACAATATCAATGCAGACGATGCGGCTTGTGCCATCGCACAGGCGTTGGGTGCAGAGAAGTTGGCATTTCTTACGGATATTGAGGGCGTATACAAGGATAAGGACGATCCAAGTACATTGCTTTCCGTGTTGACGCTTCAGGATGCAGAGGAGTTAATCGGGGACGGATATATCGGAGGCGGTATGCTTCCTAAGCTTCGCAATTGTATTGATGCGGTAAAATGTGGTGTATCCCGTGTGCATATTCTTGACGGACGTAAGGAGCATTGTCTGCTTCTTGAGTTCTTTACGGCAGAAGGTGTAGGTACGGCCATCGTAGATGATGCCAACTAATTCAGGTATCTTAGGAGGTTCTCTTATGGATAAGCAAGCAGTTATGAATCTGGCGGAAAGTGTGTTGATGCATACATATAATCGTTATCCTCTTGTGTTGGATCACGGCGAAGGCGTGTATTTGTACGAAACCGACGGAACAAAATATTTGGATTTCGCAGCGGGAATTGCGGTATTTGCGCTTGGATATGGCAACGAGAAGTATAACAATGCTCTGAAGGAGCAGATTGATAAGCTTCTGCATACGTCCAATTACTATTACAATGAGCCCGCAACCTATGCAGCTAAGGCATTTACCGAAGCGTCCGGAATGGATCGAATCTTCTTCACCAACAGTGGTACGGAGGCGATTGAGGGAGCCATCAAGCTTGCCAGAAGATATTATTACAACAAACATGGCGTGGCGGATAGTGAGATTGTCGCTATGAATCATTCCTTCCACGGGCGAAGTATGGGTTCCCTGTCGGTTACGGGAACAAAGAAGTACCGTGAGCCCTTTGAACCCTTGATCGGTGGTGTAGTGTTTGCCGAGTTCAACAATTACGAAGATGTTATCTCCAAGGTGACTGAGAAGACGGCAGCCATTTTGATGGAGCCGGTGCAGGGTGAGGGTGGTATCTATCCCGCTTGTCCGGAGTTCCTGAAGAAGCTTCGTGAGTATTGTACAGCCCATGACATTTTGTTGATTTTCGATGAGATTCAGTGTGGTATGGGTAGAACGGGTAAGATGTTCGCATATCAAAATTACGATGTGCTTCCGGACATTATGACCAGTGCCAAGGCTTTGGGATGCGGGGTACCGGTAGGTGCATTCGCCGCAAGAGAAGAAGTGGCAAATGCCATGGTCCCCGGTGACCACGGTACCACTTATGGCGGTAATCCTTTCGTATGTAAGGCGGTTGAGACGGTATTCTCCGTCTTCGAAGAAGAGAAGATTACCGCGCATGTTAACGAAGTCAGCGAATATTTGTGGGAGAAACTTGATGAGATTGCAGCACAGTACGATATTATTGTCGGACATCGTGGAATCGGCTTGATGCAGGGATTGGAATTTTCCGTACCTGCCGGTCCTATTGTTAAGGCTTGCATGGACAACGGTTGCATTTTGATTGCCGCAGGAACAAATATCATTCGCTTTGTTCCTCCGCTTATTATCGAGAAGACACATGTGGACGAGATGCTTGTTGCACTTCGTAAGGCTTTGGATTCCGTTAGTGCGTAGTAATTTGGCTTCTTGTACATCAAGTGTTAGTCCATAGAATAAATATAGTCCCCATATGGAGATACTGTTCCTATCATTAAGATTGGGAGCGAACTCTATGTGGGGATTTATTATTGCAATTTTATCGGGAACACTCATGAGCATTCAAGGGGTATTTAATACCGGAATTACAAAGCAGACAAGTATGTGGTGTGCTGCAACCTTCGTGCAGTTTACCGGATTCTTGACGTGTCTTGTTATTTGGTTATTTCGAGACAGAACCGGTTTCGGTAACTTGTTCGATGTGGAGAACAAATGGATGTTGACCGGTGGTATTATCGGTGCTTTTATCACGTATTCTGTGGTAAAAAGTATTGAAGATTTGAGCCCTGCCAAAGCAATACTGACCATTGTGGTTTCACAGTTGCTGGTGGCGTATGGTATCGAACTTTTTGGATTGTTCGGTACGGAGCAGGTGGCATTTCAATGGCGTAAATTATTGGGTATCATAACTGCTTTGATCGGAATCGTTATATTTCAGTGGTAATTTTGTTTTCTGTGTGAAAATGCACTTGCGAATTCTATAGAAATCGTTTACAATATTCTTGTGTGGTTATGCGTATCTGCGGAAAGAGGGCAATATGCATGGTATCATGAAAGTTGTAGGCTACGTAGTCCTGGGAATTGCAGTGTTGGTATGTGGTGTATGGGCGCTGTATTCTCGGTATCAGGAAGAGGGTTTTATACTTGAGCGCGAAGAAGAAACAAAAGAGTCAGAGACAGAAGAAGAAACAGAAGCTTTGGATTCGAATTACGAAACTGGGAGTCAAACTGGGAATCAAGGGAGTGACTCTTTTCAAGCTGTGGAAGAAGATCAAACCATTTACGTCTATGTTTGTGGGGAAGTCAAAGAACCCGGAGTCTACGGATTCAAAGCAGGTGCAAGAGTCCGAGATGCCATTGAAGCAGCAGGAGGCTTTAATGAGCACGCAGCCGTGAATTATTTGAATCTGGCAGACTGGATTGCCGATGGGGAACAAATCTATGTACCGGACGAAGATGAGGTGACAAATCGTCCCGCCGGTTCGGACAAAGAGACGGAACTCGGGGGGAGTTATCTGGTCAATATCAATACTGCCGGAACTACAGAGCTTAGCAGTCTTGCCGGCATTGGAGAACAGCGTGCTAAGGACATTGTGGCATATCGAGAGAAGCACGGAGCATTTTCCTGTATCGAAGATATTATGAATGTCTCCGGAATTAAGGAGGCAACCTTCGAGCGTATTAGAGAACAGATCTGTGTAGGGTGACGAGATGATGGAGGACACATGGGAAAACGGATATTGGTTGTAGACGATGAGAAATTAATTGTAAAGGGCATTCGCTTCAGTTTGGAGCAGGACGGGATGGAAGTGGATTGTGCCTATGACGGCGAAGATGCCGTACGTAAGGCAACAGAGAAAGAATACGACATGATTCTTCTTGATTTGATGCTTCCGAAGATGTCCGGATTTGAGGTGTGCTCGGCAATTCGAGAATTTTCATCGGTACCCATTATTATGTTGACAGCCAAGGGTGACGATATGGACAAGATTTATGGTTTGGAATACGGTGCCGACGACTACATTACCAAGCCATTTAATATTCTTGAGGTAAAGGCGCGAATCAAAGCTATCTTACGTCGCAATGATAAGTCCGTACAGGCTATGACCGTGAATCGGAGCATTACGGTGAAGGGAATGCGTCTGGAATGTGAGAATCGTCGTGCTTATATAGAAGATCGAGAAGTTCGTCTGACGGCAAAGGAATTTGATGTCCTTGAGTTACTATTAACACATCCGGGAAAGGTATACAGCCGCGAGAGTTTAATGAATATTATCTGGGGATATGATTATCTCGGAGATGTTCGTACGGTGGATGTACATATTCGTAGATTACGCGAGAAGATCGAGACGAATCCCAGCGAACCGCAATATGTACACACGAAATGGGGCGTAGGCTACTATTTTGACAATGAAGACAATAACGAAACGAATTAGTTTACAGGTATTTATCTTACTTTCTATTATGATTGCCGGCGTGGTGGCCTGCTGCTTTGTATCTTATGCAGTAGTGGGTTACCATCGTCAGACATATCTCGACGGTACGCAGAAGGATTTGACCAGTTATTGTACTAGAGTATCGAATCAGATGCAGAATACCGGTTATTTGACTACCACCAATCCCACCATTGATAATGAACTACAGTTGATTGCCGATTTGTATGAAGGGCGTGTCATGGTCGCAGACAAAGTACTGAAGATTGTATATGACAGCTATGATATGGAGCTCGGTAAGATACTTGTGTCCAAAAATGCCATTAAGACATTGAATGGTAACAGCATTATATACACCGACGAAGAAAAGGAACGTGCGGTTTTGTTGATGCCGATTGTACCTACCGGACAACAGAGTGCCCAGGGGATTATTATCATTTTGTTTTCCATAAAACATGAACTGCAACATATCGAAAGTATGGGGCAGAACGCATTTGCATATATGATGTTGGCCTTAATCGTTCTGGTATTTGTGGCTATCGGAATATCGAAGAAACTGACAAAGCCTCTAAAGCAGGTTACAAGAGCACTTCGCCACATTTCCGATGGATTTATACATGAAACAATCGCAGTGAATGACTATAAGGAAGTGTCGGTCATTTCCGACTCTGCCAATGCCATGCTTACGAAGATTAATCAATTGGAAGCGTCACGTCAGGAATTTGTGTCCAACGTATCTCACGAGTTGAAGACGCCCATGACATCCATGAAGGTTCTGTCGGATGCACTTTTGTCTGCGGGAGATGATTTGCCGGAGATGTACCGTGAATTTTTGCAGGATATCAACAATGAAATTGATCGCGAAAATGCCATCATTTCCGATTTGCTTACTTTGGTTCGTATGGACAAGAAGGGCGACCGGTTGAATCCGATACCTTGTCAGATGAATGAATTGTTGGGAATCATCTTAAAACGTGTAAAACCTTTGGCAGAGGCTTCGGATATTGAAGTTGTGTTGGAGAGCTATCGAGATGTGGTGGCGGATGTGGACGAAGTCAAACTGATTATTGCTCTTACCAATATTACGGAAAATGCCGTGAAGTACAACCGTGTGGGCGGTTATGTGCACATTACGTTGAATGCGGATTTGAATTATTGCTATATTACTATCGAGGACAATGGTTACGGTATTCCCGAGGAGGATGTGCCTAGAATCTTTGATCGGTTTTATCGTGTGGATAAGGATCGTGCCAGAGAAAGCGGTGGTACCGGTCTCGGATTGGCTATTTCCAAGGATATTATTGCAGCACATAAGGGATTGATAAAGGTGTACAGTAGAGAGGACGAGGGAACCACATTTACAATTCGTCTTCCCCTTGTAAACAAGAAACTACGTGGCGAAGCGGAGACATCCGACAATATGGAGGTGGGAACATGAGAAGAACTATGTGTATGATTATGACCTTGTTTCTATGCATGTTCCTGTGGGCATGTAGCGAAGAGATCGTGGAAGAGACCTATGATATTAAGATATATGCCATGAATAACGACGAGACAGAACTTACGCATCATGGATATAATTTCGGTTCTACGGAGACGGCAACTCGAATTGAAGAGGTATGGACACAATTACGAATCTCTGATAAAGGTGGGGACTATTTTGCGGCGGTATCAAAGAGTGCACCATTGATGAACTGGACTCTGTCAGAGAAAGGCGTCTTAACGTGCTATTTCGGTTCGGAGTATCATTCTATGAAGAGTACGGTGGAGATTCTCTCAAGAGCGGCTATTGTTAAGAGCTTTTGTCAGCTGCCGGAGGTGTTTGGTGTGGAATTTATTGTTGCTGATGAGGCACTAAGCATTAACAATTCTATTGTGGGAATTATGACGGAAGAGTTGTTTCTTATGGATGTGGGACTATCCGGTACACAGATAGATGTGGTGTTGTTCTTTGCATCTGTTGACAAGTCCGGAATGATTGGGCAAGATTATACTTTGCATTCGGATGAAACGCATACAATTGAATGGATGGTTGTAGAAGCTTTGATAGACGGACCGGAGGGCAACGACGTTTTACAGACAGTGCCCGGGGGAACGAAGGTTAATCGTGTTACTACCAAGGATTCCATCTGTTATGTGGATTTGTCCAAGGAATTTATGGAGTATTTGACTGAGGTTCCGCCGGAACTAACCGTATATTCTATTGTCAATTCTTTGTGTAATCTCGGCAATGTAAATAGTGTCGTGATTACCATCGATGGGGAAACCACAAGCAATTACTTGAGCGTAGATATCTCTACGATTTTGGAACAGAATTTGGATTATATTCAATCGACAGATGAGGAGGAATAGAATTGAAACGCCCATTATTTTGGGTGTCTGTCAGTACAATTGCAGGGGCTGCAATGGGGCAGCTCCTAACAAATCTTTTTGGTATTTTTTCGGCTGTGGCGCTGGGACTATGTGTGTGGGGATGGAATTCACGACATAATACAAAAGGCATCTCTAATGCTTGTATTCTTGCGGTTCTTGCAGGAATGATCTTATCTTTCTATTATGGCATTGTCGCCAATGAATATTTCCTTGATATATGTAAGACAGATAGATATACAGGTACCATTACAAAGGTAAATGAAGGCGGGTATGATATGCGGATTGCAGGTCATGGTTGGTTCTCATTTTTCTGCACCGTTTACGATTCCGATTATGCCGGAACCCCGGGGCAAAGTGTGTTGGTACATGGTACGCCTAATATGCACCAGCCGGCCCGAAATGACGGACAATTTGAAGCCAAGGCGTATTATGATTCGATAGGTAATTTGTTTTCAATAGAAGCGGAGAATACGATGCTTTTGGAAGAGGCACCGAAATGGAAACAATGGCTGACCGGGGTCCGTAACTCCGTGGAGCAGAAGATTGTCGGCTTGTATTCCGAGGTTTCGGAAGGGTTCCTATCGGCCATATTTCTCGGAGATCGCAGGGCACTGCCGGATTCCCTGTATGAAGCATATCAAAAGTTCGGGATTGCACATATATTAGCCATCAGTGGTATGCATATAGCCTTATTGGGCGGTATTTTGTTGGCCGTATTTGGTATTCGCCTCCCGAAACCTAAGGCGGGAGTTTGTTCGGCAATGGTGTTACTTCTGTATGGGGGAATGACCGGATTTTCGGTATCGTGTATACGAGCCATCGGAACCTTTGCGATTTTATACTGCGGAAGATTACTAAAACGTACTTCAGACCCAATAACCTCGATTGCATTTTTGGCGATGCTACTTGTAATAAAACGACCGACTATATTAACAAATGTGGGTTTTCAGATGTCCTTTGCTTCCGGGGCCTTCATGATACTGTTTGGCAGACTGCGTGTTATGGGAACTCCAAAGGAGGCTAAATGGAAGCGTGTGTTGCGCAGTTCCCTGTTGATGCAGATGGGACTGCTGCCATTGCAAGTATTTTATTTTTATCAGTTCTCTATCTATGGCGTTCTTGTGAATCTGATGGTCCTTCTCGGACTGGAATTTGTCTTTGTGTTGTTTCTGATCAGTGTAATACTATCGTATGTATATCTCCCTTTTGCCGTATTTGTCAGTGGAATTATAGAATGGAGCATTCGAGGATTAAATGCACTGTGTGCAGGATTGGAGAAATTACCGGGCGCAGTAATTGTGACGGGGTGTCCGTCCATTTGGCAGGTTGTCATGTACTGTTTGGCATTTGTATGGATCTTATTACAAGTGAGAAAGGGATATAACAATCGATTGATTTTGATGCTGGCGTTGTGGCTAATACTGATTCCATTTCGGAATGCACAACCTGTGTTATATAACTTAGATGTGGGGCAAGGGGATTGCAGTGTGATTTTATGTGGAGATACATGTATTGTAATTGACTGCGGAAGTACAAGCAAGAACAATGTAGGAAGCGGCTGCCTACAGTCATTTCTTAAGTATCATGGATATAGTGAAATCGATTCTGTGTTTTTGTCTCATACAGACGAGGATCATACCGGCGGAGTAACAGAACTGGCAGAGGCGGGGTATTTCATTGGAAATGTGTTTCTACCTATGTCTGCGGAAGAAGATGATTTGGCAGTCCATTTATCGGAGCTTGGATATCAGGTGTTCTGTGTGGCTGCCGGCGATACCGTGGAGATTCCCTATGGCGGGGTGTTTGGGGTGGACAAAAAACATTTGATAATGGAAGTTTTGTGGCCCAAGGCAGAAGGATACACGGAGGACAGCAATCGCGAGAGTATGGTGCTCTATGTACAATTCGAGAAGAACTATGGACTGTTTACCGGAGACATTGATGCGGAGGTAATGGAGTATCTCGTGGAAAATGAATCCACAAGGCTTTCGAAGGTATCGTACCTCAAGGTGCCACATCACGGGTCCGCCGGATCTCTGTATGAGGCTTTTTACAGACAGACGAAGCCGGTCTGTGCGGTTGTGTCTGTGGGCGTGAATTCCTATGGACATCCAAAGGAGGAAGTACTTGATTGTCTAAATGAATACTGTATGGCGTATTTCTGCACGAAGGAGACGGGACAAGTGCAGATAAGATTTGAAAAGCAAGGCATTCGAATACGCACCAAACAAAAGCAGTTCGTTAAGTGAATTTGTTGACAAGGCGGTAGAAAACTAGTATACTATTGCTTGGATGTATTGCATAAGCATACGATACGAAAGGGAGTACGCGAAGTAAGAGATTTGTTTCGTGAGAATGGTGAGAGACTTATGAAGAAACAGTATTTTGTCGGATATTATAATCCGTCGGTAATTTTAACGTATATCGGAGTGATCTGCGGATTTGTCAGCATGTATCTTTCTACGAAATATGAATTTCGTTATGCTATATTCTTTTTGATGTTGGCGGGACTGTGTGACATGTTTGACGGAGCTGTGGCACGTATGGTGAAGCGTAATGAATCCGAGAAGAAGTTCGGTATTCAGTTGGATTCCTTGTGTGATTTGGTTTCTTTCGGTGTGACACCGGCCATGATTACATTTCATTTGTATCAAGGACATGAGCATGAGATTATCGGATTGATTTGTGGTTTGCTTTTGACCATCTGCGGTGTTATTCGTCTGGCATACTTTAATGTGATGGAAGAGGAGCGTCAGGAGAAGACCTCGGAACGCAGAACATTTTATCAGGGGTTGCCGATTACATGTTCGGCCATTAGTGTACCGGTAGGTTATATTGTAGGTAAACTGTTACCGGATGGAACACTGCCGTATTTCTTTAGTGGATTTATGTTGTTTACGGCATTTTTGCATATCTACAATATCAAGTTTGTTAAGGTTCATGGCAAGGGAAGCATTGTGATGATTCTTGCGGCGCTTGGTTTGTTTGCGGGAGTTTTGTTAGTATAGTCAATCATAGGAGATGAAGTAGTGAATACGTCATTTTACAAGGACCGGGAAGGAAATTTGATTCCTATCCCGGTTTCTAATAATCAGATTTTGGACAAGATGTTTGCACACGGTGTGACAAGATGGTTGTTGAAGTTGGCATCCTCTCGCTGGTATTCCAATGCGCAGCGAATGTTTTTGAATTCTTTTTTGTCAACGGCAATGATCAGCGGATTCGTGAAAAAGAACGGCATTTGTCTGAAGGAGTATCGGAAGAAGCGTTATACAAGTTTCCATGATTTCTTTTTGCGTGAACTGAAGCCCGGCAAGCGTCCTATGGAGATTTCTAAGGGGACGTTAATTAGTCCTTGTGACTGTAAGGCCAGTGTGTACCCTATTCATGAGGATTCTTGCTTTGATATCAAAGGGGTTCCTTACACTGTGGAAGAAGTATTGGATAATCCGCGATTGGCAAGAGCATATGGAGGGGGATATTTTTATTTGCTTCGTCTATGTGTAGAGGATTATCATCATTATGTGTATCCCGTGAATGGTTACAAGACCCCGGATGTGAAGATTCCCGGCAAGTTGTATACCGTGAATCCTATGATTCACCGCTATGCTAAAGTCTACCGCGAGAATGCTCGTACTTATACCCGTATTCGTCGACCCGCCAGAGGAGAGGTACTGGTGATGGAAGTCGGTGCACTGGGTGTCGGTCGTATTTCCAATGATACCCCGGGAGAGTGCATGGTAAGGGCCGGAGAAGAGAAGGGACACTTTGAATTCGGCGGATCTACTGTACTGGTGCTTGTAAAGAAAGGATCGTTCGTTCCGAGAGTGGATTTGCTTGAGAATACCGAGGAAGGATACGAAACCATTGTAAAGCTTGGAGAAGGTATCGGTTATGAACACGATTAGGAAGCAGATTAAAACGGAACAGTTTTCGCCCTTTTACTTGCTGTATGGAAGTGAAGAATATCTGAAGTCTCTGTACTTAGACAAGTTGGTTCGTGCATTGGTTGCAGAGGATACCATGAATCTCTCGGTATATGAGGGCAATCGTGTTGATATGGACGAAGTACTGGCTATGGCCAATACGCTTCCCTTTTTCTCGGAGCGACGCGTGGTAGTGTTAAAGAATACGGGGTTGTTCAAGACATCAACGGATATTAGTGAGCATTTTGCGGGGGTTCCGGATTCTACAACGATGTTGTTTGTGGAAAAAGAAGTAGATAAGCGCAGTAAGCTCTTTCAGTTCGTAAGAGACCATGGGTATGCTACGGAGATGAATGGTCTTGGAGAAAATGATCTTCGACTGTTTGTAGCCAGCAGATTTAAGACATATGGTTTATTGATTTCCAATAATACCATTGAACTTTTGTTGAATCGCTGCGGAACGGATATGATTCGCCTGACACATGAAATTGAGAAGTTGGCAGCTTATTGTAGGGACAAAGGGGAAGTACAGCCTAAGGATTTGCGTACAATTACTACGGTAGTTGCCGAGGGGCACGTATTTGCTATGATTGACGCAATCGCGGCAGGAGATAAGAAGCGTGCGGTAAGCCTATATAGTGAGCTTCTGGCAGCCCAAGAGAAGCCTATGCGCATCTTGCAGTTGCTGTCTAAGAATTATTATCAGTTATCTTTGGTATTGAAGATGTCCGCACGAGGAATCGCAGCGGCAGATATTGCTGAGAAGTTGTCTATGAAGCCATTTGTGGTAAATAAATTTTTACGTAACAACCGAAATACATCGGTTCCACAGATTATGGATGCCATTTCTTACGGCAACGACTTGGAATATGCGATCAAGATTGGAAATTTGGATGAACATATCGCAGTGGAGATGTATCTTTTGCGCCTGTGTGAACAAAAAAAGCAAAAAAATCTTGCCAAATGAGTTTCGATATTGTATAATCTACTCGTTTGCACATGGAGGAATACCCAAGAGGCTGAAGGGTCTGGCTTCGAACACCAGCAGGTCGTTAATAGCGGCGCGAGGGTTCAAATCCCTCTTCCTCCGTTGGAACAAAGGGAGGCAGACGAAGAAGGCGTTTGCCTCTTGTTTTTTTATTTATGACATGATGAAGGGAGAACTTGTATGAACGGAAGTACAATACAGATTTTGGTTGCCATGGTTAGCTACATGGCAGTGGTTATTGGAATCGGTGTTATATACGCTAAGCGCGCCAATAAGAACTCCGAAGAATATTTTTTGGGAGGTCGGTCCCTGGGTCCTTGGGTAACTGCTATGAGTGCAGAAGCTTCGGACATGAGCGGTTGGCTCTTGATGGGATTGCCCGGTGTTGCATATTGGTGTGGATTGGCAGATGCCTTTTGGACCGCATTTGGTCTTGCAGTCGGTACATATTTGAACTGGTTGATTGTATCCAAGCGATTGCGTCGTTATAGCGTCAGAGCTAATAATTCCATCACTTTACCGGAGTTTTTCTCGAATCGTTTCCGCGAAGAGAAGAAGGTAATCATGACTCTTGCGGCTGCGTTCATTCTTATTTTCTTTACGGTATACGCATCCAGTTGTTTTGTTACTTGCGGTAAGCTTTTTTCTACATTGTTTGGTGCATCCTATCAGTCTATGATGATTATCGGTGCTGTCTTCGTATTGATTTATACATTGCTGGGAGGTTTCTTGGCGGAGAGCGTATCTGACTTTATGCAGGCGATTGTTATGATTGTTGCGTTGTCGGTTATTGTTACAATTGGTACCATTGAGGCAGGTGGTTTATCTTCCGTGCTTGATAATGCGAAAGAAATTCCTGGATTTCTGGAGTTCTTCGGATTGGCATCCCCTACATTGGATGGCAATGGGACGCAACTGGTTGAGGCAGGCAAGCCGGTATTTGGTGCTGCAGCGGATTATGGTTTCTTGACGGTGTGTTCCATGATGGCATGGGGACTCGGATACTTCGGTATGCCCCAGGTTTTGTTGCGCTTTATGGCAATTCGTAAGGAAGATGAATTGAAGCGCTCTCGTCGAATTGCTATGGTTTGGGTAGTGATTTCTCTGGCGGTTGCCGTTTTCATCGGTCTTGTGGGAAGACAGTTGTATCCTGTTGAGCATTTGACAAAGGCGGATGCAGAGAATATCTTTATTACTCTTGCAACTTCTTCTTTACCTCCGATTCTTGCGGGATTTGTCATGGCGGGAATCTTGGCAGCTACCATCAGTTCGTCGGATTCCTATCTGTTGATTGCGGCATCTGCATTCGGAAAGAACATTTATCAGGGCGTTTTCAAAAAAGATGCTACGGATAAGCAGGTTATGATTGTTACTCGTATTACGCTTTTGGCTTTGGCTCTTGTAGGTATCTTTATTGCGTTGGACGAAAATAGTGTGATATTCCAAATTGTTTCCTTCGCTTGGGCAGGTTTCGGCGCAACATTCGGTCCGTTGATTTTGTTCTCTTTGTTCTGGAAGCGTATCAATAAGCCCGGAGCAATTGCCGGAATGGTGAGCGGTGCCGGAATGGTATTCCTTTGGAAACTTGGCATTAGCAAGATCGGTGGCGTGTTTGCTATCTACGAATTGTTGCCTGCATTTATTTTCTCTTCCATCTGCATTGTTGTGGTTTCCCTTTTGACCAAGGCTCCATCCAAAGAGATTGAAGAAGACTTTGAAGCAGTTCGTACGGGAAAAGTAGAAGCGTAACAGGTAGTTAATACTATTGTGTAGAATCTTTTTGATAAGTTGATAGACAGAAAAACGATAAAATCCGATGGGATTTTGTCGTTTTTTTGAATGAACCATTTTACTAAGTGGAGCAAGATGTCTATTCAAAGGTGGTGAGTACATGAACTATGAAACGACCAATGAGTTGTTAGACGCAATCCGGTCGTATATTAAAAATAGCAACATTCAAATAAAAACATTCAACAAAGACTGGCGAGGTGAAGAATACCGGACCGATTACATATTAATCGACGAAGAGAATAACGTCGGATTTGAAGTTTTTGAAAATGAGGTGATTGTATATTTTTTTTCGGAGCACCTCCATATCGAAGATTATACATGGACAGTAGAGGATGGCGTACCTGAGTATATTGCACGTGCCAAGGTTCTTTTGATTGATCTGTTGACGTGTACAATTCGATATGAGAAGACATACAAGGGAAAGACACTGATGGAGGAGCACTATATCTTGGTTTATGAAGACGGAACGGAGGAGTGTCCGGCAGGAAGATGTGTACATAGCTTGTTGGTTCGCCTTGTGCCCTTTTTATCAAAGAGCGTCGAAACACAAGAGTGGAGATTTGATATTGCAAAAGGCGGATTTGTTGAATTATCCGAAATGTGTATGTCTGGTACATAGCATATTACGAAGGAGATTAAATTGGGGAAATTGATAATAAATAAAAGAGTGTTGTTCGTGGTGTTTATAGCAGTTATCTTTATGTATATGGGGATATTGGTATGGAACGAAGATCGTAGTCTTTCTGTTGTAACAATTAGCCTTAGTTCTTTTGTTGTTCTTGGATATTTATTTATGTTTCCGTACAGTTATCGAATTGATCAAAAATCCATTACGGTGTATTATGGTTTCGGATTAAAAACAAAAGCGACATGGGCAGAAATTAGATACGTAGAGGACCATTACACAAAGGATACTTTTTGGCTTCGTGAATATCATATTCGATATTTTAAGACGAGATTTCGTATGTGGGAAGAAGCATGTATTCCAAAGAATAAAAAAACCAAAGCATTGATTGAAAAGTGCTACAAGGGCAAAATTGATAGATGGCCATAAACACATACAGCAAAATATACAAATATAAATTTCGCAAACATACAATGACACATACGTCTTCTTAAGGCGTATGTGTCATTGCTTTTCTGTATTCTTTTGGTGTCATACCGGTTTCTTTCTTAAATATCTTCGAGAAATACTGTACATCCACAATTCCGCAGTGAAGCGCAATGGTCTGAATCTGCAGGTGGGTTGTGGTTAACAGATGTTTGGCATGTCGAATGCGTTTATTACGGATATGTTCGGATATAGTTTCACCGGTTTCCTTCTTGAAAATAGTGGACAAATATCCGAGAGTTACATTTTGTTGCTTGGCCAAAGCCTGTGGAGAGAGGTTGGCAGATAAGTCTGAATCAATCATCAAAATGGTCTGTTGTACCATGGGTGAATAGTTCTTCATGGAATGTTTGTGGACCAAACGGCAATAAGAACGAAACATCTCCTGCATCAATGCGAAATTTTCCGAGAGTGAGGGGAGTTGTTCAATTTTAGCGGCTAATTTGGAAGAGACGCGATCCAGGTAAATGGGATGCACACCTCCTTGTTCGGCTGCCTTTCGAAGAAGTGTGTTCATAATAATTCCGTAATTTTTTGCATTGCGAAGAGGATCGGTGACACGTTTTTCGAAGGCATGTTCGGTAAAGGAGGAGAGCAAGCGCGCCTCTTTGTGAAGCTGTCCCAAGGTTACGGCTTGCATCAATTCATTTTCAAAAGCATAACGTTGTTCCATTGCTTTCATGTTTACCAAAACATCATCAAAATTATCCTTGTCCATAGATTCGTTAAGAGGAGAGACCGGTACTTGGTTTTGATTATTAATGTCTACAATAGCAAACGAAGGACTGGTCCAGATTCGTTCACAAAAGGTGTTCAGCATTGTAAACAGAGGACTTTCCTTTGAAAGAACGGGAATTCCGGCGTAATATTCCATGAGATATCGTTGTCGATTTGGGGAGACTCCATTATTTTCGCCCACCTCAAGTATCTGCTCCTGCGTGGGTGCCGAGGGTAAGTAAGGACCGATTAGGAGAATGGTGGGCTTTTCTGTTTCGGGAAGGAGCAGATAAATGTAGCACAAACCGAAGGAGTCCGTTAAGGTATACATGGTACGCGGCGAAGTAGAGTACCAAATCCGGTGCAGAAAACCTTCATCATAGGGGGTGTGACCGAATACAGCCTCCAGTCCGAGATCCACTACGGCATTAGCAACTTCGCCAGGAGTACCGGATATGGCTTGTACGTGACTCTTTCGAAATACTTCAAATAAGAATTGCATCTCTTGTTCGTAAAACATGGTAACCTCCATATGGTGCATTATCGGGATTGACTTGTTGTATATATTGCACAATCGCCGAATGATATTCTTGATTTTAGCACTGTTTTTGTGCAATTACAACAGACATTTTTGCTTCGAGATTAAAATAATACAAAAAAACATGAAAAATATACTCACGTATTATGTTATTTTATTTTATACTTAAATCATAAAAAGTACATTCGCTACAAGAGAAGAATTTTGAGGCGAAAGAAGAGTCTACGCGTAGGCTTTTTTACTAAAAAATAATCAGAAAGAGGACGTAGCTATGAAGAAACAAAAGATCTATGATGCAAATGGACATCCGAAATTCGGAATGCTGGATAGTGTATCCTACGCAGCCGGTGACTTTGGTTGTAATATGAGCTTTGCCTTGAAGGGCACAATGGCAATCTTTTGGACTCAGTTTATGGGTCTGGAATTGTGGTATTCCTTGCTGTTAGTTATTGTGCAGGTATGGGATGCCATTAATGATCCTTTGATTGGTTCCTTGATTGATGCAGACAAGCGGACTTATAAGCGTAACAAGTTCTTGACTTACATATGGGTCGGTTCCATCGGTTTGATTGTGGCCGGGGCTCTGTGCTTCGTTCCCGCACCCAATGCTCCTGTATGGGCAAAGATGATCATCTTCATTGCAGGATACGTCATTTGGGATGCATTCTATACCGTTGCAAACGTTCCGTATGGTTCCCTTTTGTCGTTGATTTCTAAGGAGCCTGCTGACAGAGCTTCTCTTTCTGCTTGGCGTTCTATCGGTTCCATGATCGGTAATATGGTTCCTATGGCAATTTTGCCGTTCCTTATTTACGACTCTAACAATAACCTGATTGGTGAGCGAGTATTTATTGCTGCATTGATTATGGGTGTTTTGGGATTTGTTTCGTTCCAGTTTATGATTCATAATACGGTAATCCGGGATCATGTAGAGGTTAAACTGGATGATGCTCCGCGGTTCAATGTGGTTACCGCATTTGTGAACTTTATGAAAAACCGTCCTGCTGTAGGTGCAACCATTGCAGCTATGGGCATGTTCATTGGTATGAAGGGTGGAGAAACTGCGGTTACGGTATTGTTCCAATCTTACTTCCATAACGTGAAGATATCCGGTTTGGTTCAGGTATTTTCTATGATTCCGATTATTGCATTTACTCCGTTTGCTCGTAAAATGGTAGTTCGTTTCGGCAAGAAAGAACTCTCTGCATTTGGTGCGGTATGTAGTATGGTTGCTTGTGCATTGATGTTGGTACTTCCAATTACTCCGGACAACAACGGCATGATTATCTACGTTTTGTGTCAGTTGGTTAATAGTTTGGGTATTGGCATTTACTCCACTGTTAGCTGGGCAATGATGGGTGATGCTATTGACTACAATGAGTGGAAGACCGGTACTCGTGAAGAAGGTGTTGTATATTCCTTGCATTCCTTCTTCCGTAAGTTGGCACAGGGTGTTGGTCCCGCGTTGGTACTTGTAGTTATGGTTGCGTTGGGGTATATCGGTAAGAACAAAGGAAATCAGACGGCAGATGTTGCGTTGAACATGCGTTATCTCGTTGCAGCATTGTATCTCTTTAGTGCTATTATGCAGTTTGTTGGCTTGGCGCTTATCTACAACTTGGATAAGAAGATGCTTGCTAAGATGAATGCGGAGTTGGATGCAAAGCATAAGGCAGAGGAAGCTACTGTATAATACAATTGTGGTGTCAGTAGAAAAGTAGAATGGTATTGCTACCCGGCAAAGTCCTATGTCGGGTAGCATATTTAAGAAAACAAGGAGTGAAAACTATGAGAAATGTCGTGAAGTTTAATACCAAATGGGCATTTACCAAGCAGAGTCTGGAGCAGATTCCTTCTGCAATTCCGCAGGATTGGTATTGGGTGAATCTTCCCCATACTTGGAATGCTATTGACGGTATTGATGGCGGTAATGATTATTACCGCGGAACCTGTTATTATGCGAAGACCTTGGATAAGATGGATTTGCCCCGGGCGGATCGTTATTATCTTGAGATTTGTGGCGCCAACTCTTCGGCAGATGTATATGTAAATGGCAAGAAGCTGGCACATCACGACGGTGGATATTCCACCTGGCGTGTGAACATTACCGAGGAATTGCAACGTGATAATTTGTTTGTAATTGCCGTTGACAATGCCCCTAACGATCATGTGTATCCTCAGGTAGCGGACTTTACTTTCTACGGTGGTTTATATCGTAATGTGAATATTATCTGTGTAAATGAGTCTCATTTTGATCTGGATTACTACGGAACACCCGGCTTGATGGTGACACCTACCATTGATGGAAAGGATGCTCATGTAGAGATTGAGACTTGGCTGACGGATGCGAAGGATGGTCAGACCCTTCGTTATACTATCAAGGATGCAGAGTGTAAGACGGTAGCAACCGTTACTAGTGCAGAAACCAAAGTTACTTTGGATATTGCCGATGTAATTCGTTGGCATGGTCGTAAAAATCCATATCTGTACTCCGCAACCATCGAGTTGTTGAACGGAGAAGAGGTTCTTGATGTGGTATCGACTCGTTTTGGCTGCCGTACCTATAGAGTTGATCCGGAACTTGGATTCATCCTTAACGATGAGGAGTATCCGCTTCGCGGTGTATCCCGTCATCAGGACCGCTGGGGAATCGGCAATGCATTGTTACCGGAACATCATGCAGAGGATATTGAATTGATTTGCGAAGTGGGTGCAACTACCATTCGTTTGGCACATTATCAGCATGACCAGTATTTTTATGATCTCTGTGATGAGAAGGGTTTGGTTATTTGGGCAGAGATTCCGTATATTTCTCAGCACATGCCGGGTGGACGAGAGAATACCATCTCTCAGATGAAGGAATTGATTACGCAGAACTATAACCATGCATCCATCGTGGTATGGGGACTTTCCAACGAGATTACCATGAAAGGTGAAAGTGATCCGGATCTGCTTGAAAATCATAGAATTCTTAATGATTTGTGTCATAGCATGGATAAGACTCGTCCCACGACGATTGCGGCAGTGTCTCCTTGTTCAATTGAAGCAGAGTATATACAGATTCCCGATTTGGTTTCCTACAACCATTATTTTGGCTGGTATGGTGGAGACACGTCCATGAACGGACCTTGGTTCGATAATTTCCACAAGCGTTGGCCGGAGATTCCCATCGGATGTTCTGAGTATGGTTGTGAGGCCTTGAACTGGCATACTTCCAAGCCGGTACAAGGAGATTATACCGAAGAGTATCAGGCATATTATCATGAGGAGTTGATTAAGCAACTGTTTACGAGAAAATATATGTGGGCAACCCATGTATGGAATATGTTTGATTTCGGTGCCGATGCCAGAAGCGAAGGTGGTGAGAATGGACAGAACCACAAGGGATTGGTTACTATGGATCGCAAGTATAAGAAAGATTCCTTCTATGCATACAAAGCTTGGCTTTCCGATGAACCTTTTGTTCATATCTGCGGTAAGCGTTATGTGGACCGCGTGGAAGATGTGACCAGAGTGACGGTGTACTCCAATCTGCCGGAGGTTGAATTGTTTGCGAACTACGCAAGTCTCGGCAAGAAGACGTCTGAAGATCATTTCTTCTACTTTGATGTGCCTAATGTAGGCAACACCGAGTTGGTTGCAGCAGCGGGAGATTGCCGTGATGTCAGCAGAATTCGTAAGGTGGAAGTATTCAATGATGCGTACCGTCTCAAAGAGAAGAATGCTATTCTAAATTGGTTTGACATCACCGAGATTGATGGTTATTTCTCGCTAAATGATAAAATCGGTGACATTATGAAGACCATAAAAGGCAAGATGTTGTTCGCTACTATGTTTGCAAAGCTCATGCCTAAGAAAGGGGACACCGTTATGGGTGGCTTCGAGATGAATGAAAGCATGATGCAGATGATGGGCGGATTTACAGTATTGCGTCTGTCCGGTATGATCGGAACTATGGGTATTAATTTTACCAAGGAAGAATTGCTGGATATGAATGCAAAACTTAATAAGATTAAGAAACCCAACAAAGATTGATGAGAAGGAAGACGACAATTTTCGAGAGAAGATTGTCGTTTTCTTATGGAGTATTTCGGCGAATTGTGATATAATGAAAGAACAGACGGAAGAAGAGATTCTTTCGAATGTATGGAAGAGCGGTTACGGTGAAGGAAGCATTTGTTCGTTGTATAATATGAGTTGTTTTGGTATAATAAATCGAATGATGTGCCGTAATATATTACGAGGAAGAAAGCAGGAGGAGCTATGAGTTACAAGATTTTTGATTATGATCCGTATCTGAAGCCTTATGAGAAGGATATCAACCTTCGCATGGGTAACTATACTCGAAAGAGAGAACAACTGGTTGGCAAGAATGGCAGTCTTGTGGATTTTGCTAACGGTCATGAATATTTTGGTATTCATCCAACCGAAAATGGCTGGGTATATCGCGAGTGGGCTCCCGCTGCAGAGAAGATGTTTTTAACCGGTGATTTCAATCAGTGGGACATTTACGGCTGTCCTATGAATAAGCTGGAGGGCGGTGTGTTTGAAGTGGAACTCCCGGGGAAGGATGCCCTCAAGGTGGGACAGAAGGTGCAGGCTGTTGTGATTCATAACGGAGAAACCCTTCGTCGTATTCCCACATATGCCACTCGTGTGGTACAGGCACCGGATACGTATCTATGGTGTGCTGAGGTGGATGATGTTCTTTTTGATAATTTCCGGTGGACAGACAAGGCATTTAAGCCTGCGGTGACTCCGTACATTTATGAGTGTCATATCGGTATGGCTCAGGAGAGCTATGAGGTGGGCAGTTATCGTGACTTTACCAAGAACATCTTACCCCGTATCAAGTCTCTCGGCTATAATACCATTCAGATTATGGCCATTATGGAACATCCGTACTATGGTTCCTTTGGATATCAGGTGTCCAATTTCTTCGCCGCTTCCTCCCGCTATGGTAAAGCTACGGAGCTGAAGGAGTTGATTAATACCGCACATAAGATGGGCATTGCAGTTCTATTGGATGTGGTGCACTCCCATGCGGTTAAGAATACAAATGAAGGCCTGAACCGCTTTGACGGTACGGAATATCAGTTCTTCCATGAAGGTGGCAAGGGGAATCACAGTGCATGGGATACGAAGCTCTTCAACTACGGCAAGAATGAAGTGCTACATTTCCTGTTGTCCAACTTGAAATATTGGATGGAGGTGTTCCATTTCGACGGTTTCCGCTTTGACGGAGTAACCTCCATGCTGTACTTGGACCACGGTCTTGGCAGTGCATTTTCCAGTTATGATATGTACTTCTCCATGAATACCGATGTGGAAGCGGTAACGTATTTGCAGTTGGCAAATGATTTGATTCACGAGCTGAATCCCCACGCCATTACCGTTGCGGAAGATATGTCCGGTATGCCCGGTATGTGTATTGCGATTCCGGAGGGTGGTATCGGCTTTGATTTTCGACTCTCCATGGGCGTTCCGGATCTGTGGATCAAGACAATTAAGGAATGTTCGGATGAGAACTGGGATATGTACAAGTTGTGGTATGAACTAATCGGTCGTCGTCCCCATGAGAAGAATATCGGTTACGCGGAATCCCATGACCAGGCATTGGTAGGAGATAAGACCATTATGTTCCGTCTCTGCGATGCGGAGATGTACACCGGCATGAACAAGGATAGCGGCAGTATGGTCATTGACCGAGGCGTGGCGCTTCATAAGATGATTCGCTTGATTACCGCAACACTGGCGGGCGAAGGGTACCTGAACTTTATGGGAAATGAATTCGGTCATCCGGAGTGGATTGATTTTCCCCGTGAGGGCAATGGTTGGAGTTATCACTATTGCAGACGTCAGTGGAGTCTTGCGGACAACGATATGTTGCGCTACGGACAGTTGCGCGAATTTGATAAGGCTATGATTTCTCTGTTGAGAAAGGAGCGTTTGCTGACGAAGAAGTCGGAGAGTCGTTGGATTCATAATGGAGACAAGGTGTTGATTTATACCAAGGGAAACGTGGCATTTGCATTTAATTTTCATCCCACACAGTCCTTTGGCGGATACCTGATTCCGGTAAAGGAAGAGGGGGATTATGAGGTGGTATTGTCCAGTGATGACGGAACTTTCGGCGGATTCGGTCGTGTAGATACTACGTATCGTTATACTGCGACGAAGCAGGTGGACGGTCGAATCGGATTCCAGTGTTATTTGCCGTCCAGAGCTGCAATTGTTCTGAAGAAGTGTAAGTAAATTCGATAATGATTACGAAGAACGCATCTGAGGAGAGATTGTTTCATGGGTTTCGCAAAAAAAATCACATTTTTCGAAAAAAGTAATTGACAAACTGCAAACAATACTCTAATATAGATTCATATGCGTGTACAAAGCGTCCGTGTCCGGATTTGTACGTGCAATCATGCGTGAATGAAAAATCTATTTTCAGGAGGTGTGTAAATAATGGCAAATATCAAATCTGCAAAGAAGAGGATTCTTGTAATCGAGACTAAGACTTTAAGAAATAAGATCATCAAGTCCAAGGTTAAGACTTTGATTAAGAAGGTTGACGCTGCTGTGGCTGCCGGCGACAAGACCTTGGCTGCTTCTTGCTTGAAGGATGCGATCGTAGCAATCGATAAGGCTGCTGCAAAGGGCATCTACCACAAGAATACTGCTGCTAGAAAAGTTTCCAGACTTACTATCGCAGTAAACAAGATGGCTTAATTGATTTAGAATTATGAAGGGTCATTGCAATCGGAACTAACCCATCCGTTGCAATGGCCCTTTTTGCGTTATTATCGTTCGTCATAGAAAAGCATGTTTTCGGATACACTAGCCCCAGAGAAATCATATGGTGTTGTTGGCTATCGAAGGAAAATGATTCACTGCGCCATAGGAAACGGAGAAATGTATGCAGATGGACGTTCACACAGACTTGGCCTTGGAACAGAAGGAAATGCGGGAGCAAGAAGACAGTGTCATAAAGGGGATTTCTTTCGAAGAGAGTGTAGAAATGAACGGTGCCGTGAAGATTACTACTGTACAGGTGTTAAACGATAAAGGAGCTCAGGCGCTTAGACGAGAGATTGGCACATACATTACCTTGGAGATTCCAGAGGTACATCGTATGGATAAGACAATGCACCGACAGTTGGCGGAGTGCGTGTCGGATTGTATTCGCAGACTTCCGGTATGGAATCGCCGGCGGATTCTGTTGGTGGGTATAGGAAATAGGGAGATTACCTCGGATTCCTTGGGACCCGCATGCATAAATGAAACGGTGGTAAATCGTCATTTTCGGGTCATAAATCGAGAAGAGGACAAATATAGTATTAGTGCCATTGCCCCGGGAGTTATGGCACAAACGGGAATGGAGTCCGTAGAGATCATCCGTGGAGTTATTGGAGAGACGAAACCGGAACTTGTCATTGCGGTGGATGCATTGGCAGCCAGAAGTATTGGGAGAGTCAATACTACCATACAGATATGTGATACCGGAATTACACCGGGGTCGGGGCTTGGAAACCATCGCATTTCCCTGAAGGAAGATACTTTGGGGATTCCTTGCATTGCTATTGGGGTTCCTACCGTTGTCAGTGCCGCCACCATTGTGGGGGATGTTTTGGCGGAATTTACGGACCAAGCAGGTAGAGAGACTTTGCAACAAGAGATATGGCAGAGGATACCGGAGGCTTATGGCAACTTGTTTGTGACTACAAAAAATGTGGACGAGGAGATTCAGTGTTTAAGTCGTATTATTTCACACGCTATCGAAATCTGTTACGAAGCTACCGAAGAATAAAGCGTGGACCGATGTATGTTGCAGTGTTTCTAGTGATTTCCGTGAGCTGCTTCGGAAATCAATTCATGCACATGGTCGGTAAGGAGGCAATGAGCATGCATTGCTTGGCGGCATATCTTTCGGAAGATAGTTTGGAAGAACCATGGCGTGTGGCTTCGATTATGGATTATTATCAGGAAAGCGGCAGGGAAGAAGCCTCGGGACTTCAAATTGTATATGGTCCGGACAATTATACGGTATTGGGAGGACCCAAAGAAGAAAGTTCTACGTCAGTGAAAGAGACTTTTGTGACGGACATGACATTTTCTGCTATGCGAAGCAATTATTTTGCTGTGGATGCTACCACGGTATTTCCGGAAGGATTGGTTACACCTCAGGAACTGTTTTCTAAGGATTTGTCCCTAGAGCAGACTACGGAGCCGCAGGTTCTGATCTTTCATACCCATGCTTCGGAAGGCTATAGCGATAGTCGAGAAGGCACCGAAGAGGATACCGTTGTGGGAGTCGGCGAAGTTCTGGCGGAATACCTAAGAGAGTCCGGATATGTTGTAATTCATGACAAAACAAAGTACGACGTAGAAGATGGAGTGGTAAATCGGGATGTATCCTACAACAATGCCTTAGATGGACTGGAAGCCATGCTTGAAAAACACCCTACCATTGAAGTAATTATCGATGTTCATCGGGACAGCGGCGCCAAACGGGTCACGGAAGTGGACGGCAGGGCCACGGCACAGGTCATGCTCTTTAACGGAATGTGTCGAAATAGTAATGGGCCGATATCGTATCTGCCAAATGATAATCTGGCATCCAACCTTGCATTTAGCCTACAACTCAAGTGCTTGGGCGATGAGGTTTATCCGAACTTTATGAAACGAATCTATCTAAAGAGCTATCGTTATAACATGCACCTGGTGGAGAGAGATCTTCTTGTGGAGGTGGGAACCGTTAATAATACCGTCAGCGAAGCGAAGGCTGCTATGAAGCCATTTTCAGAGCTTTTGATTCGCGTACTTCAAGGTGAAAATTGAAACTTGTCATTCGGGAAATGCTATGCTATACTTACTCTGACTGTATATCAAATAAAGGAATGAGAGTATATGGCTAAGACAGATCAGAGTAAAATCAGAAATTTTTGTATCATTGCCCACATTGATCACGGCAAGTCTACTTTGGCAGATCGTATTATTGAGAAGACAGGACTTCTTACCAGTCGTGAGATGCAGGCACAGGTACTGGACAATATGGATTTGGAGCGTGAACGAGGCATTACTATTAAGGCACAAACCGTACGCACCGTATATCAAGCAAAGGACGGACAGGAGTATATCTTTAATTTGATTGATACTCCCGGACATGTTGACTTCAATTACGAGGTTTCTCGTAGCCTAGCAGCTTGCGAGGGTGCCATTCTTGTGGTGGATGCCGCTCAGGGAATCGAGGCGCAAACCTTGGCAAATGTGTATCTTGCTTTGGATCACAACTTGGAAATTATGCCGGTCATCAATAAGATCGACCTTCCCAGTGCGGAGCCTGAGCGCGTCATTCATGAGATTGAAGATGTCATCGGCTTGGAAGCTACGGATGCACCGCAGATTTCCGCTAAGATGGGCTTGAACATCGAGGATGTTTTGGAGCAGATTGTTGAGAAGATTCCCGCACCGGACGGAGGCGAGGAAGAGCCATTGAAGGCCTTGATCTTTGATTCGGTGTACGATTCTTATAAGGGGGTTATCATTTTCTGCCGTGTGATGGAGGGTACCATTACGACGGATACGAAGATTAAGATGATGGCTACCGGTGCCACTGCGGACGTTGTCGAGATCGGAACCTTCGGTCCCGGTAAGTTTATTCCATGCGATGCTTTGTCTGCGGGCATGGTTGGTTATATTACCGCCAGTCTTAAGAATGTGAAGGAGACCCGTGTGGGTGATACGGTTACGGATGCCCTTCGTCCGGCAGCCGAGCCTTTGCCCGGATATAAGAAGGTAAATCCCATGGTTTACTGTGGTATGTACCCGGCGGACGGGGCGAAGTACCCGGATCTTCGTGATGCACTTGAGAAACTTCAATTAAATGATGCCGCCCTGCAATTCGAGCCTGAAACATCTATTGCACTGGGATTTGGTTTCCGTTGTGGTTTCCTTGGCTTGCTTCATTTGGAGATTATTCAGGAGCGTTTGGAGCGGGAGTATAATTTGGACTTGGTTACTACGGCTCCCAGCGTAATCTACAAGGTATACAAGACTGACGGTACAGTGCTTGATATCTCGAATCCGGCAAACCTTCCGGACCCTTCGGAGATTGAGCATATGGAAGAGCCTATGGTTAGTGCCGAGATTATGGTGACTACAGAATATGTTGGCTCCATTATGAAACTCTGCCAAGAGCGTCGTGGTGTGTATCTCGGCATGGATTACTTGGAGCAGACCCGTGCATTGTTGAAGTATGATTTGCCCCTAAATGAGATTATTTACGATTTCTTTGATGCACTGAAATCTCGAAGTAAGGGTTACGCTTCCTTTGACTATGATTTGAAGGGATATGTGCCTTCTAAGCTTGTGAAGCTGGATATTTTGATTAACAAGGAAGAGGTGGATGCTCTGTCCTTCATCGTACACGAAGAAACCGCCTATGAGCGCGGACGTAAGATGTGTGAGAAGCTGAAAGAAGAGATTCCTCGTCAGCTCTTCGAGATTCCGATCCAAGCGGCGGTGGGAAGTAAGATTATTGCTCGTGAGACCGTACGTGCCATGCGTAAGGATGTATTGGCCAAGTGTTACGGCGGCGATATTTCACGTAAGAAGAAGCTCTTGGAGAAGCAGAAGGAAGGAAAGAAGCGCATGCGCCAGGTGGGTAACGTAGAGATTCCGCAGAAGGCGTTTATGAGCGTTTTGAAGCTGGACGATGAATAAATCGGAGCTGGAATTGTACATTCATATTCCTTTCTGTTACCGAAAATGCGCCTATTGCGATTTTCTCTCCATGGCAGGACAGGAGGCTTGGTGGCTTCCGTATCGAGAGGCTTTGTGTCGTGACATTGTTCACGCAGGAAGTGAAGAAGCGCGTGAATTGACAACCATTTTCCTTGGTGGCGGTACCCCCAGTCTTATGCCGGTAGGATATTATGAAAAATTGTTTCAGGTACTGCGGGATTCTTTTCGGATTGCCGAGGAGTGTGAGATTACGATTGAGACGAATCCGGGTACGGTGAGTCGTGAGAAGCTTGAAGAGTATCGGCGTGTGGGTATTAACCGACTGAGCATCGGTTTGCAGTCCGCACATGATTCGGAACTGCGAGAGCTTGGGCGGATTCATACGTATGAGGAATTTGCAGAGACCTACCGACTGGCGCGAGAAGTGGGATTTGACAATATTAATGTTGATCTTATGATGGCATTTCCGGGACAGACCATGGAGAGCTATAGGGAGACCCTACGGAAGATTGTGTCACTGAAACCGGAGCATATTTCAGCTTATGGGCTGATTGTGGAACCCGGAACACCCTATGAGAAGCGATATGAGGCGCATCCGGAGCATTTTCCCGGAGAGGAGCAGCAATGTGCCTTGTATGAGTATACGGTATCTGCCCTTGCAGAGGCAGGGTATGAACAGTATGAGATTTCGAATTTTTCCTTACCGGGACGGGAGTGCAGACATAACCTGGGTTATTGGAATCGTACGGAGTATCTGGGTATTGGTTTAGGTGCAGCGTCTCTGTATGGCGGAGTGCGAAGAAGTGTAACAAGGGATCTGCCCACGTATCTGAAGCAAATGTGTTTTGCTTCGGAGGAAGTGCTTACCCAAGAAGACATTGTGGAAGAGATTATTATGTTGTCTCTTCGGACCACGCAAGGCTTGGATATCGGAGCGCATTTGCCTGTGTTTGGAACGGAGCTTGCCGATGTTTTGAGACGAAGTTGTGAGCATTACGTACAGCAAGGCTTGATGGAAGATGAGGAAGGACGTTTCTTCTTTACGACGACCGGCTTTCTTGTGAGCAATCAGGTGATTGCGGCGTTGTTGCCGTGAATTTAGATGAATTTTATAAGTTTTTTCGAAATAGCCTGTTGACAAAACCCGTTGACAGTGCTATTTTATCTGTAGATGTTAGCACTCGAACGAAATGAGTGCTAATAATTCCGGAGGAGAGGTAGTTATGGGGCTTGGCGAACGAAAACTGAAGATTCTCAAAGCGATAATCCAGAATTATCTCGAGACGGGAGAACCGGTAGGTTCCAGAACAATCTCTAAGTATACGGACTTGAACCTCAGTTCCGCTACGATTCGTAATGAGATGTCGGATCTAGAGGAATTGGGATATATCGTTCAGCCCCACACGTCCGCAGGTCGCATTCCTTCCGATAAAGGCTATCGCTTATACGTGGATATGCTGATGGAAGAGAAGCAATCCGAGATGGAGGAGCTTAAGGTTGAATTGAATGCCAAGTCGGAGAAGCTGGACAGCATCTTGAAGGAAGCGGTTAAGGTCATTGCCGCCAATACCAATTATGCCTCCATGATTACGACGCCGCAGTATCGTATGAAGCGCATTCGTTTCGTACAGTTGTCCCAGGTGGATGAGCATACGTTGTTGGCTGTTATTGTGTTAGAAGGCAACGTTGTGAAGAACAAGCTCATTTCCGTAGGGGAAACTTTGAATCAGAATGTGGTGCTTCGGTTGAATCTTGTGTTGAATACCTTCTTGCAGGGACTGAACATTGAAGAGATTAATTTGGGTCTGATTCAGAAGATGAAAGAAGAGGCTCCTGCGCAGGCGGCCATTGTTACCGAAGTGTTGGATGCAATTGCAGAGTGTCTGTCGGAGGAAGAGATTGAGACCTATACCAGTGGTTCGACCAACATTTTTAAGTATCCGGAGCTAAATGATTCCGCTAGAGCCAGTAATCTGCTGTACGCGCTGGAGGAGAAGAAGCAGCTGACGCAGCTTATGTATCGTGAGGGAGATGAAGAACGGGGCATTAAGGTATACATCGGTGATGAGTCACCCATCGAAGCTACCAAGGATTGCTCTGTAGTTACGGCGACGTATCACATTGAAGAGGGTGTGTATGGCAAGATCGGTATCATCGGTCCCAGACGTATGGACTATGAGAAGGTCGTATCAACACTGCAGAATCTGATGTCGGAATTGGACGTCATTTTCAAGAAAGAATAGAATGTTAGGTTTGGAGGAACGTTATGAACGAAGCTGACAAGGAACCGGTTATTGATGAAGAAATCTTAGAACAACCGGATACCGTGGAAGAGCAGGCAGAGACTTCGGATACTACCGCAGATACGGTAGAGGAGAAGAAGGACGACGACGGTAAGAAAGATAAGAAAAAGAAAAAAGAGAAGAAGGATAAGCGTGATGAACAGATTGAGGAGTTAAATGATCAGCTCCTGCGCCAGAGAGCGGAATTTGTAAACTTCCGCAATCGTACCGATCGGGAGAAGGCACAAATGTTTGAAGTGGGTGCTAAGAGTGTTCTCGAGAAGATACTTCCGGTTGTGGACAATTTTGAAAGAGGTCTTGCTACATTGAGTGAAGAACAGGCTGCAGAGCCTTTTGCTCAGGGTATTGATAAGACATATAAGCAACTAATGACGACTTTGTCGGAGATTGGTGTAACACCCATTGAGGCAGTGGGTGCAGAGTTCAATCCGAATCTCCACAATGCGGTAATGCACGTCGAGGATGATAGTGTGGGAGAGAACATCATCGTCGAAGAGTTCCAAAAGGGATATCGCTATCGCGATTCCGTCCTTCGCTACAGTATGGTGAAGGTTGCAAATTAATTTTGCCAGACCTACAGGCTGTGTCCGTGTTGCAACCATAGACCTGTAATAATATTTTATAGCAACACAGAAATGAGGAATGAATATGAGTAAGATTATTGGTATCGACTTAGGTACTACCAACAGCTGTGTAGCTGTTATGGAGGGTGGCCAGCCCACCGTTATCTCCAATGCAGAAGGGACCAGAACTACGCCTTCTGTTGTAGCATTTACGAAGACCGGTGAGCGTATTGTAGGTGAACCGGCAAAGCGTCAGGCAGTAACCAATGCTGACAAGACCATCGCTTCCATCAAGAGACATATGGGAACCGATTATCGTGTTGCTATTGATGACAAGAAGTATACTCCTCAGGAGATCTCCGCAATGATTCTTCAGAAGCTGAAGAGCGATGCTGAGGCATATCTCGGTGAGAAGGTAACCGAGGCGGTTATTACCGTTCCGGCATACTTTAACGACGCACAGCGTCAAGCAACCAAGGATGCAGGTAAGATTGCAGGCCTTGAGGTAAAGAGAATTATTAACGAGCCTACCGCAGCAGCACTTGCATACGGCTTGGATAATGAAAAAGAGCAGAAGATTATGGTATACGACCTCGGTGGTGGTACCTTCGACGTATCCATTATCGAAATCGGTGACGGCGTTATCGAAGTATTGGCTACTTCCGGTGACAATCGTCTCGGTGGTGATGACTTTGACGATAGAATCACTCGCTACATGATTGATGAGTTTAAGAAGATGGAAGGTGTAGACCTTTCCCTTGATAAGATGAGTCTTCAGCGTTTGAAGGAAGCTGCAGAGAAGGCAAAGAAGGAGCTTTCCTCCGCAACCACTACCAACATCAACCTTCCGTTCATTACCGCTACAGCTGAGGGTCCTAAGCATTTTGATATGAACCTTACCAGAGCGAAGTTTGATGAGTTGACCCATGATTTGGTTGAGAGAACCGCTACTCCGGTTCAGAATGCACTTCGCGATGCAGGCATTAGTGCTTCTGAGCTTGGCAAGGTACTCTTGGTTGGTGGTTCCACACGTATTCCCGCAGTACAGGATAAGGTACGTATGTTGACCGGTCAGGAGCCCAGCAAGGCATTGAATCCGGATGAGTGTGTTGCACTGGGTGCTTCCATTCAGGGTGGTAAGCTTGCCGGCGATGCAGGTGCAGGTGACATCCTTCTCCTTGACGTAACTCCTTTGTCTCTCTCCATTGAGACTATGGGTGGCGTTGCAACCAGATTGATTGAGAGAAATACTACGATTCCGACTAAGAAGAGTCAGGTGTTCTCCACCGCTGCGGACAATCAGACCGCTGTAGATATTAATGTTGTACAGGGTGAGCGTCAGTTTGCTCGCGATAACAAGAGTCTCGGACAGTTCCGTCTGGATGGAATTCCGCCGGCACGCCGTGGTGTTCCTCAGATCGAGGTTACTTTCGATATCGATGCCAACGGTATCGTAAATGTTTCTGCGAAGGATCTCGGAACCGGTAGAGAGCAGCACATTACCATTACCGCAGGCTCCAACCTTTCCGATGCAGATATCGAGAAGGCTGTGAAGGAAGCGGCAGAGTATGAGGCTCAGGATAAGAAGCGTAAGGAAGCAGTAGAGACTCGCAATGAGGCAGATTCTATGGTATTCCAGACCGAGAAGGCAATGCAGGAAGTAGGCGACAAGCTGGATCCTTCCTTGAAGGCTGAGGTTGAGGCTGATCTGAATCATTTGAAGGACCTGGTTGCTAAGACCAATCCGGAAGTGATGAGCGATGGAGAAGTTGCTGATTTGAAGGCTGCAAAGGAGAAGCTAATGACTTCTGCACAGCAGTTGTTCCAGAAGGTTTACGAGCAGGCGCAGGCAGCCGGTGCCGGTCCGGATATGGGTGCATATCAGCAGGCAGATTCCGCACAGGATGACAATGTTGTAGATGGCGAATACAGAGAAGTATAAGCATCTATTTACCGCGTGAAAATATGGGGCTGGCTATCTTGGTCAGCTCCATTCGTGGGTTATTCGGTAGATGAATTTAGACGGATAGGATTGGTATAGATATGGCAGATAAGAGAGATTATTATGAGGTCTTAGGGGTCTCCAAGACCGCGACAGACGATGAATTGAAGAAGGCATACCGCAAATTGGCCAAAAAATATCATCCGGACACCAATCCGGGGGATGCAGAAGCTGAGGTTAAGTTCAAGGAAGCCAGTGAAGCCTACTCCATTCTCAGCGATTCCGAGAAGCGTGCGCAGTATGATCAGTTCGGTCATGCGGCATTTGAGCAGGGCGGTGGAGCCGGTGGATACGGGTTCAGTGGAGATTTCAGTGACATTTTCGATATGTTCGGTTTCGGGGATATGTTCGGTGGCGGACGTCGTAGTCAGAACCGAGCAAATGCGCCTAGAAGCGGAGCAAATGTGCGTACGTCCATTCGCATTACCTTCGAAGAGGCTGTATTCGGCTGTGAGAAGGATCTGGATCTTAACGTGAAGGATACATGTAGTTGTTGTCATGGTACCGGTGCGAAGCCGGGAACCAGTCCGGAGACGTGTAATACTTGTCACGGCAGTGGTTCGGTGGTATATACACAGCAATCTTTTATGGGTATGATTCAGAGTCAGAAAACTTGTCCGGATTGTCGTGGCGCAGGTAAGATTATTAAGGAAAAGTGCAAGGATTGTTACGGTTCCGGATACATCACCACGCGTAAGAGCATTAAGGTATCCATTCCCGCGGGTATTGATGATGGACAGAGTGTACGCATTCGCGATATGGGTGAGCCGGGGACTAACGGTGGAGAGAGAGGAAGTCTTCTTGTAGAAGTCATTATCAGTCGTCATCCCTTCTTGCAGAGACGTGATTTCGATTTGTTCTCCACGGTTCCTATTAGTTTTGCACAGGCTGCGCTCGGCGGTGAGATTCGCATTTCCACAGTGGACGGAGATGTGCTGTATGATTTGAAGGCAGGTACGCAGACCGATACCAAGGTACGTCTCAGAGGCAAGGGCGTTCCTTATCTTCACAGAGAAAGTCAGCGCGGTGACCACTATGTAACCCTTGTGGTTCAGGTGCCTACCAAGCTTAATAGTGAGCAGAAGGACTTGTTGCGTCAGTTTGACGATGCCATGAATGGTCGTAGTCCCGAGCCCGAGAAGAAGAAAAGCAAGTTGTTCGGTAAGGACAAATAATTCGGAGGATTATCACATATGAAGTGGAAAGTAATTCGTATTACCACAACGGTGGAAGCGGAAGATTATATGAGCAGTATATTGTATGATCTGGGCTTTGATGGAATAGAGATTCAGGACTCCATGCAGTTGAGTGAAGTCGACAGACGTAAGATGTTCATTGATATTCCACCGGAATTGGATGAAAATGATCTGAGTGCGGTAATCACTTGTTATTTGGACGAGGGTGACGATGTCAGTGCCAAGGTTTCGGAGATTGAAGCAGCAGTTGAGGATTATTCTTCCTTTGTAGATTTCGGTGCCATGACCATTGAACTGGCGGAGACGGAGGATAAGGACTGGATTAACAACTGGAAGAAGTTCTTTAAGCCTTTTCGTATCGGAGAATCCATTGTAATTAAACCTACATGGGAGACGCTTTCCGACAGCCGTGAGGGAGATATGGTGATTGAAATTGATCCGGGAACGGCATTTGGTACCGGCTCGCATGAGACCACATGGTTATGCATCGAGAACCTGCAGAAGTATCTGAAGGAAGGCAATTCCCTGTTGGATGTTGGATGCGGTAGCGGCATCCTGTCCATTATCGGCAAGAAGCTTGGTGCGGATTATTGCATCGGAACGGACATCGATGAGATTGCCGTGCAAGTATCGAAGGAAAATGCGGAGATCAACGGTTTGCAGCTGATTGCACCGGATGAACCGGAGATTGTACCAGATACGGTATCCTATTTTGCGGGAAATGTGATTGGAGACGATGCTTTTCTTGACAAAATCACTTTGAATCAATATGATGTAGTTGTTGCTAACATTTTAGCGGACGTAATTATACCTTTGGCACCGGTGGTTCGTAAGGTGCTGAAGTCCGGCGGAATCTTCATTAGCTCCGGTATTATCAATACCAAGGAGGAAGAGGTTCGGGAAGCAATTTTGAAGGCAGGTTATGAAATCATAGAGGTTTGTCACCGTAAGGATTGGGTGAGTTTCGTAGCAAAGGCCTGACGTGGGAGGTACTTATGTCTCGATTTTTTGTGGAGCCCGGATATATTTCAGAGCATGAGATTGTTGTGAATTCCGGTGACTACAATCATATAAAAAATGTACTTCGTATGCGCATCGGTGACTCCATTGAAGTGTGTGATGGATGCGGTACGGAGTATCATTGCGTCATTTCCGAATATCGTGAGGACGGTGCAGTGCTGTCCATTAACCACCGGCAGAGCACAGACGTTGAGCTGCCGGTCAAGTTGCGTTTATATCAAGGTCTTCCAAAGAGAGACAAGATGGAGTTGATTGTCCAGAAAGCCATTGAACTGGGAGCGTACGAAGTGATTCCCGTAATGTGCAAGCGTACTATTGTGAAGTTGGACGATGCCAAGAAAGAGCAGAAGAAGATTCAGCGTCTACAGAGCATTTCTGAGAGTGCAGCCAAGCAGAGCGGAAGAGGTTTGATTCCCGAAGTAACCATGCCAATGAGTTTCAAAGAGGCGGTGTTGCGAGCTGAAGCATCCGGCGATATGATTTTGTTTCCCTATGAAAATGCCTTGGGAATGAAGGCGACCAAGGAAGCACTTACGAAAGCCGCCGCTTCGGAGGCGGTAGCGATATTTATCGGTCCGGAAGGGGGCTTTGAACGGGATGAGGTTGCATTTGCCCAGGAACACGGTGCACATATAATCAGTCTAGGCAGTCGTATTCTTCGGACGGAAACTGCGGGAATGTGTTTGCTATCTATGTTGATGCTGGAGGCAGAACTGAGAGCGGAAGAGAAATAGGAGCGAGATGTGAGTATGGAGATTTATCTGGATAATGCGGCTACCACAAGGGTATTTCCTTCCGTGGCAGAAGTAATGTGTAAGGTGATGCAGGAGGATTACGGCAATCCTTCTTCGTTGCATAACAAAGGATTTGAAGCAGAGAAATATATACGCGAGGCAGGCAAGATCATTGCTAAGACCATGAAGGTGACGGAGAAGGAGTTAATCTTTACTTCCGGAGGTACGGAGTCTAACAACTTAGCGATTCTGGGTGGTTGCAATGCAAAGAGGCGTCGTGGCAATCATATTATAACAACCTCCATTGAGCATGCCTCGGTATATAACCCTTTTATATATTTGGAAGAGCATGGATACCGCGTGACCTACTTGAACGTGGACGGGAACGGACATGTGAATTTGGAACAGTTGGAGGAGGCTCTGTGCCCGGAGACCATTCTTGTCTCTGTAATGATGGTGAATAACGAAATCGGTGCCATTGAACCGTTAGAGAAGATTGCATCCTTGGTTCACGGATATTCCAAGGACATCTTATTTCATGTCGATGCCATTCAAGGTTATGGTAAATTGCCGGTGTATCCCGGTCGTATGGGGATTGATTTGATGTCTGTCAGTGGTCACAAACTTCACGGTCCTAAGGGAAGCGGATTCCTCTATGTTAGAGACAAGGTACGCATTGAGCCTACGATTCTGGGCGGTGGTCAGCAGAACAACATGCGCTCCGGTACGGAAAATGTTCCTGCCATTGCGGGGCTTGCAGAAGCGGTTCGGCTGTATTTTGCGGAACAGACGAAGCACAGAGAGCACCTGTATCAGTGTAAATTGCGATTTGTGGAAGGGTTGGCAGAGCATTTGCCGGGAGCTCATGTGAATGCTGTATTTACAGATAGGGAAGAGCAACTGTCGCTTGAGGAACGTGTTCGCATGACGGCACCTCACATTGTCAGTGTCAGCTTTGACTATATACGTAGCGAAGTGCTGTTGCATAAGCTGGCGGAGGAGGGCATCTACGTATCCTCGGGTTCGGCGTGCTCCTCAAACCATCCCGCCATTAGCGGAACCTTAAAGGCTATCGGTGTGAAGCCGGAGCATTTGGATGCCACACTTCGATTTAGTTTTGCTGTGACTACCACCTTTGAAGAAATTGATACAACCTGCGAGGCACTTGGAAGGATTGTGCCGCAATTACAGAAGTATACCATCAAATAATAACAGAAATGAGGAAAACCATGTATCGTGCATTTTTGATTAAATACGCTGAAATCGGACTGAAGGGAAAGAACCGAGCATATTTTGAGGACTGTTTGGTGAAGCAGATTCGTGCTACACTGAAGCCTTTGGGGGAATATCGTGTGACAAAGGAGCAGGGACGAGTCTTTGTAGAGTGCCCGGAGGATTTTGATTACGAAGATACCGTAACGGCACTGGGCAAGGTGTTTGGCATTGCCGGTTACAGCCCCGTGGTGATTATCGATTCCATTGAATGGGACGATATCTGCAAGGCTGTAGGTGATTTTGTAGACCATTTCTTTGAAGATAAGAATTTTACGTTTAAGGTGTTTTGTAAGCGTGGAAATAAGAATTATTTTATGACTTCTCCGGAGATATGTGTGGAGATGGGCGGATACCTGTTGGAACGTTTCCCTACTATGAAGGTAGATGTTCATAATCCCCAGAGTAACATTACCGTTGAAGTAAGAAATCGTGCCTATGTATATACCGATTGTTTCAAGGGGCCCGGTGGTATGCCGGTAGGTTGTAACGGTAAGGCGATGCTTCTTTTGTCCGGCGGTATTGATAGTCCGGTGGCGGGGTATATGATTGCAAAGCGCGGTGTGTCCATTGATGCCACGTATTTTCATGCACCGCCGTATACCAGCGAGCGTGCGAAGCAGAAAGTAGTGGATTTGGCGAGAATCATTTCCGCTTATACCGGTCCGATTCACTTGAATGTTGTGAATTTCACGGATATTCAGATGTACATTTACGAGCAGTGTCCACATGAAGAATTGACCATTATTATGCGCCGTTACATGATGCGTATTGCGGAGACCATTGCAAATGAGAGCAACTGTCTTGCCTTGATTACCGGTGAGAGTATCGGTCAAGTGGCAAGCCAAACCATGCAGAGTTTGAATGCAACCAATGCAGTATGTGAATTGCCTATATATCGTCCGTTGATCGGTTTTGACAAGGTGGATATTGTGGATATCTCCGAGAAGATCGGTTCCTATGAAACCAGCATATTGCCTTACGAGGATTGCTGTACAATCTTTGTGGCAAAGCATCCGGTGACAAAGCCCAATGTTAAGGCTATTGAGCGTTCTGAGGAGAAATTAGCTGAGAAGATTGACGAGATGGTACAGGAAGCACTGAACACAAGAGAACGGATTCTGGTGAAGCCGGAAGAGTAAGACTGTTCGAATTAATATAGTGTCTGCAAGCAGACACTTGCGCCGAGCGCAGTCGCTTGCAATATATTTCCTTATGCGCGAGTGTACATCCGCGCGGAGCGTTTTTTTCATACGGGTTTTCCCGTATGAAAAAAGGCGTGTTCCGAAGAACACGCCTGTAATAAACAGATTAACTGATGTAAGGGGTGAGTACGTTCAAAATCGTATCCATCTCCGCATCGTTGTGAATGTTAAGGGTGATGGGCTTGGACAGATCCAAACTGAAGATACCCATAATGGACTTTGCGTCAATGACATAGCGACCGGAAACCAAGTCGAAGTCAGAATCAAATTTGGTAATGTCATTTACAAAGTTCTTAACCTTGTCAATGGAATTCAGCGTAATAGTAACTGTTTTCATGTGTTCTCCTCCTTATGTTCTCTTAATATCATAGTACCTTTTGTACTTTGAAATGTCAATAGACATGGACAAAGTTTTTAAAGAATTCCGAAAGGATAGATCGGGAATGAATAATTATTTGTCAGAAAAACGAGTTGCGTATTTGTCTTTGGGGTGCAAGGTAAATGCCTACGAAACCGAAGCAATTAAAAATCAGTTGAAATGCTATGGAACCGTTGAGGTTCCTTTTCGTGAATCTGCGGACATTTATATTGTGAATACATGTACGGTAACCAATGTGGCAGATCGGAAATCCAGACAGATGCTAAGGCAGGCCAAGAAGCGGAATGCCCATGCTGTTGTTGTTGCGTTAGGATGTTATGTACAGGAATTCTACGAAAAGCACATGGAAGATGCAGATATTGATTTGCTCATCGGAAATCGACGTAAAGGGGAGACCGGAGCGCTTCTGAACCATTATTATGAACAGGTTGAGGCAGGGGAGACACCGGCGAGAGTTTATGTAAATGAGGACAAGACGCTGACGGAATACGAAGAATTGTCTATGGTAACCGAGGAGAAGAGCAGCCGTGCATTTATCAAGATTCAAGATGGTTGCAATCAGTTTTGTAGTTACTGTATTATTCCTTTTGCGAGAGGACGAATCAGCAGTCGCGGCGAAGAAAGTGTTCTTGACGAAGTTCGTGCGTTGGTGGAACGAGGTTACCAAGAAGTAATTCTTACGGGAATTCATCTTTCTTCCTATGGGTTGGAACGATACACTTTGAAGGAGCAGGCCAGCCTTACGGTAAATGAGGGAGAGCTTCCGCTTCTAACACTATTGAGGCGATTGCAGGAGCTTCCGGGACTTCAGCGAATTCGGCTTGGTTCGCTAGAGCCCAGAATCATTACGGAAGAGTTTGTGGCGTCCATTGCGGGAATGTCTAAGGTGTGTCCTCATTTTCATCTTTCTTTGCAGAGCGGATGCAACCGTACACTAAAGAATATGAATCGTAAGTATACAGCGGAAGAGTATCTGGAAGCATGTGAGATTCTTCGCAGATATTATGATATGCCGGGCATTACTACGGACATTATCGTGGGATTCCCCATGGAGACCCGGGAAGATTTTGCGGAATGTGTGGAGTTTGCCAAGAAGGTGCATTTTTCGCAGATTCATGTATTCCCTTACTCGAGACGTAAAGGGACCGTGGCGGATTCCATGAATCCACAGGTGCCGGAGGAGGAGAAGAAGTTTCGGGAGAAGGAACTTCTTGCTGTGGAGAAAGAATTGCGCTTTGCGTATCGCAAGCAATGGATCGGCAAAGAAGTGCAAGTGCTGTTCGAAGAAATGCAGGAAATTGACGGGGCTTCTTATTATGTCGGTTACTCGGAAAGTTACGTTCCATACGCCATTTCCACGGAAAATGACCTCAAAAATCGAATTTTCAACGTTGTTGGCAAGGAAATGCTAGGTGACGGTACATTACTTGTGTAGTTCATTGAAAATTCGTTTGCTATTTCTACGGAAATGAGATAGAATATAGGGTAGGAAACTATAGCACAGACGGAGGAGAATCGTTATGCAAGAGAGTATGGGTACACAGTTTTTCAAAGTGGAGAATAAGCCGGAGCAGTTTGTACGTACCGTAATCGATACGGTATATGTTGCCCTTGCGGAAAAAGGCTACAACCCGGTAAGCCAGATGGTGGGTTATCTTATGAGCGGTGACCCCACTTACATAACCAGCCACATGAATGCAAGAAGTCTGATTGCCAAGGTGGAACGAGATGAGATTATCGAAGAGTTAATGAAGGATTATATCAATCACAATCTTCGCTAATAATTGTACGGGAGAGAAAGTATTATGGGTACGTTGAATTTACTTGGGCTGGATTACGGCTCGGTTACCGTGGGTGTGGCAGGAAGCGACGCTTTGTTTCTTACGGCACAGCCACTGGAGGTAATCCGAAGAAAGCACGAGACGAAGTTACGTCAAACATATCAACGTATTGAGCAGTTGATTGCCGAGCGTGGTGTGAATGCTCTTGTTGTAGGATATCCCAAGCATTTGGACAATCAAGTGGGAGAGCGTGCACAGAAGTCGGAGGCATTTGCGGCAGATCTTCGTAGGAGAACCGGATTGCCGGTGATTTTGTGGGACGAGCGTTTGACCACGGTTTCCGCACACCGTGCTTTGGATGAATTTGAAGTTGCAACAGAGAAGAAGATGCAGGTGGTCGATAAGTTGGCGGCTGTATTTATCCTGCAATCGTATATGGACTATTTGACTAATAATCAAGAAGCGATGAAGAAATTGGAGGACGAGATTCTTGGACGAGAAGCTTGAGATGATTTCGTTTATGACGGAAGACGGAGATGAAATCGAATTTGTTGTGATTGCACAGACGAAGGTGAACGGAAGCCAGTATCTGTTGGTAAACGAACCGGGAACCGACGATGCCTACATCATGAAGCAGATTCAAGATACCAGTGATGAGATTACGTATGAGATGGTGGAAGAGGATCAGGAACTTGCTGCGGTAAGCGGTCTCTTTGACGAGATTTTAGAAGATATTGATTTGGAATAAGAAATAGAAAGATGAGGAATGTATGAATAATATAAACTCGATTCGCGTAGTCCCTTTGGGAGGATTAGAGCAAATCGGAATGAACATTACTGCATTTTGCTATAACGAATCCATCGTTGTAGTAGATTGTGGTTTGGCATTTCCGGCAGAAGATATGCTGGGAATTGATTTGGTTATCCCTGATGTTACATTTCTGAAGGATAACATTTCGAAAGTAAAAGGATTTTTTATTACCCATGGTCATGAGGACCATATCGGCGCATTGCCGTATATTTTGAAGGAGATTCCGGTGCCGGTATATGGTACAAGGCTGACCCTTGCCATTATTGAGAATAAATTGCGAGAGGCACAGCTTCCCGTGGCAGTTGCTTTGAATGTTGTGGAGTACGGAGATGTGGTGGAGTGTGATGACATTTCCGTAGAATTCATTCGCACCAATCACAGCATTGCAGATTCCAGCGCATTGGCGATTAACACTGCTGCGGGAACGATCTTACACACGGGCGATTTTAAAGTAGACTTCACACCGGTATTCGGAGAGACCATTGATCTTCAGCGTCTTGCGGAGTATGGACGAAAGGGTGTACTGGCACTAATGTGTGACAGTACCAATGCGCTGAAGCCCGGACTTACTATGTCGGAGAAGACGGTGGGGAAGACCTTTGATAATATTTTCGCGGAGAATACGACACATCGTATTATTGTTGCAACCTTTGCTTCCAACGTAGACCGAGTGCAGCAGATTATTAACTCTGCTGCGAAATATGGAAGAAAAGTTGCCATTGAAGGACGCAGCATGGTGAATATTGTATCCACAGCTGCGGAGCTTGGCTATATTACGATACCCGAGGGATTAATGATTACCTTGGAGGAACTGAAAAATTATCCGGATGAGCAGGTTGTATTGATTATGACCGGTAGTCAGGGAGAGCCTATGGCGGCGTTGTCCCGTATTGCTAATTCTACACACCGCAAGGTTTCAATCTTGCCGGGTGATGTGGTAATTATCAGTTCTACTCCTATTCCCGGTAATGAGAAGAACGTGTCTAAGTTGATAAATGAATTGTCCATGCTTGGTGCGACGGTAATTTTTCAGGATACCCATGTGTCCGGCCATGCCTGTCAAGAAGAACTGAAGTTAATCTATACGTTGTTGAAGCCCAAATATTCCATTCCGATTCATGGGGAGTATCGTCACCGCATTGCGCAGAAGAACATCGCCATTAGTTTGGGAATGCCCAAGGAGCATGTTATTATTTTGAAGTCCGGTGATGTACTGGAGCTGAATGACGAAGGGACGAAGGTCGTTGGTACGGTTCCTGCCAGAGGAATCATGGTAGATGGTCTCGGTGTAGGCGATGTCGGAAACGTTGTATTGAAGGATCGTCAGTACTTGTCGGAGAACGGCATTGTTATTGTATCTTTGGTTATGGAATTTGAGTCCATGGATTGTCTCAGTGGTCCGGATATCATTACACGAGGCTTTGTATATGCTAAGGAGTCAGAATCTCTGCTTGCGGAAGCTTCTGAGGTGGCAAATGAATGTATTGAGCGTTTTTATGCCTCCAATTCCGTGGACATCAATCGTCTGAGAAATGATATCAGAAACAATCTCAGTGATTACTTCTGGAAGACCATTAAGCGTAGACCGATGATTTTACCCATTATTGTGGAGATTTAATAATACTATGAGGAGAAGTCATGAAGAAAAAAGAGAAGTTGAACACAAGTAAATACCTTCTTTCCATGTCAAACAGTGTTGCACGTTTCTTTTTTGACATTCTGTTTTATGTCTTCGTTGCCATTGCCGTTGTACAGTGCAGTCGATATGCTTATAATTTTTGCTATCAAGTATTTGGCTCCGATGCGGTAAACACAACCGAAGACGCCGTAGAAGTAGAGTGTTTGATTCAAGCCGGTGATTCCACCAGAGAGATCGCAAAGAAGCTGGAGCGAGATGGTGTTATCAAAGATGATCTGTCCTTTTACGTGAAGTGCAAGATATTGAAGGCGAACATTCTGCCCGGAACGTATATATTAAGTACTGACATGGATTATGCGGATATTTTAGCGGTCATAGCCACATTTACAGCCATTGATTCGGAAGAAAGTGAGGAATGATCGGAATGAAGGATTCCTTGTTGTGCAATCCCCACATTTCTCAGTATATATGTTCTCTGGAGCCTGATTTACCTCCTATGTTGGAGGATATCTATGCGCGTGCCAGAGAGACGGAGGTTCCTGTGATTCGTAAGGAAGCACAGGGATTGCTTCGTTTTTTACTGAAGTCTAATAGACCGAAACGAATCTTAGAAATCGGCGCCGCAGTGGGTTTCTCGGCATGTTTTCAATTCGAGTGCTGTGAAGGTAAGACGGATGTAGTTACTATAGAGAAGGTTCCTATGCGCATTGCAGAAGCAGTGCCCAACATTACAAGATACTTAGAGGAGTATCGAAAGCGCAATCCCCATGGAACGGCAAACATTACTTTGCTAGAAGGGGATGCTGCCGAAGTATTGGCGGATATGGTTCATGCGGGTGAACAGTTTGATTACGTGTTTTTGGATGCGGCAAAGGCCCAGTATCCTGTTTATTTGAAGTATATTTCGCAGCTACTTTCGGTGGGTGGTCTGCTTGTGACAGATAATGTGTTACAAGAAGGTAGTTTGGCAGAGTCCAAGTTTACGGTGACCAGACGGGATCGCACCATTCATTTGCGTATGCGTGAATACATTGATCAATTGTTTCATGACCCGAGTTATACCAGTGTTATGATTCCTATGGGAGATGGCATGACACTTAGTACAAAAGTTGAGAATTAGTAAGGTGAGATAGATGATGAAGAAACCGGAATTGTTAATCCCGGCAGGGAATCTGGAAGTTTTGAAAACAGCTATACGATATGGTGCAGATGCAGTATATGTGGGTGGAGAATTGTATGGTTTGCGTGCTAAGGCAAAAAACTTCTCCATGGAAGACTTGGCAGAGGGAATTCGGTTTGCCCATGAAGCCGGTAAGAAAGTATATGTGACGGCCAACATTACCGCACACAATAGAGATTTGCAGGGTATTTATAAGTATTTTCGTGAGTTAAATGAATTGAAGCCCGATGCACTTATCATTTCCGATCCCGGTGTTTTTCAAATTGCCAAGGAGACTGTGGAAGGAATTGAACTTCACATCAGTACCCAAGCCAATAATGTGAATTATCTGACGTATCGATTTTGGTATCAGCAAGGAGCAATCCGTGTTGTGAACGGTCGCGAACTGTCCCTTCAGGAGATTGGCGAAATTCGTCGCAATATACCCGAGGATATGGAGATTGAGACTTTTATTCACGGAGCTATGTGTATTTCCTATTCCGGTCGATGTTTATTGTCCAATTATATGACCGGCAGAGATGCCAATCTCGGTGCATGCACACATCCGTGTCGTTGGAAATATTACCTCATGGAGGAGAATCGTCCGGGAGAGTATTTTCCGGTGTACGAGAATGACCGAGGCACGTATATATTTAACTCCAAGGATTTGTGTATGATCGAACACATTCCGGACCTTGTTGCTGCGGGAATTGATAGTTTTAAGGTGGAAGGTCGTATGAAGACCGCATTGTATGTTGCGGTTGTGGCCAGAACGTATCGGAAGGCCATTGACGACTATTTTGCATCGGAAGAGCTGTACAGGAACAATCTGGACTGGTATCGTCAGGAAATTAGTCGTTGCACGTACCGAAGTTATACTACAGGATTTTTCTATGGTAAGCCTGGTGCCGATGCTCAGATTTACGACGAAAATGTATATAACAAAAATGCTATTTATCTTGGAATTGTTTCAGAGGTTTCCGCTGAGGGATACTGCGTGCTTGAACAGCGCAATAAGTTCTCGGTAGGAGACGAAATAGAGATTATGAAGCCGGATGGAAGCAATGTACTAACTAAGGTTTTGTCCATGACGGAAGAGGATGGAACACCTATGGAGGCTTGTCCCCATCCGAAGCAGCGTTTTCATTTGTATACGGACATCTGTCCGGAAGTCGGCGACCTGCTTCGCATGGAAGAACAAAGCATGAATTCGTAGAAAATACAATTCGAATTTGGTGGAAAAGCAAGTTTTTTGTCCAGTACGCATACTGTTTGATTAGTGAATTCACGAGGTGCATGGTGAGGTCATTTCCAAGGCCATTACCCCCCGAGAAGGAACATGAGGCACTGGAGAACTTGGCTTTGGGCGATAGAGAAGCCAGAGAACTTTTGATTCGACATAATCTACGATTGGTGGCTCACGTAATCAAGAAGTATAATTTTAACGAACGGGATGTGGAGGACTACATCTCTATAGGAATTGTGGGGTTGATTAAAGCCATTGATTCCTATGACTTGTCCAAGGGAAGTCGTTTGGCGACATATGCCTCTCGTTGCATTGAAAATGAGATCCTTATGACGATACGAAGCAATCGCAAGCAAAATCGTGAAGTGTATCTTGAGGATTCCATCGGAAATGACAAAGAAGGCAATGAGATTCATCTACTGGACATTTTAGAAAATGAGGATAATGATTGTCTCGGTGCAATGATTCTTAACGAGGATATTGCTCATTTGCGTCGAATCATGGGGAAGGTACTAACTTCGAGAGAGATGGAGATTTTAGCGCTTCGCTACGGATTTACCAAAGGCAATCGAGAATATACACAACGAGAGGTGGCGCAGAAGTTTCAAATCAGTCGGAGCTATGTCAGTCGGATTGAGAAGAAAGCCATACAGAAGCTACGCCTTGCATTTGAAGAAAGGGATAGGGAATGAGATACGTCAATACATTAAGAATTATCGTATTATGTACACTTCTGTGTGTACTGTGTTCCGGTTGTCGTGAGACTACAGAACCAACCGTTACTCCCACACCGGTAGCGCCGCAGCAGATTCCGGTTATGGCAACGCATACTCCCACGCCTATTCCGTACAAGGAACCGGTGGACTTTGAATTGTCGGGAGAGGCGCAGGGTACTTATCCCGGACTTATCGGGGAATATGAGAGCATCTGGGAAGGTGCCAGTCCTATTTCCATTAACCGCGTGGTGAAGGGAAAAGGTGATATGTCTGCGGAATATCGATTCTTTTGGACCGAAAGTTGTCTGTATGTACAGGTTTATGTTATGGATGATACAACTCCGGATACCAGCGGTAAGACGTATTTGAAACAAGACTCCGTTGTGTTCTATGTCAATGAAGACGGTAACAAGAACAAAGATTACGCAGTTGGCGATGCATATTATGTTGTGAATCGCGACGGTGTGATTTCCTATGGAACCGGTTGCGACATGGAGCGCTTTCAGGCAGTTACTTATGAAGCGGAGAATGGGTATTATGTGGAAGTATTAATTCCATTGGTATCCATAACCGGGCAATATGACCGCGAGATCGGTTTTGATGTTCGTGTCAACAATGCCAATAAAGGCAAGCTGGTGCATGCCCTGCAGTGGTCCGACAAGAGTGGCCACACCGACGTAAACCTTAGAGGTGTCGGAACTTTGTTATTGGAGTAATTTCGCTTTGAAGTTACATTTGCACACTTGGTGCTAACGGATGTTTTAGAGATGGAGCTTAAGATGAGAAGACAAATAAGACAAAATTTCATTATCTTTCTGGCGATGTTTTTCATTACGGCCGGTTGTTGTGCCGCAGCTTCCGACACCAATACTCCGACGCCTACTGTGGAAGTAGTAGAGCCTACCCCCACAGAAACTTCTATGCCGGAGCAGCAGCCTACGGAATCGCCCACAGAAGTGCCTACGGAAGTCCCTACGCCCTCTAGTCCTACGGATTCGGTAGAGGTAACACCGGAGATTACCGAGGAAGTGACACCGGAGCCTACGCCCGAGATTTCAGAAGGCATTACGCCGGAACCTACAGTCACAGTGGACGCAACACCTACCATTACCGGTAAGCCGGCACCCACTGCTACAAAAGCTCCTACGCCGACTCCTTTCGTGACGGTAATTCCTCCTGACAAAGAGAAGGATTATTATGTAAGTAGAACCGATGTAGAAGCTTCGGTAAGCAAATTGTCCACGGTACGTGTGGATGGCAAGAAGGAGACCTTTTGGGGGTATTGTGATACCTATGTGTTGAATAATGTCATTTTGGGTGAATCGAATACACAGGTTGCATTTCAAACTGCGTGGGACAGTGAGTATTTGTATCTGTATATTGAAGTTACCGATACCACTTATGACGTATCCAGCCAGTTGTTTACACGTAAGGACGGAATTGAGATATTCCTCAATGAATCCAATGCACACACTACGTATTATGACAAGGGCGATCAGCATTATCAGATTGCCAGAGATGGCAGCATTCACTATGGAAGCGGTGCATCCGAGGAGTTGATTCGTTATAAGGTAGTAGAATCCGAAGACGGTTACGTTGCCGAGGTTGCTATTGCATTTGTATTATGGGAAGGTAAGCGCGGTGCGGAACTGGGTTTGGATATCCGCGTCAATGATTCCTTCGGAAACGGTGCCAGAGATTACATCGTACAGTGGAGTGATACGACACTGTTGACTTACAACGATTTATCTAAAATCGGTACGATTACACTACGTTAGACCAAAAGCATTTATTTCCTCCCAGGCTCGTGTGAGGGAGTAAGTGCTTTTTTACGAAAATGAGGAGCAGGTGAGTACATGGTAAGCTTATTTCACCCTACAGAGAGACTAAGTTACGAGGAGATTAAGGCTCTTCCTAAGCCGAATTTCTTCAATGATTTGAATCTAAATCAATACGTGGATAATGTAATTGCGGTATGGGAAGACATGGATTTGAAGCCGTTTTTCTATTACTTTACGGACTCCTATGATACTACAAAATATCGTCAAGAGATATGCATGGATTTGCAGAGACCGGAGTTACGAGAGGCGTTGCAACGCTTCATCTCCGGAATCGGAACCGCAATCCGATACCAGCAATATGCAGAAACCATCAGCACATCATTGCAGAAGTGGAAGTGGCGTTTGGATTGCATATTACAATATTATCAGACGATTGAGAATCTGTGTATCGAATTTAATGCATTGCATCCGCAGGCAAGAGCATTTTACGCCCTGCATGAGTCATTGCACCGATTGTTAAATGAGAAAGAAGTGTTGAAGCTTCGTACCAAGGCCGAAGCAATCAACCGCGAGTTTCAAAACATGCGCTACCGCATTACCATTAACAAAGATCGCGCAACCTTGGATTTTCAATACGATGATACCGATTATTGTTTTCCGATTCGAAATGCATTTGAACACGGTCAGGCGGATACGACTCCGGTGGTATTTCGTGAATCTCCCTTTATAACCATGGAGCTTTCTCCCCTGGAACACTTTGTTTTGCAACAGTTTCAAAAACAGAACCGTGTGCTTTTTCGCGACTTAGAGACCTTTTGCGGCATCAAACGAGAGATTATTTCCGTAGAAATTTGCGATTTACTTATGGAGCTGAAGTTTTATTTGGCGAATCTGGAGTTTATGAATCAGATGCGAGAATATGGTTTTCCGGTTACCATGCCCTCGGTTGTACGTGAGAAAGAATTGTATTTGGACGACTGTTACGATGTGGTACTGGCCCTTCGCAATCACAAAGAGAACAAAGAACTGGTGTTAAATGATATCATGAAGGCCGGTTTTGAGAAGGCAATAATCGTTACGGGACCGAACCAAGGCGGTAAGACAACGCTGGCCAGAGCATACGGTCAATGCGTATATCTCGGTATGATGGGACTGATGATTCCCGCCAGTGTAGCAAAGATTCCTTTTGCACATCAGATTTTCACTCATTTCGCATGTCGGGACAACCATTACGGCGTGGAAGGACGTTTGGAAAATGAGTTATTGCATTTGAAAGAGATGCTTGCCAGAGTCGATAATCATAGTGTTGTCATTATGAATGAGTTGTTTGCTTCGGCACCGGCCATGGATGCTCTCGCTATGAGTCGAAAATTAATGAAGACCTTATTGGGGGCGGGAGCCATCTGTTTCTTCGTTACTCATACCTTTGAAATTGTATTTGATTCGGACCAATATGTGAGTCTTGTTGCTACGGTTGTGGAAGACGGTAGCTTCCGACGCACCTATCGTATTGTGCGAAGAGAGGCAGATGGCATTGCTTTTGCCAATTCTATTGTTAACAAGTACAAGTTGGATTACAGTCATATTAATTATCGTTTGAACAAGTAGAGAATCAAATATTGCTTGCTATCATACGGGAGGAACCAATGAAAATTAACCTGTTAAATCGTCCGGATTATCAATACACACGAGAACTGGCACCGTTCAAAAATGATTTGTACGAAGATCTGGACTTGGAACCGATTTTGAATATCATGTGCAAAAACGACCGGTATGTATACCAGACCTGTCGGAATATTCTGTTGAGTCCCATGGAGGATTATGAGAATATCCTTCATCGACAAAATGCACTGAAGGACTGTATACGCAACAAGAAGAGCATTTTTTCATTGTATACTACAGTGGCCGAAGTTGTGACGGATCTCAGCAATTATCGCACGAAGATGAACAAAGACGGCAACCCCTTGCCTGCAGTACGAGTGATTCATTCCATTGAGATGTTGAATCTCTTGGCAGAAGGCTTGGAGAAACTGAAGGCGGAGATCGTCAGCACATACGGCAATTTTTCAGGCAATATTTTTCGAGATTTTTACGATGGCTTTTTAAAAGAATACGATACGGAATTCATGCAGTTGGTACATCAGAAACGTCAGACACTGCAAGCATTGCAGATAGGTGGCGAGATTCAGATCAGCTGTCAGATCGGCTCGGGACTCAAAAGCGAGAATTTTCTTGTGAATTCAGTGGACGAGTATCAGTCTAAGCACAAGTTCGACAAGATCGAATCGCTGTTTTCTACGGTATTGAAGAAAAATGAGATTCGTATTTCTTATGACAATCTTCAATTGCTGCGTGATTGTAGAGATTTGGAGAGTGCGGGACTACTTCATGTTGCCATGTGCTTTGATGATTTTTCCAAGGAGATTAGCCGATTGTTTGATTCATTGCGACATCAGCTGGCATTTTACTATGGGTGTTGCAATCTTCATACCCATATGACGGGAATGACATTCGCCTTGACGTTTCCGGAGATTAATAAAGAGAGTAATGCGATAACCGGTAGCGGCTATTATGATTTGAGTTTTGCAATCCGTAGTTTGAAACTCCCTGAGTCCAACGAGTTGACCGGTACGGATACGTTGTTATATTTGATCACCGGAACCAATCATGGAGGCAAGACCACGTTCCTTCGAAGTGTTGGTATCGCACAATTAATGGCACAGTGTGGCATGTTTGTCCCGGCTAAGACCATGTCCACGCGAATCTTTCGCGGAATTTATACGCATTTTGTGCGAAACGAAGATGTAACCATGACAGCCGGCAAACTGGAAGAAGAGTTGGCGCGTCTTAGTAAGATTGTAGACCATATGGTGCCGGAATCATTGATCTTCTTAAACGAATCTTTTGCCACAACCTCGGAGCGGGAAGGTGCTATGATTGCGGAGGATATTGTTCGTGCATTTTTCGACAATCGCGTTACGTGTTTCTTTGTAACACATATTTATGCATTTGCCAAGAAAGCCTTCCAAGAGGAGCGGGAGAAGACGCAATTCTTACAAGCGGAACGAACCGGAGAGGGAGAACGTACGTATCGAATTACCGAAGGAGAGCCGGGATTAACCGGTTACGGTATGGAACTGTATGAGAAGATCATCGGAGAATAGGTGAGATGGGAGGAGTTGTTATGAGTAGAGCGTTTGAGAAAATAAAAAAAGCAACCTTTCCGAAGAAAGATTGCTTAGTGCGGATGGCGGGACTTGAACCCGCACGAGCGTGAACTCGGCAGATTTTGAGTCTGCTGCGTCTGCCATTCCGCCACATCCGCTGACGAACGACATTCTATCACACCTTTTTAGAAAATGCAATACCTAATTTTTATTTTTTTAAATTTTGTGAGGTATCCAAATGAATCACAAGAAAAAAGCCACCGTCTCTTGTGCTGAGATGCAGGAGTTGGTCATTCAATATATTGAGAATCGACTGCCGGAATCCAAGTTAAGTGCGTTTCTTGACCATATCGAGAGTTGCCCCTCCTGTAAGGAAGATTTGATGGTTAATTATTCGATTCTTACGGCCATTGAACAATTAAGCAATGATGAAGACTTTTCCGACAGTTATGTGGGGGAGATGGAGACAAAGCTGTTGAACTCACGATTGGGAATTTTGCGTGGTAGACGAAGAATGCGTCGCCTTCGATTCTTGTGTATGATTTTTATGATAAGTTGTGGACTGGCTATTGGACTCAGTAGCGCAGGAGATCCGGTGCGATATTATTTGCCTAAGGAATCAAAATCCACATTTCAGTTGAAGTATTATGGTATTCCGGAAGGATATGACCCCGTGTATGAAACATTGATTGAATATAACGACGAAGTCATTGCTAAGTTACGCGAGTTAAATCAAGAAAAGTGACACCACCGCAAATACAGAACCCTAGGGTTATGCGGTGGAGAAATATCAATATGAGGTTTAGTGTAAATGAAGGAATATTTATTGATTATAGATGGCTCCAGTTTGCTATCTACACAGTTTTACGGCAATTTGCCCCCGGTAATTCTCGGTGCCAAGACACCGGAAGAGAAAGAAAAGCATTTTCATCGAATTATGCAGACCAGTAAGGGGCAATACACCAATGCGGTATTCGGTTTCTTGCGTACACTCCTTAAGATGTTGGAAGTTCAGAAGCCTACGCATCTGGCAGTGACGTGGGATTTGACACGTGATACCTTTCGACGGGAGATGTATGCGGATTACAAAGCCAATCGAAGCGAAGTAATGGTTCCTCTGAAAGAACAGTTTGCATTGTGTCAAGAAGTTCTTGCACGCATGGGGGTTAAGCAATATATGGACATGCGATATGAGGCCGATGATTTTAGTGGTTCTCTAAATCGTACGTTTTCGAAGGAAGTACCGGTATGTATCCTAACAAAGGATCATGATTATCTTCAATTGGCAGGGGAGAATACCACCATTTGGCTTTTGCATAGCAATCAGTCCAAGGCGGATGAGCTGTTTACCAAATATCACATGAAGAAAGAAGCTTGTCTCTGTCCGGAGAAGACTTTCCCGTTAACACCGGAATTGATTAAGAAAGAATACGGCGTGGAGCCCTCGTCGGTAGCTTCCCTTAAGGGGCTGCAAGGAGATTCTTCGGATAATATCAAAGGAGTCCCGGGAATCGGTCCCCAGACGGCCACGGCATTGATCGGACATTACAAGTCCGTTGCCAAGCTTTATGAGGCAATCCATACTGCCGGTGCGGATGGAGCCAAAGAATTAGCCTCTCGTTGGAAGGAAGAATTGGGGATTAAGCGCAATCCCATAAACTTCTTATGCAAAGAAAGTGAGACGGAGTTGGTGGGAGAAAAGGCGGCTTTCCTCAGTGAGAAGTTGGCCACCATATATACGGAGATTCCCATTGAAGAAACTCTCGATCAACTGGCGGTGTCCATCGATTGGAATGCCTTAAAGCAAGTGCTTCATGAACTTGAGATTACCACCATTGCGCTACCTGACATTGCAAAGGAAGCGGAGCCCAAAGTCGAATGTAAGGTGCATGATATCGACAATTTGGATCGGGTAGAAGAGTTGTTTTTCAAACTCTCCCACAAGACATCACCTGTTGGCATTTCCATGGAGAAGACAATGGATATGGTAACCGTTGTTTTAGCGGAAGAAGAGGAATTGTATCGCATTGCATGTCAATTCTTTATTACTCCGGAGTTGATTTCGGAACGTCTGTATGAACTTTGTGAAGTACGTCCTGTTGCGGGTTTCTATATTCGTGAGATGGGTGATGTGCTTCCAAGATATCATAAGAACATTTTGGATTTGTCGCTTATGGATTATTTGCTTCGTCCTTTAGATACACATCATGAGCCAAAGGTGTTGGCTCTGGAATGGGCCCCCACAGAATCAGAGCCTGCCGATCTTGAAGCGGTGGCGCATTTGGCTACGGTTCTTGCACCGATTCTTACGAAGCAATTGAAAGAGAAGGAATGTGAACCGCTGTATTATGACGTGGAACAGCCCCTCATTTGGGTTCTGACGGATATGGAGCAAGCGGGAATTCGCGTGGATATGCAACAACTGAAAGAATTTGCTGCGGAACTGTTGAAGTATTGCAAGTCAGAAGAGCAAGTCATCTATGAATTAGCGGGAGAGCAATTTAACATCAATTCGCCCAAGCAGTTGGGAGAAATCTTATTCGGGAAGCTTGGAATCCCGGCAAAGAAGAAGACCAAGTCCGGATATTCTACTTCCGCAGACATTTTGGAGAACTTACGTCAACAATATCCTATTGTTGACCATGTGTTGCAATACCGTCAGTATGCAAAGTTGTATTCCACCTACGCGGAAGGACTTCAGACTTGTGTTGCTGAGGATGGGCGTATTCACACTACATTTCAGCAGATGGTTACGGCCACCGGTCGCTTGAGTTCAACGGAACCGAACTTACAGAACATTCCTGTACGTACGGAACTTGGACGATTGATTCGTAAAGTATTTGTTCCTGCCGAAGGATGTCGATTTGTAGATGCAGACTATTCTCAGATTGAACTGCGACTTATGGCGCATATGTCCGGTGACCAGGCGTTGATTGATGCTTACAAGCAGGCAGAGGACATTCATCGTCTCACTGCCGGTCAGGTGTTCGGGGTTCCATATGAGGAAGTTACAAAGGAGCAGCGTAGTGCTGCTAAGGCCGTAAATTTCGGTATATTGTATGGAATCAGTTCATTTTCCTTGTCGCAGGATCTTGGAATTACCGTAAAAATGGCGGAGGAATATATTCAGCGTTATTTTGAACGATATCCAAACATGAAAGCGTACTTGGATAATTCAATTGAGCAGGCCAAGCAAGAAGGCTATGTGCGTACGTTATTCGGGCGTATTCGTCCCATTCCGGAGTTGGCATCCGGCAATTATGTACAACGTTCCTTTGGTGAACGTGTAGCCATGAATTCGCCTATTCAGGGAACGGCAGCAGACATTATTAAGATTGCCATGTTACGTGTTGCTCACATGTTACAGGAACACAAGTTAAAGACAAGACTTCTTGTTCAGGTTCATGACGAACTCCTCTTGGAGGCCCCGGAGGATGAAGTAGAACAAGTCGTGGTTTTGTTGAAGGAGGCTATGGAGCAAGCAGTGCATTTGTCTGTACCCCTGGAGGTAGAAGTTAATACCGGTCTATCGTGGTATGATGCAAAATAATTTACTACATGGAGAGAATCTATGAAGGTGATTGGAATTACCGGCGGTGCCGGAAGCGGAAAAAGTTATGTGAGTCAGTGCATTCGGGAGCACTTCGGATATCCGGTGATTGATTCGGATTCGGTGGCAAGAGAGTTAATGGAGCCCGGTGGGCGAGCATATATGGAAGTTGTTGATGAGTTTGGAACGGATATTTTGTACGAAGACGGAACCATTAACCGAGGAATGCTGGCGTCAATCGTATTCAATGATAGCGAGAAGCTGGAGCTTTTGAACCGACTGACGCATCCGGTAACGATTGCTACGATTCTTGATATGATTCGCGACTATGAGGTACAGGGCTTACCGGTGGTATTTGTGGAATCCGCTTTGGCAGACAAGGCAGGTTACCGCAGTTTTTGCGACGAATTATGGCTTGTTCATGCATCTGAGGAAGTACGAGCCGAACGGCTAAAGCGAACACGAGGCTATTCCGATGAGAAGATTCAGCAGGTGATGAGCAGTCAATCCACAATGGAAGAGCTACTTATGTGTTGTGCAAGAACGATTCGGAATGATGAAAATGATAATGATTCCGAGTTGCTGGAGCAATTGACGACCCTTCTTGAGGATATGCTTTCGGATAACATGAATTGTATTTGCAGTTTGCAGAGAAAAATGATATAATAGAAATGTTGTTGCATTACGAAAGTGAAGGGAATCGACGAATTGAAGATATTCAGTATTGCCAGCGGAAGTAGCGGCAATTGCATCTTTGTAGGAAGTGGGGCTTCTGCGGAACATGCTTCCGGATGTGGTGTTTCTACGAATCTGCTAATAGATGCCGGTGTCAGCACAAAACGTATTGTTGCCGGCTTAGAACAGAATTTAATTGAGCCGGGACAATTGGACGGTATATTAATAACCCATGAGCATAGTGATCATATTATGGGGTTACCGGTATTTGCGCGAAAATATCACATACCAATCTACGGAACCAAGGAAACCTTGGCACATATCGCAAGAACCTCCGGTGGTAAGAATATTCCGGGAGAATTGTTCGTTCCGATATCACCCGGAGATACATTTACTATCGGTAATATGACCATTGAAAGTCACGGGACTTCTCATGATGCCGTCAATCCGGTGATGTATACCTTGGGCTGTGGTCAGAAGAAGGTCGGTATTGCTACGGATCTTGGGTGCTATTCGGAAGAGATTATTGCCGGGTTGCAAGGAGCCGATGTGTTATATCTGGAGTCCAATTATGATCGAAATATGCTGTTGGTGGGGATTTATCCGTATTATTTAAAACAGCGCATTTTGGGGAACTGCGGTCATCTGTCCAACGATGATTCCGCGAAGCTTATGGGGCGTCTGATGCACGAACAATTGAAGGTTGTTATCTTGGCGCATCTAAGCAAAGAAAATAATTATCCTGAATTGGCATATCAGACCATGCGCAATGCCATTGATTCCGGGTGGTGCTATGAAACCGACAAACCAAGACTATTGGTTGCCAATCGAGACGTTCCTATGGAATGTATTGAATTCTAAATGATACGCCGCAATGCGGCAGAAAGAGGCTTCTATGAAAAAAGCGATTATTACGGTAGTTGGTAAGGATTGTGTAGGTATTATCGCGAAGGTATGTACATATCTTGCCGATACCAATGTGAATGTTTTGGATATTTCTCAGACTATTGTAGGTGGTTATTTTAACATGGTCATGATTGTGGATGTGGATAAGTCTTCTCGTTCTTTTGACGAACTCTGCGGAGATTTGGATACGTTGGGAACAGGTATCGGCTGTGTGATTCGTCTCCAATTGGAGGACATTTTCGATATGATGCATCGTATCTAACGCGCAAATATTTCGGATCGACGAGGTAGAAAAGTATGATTAATCGTAATGAAATACTGGAAACCAATAAGATGATTGAGCAAGAAAACCTGGATGTGCGTACTATCACCATGGGCATTTCTCTGCTGGATTGTATTGATGGTGACCTGAAGAAACTGAAGGAGAATATTTATAACAAGATTATGCGTCTTGCAAAAAATCTTGTGTCCACCGGAGATGAGATCGGTAAGGAATATGGAATTCCCGTTGTAAATAAGAGAATCAGCGTTACTCCCATCGCCCTTATAGGTGCGGCTGCATGTAAGAAGCCGGAGGACTTTGTGGAGATTGCCAAGACATTGGATGCGGTGGCTCATGAGGTGGGTGTAAACTTTATCGGAGGTTACTCTGCCTTGGTTAGCAAGGGAATGAAGGCGGCGGACCGTTTGCTTATGGAGTCGATTCCTCAGGCACTGGCCACAACGGAACGAGTATGTAGTTCCGTAAATGTAGGTTCTACCAAGACCGGAATCAATATGGATGCCGTTCGTCTTATGGGTGAAGTGGTTGTGAAGACCGCAGAGCTTACCAAAGATGCCGACTCTATCGGATGTGCGAAGTTGGTAATCTTCTGTAATGCTCCGGATGACAATCCGTTTATGGCAGGTGCATTTCACGGAGTTACGGAAGCGGATGCCATTATCAATGTGGGTGTCAGCGGTCCCGGCGTTGTAAAGAAAGCATTAGAGCAGGCAAGAGGCAAGGATTTCGAGATTCTGTGCGAGACCATTAAGAAGACTGCATTTAAGATTACCCGTGTGGGACAATTGGTGGCTAAGAGAGCTTCGGAGATGCTTGGAATTCCCTTCGGAATTGTGGACCTCTCCCTTGCGCCCACTCCCGCAGTCGGAGACAGTGTGGCGGAGATTTTACAAGAGATCGGTCTTGAGCATCCGGGGGCTCCGGGAACCACCGCAGCACTTGCAATGCTAAATGATCAAGTGAAGAAGGGTGGCGTCATGGCATCTTCGTATGTAGGCGGTCTTAGCGGTGCATTTATTCCTGTTAGTGAAGATCAGGGAATGATTGATGCCGTTTTGGCGGGGTGTCTGACGCTTGAGAAACTAGAAGCAATGACCTGTGTATGTTCCGTAGGTCTTGATATGATTGCAATTCCGGGGGATACGAAGGCAACTACCATCTCCGGCATTATTGCCGACGAGATGGCCATCGGTATGATTAATCAAAAGACCACCGCAGTACGTCTGATTCCCGTAATCGGCAAGAGTGTCGGTGAGCAGGCTGAGTTCGGGGGATTGCTTGGTTATGCACCGATTATGCCGGTCAATTCCTTCTCTTGCGATGCATTTGTATCTAGAACCGGAAGAATTCCGGCACCGATTCATAGTTTCAAGAACTAGATATCGGGTGATTTGAGGATATTATGAAATATCGTGATTACGAAGAGAAGTATGGTGGATTCGACGAAGAAGACATCGTGGAAGAAACTGCGGAAGATGGCGAAGAGTACGCAGAGGATCCCTACGAACAATATTTGTCGAAGAAGCAGGCTCGTAGAGAGAAGATAAGACGGAGAAAAAAACGTCTCTATCGCCGACTGGGAGTATTCATTTTCCTTTTGTTTTGTTTCTTTGTTATGTTGTTGTTCATCACCGGCTACTGGAAAACCATTGCGGCGAAGCTGGGGGCGATGTTCGTCAGTAACAATATAAATGAATTTCAAGAAGAGGAACTCAGTCATAGTTTCTCTATTCCGGAGGAGATTCCCGAAGGTTTTGTGTACGATTCCAACGTTGTGAACATTTTGCTTGTGGGAATTGAAGGAATCGGAAGCAGTGATGCTTACGGCGGTCGTTCCGACAGTATGATGCTGTGTTCGTATCGTTTGGATACGGGAGAGATTCGCTTGGTTTCTTTACTTCGAGATACGTATGTTTCTATTGAAGGTCATGGGAATAAGAAGTTAAATGCGGCATATGCCTATGGTAAGTTGGATCTTTTGATTTCGACAATTCAAGATACGTATAAGATATTTATCAACGGTGTTGCCAGAGTAAACTTCGAAGAATTCCAAGAAGTGATAGATTTGCTTGGTGGCGTGGATATCGAACTGACAGAGAAGGAGGCGGAATATCTTCGCACGACCAATTACATTTCCGACCCGAAGAATCGAAATGTAGTGGCAGGGTGGAACCATATGAATGGCAATCAGGCATTGGGATATTGCCGTGTTCGTAAGGTGGCTACTATGGACGGAGATATATCGATGAATAATGATTACGGGCGTACTTTGCGACAGAGAAAGGTGCTGTCCGCGATTTTTGAGAGTTATAAGAACTGCGGTAAGACCGATCTTTATTCGGTGACGAAGAAGATATTATCGGTGATTACCAGTAGCCTGACAGAGAAACAATTGGCATATTGCATCGAATCATATCTAAAGAATCCGGCGGATTCCTTGATTTCCATGCAGATGCCGGTGAAGGGGTATTATAGAGGAGAAGTTATTGAGGGAGTGGGCGATTGTATCGTCCCGGACTACCGGGCAAATGTAGCGCTCTTGCACTATTATTTGTACGGAGTTTCGCTCCCGGAAGGCATCACATTGCCGTGATGAGAAAGGATTATTTATGGAGATTCAATTATGGAGGGAGATACTGGAGCCGTATTCCTTGGCGGTGGACGAATTGATGGTGAAGTTTACACATATTCAGCATTCGTTTCGCAAGTCCAATGATTACAGCCCCATTGAATTGGTGCAAGGACGTGTAAAGTCCATTGCCAGTATTGTAGAGAAACTGAATCGCAAGAAGATTCCTTTGGATGAGCTTGAGGAGCAGATGGCGGACATTGCCGGTGTACGGTTGATTTGTCAGTTTGTTGAGGACTGCTACGATGTGGTGGAGATGATCAAGAAGCGTACGGATATGGTGGTTATCTCTGAAAATGATTATATCGCCGAGCCCAAGAAGAGCGGATATCGCAGTTATCATTTGAAGATTCAATATGTGGTACAGACTACCAAGGGGCCCAAGAGCATTTTCGCGGAGATTCAAGTGAGAACTCTGGGGATGAACTGTTGGTCTACCATTGAGCATTCCTTGCAGTACAAGTATCGCGGAAACATTCCGGATGAACTGAGTGAACGATTGCAACATACGGCAGATGGTATGATCGAGACCGATCGAGAGTTGTCTTCCATTCGTGATGAGATCAAGGCCGCCAAAGAGATGCGCTTTGAAGAAGAACGTATTGTAAATGATATTCTGAATACGATTCAAAACTTATATCGTCTTGCCAGCCGCCGAGAGGCCATTCGTATTCAAGAGGAGTTTTTCCGCATTTATCAAGAGCAAAATATCGATAAGTTGCGTCATTTTGCAACGGAGCTGGATATTATTGCTGAGGGCTACCGCGCACAGACATTACAGTAGCAACAGAAACACATTTGGGATGAGAAAGGGAAGCAAGTTATGGTGAATTTGCCGGAGACCTATGTACAGCGTATGAAAGCTATGCTGGGAGAAGAGTATAAGGCATATGTAGAGAGTTTTGAACGAAAAGCCAGCTCGGCCATTCGAATTAACGCCCTCAAGTTGACGCCGGAGGAGTTTCGAAGTCGTTCGCCTTTTGTGTTGCGTCCGGTACCTTGGATTCCCAATGGATTCTTCTATACAGAGGAGGATGTGCCCTCCAAGCACCCGTATTACTATGCTGGGCTGTATTACCTTCAGGAGCCCAGTGCTATGGTTCCGGCCAATCGATTGCCCATTGCACCGGGAGACAAAGTTTTAGACTTGTGTGCAGCTCCCGGCGGCAAGAGCACGGAGTTAGCAGCGAAACTACAAGGAACCGGTCTATTGGTAGCAAATGATATCAGCAATACACGCGCCAAGGCGTTACTTAAGAACTTAGAGCTCTTCGGAGCCACCAACTGTCTTGTGGTAAGCGAACCTCCATCCAAATTAGCGGAGCGTTTTCCTTGTTTCTTTGATAAGATTTTGGTGGATGCGCCTTGTTCCGGCGAAGGAATGTTTCGCAAGCAACCGGGTATCATTAAGAACTGGGAACAGTATGGCACGGAATACTATAACAAGTTGCAGAAGGAGATCCTCCCGTTGGCCATTGCCATGTTGAAGCCGGGCGGTATGCTTCTGTATTCTACATGTACCTTCTCCCCGGATGAGGATGAAGAGACGGTACAATATGTATTGGACGAATTTCCGGAGATGCGCTTGATTTCTCCTATTGCAGAGGACGAGCATGAGAAGTACCGAGAACTCGGTTTTTCCACCGGACGGCAGGAATATATGCAGAATCCCAATCCCGACATAACGAAGACTATACGATTGTTTCCACATAAGTTGGAAGGCGAAGGTCATTTTGTTGCATTGCTTCAAAAGGACGACGGTGCGGCAGAGGGAGTTTATGGTAGGTTTGATGAATATTGTCGCAAGGACAAGCTGCCGAAGGAACTCCTAGAGTTCTTCGCAGAGACAAGTTTTCCGCTGAATACGGAGCGAATTTATTGTCGTGACAGTTTATATTACATGGTGCCGGAAGGATTACCTTCCTTGCGCGGTCTGCGAATTCTTCGCACAGGACTGTTTCTGGGCGAAGTACGCAAAGGGCGTTTTGAACCCAGTCAGGCACTGGCAATGGCATTGTCAAAGGACACCTATCCTAATTGTTATTCCTTGCCTGCCGACGACCCGGACGTGCTTCATTACTTAAAATGCGAAACCATTTCTCCGAAGATTCCTTTGAAGGATGGATATGCGTTGGTATGTGTGGACGATTATCCCTTAGGATTTCTGAAGGTGAAGGGAAATAATACGAAGAACAAATATTTGCCCGGCTGGCGTTTGATGTAACGGGCATAGAATTGGACGTGCTATGAGCGATAGGATGCGAATGGATGGTTTCTTAGTGGCAACAGGTGCGGCGAAGAGTCGCAGTGACGCCAAGAAATTGTTGAAGAAGAAAGTAGTATGGATAGGCGATACTTTGGTAACCGCACCGGAACACAAGGTAGATACGGTGACAGATACCGTCACATGTAACGGTAAAGTGCTGTGCTACAAGAAGTATCGATATTTTCTTCTAAATAAACCGGCAGGGGTAATTACCGCCAATTTCGACAGAGAAGACAAGACGGTCATGGAGCTGTTACCGTTTCTGAACCCGGAGGAGTATTCTCCGGTGGGACGTCTGGATAAGGATACGGAAGGGCTGTTGCTCATTACCAACGACGGGGGCTTGGCACATCAGTTGTTATCTCCGAAGAAGCATGTGCCGAAGACTTATTATGCGCGCATTTGCGGACGTGTGGATGCCGAAGGCAAAGCACGCTTGGAAAATGGAATTGACTTTTCGGAATTCACATCCGCTCCGGCACAATTCCAAGAGCTTTCTTATGATGAGGAAACCGGCGAAGCCGAAGTACATTTGACCATAACCGAGGGCAAGTTTCATCAAGTGAAGCGCATGTTTGCCGCCATCGGAAATGATGTGCTATATCTGCGACGTATCTCCATGGGCGGATTGCGACTTCCCGAGGATTTGCCGCTTGGAGAAGCAATAGAACTAGATAAGTGTGAGCTTTTGACTCCGCTTGGGATGGGAGAATGACTATGAAGATCGATTCCTACGATGCCGTCATATTTGATCTGGACGGAACATTAGTAGACTCCATGTGGATGTGGAGAGATATTGACATTGAATATTTGGGCCGTTTCGGGATTCCTATGCCGGAGAAGTTGCAGGATGAAATTGAAGGCAAGAGTTTTCATGAAACGGCGGTGTATTTTAAGACGACATTTGAGCTTACGGATACCCTTGACAAGATTAAGGCAGACTGGAACGAGATGGCCATGGAATATTATCGAACCAAGGTGTTTTTGAAGCCCGGTGTGCTTCGTTATCTTGAATATTTAAGACGCCGTAACATTTCCACCGGAATTGCAACCAGCAACTCCAAGGAATTATTGACTGCGGTATTGGAAGCAACAGGGATACGTGCCTATTTTCAATCCATTCATACATCTTGTGAAGTTTCTCACGGTAAGCCTTGGCCGGACATTTATCTGCATGTAGCTAAGCATTTGGAAGTAGCACCGGAACGGTGTCTTGTATTCGAGGATATTGAGCCGGGCATCTTAGCGGGAAAGAGAGCCGGTATGCGAGTATGCTCTGTATATGATGATTTTTCCAAGGATAATCAAGAGAAGCTTCGGAGCCTATCAGACTATCATATTGACAGTTTTGAAGAACTGGAGTTGGAGGAAGTTTGTTCATGAAGAGAATTCCGAAAGGAACCAACGGATATATCGACAACAAGAAGCTACGGCAATCCCTATACGTTTTGTTTATTTTAGGGGTTGCTATTGCGTTGTTTGTTATCGGTTATGTGTCTACGGGGACGACACGAAATTTATTTACGGTAGTTGCGGTATTGGCGGTGTTGCCGGGAGCCAAAGCGTTGACTCATTTGTTTTTGTTCCTTCCCCATCGTAGTTTGAACGCAAAGGATTATCAATGCCTAAGGGAATTGGCAGGGAAAGGTGCACAGGTGTATTCGGATTTGGTATTTACGTCTACACAACATATAATGCATTTGGATTTCCTGTGTATCTACGGGCAGGAATGTATCGGATACGTAGAGAAAGAGTCACGAACTACGAAGTATATTGCGGAATATTTTACGGAATCCATGAAGAAACAAGGCATTTCCGTACATATGCATGTGTTTACCAACGTCAAAGACGTGGAGAAACGTCTGAAAGGGCTATATGGTACGCAGGAAATTACGACACCGGAGATTCCGAAGGAACTCACGGATTTTGTTACGATGATTTTAGCATAGACCGTGAATACTCAGTAGGACAGAGATTGGAGGAGCTATGCAGGAACGTATTGTTGGAACGGGAGAAGCCGGACAACGTTTGAATAAATATTTGCAACGTGTGTTACCCGAAGCCGGAAGTGGTTTCTTATATAAGATGCTACGAAAGAAGAATATTACGCTCAATGGTAAAAAAGCCGAGGGAAATGAGATGATCCGAACCGGCGACAAGGTTACGTTCTTTCTGTCAGACGAGACCTTCGGCAAATTTGCCGGCAAGACGGTATCTACCACGGTAACATTTGCAGGAAGGGCAACGAAAGCGGATGACATTGTATATGAAGACGAGCATGTCATTGTTGCCTACAAACCGGCGGGTTTGTTATCGCAGAAGGATACTCCGGAGAGTGAATCTATTAATGAACAGCTACTTCAATATCTTTCAGATAGCGGTAAGATTACCGCCGATTCCTTAAAACAGTTTAAACCGAGCATTTGTAATCGCTTGGATCGGAATACTGCAGGAATTGTTTTATTTGCTAAGACATTGTCAGCCGGGCAGGCAGTACATCGATGCCTCAAAGAGCGAAGTATTGATAAGTTTTATTTTGCTTATGTACTTGGAGAGATGACGGAGGACTTGGAGAATCGCGCGTATCTAACCAAAGACGCATTGACCAATAAGGTAACCATCAGCAAAACGCCCATTGACCAAAACTCCACGGAGATTCATACAAAATTCTACCCGGTGGCGTATAACGGAGAGGTTACGCTGGTGAAGATATTGCTTCTTACCGGTAAGTCACATCAGATTCGTGGCGTATTGCAGAGTCTGGGACATCCTATCTTGGGAGATCCGAAGTACATGACAGATAGCGCACAGAATACAAGTGTTGAGACCGATAGCAATAATAAACTCACTATGAGATATCGACGAAAGTACCATATGCAAGGACAGCAATTGGTTGCTTATGCATATCGCTTCCCTACGGAAGTTCCGGAAGCTCTTGCGGGGCTTAGGGGAAAGACGCTTCGTTCTGCACTTCCGAGGACATTTGCGGAGATACTTACGGGAGAAGTATGGAACAGAGAAGGAGATCCTTATGGCATCTTGGAAATCTAGAGGGCTGCGAGGTTCATTTTTTGAGGAATTGATAAATCGGACAAATGAACGATATCGTGAGCAGGGCATTGCACTGATTCAGAAGATTCCAACCCCTATTACGCCCATCGATATCGACAAAGAATCCAGACATATTACGTTGGCGTATTTTGACCAGAAGAGTACTGTGGATTATGTTGGCGTGGCTCAGGGCATTCCCTTATGTTTCGATTGTAAGGAATGTGCGGTGGATACATTTTCGTTGCAGAATGTGCATGAGCATCAAGTGGCATATATGCGAGATTTTGAGAAGCAGGGTGGGATTGCATTCTTGCTCATTTACTACAGTAAGAAAGATTTCGTCTATTATATGCGCTTTCAAGAGTTGGAGTATTTTTATCAGCGTGCCATGGATGGAGGTCGGAAGAGCATTCGTTACGATGAATTAACACCGGAATATTTTCATTCCATAGGACAGGCATTGCATATCAATTATTTGGAATATGTGAATCAAGATTTAGATTCACGGGACAACGAAGAAGAAAAATAAAATTTGCTCTTGACATATGAGAAGAGCAAGATTATAATATGCATTATTGCAGTAGCAGGGTAGTGCTTTACTATGATAAAGTTGTTGCGACACACTCTGCTCGGAAATGAGGAACTTTTTATGAAGCAGTTATTGCATACTCCGGAGGGAGTACGGGACATTTACGGAAAGGATTGCCGAGACAAAGCGGTATTAGAGCATCGTATTATGAGCTGTATGCATCATTTCGGCTATGAACATATCCAGACCCCCACCTTCGAGTATTTTGATATATTCAATAAGGAGCGCGGTACAGTAGCATCAAAAGACATGTATAAGTTCTTTGACAGAGAGGGCAATACCTTAGTATTGCGCCCGGATATGACACCTTCCATTGCGCGTTGTGTTGCAAAGTATTATCGAAATTCCATACAACCGGTACGGTTGTGTTACACCGGCAATACTTTTATCAATAACAGTAGCTATCAAGGTCGTCTGAAGGAGACCACGCAGATTGGTGTGGAACTTTTCAATGACGGAAGTGTGTTGGCAGATGCGGATATCATTGCCTTGACGGTTAATTGTATCTTGGAAGCGGGAATTCGTGATTTTCAGATTGAGATCGGAGATGCAGATTTCTTCAAGGGTTTGATGGAGGATACCGGATTAAATGACGAGGAGCAAGAGGAGCTTCGCGTGTTGATAAAGAATAAAAACTTATTTGGCGCCGCAGATTTGTTGGCCGGCAAGACCATTGATAACGATGTGAAGGCCATTTTGCTGAAGATGCCGGAGTTGTTTGGTTCCATTGAAACATTATCGGAAGTACGTAGTATGACCGGCAATGTAAGAGCATTGGCTGCCCTGGAACGCATGGAGAATATCTACGAGTTGTTGAAGGTATACGGTTATGAACGTTATGTGTCCTTTGACCTTGGTATGCTCAGCAAGTATAAATACTATACGGGCATCATTTTCCGTGCCATTACTTACGGTACCGGCGAAGCGATTGCTTCCGGTGGACGTTACGATAATCTAGTATCTCAGTTTGGTGTAGAGATACCGGCTATCGGAATGTCTATTACCATGGATAATTTGTTGCTTGCACTGGAACGTCAGAACCTCACCGATAAGGAAGAGAAGACTTTGGTATTGGTGGCATACGAAGCAGAGGACTACAGACGTGCTATTGCGAAAGCTACGGAACTTAGAGAGCAAGGAGAATCCGTAGGGTATTTGGCCAAGGAAGCAGGTTGCAACCTATTGGATATGTTGTCAACAATGCCAAAGAACGTTCGCATGGTTGTGGACATTTTGGAGGATGGCAACTCCATATATGTACTATAGAATATGCGTTGAAAGGAAGATTCCATGAGATATATTACGATTGCGTTAGCCAAGGGGCGTCTCGCCAGAAAGGCTATGGAGATTTTGGGACAGGCGGGCATTACCTGTGAAGAGATGAATGACAAGGATACCCGTAAGCTGATATTTACAAACGAAGAATTGAAGCTTCGTTTCTTCCTTGCCAAAGCCGGAGATGTACCTACTTACGTAGAGTATGGGGCAGCAGACATTGGTATTGTAGGTAAGGATACCATTCTCGAAGAAGGAAGAAAGCTCTACGAGGTGATTGATTTCGGTATCGGTCGTTGCCGTATGTGTGTGGCAGGCCCTACTTCCGCCAAGGAACTCCTAGGCAGCGGTAAGTTGATTCGTGTAGCCACCAAGTATCCCAATATTGCAAAGGATTACTTTTATAATCAAAAGCATCAGACAGTTGAGATTATTAAGTTGGGCGGTTCCATTGAGCTTGCCCCCATTGTAGGCTTGTCCGAAGTCATTGTTGATATTGTTGAGACCGGTTCCACACTCCGTGAAAATGGTCTGGAAGTGCTTGAAGAGATTGTTCCTCTTTCCGCAAGAATGGTAGTGAATCAAGTGAGCATGAAGATGGAGCAGGAGCGTATCCATAACATCATAAATGCGATTCGTGAAGTGCTACCCAACTAATACTATATTTGCATGAGCATGAGGTTAAGAATATGAAGATCGTGAAGTTAGACCAGAATTCTAAGAAAGACTTGCTTCAGAATCTACTGAAGCGGAGCACCAGCCAGTTTCGTGAGCAAGAAGAAATCGTTGCGGGAATCTTAAGTAATGTAAGAGATCGAGGCGATGAGGCGGTACTTGAATATACGGCACGTTTTGACGGCGTGGCATTAACACCGGATACGATGGATGTTACAGAAGCAGAGATTGCGGCTGCGTATGAGAAGATTTCTCCTGAGTTGCTTACGATTATCCGTCACGCCATTGCAAACATTCGTGAGTATCACAGCTTACAGAAGAGAACCAGTTGGTTTGACACAAAGGAAGGCATTTTCCTGGGACAGAAGATTACGCCGCTTGCATCGGTTGGTGTATACGTTCCCGGCGGTAAGGCCGTGTATCCTTCCAGTGTATTGATGAATGTCATTCCCGCGAAAGTTGCCGGAGTGAAGAATATCGTTATGGTGACTCCGCCTGCGAAGACCGGTGAGATTTCTCCTAATGTGCTTGTGGCAGCTAAGGAAGCCGGTGTTGACCGCATCATTAAGGTAGGCGGTGCACAGGCCATTGCTGCTTTGGCATATGGGACCGAAACGATTCCAAAGGTAGACAAAATTGTTGGTCCCGGAAATATATTTGTTGCATTAGCGAAAAAAGCGGTGTATGGTAATGTCAGTATTGACTCTGTAGCGGGGCCCAGTGAGATTCTTGTGTTGGCAGACGGGACCGCTAATCCCAGATACATTGCGGCAGACCTGTTGTCTCAGGCAGAGCACGATGAGATGGCGTCGGCCATTTTGGTAACTACCAGTGAAGAATTGGCGCAGAAGGTTTCCGAAGAGATTGACCGCTTTGTGGCTATGTTACCCAGAACGGAGATAATTCAGAAGTCCCTTGATAATTATGGATATCTATTGGTGGCAGATTCTATGAAGGATGCCATTGATGCGGCAAATGATATTGCATCCGAGCATTTGGAGATTCTTACGGTCAATCCTTTTGAGACCATGACCTATATTCAGAATGCAGGAGCAATCTTCCTCGGAGAATACTCCAGTGAACCGCTGGGGGATTATTTTGCAGGACCCAATCACATCTTGCCCACCAATGGAACCGCCAAGTTCTTCTCGCCGTTGAACGTGGACGATTTTATTAAGAAATCCAGTGTAATTTCCTATTCCAGAGCGGCACTTGAGCCGGTATACAAGGAAATTACCACATTTGCCGAGGCAGAAGGACTGACGGCACATGCTAACTCCATTGCCGTACGTTTTGAGGACAAATAATATATCAAAAGAACATAGGAGGTAACTATGGATCGCATTGCAAATATTAAGCGTGAAACCAAGGAGACGAAGATTTCTTGTAGTTTGAATCTGGACGGAAACGGGCAATATTCCGTACATACCGGTATCGGATTCTTCGACCACATGCTGTCCGGTTTTGCGAAGCATGGCTTCTTTGATTTGATTTTGGAGGCAGAAGGAGATCTGTATGTGGATTCTCATCACACTGTAGAAGATGTGGGAATCGTCTTGGGAACCGCGATTAAACAGGCCCTAGGTGACAAGGCGGGAATTACTCGCTACGGAAGTTTCATGCTCCCTATGGATGAAACACTGATGTTATGCGCACTGGACTTGTCCGGCAGACCGTATTTTGTCTATGATGTGACAACAACGGTAGATCGATTGGGTGAGATGGATGTGGAACTCGCCAAGGAATTTTTCTATGCGATTTCTTATTCTGCCGGTATGAACCTCCATATTCGTCAGTTAAGCGGAGATAATAACCATCATATCTTGGAGGCAATGTTTAAGGCATTTGGCAAGGCACTTGATATGGCCACTGCCAAGGATCCTCGTATTGCCGGTGTACTTTCTACGAAAGGAACGATTGCATAATGGAAAAAAATATTATTGCATATATTAACGCGGAGAACGCTTATGCATCAGACGTGTTGGAGACAGCCATGGCTTATGAGCAAAATGGTGCTGACGGCTTGTACGTATATAATTACGATGACAACGAGAAGGAGCAGATGCTGTTTCTTCAGACGGTCAAATTAATTCTCAAGCGTGTAGACATTCCGCTGTACATCGGTTGCTATGTGAAGCGTTTTGAAGATGTAAAGAAGGCACTTTATACCGGTGCATCTTACGTAGTAATTCCTTATACACAGACATACCCCGCGGAGGAAGTGCAGAAAGCCATAGAGCGTTTTGGTAAGGACAAGATTATTGTTGAATTTAATGCTGACATCAATTCTTCCGAGCATTTTTACAAAAATGATGAGCTCCTCAGTAGTCTCAAAGAACAGGGGGTTGCTAAGTTCATCTTGAAGCATGTAACTCCTTCTGGCAGTTTACAGGCTATGTTGGCAGAGTGTCCGCTTCCGGTTGTGATTCGCGACAGTCTCGTGCGAAATGATATTGAGTCCTTGTTGTCAATGGACAATGTCTATGGTGTTGCAACCGATTACTACAAGAGCAAGAATATTATCCGTGTGAAGAAGACGTTACGTGATGCGGGACTTCCCACCAAATGTTTGGAGAGTACCATACCTTTTTCCGAGATGAAGAAGGGTGCGGATGGCTTGGTGCCTGTAGTCGTTCAGGATTACAAGACGTTGGAAGTGTTAATGGTTGCATATATGAACGAGGAAGCGTACAATACTACGATTGAAACCGGTCGTATGACCTATTATTCCAGAAGTCGCGAAGAACTATGGATTAAGGGTGAGACTTCGGGACATTATCAATTCCTCAAAGAATTGCGTATTGACTGTGACAAGGATACCATTTTGGCTAAGGTTCATCAGTTGGGGGCGGCTTGTCATACCGGCAATACTTCCTGCTTCTATACAACCCTTTGTCAGAAAGAATATGCGGATTTTAATCCATTGACGGTTTTGACCGAGGATTATAATATCATTATGGATCGTAAGGTGAATCCTAAGAGTGGATCTTACACCAACTATTTGTTTGAGAAGGGCATCGATAAGATTCTCAAGAAGTGCGGTGAAGAAGCAACAGAGATTACCATTGCGGCCAAGAATCCGGATGCGGAAGAATTGAAGTACGAAATCGCGGATTATTTGTATCATCTAATGGTATTAATGGTTGAGTGCGACGTTGAATGGAATGATATTGTTAAGGAATTGGCTAACCGCCGAAAGTCTTGATATATTTACAAGAAAGTGAGAGTTGATATGGCATTTTTGATTGAATTACTGACAAGTATGTTTTGGTTTATTATTTATGCGGGTTGTGCATTGCTTGGTGTTTTTGTAGGCAAAAAGGTTCGTGACAATAAGACAGCAAAGCAAAAGAAAGAACCAGAACAGGCATAATGCACATTCTGTCGAAGAGTTTTCGAAGATTTTGTGATTTTTTTTGAAATTGGTATTGCATTATGCTGTTTTTCGTGATAGCATATCGAGGTAGCTTAGTTGTTTTTCGGAAGAGTGGGTTGAGAAACCCACTCTTTCTTAATGCAAAAAACATACGAAACGGTTTATAGAATAATGGAGAAGATTACATGACACAAAGAGAACAAGTTGAAACAACAACCGAACAGTTGATTCTTCCTTTACTTCAAGAACATCAATTCGAATTGGTGGATGTGGAATTCGTAAAGGAAGTGGGAACATGGTATTTACGTGCATATATCGATAAGCCCGGCGGAATCACCATTGATGATTGTGAGATAATCAGTCGTGCATTTAATGTGATACTGGATGAGAAGGATTATGTTTCCGTTGATAATTATGTGTTCGAAGTAAGTTCCCCGGGACTTACGCGTCCTTTGAAGAAGGAGAAGGACTACATTCGAAACATCGGAAAGCCCGTTGAGATGAGACTGTTTACTCCCGTGAACAAGACAAAAGAACTGACAGGTATATTGGTTTCTTATACGCAGGATACGGTTGTGATTAATTGTGACGGAGAAGAACTAACCATTGCAAAGAGTAATTTAGCATTGATTCGTCAAGCATTTGTTATGTAACAGAACAATATATTTACAAGGAGGATACGATTATGGAAAAAGGAAACAAAGAATTGATTGAGGCATTGGATCTCATCGAAAAGGAGAGAGAGATTAGCAAGGAAGTGTTGCTTGAGACTATCGAGAACTCTCTGCTGGCTGCTTGTAAGGACGAATTTGGTAAGTCCGACAACATTAAAGTGACGATTAACCGTGAAAATGGTGCATTCCATGTATTTCAGATGATGACCATCGTTGAGGAAGTTACCGATCCGGCATTGGAGATTACACTTCTTCAGGCAAAGACCAAATTCCCCAAGAAGTCTCTGGCCATCGGCGATGTGGTTGAGATTGAAGCAACACCGAAGGACTTCGGACGTATTGCTGCCGGTAAGGCCAAGCAGGTAGTTGTACAGAAGCTTCGTGAAGAGGAACGCAAGGTACTGTATGGTCAGTACTGTGACAAAGAGAAAGAGGTTGTAACCGGTGTAGTACAGCGTTACATCAAGAAGAATATCAGCATTAACCTGGGTAAGATGGATGCAACACTTACCGAGAGTGAGCAGATTCGCGGAGAGTCTTTCCGTCCCGGCGAGCGCGTAAAGGTATATGTCTTGGAAGTTAAGGACACTACTAAGGGTCCCCGCATTACCGTATCCCGTACCCATCCGGAGTTGGTGAAACGTCTCTTTGAGAGCGAAGTTGCCGAAGTTGCTGACGGTACCGTTGAGATTAAGAGTATCAGCCGTGAGGCAGGTGCTCGTACCAAGATGGCTGTATGGTCCAACAATATAAATGTAGACGCTGTAGGCGCTTGTGTCGGTGTAAATGGTTCTCGTGTCAATGCAATTGTTAACGAGCTTCGCGGTGAGAAGATTGATATTATCAATTGGAGCGAGGACCCGGCAACATTGATTGAAAATGCATTGTCTCCCGCTAAGGTTGTATCCGTATCGGTGGATCCTGACGAGAAGAGCGCAAGAGTAATCGTTCCGGATTATCAGTTGTCTCTTGCAATCGGTAGAGAAGGACAGAATGCTCGTTTGGCCGCAAGACTTACCGGTTATAAGATTGATATTAAGAGTGAATCTCAAGCAGATGCGGAATAAGAAGGTGAGTAGATGACAACAAGAAGGATACCTCTCCGCAAGTGTAGCGGTTGTGGGAATATGAAATCGAAGAAGGAACTGATTCGTGTGATTCGTACGCCGGAAGAAACCATCGAGGTGGATCTTACGGGTAAGAAGAACGGTAGAGGTGCTTATCTTTGCAATTCTATGGATTGCTTTCGGCAGGCAAGAAAGACACGTGCTTTGGAGCGTTCGCTGAACATGACAATTCCGGAAGAGGTTTTGAATCACTTGGAAGAGGAGATGATACAAAGCCATGAGCAATAAACGTGTAAATTCCATGCTGGGCATCGGTAAGAAAGCCGGCGCCTTGGTCAGCGGCGAATTTAAGACGGAAGAAAGTATTCGCAGCGGCATTTCCGCACTGGTAATTGTCGCAGAGGATGCTTCGGCAAATACAAAAAAGAAATTCACAAACATGAGCACATATTACAAGGTTCCTTTGGTGCTGTACGGAACCAAAGAGGAAATCGGTCATGCAATCGGACAGGAATTCCGAGCGTCCGTTTCGGTAAACGATGCAGGTATTGCTAAGAAGATCGCAGACTATTTAAACGTTGGAGGTAAACAGAATGGCGAAAATTAAAATTGCTGAGCTGGCAAAAGAAATCGGTGCACCCGCCAAGGACGTCATGTCCTACCTGCGTGAGCGAGGCGTCGACGTAAAATCATACAGTAGCATGGTGGATGACGAAGGCATCAAGATTGCCGAAGACTTTTTCGGCGCTCGCAAGGAGCGGAAGCCCGCCCCTGCCGCAGAGCCTAAGCGTCGTGCATTGTTTGATGCGGACGGTAATCCCATCAAGCGTAAATTTGACGAAAACGGCAAGCCGTTGCCCATTACCGGTCCGGTATTTGACGCAGATGGTAAGCCGGTTCAGATGCGGAAGCAGCTCTTTGATGCAGAGGGCAATCCCATTAAGCGTAAGTTGGATGCTAACGGTAAGCCGTTGCCTATTACCGGTCCGGTATTTGATGCGGACGGCAATCCGGTTCAGCTTCGGAAGCGTCCTTCCGAGGAGACAAAGACGAAGCCCGAAACACCTGTAAAAGATGCTCCTGTGGAAGTTACAGAGACACCTGTTAAGACAGAAGTTCCTGCTCCTAAGGAAGAAAAGGTTGTAGCAGAAGTGCAGGAGAAGGCTCCGGTCAAAGAAGTTCAGGAACAACCTAAGAGCGAGCCTGTGAAGACGGAGCAACCGAAGAATGAAGGCAAGTCTGACACGAAGAACGAAGGAAATACAAATGATCGCAGACCTAGAGACGGTGAACGCAGACCCAGAGAGGATCGAAGCGGTCAGGCAGACAGAAGACCTCGTGATGGTCAGGGCGGCTACGGTGAGAGAAGACCCCGTGACGGTCAAGGAAACTATGGTGAGAGAAGACCTCGCGACGGTCAGCAAGGTAACTACGGTGACAGAAAGCCTCGTGATGGTCAGGGTGGCTTCGGCGACAGAAGACCTCGTGATGGTCAAAGTAATTTTGGCGATAGAAGACCCCGCGATGGTCAGCAGGGCGGTTTCCGCAAGCCTACAGGCGGTAATGCCGGTGGTGGATTCAACCGCGGATTTGATAAGGGTGGCTTCGATAAGGGGGCATTTGACAAGGATCGTGACAACGACCGCAAGGTATTTCCGAAGAAAAATGACCAGAGAAGTGGCAGTTCCTCTATCAAAGCAGACTTTAGTAATGAGTTGACCAAAGAACAACGGGCATCCGCATATAACGACCGTAATCGCGATAAGAATCGTAACAATCGTGACTTTGACCACGATATGGAGATGGGACGCGACGGCAAGAAGGGCGGAAGCAAGAAGAAGGACCCCAACCGTAAGGGTGCATTTATTATGCCGAAGCCTGTACCGGTGAAGGAAGAAGATCCTAATGAAATTAAAACCATTATTATACCTGAAACCATTACTATTAAGGAACTTGCGGATAAGATGAAGCAGAATGCCGCAGCAATCGTTAAGAAGTTGTTCCTTGCAGGCAAGATGGTAAATGTAAATGCGGAGATTTCCTACGAAGAAGCAGAAGAAATCGCATTGGAGTACAATTGTATTGTTGAGAAGGAAGAGGTCGTTGACGTAGTAGAAGAACTCATGCGCGACACTGAAGACGCAGAAGAAACTCTTCTGGATCGTCCTCCGGTTGTGTGTGTAATGGGTCATGTTGACCATGGTAAGACTTCTATCTTGGATGCGATTCGTTCCACTCACGTTACTCAGCGCGAAGCCGGTGGTATTACTCAGCACATCGGTGCTTACATGGTGGAGAAGAACGGGCAGAAGATTACTTTCCTTGACACTCCGGGTCATGAAGCATTTACCGCTATGCGTATGCGTGGTGCTATGGCAACCGATATTGCAGTTCTTGTTGTTGCCGCAGATGACGGTGTAATGCCCCAGACCATTGAGGCAATCAATCATGCTAAGGCAGCGGGTGTATCCATTGTTGTTGCTATTAATAAGATGGATAAGGAAGCCGCAAATCCCGATCGAGTACTCACCGAGTTGTCCGAGCACGGACTTATCTCTGAGTCTTGGGGTGGTGATATTGTTACTGTTCCGGTTTCCGCCAAGACAGGGGACGGAATTGATCAGTTGCTTGAGATGATTCTCTTGACCGCCGAGGTATTGGAACTTAAGTCCAACCCGAATCGTAAAGCAAGAGGTATCGTTATCGAGGCGAAGTTGGATAAAGGGCGTGGTCCTGTTGCAACCGTATTGGTTCAGAAGGGTACGCTTCGTGTGGGTGATACCGTTGCAATCGGTGCCGCATACGGTAAGATTCGTGCAATGATCAATGATCAGGGACAGAAGGTTGCTGAGGCGACTCCCTCTACCCCCGTTGAAATTCTTGGTCTGAACAGCGTTCCCGGAGCCGGAGATATCTTGGTATCCACCGAGAGCGAGAAGGAAGCAAGAAATATTTCCGAAGCATTTGTAGCTCAGAGTAAAGAGAAGCTCATTGCCGACACTAAGGCGAAGCTTTCCTTGGATGGTCTCTTTGATCAGATTCAGGCCGGCAATGTGAAGGAACTCAATATAATCGTTAAGGCAGACGTTGCAGGTTCCGTAGAGGCGGTGAAGCAGAGTCTTACCAAGTTGTCCAATGAAGAGGTTGCGGTTCGTTGTATCCATGGTGGCGTCGGTAACATCAACGAGTCTGATGTTATTCTTGCAAGCGCTTCCAGTGCCATCATTATCGGTTTCAATGTCAAGCCGGATAATGTAGCGAAAGACACTGCGGAGCGTGAGCAGGTAGATGTGAGACTGTACTCTGTCATTTACAACGCAATTGATGATATTGAAGCAGCTATGAAGGGTATGCTTGATCCGATTTACGAAGAAGTGGTTATCGGTCATGCTGAGGTACGTCAGCTGTTTAAGGCCAGCGGTCTCGGTACTATTGCAGGTTCTTATGTATTGGATGGTAAGATTACCCGTGGTAGCAAGGCAAGAATCAGCCGTAACGGCACACAGATTTTCGATGGTAACATTGCTTCCTTGAAGCGTATGAAGGATGACGTGAAGGAAGTTGCCGCAGGCTATGAATGCGGTATGGTATTTGAGAAGTTCAATGAACTTCAGGAGTTGGATGCCGTTGAGATCTATATCATGCAGGAGGTTCCTAGAAAGTAGTGAGAAAGAACAGTATTAAAAATACCCGTGTAAGTCAGGAAGTTCAGCGTGAGCTGAGCATCCTGATTCAACGCGAGGTCAAAGATCCGAGAATTGCCCCTATGACATCGGTTTCCGATGTATATGTTGCTCCGGATCTTAAGACCGCAAAAGTATATATTAGTGTTCTCGGAGAAGAGTCCGTGAAGAAAGATACCATTAAGGGATTACGCAGTGCAGCTCCCTTCTTGCGTTCTTCTTTGGCACGTTCTTTGAATCTGAGAAATACGCCTGAGTTGCAGTTCATTTTGGATGATTCCATTGAATACGGTGTGAAGATGAATCATTTGATTGAGTCTTTGCATGTATCCGAGGAACAGGAAGGTAACGAAGATGAATAGCATTTTATTGGATAATGTTATGAACGCAAATACAATCGCCATCTCCGGTCATGTTCGACCGGATGGTGATTGCGTGGGTTCTTGCTTGGCATTGTATCTCTATCTTCGCAAGCAATTCCCGGAGAAGACGGCGCAAGTATATTTGGAGCCGATTTCTTCGAACCTACAAATGCTTCAAGGGACGGATATGGTGGATTCTACATTTGCCGCACCGGAAGAGCCTTATGATTTGTTCGTTGTAATGGATTGCAGTAGCGAGGATCGCTTGGGAGATGCTTTGCCGATTATGCAAGCAGCGAAGAAGGTCTTCGTTGTGGATCATCATGTAACAAATACACAGTTCGGCAATGAGCAAGTTGTATGTCCCGAAGCAAGCTCTACTTGCGAAGTGTTGTATGACTTGTTAGATCCTGCTTTGATTGATCACGATATTGCAGAAGCATTGTACCTCGGTATTGTGCATGATACCGGAGTTTTTAAGTACAGTGCAACTACAGAGCATACCATGCAGATTGCGGGTGCATTGATTTCTAAGGGAATCAACACGGCGTCAATTATCGACGATACGTTTTACCGTAAGACCTTCCTACAGAATCGTGTACTTGGATATGCGGTATATCATGCAAATATGTCACTGGATAACAAGCTGGTAACTACGGTCCTCCGTAAAGAAGACTTGGAATCCTTCGGCGCCACAGCCGGAGATACCGACGGAATCATTGACCAGCTTCGAATTACCAAAGGAGTAGAAGTTGCGTTATTCGCCAGAGAAGATGCTCCGGATACGTATAAGTTAAGTATGCGTTCCAATGGAAAAGTGGATGTGTCGATAATCGCTTCCGCATTTTCCGGAGGAGGTCATAAGTTTGCCGCCGGTTGTACTGTGACGACGGGAAGCTTTGACGACATTCTTCTTCAGATTTCCGCAATGATTATGATGCAATTATAATGAACGGAATTATTATTATCAACAAGCCTCGAGGTTTTACTTCCCACGATGTTGTGGCAAAGCTTCGGGGCATTTTACGACAAAAGAAGATCGGGCATACGGGAACGTTGGATCCGGAAGCGGAAGGGGTGTTGCCGGTATGTATCGGAAATGCAACCAAGGTCTGCGATTTTCTTATGGATCAACCCAAGGAATACATTGCCGGCGTGAAGTTAGGAACTATTACCGATACCCAGGACATCTTCGGTGAAGTCCTAGAAGAACGACCGGTTCATGTGACGGCGGAAGGCCTTTATGACGCAATTTCAGCCCATATTGGATTGATTTCACAGCTGACCCCTATGTATTCCGCCAGAAAGGTAAATGGACAGAAATTGTGTGATTTGGCACGTCAGGGTATCACCGTGGATCGAAAGAACAAAGAGGTTCACATCTATGAAATTGAACTTTTGACCAGTGACCTTGCAAAGGGTACTTTCTCCATGCGCGTCCGTTGTGAAAAGGGCACGTATATTCGTACTCTGTGTAACGACATCGGAGAGATGCTTGGTTGCGGTGCCTGTATGACTTCCCTTGTGCGAATCGCCACAGGTGGCTTCAAACTACAGGATGCTTACACGCTAAAACAGGTGCAGGAAGCAAAGGATACAGGAGATGTGGAACAGCTTCTCATTTCCGTGGACACGCTGTTCCCCAATGCGGTCAAATGTTCCGTAACGGAGGAAGGCATCAAATTGTTGCAAAACGGCAATCCCCTTAGACGCGTACATTTGATACCGGACGGAGAGTGGACTGAGCAAATACGTGTGTATCACGAGAATACCTTTTATGCATTGTATGTGTACAAGGGAAGAGAACAATACTATCCGTTGCAGATGTTTCCGCCGGAGGTGAGACACTAGCTATGCAGATTATTGAACATACGTTGGATTTTCAATTACCACCATGTCGCGTTATTATCGGCAAATTCGACGGCATCCATTTGGGACACAAACGGCTCTTGGACTGTTTTTCTATGACAGAAGATTCGTTGCCCAGAGTGATGATTACCTTCGATTTTTCCGTGGCTACAGATGCTTCCTTCGAAAAAGAACAAGTGCTGTTCACAAGGGAAGAACGGTTATATCTTGCGGAAAAGTTCGGTATGGACTATGTGGTATTTTTGCCATTTGTAGATGAAGTGCGGTGTATGTCTCCGGACGCCTTTGTAAATGAGCTTTTGATTGGAAGATGCCAGGCACAGGCCGTCTATGTGGGCGAGGATTTTCGCTTCGGCTGTAACCGTGCAGGGGATGCCGCGTACATGAAGCAGACATGCGAAGCACAGGCAGTGCAATGCGAAATAGCTCCCGTCTATGAAATCGACAATAGCAAAGTGTCTAGCACACGATTACGAGAATGCTTGGTGACCGGCGAATTCGCTATACTAAAAATGATGCTGGGCTATCCGTATTTTATCCAAGGAACGGTTGTGCACGGCAAGGAAATCGGTCGCACTATGGGGTTTCCCACCATGAACCTTCGAGTTCCCGCGGACAAACTATTGCCTGCGAAAGGAGTGTACTCCAGCATATGCATCATTGATGAACAAGCATTCCTTGGCATTACTAACATCGGCAACAATCCCACAGTGCGAGACGGCCTTCCTCATGCGCTGACAGTAGAGACTTACGCCTTAGATTACGAGGGCGATGCCTACGGCAAGAAGAGTACGGTGTTTCTCATGGAGCCCATGCGTCCTCAGCGCACCTTTGCCAATCTTGAAGAACTTACTACGCAGTTGCAGGCAGACAAGGCGCGCCGCCGGGAAATGTCTGCGGATTTGGGCATACTATCATCGAAGGACGCATGCAAATGATACTTTCGGTCTAGAAAAAACTCGATTTTCTTCAAAAAAGTTATTTACAAGTCGAGAGAAGTGTGCTATATTAATGAACGTTAGCCAACTCTCAGTTTGCGGAGTCTCCAACCCTAACTTAGAGTATGGTATTAATTTGATGAATGGAGGACTTACTAAGATGATTAGTAAAGAGAAGAAGGCTGCGATTATCGCAGAGTATGGAAAGACCCCTAACGACACCGGTTCTACCGAGGTTCAGGTTGCAATCCTTTCCGCAAGAATTGCTGAGCTCACCGAGCATTTGAAGAACAACCATGGAGATAATCACTCCAGACGTGGTCTTTACAAGATGGTAGGTCAGAGACGTGGTCTCCTTGACTACTTGAAGAAGAGGGATATCGAAGGATATCGTGCTTTGATTGAGAAGCTTGGAATTCGTAAGTAAGAAGACAAAAAGCTACTGCATTTGCGGTAGCTTTTTCCGTATCCGCAGACGTACCCGTACTTAGGAGGAAATGATGTTAACCGAAGATATTCGTCGAAAATATGTGAACATACTAAAAGAAGAACTTATCCCTGCCATGGGATGTACCGAACCCATTTCCATTGCCTATGCGGCCGCCCTTGCCAAGAAGGCTTTGGGGGACGAACCGGTATCTGCAACCATTGCCGTCAGCGGAAATATCGTGAAAAACGCCAAGAGCGTTACGGTTCCTCATACCGGTGGAATGAGAGGAATCAAAGCAGCATTTTCCGCAGGAATTGTGGCAGGAGATGCGGAAACAGAGTTAGAAGTGCTGTCTGGGATTTCGGAAGATAAATTCTCTTCCATAAGGCAGTTCTGTGAGGCCTTTCCGGTAACGCTGGAGGTTCCTGAAGATGCACGAATCTTTGACATACGAATCACATTACGCTCCGATGCACATGAATCTTATGTACGTATAACAGATCGTCATACCAATGTTGTATGTATCCGACGAGATCATGAGACTTTGTTGGATAAGCCCGTGGAAGACGTGGCCCATAAGGAAGATCGAAGTGTACTGAATGTGGAAGATATTATTGCATTTGCAGCATATGTTCCTTTGGAGCATGTTGAGGCCACCTTAACACGCCAGATTCAATATAATATGGCTATTGCGGAAGAGGGATTAACCAATTCCTACGGTGCCAACATTGGTAAGGTAATCTTAACATCCGGTTCACGGGATCTTCGTTGCAAGCTGAAAGCTTATGCAGCAGCCGGTAGCGATGCGCGTATGAACGGCTGTGAATTGCCCGTAATCATCAACTCCGGCAGTGGCAATCAGGGAATGACTTGTTCCGTTCCCGTTATTGTATATGCAAGAGAAACGGGAATAAGCGAAGAGAAGTTGTATCGCGCACTGTTGGTATCTAATCTAATTACGATACATTTGAAGTCCGGAATCGGCACATTATCGGCATATTGCGGTGTCGTATCCGCAGCTGCCGGAGCCGCATGCGGAATTGCATATCTCATGGGTGGTGGTTATTCTGAAATTGCGCATACGTTGGTAAATGCATTGGCCATTGACTCGGGTATTATATGTGACGGTGCCAAAGCCAGTTGCGCTGCTAAGATTGCCACGGCAGTAGAGAGCGGACTTTTGGGACTGGATATGTACTATAACGGTAACCAATTCTATGCCGGAGACGGTATTGTAAAGAAAGGTGTGGAAAATACCATTCGAAGTGTATCAAGATTGGCACACACCGGCATGAAGGAAACGGATCAGGAGATTATTCGAATCATGCTGGATGGAGCGATTTTGTAAAATAAACAGTCTAAGTGATATTTATTGCCCCCGAGAGAAGTTTATTTTCTTTCGAGGGCAATAGGGTTTTGAAATATTGTTATCTAACATCGTCTGCTATATCTGCTTGTTTCGTATTCGTCTAACATTTCTATTCATCAGATGACGTCCAAGATGTCTATACAAAAAACGCTTGACAGCGGTCATTTCCTGATGATGTTCTGTTAACAATTCATCGGGTGAGTTGTAGACGCCGAAGTCCTGATTGATTCCTTCGCTCTGAATGTATGTGTTGTTGGCATTCCAATCAATGACCGGATTCCTGAAATCCTTTACTGCTACACCGTAACCACAGAATGCACCCGTACATTCTGAGTTGATTTTCTGTAATTTAGTCAAATACTCGACATCCAAGATAAATGCTTCGAGTTCATACCATGCGTTTTGGTACAGAACCTCAACCCAACTATGGAATATATCATTGGGTGCAAACCGATAGACGAAGCCCGTCATTGCACCCTTTTGAAGTCTTTTATCAATGGTGAATCCGTGTACTCTGCAAGGAACCCCTACGCCACGTAACAGCGCCATAAATAAAGTTCCTTTCGTATTGCACTGACCATACCCGTCTTTCAAAACCTGCGATGCCGAAATCGAGTCGTCTGTATTATATCCGAATTCAATTTCATCTCTTACATAGTTGTAAATCTCTTTGATTTTGTTGAACTCATTCCGTTTGTCCCACCCCTTTCGTTTAATCACAGCTTGAATTGAGGGGGAATGATAATCAAGCATTTTGGTTTCTTGTAATAAAATATCCATGACATATCCTCCTTAAATATCCGTTCATTTGTCGTTTGGATGATTTTATTATAGTATATAGAATCTAATAAACTTTCAAAAATTCGCTGTCTTTTATAGTGCTTCTTGCGGGAAGCCCCATCATTTTTTTTACCGTTGCGGCAAAGTGTGAGGGGGAATCGAATCCGGCATTCATGGCGGCTTCCGTTATCTTTTTTCCTGCCAACAAATCCAAAAATGCATGTTCCAACTGATGTAGCAATAAATAATTTTTCAACGGTATGCCTACCTGTTCCCGAAACAAATGTGACAAGCGACTGGAAGAGAGCGCAAGTTCACTTGCATATTGTTCAATTACATGATTCTCACATGTGCAGTTCTCTAACATACCGATTAATTCTACAATCCGATCATCATATTTCGGCTGTTCCAATGTAACACCACAGCACTCTAGAAATGAATCCATAAACATTTGGTAAGTCTCTATGTCATAGGATGCAATCATCCGCTGTGCAGCCTGTCGCATCTTATTAACAGCAATGTCATTGAATATATAGTATTCCTTGTCTTGTAACAAATTCATCAGTTGAACCGCTAGATTTGAAACAGGTTCGATCAGACATGTGATATGCAACATATTGTTGGTTCGAAAGGAGTGTTTCACATTTTTATTTACGATGACACATGGGCAAATGATTTTTTGGTCCATAACTTTAATCACCAATTCTTCGTCTATCCCCAGAAAGAACTGTATCATGTAGTGACTGTGTGATGTGGCATCCAAATGATCGGTTAACATCGATATTTGATCGGTTCCCCAATATATGCGATTCACGATACGTTACCCCCTTTTCGATAAAACTGTCTGTGGATTGGTATCAATTATATTATTTTCAAACGCAAAAATCAACTTACGACAGCAAAACCTCTTGCATTCCCATTGCAACTGTGCTATGATTTTCCTGCAAATAAGCAGAGTAAGATTATGTGCGTTAAGTGTCGGAAGAACGGGGAGTTGTCTTCCGGACGAAAAGAATTTCTTGCGGTACATAATTTGCATCCCGCTGCTACACATGGAAGTAACCTCTCCTTATGTAGCGTTTTGAACTTCTATCTATGGTGTATACCATACACAGAAGGAATACGGGACAGAAAGGAGTTTTTTTATGAAGAACAAGAATGTCAAATTACTTACGGTCATGGGTGTCTTGATTGCCTTGGAGATCGTTGCCGAACGATTGTTGACCATTGATTTCGCGGAAAATCGTTTTAATTTCACCTTTATCATTCGTGCCATCAGCGGTACTTGTCTCGGCGCATGGCCGGCAGCGGTTATCGGCGGTGTAGCGGATCTTATCGGTGCAATTGTCAAGTTCGGTTCCGTCAATCCCGGTATTACGCTGGCGGCAATTCTGCGTGGTGTGATCTACGGAATCTTGCTCTTTCAAAAATGTACCAATCGTCGCCTTGTTATTGCTGCATTTCTCGATCAGTTTGTATGCGGATTTATCATTGTGTCCTTGTCCCTGTTCTGGTATGCGGGTATGAGTGTCAATGCCATCAATGTATCCTATCGACTGGGGCAAGCAGTGATTATGTTTGTACTTGAGCTTCTGGTACTTCCGCTTCTAAATCGTGATTTGTTCCCCTACTTGCGCAGATTAATGGTTCAGCAGGGAATTCGCCACGGCGAAAGAGAAACGGAGGTCGCACATACACATGACGATAAATGATGCATTTTCCTATATCAGCAACGAAACAACCCGTGTGTCTAAGCCGGGGCTTACTCGCATTCACGAGTGTATGCAGTTGCTTGGTTCGCCGGAACAGACACTTCCCATAATTCATGTGGTAGGCACCAATGGCAAAGGCTCCGTAACCACCATGCTTGCCTCTGCCTTGCGTAGCTGTGGGTACCTGGTAGGTACCATGACATCACCGTATCTGGGCAGTCTACTGGATATGTATCGCATTGATGGGCATTTACCCACAGAAGAGCAGTACAGAGTAGCGGTATCTAATGTGAAAGAAGCCCTAGATGGAACCGACTGTCAACCCACAGAATTCGAATTGTCGGTGGCGGTGGCTATTCAATTGTTTGTGAATGCCGGTTGTGATGTGGTAATCTTGGAAGCCGGCATGGGCGGAGCTAAGGACGCCACAAACCTGGAGACCTCCTCTGTACTCACTGTAGTCACTCAAATCGGCATTGACCACGAGATGTACTTAGGCTCTGACGCATTTGCCATAGCGGAAGAGAAGCTTGGCATTACCAAGCCCACGGAACCGGTGGTTCTGGGTCCCAATACACCTGCGGTTACCGAATATGTTAGGAATTGGTGTGCGAATCACCACAATTTCTTTTCTTCCGCCCAGGATATTTATAAGAAATTGTGTACACAGTCCGAAGAGTACACAGAACTGGTGTCTCCCACAAACCGTCGCCTGTCTTCGGAATATCAGATTAAGAATATTGCAACTGTATTGACGGCACTTGAAGTACTGAAACAAAGTGTGCATTTTCCCGAGCCTTCGCGTATTACGCAAGAAGCTTGCGTACAGGGCATTCGAGAAGCTCATCTGCCATATCGTTTCGATATCCGCAGTAGGAATCCTCACTTAATCTTCGACGGCGGTCACAATCCGGATTGCATCGAAGCGTTATGCAATTCTTTAATGGCATTTTCGCCGGAAACGTGTTATCATATTGTTACCGGTGTCATGCGCGACAAAGATTATGAGACTATGTATCGCCGTCTTGCTCCATTTGCCAAGAGCTTCTGTACCGTTACTCCGGCAAATGCCCGTGCACTTCCGGCAGAAGAACTGGCCGACCATTTGATACAATACGGAGTTCCCGTAACGGTAACGACAAGTGTCGATGAAGCGGCATCGTATATTCGTACGAAACTGGAATCCGGAGAGAATGTCCTTGTTACCGGTACGCTGTATATGATGTATGATTTGGATCAATCCCTTTCGATAAAATACTAAGACGCAGGAGAATTTCAATGACTTATCAGGAAATCGTCGAAAAATTAACGTCCACCGGATTCTTTTCTTCCTTTGCCGGACTATACCGCATGAAGAAGACTATGGACTATTTCGGTAATCCGGAGGAACGTTTGGCTTGCATTCACGTGGCGGGCACCAACGGCAAAGGCTCCGTCTGTGCCATGTTGCATGGCATTTTGAAGGAGGCCGGATATAAGGTAGGACTATTTACGTCTCCGTATCTCCATTGCATTCGCGAACGGATACGCATTAACGGAGAGATGATTTCTGAGGAGGACATGGCTCGCATCGGCAGTCGTGTATATGAATATTGCGATAAGCTCTACGAGGCGCCCAACCAATTCGAATTATTGACCATTATGGCATTGTTGTATTTCGAGGAGATGGGGTGCGATCTGGTAATCTTGGAGACGGGCCTTGGCGGAACCTACGATCCCACAAATATCATACCGAATCCTGTAGTCAGTGTGATTACCAACATCGGATTGGACCATTGCAAGGTTCTCGGGGATACTATCGAGAAGATTGCCGCAGCAAAGGCCGGAATCATCAAGAAAAATCGTGATGTTGTGTTGTATCCCTCGGATAAGGAGGCGTTGGATGTTATTACTGCATATGCCTTGAGACAGGATGCTCGAATTCATTATGTGGACACCGATGAACTGCAGACCTTGACTCCCGTGGAAACTTATGAGCATTTTTCTTACAAAGGCATTGAAGTGACCTTGAACCTCTTAGGAGAACATCAACGCAAGAATTGTGCAGTGGTACTTGAAGTCATTGGATTGCTGAACTCCGGAAATTATTACATAAGCAGCGTCGATATGGACAATGCATTACGCAAGATTGATTGGCCGGGACGTATGGAACTTCTGCATCGTGGCCCGGACGTATACTTGGACGGCGGACACAATCCGCAATGTATTGAAGCGGCCATGGCTTACTTCAGCGGAAGAGCATTTTCCGGACGAAAGGTTCACATTGTTACCGGAATTGTGGCGGACAAGGATTACTCCACCATGCTTAGTATGCTGTCTGCCATGAGCGACGATATTCATTTCTACCGATTTGCCAATCCCAGAGCGCTTAATGATGATCAGTATCTCCCCTTGGAAGAGATGTACGGGCTGCATACTACGGACAATGTAGAAGAGACCTTACATGTTCTTATGGACATCATTCCGGCGAAAGATATTATTCTCTGCATCGGTTCCCTCTATATGGCCGATGAGATCCGAAGCATTTTCGGAAAATATTGATAACAGTAGCTCCAATGCGTAGGAGTTGCACGGTATGTATACGAGAGGAAGAGAACAATGAAGAATAATTCCAAAGAACGCTTTCTGTGGTTTGCTATATCGATGATGTCCCTGGTGTTACTTACTTGTATCATTTTACTCTTGTGCAAATCCTGCGAGAAGAAACCCGAGGCAAATGATGTGTTGTCCAAAGTGACGCAAGGCGTTGTGACCCCAACCACGGAGCTTGTTGTCACAGTAGGAGGAACGCCCACAGCAGAACCGACAAAGGAAGTTGGGGCCACACAGACACCTACAGAGGAACCTACAGTAATACCCACGGATATTCCGATAGCATCGCCAACAGGAACCCCTACAGAATCTGTGGATGTACCCACTAATACGCCAACGCAGACACCTGTAAATACGCCTGTCGTAACAAAGACCCCCACGAAAGCTCCTACGAAAGCTCCTACCAAAGCACCTACTGCTACACCCACGAAGAACCCCACCGTCCCCTCCGGCAAGACTCCCGTGGCAACCCATGGCGAGTTGTCCGTATCCGGAACAAAGCTGGTAGACAAGAACGGAGACGTTCTGCAACTGCGAGGTGTCAGTACCCACGGACTTCAATGGTTTCCCCAGTATGTGAATAAGGCAACCTTTCAGACGATACGAGATGAGTGGGGCGCCAATGTCGTTCGACTTGCCATGTATACAGCAGAGGGCGGTTATTGCGTCTCCGGTGAATCCACCAAGACCAAGTTAAAGAAGCTGGTTACCGATGGTGTGGAATACGCAACGGACTTGGGCCTCTATGTAATCATTGACTGGCACATTCTGTCCGATGGCAACCCTAATACCTATAAGAGTGAGGCAAAAGCATTTTTCAAAGAAATGGCGCAGAAGTATAAGAACTATGATAACGTTCTCTACGAAATCTGCAACGAGCCCAACGGCGGCACCTCATGGGACCAGATTAAATCCTACGCCACGGAGATTATCGAAGTCATCCGCATTTACGATGACGACGCTATCATTATTGTCGGAACCCCCAATTGGTCGCAGTACGTGGATCAGGCCGCCAAGTCACCCATTACCGGAAGCAAGGGTAAAAATGTTATGTATGCACTCCATTTCTATGCCAATACTCATCGTGATGACTTGCGAGGTAAGATGCAAAATGCCATCCAAGCCGGACTCCCCGTCTTCGTATCCGAGTTTGGTATCGGAAGTGCTGACGGCAACGGCACCGTGAACACCACCGAGGGTAACAAATGGATTACACTCATGGACAAGTACGATGTGAGCTACGTGTGCTGGAATCTAGCAAACAAGAACGAAGCAACGTCCCTGATTGCCGCAGGCTGTACCAAATTGTCCGGTTTCACCGCAAATGAACTGTCTGCTCAAGGCAAATGGTTGGTAGAGGTTCTAAACGGTACCTTGGACGATCTCGGTAGTGTAGATATCGAAGATGTGATTCAAGACGCCGAACAGTCCGGTGGCGGTAGTAATGGAGGAGATGTTTCAGCCCCCACGGCCATGAACTACAGTGGAACATGCAACGGCTGTACCGTCCAGCTTACTTCGGGAAATACTTGGGTCACGGACGGTTATCCGTACTATGGCCTTAGTCTTACTATTACCAACGTAACCTCTTCCGAGAAGAGCAATTGGAAGTTGGTGATTACCTTTAGTGACACCGTATCTACCAGTGATTTTTGGTGTGCAGACATCACTACTTCGGGTAGTACAATGACCGTTACGCCCCAGAGTTGGAATTCCGTCATTTCCACGGGAGGAAGTATCAGTGGAATCGGATTGAATCTAAAGGGGAATAGTGAATTGACGATTAAGAGCATTTCTTTGACATTCGATAATTAAATTACTCCGGAGTTGTTTCTCCGTATACGGGAACACCTGTCTGTCATTTTGAACAGACAGGTGTTCTGTTGTAATCGAAGAAAATAGAATTGTAGTTTTTTCATTTTACGGGTAGATATTTTGAAAAGAGTATGCTATAATATCATGCGGTATAGTATGTACAAGTATGTATGAAGGAGCTTTTCTACCGTGACTTCTGATGATGCTATTGTCGAATAAGAGAGTATCACCATCAGTTGTTACGGAGGCTCCTGTTACTGTGCCACAGGAACTGTATCCGCGCTGTCGATGCAGACCTGCTTTCACAATACAAAAGCACAGCGCAGAAATGAGGATAATATGTATAAGAGTTTTTCCATGGAACTCGCCGGCAGAACCCTTACGGTTGATGTTAACCGTGTGGCTGCTCAGGCAAATGGTGCCGCATTGATGCACTATGGTGATACGGTTGTACTTTCTACCGCAACCGCATCCGAGAAGCCCAGAGACGGAATTGATTTCTTCCCTCTCAGTGTAGAATACGAAGAGAAGCAGTACGCTGCAGGTAAGATTCCCGGCGGCTTCAATAAGCGTGAGGGTAAGGCAAGCGAGAACGCAATTCTTACCTCCCGTGTTATTGACCGTCCTATGCGTCCTTTGTTCCCGAAGGATTACCGCAACGACGTAACCTTGAACAACATGGTTCTTTCCGTTGATCCGGAATGTGCACCGGAGCTTACCGCTATGCTTGGTTCCGCTATTGCAGTTGCAATTTCCGATATTCCTTTTGATGGTCCTTGTGCTACCGCTCAGGTAGGCATGGTAGACGGTGAGTTCGTATTCAACCCCACTACCGATCAGAAGAATGCTTCCACCCTTGCTTTGACCGTAGCTTCTACCAGAGAGAAGGTTATTATGATTGAGGCAGGTGCTAAGGAGATTTCCGACGAAGTAATGATTGATGCCATCTATAAGGCACATGAGATTAATCAGCAGGTGATCGCATTTATCGATACCATCGTAGCAGAGTGTGGTAAAGCAAAGCACTCCTACACCAGCTGTGCAATTCCCGAGGAGTTGTTTGCTGCCATGAAAGAGCTTGTTCCTCCGACTGAGATGGAAGAGGCAGTATTCACTGATGTTAAGCAGGTTCGCGAGGAGAACCTTCGTGTCATTCGTGACCGTCTTGAAGAAGCATTTGCCGAGAACGAAGAGTGGCTTCCCCTCATTGGCGAGGCGCTCTATCAGTACCAGAAGAAGACCGTTCGTAAGATGATCTTGAAGGATCAGAAGAGACCTGACGGACGTGCAATCAACCAGATTCGTCCTTTGGCTGCTGAGGTTGATTTGATTCCCAGAGTTCATGGATCTGCAATGTTTACCAGAGGTCAGACACAGATTTGTACCATCACCACCCTGGCACCTCTCTCCGAGGCACAGAAGCTGGATGGTTTGGATATGACCGAGGTTTCCAAGAGATATATGCACCACTATAACTTCCCGGCTTACTCCGTAGGAGAGACCAAGGTTTCCAGAGGTCCGGGACGTCGTGAAATCGGTCATGGCGCTCTTGCCGAGCGTGCACTTTTGCCGGTACTTCCTTCCGAAGAGGAGTTCCCTTATGCAATTCGTACCGTATCCGAGACCTTCGAATCCAACGGTTCCACCTCTCAGGCATCTGTATGTGCATCCACCATGTCTTTGATGGCTGCCGGTGTACCGATCAAGGCACCCGTTGCAGGTATTAGCTGTGGTCTCGTTACCGGTGATACCGACGACGATTATATTCTTCTTACCGACATTCAGGGTCTCGAAGACTTCTTCGGCGATATGGACTTCAAGGTTGCAGGTACCGAGAAGGGTATTACCGCGATCCAGATGGATATTAAGATTCACGGTTTGACCAGAGAGATCGTTGAAGGTGCGATTCGTCGTACGCATGAGGCAAGACTTGAGATTATGAACGGTGTTATGAAGGCTGCTATTGCAGAGCCCAGAGAGACCGTAAGCAAGTATGCTCCGAAGATTGTTCAGATTCAGATCGATCCCGCCAAGATCGGCGATGTTGTTGGTCAGCGTGGCAAGACCATCAATGCAATTATTGACCAGACCGGCGTTAAGATCGATATTACCGATGATGGTGCAGTATCCGTATGTGGTACCGATCCCGAAGCTATGGATAAGGCTGTAAAGCTGATTCAGACCATCGTAACCGATTTTGAAGAGGGCATGGTTCTGGAAGGCAAGGTTGTTAGCATTAAGGACTTCGGCGCATTTCTCGAGTTTGCTCCCGGCAAGGAAGGTATGGTTCATATCTCTAAGATCGCTAAGGAGCGCATCAACCACGTAGAAGATGTTCTTACTCTTGGTGATGTTGTTAAGGCAGTTTGCCTTGGCAAGGACAAGATGGGTCGCTTGAGCTTCTCTATCAAGGACGTGAAGTAGTAAGAATTACAACACAGGTGTCATGGAATGTAGTGCTCATTTTGTGGCACCTGTTTTTTCAATCTCAATACGTTACTACACAAACAGATGGCCACCTATGGGTGGAGAAAGGAATATTATGAAGACTTATATGACCTTTCACGAGAATCCTGAGATTCTCCATGTAAATACCGAGCCGGATCACAATTATTTCGTTCCTTTTTCCAAGGATCAGAATCCTTTTGCAAACAGAGAAGAATCCGCTCGCTTTACACTTTTAAACGGCGATTGGGCATTTTCCTTCTATGAAAGTTTTGCTAAGATGCCGAATGACTTTTATCAGCAGCCCGGCAAGACCGCCATTCCGGTTCCGTCTTGCATCCAGTTATACGGATATGACTATTCCCAGTATACCAATACTGCATATCCGATTCCCTTTGATCCGCCCTATGTTCCGACAGAGAACCCCGTGGCGGTATATTCCAGAACTTATGAATATGAAAATGACGGCAACGAACGTTATCTCGTCTTCGAAGGCGTAGATAGTTGTTTTTACCTGTTTATAAATAATCAATTCTTCGGCTACAGTCAGGTTTCTCACTCGACCTCGGAATTTTGCATTACCGGGGCACTAAAGGAAGGCGAGAACACCATTATGGTGGCTGTTTTGAAGTGGTGTGACGGCACATACCTGGAGGACCAGGACAAATTGCGTTTTACAGGCATTTTCCGTGATGTGTATATGCTGTCCCGCCCGCAGAAGCGTATCAACGGTTATCGCATAAATACTTCTTGCAACGAAGATTTTACCGAAGTCAACATGCATATTGAGATTGATGCCAACACTCCGGTTAGCATTACACTTAAGAATCGTGACGGTGCGATTGTGGCAGAGGGCAGTGCCGACGAGGACGGTTACTTCGACACTACCATTACCAAACCAGTACTTTGGAATGCCGAACTGCCGTATTTGTACGAATTGGAGCTTGCTACAGAAGAGGAGATTATCGGTGAGAAAGTGGGCGTACGTACCATTACTACCACCGATGGTGTATTTAAGATTAACGGTGCCAAGGTGAAGCTTCGTGGAGTAAATCGTCACGACAGTTATCCGCGAACCGCCTACGTTGCTTCTGTGGAGCAGATGACGAAAGACCTGTACTTAATGAAGCGTAACAATATCAATTGTATTCGTACGTCTCATTATCCCAATGCACCGCAGTTTTATCAGCTTTGCGACGAGTTAGGGTTCTATGTGGTAGATGAAGCGGATATGGAGTCTCACGGCTCTGCAGACGCATACAATCCCGTGAACTGGGACAAAGGATATGTAGGTATTGCACAGATTGTTACCAATCCCATCTTCGAAAAAGCAATTGCTGATCGTATCTTGAAACTGGTTACCAGAGATTATAACCGTCCTTGCGTTATTATGTGGTCCTTAGGAAATGAGAGCGGTTACAGTCGTTTCGTCGAAAATGCCGCTAAGTTGTTGAAGGCCACCGACATTTCCAGACCGATTCACTACGAAAGCTCCAAGTATGCCTTGGATGGAACAGACGATTCCGAATTGGATGTGGTGTCTCATATGTATTCGCCCATTCCTGACATGTATAAGTATGCATCGGAGAAGAAAGAAGGGAAACGCCCTTACTTCCTCTGTGAATACTGCCACGCTATGGGCAATGGTCCCGGAGATCTTGCGGACTACTGGCGCGTCATAGAGTCTGACGATTGCTTCATGGGCGGTTGTGTATGGGAGTGGTGCGACCATGCGGTATACGACGGAACTACGGAGGACGGCAAGAATCGTTACCTATATGGTGGTGATTTCAATGAATTGCACAACGACGGCAACTTCTGCATGGATGGTTTGGTGTATCCCGACCGCATTCCTCACACCGGATTGTATGAGTTGAAGCAGTGCTACCGACCGATTTTTGTTAGTCATTCCGAAGAAGAAGGCAATGTATATACATTTACGAATCGCATGAACTTCGCAAGATTTCAGGATTTGTTCACATTGTCGTATGAAGTGAAGGACTCCGGAAGATTCCTCTTTGAGGAGACATTGGATATCGAATTGGATCCCGGAGCAACCATAGCTCTGGAGATTCCGAAACTTTGGATGCTTCACGGGGATGACCTTCGCGTTCGTTTCCTAGTTTATTGGAAAGAAGACCAGCCTTTCTGTGAGAAAGGAACCTTAGCTTCTTTCGAACAGATTTGCCTGCGTGAAGACCCGAATCGTTTCCAGCCGGACAAGTCCGTTGATCGTAAGAACCTTCATGTGGAGAATCAAGAATTTGCTTATGTTGTTCATACCAAGACCACTACCTACACGGTGAACAAATACGATGCTGCCATTTGTTCAATCAAAGTAGGAGATCGCGAAGTACTTACCGAGCCAATCTCTTGGAATCTGTACCGTGCTCCCATTGACAATGATCGAAATGTATCATGGGTATGGCGCAAGTTATTCCTGCATTGTCCGAAGCCCAAGTTATATTCCATGCGCTTAATTGAAGCCGGAGACGAGATCATTCTTAAGTCCGAGCTTTCCTTGGGACGCTCTATCTTCGAGCCTCCGGTACGTATGAATCTGGAGTACAGTTTCTTCCCGGGTGGTGAGTGTAATGTACGTACGAATGTTAAGGTTATGGAAGAGCTCTCTTATCTGCCCAGATTCGGTGTGCGTATGTTTGTAGACAAGGCATTTGAAGACTTTACTTACTATGGTTACGGACCTTTCGAAAGCTACGTAGACAAGCATTTGGCTTCCTATGTGGATCTTCATCATACAACCGTAACCGGCAACCATGAAGATTATATTCGTCCTCAGGAGAACTCCTCCCATTGCGGTGTCAAATACGCAAGTCTTAGCGATGGTCGCAATACGTTATTTGTGACTTCGGAAAACGATCTGTCGGTCAATGCATCTCATTACACGCAGGAGAGTTTGGAATCCGCAAGGCACAATTACGAATTAAAGGTATCCGATAGCACCATTTTGTGTGTAGACAAGATGATGTCCGGCGTGGGTTCCGCCAGCTGCGGTCCTGCTTTGGACGAGATTTATCAGTTGAACGACAAGGAATTTCACTTCTCATTTTGGTTCTATGTTAAGTAAGTAATTCCATTCGCATTGTTGTTATCTGTGGACAACGTTCCACGCAAGTGAGGATTATTATGAGTAAATTATTTTATAACCAGCCTGCGGGGCACGATTGGAATCGTGCACTCCCCGTAGGAAACGGCAAATTAGGTGCCATGGTATACGGTGATCCGAAATACAGTCATTTGCAGTTAAATGAGGACACGCTGTGGTATGGTGGTCCCATGAATCGCATCAACCAAGATGCCTTAGAAAACCTTCCGAAACTCCGTCAGTTAATCTTTGACGGCAGAATTCCCGAGGCGGAGTCCCTACTGATTCACGCATTTACCGGAACACCGGCCAGTGAGCGTCCGTATTCTACTCTTGGCGAGTTGTATATTAATTACCGCGACATTAACGGTGAATGCAGCGCCTATGAAAGAGAATTGGATTTGGAGCGTGCCGTGCATAAGGTTACAAAGACCTATAATGGCGTCACATATATTGAGGAAACCTTCGCAAATGCCCCTAGCAACCTGATTGTTCTTAAGATTCATACTACAGATGAGACACCCTTTGATGTAGATGTGAACTTTGCCAGAATGTGCTTTTATGACAGTGCATTTCACGACGGAAGTAATGTCTACGCCCTAGGTGCCATGGTTGGTGCCAATTATCGGTTTGCTGCCGGAATTACCGGTTTCGGTATGGGTGGTAGTATTGAAACCATTGGCGAGTACTTGGTATGTCGTCAGGTAAAGAAGCTCTGCATCTTATTCACCGCTGCGACAACATATCGCGATGCAGACCCGTTGGCGTATGTGCGAACAACACTGAATGTTGGACGTTCTCTTACGTATGCACATTTGTACGATGAACATGTGGCAGATTATCAGACCATATTCGGCACAACCAGACTTTCGTTGCAATATGATGAAACTTTGGATGCTTTGCCTACGGATGAGCGTTTGCACCGTTTTGATGCAGAACATCCGGACAATGGTCTGTTAACCACGTATTTTGATTACGGTCGCTATCTACTGATTTCCTGTAGTCGTCCCGGCTCCTTGCCTGCGAACCTACAAGGAATTTGGTGCAAGGATCTCGATCCCCCATGGGGTTGCAAATACACAGTTAACATTAATACGCAGATGAATTATTGGCCCGCAGAGATGCTTGGTCTGTCCGATTGTCATTTGCCCTTATTTGACCATATGTTAATCATGTGTGAAAATGGGAAACGAACCGCCAGAGAGATGTATGGTTGCCGTGGTACGGTATGTCACCACAACACCGATCTCTGGGGTGATACAGCACCACAGGATGTATGGATTCCGGGAACATATTGGGTTATGAGTTTCCCCTGGTTGTGTACACACATTTGGGAGCATTATGTATACACGAAAGACCTGGAATTCTTGCAGAAGATGTATCCGGTTATGAAGGAGTCCGTATTGTTCTTCCATGATTTCTTGGTAGAGCGAGATGGGCAAGCACTTATCTGTCCATCCGTATCTCCCGAGAATACGTACATTCTCCCCAACGGAGTAGAGGGTAGCATCTGTGCCGGATCCAGTATGGACAATGAGATTTTGCGTGATCATTTCACGCAATTCATTGCAGCTGCAGAACTGGTAGGAGAGGACGACGAAGAATTTGTAGCTCGTACCGAGATGCTTCTTTCCAAGCTTCCTCCCATTCGAATCGGTCGCTATGGCCAGATTATGGAGTGGATGGAAGATTACGACGAGAAAGAACCGGGACATCGGCACATTTCTCATCTCTATGCCCTTCATCCCTCTAGCCAGATTACCATTGACGGACACGAAGAGTTATGCAAGGCAGCCAAGGTTACCTTGCAACGTAGACTTTCTCATGGTGGCGGTCATACCGGTTGGAGTCGTGCTTGGATCATGAACATGTTCGCAAGACTTTGGGACAAAGAAGCCGCATATGACAATATCGTTGCACTAATGAAGAACTCCACCTTAGACAACCTCTTCGACAATCATCCACCATTCCAGATTGACGGTAATTTCGGTTCCATTGCTGCTATGGGCGAGATGCTGTTGCAGAGCAATAACGATCGTGTGGTATTGCTTCCTTGTCTTCCCGCAGAATGGACCGATGGTTCCATTACCGGCCTTTATGCCCGTGGTGGCGCTAGATATCAGTTGATATGGAAAGATGGACGTCTGCAATACTTTACCGTTACCGCAGAACGTGGGGATTATCATACTACGGTATACTATGGTCACAAGATATTCCGTCTAGATATGCAGAAAGGTGAAGTTGCTAAGTTCGAGATCTATCATGAGGAATAACATAATGCTGAAGCAGATGTAAGTACTTGCGTCTACTTCAGCATTTTGATTTTGCGGTTTTATTTACTTTCTTCAATCAGCGATAACAGTTTCGCTACCGCTTGTGCCATGCCGCCCATTTCATCGATAATTCCGGCATCGACTGTTTCTTTTCCCACAAGAATAGTTCCGATATCCTTTGTAAGCATTTGCGTGTTGGTCATATAACCTTTCAACCGCTCATAGGAAATACGAGAGTGCTTCACAACAAACCCGAGAATTCGCTCCCCAATCTGCTCCATATACTCAAATGATTGGGGAACGCCGATAACCATACCATTCATACGTACCGGATGAATAACCATTGTTGCGGTTTCCACAATAAAACTATAATCCGCACACACCGCCAGAGGTACTCCGATGGAATGACTTCCGCCAAGAACAAGGGAAACCACCGGCTTACTCATGGTAGAGATCATCTCGGAAATGGCAAGTCCTGCCTCCACATCACCGCCAAGGGTATTGAGAAGCAAAAGCACACCGCCGATATCCTCCCGTTGTTCTGCCAATGCCAAGATCGGAAGCAAATGCTCATATTTCGTTGTCTTACTGCTATGTGAAGTAGTATCGTGCCCCTCGATTTCCCCGATAATACTTACTAACTGAATCTTTGTTCCCAACTTGGTGGGAAGAAGAGCAGTTCCGAATTCTCCGATGAATCCGGATTCCTCATTGGTCGAATCGTTATGTTCTCTTTTCTCTGAATTCATTATAAGCCTCCTTAATATCAAGAATCGCTCATAGTATTTCCCAAGAAGACTTTCTTAATCCGCTGATACATTTTTTTCGCAAGCAATTGTCTTTTGTGTGTTTTTATGATATAATAAAAGCCAAATGCGTAGCATTTTCATTTACGGAATCAACAAGAGAGGAACAGGCACATGGAACTGCTGGAATTTCTCAAAATTTTATTATTCGGAATTGTGGAGGGAGTCACAGAATGGCTACCTATCAGCAGTACCGGACATTTGTTGCTTCTTGATCGTCTATGTTCTTTGCAAGCCTTTAAAAACAACGAGGCTTTCAAAGAGATGTTTACAGTAGTTGTTCAACTGGGAGCAATCATGGCAGTTTTGGTGCTATATGCCCCGGTACTATGGCCGGTTACTCGTAGCAAAGACAAGCTCATTTGGAATCGTCCTCGTTTGGTATTATGGAGCAAGATTCTCGTAGCGTGTATTCCGGCAGGACTCTTCGGATTATTGTTTGATGATATTATCAATCGTGCATTTTATTCCGATAGATCATATAGAGAAGTAATCACAATTATATGCACCTTGATTATTTACGGTGTTGTCTTTATATTAGTGGAACGATGGTCTCAGACAAGAACTCCTCGTTTCAACAACTTGGAGACAATGTCGTACCAACTTGCTCTGTACATTGGTACGTTTCAGATTCTTGCACTGATTCCCGGCACCTCACGCTCGGGAGCAACCATTATTGGCGCCATGCTTCTTGGTACCGGACGCCGAATGGCGGCAGAGTTTACATTTCTATTGGCAATTCCAACAATGTTCGGTGCAAGTTTATTGAAACTATTAAAATACCAATTTGCATTCAGCGGTATGGAATATGCGATTTTGCTAACCGGAATGCTTACGGCATTTTTGGTGTCCTTTGCATGTATCCGCTTATTGCTACGTTATATCGGCCGTCATGATTTTCAGATCTTCGGCTGGTACCGAATCATTCTCGGTTGCGTATTATATTTTTACTTTTTTGTTGTATTATAAATGTTTTACCACACGAATAGGAGGTCTCTTATGGCAAATAAGTCTTCAACGGGAAGTTCCTCTCGAAAGACAACTTCTTCATCGACGCGCAGTTCCGGAACTAAGAATTCTTCCGATTCTCGCAGTACCGCTTCTGCACGCAATTCTGCAACGCGCAGTTCTTCCGGTACAAGAAATACATCTAATGCTAAGAGCAAGAACAGTAGTAGAGTAACGAACAATACTTCCAGTGCTAAGCGGACCGCAAAAGTCAGTGAACGTTGGGCGGAAGACCAGAAGGAACGTAAGGAATTGTATGACGAAGTCATTATGATCATTACGGCACTGGTGTGCATTTTGCTTTATCTCAGCTATTTCGGCCTGTGCGGCATAGTAGGTGATGGTATTAATACGGTTGTATTCGGTCTGCTTGGCGGATATCTTCCGTATCTGTTCCCCATTGCGTTGTTTCTGTTGGTGGCATTTGTACGTTCCAACTCCGGCAATCCTTTGGCAACGAAGAAGACAACATTTTTTATCATAGCATTGTTTGTTGTTTCTGCCTTGATTCATATCATCAGCGGATGTGCCACACAATTTACATTCAAACAAGCCTTTGCAAAAGCAGCGGCGGAACACATTGGCGGTGGTTTCTTCGGTGCATGTTTATCAGAACCGCTTGACTATTTCTTCGGCAAAGTGGCATCCATTATTATCTTGATTGCACTTTTGCTTGTATGCATCATTATGATTTCCGGCAAGACGATTATTACATCACTTCGCCGTATGAAGCAGAACAATTCCTATGAGGATTATACCGAGTACGAAGAAGAGTATATTGAGAAGAAGCAGGCTTCCAAAGACAATCCGTACCATCAGATGCACATGGACGAATTGCCCGAGCCGACTTCCAAACGTCGTCTTGTAGTTGTAGATGCCGTTCCTCCCTCAACCCCGGTTGATACCTCCTTCTATGTGAATCCGGAGCCGAAGAAGCAGAAGAAGAAAGCCACATTTCTTGACCGTTTAATGAACGAATCCTCCGCGGGAGAACTCCCCAAGGAACCCGTAGTTACCAACACCGGCAAGGCATCGGCATCCTACGAACCTTTGGTTACGCCGGAGGATATGGAGCATTTGATGCCGCAACAGACATCGTCTACCGATACTTATCAGAAAGAGATGGAGCGCAAGTTTCATACCGACACAGGCATTTCCGATGATATTATCACTAAGCAATCTTATGATGACGAGGATTTGTCTTCCGTTACCATCACCAATATGCATGAGGATGCCACTCGAGGAATGACCATTGATGCCATTCCCGTTACGGACGATGCTGCCGCCACCGTTATACCGGCGCAGACAGAAGTTACAGTCCGTGGGAAGATTGCATCTTCCAAGGAAAGCAACGAGCCGGCAGAACCCTTGGTTATCGAAGAGCAGGTGCCTGAGAAGGAATATGTATTCCCCTCTGTTTCCTTATTGTCGAAACCCAAGAACGTATCCAAGGGGGTCTCCAATACCGAGCTCAAGGAAACTGCTGCAAAATTGCAAAACACCTTACGCAGTTTCGGTGTTAACGTTACTATTACCAACATCAGTTGTGGTCCCAGCGTAACTCGTTACGAATTGCAACCCGAACAAGGTGTCAAAGTCAGTCGAATTACTGCTTTGGCTGATGATATTAAGCTGAATCTTGCCGCAGAGGACATTCGAATCGAAGCACCGATTCCCGGAAAAGCTGCTGTCGGTATCGAAGTACCCAACCACGAGAATTCCATGGTAATGCTTCGTTCCCTCTTTGAATCCGTGGAATTCAACGAATCCAAGAGTAAGATTGCGTTTGCTGTTGGTAAGGATATCAGTGGCAATGTTATCGTAACCGATATTGCCAAGATGCCACACCTCCTTATTGCCGGTGCTACCGGTTCCGGTAAGTCCGTATGTATCAATACCTTAATTATGAGCATTTTATTCAAATATGCTCCCAAGGATGTTCGCCTTATTATGGTTGATCCGAAGGTCGTTGAGTTAAGTGTATATAACGGAATTCCACACCTGCTGATCCCCGTTGTTACGGACCCGAAGAAGGCCAGCAGTGCACTGAACTGGGCGGTTATGGAGATGACCGACCGTTACAACAAGTTTGCCGAAATGGGAGTTCGTGATCTCAGCAGTTACAACCAGAAGATTGCGGACAGCAAAGAAGAGTTGGTTGATAATGCAGGCATTGTTCGAAAGAAACTTCCGCAGATCGTTATTATCGTAGATGAGTTGGCAGATTTGATGATGGTAGCTCCCGGTGAAGTGGAAGATGCTATCTGCCGTTTGGCTCAGTTGGCACGTGCGGCGGGTATTCATTTGGTTATCGCAACCCAGCGTCCTTCCGTAAACGTTATTACCGGTTTGATTAAGGCAAATGTACCATCTCGAATCGCATTTGCCGTATCTTCCTCCATTGATTCCAGAACGATTTTGGATCAAGGTGGTGCCGAGAAGCTCTTAGGCAAGGGTGATATGTTATTCTTCCCTTCGGGATTGCCGAAGCCCATACGTGTACAGGGCGCTTTCGTATCCGATACCGAAGTCAGTGCAGTTGTTGATTTCTTAAAGGAAGAGAACAGCGAGTCCGGCTATAACGATGACGTTGCAAATCATATTGCCAACGGCGTATCTTCTGTTAGTAGCCAGATGAGTGGCGGCGGCAATTCCGCTAGTGACAAGGATGAGTATTTTGCAGAGGCCGGTCGTTTCATCATCGAAAAGGATAAGGCATCCATCGGCATGCTTCAACGAATATACAAAATCGGTTTTAACCGAGCAGCCCGCATTATGGATCAATTGGCAGAGGCCGGCGTAGTTGGACCCGAAGAAGGTACGAAACCCAGAAAGATCTTAATGTCTGCCGAGGAATTTGAGCAGTACGTTGATGAATATGTATAATGCTCTATTGGCCCACGTCGGCAGATAGACAGGAGAGGAGATAGACCATGGGAATTGTTCATTTGCTGGACAGCGAAACTATTAATCAAATTGCGGCGGGAGAAGTCATCGAGAGACCTTCTTCTATCGTAAAAGAGCTTGTAGAGAATTCCATTGATTCCAGCGCCACGGTAATCACTGTGGATATCACCGGTGGTGGCATCTCCTCCATTCGCATTACTGACAACGGTAGCGGATTTTCCAAAGAAGACATTCCGTTGGCATTTTTAAGACACGCCACCAGCAAGATTGAGAAAGGCAGTGATCTGTTATCCATCCGGAGTCTTGGTTTCCGAGGCGAGGCCCTCTCCAGTATTGCCGCTGTGGCTAGGGTAGAGCTCCTCACCAAGAAAGCAGAGGATTACCTTGGAAGTCGATACTGTATTGAAGGCGGAGTGGAACGTAGCTTCGAAGACGCCGGGTGTCCGCAAGGAACAACCATCCTTGTAAATGATCTGTTTTACAACGTGCCTGCCAGACGCAAGTTTCTCAAGTCTTCCACTACGGAAGCCGGGTACATCAATGAGTTAGTGAATCGGTTTGCCATCTGTCATCCTGCGGTTTCATTTTCCTTGATTATTAACAATCGAACGGTGTTGCACACATCAGGTAACGGCAATCAACGAGATGCCATTTACTCCGTGTACGGACGAGAGATTGCGCAGAATTTGATTCCCATTGAGGCAACTACGGAATTATTTTCTATACACGGTTATCTCGGAAAACCTCAGATTGCAAGAGGCAATCGAACCAATGAAAATTATTTTGTAAATGGACGTCATATCAAGAGCGGTTTGATTTCCCGCGCCATTGAAGAGGCATATCAGCCCTATTCTATGCAGCACAAATATCCCTTTACGGCATTTTCCTTGGAGATTAATCCGGCAGAGATCGACGTGAACATTCACCCCACCAAGATGGATGTTCGTTTTTCCGATGGAGAACAATTGTGTGCCGCAATTCGAAATGTTATCGCAACAACGCTTCGCAACGCCATACTGATTCCAAGCATGCAATTAGAAGAACAGCGTGCGGCGAAAATAGCATTTCCGAAACCACCGGAATATTTTGAAACCAATCGAATTGCATTGGAGCGTGCTTCCGCACCTGTTGCAAAGGATGCACCAAAGACAACAAGTGGAGACTATTCCATCCCCGCCTATCACACTGCGGTAGCCGATAACGTACCTTTGCCCTATAGCATTATCGGCTCGGGAACAACGAACACCTCATCAGATGCAATGAAGACCACATCAGACGCAGGGCAAATTGTTGCCACAGCCCAAGACACATTAGCAAGCCATGATACCATTGTTTCTGTTTCCACCACCGAGATGGTGACCTCTCCGGAGAAGGGCGAGCAGCTTAGTCTCTTCGCTGAGGCAGAAGCCGAACAGACCAAGGCAGAATTCATGCAACATCAGTTGCCGAATTACCATATTATCGGACAAGTGTTTGCAACGTACTGGTTGGTGGAGATGGACAATCAGATATTTTATATCGATCAACATGCCGCACATGAGAAGATTTTGTACGAACGTACGGTTGCAGGGTTGGCCAATCGAGATATTTGTTCGCAACAGATATCTCCGCCCATTGTAGCGTCCCTTTCTCTTCGCGAAGAAGAAGTACTGAATCAGAATCTCAAACATTTTGAGACTTTGGGCTTTGAAATTGAACATTTTGGCGGTCAAGATTATACAATCCAGGCAGTCCCCATGACTTTATTTCGCCTAACGTCCGAGGACTATTTTCACGAGCTTTTGGACGAAATGATGCAGATGCCCAAGAACACACCAAGCACACAAGTTCTTGAACGTATCGCCTCCATGTCCTGCAAGGCCGCAATTAAAGGCAATCAAAGAATCTCTACCGAAGAAGCACGTAATCTGATTACAGAGCTTCTTACCTTGGAGAATCCCTACCATTGCCCTCATGGACGCCCCATTATCGTGGCAATGTCGAAATACGAATTAGAGAAGAAATTCAAGCGTATTATTTAATCAACAGATATGTTGAAAAATACATGTATATATTGGGAGGTTTTCTTGTTACCCCTTGTAATCTTATCAGGCCCTACGGCCGCAGGTAAAACAAAGCTATCTTTAGCCCTTGCTCAAGCCATCGGCGGCGAGATTATCAGCGCCGATTCCATGCAAGTGTATCGCGGAATGGATATCGGGACTGCCAAACTACCTTTGGAACATCGGCAGGGCATTCCCCATTATCTATTGGACTGCTTGAATCCTGAGGATGAATTCAATGTCTCCGTATTTGTCACTATGGCCAAGGAAGCCATGGCACAGATTCGGGCAAACGGACATATTCCCATCCTCGTAGGAGGTACCGGATTTTATATTCAAGCCCTTCTCAAGGATTTACCCTTTGAAGAGGAATCTCGTGACGATGGGTACCGTGGGGAGTTGGAATCCTTAGTTTCCGCCGGACAGGGGGACTCTCTTCATGACCGATTGACAGAGGTTGATCCGGCATCGGCACAGGCAATTCCCAAGGAAAATGTAAAGCGCGTCATTCGTGCCTTGGAATATTATCATTATCACGGTGAACCTATTTCCAAACACAATGAAGAGCAGAAGAGCAAGCCTTCTCCTTATAATTTTGCTTACTTTGTATTGACCAGAGAACGAGATCTTCTCTATCATGCCATCAATGAACGAGTGGAAGAGATGTTCCGTGAAGGCTTAGTAGAAGAGGTTCGAGGATTGCAAGAACGCGGATATCATATCGGACAAGTGTCTATGCAGGGATTGGGATATCGACAGTTGTTACGTCATTTTGCCGGAGAATGCACTATGGAAGAGGCCAAAGAAGCCATTCAGTTGGAAACAAGACATTTTGCCAAACGTCAATTAACCTGGTTTCGTAGAGAACCGGAGGTCATTTGGTTCAACAAGGATGCGTATTCTTCCGAGGATGAGATTCTCACTGAGATGTTAACAATTCTTCATGATAAGAAGATTTTATAACAGAATGCACACATATTAATGATAGAATGGAGCATATTGCAATGGCAACGCTACAGAATTTATACAAAGAAATCGGAATCTCCGACATCGTATACGAATTCGGAGACAGTATATTGGACGGACTCAAAGGTCGTTTTCAGGAGATTGATGATATCGCAGAGTACTGCCAGATGAAAGTCATTCAGGCAATGCATAAAAATCGCGTCAGTGATACCTGTTTTGAATCCTCTACCGGCTACGGCTACAACGATCTCGGAAGAGAAACTTTGGAGGCCGTATACGCCTCTGTATTTCACACAGAAGATGCATTGGTTCGAGCTCAAATCACTTGCGGAACCCACGCACTGGCGCTGGCCATGTCGGCAAACCTTCGACCGGGAGATGAGATTTTGTCCCCTGTCGGTAAACCTTACGATACACTGGAGCAAGTAATCGGCATCACCCCTGCGATGGGTTCTTTAGCAGAGTACGGTATCACTTATCGCCAGGTGGACCTTCTGCCGGACGGTTCCTTTGATTATGACGGAATCCGCGCGGCCATTAACGATAAGACTCGTTTGATTGAAATTCAACGCAGCAAAGGATATCAAACAAGACCCACTTTGTCCGTAGAACGTATTGGCGAATTGATTGCATTTATTAAGAGTATCAAGCCGGATGTTATCTGTATGGTAGACAATTGCTACGGCGAATTTGTAGAACGCTTGGAGCCTACAGATGTCGGTGCAGATCTCTGCGTCGGTTCTTTGATTAAGAATCCCGGAGGTGGAATAGCTCCCATTGGTGGCTACATTGTCGGTAAGAAAGAGTATATTGAACAGTGTGCTTATCGTCTGACCACTCCCGGACTCGGCAAGGAAGTCGGTGCTTCTCTTGGAGTGAATCGTGCTTTCTTCCAGGGATTATTTTTGGCTCCTACTGTAGTAGCTGGAGCTTTGAAGGGTGCCATCTTCGCTGCCAATATATATGAACGTCTGGGTTACGCCTGCGTTCCAAATGCAACGGAACCGCGATACGATATTATACAAGCAGTAACTTTGGGATCCCCTCAAGCGATTATTGCATTTTGTAAGGGAATTCAGGCCGCTGCACCGGTAGATAGTTTTGTAACCCCCGAGCCTTGGGCAATGCCCGGTTACCATTCCGAAGTCATTATGGCTGCAGGCGCATTTTATCAAGGCTCCTCCATTGAATTGTCCGCAGATGCCCCCATCGAGCCTCCCTATGCGGTATATTTTCAAGGAGGACTCACTTGGTACCATGCCAAACTCGGAATCCTTATGTCTCTTCAGAAGATGCTGGAAGACAAATGCGTCACTCTGCCAAATGCATAAATAATACCATTTCCTTTGCTGTGTTGTGAACAAGCACATGAAGAAGGAAGGTATATCCATGAACACAACAGAACATACTATGAAGGCACTTCCCAAGTCAGAACAGCCTTACGAAAAAGCAACTTTATACGGAATTCACACCCTAAGCGATGCAGAGCTTTTGGCTATTATCATTCGTAGCGGTAGTACGGGACATTCCGCTTTGGAGACTGCGCAAGCTATTTTATCGGAGCTTGGCTCCCTTAGCGGATTATGCAATCGACGCCTACGACGAATACGCGAGATTCCCGGTATCGGGAACGTCAAATTACTGCAACTAATGGCCATTGGTGAATTGTCTACGAGGTTGTGGAAGACCAACCGCTCTTACGGTATTAGTTTGGCCAACTCCCAGCTGGTATACGATTACACAAAAGAGTTGCTTCGACATAGTTCACAGGAAACCGTATATTTATTGTTGGTAGATGCCGGGTGTCGATTGATTCACGGCAAAGAACTGACACGAGGCACTTCCCATGCATCCTTATTGTCACCGCGGGACATTTTCTGTGAAGCATTGAATCATGATGCATCGGGAATCATTTTGGTTCATAATCACCCAAGTGGCGATCTTACACCAAGCAAACACGACATTGAGATTACGAATATTATCCGTGATTTAGGAGAGCAGATGCAACTTCCGCTTATGGATCACATCATTATTGGGGATAATACATTTATGAGTATGAAAGAACAAGGCTATTTTAATAGCGAGGCATAGGAATATGCCGTGAAAGGAGAGACTAATGTCATCCAAAACATTCGGAATTGATTTCGGTACCAACTCCCTGAAGATTTACCGCAAAGGGGAAGGCATCGTATTTTCACAAAAGAGCGTTATTGCCATCAAAGGAAAAAATACTGTAATTGCCATTGGCGACGAAGCGTACGAGATGTACGGCAAGTCACCGGATTATATCACCGTGGATTTTCCCTTGAAGAACGGCGTAATTGCCAGTTTTGCAAACATGTTATCGCTATTGAACTGTATCTTTTGGGACTTATCTCGAGTACATGGTAAGTTTCGCGGCGCCGAATTTTATATTGCCACTCCAACAGACATTACTGAAGTGGAGAAGAAAGCATTTCACGATTTGGTAGACGCAAGTATCATTCGTCCCAAGCGCCTTCGTATGGTAGAAAAGCCTCTTGCCGACGCTATTGGTGCAGGCATTGATATCAACAACAGCCAAGGATCATTGCTTGTGAATATCGGTGCAGATACCACAGAGATTTCAATCATTTCCATGGGCGGTATTGTGCTTAGCAAATTAGTTTCCATCGGTGGCAATCAATTTGACGATGCTATTGGCAACTACGTCCGTAAGAAGTATAATTTGGTCATCGGACAGAAGACAGCAGAGAACATCAAACGTTCCATTGCTTCCTTCGACAATTCAGAGATCAGATTATGCAAGGCCTTCGGTCGTGATATCGTTACCGGACTTCCCAGAGAGCGAGAGATTACTTCCGATTTGATTAATCAAGCACTTTTGGAGCAGATGAACAATATCATCGACACCATACGTGCAATTTTAGAGCGTACCCCTCCGGAGATTGCAGCGGATGTATACGCAAATGGTCTCACCGTCACCGGAGGTTCCTCCGCCATCCAAGGCATCGGCGAGTTAATCAGCCAAAGCACCGGTCTTAAAGTACAAGTAATTCCCGACGGCGCCCACACGGTGGTACAGGGTTTGGCACAGATTATTGAAGATAAGAAATTCGAAGCACTTGCCATGCCTTTGAAACAAAGTTATTTTGAAAAGAACTGAAAGGAGTTAAAGTTATGCGGCGAAACAATCGTTCCAAATACAACATCGAGCCGAAGTATATATTGATGCTTTGTGTTTTGCTGTGCTTAGGACTGATTTTCTTTTCCTACAAATTTAGCTCCGTATTTCATCCGTTAAAGACCGGACTGAATTCCCTTCTAACCCCTATGCAGAAGGGAATCTCTCTGGTAGGACAAAATATAACCAATGTCATTGATTCCTTTGAGGACAAGCAGGCACTTCAAGATGAAAATGCTGCACTTCGCCAAGAAATCTTGGAACTGAAGGAGCAGAACAATATTCTCCAACAAGATTTGTACGACTTAGAAAAGTTAAAACAGCTACTGGAATTGGACGAAACCTACGCAGAATATCCCAAGGTGGGTGCGAATATTATCGCTAAAGATACCAGTGGATATTACGCGGTATTTACGCTGGATAAGGGCAGTGACGACGGCTTTACCGTGGACATGAATGTAATTGCGGATACCGGTTTGGTAGGTATTATCACAGAAGTAGGACGTAATTACTCTATTGTACGCTCTATCATCGATGACAACAGCTATGTAAGTGCAAATATCCTTAAAACCGAAGACAACTGTATCGTCTGTGGCAATCTGCAGCTTCTGGATAGCGGATACATTGAGGTGCGAGACATTTCCATCAATTCCGATGTCCGAAACAATTACAAAGTATACACTTCGGATCTCAGTGAGAAATATTTGCCCGGTCTGCTCATTGGTTACATATCCAATATTCAAGCAGAGACCGACGGACTGACGAAGAAAGCATACCTTACACCCGTTGTGGATTTCGAACACTTAAGTACTGTATTGGTAATTACCCAGCTCAAAGAGACGCTGGTAACACCTGAGGAATAAGACAATACACAGGAGAACGATTATGTTTACTGTTTTGATTATCGGAATTGAGATTATGCTTGGCTTTTTGTTGCAGACAGCCATTTTCCCTCATTTGGCCATTGCACAAATCGTTCCGGATATTTTGATGATTATAACCGTCACGGTTGGCTACCAAAAAGGACATCTGCAAGGTATGACCACCGGTCTAGTTGCCGGTCTTTTGTTGGATATCGCTTTCGGTGAAGTACTGGGCGTATATGCTTTGTTTTATCTCTTAATCGGGTATTGCAATGGATTTATGAACAAATACTACGTCGAAAATGACCTGTTCCTCCCTTTGGGCATGGTAGCAGTCAGTGAATTTTTCTTGTCCTTTGTCGTCTACGTATTCCGATTCCTTGTCAGAGGACGTTTGGACGTATTTTATTATATTCGCCGTATCATGATTCCCAATGTGCTCTATACGGTCATTGTGGCAATCCTTATATACAAACTGCTGGATTACGTATATGTTCGCATTTTATCCGCGGAAGAAGGACAGAACGAGCACTGACACATCTTTTTTTGAAGTATATGATTTTTTGCAATCGCATTTGCGAAAGAGAGTAATTTATGGAAGAATCTTTGTTTGACAAACTAAGAGAGCTAATGCAAAATCGTCTGGTGCATATCGGATTGTTGCTGTGTTTCATGTTCGGAATGATTGTTGTACGATTATTTCAAATGCAGATGGTAGATAACACAGAAACTGCCGTAGAAGGGGACTCCACATCTCACACCAAGACAATTCCGGTACAGGCAACCCGCGGTAATATCTATGATTGCAACGGGGTTTTATTGGCGTACAATGATTTGCAATATAACTTGGAGATGTATGATTCCGCGAACCTCTCCACAAACGACGAAAAGAATGCCGCAATTCATTCTCTAATTCAGCTTTTGGACGAATTCGGCTATGAGCGTGAATTCGATTTTTATATTGAATTGGACGCGAACGGAGAATTGCAGTTTACGGTATCCGACACAGCCCTTCTTCGTTTTAAGAAAAATGCATACGGATTGACCAGCATTGACAAACTGACCGAGGAACATTTGGCCGCTACAGCACAGGATGTCTTCGATTTCTTACGATTCGGAAACCAATCCTCACGCATGTTCCAAATCAACGCTTCCTACTCAACAGAAGAAGCTTTGGAGATCATGGCGTATCGCTATCAATTGTTCATTTTATACCCCAGTTATTCTTCCTTCCGTATCGTTAGCGATATTAGCGAAGAAGCTCGTATCTCCTTTTACGAGAACACCACAAAGATTCCCGGAATCGAGATCACAAAATCATCCAAACGTGTTTACACAAATGCAGAGTACTTCGCACATATCATCGGATATATCGGCCTTATCAATGCAGAAGAATTGGAAGAGTACAGCCTGTTGGATGACAAATATTCCGAGACAAGTATCGTCGGAAAACTAGGTGTTGAAAAGTCTTTCGAAACGTATTTATCCGGTGTCGATGGTGTGGCGACAATAATCGTCAATGACAGCGGTCAGGTTGTGTCGAAGACCGTCACAACAGAGCCGATTTCGGGTAACGATTTATACCTAACGGTAGATGCGGATTTGCAAATTGCATGTTATAATATCCTTAAACGAAATATCGCAGGTGTGCTTCTCGCTGCCATTGTGCCTGAATTGGATTACGGAAGCAAAGGGGAAGATGCAACAGATATCACGATTCCGATATACGAGGTGTATTATGCATTAATTAATAACCGCGTTATCGATACGGCTCATTTCTCGGCAGAAGATGCTTCTGCTACTGAGAAGAAAGTGTTGGAGTTATATAATACGGAGGAAGAGAAGATATGGACAAGACTTCTCACATTGCTGGATGCCGGTAATGCAATAACCAATTCCGAAGCAGGAGAAACCATGGAAGAGTATCTCGATTTCTTGTACCAGCGCCTTGGTCCAAACTATTGGAATATACTCAACACATCATTAATTAACCAAGAAGACATTCAGTATCTCGCTTATACGGCGGGAGAATTAAGCTTGAGTAAGTTTCTCCAATATGCGATCACGCAGAATTGGGTCAATCTGGACAAATTAAACATCGGTTCCGAATATTATGACACAACGGAGCTCTATCAGTATCTGTACGACTATATTGTGGCAAACTTACGAACAACCGCAGAATATCAGAACAAGATTTATCGTACACTTATTTTCAATTACACATTGAAAGGAAGAGATTTGTCTTTGATATTGTTTGATCAAGGTGTTCTTAAGGAAGACCCCGAGAGTTATACTGCTTTGAAGAACGGCACTCTGGCTGCGTATAATTTCATACGTCGTAAGATTCGTCTATTGGAGATTACTCCCGCCATGCTTGCTTTGGAGCCTTGCAGTGGCTCCATTGTAATGACCGATCCTAACACAGGACAAGCCATAGCCTTGGTTTCCTATCCCAGCTATGACAACAACTACTTAACCAACTCAGTGGACATTGCCTATTACAATCGATTATTGGCTGACAAATCATACCCTATGGTCAATCGTGCCACAACGTCAAAGACCACCACCGGTTCAACGTTCAAACCGTTAACCGCCATTGCAGGTCTAACGGAAGGTGTAATCAATACCACTGAGCTTATCAAAGACGAAGTAGTATTTGAACAAATTGTACCGTCCCCCAGGTGCTGGCGTCATCCGCTCAGTCATGGTTCCATCAACATATCCGACGCCATTAAGTTCTCTTGTAACTATTATTTTTACGAAGTCGGCTATCGTATGTCCATGAATAGTGACGGAATCTACGATGACTCGTTAGGAATCGATACCATTCAAAAATACGCCATGGCATTTGGCCTGGGAGATAAGTCCGGTGTCGAGATTTCCGAGAGTTCACCTGCAATATCCAATACCGATGCAGTACGTACCGCCATCGGATATTATCACAGTTTTTCTCCGGTACAGATCGGACGATACCTTACGACTCTAACCAACGAAGGAACCTGTTACAATCTAACGTTGATGGACCGTATCGTATCTCCCAACGGCGAGTTGTTATTGCAAAATGCAGCTACTCTCCACAATACAATCAACAACGTGGAACAGACATCTTGGGATGCCGTTAAGCTTGGTATGTATCGCGTAGTATACGGAGATTCTTCTACCTTACGTTCGGTATTCAATGACTTAAGTGTTAAGATCGCAGGCAAGACCGGTACCGCACAGGTAAGTTTAAACCATCCGAACAATGCTTTGTTTATTTCCTTTGCTCCTTACAGTTCACCGGAAGTATGCGTAACTGTTGTAATTCCCAACGGCTATGGTTCGGCAAATGCCGCATACGTCGCTCGTGAGGTATATGGTTTCTACTTCGAAGACGAGAACCGCGATGCACTTCTCAGTGGCAATGTACTGGCCGGAAATATCGAGAACTCAGAATACATTGACTAAATATAACGAGGTAACTATGGATAATTCAGTAACAATCAAAGGGTACAAAAACGGAATCATACTGATGTTGGACGATTCCGTACCATTCCCCGAACTCCTTCAGAATGTTCACACAAAATTCAAAGACTCCGCCAAATTTCTCGGCAATGCTAAAATGGCCCTAACCTTTGATGGAAGGGAGTTATCCAATGCCGAGCAGAAGGAGATTCTTGCGGCTATCTCCGAAACTACGGACTTGGAGATTATCTGTGTCTTTGATAACAACGAGGAAAATGACGCAATTCTCAAACGTTCCATTGACCAAGTAATTAGCAGTCTTTCAAATCAGACCGGCCAATTCTTTCAAGGAGTATTACGCTCCGGTCAACAACTGGAATCCGAGAATTCCATTGTTATTATCGGCAATGTAGAAAAAGGCGCTCGCATCGTAAGCGGCGGCAATATCGTCGTTATCGGTGCATTAGAAGGAAGTGCTTATGCAGGCACCAATTCCAACAAGGAGTCCTTCATTTTCGCAGCCCACATGTTTCCGGAGCATCTGCAGATTAACAAGCTTGTGTATTCTCCTCCGGAGCTCAACAAAAGAGAACAGAAGAAGGCTGATAAGCTTGAACACAAATTACAGCTTGTGAATTGCAGCAAGATGGCTTGTATTGACGGCGACGAAATCAAGGTTTTTCCCGTTGAACGTAACAGTATGGGATGCACCGAGGAATTACTTCAGGAACTTCTTTAATACACGATAAGATACTCCGCTTCGGCGGTAACTACATAACGGATGACTCACATATGATATTCCACGAAAGAATGAAGATTCGAAACATATTAGAAAGGAATGTAGAAGATGAGTTGTAGAATTACTGTTGTTACTTCCGGAAAAGGCGGCGTCGGCAAGACTACCGTTACCGCAAACCTAGGGACCGCCATTGCTATGGCAGGTTATCGTACTTTGTTAATTGACATGGACCTGGGGCTACGTAATTTGGACATCGTTATGGGATTGGAGAATCGGGTTATCTTTACCCTATTGGATGTTTTGGAAGGACGTTGCCGCATTAAACAAGCACTGATTAAGGACAAGCGTGTCAGTAACCTGTTTTTGCTGGCCGCAGAACAGTCGAAGGATAAGGAATCCTTAGAACCCGAGCAGATGCAGAAACTATTAAACCTTCTCAGAGAGGATTTTGATTACATCCTACTGGATTGTCCCGCCGGCATCGAAAAAGGCTTTTTGAATGCCGTTAGCGGTGCAGAAGAGGCTTTGGTTGTTGTCAATCCCGAGGTTTCCTCCATTCGCGATGCAGATCGCATTGTCGGTCTATTGGAGGGACACGGAATCAAGCAGAAGCAATTGATTGTAAACCGCCTTAGAAAAGATTTGCTTCGCAAACACAAGATATTTTCTCCCGAGGACATTTCGGACATTTTGGGCCTGCCTCTATTAGGCTCCATTCCCGAAAGTGACGAAGTGGTTATTTCATCAAACCTCGGCAACCCCATTGTAACCGGTAATGGTAGATGTTCCTCTTCTTACAGTGAACTCTGCAATAACTTTGTCGGTAAAGAACCCGAAGAGAAGACCGTCAGACGACATTGGTTTCATTTTCGTACCACGTAATAATAGAAGGATAGACACTTATGTTCAAGAAAAAGGGATATCATATTAGCAATTATAAGTTTTCTGTTGTGTCCATTGTAATCATATTGTCTGTAGTCAGCACATTGTTGATACAGCGATTGCAAGATTCCGATGAACAACAATTCGAGAAGCAGCTGGTTGGTCTTGTGCTGGGACTCTTTGTAATGGTTGTCGTATCGTTGGTGGATTATCATTTTATTTGCAAGATGTTTATCCCTTTGTATTTATTGAATATTGTACTAATGCTAATCTGCAAATATGTCACTTATGACATGTTCCCATTGATCTACGGTTGGAAGCATTACGATGCCCAGCGCTGGATTAAGATTGGTGGTGGAGGACAAGCCGGACAAGGTTTCGAATTCATGCCTTCCGAGATTTCCAAGATTGTATTGATAATCTTTTTGGCAAAACTGTTTTGTATTTTGGACAAGAAATTGAATTCATTTTGGAATCTTGTTCTTGTATTCGCAACTGCAGGTGTGCCCATATACCTGGTATTCAGTCAGCCGGACTTGTCCACCAGCATTGTATTAATTGCCACCTTTTTGGCCATGTTATTCTTGGCCGGGTTGTCCTACAAGATTGTTGTACCGGCCATTCTTATCGGTGTACCGTCCTTTGTTGCCCTGTTTTGGTATGTACAGCAAGACTTTCAGGGATTATTAACTCCATGGCAACAAGATCGTATTTTGTCAATTCTGCATCCGGAGCAATACCCGGATCTCATGTACCAGCAGAATAACGCTATGGCGGCTATTGAGTCCGGAAATATGTTCGGAAAATTAATTATAGGAGATACCAGCCACCGATTAACCAATTATGTTCCGGTTGTAGAGAGTGACTTTATCTTCAGTGCCATTGCAGAAGAGCTTGGCTTCATTGGCTGCTGTTTGATCATTTTCCTGTACTTGCTCTTTGTTTTTTTGAGTTTTCGAATTGCAATGCAGGCCAAGGATCGCTTAGGGATGTTAGTAGCCTCCGGCATCGCCATTGCCATTGCTTTTCAGGCTTTCGTAAACATCGGTGTGGTCATTGCTTTACTTCCCAACACCGGTATTCCCTTGCCATTCCTAAGTTCGGGACTAAGTTCATTGCTTACAAACATGATGAATGTAGGCATTTTGCTAAATGTAGGTATGCAGAACAAATCTACCTTGGCAGAAGAGAAGTACCAATTTGATTTCCCGGTGTAAGCCAAACTACAATAATTTGAGGATATGATTATGAAGAACAAATGCTTACGATTCTTTTCCTTGTTGCTATGTATTGTTATGGTGACAAGCGCACTTTCCGGTTGCGAAAGTTCGGATGCCGAGCTATTGGGCAACTATAAGGCTGCGGACAGCGTTGTCCAAGCAGATATAGGTGCCATGGTAGACGCCACATTTGCACCCTTGCTTTCGCAATGGTATATTTGTGACATCACAGAGGATATGCTTGCTACCGATTATGTATTTGACAGCGAACTTCCCGACCGAAGTGGAAGTGTATTTGTCATTAACCGCACGGAAAATGAGTTGGTGTTCGGTTCCGAGATGCTCGACCGAGTATACCCTGCCAGCATTACAAAACTTATGACAGCCTTGATTGTACTCAAAGAATGCAATTCCCATGAGACCATAACCATTTCAAAAGAAGTGGCAAATATGAAACGAGGATCGGTATGTGAGCTCAACGAAGGTGACGTAGTTTCAGTATACAATTTGCTTGCATGTCTCTTGACAGCATCGGCCAACAACGCCGCACTGGCCTTGTCCACATATCTGTCAGGTTCAGAGGAAGCATTTGTGCAACGTATGAATCAGGAGATGGCTCAACTCGGAATTAACAATACCAACTACATCAACCCCAGTGGTCTGCATGAAGCAGAACATTATACCACCCCGTATGACATGTACATCGTATATCAGGAATGTATGAAGTACGATGATTTCCGCGAGATTATGGAGATATGTCGTACCGAGTATGAATATTATAACGTCAAAGGTGAATTGCGCGTACGCGAGATTGAAACCACAAATCAATTCAAATTAGGTAACTATTCCTTTCCGGAAGACGTTACAATTCTCGGTGGTAAGACCGGTACAACCAATCAAGCGGGGTACTGCCTAATGCTTCATGTACAGGGTGCTTCCGGCACAGAATATATCCTTGGCGTATATCACGCACAGACAGAAGAAAAATTATATACGAAATTGAATGATTTAATGTCAACCTACTGCAAATAGCAATGCCATTATGAATTTTTTATAAGAAAATGCACTTTCCCTGTTGTTATTTTATCCATTATGTACTATAATGAATATATAAAATAATACCGTTAAGGAGGAATCAACAATGGTACAAATTATTGCAGGTGAAAAAGGTAAGGGGAAGACGAAGATATTGCTGGATAAGGTGAATTCCGATGTTTTGTCATCGAAGGGAACCATCGTTTATTTGGATAAAAGCAACAAGCATATGTATGAGTTAAATAACAAAGTTCGTTTGATTAACGTTAACGACTACTGCATTGATTGCGCATCCGAATTTGTTGGATTTATTTGCGGAATCATTTCTCAAGATCATGATTTGGAGAAGATTTATTTGGATAGTTTTCTTAAGATTGCAGCATTGAGCTCTACGGAGATTGATCGCGTAATCGAGAAATTGGATGTAGTATCCACGAAGTTCAATGTTGATATGATTATCAGCCTTTCCGCAAATGCCGACACGTTATCCGAAGTCGTTAAGTCTAAAGTAATCGTTGCGCTCTAATTTTCAGAATTATAAGCGTCGCTCGTAGATGAACTGCATTTACAAGCGACGCTTTTTTTGGTCTTAATGCGCCTAACTCAAGTATCTGTAGGCAGATACTTTGTAGGATACATCTTGCTTTGACCAACATCAATCTGCGCTGTTAATCCTTCCGAAGAAACTCAGACTATACAAACCGCAGATACCTACTGCAGCATAGACAATTCTAGACAGAAGAGTCATATCGCCGAATAAAAAACGCACCAGGTCAAATCCAAAGAATCCGATCAAACCCCAGTTTACCGCACCAACAATAACAAAAGCCAGTGCAATATAATCTACAACCTTCATGTGCAACCCTCCAAATTGATTTATCAATCGTAGTATGTTCGAAAAACACAGAATATATGCAAAACTTTTTTCAAGTTTCTATTGCGAATTCGGGAAAATGTCTTTTCATTTTTGATGAAATAGAGTATAATTGATTTGAGTATGATTTGAAGTTAGGAGGGATATTGTGGCATCTACGCGAAGAACAACTCGTAGCACTGCGGTTACACGCATTAACATCGGTACCATTATCTTTTTGGTATTTGCGCTGTATGTTGCAATATTTGTTATCATATATTTTAATAAGACACACCTATCAATTTACGAAGTACAAGCAGAAAGTCTTGCCGGTAATAATCAAGCAGAAGCGGTTATTGTTCGACAAGAAACTGCCGTAAAAACAGACATTGCGGGATACGTGAATTACTATCGTCGAAGTGGCAAGCGTGTTGCAAGGTCGGAGACCATCTATTCCATTGATGACAGCAGACAGATTTACGAACTAATCTCCGGGGCAGATATTGAATATTCCCTTTCCGAAGCGGATGTGGCTGATATTAAAGCCAACATCAATGATTTCTCTAAGGATTATGCAATGTCCGATTACAGTGATTTATATGCACTAAAAGATGATTTGAGTACTACCATGAAGAGCATCTACGATTCCTATCTGTTAGATAATCTTCATGAAATTTTAGAGAACACCGGATCAACGTCCTCTCTGACGGTATCCAAGGCTCCTTCGGCCGGTATTGTTTCTTATTTTTCCGACACCTTGGACGGACTTACCGTAGAGCAGGTTACTCCGGATACCTTTGACAAGAGCCGCTATGAAAGCGAGAATCTCTTTGATAGTGAATTAAAAGAAGCCGGTAGCACCATTTATAAACTACTCACCAATGAAAAATGGACTATGATCATTAATCTGTCGAAGGAACAATATGAGTCTCTTTCTTCTCAGTCCAGGATAACATTTACTATCGACACGGATTCTTTGACATTGACCCTTCCGGTGGATTTTTATTCAGCAGCCGGTGGCTATTTTGCGCGAGTAGATATGAATCAGTACCTTATTCGCTACATCGACATGCGCTTTCTGGACATTACCATCGATATGTCGGCAGAGCATGGTTTGAAGATTCCCGTTTCTTCTATTGTGGAGAAGGAATTTTACTTAATTCCCGTAGAATATTTGACCAAAGGAGATAATAGCACCGATAGCGGTGTTGTTAAGTTATCCCACGATGTGAATACCGGTGAGACCTTGTACGAATTCATTGCTACGGATATTTACTTTCAAGACGAACAATACGCCTATGTGGAAACAGATCTGTTTACGTACGGAAGTTTCATTTATAACATGAATTCAGAAGAGCAATTTCAGATTTCCTTGGTCGGCAAACTGGAAGGCGTTTATTGCGTCAACAAAGGGTATGCGCAATTCCGTCGCATTGAGCGACTTTATGATGGCAACGAATATTGTATTGTAAAAGCAGGCATGTCCCAGAGTATCAACGAATATGACCATATTGTTCAAGACGCTACACAGATTGATGAACTGGAGATTATATACTAGGAGGCCATTATGTTAGAACAAGCAATTCGAGAGATTCAAGACGCTATCACATCTGCTTGTGAGCGATGCGGAAGAGCCCCCGAAAGTGTTACTCTCATCGCCGTAAGTAAGACAAAACCATTGCCCCTGCTTGAAGAGGCTTATCAGTTAGGTATTCGTCACTTCGGCGAGAACCGAGTTCAAGAGATGTGTGAGAAAGCTCAAGCTTTCGGCGATGTACCGATTATTTGGCATCTCATTGGACATCTTCAGAAAAACAAGGTCAAACGAGCACTGTCTGTTGCTTCTTTGATTCATTCAGTTGATAGTCTGGCACTTGCAATGGAGATTGACAAGGAAGCCGCCAAAATAGGTCGATGTCAAGACATCTTATTGGAAGTAAACATGGCAGAAGAGGAGTCCAAGTTCGGTTTGACTGCCGATAATGTATTACCCATGGTTCAAGAACTTGCACAACTTGACCATATTCGTATCTGCGGACTAATGACGGTTGCTCCATATACCGAGAATCCGGAATCAAACCGCACCTATTTTAAGAAAATGAAGCAATTAGCAGTTGACATTGCCGCGCAAAACATTGATAATGTCAGTATGGATATATTGTCTATGGGCATGAGCGGCGACTACGAAGTTGCTATTGAAGAAGGTGCAACTCACGTTCGTGTCGGAACCAAGTTATTCGGCGAACGAAATTATAATTAATAGAAGGGAAGAGACTACGATGGGATTTTTTTCGAACTTTTTGGATGCAATCAAATTAAGTGATGATTCTGATTTTGACGATTATGATGAATACGAAGAGTACGTTGCCGAAGAGCAGGAACGTGAGCAGAAGAAGAAAGCCAAGAAAGCTCAGAAGCAGCGTGAACGCGAACAGAGATATGCAGTAGAAGAAGATGAGGAGGACGTATATACTCCTGCGCCGTCTCGCTCCGCAAATACCGGATCTGCTACACGCTTCAGCGATAGAAACAAAGCACCCAAGGAGTCCTACTCCAGTGTTGCCGCTCGTTCGAATGCCAATCGTCTTCAGAACGGAACATCCATGAACTCTACTGCCGCAGCAGCACAGCCCGTTTCTCAAGCAACGCAACAAAAGAGTACCAATAACAAGGTCGTACCTTTGAACAGAAATGTTGCTCCCAGTCGCGCATCTCTTATGGAGGTTAGTGTATCCAAGCCCAATACTATTGAAGATGCCCAAGATATTAGCGATATGCTTATGGCCGGCAAGCCTATTATCGTAAATCTCGAGGGTCTTGACCTCTCTATGGCTCAGCGTATTATGGATTTTGTATCCGGTTGCGTATACACCTTAGACGGCAAGCTTCTTCAGATTTCCGGATATATTTTCATCCTGTCTCCCAGAGACGTCGATGTGTCCGGCGATTATCTTGCATTGTTGAAGCAGGATGGTTTTGGTGTACCTACATTTAATCGTTAACCCAATACTTATATACGATATTTTCTCAAATGATACGGAGGCACATTTATGCTTACACCTATTGAGATCCAGAATATGACCTTTAAATCTTCAGCCACAGGATATAGCAAGTCTCAAGTTGACAGCTTTCGGGCACAACTTCAGAAGGATTACGAGACATTATACCGTCAGAACATGGAGCTTACGGATAAGATTAGTATCCTCAATGATCGGGTACAATATTATTCGTCCATGGAAAAATCACTTCACAAAGCCCTGGTCCTTGCCGAGAAATCCGCAGAAGAGACGAAGCGAGCTGCCGAGAAAAATGCCGCTTCTATCGAAAAGGAGGCTCGTGCGCAAGCGCAGATTATATTGTCAGATGCGTCAAATGAGCTTTATCGTCTTCATGAGCAAACGTTACGTTTGATGCAACAATATGAAACCTACAAAGCACAATTCTTGGCTCTGGTGAACTCTCAAAAGGATTTGCTTGCAAGCCAACCGTTCCAGATTAATGTAAAGGAATTTGAAGCATATACAGAATATCTTCAGAACGTTGATAAGAATGAAACAAACATATAAAATTAAATTGAAACTGGCCTTTCTCCCTGTGTTACTAATCATTTTCGACCAGTTAACGAAAGTATGGGCAAGAGACGTATTGGCAACCGGCAATCCTATCGTTCTTATCAAAAACGTGCTTTCGTTCTCATATGTTGAGAACCGTGGCGCCGTATGGGGGCTGTTTCAAGGGAAATATAACGTCCTTGCCATCATCTCTATGGTAATCATTATCGGGATATTTTATGTTATTTATCGTATGCCCGATACCAAACGGTTCTTACCACTTTATCTAACACTATTATTGATAATTAGCGGTGCTATCGGTAATTTTATTGATCGAGTCATCTTCGGATTTGTAACTGACTTTATCAGTTTTGATCTAATTGATTTTCCGGTCTTTAATGTGGCAGATATTTTTGTAACTGTTTCGGCATTTGTTATGGCATTTCTCCTTTGCTTCTATTACAAAGAAGAGGAGATTGATTTCTTTCCATTCTTCGCAGAGAAGAAGAAGCCTGACACAGCGGAACAACATACAGATACCAAATGATTCTCTTTTATAGAGTATTGTTATGGCGGTGCGAGAGTCTGCTTGCAGACTCTTTGTTTTTTTACATCATTCGAATCATAGGAGGCACTTTCTCTTGGAACAGATATATTTGATTGACAAAGAGCACGACCAACTTCGCATCGACAAGGTAATTCCCCTTTTAGATTCCGAGCTTACCAGAAGTCATGCTCAAAAATTAATTGAGCAACATCGAATTCGTCTTGATGGTGTCTTAATTACTCAAAATCGATATAAAGTTAGTTCCGGTCAAACTATGTGCATTGAGATGCCGGATCCGGAACCCCTGAATATCATCCCGGAGGATATTCCTCTCGACGTTGTCTATGAAGATAATGACATAATTCTAATCAACAAACCCAAAGGGATGGTAGTTCATCCCGCTCCGGGACATGCTTCCGGCACATTAGTGAACGCGCTGCTTCATCATTGTGGTGACAATTTGTCTGGAATCAACGGAACTCTACGTCCCGGAATTGTGCACCGAATTGATCGAGACACTACCGGTATCTTAGTCATTTGCAAAAATGATCGTGCCCATCTGGCGTTGTCAAAACAATTGGCAGAGCATAGTATTACCCGAAGATACTATGCCATTGTTCAAGGCAAGCTCAAAGAAGACGGAACAATCAACGCTCCCATCGGACGTCACCCCCTAGAACGTAAGAAGATGGCCATTGTTCAAAGTGGAAGACGAGCCGTTACACATTATCGAGTGTTAGAATTTCTAACAGGGAACTATACGCTGATAGAATGCCAATTAGAAACCGGACGCACTCACCAAATTCGAGTTCATATGGCAAGCATTCATCATCCACTATTAGGTGATGAAGTTTACGGAAGTAGCAAACAGCCCTATCATACCTGCGGCCAGGTTCTTCATGCCGGTGTACTTGGTATAATTCATCCTTCAACAGGAGAGTACATGGAGTTTTCAGCACCATTGCCGCAGTACTTCCAAGATCTATTAACCAAACTGCGTATATAACAATTTTGATTTTTGAGCAGGAGTATGAACTATGGAACGCAACTTAACATCTGATATTCTTCACACATTACAAACCACAAAGCAGAAGATTATTATTTATGGCTTACCTTGTGTTGGGAAAACATATCTCTTGCAAGAGCTTGCAAAGAAATATCGAGGAAGCTATATTTCATGCGACCTGATTACCGATCGTGATTTTTATCGAGCTTTGCAAGAACATATTGAACAATGCAAAGAGTGTCTTAACAACGGTAAAAACGCCAAGGGACTAGACTCATTTTTATGTGAGTTTCTTCATCTTTCTCCTCAAGATTTATCACAGACGCTGATTATATTTGATGGTTTGGAATGTCTCAAAGAAGATATCGTGCCATTGCTTCAAACCTCCTTGCCGGACAAGTTTCTGGCCGCCACTGCAAGAGCCGATTATTTAACACAACTCCCTATGCCGTTGATGGATCCACCTCTTATTCGGCTTGTTCCGTTGTGTCCTTTGAGTTTCCAAGAGTTTCTCGAAGCCACAGGTCATCATTGGTATCGAACTATTATTCAAGAGCACGTCCATCGTTCGGAAGCACTTCCCGAATTGATTTGCAACGAACTTCAAGAGTTATTTCATGACTATCTTTTGGTAGGTGGCTTTCCGGGTGCAGTTCTTGGATATTGCAATAATCGAACAGACCTTTCTGCAATTCGTAGCATACATAACATGATATTTTCATGCATTTGGTATCGTATAGCAAACGATTTGCCTGAATATTTAAGTATGCAACGCATCGAACAGATTATTCAATATATTCGGCGTTATTCCGATGCTTATGCCCAACCATTTCGTCCGGCATATATACGCAAGGGAACTGCATTAAATGATTACATAGACGAAATTCATTTCTTAGTACAACTGGGCCTGTTACTTCCTGTGTATATGCAAAATGGAGATTTGTATCGCTTTGAACCGACCGACTGTGGGATGTTGCGCTACCTATGCAACGATTACGATATGTTCTATGTTTTGGACGAGGAGAGTGGGGGACTACCGGTTGCAATGTACCAAAATTATCTCTATATTACATTGCACACTAACGAATATAGCATCACTCCTTGGCGATATTCACGAAATTTCTATGCCCCGTATTTTTCAAAAAGCGAACAACTTGTAATCCTAACGGAGGAACCACCGATACGCTCGCGAACAATTTCTACGCTTCGCGAAGTAGAAGAGCATGTTACCATTTGGCAACTCAACCATGGCGAAACTATAACGAAAAACGCCGACCACAATATACAGTATTTCGCTTTTGAAGAAACACTAGTCTCGAAAAAAAGACTTGAAAATCAACATTTTTATCATTGACAAGTTGGTTCTAGCATAGTAGAATTTATATACATCGTTGTACTACAGCGCTAGACTTATTGTTTTTCTATGTTCTACAATCGAAGTCTTCGCATGGTATAACGTTTTTATTGCGCTAGTAATACATATAAGGATAAGGTTTTAAGAGATGAGTGATATAAGGTTACATGAGGGTGAATTGAATGTTATGGAGCTTCTCTGGTCCAACCAGAGTCTAAGCGCCAAGGACATCGCTAAGATTATCAAGGATTATATCGGTTGGGAAAAGAACACGACCTACACCGTAATCAAGCGTTTGATTGACAAAGGAGCAATTACTCGCGAAGAACCCGGGTTTATTTGCAAAGCATCAGTAACTAAGGCTGAGATTCAAAAGATTGAAGCAAAGGCATTGTTAACAAAATTGTTCGGTGGTGAATTGCTGAATTTCTTCAAAGACTATTTGGCTGCAGAGAGACTAGGTCCCGATGAAATTCGAGAATTACGCAAGATATTAGATACACAATATCGTCGACTATTGTAATTAAAAAATCACAAATCGAATATGATTACTTAAGGCAAATTGTTCACATACAATTTGCCTTTTTATATTCGAAATCCAATTGCATACGAGTAAAAATAGAGACACATTCATTCAAAAGAGTAGAAAAGAATCTATATAGATTTCTTCGCTAAACGCAAGTTTAACGAAGAAATGTATTGATTTTTCGCTTATAATCCTGTATAATTAAGATTGTAGACTTTTCTTATGGACCTAATTTTTTTTGACAAACACGGAGGTATTCATATTGGATATTTCAAAACAAACATACCAAAAACAATTAGCCACCGCCAATGAACTTCGACTTAGAGAACTTCGAAAAGAACTTCCGTCCTTTTGCGACAATTTTTTTCGAGGAATTGAACATACAACCGCACCGCGCACACGAATTGCATATGCGATTGATTTGAAAGTATTTTTTGAATTCTTAGTGAACAACAATCCTTTGCTGACCGGGAAAACAACAAATCAAGTTCCAATCGATATCCTGTCCGAATTGACGTCCTATGACATTGAGGATTACCTAGAATACCTTAAGGTTTATACTAAAGATGGTCATACAATCACCAATACCGAACGCGGAATTAAACGCAAGATTTCTTCACTTAGATCATTTTATAATTATATGTACAGGAATCATGCAGTCAGTGCAAATCCGGCAATTCAAGTATCCATGCCAAAACTACACGAAAAGGCCATCGTTCGTCTGGACGAAAATGAAACTGCGGATTTATTGGATTGCGTTGAATATGGCTTTGCAGGCACTAAGCGACAAGCTGCATTTCACGAAAAGAACAAATTAAGGGATCTTGCAATCATAACCTTAATGCTAGGAACAGGAATTCGTGTATCCGAATGCATTGGGTTGAATTTACAGGACTTAGATTTCAACAACGACCGCCTAAAAGTCACTCGAAAAGGTGGTTCCGAAGCATATGTATATTTTGGCAATGAAGTCCGCGAAGCACTCTTAGATTATCTTGAGCACCGTAAACTTCAAGCACCAAAGGAAGGCCATGAACAGGCTCTGTTCCTCTCCTCCCAGATGCGACGAATTACAGTTCGCGCCACAGAAAACCTGGTTAAAAAATATGCCACTGCATCCGTTTCGTTCAAGAAAATTACACCCCATAAGTTAAGAAGCACATACGGAACCGCACTATATCGTGAAACAGGTGATATATACTTGGTAGCAGATGTTCTTGGACACAAAGATGTCAATACCACCCGTCGACACTATGCCGCAATCGAGGAAGAACGCCGCCGATTTGCCAAAGATAAAGTGCATCTACGAAAAGATTAAAATTCAATATTATACAATCCGGCATATCACCGAATCAGTATCATTGGATTCAGTGATATGCCTTGTCCTCTTTAGTACCGAATGCGTATCCATAAACTCTTCAAGAAGCTCATTTTTGTAGCACACCGAAGAATAATACTTCGGTAAATCTCAGTTGCCTTGTTCAACTGTTCATTTGATAAGACTTTGTTACTATAACTCGCTTGTTCTACTAACTGAATGTAATATCGTATGATATCTCTCGACAAATCAAGAACGTTGATACAATACTGCATGGTTCGATGATGATAAATATTATGCTCCTGTGCAATTCCACACTGTTTTAGCAATGTAGATATTACATGATATTGTAGTACCAACCGCCGCTGGTTCGGAAGCCAATATAGCTGCCACTTACCATATCCAATTCGTACAAGTAACAAAAGTACAATCATAGAAATGACAATTACAAACACAACAACCAAAACAGGTGCAGACTCTTCAAGTTGTGCGGCAATGCTTTCGATAGGTCCACGTGCATCATTATTATTTCCGCTTACAAGATCGCCAAAGCGTTCCCAAAAACTCTGTCTGTCGTCATTGCTACTCTCCTGCCGAGCCACAGTAAATTCTACCGGAACCCAACCAAAGCCATCTACATAGATTTCTACCCATGCGTGTGCACCGGCATCAGATATCTCAACGCTCAATGCCGCTGCGTCTTGTTCATCCTCAACAATTAGTTCATTGTAACCATCATACCACGCATTCCACTCATAATCTACGATATCCGCATCTTCCAATGTAGTGATGTCAATAACATACCCCTCAACATAACGTGCCGGTATTCCCATGTTTCTCAAAAGCATTGCTCCCGTTGTTGCAAAATGAGCACAATACCCTTTATGTTGCTTATTAACAAAGTACTCAATATAATCTCTATAGCGCGGGGTAATCCCGGGATTTAAGGAATACATATAATTCTCATAAAAATATCTTTGAATATCAAGAATTATCTCTTCCACATCGTCTGACTGCACATATTTATCGCAAATATCATCCATCAATTCTCGAAGATTCTCCGGAACATCCAAATACACATCATATACATATCGACGGTATCTTAATTCAGCCTCATCTTTCTCCTGCACATATACATTATTAAACAGAGGAAAATAATCCACCGTATAAACTCGTCCACTTTGAATTCCGCCCTTAATAATATCTCCATAGTATTCATAATACTTGTTTGATCCAAACGTCGAGGCAGAAACCATAGAGTAATACGGAAAATAGCAATAGTTTGTATTCGCATCTACGTTTCTAATCTGGAACGTAGCTTTTGCTGTGTAATACTTTCCTTCTTCGTACAGACGATTTAAAATGATCGCTTCTTTATTTACCAAGCTCTCAAAATCGTCAAAATTATAGGGTTCCCCCATAAGAATTCTATGACCCGATTCGATTTGTTCCCATTGATTATCACCATATATCTCTCCTACATAACCACGCAAATACAACGTATCGTATGAATACGGAACAAATGTGACAATCAAATCCGTTTGAAAATCCATGGTAATCTGGCGAACACCGCCCAGACGACCATGGCTCATACCACCGGTCGCCGAGTACTGATTAAAATACGAAAAAATTCCGTTGATTGCAAACTCTTCTATATATGGATCCGTCGCATCTTTCCAGGAGCTATAGTTGCTCTTAAGAGATCCCGGTGTCAAGAATACCATTACACCACATATCAAATAAATCAAAATCGCCATAGGAATTGCACTTTTAATTGTCTCGAAAATAGCATGCAATCCACCTACGGAACCATACGATACAACCTTCTTCTTAGCACTGACCGATATAATATTTTTCTCAAATGATATATTGAAACGTTTGCTACGTTGAAGAACTAGCAAAACAACACAGCCAAGAACGATCATTCCAAGATAAAAATAATTCAGCGTTTTATCAAAGTACATACAAATCTGAATTACAGGTACCATCTGCAAAAAAACCATGCCTGTGCTACGATACCCGGAAATCAATGAGTTTAAAAAACATACACCTAAGCCATTAATCAAAAATAAACACGAAGTAATCGATAGGTATCTGTTTTCAATCTCTTCATTATACTGACGAACACCATCGAGGTTTAATTTCTCATCCACAGCCTCCATTAAGACATTCATAATCGCATTGATTCCGCTATTTGCCCAAACAAGAAGAAAAAATGCCACAATACAAAACAGAAAAAAGAATGTAATATAGCCCACATTGAACACAATCTTGTTGTAATATAGCAGTGAAACAAGAACCGATAAAACAAGACAAGCAACACATAAAATCCACATGTAACACGGCAAATCGAAACTGGATACAAACAATCCTGTAGCCCCAAAAGTGCATAAGAAAATAATCATTGCACGTATTATACATGCAACAAAACGATCTCTACCCGTCACTATCGTCTTACGCATATCTTCTAATGCAATTCCGGTTTCTGCACAAAAATCAGTTGCAAAGTCATTTAATTGTTTCTCGCGTTTTGCAAACTTCATAGACACTTTCTCATTTCCAAGTAGCAATTACTACCATGTGCACACAACATGTAATTATAGTTTCCCATTAATCTACTGATCATTATATTCATATAGTCGCGCAAGATTATTATTATTTGCGACCAATCGAAATCTACTATCCTTCTTATAGGATTTCGTAGTCAATATCAAAACATTCTGACGTTGTATGTCCGTCATCATAGTCGGCATAAGATTTTCTGTTACGGGCTCCACATAAAACAACGATATTAATACACTTAAAATATCTTCACTTTTATTAATCAAATATGTTTGAACAGTATCTTTGTTGTTGCTTCTCCAACAAACAGAGAAATAAATATGATTTCGACACAGTTCGCTACAAACCGAATACAACAAATCAAAAAATGAATCTTTTTGACGATTATCTTTGTATGAAAGATCCACATACATCCGATACAATTCTCCGGTCACATCACCAAACTCCTTAACGATCAATTCCGATTCTTTTGCACTGAGTTTCCAATGAATTGTATTAAGACGATCTCCTTGTTGGTATGTACGTAGTTCGAAAATCTCTGACGGATCTGTACCCTTCTGAGCTAACTCAATCCATTCTTCTTCATCTAAACTCCCACGAAGTTCCTTCAAAGCATTGTTCAACTCGATTTTCATCGGCATAACAACGATTTCAGAGTATGATTCCGGTAGAATCTCCATCTTCGAAAAATGTAACAAATCCCATGAAGTTACTGAGCAGACTTCCGCCTGAAAGATTCCGCAATACGCAAAATGCATAGGGACTTGATACTCCTCGGTTTTGTATGCGCCCACCATAAATGCATATTCGTGCACATAATCGTTTGCAGAAAAAATGTCTGCAATCTTATATCGTACAACAACTCGGATCTGAGGATACCATGATTTATTCTTAATATTAAGTAACATATGTACTGTACGATTACGATCACATAAGACTTCAGGAAAGGCTACGGACACTTCAATCATTCTTCCTAAAAGGCGATGTGCTATAACTTCAGCGATTGGAAAAAACACCGCACCGTATAATAACATTAATGTCACAGGATGAAAATTAAACATATACAAAAAAAGAACTACAGCAAGAAAGATGCCGTATTTTACAAATGCAAGCACTTGATCTTTCATGTAATTCTCCTTTCCGTATCATATCATTATCGTATCACACTATACCTTAGGTACACGAATCTCGTTCAAAATACCTTTGATAATGTGATCCACCTCGAGCTCCTTTGCTTTTGCTTTGGAATTTAAAACAAGTCTATGAGAAACGACCGCAGATAAATTAGCAAGAACATCTTCAACAGTCACAAAGCTTCTATCCAAAATCAAGGCCTGTGCTTTCGCCATACGAAGCAAAGCTTTACTGCCACGAGGGCTCAACCCAAGTTGAATATACTCCGATGTTCTTGTGGCTTCTGTAAAATTAACAATCATCTCATAAATTGCATCATCAACATAAACTGCTTTTACCCCTTCTTGTAGGGAAATTAACTGTTCTGCAGAGATTACAGGCTGTATTTCATTGTCCACACTATCCGTCTTTAGTATATCTACAGCCGCTTCATGATTGGGATATCCCATAGACAAACGAATCATAAAACGGTCTAATTGCGATTCCGGTAAGCGCTGCGTTCCTGCAGAACCGAAAGGATTTTGGGTTGCTATAACTAAGAATGGAGCCGGCACATACCTCGTAATTCCGTCTACAGTCACGCGCCCTTCTTCCATAATCTCCAACAACGCAGATTGTGTCTTCGGTGACGTACGATTAATCTCATCTGCCAATAACAAGTTACACATTGCTGCGCCTTCATGATATTCAAACGCATGGGTACCGACATTGTACATAGAGAAACCGGTAATATCGCTAGGCATTACATCCGGTGTAAACTGAACTCGCTTATATGATAAAGACATCGCTTTCGAAATAGATACGGCCAACGTTGTCTTCCCTACCCCGGGAATATCTTCAAGCAAAATATGTCCACCGGCCAACATAGAACATAACACCTTACTAATAATACTGTCCTTCCCTTTGATATTCTTTTTTATCTCATTTCCAATCTTCTGAACATGAATATTCATCGTGTCACCTCCAAATACCTTGGTATCATTTTATCATGTTCCCATATAATAATCCAGTACTTTTCGGCCATCAGTTTAAAATACTGTACCTTGAAAAAACAACACTTATGCTATATAATCAATCTACATGAAAATGTCTAAATAATTGCTTTTGGAAGGTATGTTATGAAACTACAACAATTGCTGAGTTATACAAGAAAAGCTGTTGATGATTATGGAATGATTCAAGAAAATGATAAGATTGCCATCGGAATCTCTGGCGGCAAAGACAGCTTGACTTTACTGCACGCACTTGCAGGTTTAAAACGTTTCTATCCTAAGAACTTCGAATTAATTGCCATCTCGGTAAATTTGGGATACGATATTGACTACAGCGAAATCAATAAGTTGTGTGAACAATTGCATGTTCCGCTTCAAATCGTGCGCACAGAAATTGCAGAGGTAGTCTTCAATATCCGAAAAGAAACGAATCCTTGTGCGCTGTGTGCTAAGATGCGAAAAGGAGCATTCAACGATGAAGCAAAACGCCTTGGATGCAATAAACTTGCCTATGCTCATCATAAAGACGACGTCATCGAAACAATGTTAATGTCATTAATCTATGAAGGAAGGTTCCACACCTTTGCGCCGGTTACTTATCTGGATCGAATGGATATTACATTAATCCGACCGCTAATCTACGTAAATGAATGTGATGTGGTCGGCTTTCAAAATATATACACATTACCGGTATTTAAAAATCCTTGTCCGGCCGATGGATATACCAAACGTGAAGATATCAAAACTCTAATAAAAAATATCAATACAGAGGCTCCCGGTGTGCGGGATCGACTATTTCGTGCAATTGCTTCCGGAACAATCGCCAGTTGGAAACTTCCCGGCAGCGCTCGTATGCCTATCGATAATACGGAACAATAAGATAATTGCCGGCATGAATTGTATCGCCGTTCAAATGATTCGTGTCGGCAATTTCATCAATATAATCATTCATGTCACCGCATTCCGAGGTATAGAACTTATCAGCAATACTCCAAAGACTGTCCCCTTCGCTAATATATACCGACGTGACCGTCTTTTTCTTATCAGTTTGACCATGCGCTCTGTTCAAATTGCAGAACATCAACAGACAACATATTAATACAATACTCATAACAACCAAAACCAACATACTTCGACTTTTGTTAAATAAATTCTTCATCCGTACCTCCTAAAAACAATTGTATATGCACTTGGTTCACCAAAATACCTTTGCTGTACAACCTCAGTTATCGCTCGTGCTCCCCGAACATTCGTTCTGTTTTGTATTATAGCGAACAAATGTTCTTTTGTCAATTAGTATTCTCTCATCATTTTTACCGAAAATATGTTCGGTTTTTTGTGCAAGATTTTCGAACAAATGTTTTGCTTCTTTTGATTTTCTGTGCTATACTAAATATAGCGATACATTTTGGAGAGGAGTATGTTTATGCCTAAGAATATTACTGCGAAACAGCAAGAGATTTTAGAATATATTAAGAGTCAGATTTTAAGCAAGGGATATCCCCCTTCTGTACGTGATATTTGTGAAGCAGTTAAGCTTCGTTCAACTTCTTCCGTACATGCTCATTTGGCCACTTTAGAGGAGAACGGTTATATTCGTCGGGATCCTGCGAAGCCCAGAGCCATCGAGATTGTTGATGATATATTTAATTTGACTCGTCGTGAAATCGTGAATGTCCCTATGGTAGGAACCGTTACTGCCGGTGTTCCGATTCTTGCAGAGGAGCAGATTCAAAACTACTTCCCTATTCCGGTAGAATTTATGCCCAATGCGGAGACATTTATGCTCCGTGTTAAGGGCGATAGTATGATTAATGTGGGTATCTATGATGGCGACCAGATTATTGTAGAACGCTGCTCCACCGCCAGGAATGGCGATACAGTAGTTGCTCTGATTGATGATTCTGCTACGGTTAAGACATTTTATAAGGAAGACGGATATTATCGCCTTCAGCCCGAAAATGATACTATGGAACCGATTATTGTTGAGAATGTTGAGATTCTTGGCAAGGTAATTGGTCTCTTCCGCCTATATCGATAGAATTAGGTTCTATTCCTATCTCTCTTAGATAATAACAAACACAGCCGGTATATCTTTATACCGGCTGCTCGATTCAATATTCATTTGCATAATTACGCGTCCAACTGTTCTTTGGTTACTTCCTGACCGTCTCTCCATACACGCTCTAAATCATAGAACAAGCGATCCTGTGAAGAGAACACATGAACTACAATATCACCATAATCCATAAGAATCCAACCACTGTTTCGTGCACCTTCGATACGTTTCGGCTCATAACCCAACTGTAGCAACTTGTCCCTTACCTCATCTACCATAGCTTCCACCTGTGATGCGTTGCTACCGTCGGCAATTACAAAATAATCAGCCACCGGAGAGATCTCGCTAATATCGATTACTTTGATATCATAGCCTTTCTTGTCATCCAGTGCTGTGTAAGCAACTGAAGCCATCTTCTTTGCATTTTCTTTATTCATTGGATACCATCCTTTCGTAATAACGTAATGTTTGTATGGTTTCTTCACCGATTAACCAACCCTCTCGATCAAGATAAGCAAGCACACATCGTATAATCGTAACGATACATCTATTCAAGTCTTCAAATGCTTGACGACGTATCTCAGACAAAGGTGGATTCGGTTCATGCGTTCTGGTAGGTTCAATATAATCGGCAATGAAGATAATCTTCTCCAAAACGCTCATATTCTCTCTGCCCATAGTATGGAACTCAATTGCATCAAGAATTGTCTGATCTTTGATGCCATATTTGGTATGTGCAAGAAACGCACCATATTTGCCATGTAACAGATGCGGAATCTGCAATTCCACATCGGATACACAAATATTATTTTGTATGCAGTGTTCAATCAATTCTCGGTCCGTATATGGCTTGGCGCAATCGTGAAGAATCCCGGCAACCATTGCCGCATACATATCTTCACCATAACACATAGCCAATGCTCCTGCGGTATAAGCAACTCCCCTGGAATGGGCAAATCGCTTCGCGGGAAGCACTTCCTGCATCGTTCGCTCATACTCTTGATACTGCTTCATCTGTTCTGCATTCATACGTTGTTATCCTCGCAACTCTTCCTCTATCCGCAAATGGTCAGAATCCGTACATTACTCTTCAGAATACAGCCCTTGCTCAAGAATATATTCTCCTACAGATTCCGGTACCAAATCGTTAATCTCCTCACAACACGCCACCCTACGACGTATCTCGGTAGAAGAAACGGGATTCCATGGAACATTGAGCACATGTACATCTGCTTCAAACTCTTGTCTTCGCATATTTGCCAGTTTACGAACGCTATCCGATTCCGGTTCTCGCGACGCAACAAGAATAACCGCTCGACGTACAATCTCCTGCGGTTGATACCATTTGGGGAGACTCTTAAGCGAATCCTCACCCATAATGTAATAAAACACATCGTCAGGATACTGTTCCTTCAACAACCGCAAAGTATCTGCTGTATACGACAACTCTTGACGTTCATATTCAAACAAGCTCACCTGAAGTTCCGGATGCTCTTCCACTGCCAGATACAACATAGTAATCCTCTGATGATCACCGGTAATCTCTTTCTGCTGTTTGTGTGGCGGATACTTTGCCGGCATCAACCACACCTCGTCCAGTTCAAACTGATGCAATGCAGTTAACGCAACTTCAATATGACCATTGTGTATGGGATCAAAGGTTCCACCCAATATTCCAATCTTCACGTAGTTACCTCCATCTATGGTTCCTTGCGTTACTTGGGAAGTTCAATCTTTTTCTTCGTCTTGGATTCCTTGTACAATACAATCTTCTTTCCAATCACCTGAACAACAACAGCTCCTGTTCTCTCAGAAAGTACCGTTGCCAACTCCTTAGGATCCTCTAAGCAATTGTTCAATACACTAATCTTAATAAGTTCTCTTGCTTCCAAAGCTTCGCGAATTCCCTCTGTAAGCTCAGGAGTAATTCTTCCCTTCCCAATCTGAAAAATAGGTTCAATCTTCATGGCAAGACCTTTGAGATAGGCTCTTTGCTTACTTGTCATGCTTCCTCCTAACTAGTTGATATTGCTTCAACTATTTGATATAAGATCTTCAAATATATATATCTTCGCTCGAAAGTCCGACGACAATACAAAGCTGCGGTCAATCGTTTTCCGATTATTTGTAATAATCAAACTGCAATCCATACATACGTACTGTATCACCATCCTGAATTCCCAATGCCTCAAGCTGTTCCAAGATGCCATTAGTCTTCAAGAAATTCTGGAAGAACTCAAATCCCTTCTCCGAATCCAAGTTCGTATAACCAAGCATACGCTCAATTCGCGGTCCTTCCACAACGTACATGCAATCGTCCGGATCGTATTCCACCGTATACGGTTCTTCTGCAGCATCCAATGTCTCGGGAAAATACTCTCTCTCGAAAATGATGGGCGTCTCGTCGATCTGCTGTAGCATATGATATGCGGCATACAACAACTCCTTCACACCAAATCCACTAACCGCCGAAATCGGAATAATGGTAACTTCCTCACCAAGCTCATCATGCATCAATTCCAGTGCAATCTGACGTTCCTCTTCAGAGAAGAGATCCATCTTATTAGCGGCAATAATCTGAGGTTTACTTGCCAACACTTCACTATAACGTTGCAGTTCCGTATTAATCTTACGAATATCATCCACAGGATCTCTGCCTTCCGTGGAAGCAGCATCAACAACGTGAATAATTACCTTGCAACGCTCCACGTGCTTCAAGAACTCATGTCCCAATCCAATCCCCTCTGAAGCACCTTCAATCAAGCCGGGAATGTCGGCTACCACGAAGCCATTGGTTCCTTCCAGATCTACAACACCCAGATTCGGATTCAACGTTGTAAAATGATAATTTGCAATCTTGGGCTTCGCATTGGAAATACGGGATAAAAATGTGGACTTACCTACGTTAGGAAAGCCAACCAATCCCACATCCGCAATTACCTTCAGCTCAAGAATGACATTCAGTTCTCTTCCCTTCTGACCCGGCTGTGCATACTTCGGAACCTGCATAGTCGGTGTTGCATAATGCTGATTGCCCTTACCACCACGTCCGCCTTTTAATACAACGACACGTCGATTCTCGTGAGACATATCTGCAATAACCTTGCCGGATTCCGCTTCTTTGATAACGGTTCCCTCAGGAACGTGTATAACCATATCCTCGCCATCACGACCGGAACAATTGTTATTGCCACCGTTCTGTCCATCTTCGGCACGATATTTGCGCACATAGCGGAATTCATTTAACGTATTCAATCCTTCATCCACTTCAAAGATCAAATCTCCGCCACGGCCACCATCACCGCCATTTGGCCCACCTGCGGCAACAAACATCTCACGGCGGAAGCCTACATGACCGTCACCACCATTGCCGGAACTAATAAATATTGTAGCTGTATCTGCAAACATTTCATTCCTCCAAATCGAAATGCAATCATTAACTTACCTGTGTTGCTTACTTATGTATTTTACACCATTAATGATTAATATTTCAACTATAACCTTGTATTATGTATGGAATATAAGCAAAAAAAGAAGCCCTGACGTTGCATTTCACTCAGAATGGGACAAACCACGTTCAAAATGTTCTGCAAACATCAGGGCAACCATAATCTCTAATTATTCAGCAACAGGATAAACACTAGCCTGCTTCTTACCCTTAGCCTTAGTCTCGAATCTCAAAGTTCCATCAACCAATGCAAAGAGGGTATCGTCGCCACCACGACCAACGTTTACTCCGGGATGAATCTTGGTACCACGCTGTCTGAAAAGAATATTGCCTGCCTTAACAAACTGACCGTCTGCTCTCTTGGCACCCAATCTCTTAGACTCGGAATCTCTACCGTTCTTAGTGGAACCAACACCCTTTTTATGAGCGAATAACTGAAGGTTCATCTTCAACATGACCATTACCTCCTAAAAAACGTGTATAAGCTAATCTACTATAGTTACATGTACAAATTGAGAACCGCAATCTTCCTCAATCTGACTGAGTCCCAGTTGCAAGGATTGCAACAGCAACTCACCTGCCGAACTTATGGGTGTCATAATATCACACTGTACGTCACCATCGGATTCCTTGCAAGAAACCTGATCTTCCGTCAACGTCTCCAGGGAATTCACCGCGTTAATCACCAGCGCGGAAACACCGGCACATACGATATCGTAACCTTCCTCGGCATACCCTGCATGACCCACGCACGAAAATCCGGACAGTTTACCATCTTTCTTTCGAAAAGACACTTGAATCATAAATACTCACCGCCAAATCTTATGCGGAATATTAAGCATTGATCTTCTCAATCTTAACCTGAGTGAACGGCTGTCTGTGACCATTCTTCTTATGATATCCGCTCTTTCTCTTGTATCTGTAAACAATAACCTTCTTAGCCTTACCGTCACCAAGAACAGTTGCAGATACGGTTGCACCAGCAACATTCGGTGCACCGATTACGAGCTCACCATTGTTAACAGCAAGAACCTGATCAAACGTAACGGTCTCGCCTTCTGCTACACCAAGCTTCTCTACTCTAATGATATCGCCTTCAGCTACCTTGTACTGCTTACCACCAGTTGCAATAATTGCGTACATATTGGCACCTCCTATTATCATTACTCGCCAATTACGGTGATGAGATTGCTCTCATACTTCGGAACCCCATTGTGCGGCATACTCACATATGATATCATGTCAACATAAATGATGTCAAGTATTTTTTCACGAAAATGCAATTATTTTTTCGCATTTTCGTTGCATCTACGCCAGTTCCGCTAACTCTTCGTAGAGAGGACGTTTCTTCTTCATACGAGTGAGTTCCACAAGGTTCAACCGCGTCATATCCACAACCGTTGTCCGTATGGGGTCCGCACTGACATATTCACGCATGGCATCCATTAACGCCTTACGGTCTTCCGGCGCCTTCATATCGATAAAATCTACAATTACGATTCCGGAAATATTTCGAAGTCGAAGTTGTCTTGCAATCTCCTCTGCAGCTTCAAGATTACATGCAAGGAAACCTTCCTTGCCAAGCTTATTTCCCGCCGTTGACTTGCCACTATTCACATCGATAACGGTCAGAGCCTCCGTGTACTCAATGACTAAGTAAGCTCCGCTCTTCAGCCATACTCGCTTCGACTGCAACTCCTTCAGCTTTGCACTCATGCCATAGGTGGCCGCCAAGCTTATCATGGATGCGTCAAACTTACGCAACAAATGCTCCTGCTCCGGTCGATAACAATGCAGAAACTCCTTCATCTCCTCATATATTACCTCATCGTCAGTAACATACTCCTCTACCGTATGCGCGTAAGCATCTCGCATCTCACACAGATACGTCGGCAATCCTGCGTACAGACAATGTCCCATATTTCGAGAAGAGAAGGAATCAACGATTCGTCGGTACTCTTTCTCCAGATAGGAAAGCTCCCGCAGAATACTTTCTTCCGAAGCATACACGGAATTGGTTCGAAGCATAATGGCAAATGGACCATCCTTATACGCATCCAACCGCTCTCCCCACAGTTTTCCGAACTCGCGAGACTCAATCTTTGAAGAAAAATAGATTCCTTTCTTGCCGTGCATTAACACAACATTCACGCCGGTAAGGGAGAAATCTGCCACTGCTGTTGCAGGTTTATTTTTTCCCGCCTCGCGCTCCATCTGCACGACAATTTCATCTCCGGCATGCAACTTCCCATCCGCGTGGGTCTGTTTAATTAAACCGCATTTCAGCTTATCAAAAGGAAGATACCAATTATCTCCGGTTGCATCTACCCGAACAAATGCAGCATGAATACCGGGAACTACTTTCTCAACGCGCCCCATCCAAATGCTACCCGGTAGATACCTAGTATCCTGTGCTTTGCATGCGCTTACGGAATGTAGTTTGTCCTTATAAAATCCGGCGGTATATATACCCTTGCCGTCACGGTATACAATCAACCCATTTTCCATAGAGGTACCATTCGTCCTTCCTCGGGGCAACCGAACAAGTCCATGCGATGCACATAGAACAGAAGTGGTCGATACGAAATGTCTCCTGCCTTACACAATGCTTCAATGAACAATTCCGTGGAAATGTTGTTCTCACTCCCCGCATCCAATGCAACTACAATACGAAATGCCCCGGGATTGTGCATACTATGTCTGGAACCTTCTTCGGCAATGGCTTCATTTAGCTCAAATGCTCCGTCATCAAACAGGCAAGTAAGCTTCTCATCGTATCTCCAAATGCCATGAATTCCGGCACGTACATCGCACTCACGCTCCCCTTTCTTCGTCTTCTTCATCAAAGGAAAATGCTCTGTCGCTACCAAACGCTCCAAGGCAGCCGAGAAATCCTCATCCACACCTTCACGGAGTTCCAATACGTACGTAGCACCGGCAATCAAGGACATTCCCGTCACCTTCTTTTGATGAGGAATGTAATCCGGCAGAATCGCAACTTTCGTAATGGCAATGTCTTCGCACATGGTGGCCTGCAATTCCTCGTATATATACTCCGCCTCATATCTCTCATCAAATTCCACGTCGAAGTATTCGCCGTCGCTGGTCAGAGACAGTGACAACGGTTGCGCAAAACTCATAATAGGATGGGGATGATACCCTTCACTGAAAGATAGTTTCAACGGACTTCTACGAAATGCCTTTTGCATATAACGCATTACGTCCAGATGCCCCAAAAAGCGCAGTCTACCGAACTTTGCAAAACGTATTCTTACTCTCATCCGTTCACACCTGTATCCTTTCCGTCATAATTTACGCTACTGCCATCCGGCAAACGTTCTTCCGTGCATACGCCACCACCGAAGGTTGCCGCACCGCAACCGGCACATTTTCGGCGACAATTCGGTGTAATCTCCATACGTTTTGCCTTCTCATATTCTCTGTATAAGAAGTTTCGAGACACACCAATATCAATATGATCCCAAGGAAGAACCTCTTCCTTACTACGCTCTCGTGTATTATAGAATTCCACGGTTACGCCGTACTCGTCCATAACCTCTTTCCATACATCATATCGAAAATGCTCTGTCCAAGCATCGTAGATACAACCGCGTCGATACACTTCTTCGATAACATCGCAGAGCTTCCGATCACCTCTTGCCAAGATGCCCTCCAACTCACTGGTCTCCGCATCGTGCCAGTGATAAGCAATACTCTTCTGATTCAACTGCTCACGAATGGATGACTGCAAGAGACGCTGACGCTCCAAAAATGTCTCCTTTGTAATCATCGGTGCCCAAGCAAAAGGCGTAAAAGGCTTCGGAATAAAATACGAAGTGCTGACGTTAATATTTACCTTACCGTTACGCTCTGACTTCGGAATCTGATAGTATTCTTCCGCAATCTTTTCCGCCAGTTCCGCAATACCGCGCACATCCTCCGCCTCTTCTGTAGGAAGACCCAACATGAAATATAATTTTACCTTATTCCATCCGCCGGCAAACGCCTTACCTGCTCCCGTAAGTATATCTTCTTCTGTCAATCCCTTATTGATAACATTACGCATACGTTGCGTTCCGGCCTCCGGCGCAAACGTCAAACTGCTCTTACTGATATCCTGCACCTTACTCATAACATCCAGAGAAAATGCATCGATACGAAGGGATGGTAGCGAAATATTCACCATCTTCTCTTTGTATTGTTCAATCAAATGATACACAAGCTCCGGCAAACACGAATAATCACTGGAGCTCAAAGAACTCAAAGAAATCTCATCCTGCCCCGTAGAGGCAAGCATCTTCTCCGCCACGTCCTTCAGAAATTCCACATTACGCTCTCGAATGGGACGATAAATCATACCCGCCTGACAGAAACGACAACCTCGAATACAGCCTCGCTGAATCTCCAAAACCACGCGATCCTGAACCACTTTAAGAAACGGAAGCAACGGTTTCTCCGGATATACCGTATCACTGAGGTTCATCTCAACTTGCTTCTTAATACGTGTAGGCACGTCCTCATAAATCGGGGCAAAATCCGAAATCGTCCCGTCTTCATGATAACTTACGCGGTACAAAGAAGGTACATACATTCCCTGAATCTGCGCCACCTTACGAAGATACTCTGCCCTTGTTCCACCATTTGCCTTATTGGTCTTGTATAAGTCGAGAAGTTCATCGTATGCGGTCTCGCCCTCACCGATATAGAAAAAATCAAAGAAATCCGCAATGGGCTCCGGATTATAGGAACAAGGACCGCCACCAATAACAATGGGATCTTCCTCACCTCGATCCTTCGAACGAAGCGGAATTTGGGACAACTCAAGCACTTGCAAAATGTTTGTATAACACATCTCATACTGCAGTGTTATTCCAAGGAAATCAAAACATTTCACCGGGTCCTGTGACTCCAGCGCAAAAAGTGGAATGTTCTTCTCTCGCATCACCTTGTCCAAATCCACCCAGGGTGAATATACACGCTCGCAGTAAGTATCCTCTCTACGATTCAGCATATCATAAATGATCTGAATACCAAGATGGGACATGCCCACCTCATATACATCGGGGAAACACATACAAAATCGTATATCCACATCCGCGGGATTTTTACGAACCATATTAATCTCTCCGCCAATATAGCGTGCAGGCTTCTCTACCTGCAATAATATTTCATCTGAAAGTGCCAGCCTATTCATGGAATCCTCCCATAATCTCTGTGTCATTGCATTTCTTTTAGAATAACACAAACTTCCCGTTTTGCCTATGTTTTTTTCTTGCCATTTTTCCATCTGTGCATTATAATTTTATAAGAATCAATAAATGGAGGATGTAATTATGCCTTTTTGTCCGAATTGTAAGAATGAATACGAAGTCGGTATTACCCACTGTGCCGATTGCGGTGCAGAGCTTGTGGATAACATTTCTTATATCGATATGACATTAGTATACACGTACAAGAGCAAGCGTGTATTGGATCGTTTTCTCGAATATTTGGAATATTCAAAGATCAAAACCGTTGTAAATGAGAACACACAGACCGGCGAATATGAACTCTATGCTTCTCCCAGAGACGTAGAACGTGTCAAGCGTGCCTATGCGGTATTGATCTCCGTGGAAGTAGGAAGGAAGAATGCAGACAACCTCTCTCCTTCCGAAGCACAGGATCTTCTAAACAATGCTTCTGCAATCACCGAAGAAAGTGTTTCCGCTCCCGGGGAAGATTTGTTGGATTCTCTCCATGATTCCGAAAATGTCGATTCCGACGATTCGGAGGATGATTCCGACCAAGGCGAAGAAGACGACTTTATGCAGGAACTCTTCCAAGAAGAATCCGTTTCTTCTATGACCACCGCCAACATCCGAACTCGTGGCAATAACACCTATACCTCTGCGGAATATCGTGCAAAAGACACGCTCAGCACCGGCATCATGCTAATCGCCTTCGGTGTTGTAGGATTAGGTCTTGTACTTCTTAGCTACCTTGGAGTATGGGTTGTATTACACACTCTGTTTTCTCAAGTAGTCATGGGTGTTGTGTTTCTTGTTCTGCTTATACTCGGCATATATTCCATAGGTCACTATTCCCGTTGTATGGACGAAGCAACGATAGAAAATGAAGCCATTGCCGACATCAAAAACTGGATTTCGATGAACCTCACCAAGGAAACCATCGAATCTCAGGTTGTAGCCACAGAATCCGAAGAAGAAACCTTCTTGCTTTATCAGAAATATATCGAAGAACAATTGGATGCTGCATTTCCCGATACTGACCCGCTCTTATTGGAACATATGGCCGAAGAATTGTACTCCACTCTGTACGAAGGATAATTGTTCACAAATTTATTATATTATTTTTTTGCATAATCACTGTGTTTTTCCTTGAAAACGCAGTGATTTTTGTATATAATGATACATATGAAAAAATCACGAATGATATTGACGCTTGGTCAATGAATGGAGGAGAGAACAATGCCTTTTTGTCCTATTTGCAGAGAGGAATATTCCAAAGGTATTACCATCTGTTCCGAATGTAATGTTTCGCTAGTGGAAGGTCCCGCTGTCGAGACGGTATCCGTATTTGCACTGCAGAAAGAAGATGCGGCACAAAAGTTTATCGATTACATGCACGAACAGGGTATGGAAGGTTCCTATGAGTATTCTATGCGCGAGAATGCGTACAAGATTTACGTCGAGAAACCCGATATGAAGAAAGCAGTCAAATTATTTGCTTCCTTTTACGTTATGGAATCCCGACGTAAGCGTGGCGATTCCGATGAGCCGGAGCAATCCGCTTACGCCACCAAAGAAAACAATTCCGAAGAGTTGACTTTGTCCAAAGAAAGTGCAGAACAATCAGATTCCTCTTCTACCCTTTCTTCTGAGAACGAAGGAGTAACTACATCGGAAGAAGAAACCGTTATCGAAGATATTACTTCCCTTGAAGAAATCGAATCTTCGAATGACCCCTATGATGCGTTTGCCGAAGTATCTTCTACGGATACGGCAACAGATGATTCTGTTTTTGCATTTTCCACAGAATCCGAACAAACCGTGGAACCGGAAGAGCCTTCGATTTCTTCGGAACCCGCAAAAGTCGAGGAAATAAGCGCACCCGTAATTGAAGAATCGGAACTCGCACGTCGTCCTTCCGGCAGATTGTTCAAACGCTTATTCGGACGTCATAACGAACCGCTTCGCCCAGAACAGTCTCCCACCTACGTTGCTCCAGCCATGGTAGATGATGACGAGGAAGAAGAGCCTGTTTCGGTTACTTCCACACTCTTTTCCGCACCTGTTGCAGAAGATACCTTTGTTGAATCTACCGAATCTGCGAACACGCCCGACAATATTCCGGAAGTCATTTCCGAGGATACCGATTCGGAGGCTTCTCTCGAGAATCCCGTAGATGACACGTTTGATACTGATTTTTCCTTCGATTCCATGGCTATGGCAGAGGCCTCCTCTACGATTTCCGAGTCAGTAGATGATTTCTTAGCTGCATATGACGCAGAGCACACGGAAGATGCTGATATAGCGAGTGAGAACATCCAAATTGCCGCAACCGAAATCGAAGCAATCGAAAGCAATGCACTCGAAAGTGATACAACCGAAATCGAAAATGATGCTGATGCAATCGTTGATGATGTAATTGACTTCGCAGAACCCGATGCAGTGGCTGTGTCCGAAACAGTATTCGAAGTTGCTGTGGAAGAGGTTTTCGAAGAAGTATCCGTAGAACCGAAAGACGTCGATTCCACCGAAGAGATTTCCAATGATATTTCTGAAGAGATTTCCGAGGATATTTCTGAGGATCCCGAAGACTTCAACATCAGCGAAGAAATTTCTATTGAAGAGGCTGTCGACACCATTGATTCGGAATATACGCTCTCTCCCACAGAGGAATTCAGTGAGGAGGTAGATATTTCTCCGGAGGATATCGCCATAACAGCGGATGATGCTGTTGCAATACCTGCAGAATATGTTCCCGAACCTGAAGAAGTTTTAGATCATATGGAAGATGTCTTCTCTGTTACTTCTCCTTCCGAAGAACCTGCTGAGGATGACTACAATGCATTTTCCGATTTTATTGAAAACTTTAAGAACAACGCTTCCACACGTCCCGGATCCGTATCGGATACCACCGAGGATATTACCTTGACAACCGATGAACACGAACCTGTTGTAGAGGAGATTTTACCGGATCGTAGTCTTTATACCAGAGATACTTCCGATTATGAATCGGTATCTCTTCGTCCTACAGACATCCAAGATTCAAAAATTACCGTTCCGGTGGATTACGATATTATTGAGGAAGTGATTACCGATTCCATCGGCTCCTCCGGTACAGACTTCAGCAATACCGGCAGTTCCTCCTTCGCTGATCCCAGCAAGGCCAAGGACAATAACTTCAGACAGCCTTCTCATGCTGCGCAGAACTACGGTGGCAAAGTGGCCGGTTTGGATGATTCTTATCATGGTTTTGTGCCGGATTATTCGATGAATGAAGAAGCTCCTGAAGAGGAGGAGGAAGTTGATCAGGCATACGAAGACTTCAAGCGTCGCGTAAAGGAACGCAAGGCCGAGCAGGACAAGTTGGATGCCCTGGCAAATAAAGAGCGTGTTAAAAAAGCCAATCTTGAGAAGCAACTTGCAAACGGCAAGAAGATTATATTTGAAGACACAGAAGATTTGGACAATTACGCCGGATTCGTACCCGATTATACACCGAACACCAATGACGAGGACGAATTTTCCTTCTATAAGCCTCGTACCGTATCCAATTATGCTAAATATAAGAAAGGCAAGAAGAGCATCGTGCCTGAGAATCTGGCCAGTGCCCCCAAGCCTTGCATCTCAAGTATGCGCTTAACCAACGGCGATGAAGTACATCGTCTCTTCGTTGAACAAGTACCCGTCGGTGCCAAGAAGATTATTAGCCCTTCCGAGGTTCGTACCTCCAACTTTATCGTGTCCATGAGCGGTAAGCAACTCACTTACTTGTTCAACAGTTGGTTGTTACTGAATGTTACCCCTGCCACGGTTAAAGAGTTCGAATCTCCGGATGCCAGTGATGAGGATAACTTCGAAGCTAAGATTGAAGGTATTAAGAACCAATTGACCGAAACCTTCGGCGATTTGAACGAATCCTTCATGGACAACCTAGTACATAAATATTATACGAAGTACCTTGATGATTAAAACAGTTACGGAGCATTTGCAACAGCAGATGCTCCGTTCTTTATTGCCTCTGTATTCAATTATGAGAAGATATCCAGCAACTCTTGTTTCGTCAAGCAATTAAGAAAATCATCGTGCTTTTCAATAACCGAATCTGCTAATTGTTGCTTCTTCTGCTTCAATCGATAAATCTTCTCTTCAATTGTTCCTCGTGCCAGCAACTTAATTACATGTACATGCTTCGTCTGACCTATACGATAGGCTCGGTCTGTTGCTTGATCTTCTACCGCAGGATTCCACCACGGGTCTACATGAATCACCATATCCGCACCCGTAAGGTTTAATCCGGTACCTCCTGCCTTCAAGGAAATAAGGAACACATCGTATTTTCCTTCATTAAATTCTTTGACATATCGATTTCGATCCACAATCTTCGTCTCACCTTCAATGCAGAAATACGGAATATCCTTGGTCTCTAACTCTTTCTTAATCAGTGCCAACATAGATGTGAACTGCGAAAATACCAGCATACGATGGCCTGAATTTCTGGCGTTATCTACCAACTCCATTAACAATTCCATCTTGGAACTATCCCCGTCGTAATTCTCCACAAAGGTTCCCGGATGACAACAAATCTGACGCAGACGCATAAGTGCACTCAAGATTCGAATACGATTATTCTCCAATGCATATTCTTCCTCTTCGTCCAGATGAAACTCGCCCTTATAGTGTTCAAGATAAGCTGCATACATCTTCTTCTGCTTCTCCGACAGATCCACCAATATCTTCTCTTCCGTCTTCTCCGGCAGTTCCTTCAATACATCTTGCTTCATACGACGTAAAATGAACGGGTCAATTCGCATATTTAACTGAGCAATACGAGTCTCGTCGTTATTCATAATCGGGCGCTCGTACTCTGCCACAAATCTGGCATGATGGAACAGATACCCCGGCATAATAAAATCGAAAATGGACCAAATCTCCGACAACGAATTCTCAATGGGTGTGCCGGTAAGTGCAAAGCGTCTTGTTGTCTGTAATTGCTTAACACTCATGGCATTCATGGACGTACTGTTCTTAATGTTCTGTGCCTCATCGATAAATACACATCCAAAGGTGCGCTCACGATAATATCGGATGTCTCTACGCAAAAGCGGATATGATGTAATCAATATCCTGGCCGTACTCTCTTCCAAAATTGTTCGACGTTCCTCCGGCGTTCCCGCAATAATCTCACAAGGGATACTCGGCGCAAAATTCTCCACCTCGTCCTTCCAATTGTACATCAAGGATGTAGGACACACAATAAGACTGGTCTCCGTAGCCGGCAACGACGCAATATACATAATGGCTTGAAGCGTCTTTCCAAGTCCCATATCGTCCGCAAGAATGCCTCCCATACCATTCTCTGCAAGGTTACACAACCACTCAAAGCCTGCCATCTGATAGGGACGAACATTTGCACAGATTGCCTCCGGGCAAGTACGTTTCGGCGGATTCTTAAGTCCGTCAATCAACGCATAAATGCTTTCGTCCATGGTGAACTCACTACCCTTATTCTTCAGTAGTTCCTCCAGATAACACGCCTGTGAACGCTCAATGGGAATGATATCCCCACGCATCTGCTTAAGAGATCCCCCCACTGCTTGAATCATCTCCAAAGTATTCTTCAGTGCCTCAGAATCAAGCATCAGGAAATTGCCGTCTTTCAGACGATAATATCTCTTCTTCAGTTGCATGGAACGGAATATCTCCTTCAATTCCTGTTTCGGAACATCTTCATACGAAATCTCCAAGGATAAATAATCCTCGTCAGACTTCATACGCACTCCGTAGGATACCTTCTCTCCTTGTGAAATTCGCAAATTGTGAAAGCTACCGGAATACAAAAGCTCACAAAGCTCGGGAAGTTGTCCTCTTTCTCCGGAAATAAAATCAAAGATACCGTCCGAGTCACATAACAAATAATAACCGTTATGCATCTCAAAACCACAATCCTGCAAGGCTTGTCCGATGGCATCCTCTTTCTTCTGATCTCGTACCAAAATGTATCCGTGAATGTCCGGGTCTGCGAAACTATTAAAGGAGTATTCGCCATATCGGTACCTTAGTTCCGCTCGGAGATTGCCATGAATATAATCCAAATACAGACTGGCTTCCAAGGGATAGGTCAAATATCTCTCCTTCAATGTGTCCGGAATCTCCACATTCATAGTATCATTTAGCTTTGGAAGCACCTCCTCCAGGAACTGCTTCGCCTGCTCACCACGAAACACGAGTTGCGGATTTTCCTTAGACAACGTGTTGTAAATCGGAAGATAATTTCTCGTGAATTGCTTCTGTGGATGGTATATTACGTTATCATAGTACATCAGCTCACCATCCGCTGTCATGGAAAATACGCGAGCATTCTCCGCATAACCAAGAGCAACATAATCTTCGACAGCATCGATCTCATAAGCAATTCGCGGATTGCCATCATAAAAAGTCACGTTATCAATGATTCGATTCTGAATCACCAACTGAAAAGAGTGATGTCCTAATCGTTTCAATACTTCTAAAAGCATGCGCTTAGAAAGAAGCACTTCATTTTTCTGAAATACCGAACGCTCACCTGCAATTCCGTAGCGTTCCTCCATCTCCAGCAAGTCCATAAGATAAGCACATACTTCCTGAGATGCCAAATCAAACTCTGTAATTCCGGCCCGATACGTAAAATCCTTACCAAGAGAAAAATTCTGTCCGGAGCGAATGGCCTCCAGCATCTTCTTGATGGACTGCACCTTATAGTACTTGGAGGTTCCCATGGCAATTCGTACCGGCATCACGGAATCCGCTTGACGCATAATCCCTTGATAATACAGGGACAATTGCAAATGACAGGCCTCTCCCGACACAATACCGCTATCCAAATCCGCATAATAATCCAATATCTGTGCGGTACGTTGCTCCTCCGGTGTCTGTACGCCTTTGTTCTGTGTGTTGTTTCGGAACTGATTCAAAAACAGTAAACCGGCAATAACATGCTTGCACGCACCGGTAGCTCGGGATGCATTTGCCGCACAGGTACAGCGAAACTGCACTTCTTCCTCCATGCGAACGGTTACTTTATAATTGAAATTGCCCTTTACGGAAAATTGATATGCCATCTTGTCGCGAGACGCCGTGGCGCTTGTCACGCGTCCGTTTTTATAATATGCAAAACCGTCTGCAAACACCTCTTCCGATGGAGCAAGATTCTTAATCATAGTTTTCGTCAAATTCATTCTGCATTGCTTCCTTTCCTTTGCCGATTAAAATATTTTACCATAGGAAAGGAAGAAATGCAATACAGTTTGGCAAACTTGCATTCAAATGTACACGCCGCTTTGCCAGGGAAATGTATCATATTCCGCCAAGAAGAAGATTCCAATAATATCGATAATCCACATCCGGTACATACTCCGTTGCCATGATGGGTATTGTAACGTAACATTTTTCATCAATATGAAGTTCTGCCACTCCCAGAGTATCTCCCACCTGCACCGGTGCCACAACTTCATCCGTGAATCGATATGTTACGGTCACTTTCTCATGCTTCCCAAGAAGCAGAATCTCACGATAACTACTAACAATGGCCGAATTCACATATGTCATTTGCCCATTCCGAACCGGTATCGCTCCTAACTCCTGCTTCGGCACCTCCAAAAGTTCTTTTGAAAAATTCTCTCGTCCGTATTCCACCAGTTTCTTCGTATCTGCCCATTTGTAATTCTTATTTGGCGGCCAACCACTTCCCAATGCCACGGATATTAACAAGGTATCCTCATACCCGGTAGCACCCACAAAACAATACCCGGCCTTGTTGGTAAAACCGGTTTTCATCCCAAGGGCGTCACTATCCATGTATAGATACTTATTGATATTGGATAAAAATGAGCTGTTCTTTCCGTCCACCTCCCGAACCGTATAAGTATCGCACTGTACAATGCTCATGAGTGCATCATTTTTTACTGCATATGCTGCAATCAGAGCCAAATCCTCTGCTGTAGTATAATGTTCGCCTCGGTCCAGTCCATTTGCTGAGCCGAAGCTGGTATGTACCGCTCCGATGGCATGAGCCTTCTCCGTCATAAGCTTACAAAATTCCTCCTCACTTCCTGCCACATGTTCTGCCACAGCCACCGCAGAATCATTGTGACTTGCCATCATCATAGAATGAAGCAAGTCTTTCAAATAATATCGCTCTCCCTCTCGAATGTTCATCTGTACCGGCGGCTGTGATGCCGCATATTTGCTAACAGTGACAATTTCATTTTGCTGACATCGTTCCAGCGCCAGCAAACAGGTCATAATCTTCGTGGTACTTGCCATAGCACGTTGATCTTCCGCATTCTTGCCATACAAAACTCTTCCGTTGGAGGCATCCATTAGACAAGCTGCCAAAGAATTCAGGGCATTTTCCGCCAGAGGACTCTCTTCCTCGTCCCCATCAAACAACACTACCTCGCGATTCACTGCAAGCTCCGGCTTTTCTTGTTCCATTTTCCAAGAAACATTCTTACAATACACACAAATGGCCGCCAACAATATAACGACGCATAAAAGACGCTGTTTTCGCATTCTCTTACTCTCTTCTGCCTTACTATAGAATCTATTCATAATAAAGCAAATTAGAATCAAAAAGGAGACCATACTCGAAAGTACAGTCTCCTGCATATGCCTGTTACACTTCCACCGTGGTCTCTTCCTCGGCTTCCATCTTAAACTCTTCTACCTTGGCGCTATCAATGATCGGCAACTCCTCAAGGGAGGATACTCCAAAGCTTCTAAGAAAATCATCTGTGGTTCCGAACAAAATCGGTCGTCCCGGCGCATCCATACGTCCCAGTTCGCAAATCAAATGATAATCCAGTAACTTATTCACTGCAAAATCACATCCGACACCACGAATGGCTTCAATCTCTTGTCTGGTCACCGGTTGCTTGTATGCAATGATGGAAAGCGTCTCAAGTAAAACATCCGTAAGCACGTGTTTCTTTGGTACATGACACAGACGAATCAAGGTTTCGTAATGCTCCACCTTGGTGCACATCTGATACTTACGATCCACACGAGTAATCATAATGCCTCGATTGGATTGTCCGTATTCCTCAATCATCTCATCCATCAATCGCGTCAATTCTTCTTCGCTAATCTGAAGTGCCTCTGCCATTCGATCCCCTTCTACAGCATCTCCCATAGCAAATAGCATCGCTTCAATCTGTGCCTTTATCGTCTCTCTGTTCTCCATTATCCTCACCAATACAAATGCACGACCTTATGCATACTGCTCCACAGGTACAATATCATTTGCCAAATATTCAATCTCAAAATCTTCAAATAACGCCGACTGCTTAATGCACATACGTCCCATATGTATCAGCTCCAAGATGCCCAGAAACGTAACAATCACTTCAATCTTATCTCCGGCACGCTCCAATAAGCGACGGAAGCTGAACCGACGATGCTTGATACCATACTCCTGAATCCGAATTACACGTTCCTTGAAGTTCACTTCTTCCTTCACAATCTTGCCGAACTTACTACGAATAGGATCAATCTTGTTCTCTTGACGGCGCATAACATCACGGAATATCTCATTTAGCTTCGCAAGCTGCAAATCACCGATGACATCCTCTGCCTTAACTTCTTCCTTGAAGCTCGCAACTTCCTTAGGAATCTGCTCTCCGCGATACAAGTGCTTCGCTGCATCGATCTGACGGTCCTTCAATTCCTGGGAAGCATACTTATACATCTTGTACTCCAACAACTTCTCCACAAGCTCTGCACGAGGATCCAGTTCCTCCTCGTCCTCCGGCTCTTCTGCGGGAAGAAGCATAGCAGACTTAATGCGCAACAACGTAGCGGCCATTACAAGAAACTCGCTCATGTTATCCATCTGATATTCCTGCATCTTATGAAGATAGTCCATGTACTGGTCCGTAATCATGGCAATGGGAATATCATAGATGTTAACTTTATTCTTCTCAATCAAATGCAATAGTAAGTCCAAGGGACCTTCAAATGCTTCCAACTTCACTGACAAGCTCATCCGATTACTGACCTCCTTATCTTCTACATTTCTGATATCCAAATGTTACTCAATTGTAATCTCAAGAAGCATCAATTCCGGTTTGTTAAAAAAGCGTACCGGAATTGTATGCACTCCCAATCCGCGGGAAACTGCCATTACGCAATTATCACTTCGAAAGATCCCCGCATCATACTTGGGAAACAATCTCCACTGTGGGGATACAACGCCACCCAGCCCGGGTAATCGCATAATTCCTCCGTGCATATGTCCGGACACCACCAGATTAGCACCGTACTTCGCATACTCTTCAAAATAAACCGGATTGTGCGCCAACATAATCACAAATGCATTCGGTTCTCTGTCGCCCAATCGTTCACGAATATCCTCCACGGAAATGTGAGTCGTCGCAATACCCTTTCGATAACAACTGCGTGGTATGGTAAGTCCCACAACAACCACACTGGGAATCGGCTCCACAGATTCGTTGTTCAATATCCGCACACCGGCAGATGTGAACTTCTCCGCATACTCCTCAAATTCCTCCGGATCATCCTCACTAAAACGATGCTCATGATTACCGTAGGAATAATACGTAGGAATCCCAAGTTTCATCAACTCGCCCGCAAATTCTGTGGCTATCCAATGCTTCGGACTGCCGCATACCATCATATCTCCGGGAATCAATATCATGTCCGGCTTAGCTTCTGCAACGGTCTGCAATAAAATGCGATTCTTTTCTCCGTATTCGTGGTTATGAAGATCCGACAAGACCATAATCCGCTTCGGAACCTGCTCTGCACCGGGAAGTTCCTTCGGGTAGGAAACGGTGTACGTATTGAATTGAAAACTGCGCTGTGTCACATACACATACAAAATCACCAATGCAATACAACCGACTGCAATTCCTATATAGGGCATGCATGTTCCTCCTCTCAACCGGAATCCTTTGCTTCTATGCATAACATTCCTTCTCGGATTGGATTCCACCCCGTTTTGCTAATTTATTATACACGAAAACGACCTACTTGTCAACAAAATATAGGTACAAACCATGCGAAATACCACAAGGTATTGTGTCTTAGAAGAACATTTCCATGAGCTTCCCCAGATAATCCGAATATTTCGCCCGACCAACGCTTTCTTCCGCTATAATCGACACACGTCCAAGCTCCACATCACCCATGCGATATACAATAGTTCCTATCACCGTACCCTGTTCAATCGGTGCAGACACCTTCTCAAATATAATTTCTTTCTCAATCTGCGTCTCTCCCGTGCCTTGTGGTAAGAGAATTCCGAAAGGTTCTTCCACTACACCATACATAAAATTCTCCATAGCGCCGGTAATGGGCACCTTATAGTTCTCGGTTACAGATGTCGTATCTTCATAACGATAATAATTAGCAAATCCATAGTTCAAGAGCTTTGCTGCCTCGGCAAATCGTGTCTTCGTATTCGGCGCTGCCATAATTACCGCCACCAGATTGCAGCCGTTCCTTGTTGCCGTGGCACTGAGACAGTATAGGGCATTTCCCGTGGAACCGGTCTTAAGTCCGGTAATTCCTTCGTAGCTCTTGATGAGTTTATTGGTGTTGGACAGTCCGAATTCGCTACTGCCTCTTGCGGTGTTGTGCACAATAGAATCCATCCAAGTGGTAGTGTAACGGCTGATCTCCGGATGATTCTTCATCAATTCTCGTGACATAAGTGCAACATCTTTGGCACAACTGTAATGTCCGTCCGTATCCAGTCCGTAACAATTGACAAAGCAGGTGTTGTTCATGCCAAGTTCCTTAGCCCGACGATTCATTTTCTCCACAAAAGCTTCTTCTGTTCCGCCCAAATGCTCTGCCATGGCCACAGAAGCATCATTTGCACTGGCAATGCAAATGCATTTTAACATATCATCCACGGACAATTGTTCTCCTACCTCCAGATAAACCTGAGAACCACCCATAGATGCTGCATGTTCACTTACAGAAACCATGGTGTCGTATGTAATCGTTCCGGCATCCAATGCCTCCATCACCAGTAAAATGGTCATAATCTTCGTTATACTTGCCATGGCAAGCTCCTTGGTTGCTTCCTTTTCGCACAGTATTGCTCCGGAGTCCGTGTCCATCAATACATATGCTCCACTGGTTAGTGCCAGTTCCTGTACGGTCTGTTCTTTGGCCGTGGCTACCGCTGTCTCCACCGCGTCAATCTCCGTAGGTTCTCCGGCTGCTCCCGCCCGAGCTAGAAGCATAACAAAAAGCAGACAGCCGGCCAGAATTCGTCTTCCCATAAGTCTCACCTCAACCTTTGGTACTATTCTAGTCGGGCTGTCTGCAAAATATGCATCACTGCCGATATTTCTGTATCTATTGCTTACATGGAATGAAAACCGTTCTCGTCCACATACCCATAGATGGTCTTGCCCGCATCCACCGGTGTATCGCTCCACGCAAATGCCCCCAGGAAGCGTTTTTTTGCCTCAGAAGCGGATGTTTCATCATTTGCATAGAGAATTCCGAGTGGTTCGGAAATCGCGGCAAAATCGCCAACCTTCTTCAACATCTTGATGCCCACCGTAGGATCGATGACACTGTCCTTGGTAGCTCGTCCTCCTCCCAGAAGTAAGGACGTCATACCGATCTCCTCTGCATTGGTGGCCGCAATATAGCCTTCTCGCTCCGGATAGACCGGAAGTTCCAAGGCCGCCTTCGGGAACTTCTCGGGATTGGTTACATAGGAACCGTCTCCCCCTTGACGCTCCACAAACTCCTTCATCTTCCGAAGTGCTGCACCACTCTCCAAGGTCTCTCGGAGCATCTGCTTCGCTTCTTCGAGAGAGCTTGCTTTTTCGCACCCCATCAACATAAATGCCGCCAGCTGTAAGCTTACTTCGTACAAATCGGGCTCTGCTTGACCGGAAAGCACTCCGATGGCCTCTTGCACCTCCAATGCATTGCCTACCATGCGTCCGAGCACTTGATTCATATCGGTAATTACGGCATAGGTGGTTCTTCCCACACCTCGACCGATCTTCACCATCAGTTCTGCCAAGGAAATTGCCTCCGGCAAGGTCTTCATAAATGCACCACTACCGGTCTTAACATCCAACACAATAACATCGGCACCGGCTGCAATCTTCTTACTCATAATGCTGGCTGCAATCAAGGAGATATTATCTACTGTTGCCGTCACATCTCGAAGTGCATAGAGTTTCTTATCCGCGGGAGCAAGGTTCGCCGTCTGCCCCACAATGGCCAGCTTCATCTCATTTACATTTCGGAAGAACTCTTCTGTCGGAATCTCCGTAGAGAACCCCGGAAAACTCTCCAACTTATCAATAGTTCCACCGGTATGACCCAGACCTCTTCCGGACATCTTTGCCACCGGTACACCGAGGGATGCCACTAACGGACCGAGAATCATGGATGTCTTGTCTCCTACACCACCGGTGCTATGCTTGTCCGCCTTCTTACCTTCAATAGGCGATAAATCAAGGACGTCGCCGCTATTAGCCATCTCCATAGTCAAGCAAATGGTCTCCTCTTCATTCAACCCTTGCAGACAACAGGCCATTAACAGTGCGGACACCTGATAATCCGGAATGGTTCCTTCGGTATAGCCTTTTACCACATATGCAATTTCTTCTGCCGTCAGCACCTCACCGTGCTTCTTCTTTGTAATTACATCATACATTCGCATAAATAAAACCTCCGATATCCACAAGCATAGCCATTATTCACATTCCCTCTGTATTCGCAAATGCTACTTACTCCATTTAAGTTTAGTATACCCATTCCTTCATACAAAGTCAACCTACAGCAAAGTAACAAAATGTCCGGCTGCCAATCGAAGAATCAGACTTCCAAGCCAGACCTCCAGCACAGCTCCGAATTCCAGTAGCAGAAGCGATACGCATAAGCGTTGAAGATATTCTCTCTTGGAAAGAAGAACTTCACCTGCATTTTGTTTACGAAATACCATTCTCCATATGTCATACACGGTTCGATAGAGCGAGATGTACACCGGAACATACACCACCCATGCCGGCAGAAAATATGCCCCGGTAAGCAAAAGTCCTTTGCCGTGAAACAATCCGCCGAATTGCCCAGCCAAAAAGCCTGTCACCAGACCGAAGCGACCGACTCGAAACAGGTAATACCAAGGTCCGACAATACATACAGTGGCAAATATCAACGTAGCAAAAATCACCGCATTTTTCATCACTGTATAGCGAAACAGTCCTGTATAATCCACATTTCCATCAGCAAGCAACTGTAGTTCTTCAGCCACCTGCGTCACAACCTTCTCTCGCATGGTCAACACCGATAATCTTCCCAGCATTGCTCCCACTAGAAAGGCAACAAATAAGAGAACCAGCGCACTAAGCACAGGTTCTCTATTTCTTCGTAATATCTGCATGGTTCGTCCTCCCCGTCTTACCTACCAAATAGTTATTGAAATTCTATTCGGTGGGCAGGAAATTAGAACACACCTTGTCTACTTATATTTCATCTGACACATCTTACAGACCAAGCTTCGTCTTATATGCCAGAATACCGCAGATGGTCTTAGAATCCTGGATCTTCGACTCCAGAATCCACTGGGTCAATTCCTCCAGCGTATAACGCTCTACTCCTAAGAACTCTCCTTCATCCAAATGTTGCTGTGTAGGCTTCAAATCCGTACAGAGATAAATGCCGATTCGCTCATTCATAAGCGCTACCGTGGTATATATCTCGCACAATTTCTCCAGGTGCCCCGCAAGATATCCGGTCTCCTCCTCCAGTTCTCGAATCGCACAAGTCTCCATATCTTCGTCCGGATTCTTACCACCGGCAGGAAGCTCTATGGTTTCACGCTCCAGTGCATTACGATATTGACGCACCATCAAGAGACGACCTTCTTCATCTACAGCAACTACCGCTGCCGCACCCGGATGTGAGATAAAATCCCAATCTTGAATACTTCCGTCCTTCAATTGCATGGTATCTTTGTAGATACCTACAATAGCTCCCTGATAAATCTTCTCGCGATGGAGACGCTTATAATCACCCATTTCCGTCCTCCGTCTATTTCTTTTCTGCCATCTGGTTGCTCTTAGCATAGCAAGCATCCGTTGCCTTCATAACCGCATTACGGAACCCGTGTTCCTCCAAGGCAGCCACTGCTGCGATGGTGGTTCCTCCGGGGCTACATACCGCATCCTTCAATTCGCCGGGATGCTTACCGGTCTCTAACACCATCTTCGCCGCACCAAGTACTGTCTGTGCTGCCAAGGTATATGCTGTATCTCTGGGGATACCGTAACGCACAACACTATCTGCCAAGGCTTCAATAAAAATATATACATATGCGGGGGAACTTCCATTTGCACACACTGCCGCATTCATAAGACTTTCCGGAAGTACGATGCAACGTCCGTAGCTCTCGCACAATTCCTTTACAAATGCAACGCGATCGTCTCCTGTCAAATCCTCAGCATGACACAGTGTTGTCATACCCTCACCAACCATGGCAGGCGTATTGGGCATAAGACGAATAATCGGCACAGAAGTACCTAAGTACTTATGGATAGTTTCAATCGTAACTCCGGCCATAATGGAGATAATAACAGTATTCTTCTGAATCACAGGTGCAATCTCTCCAAGAACCTGAGGAGCAACCTGAGGCTTCACAGCAACCAAAATGTATTCACACTGACACACCATAGACACATTGCTATCTGCTGCCTCTACCCCCAAAGCACACGCCCGGGCTCTGGCACCCTCCATACGCTCACTGACCATAACTTGATCCGCACCAAGCAACTGAACCGCTGCATTTAAAATAGGGAAGCCCATATTGCCGGCACCGATAAAACCAATCTTCTTCATAATCGTAGCCTCCGTTTCGAAGCGTTCGTGCACCTATGCTAATTCACTAGCGATGCCACACTGTAAGTCCATTATACGACAGAACCTTTACTTCGTCAATTCCTTCAAGTATGCTTCAATACGATTCAGTCCCTTCTCAATCTGCTCCAAGCTGATTGCATAGGACAGACGAATGTGATTGGGACAACCGAAATCCGCACAAGGAATTACCGCCGTCATATAATCACCAATCAAATGACTTGCCAGCGCGTCTACCGTACCTACGGTTTCGCCCTTATACTTCATAGTCAATACTTCAGACATATCAACGAACATGTAGAATGCTCCCTGAGGCTTCAACGTATGCACGTAAGGCATCTTAGACACACGCTCATACATATACACACGTCTCTTATCGAACTCTTCACGCATTGCCTCTACGGAATCCTGAGGTCCGCTCAAAGCTTCGATAGAAGCCTTCTGTGCAATGGAGTTAGGGTTACTGGTCTGGTGGCTCTGTAAGTTTGCCATAACCTTAGCAACCGAACGAGGTGCTGCCGCATAACCGATTCTCCAACCGGTCATAGCATATGCCTTTGCCATACCGTTACAGGTAATCGTATGTTCGTAAATGTCCTGACCCAGAGACGCAATGCTGATTGCCTCTGCACCGTCATATACCAAGTTCTCGTAAATCTCGTCGGAGATTACGAAAATGTCCTTCTCCACAATGACCTTTGCCAATGCTTCCAGTTCTTCCTTCGTATAAATCATACCTGTAGGATTGCTGGGAGAATTGAGTACAAATGCTTTGGTCTTCTCTGTACAAGCTGCCGCCAACTGCTCCGGAGTGATCTTATACTGTTGATCTGCACCGCACTCTACGAATACGGGAACACCGTCAGCCAGTTTCACAATCTCAGGATAACTAAGCCAAAAAGGAACTGGAATAATAACCTCATCGCCGGGATTCAAGATTGCTTCGAAGATGTTTGTCAAGGAATGCTTTCCTCCGTTGCTTACAACAATCTGTTCCGGTGCATAATCAATATTGTTCTTAGTTCTGAATTTATCACCGATGGTCTTGCGCAATTCCGGCATACCTGCAGCTGCCGTATACTTTGTAAAGCCTTCATTGATTGCTTGAATCGCAGCCTGGTTAATATTATCCGGCGTATCAAAATCCGGCTCACCTGCGCCGAAACCGACAACATCGTTACCTGCTGCGCGAAGCTCCTTTGCCTTTGCGGTAATTGCCAAAGTTGACGACGGTCGAACCGCCAGTGCCTTGTTTGATAATGTAATTGCCATATCTTCCTCCAAAACCATTCTTACTATACATAATTGTAGACGTGTATACAATTCAACATGTATTCTAATATGCAATACCGAAAAATGCAACCCCTATTTCATGTTTTTTTCATTTTATTATATTCGATATGGGTCTGCATAAAGAAAAAGGAGTTGCTTCACTTAAGAAACAACTCCTTACTACTCATGTTAACTCCAAATTCGGATTACTTCGCATAATCGGTAACTCTGGATTCGCGAATCATGCTGATCTTAATCTGACCCGGATATTCCAAATCGGACTCAATCTTCTTCGACAGCTCTCTTGCCATCAAGATCATATCATCATCGGATACCTGATCGGGCATAACCATAACACGAACTTCACGTCCTGCCTGAATTGCAAAGGATTTCTCCACTCCTTTAAAGCCATTAGCAATATCTTCTAACTGTTTTAATCTGTTTGTGTAAGTATCAAGGGTTTCTCTTCTTGCACCCGGTCTTGCTGCGGAAATGGTATCTGCAGCCTGAACGATACATGCAATCAGGGATGTAGCTTCCACATCACCATGGTGGGACGCTACTGCGTTAATAACAATCGGGGACTCTTTGTACTTCTTACAAATGTCAACACCAATCTGTACATGGGTACCTTCCATCTCATGGTCAACGGACTTACCGATATCGTGCAACAAACCGGCACGCTTAGCGATACGTACATCTGCCCCCATCTCACCGGCAAGCAAACCGGACAACAGGGATACTTCGATGGAATGTTTCAATGCATTCTGTCCATAACTGGAACGATATTTCATCTTGCCGAGAAGTCGAACAATCTCCGGATGCAAACCATGCACACCGGTCTTCAGAATAGCAGCCTCGCCTTCCTCACGAATAATATTGTCAACTTCCTTCTGTGCCTTCTCCACCATCTCTTCAATACGCGCCGGGTGGATACGACCATCAACAACAAGTCTCTCTAATGCAATTCTTGCAACCTCACGACGAATCGGATCAAATCCGGACAAAATAACCGCTTCCGGTGTATCATCGATAATCAAATCGATGCCGGTCAAGGTCTCAATGGTACGAATATTACGTCCCTCACGTCCAATGATGCGTCCCTTCATCTCGTCATTCGGTAATTGTACAACCGAAATGGTAGCTTCCGCAACATGATCTGCTGCGCACTTCTGAATGGCACCGACAATCAATTCCTTCGCCTTCTTATCGGCAACTTCCTTGGCGTCCGCCTCCATCTCCTTAATCATTACGGCTGTTTCGTGCTTAACATCTTCTTTAACAGTTTCTAATAGATATTCCTTTGCTTTATCGGAGGTTAAACCGGAAATTCTCTCAAGCTCCTGAACCTGCTTCTCATGACATTCTTCCGCTTCTGCAAGCTTGCGGTCCAAGTCCTGTTCCTTCTGGTTCATACGAGCTTCCTTGCGCTCCAGGGATTCCATCTTTCTGTCCAGATTCTCTTCCTTTGTGGTCACACGCTTCTCGTAACGCTGAACTTCCGCTCTGCGTTCCTTGATCTCTCTGTCGAACTCATTCTTCGCCTTAAGGGCCTCTTCCTTCGCTTCCAGGAGAGCTTCCTTCTTCGTTGTCTCTGCTGTCTTGACAGCCTGCTTCTCTGCTTCTGCAATGATAGCGGATGCACGCTCTTCGGCGGATCCGACCTTTGCTTCATATGTCTTTACTCTATGAGCAATTGCAAGTTTCCAAGTGAGAAATCCAACAATAACGGCGGTGACTATGACAGATATCAAGGCACTGATAAGCCAATCGGGCATAAAGAACACCTCCAAATAATTATTCAATTTTCATAATACAAAAATTCAACATATCTATGATATATGAATTTTAACAAATTGTCAATACAAAATTATGCGATATCGCCAAAAAAGTAAAAGCCCTTGCATTCTGCCAAGTATACATTTACCAATGTACCAAGCATTGACGCTTCTCCGGGGAAATGCACTAACAAGTTATTATCCAATCGTCCGGTTATAGTACCGGTTTCTTGCTTGTACTCTTCGCACAGAACCGTTACCGTCTCTCCCGTGAGTTTCTCCGCTTGCTCCGAAGAAATGCGAGAAACCACTTGAAGTAATCTCTGGAACCGCTCATTTGCTACATCATCCGGCACTTGATTCTCCATAGAAGCCGCCGGTGTTCCGGTACGCTTGGAATATAGAAAAGTGTAAGCACTCATGAAACCGGCCTTTTCTACCACGTCTAAGGTGTCTTGAAGGTCTTCTTCCGTCTCACCGGGAAATCCTACAATAATATCTGTTGTCAACGCCACACCGGGAATGCGATCTTTGATACGAGCAACAAGCCCGAGATATTGCTCCTTCGTGTAATGGCGATTCATCTTCTTAAGAATAGCGCTACTGCCGGACTGCACAGGAAGATGTACATGTTTGCAAATCTTCGGATTCGACGCAATCTCTTCAATCAACTCATTCGAAAGATCCTTAGGATGTGGTGTCATAAATCTTACGCGTTCGATTCCATCCACAAGACTCACCTGATGAATCAGTTCAGCAAAGCTCATCTTCGGTTCCAGTGTTTTGCCGTAGGAGTTCACATTTTGACCGAGAAGCATGACTTCCTTCACGCCCTTGGCCGCCAGTGCCCGTGTCTCCTGCAAGATATCCTGAGGCTCTCTGGAGCGTTCTCTGCCACGTACATAGGGCACGATACAATAACTACAGAAATTATTGCACCCATACATAATATTAACCCCTGCCTTAAATCCATACTTCTGCATGGTAGGCAAGTCTTCCACAATCTTATCCGCTTCGGGTAAAATGGACACCACCATCTTCCCCTCTGTCTCACGGCGATATAATAGTTCTGCTAACATATAGATGTTATGGGTACCGAATACAACGTCCACAAATCGGTAACTCTTCTTCAGCTTCTCCACCACATGGTCTTCTTGCATCATACAACCACACAGCGCAATTCGCATCTCGGGATTCTTCTTCTTGCAATTCCCCAAATAACCGATACGTCCGTACACACGAGTGTTGGCATTTTCCCGAACGGTACAGGTATTATAAAGCACTAAGTCTGCTTCCTCAGAGTCGATACTCACATAACCGATGGTTTCCAAGATACCCGCCAGCTTCTCGGAATCCTTGGCATTCATCTGACACCCAAAGGTCTCGATATGCATGGTAAGCTTTCTGCCAAGCTCCTTTTCTCTGTCTTCTAACATCTGACGCAATAACTGCATATAATAAAACTGTCTCTGAGGCTCCCGAATGGGAGGCTCCGTCATAACAGATTCCATTGACATAATCGTTTCGTCGTTCACGTATTCCTCCCGCGGCTTATCCGCGAATCTGTCCGTTACCGGTAATTTGATATTTGTACGAGGTCAATGCTTTAAGTCCCATAGGTCCTCTGGCATGCAACTTCTGTGTACTGATTCCGATCTCCGCACCAAATCCGAATTCAAAACCATCCGTAAATCTCGTAGATGCATTTACATAGACGCAGGAACTGTCCACTTGCTTCAAAAACTGCTCTGCACGTTCTTCATTTGCAGTAATAATGGCATCGGAATGTTTGGTGTGGTAGCGATTGATATGAGCAACTGCCTCTGCAAGATCATCCACAACCTTAACAGAGATTAGGCGATCCAGATATTCCGTACCAAAATCCTCTTCCGTTGCCGCTTCCATCTGGGGAACTACTGCCTTGGCGGTCTCATCACCGCGAAGAACCACCTTTTTTGCATTCAGACGTTCGTACACGAGAGGAAGAAAATGATCTGCAATGGAACGATGCACAACCAAAGACTCACATGCATTGCACACACCGAGACGCTGTGTCTTGGCATTGTCGATAATACTCAACGCCATCTCCGTATCGGCATACTCGTCCACATAGATATGACAATTGCCGGTTCCGGTTTCGATGACCGGAATCGTGCTATTCTCAAGAACAGTACGAATCAAGCCTGCACCGCCGCGAGGAATCAACACGTCAACAAATGCGTTCAACCGCATGAACTCCTTAACCACTTCTCGGCTGGTGTCTGTAATTATCTGAATGCTGTTTTTCGGCATACCCACAGACACTAAGCCTTCTTGCAACACCTCTGTAATACATACATTGGAATGCAACGCGTCGCTACCGCCACGAAGAATCACCGCATTTCCCGTCTTGAAACACAGACCGAAGGCATCCGCAGTTACATTAGGTCTGGACTCATAAATGATACCGATAACGCCAAAAGGTACCCGCACCTGTCGAATGGACAATCCGTTGGGACGTTCCCACGCATCCAACACTTCTCCAATGGGGTCCGGAAGCTCCGAAATCTGCTGAAGCCCCTCCGCCATGGCTGCCACACGTGCCTCCGTAAGGCGAAGACGGTCAATCAGAGACTCCTTCACACCTTTTTCTACCGCAACTGCAACGTCCTTGGCATTTTCCGCAAGGATACGTTCGGTGTTATCCACCAACGCTTGGGCCAAATGAACAAGCGCTCGGTTCTTCTCCTCTGTGGTTGCCAGCAATAACTGTGCCGAAGCCTCCTTAGCTTCTCTTCCCATAATCATTAGATTCATATGATTCCTCCTTGTTGCTCGTCGCCACATAACGAGCCACCTCCGTTAATATAATCTCTGCGGGAATGTCCCAGCTCTCCGCCGGAACCTCCTCCACCTTCTGCAATTCGTAAGCCAATAAAATGCGGGGAATCGTCGGATGCTTCTCCACGAATCGGTCGTAGTATCCGCCACCGTATCCCAACCGATGGCCGCTCTCGTCAAATGCCACGCAGGGAATAAGTAGCACCGCCTTGGTCTTCTCGGGATTCACCACCTCGGTATTCACAGGTTCCGGTATTCCGTATTTTCCTTCCTTCACATCTTCAAAGGAACGAATCCGATGAAACTCCATCGCACCTTCCGCACCGCATCTGGGAACCGCCACTTGTTTGCCGTCTTCCCATGCTTGTTTAATTAAGAAATGTGTACTGACTTCCGAACTAAATGACATATAAGCCAATACCAGCGTTGCATCTCGATAAGTAGGCTCTTTCATCAAGCGCTCCGTAATGCAACCGCTATACATAAGAATTCGAGATACCGTAAGAGTTCCCCGCTCTCGGCGCATCATTTTCCGCAATTCTGCTTTATTCACGCCGACCTCACTCCTTACTCTTCTTCAGTTCTGTTACACTTCCGTCGGGATTCACCAGAGAAATGTTCTCCAAGGTTCCTCGAAGATTGCCACGGATAGCTGCTATGTACTCCTTACGAAGTCTGGCCTGCTCCTCTTTCTCCTCCGGCGTAAGTCCCTCTGCCTGAGACTTGTGATATAATTCATTAATTCTGGTAATTCTACTCTCTTCCATGCCTTCCGTCCTTTACTTATGATTTCCTTCGAGATAATCCATCAAATGAAAATTTTCATTTTTGTGAGCCAAGAACAAAGTTCCTACCGGCTTGCCATTTACGATATCTCGGAGCGTATGAATATCTTCTCCGTTGGCAATGACCATATCCGCACCGGCATCATTTGCAATACGTGCCGCGGATATCTTTGTTGCCATACCGCCGGTTCCCACATCCGAACCGGCCCCCTTAGCCATCTGTACAAGGTCATCTGTGATATAATCAATCTCTCGAATCAACTCTGCCTCGGGATTCTGCTTCGGATCATCGGTGTACAGACCGTCAATGTCCGACAACAATATCAACAAATCCGCCTGAATCAATGCCGCAACCAATGCGGAAAGGGTGTCGTTATCGCCGAATTCGATCTCATCGGTAGCTACAGTATCATTTTCATTTACAATCGGAATGACTCCCATCTTTAGAAGCTCAGCAAAGGTGGCTGCCGCATTTGCCTGACTCACCTCGTTCAACATCGTAAACTTGGTCATCAGTATCTGTGCGGGAACTTTGTTGTACTCGGCGAACAGACGCTGATACACCATCATGAGGCGAGTCTGGCCGATAGCCGCACATGCCTGCTTCACAGCCTTCTCCTTCGGTCTGCCTTCCAGCTTCATGGTCTTACGACCAACGGCAATGGCTCCCGAAGATACCAATACCACATCCTTTCCTTGATTGCTCCAATCCGTCAGCACGCGTACAAGTCGCTCCAGCTTCTCCAGATTAATATCCCCTGTCGCTTCATGTGTCAACGACGAGGAGCCGATCTTAACAACAATTCTCTTCTTGTTTTTCATCAAACTCTCACGGTCCATGATAAATCTCCAATCCTCTATGTCCTTGGTTGATATTCACTTATGATTTCCTCAAAGATTCGGATGCCGTCCATGGCTGCGGAAGTAATTCCTCCCGCATAACCGGCACCCTCACCGCACGGATACAGTCCCTTGCATCCCGGAGCCTGCATCTGCTCATCTCTAAGAATGCGCACCGGCGACGATGTCCTAGACTCGATAACACTCAACAGCGTGTCCGGATGTCCGAAGCCGGGCATCTTCCGCTCAAATGCCTCCATGCCTTCTAATATAGCCCCACACACTGCTTCCGGCAAGCATTTTCTCACATTTCCGTAGGAAACCGCTCCTTGATTGCAAGGTAGAATGCTTCCCGGCCCCGTACTTGGTCGGTTCTCCACAAAATCTTCATACCGCTGGGTGGGTACCCGTCCCTCTCCTTCGTCGAAAGCCATCTTCTCCAACCTTCTCTGAAAATGTACTCCCGACAGCACTCCATATTCTCCTGTGAACTGCTGATAGTCCTCGGGAGTTACCGTTACTACAATAGCAGAGTTAGAGTTATCCGCCATACGATCATGATTGCTCATACCATTAATGGCCAAATGCCCTTGCTCCGAGGATGCATTTACCACATAACCGCCCGGGCACATACAGAAGGAGTACACTCCGCGACCATTTTCACACATATGCGTCAACTTGTAGTCCGCCGTCGGCAACTTATTGGCATACTCACCGTATTGCACTTGATTGACCCAGGTTCTCGGATGCTGTACACGAACACCTACGGCAAATGCCTTGCTCTCCATGGCAAACCCTTGGTCGTGCATATATGCAAAAGTATCTCTCGCACTGTGACCAATGGCCAACACACACACCTCTGTCGGAATCACCATGCCGTCTGCCAGTTCCACTCCCGTCAATCGACCGTCCTCTCTACGCAGTCCGGTTACCTTGGAAGAAAATCGTACCTGACCGCCCATAGCCTCAATCTCCATACGCATGGCTACAACCACGTCTCGCAGTCGGTCCGTGCCGATATGAGGTTTATTGATATAACGAATCTCCTCCGGTGCACCGAACTGTACAAAGGTGTCAAGGATAAACGCAAATTTACCGTCCTTATCCTTCACAAGCGTGTTCAACTTACCATCGGAAAATGTTCCCGCACCGCCTTCGCCGAACTGCACATTGGATTCCGTATCCAACTCTCCCGTAGCAAAGAAATGCTCCACATTCTTCACACGCTCCTGTATCGGACGTCCCCGTTCCAAAAGAATGGGCGCATACCCTTCCTTGGCAAGCAGGTATGCACAGAACAAACCCGCAGGTCCGGCTCCAATAACTACCGGGGACTGACTCAGAGACTTCGTTCCGATGATTCGATACCGATACTCCTTCGGCACATAAGACTCCACCTTCAGTTTGGGATTCTTAAGAAGCTTCGCCTCTTGCTCCACCGATACCGCAATAACATAAGAAAATGCAGTCTCTTTATTCTTTCTGGCATCAATGGATTTCTTAATTATCTGATATGAAAGCAGTTCCTTCGAAGGAATCCGAAGCGCCTTAATAATGGCTTCTCTCAATTCCTCTTCCGTATGCTCAATAGGCATATGTAACTGACTTAGTTTAATCATAATTCTTATCCTTCACAGCCTCATCTAATATGAAAATGAAACCGCACCATTCTCTACGATATACTCTGTCCCGCAATGACTCCGGTGCTCCAAGCCCATTGCAGATTATAACCACCACAGGTTCCGTCCACATCCAGCAACTCCCCCGTAAGATACAAACCGTGTACCAATTTGGATTGACATGTATGCATCTCCACCTCGGAAAGTGGAATCCCACCTGCCGTCACTTGCGCATTTTCAAAAGGTTTTGTCCCGGTAATATGGATAGGAAGTCCTTTTATAAGCGCGGCTAGAGCATGTGTCTGCCTAGAGGTGATGTGGGTGACACCAATCTCCGGATCTACTGCCGCTTGCTTTAAGATAACATACATCAACTTCTTCGGCAAGATTCCGCACATAGCTTCCTCTGCCGTTCGATCCGCATATATTTCTCCCGAGATGCGCTGTTCAATGCCTTTCTTCAGTTCTGCGGCAGCTACATTCGGAAGCAAATCCACATATACACACACATGAGCTCCTCGGTCAAGCCACTCTGACGCATATCGACTGAGTTGCATCACCGGAATCCCGCTGATTCCGTAATCCGCAAATATCATCTCGCCTCGCTCCGTCTTGGTCGCTTTCTGCCCACTGCAAACTCCCTCCAGAGTAAGTCCGACTTCCAGACGAACTCCCGAGACGGTCTTCAGCCATTTTTCCTTGGAACACAACGGAACCAACGCCGGCACCAGAGGTGTAACACTATGTCCCAGTGCCTGTGCAAGTCGATATCCTCCGTCTCCGGCCCCCAGGTTCTGCCCTGCCTTGCCACCGCAAGCCAAAATAACCTTGTCGGCCGTAGCAGTTCCTTTTCCCTGTTCTCTATGTACATAGGATAATTCAAACCTTTCATCCGTCTTTGCAAGCCCATTCACATCACAATTCAACATAATTCGCACACCCAAACGACGAAGCTCATAGGTCAACACCGAAACCACCGATGCCGCTTGCTCCGACATAGGGTACCAATATCCGTTTCGCTCCTTTAGCATCAATCCGAGACTGCGGAAAAATGTCTTGGTATCCTCTACGGAAAACTGCTCCAACATCGCTTCCACCAAAGAACTATCACCACCCCGGTAATACTCCGGTGAATAGGCGCTATTGGTTAAGTTGCATTTGCCGTTACCGGTGGCATACAGTTTCTTTCCAAGCTTGTCGTTATGTTCCCATATGGTAACGGAGTGACCGTTTCGTGCCGCCATAATGGCCGCCACCATACCCGAAGCTCCACCTCCGATTACGAATACTCTGCTCATGTTCTTCCTCATTTCTCGACTCGTAAATGATTCTCTGTCCGTCATTTTTTCTATGTAATACGGAGCCACAGAAACTGCTCCGTACATAATTCTCGTTCCCTTGTACCGTGCTTTCCTTAACTTGTGTATGCCTCCAGCAGCGAGAACAAGTCCTCCTGCGTCTCTACGTAGATGCCGTGCCGCACCCGAATCTGTTCCGCTTCCGACAAGTGCTCCAGAGGAATTCCCGTGGCATCGAAAATGGTTTCCTTGTCGGCATAATACACAACAATGCTGTCATTTAACGCATGAACATAGAAGCCTTCCTCCTTGGGCTCTGCCGTCTTTGCAATCTCTACGGTCTCCGCGGAGAAACTCATAAGCTTCGCCCCGGTAATCTCATAGATTCCCAAAGTCTCTCGGTACTCGTCGTAGATTCCATCATAGAAGTTCTCTACTTGCTCACGATTCAAATCCACCAGATATACCGGCAACACCGTATTCTCTGTCTCCAAAAGCGTTCCCGACACATCATATGTGCGAATCCTTAGAATGGTGGACGCATTGGTTCGTTCTTCAGTGCCTGCCGCTGTCTCTTGATCCGGAGTAAATGCAAGCTCCATAGCTTGCTCCGCCATGCTCTGAATCTCTCCGAATTCTTTGGTAAACTGTCGAGATACGCGGTCCACCTCTCCTGTGACCTGCTCCCTCATAGCAAATACCGTGGCAATCAACAACAATGCCACCATACATACCGTCACGCTGGCAGACGCCAATGCAATTGTCCATTGTTTCATGGTCTTACCTCCGTCGCTTCGTGGATATACCACACACGAATATTCTTAACGGAAGTATTGTCCATTTTCATCGTATCTATTCTTACTAACGCAAAATGTGTAGTTTCTGAAGTACCCTGACAATCATTCTGCCCTTGGGCATGGCGTACAATTCTTCCTTAGTCACTCCCCGAAGAAGAATCAACACAACAAAATACGTGGGTACTGCTACGGCAATCGCACATAAGGTTGCCACGGCATTTCCCGTCACCATCTCCATTAGAAAATGCACTCCGAAAGCCAAAGCTCCCATAATTATCGATGCCGCCAGAGGACACAAGAAAGTACGTTTTACTTCTTGCTTATATTCCAGATGGCGTCCGATGGAACGCCAATTTAACGCACTGACTACCATTGCAAAAAACACATTACATACCACTAATGCATAAGGATTCAAGTCTGTAAACAGTAGTAACACAACCAACAATATCAAATGTGCTACCAACGCAATGGCCGAGTGCAACACCGGCAAATGCAATCGATTAATTCCCTGTAAAATACCATTGGTTACTGTAGACAGAGCAAAAAATACCACACTGATGCTACCCATAGTCAACATATTGGCACTGACATCGTTACCATCACCGAACAACAGTAATAAGATCGGTTGTGCCAACGCAGTCAACCCAGCGGCGCAAGGAAATGCAATCATCATATTGAATTTGACCGCCGAAGCCACCCGAGCACGGACTTCGTCAAAGTTATTCCGCATGTACTCCCCAATCAAACCGGGTACAATAGCAGTTCCCATGGCCGAAGCAATAGCAATAGGTACGTTGGTAAGAAGCTTATATTTATTGCCGTAGATTCCCCACCATGCGCTACGAACGGAATTATCAAATCCTTTGTCGCTCATAATTCGATGAAATACCGTTACGTCAATGGTTCCGGACAGCTGATACACCGTCTGGCTGATGATAACCGGTACAACCGTAGAAATAATCATCTTAAGTACGGTACCGTTGCTCTCCGTATATTCCGAAACATCCGCCTCTCGAAGTTTCTTAAACAACGGACGCTGTACAAGGTAAATTGTAAACAGCGTAATGGCTGCCGCCACTGCACCCAGGAAGGTACCCCAAGTACCACCGGCGGCACCGTAGCCTGCCAGAGCTTCGTCACCGACATATTTCTTCACCATATAGAGAGCTGCCACAATGCTGACTACCGCATTTACTACCTGCTCAATTATTTGCGAAATCGCAGTAGGAATCATATTGTTATGTCCCTGAAAATATCCACGGACAACGCCCATAACAGAGAACACGAAAATAGTAGGTGCCAACACTCTCAGAGGAATTGCCACCAATTCCGTATGATTCAATCGCCCATACCAATCCGCACCGAAATACACCACCGCCGTGGCGATTCCACCCACCACGGCACCAAAGAGCATGGCAATGCAGAACACCTTATGAGAATTGCGGTGTTGTCCCTTAACTTCCCTTGCGCTTACCAGCTTAGAAACCGCCAAAGGAAGACTGTAGGAGGACAATAATAACGCCAGATTATAGAACTCAAATGCAGTGCTGTAATATCCCATAGCCTCATCCCCGAGAATACGGTTCAAAGGAATTCGATAGAACAAGCCGATCAGCCGCACAACCAAAGATGCCGCCGCCAATATGGTGCCTTGAAGCAATATGCTGTTTTTCACATTACTCTTACTCATGCCTCTATCTCACATCTCTTGTCAGCTGTAACTGCTGCAAAATCTCCTCCTGCTTCTGTTCCATCACCTTACGCTCGTCTTCTTCCATGTGGTCATACCCACACAGATGAAGCATACTATGCGCCACCAAAAATGCCAACTCACGCTTCTGGGAGTGTCCGTATTCCGCTGCCTGCTCCCGAACCTTGTCCAAGGAAATTACGATATCCCCCAACTGCAACTCGCCACTGTCCGGGTCGAAATAAATCTCCGCATCCTCTTCCAAATGCTCAAATTCTCCGGGGACCTCGTAGTCGGCCAAGGGAAATGACAGCACATCCGTAGGACGGTCAATCCCCCGGTATTCCAAATTCATCTCGTGAATTGCCTGATTGTCCGTAAGCAATACACTGACACTACATTCGTAGGGGCATCCTACGTACTCCAATGCGCCGAGAATCACTTGACGAATCACATCTTCATAATCAAACTCTAAGGTCTGTTCTACTTCTTTTTCAATGCTGATGTCCATGTGTTGTGCCCTTTCCTCCCGTAGGTCTCGGACCACGCTCCTTATTGGAAAATGTCCGCTTTGTTTCCTTCGTCTCATACTGCTCATATGCTTGTACAATCTTCTGCACCAGCGGATGACGAACCACGTCCTTGCTGGTAAGGGTCGGGAAACCGATCTCTTCAATGCCTCCAAGAACCTTATATGCAACATCCAAGCCGGATACTTGTCCTGCCGGAAGATCCTTCTGCGTCTGATCACCGGTGATTACAACCTTAGATCCAAAACCGATACGAGTCAAAAACATCTTCATCTGTGCCGGTGTTGTATTCTGTGCCTCATCCAAAATGATGAATGCATTGTCCAAGGTACGTCCACGCATATACGCCAGCGGTGCCACTTCAATGAGTCCCTTCTCCATATTTCTCTGGAAGGACTCCGCACCCATAATCTGATACAATGCATCATACAACGGTCGCAGATAAGGATCTACCTTACTCTGCAAGTCTCCCGGCAAGAAACCAAGCTTCTCCCCGGCTTCAATGGCCGGTCTCGTAAGAATAATGCGACTAACCTCGTCATTTTTAAACGCAGTTACTGCCATGGCCATGGCAAGGTACGTCTTACCGGTTCCAGCGGGACCTACGCCGAAGACAATCATCTTCTCTCGAATCTGATCCACATAGTTCTTCTGTCCTAAGGTCTTGGGTTTGATAGGCTTACCGCTAATGGTGTGACAAATGAGACTCGCATCAATCTCCAATGCTGCATCCTCCTTGTGCTCCATAACGAGAGACAATGTATATAACACCTTCTGTTCGGAAATCTCACTTCCCCGCTTGGAAAGTGCCACCAAAGTATCAATCACTCTCTTTGCACGCTCTACGGGTCCTTCCTCACCGATAATCTTAATCTCTTCTTCTCTGGTAAGAATCGTCACATGCAATGTCTTTTCAATCTTCTTCGCATAACTATCCAATTCACCGAACACATTCTTTTGGTGCTCCAGTGGAATGTTTACCATGGTTTCTATCATCTTGTTACCTCGCAAAATCTTACGGAACTCCCTCCGAATCTTTCGGAACTTCCTCTATCACAATATCACGATACTCCCACGCGGGTCGCTGTACTGTAATCTCCGCATGCAGATTGGTCGTCTCCTCCGTTACAGTCATCTGCAATCGCTCCTCCAACAATTCATAGCCGGACTGAATCAAAGACTCTAAGTAACGAAGGTATCGCTCCCTTCCTACTTTCTCTGCTTCTTCTTCAGAATACATCTTCGTCACCACATCATAAGTTTCGTATGTGGTGACTTGTACTTGTATAGGCAGATACAGTCGAGAAAACAAACGCAAATCCGCATACGTAGTCATTATATCACAATCCCCACCCGGAATACTAGGTTTATATTTTAAAATTTCATGCCCAAATGCTACAATTCCGTACTTTTTGCGCTTTTTCTCGTGGTATTCCCTAGTTTCATAGGTCATGGAGAAGATCTCATCCCAAATGACCGTATGCCGAATCTCCACATCTGCCTCCGCAAGAAGGTACGATCGACTCAATTCCGTCCCATAGGCATCCGTCAAAATCTGCGTACCGGACACCAAGATGTCTCCCTCATTTACCGTATCTCCTACTTGTACCATAGGAACACCTCGTCTCACCACAAGCTTCGTTACAACACCGCTCTCCGCAGCTACAATATCCCCGGTACTTCGTTCTTCCTCACTCTGCTCCGGATAATGATACGCCTCCTTCACTTGTATGTGAAGCTTCGTTCCGTCTTTCTCGCAGGAAACCCAAATGATATCCGTCATAGTATTACGCAGATATTCCTCCAACTCCTCACATACCACATCTTCTACCGAACATCCTACATAGATACCCCGATTCCGAAGTGCATCCAGTATCTGTTCGTCGGTACGAACGTAATTTCCATCCACGGTAATTAACCACACAAACTGCTGTAACACCAGCAAAATGCCTGTAAATACCCCCAATCCAATGCAGAACCCCATGTGCCTTCTACACCATTGTAACAGAAACGGAAAGCCCTTTCGACGATATATGTACGGTAGCGTTCCGGCTTTTCTAGCAACAGGCCCGATGTGGCGATAGTCTGTCAGAGACATCCGTAGAAATATTCCCTGTCTCTTTACTGTTGTACGTGTAATCAGTATATTTCGATGTGCACACAGCGCCAAAAAACGCTCTGCATTGCCCCCTATCAAGCATACAATCAAATATCCTGCAAGCCACGCCTTCAGTCGTTTCACGAAACCACCTCAACCCCTTTGATACATCCGACAATCTTCAAAACATCTTCGGTGTAATATACAATCTGCAACCTCTTACCGGTAATGCGTATGGTTCCGATACCGGTAAGGATTCGTATGCTCTCTTCTTCGTATTCCGTAAGCTTTTTATAGTTTTCCACTACTACCTTACATCGACCGCATTGTGTAATGATCGGATTATTTCGAAGCATATCCGAGGGTAAACGAAGTTCCTCCACAATGCGTTCTCCCGGGGTTAACCCCTCTCGTCTCTGCTTCTTCTCCCGTTCTCGTAGTTCACGATATACCACGTCCTTCTCCGAAAAATTCGCCCTCTTATTCGGTTTCTTCCGAAACATTCGCCGATACTGCTCTCTAATCTCCAGCTTCTTCACGTCAACCTCTTGTCACCTTCTGCATCTTCATGTATATGCGGGATATGATTACTTAGAAGTTACAGACAAGGTTGCAAACAACAGAAAAAAGACCCAAGGAATTCTCCTCGGGTCTCTCTAAGCATCTAATTACTTATACTTTCTCTTGCGAGCAGCTTCAGACTTCTTCTTACGTCTTACGCTGGGCTTCTCGTAATGCTCTCTCTTACGAATCTCCTGCTGAATACCGGCCTTCGCACAGTTTCTCTTGAATCTGCGAAGCGCGCTGTCCAATGATTCATTCTCTTTTACGATAACATTTGACATTAATCTCACCTACCCTTCCCTGCAGTTGCGAAAGATATCAACTGAATTGGGCTCTAATAGCACTAGATAGATTTTAACACACTTTTCGCAGTTGTCAACAACTTTTTCGTGCATTTCGGCGAATTTCTATCCACTTTTTCGGGAAATCCGCACACCACTACGCCATTAGTACCTATTGAAGCTGGCTTTTTGCCACTTCGTATGCTTTTTCGATTGCTGCGGCTACACCTGCGGGATTCTTACCGCCTGCCTGTGCCATGTTGGGACGTCCACCGCCGCCACCGCCAACCAAGGAAGCCACTTCCTTGATAAGGTTACCGGCATGTGCTCCCTTCTTCATGGCCCCCTCCGTTGCCATTGCGATAAGATTGACCTTACCGTCAGCTACAGAAGCCATAAGAATCACACTCTCGCCCAGCTTCTCCTTCATCTGGTCACCCAAATTACGAAGTCCGTTCATATCTACGTCATTTACAGCGGTTGCAAGTACGCGGATATCGCCTACTTCCACCACCTGACTCATTACATCAGTCAGAGAACTGTTGGCAAGTTTGGCCTTCAGTTTCTCATTTTCCGAAGAAAGTGCACGAAGTTCTTCCTGCATGGAAGCAATCTTGTGTGCCAAATTCTCCGGCTCAGTCTTGGCAAGCTTAGATGCCTCTGCAAGCTGTGCCTCCATGTTGCGATAATATGCAAATACACCGTCTGCGGTAATGGCCTCGATACGTCTTACGCCTGCCGCAATACCGGACTCGCTGACAATACGAAGAGTTACAATATCGCCGGTGTTCTTCACGTGGGTACCACCACAGAACTCCTTGCTGAAATCTTCACCCATGCATACAACGCGTACGGTCTCACCGTATTTCTCACCGAACAATGCCATGGCGCCGGTCTTCTTGGCCTCTTCCATGGACATTACCTTAGTTTCTACGGGCATAGCATCTGCAATTGCTTTATTTACAATCTTCTCAACTTCCGCAAGTTCTTCCTTGGTCATAGCTGCAAAATGCGAGAAATCGAAGCGCAGACGATCTGCGGATACACTGGAACCGTGCTGCTCTACATGATTGCCCAGTACCATACGAAGTGCCTTCTGAAGCAAATGCGTTGCACTGTGGTTCTTACAGGTCAAGCTACGATTTGCCGCATCCACAGACAAGGTAACCTTGTCTCCCAACTGGAATGCACCTTGGGTTACCGTACCCACGTGACCTACGCGACCACCCTTGAGGTTAATGGTATCTTCTACAACAAAGGTTGCGCCGTTCATGGCAATCACACCCTTATCGCCCTGCTGACCACCCATGGTAGCATAGAAGGGAGTCTCATCTACAATAATGGTACCGCTCTGACCTTCTACAATCTGCTCTACAATCTCCGTATCCGTAGTCAATACCGTAATCTCGGACTCTGCGGTCAATGAATCGTAACCTACGAATACCGAAGTAATGGAAGGATCGATTTCATCGTATACGGTTGCGTCTGCCCCCATATAATTAGTCTGCTTTCTAGCAGCTCTTGCAGTCTCGCGCTGCTTCTGCATGCAAGCCGCAAAGCCTTCACTATCAATGCCGAAGCCCTGATCCGCCATAATCTCTTCCGTAAGGTCCATAGGGAAGCCGTAAGTATCGTACAGACGGAAGCAATCCTCGCCGGACAGAACCGTCTTGCCCTGTGCCTTCAACTGCTCCTGCATATCTGCAAGAATTGTGAGACCCTGATCAATGGTCTTATTGAATTTCTCTTCTTCCATGGTAAGCACCTTAAGAATGTGCTCTCGCTTCTCCCACAACTCCGGATAACCGTCCTTAGACTCATTAATTACGGTCTCGGAAAGCTTCGCAAGGAACAAGCCCTGAATGCCCAGAAGTCTTCCGTGACGTGCCGCACGACGAAGCAGACGACGCATGACATAGCCACGTCCTTCGTTGGAAGGAAGAATTCCGTCAGATGCCATAAAGGTTACGGAACGAATGTGGTCCGTAATGAGACGAATGGATACGTCCTTCTTCTCGTCGGTCTTATACGTAGCACCGGAGATGGCACATACATGATCGCGAATTGCCTTCATGGTATCAATATCAAATACACTGTTTACGTCCTGTACAACAACTGCAAGGCGTTCCAGACCCATACCGGTATCAATGTTCTTATTCTCAAGTTCCGTGTAGTTGCCCTTACCGTCACCATCAAACTGAGTAAATACATTGTTCCAAACCTCCATAAAGCGGTCACACTCGCAACCAACCTTACAATCCGGCTTGCCACAACCGTACTTCACACCACGATCATAGTAAATCTCAGAGCAAGGACCGCAAGGACCTGCACCATGCTCCCAGAAGTTATCGCTCTTACCGTTCTCATCGCGACCGAAGCGGGTAATCTTCTCTGCGGGAACACCGATCTCCTTGGTCCAAATCTCGAAGGCCTCTTCGTCCTCAGAGAAAATGGACGGATACAGACGTTCTTCCTCCATACCGATAACCTGGGTAAGGAACTCCCAACTCCAAGCCAATGCCTCATGCTTAAAATAATCACCAAAGGAGAAGTTTCCAAGCATCTCAAAGAAAGTCAAATGTCTTGCCGTCTTACCTACATTCTCGATATCACCGGTACGAATACACTTCTGACACGTGGTCACGCGCTTCTTAGGCGGAATCTCCTGTCCAGTAAAATAGGGCTTCAACGGCGCCATTCCGGCATTGATAAGCAACAAGCTCTTGTCGTTCTTCGGAACGAGGGAAAAGCTGTTCATCTTCAAATGCTCCTTGCTTTCAAAGAAGTCCAGATACATCTTTCTTAATTCATTTACACCGTAAGCTTTCATAAGTGATTGCCTCCAAATATAAGAATACGCGAATTTCGGTCGCGCACCGAAATCATATATTACCACTCAATTGCAAGAATATCGGGATCTTGCATCGCTCCGTACCACGCAGGCTTCTTCTCCAAGCCGCCGGCGGCTCCCAAACGATACAACAACGGATCTCCGTCTACCCAAGAAATCTCATCGTAAAGTCCCCAAACCGTAATACTGTCAATTACAAGCACACCATCCTCTTGTGCCTTCTCCAACTTCTCAAAGATCAACTTGTACTTGATTGCCTGGGCGTTATCTCCCGTCTCACCCTCGGACACCTGTTGAATATCCAACTCGGTAATCTGTACTTCCAAGCCGATATCGGCGAAAGTTCGTGCCGTATAGTATACATCATTTGCAATATTGTTGCCGGTGTTCAGATGACACTGCATACCGATACCGTCACACAGACCTTCCTCCACCAAAGGAGTTAACAATTTTAAAATGATACTACGCTTCTGGGAGCAATTAAAATCGTTATAGAACAAATCAACGTCCTCGTCTACATACTGATTGGCGTAGTAAAATGCCCAATATACAAAATCCTCACCGATGGTCTGGAACCACTTGCTGTCGTCCATACGCATACCGTTCTCATGTCCATGGGAAGGATCCAGTGCCTCATTTACAACATCCCATACATAGACAACACCGGGATATGTCTCCTGACAATACGTCACTACCTGTCGTATGTAGCTCTCCATACGCTTCAACATAACTTCACGACTGGCCAGAGGACTTCCGGGACGATAGTCCACAGTAAAGAACCAATCGGGAGTCTGGCTATGCCATACCAGCGTATGTCCGCGAACGCCGAAATCATTGTCCATGGCCCACTTCATACCCTTGTCAATGCTGTTGAACTTAAGAACCGGTTCTTCATTGGTTCCGGGATATCCGTTCTGACAACCCTGAGCATCCAACAACGCACTGGGCTTCATCTCATTTTCAAATGTAAAGCTGTTAAACTGCTCTTTTACCACCGCTTCCATAATAAGCGGATGATTGATAATGTGATTCGGCAAGGCCACACCGATCTTAAAATTATCCGCATAACGATCCTTCAAGGTCATACTGTCCCAATCAATAGGCACCTCAGTAGGTGTCGGTGACGGAGTGGACGTAGCCGTAGGTTCCGGAGTCGGAGTCGCTTCCGGCTGCTCCTCTACTCGCTCACAGGCCGCAAATGCCAATAAAAACACAAACAACAATGCTACAAACCCTAGTTTCTTCATACATGTCTCCAATCATCTCAATAATACCTTAGTGCATACGAAAAACATCCCAGTATGCAAAAAGACCGGACTCATTACGAATCCGGTCTCAAGCAGCTCGTAGGGGAATCGAACCCCTGTTTTCGCCGTGAGAGGGCGACGTCTTAACCGCTTGACCAACGAGCCAAATTGCTACGTCCATGATAATATCACAGTGAAAACGAAAATGCAAGTACTTTTTTTATTTTTTTCAGAAAAATTTTTTCTTTATTTTTCGGCGGATTATCACACATTCAGACGGTGGTCTCCCTGTACGGAAAACCACCATCCTATTTGTATTAATTATTCTAGAGCAAACATATCCGTAAAACTCAACTGGTTGGTCTCCGGCAAATCTCCGAAGAGTCCCAGATCATTCATGAGTTCCACCGTACTCTGTCCGATATGACAACGAACACGGAAATCTTCTCTGGACAGAATCTCTCCGCCCTTCATCCCCTCTTCAATCAACGCCGCCGCATTTTCTCCGAGACCGTCAATGGCGGTTAAGGAAGGCATGAGCTTGCCGTCGATAATTTGGAATCGTCCCGCCTTCACACGATACAGGTCAATGGGCATGAAATCATAACCACGTGCATACATCTCCTGCACGATCTTCATATCCTTCAACTGCTCCTGTTCCTTGTTGGACAGTTCATTTCCACGGCGCTTATAGTCTGCGATGTAACGATTCAAGCGTTCTTTTCCCATGGCCATAAGCTCATAGCTAAATGCCTTGGCGCGAATGGAGAAATACGCCGCATAATATGCCAAGGGATGATACACCTTGCAAAATGCAATACGAAAGGCCATCATAACGTAAGCACAGGCGTGAGCCTTGGGGAACATGTATTTGATGCGCTTGCAAGACCAAATGTACCAATCCGGCACATTCTTCTCGAGCATTGCCTTCTCCATATCCTCCGTAAGTCCCTTACCTTTACGGACGCTCTCCATAATCTTAAATGCAAGACCGTTTTCCACGCCCATATGTATCAAGTACACCATAATATCGTCACGGGTACAAATGGCCGTAGACAGGGTACACTTCTCTTCTTGAATCAAGGTCTGGGTGTTATTGAGCCACACGTCGGTACCGTGAGACAAACCGGAGATTCGAATCATATCCGAAAAACTCTTGGGTTTGGTATCCCGAAGCATCTGCATAACGAAGTCCGTACCAAGCTCCGGAAGTCCCAAACTTCCCAGATCACACCCATCGATGTCGTCCGGGGTAATTCCCAATGCTTCCGTAGAACTAAACAGAGACACTACCTTCGGATCGTCCATAGGAATCTCCTTAGCATCCAGTCCCGTCAAATCCTCCAGCATACGAATCATGGTAGGATCATCGTGTCCCAGAATATCCAGTTTCAACAAGTTGTGATCAATGGAATGGTAATCAAAATGCGTAGTTACCGTAGTGGTGTTCATATCATTTGCCGGGCGCTGTACTGCCGTGAAGGAATAGATTTCCTCACCGTGGGGCAATACAACGATACCGCCGGGATGCTGTCCCGTGGTACGACGTACCCCGACACAACCGAGAACCAGACGCTCAATCTCCGCCGTTCGCTTGTTAATGCCTCGCTCTTCATAGTACTTCTTGATGTAACCAAATGCGGTCTTGTCCGCCAAGGTACCGATGGTTCCCGCACGGAAGGTATGTCCCTGACCGAATAACACTTCGGTATAGGCATGGGCCTTACTCTGGTACTCACCGGAGAAGTTCAGGTCAATATCTGGTTCCTTATCACCGTAGAAACCGAGGAAGGTCTCAAAAGGAATGTTCTGTCCGTCTTTCATCAACGGCTTACCGCAAACCGGGCAAATCTTATCCGGCATATCATAACCGGACATCTGCGAATACGACTGTACCTCCTCGGAATCAAAATCGTAGTAATGGCAGTGCTTGCAATAGTAATGTGCCGGCAATGGATTAACCTCTGTAATTCCCGACATCGTTGCAACAAAGGAAGAACCTACGGAACCACGGGAACCCACCAAGTAACCATCCTCATTGGAGTGCTTCACCAAGCGCTCCGCAATGATGTACATAACCGCAAACCCGTTGCTGATGATGGAATGGAGTTCTTTCTCCAAGCGACTCTCCACCTGCACAGGAAGCTTCTCGCCATACATCTCGTGGGCCGTCTTGTAGCAAATATCTCGAAGATCCTTGTCGGAATTGGCGATGACAGGCGGACATTTGTCCGGACGAACCGGCTGAATCCGCTCCACCATGTCACAAATCTTATTGGGATTCGTGACAACAAGTTCCATGGCCTTCTCTTTGGGAAGATAACGAAACTCATCCAACATCTCCTCTGTCGTTCGAAAATACAGCGGTGGCTGACGATCCGCATCGGCAAAGCCCTTACCCGCCATGATGATTCGGCGATACACCTCGTCCTCCGGATTCATAAAATGTACGTCACCGGTGGCGATACACAGCTTGCCATGCTCCTCTGCCAACTGGATAATCTGTTTATTTAACTGTATCAAATCCTGATCGGTATTAACATCAGGGAACCTCTCACTTTCCTTCATGAAGGCATTATTTCCAATGGGCTGCACCTCATAATAGTCGTAGAAATCGCTGATGCGTTTGATTTCCTCCGGACTCTCATGGTTTGCGATAGCTTGGAACAGCTCTCCCGCCTCGCACGCAGAACCTATAATCAAACCTTCTCGATGCTTGCGTAACAAGCTCTTAGGAATACGAGGAGTACGATAAAAGTAATCGATATGGGAAATGGACGCCAAGCGGTACAGGTTGATTCTTCCGATATCATTTTTACAGAGCAGAATGATATGATGACTCTTCAACTTCTTAATCTCTTCTTTGTTCTTCTCAAGATCATAAGGATTGCCGTCTGCATCGGTGGCAACCTCATCGTCTACAATGTACCCCTCCATACCGTAAATGATCTTAAAATTCTTACAACGCGCCATCTTCTCCGGATCCGAAGAATAATCCTTAGGATTCAACGCATGCGACGCATCCACGAAGGATTGTACAACACCGTGGTCGGTAATGGCAATGGCGGGATGTCCCCACTCAAATGCTCTCTTTACAAGGGCCTTGGTATCCACAACCGCATCCATATCGCTCATCTGGGTATGACAATGAAGCTCCACACGCTTCTGTTCCATCATATCCATACGCTTTATTGTAAAGTCGGTAATGGATTTGATGCCTTCTACAGAACTGATGCCGATCTCGCGGTCAAACTTGTCATACATGGCCGTTCCCTTTAGCATAACAAAGGCACCCGGCTTAATCTTTCCTTTGACTTCCTCTGCCTTCTCCTTGGTTAGGAACAGTTTTACACTAATGGTGTCTGTAAAGTCCGTAACCGCAAAGCTTGCAAGAATCTTCTCGTTACGAAGCTCTCGATCTTCATATTTGATAATCTTACCGCGAATAACCACGTCACCGATTTCATCCTGAATCTCGCAAATTGGCGTAATATTCGATGTATCAAATGCTTTGCCGTGGAAAATGTCCGGATCCACGGGTATAGAAGGCCGCCGATACTTGGGCTCCGCTCCCGCTTCCCGTCTCGGCGTGGCAGCAGGCTCCTTGGACTTCGGCTTCGGTTTCTGAAGATCAATGGGTACCGCATCCTCCCCATCCTTCGGCTGTCTGCGACGCTGATTTCTTGCCAGAATCTCTTCAATTCGATACACGCGCTCTTCTTCGCGAACCGTTTCCCGTTCCACTTCTTTCAACTGAAACTTCACCTGACACGAACGCCCTGTCCACTCCTTCAAACAATCTTGTACGAAGGTGGCCAATTCCTTCTCCCTGGTACGAGCAATGCCGGAGTCCTCTACCGTTAGATACAACGTATTATCCTCTGCATCTGCTTTCGCATCCTCAAGAATAATAGAATCCAAATGATTCACAATCATTCGTTGTTCTACCACCATCAGGGCAAATCTTCGCCACAATTCCGCCAACGGAAGTTCTTCTTCCGAAGGATAGTTCATACACACCTGCACCCGCTTGTCTGTATCGAAGAAATACTGCCTCTTCAATTCCCCCTCCAACATACGTACCGTAGAAGGAGAGATTAATCGGTCAGATGACAACAATACTCGGATTACCGGCATAGACTGTGAGCTGGTAATCTTCACAACTTCACAATACGAAAATGCACTTTCAAGCCGGGAATCCAGTTTAAGTGCATCAAACACTTGCAATAATCGCATGGTTTCTCCTCCTTATCTTCTCTGTATATCACTTATCTGTCTGTAATTACAACGCAGGCCCACTACAGGCCCGCGTATCCGATCTTATCTCTGTGCCGCAAGAGCATCCAATTCTGCTTTCAGTTCCGTAAGAAGTCGGTCTTCCGGTACTTTTCGCAATATCTCCCCCTTGCGAATCAATAATCCTTCACCGATTCCTCCGGCAATGCCGAGATCGGCCTCTCTCGCCTCCCCGGGACCATTTACCACGCATCCCATGACAGCAACCTTGATGTCTAGGTCATACCCTTCCACAAGTTCCTCCACCTGCTTCGCCAGACCAATCAAATCAATCTGTGTACGACCGCAGGTCGGGCAAGACACCAACTCAATCCCTCCTTTTCGGAGCCCCATAGTGCGCAGAATCAACTTGCCGGAACGAATCTCTTCCTCCGGCTGATCCGTCAACGATACTCGAATGGTATCGCCGATTCCTGCATATAGAATTGTTCCGATACCGATTGCAGATTTAATATTCCCGGCATAAACCGAACCGGCTTCCGTAATTCCCACATGAAGCGGATAATCGGTCTTCTCGGAAATGAGTCGGTGTGCTTCAATGGACATCACCACATCCGAAGACTTAATACTGATTACGATATTATGAAAATCAAGTTCCTCCAAGATACGAACCTTGTCAAGGGCACTTTCTACAATACCTTCTGCGGTAACACGACCGTACTTTGCTATAATCTCTTTCTCCAGCGAGCCACTGTTGACACCTACACGAATAGGCACACCGCATTCCTTCGCCTTATTTACCACCGCTGCAATCCGTTCTCTACTGCCGATATTTCCGGGATTAATTCGAATCTTATCCGCTCCCGCTTCCATGGCAGCAATGGCCAAACGATAGTCAAAATGAATGTCTGCCACAAGAGGTATCGTAATCTGTTTCTTAATCTCACGAATCGCTTCCGCCGCTTCCATAGTCGGAACGGCCACACGAATAATATCACATCCAAGCGCCGTCAGACGTTTGATCTGAGCAACGGTTGCCTCCACATCCTCCGTCTTTGTATTGCACATGGATTGAATCAATATGGGATGATTCCCACCGATAATACGATTGCCGATTCGTACCTCTCTTGTCTGTCTGCGTTCCATAGAATCCTCCGTCTTGAAGCATTTTCATTGCTTCTCACTCTTGTTATCTTTCGTACATTTGCCGAACCAATACTTCTACGGCAGTATATTTCTTATATCGTTAAAGAAAATGAACACCATAAGAAGCATTAACAGCACAAAACCGATAAAATGTACAATCGCTTCTTTCTCCGGGTCCATCTTCTTTCCGCGGATTACCTCAATAAACATAAAAAGCAACCGCCCTCCGTCCAGAGCCGGAATAGGCAAGAGATTCATAACGCCCAAATTCGCACTGAGAAGAATCCCCCAGTTAATCAAATTTAAAAATGCATACAATGCACCATCGGTATTATAACTCTCCTCCACTACATTACTCATCTCGCTGACAACACGCACAGGTCCACCGATGTCCTCAGTAGAAGCCTTGCCCTGAAGCATGTAACCCAAGCTCTTAATCGTGGACTTAATCCAATAATTCACCTCAACAAAACCGTATTTGATAACTTCAATCGGTCCGATCTTCTCACGATAATTGTAGTTGTAATAAAAACCGAGATCATAACTGATACTGTGTTTCGGTGTCAATGAAACCTCTTGTTGCTTGCCCTCTCGTTCATACACCACCTTCACCGGCGTGGCTCCGGCGGGATGTTCGTCCATATAGCTTTGAAATTCCCCTACCGTAGCAATGGGCGTTCCATCCACACTGACAATCTTATCTCCGGCTTGCATACCTGCAGCCTCAGCAGCACCGTCTTTCATTACTCCGGAGAGAATCATCTCATCTTCCTCCACAGCGGTGTACTGCACGCCAATATAATACCGATCAATCAAAATGGCATCATAAGTTCCTTCGTATTCCTTGCCATCGCGTTCATACGTTATGGTAATCGGTCCTTCGGAGATTCCGTCCAACTGCTCATAAATAGCCATCTCACGTCCAATATGAATCTTGTGACCGTTATACGAAGTCAAAATATCCTCATCCTGAAGTCCGGTTGCTTCTGTCACCGACTCATTTACTCCATATACAAATGGTTGATCGTAACCGATGGAACCGAGAATAATACAACCAAGGGCAAATGCAAGAATAAAGTTGAACAACGGACCCGCAAATACCACCGCGATTCGTTGCCATACATTCTTACTATTGAATGTACCCGGACCATCGCTTCCCTCATCTTCTCCAAGCATCATACAAGAGCCACCCAGAGGCAGTAGTTTCCACGAATACCTGGTCTCTCCAATCTTCTTGCTCAAAATCCGGGGTCCCATACCTAAGGAGAACTCCGTAACTACAATTCCATTTGCCTTCGCAACCAAGAAATGTCCCAGCTCATGAAACACAATTACCACACTGATTACAATCATGGCCAGCAAAATATTAATCAACGTACTCATGCGATTCCTTTCTTATTGCAACCCTCTTAACAATGCATATGTCTCTTGTTCCGTTTCAAGAATCTGAGACAAGGAAGGGTTTTCAATCTTTTTGTGTTTTTGAACCGCCAGCGCAATCCAATCACCGATAGTGGTAAAGGAAATCTCACGATTCAGAAACTTTGCAACGGCATATTCATTTGCCGCATTATAAACAGTCGGTAAGGAGCCCCCCGCCTTCATTACCTGCTCTGCCAATGCAAATGCCGGAAAATTCACGCGATCCGGCTCGCAAAAGTCCAAATGTCCCACCGCAAACAAGTCCAGTGGCTTCGCCGTCATCTGACGCCGCTCCGGATAAAAGATGGCGTACTGAATGGGAAGCTTCATATCCGGCGTTCCCATCTGTCCAACCACGGCACCGTCTACAAATTCCACTGCCGAATGTAATACACTCTGGGGATGCACTACGACGGTAATCTGCTCCGGTTCCACCCCAAAGAGCCAACGTGCCTCCATCATCTCCAAGCCTTTGTTGACCATGGTAGCCGAATCAATGGTAATCTTACTTCCCATGGCCCAATTCGGGTGCTTCAGCGCATCTTCTACTGTAAAATGACGCATCTCCTCCAAAGTCTTGCCTCGAAAAGGACCACCGGAGGCCGTCAACAAGATTCGCTTAATGCTCTTATGTCCATCAGACACCGCTCCCGTATACGCCAAGCCCTGCAACGACTGAAATATAGCGGAATGCTCACTGTCCACAGGATACATGGACACGCCATACTCCTTAAGAAGTGGCATAATCAAATGTCCGGCAGTAACCAAAGTCTCCTTGTTGGCAAGGGCAATGTTCTTACCGGCACGAATTGCGGCAATGGTAGGTTGAATACCGATCATACCAACCACCGCCGTAACAACGAGATCTACGGTTTTATAAGACGCGCACTCCACAAGGCCATCCATGCCTGTAACTACGGACACCTCCGGCAAATCGGCAACGCGCTTTCGCAGATCATTTGCCGCTACTTCGTCGTATACGCATACAAGCTTCGGACGAAATTCACGAATCTGCTCCTCCACCAATGTCACGCTACGATTGGCCGCTAATACTTCTACGGTCAAGTCCTCGGGAAATTCCCGAACAATCTCTAGGGTCTGCTTTCCAATGGAACCGGTGGATCCCAATATAGCCAAATGCTTCATCATTCTTACCTCTATATCTTCCAAAGTCACTTCATAACTTTAGAATTCTATACGCACGTCCACCCACCATCTATGCAATAAACTGCAACAGATAATATACAATCGGTGCCGTAAATATTACACTATCAAAACGGTCTAAGATGCCTCCGTGTCCGGGAATCAAATGCCCGTAATCCTTAATCTCATGGTCACGCTTCATGGCAGATGCAGCCAGGTCACCCACCTGAGAAATCACTGCAGAAGCTGCGCCGATAACCGCAAAGCTCACCATAGGAGAAGGAACGGATGTCAACTTATCACGGAAGATCAATGCATACAAGAAACCGATTAAGCCTGCGCCTACCACACCGCCGATACAACCTTCCCAAGATTTCTTCGGACTGAGTACGGGAAATGCCTTGTGCTTTCCAATCAATCGTCCTACGCAGTATGCGCAAGTATCCGAGCCCCACGAACCGATGAATACAAGCCAAACCAAATACACCCCTTGCTCCATAACGCGAATACGATAGATACAGCATAGCATTACTGCCACGTAGAAAAGTCCGAAGAAAATGGACATCATTTGGCTGGTCTTGTACTTCGGAAAGTAGCACACGTAGAGAATCATAGCCAGCAGCAAAAACGCCAGCACCATAGGAAGTACGTATTGCTCCAATTCAAAGTGAATCAACAAAAAGTATGCCACACATGCCACATAGCCCAGAATTCCCGGCACGGTACGCTCCATATGATAGAGCTTGTAGAGCTCATACATTCCGATGATAGAGATTCCGAGAATCAATGCATATAACACATAACCACCGAGCATAATGGCACCAATGGCTATAATCATCATTACAATTCCGCTTATCAGACGTTCTTTAAACATTACTTCACCCCTCCAAATCGGCGATCTCTTCCGTTAAAATAATCAATGGCCTTCTGCAATTCCTTCTTGTTAAATTCCGGCCACAATACGTCAGTAAAATAAAACTCCGAATACGCAAGCTGCCAAGGAAGGAAATTGGATGTACGCATCTCTCCACTGGTACGAATCATCAGATCCGGATACGGAATGTCTTTGGTATCAAAATAGCCGTAGAATGCCTCTTCTGTCAACTCCTCAGGCGTACATTTTCCCTCAACGCAGTCTCTTGCCATCTGCTTAGCGGCACGTAGAATCTCATCTCTTCCACCATAGTTTATGGCAACTTGAAATTTTAATCCCGTGTTCACGGAAGAAACCTCTTCCAACGTACGAATACTCTTCTGAAGGTCTTCATCCAAGCTGCTGATATCGCCGATAACACGAACACGCATGTTGTTCTTACTACTTCTTTCGATACTGTCTTTCATGTACTTACGCAGAAGATTCATCAGTGCATCCACTTCTTCCTTGGGCCGTACCCAATTCTCCGTAGAAAATGCATAGATAGTCAAATACTCAATTCCCAAGTCATATGCGTCCTCGCATATCTGCTCCGCTACGCGGCTACCCTGTGCATGTCCCGCATTACGCGGAAGAAAACGCTTCTTCGCCCAACGTCCGTTACCGTCCATAATAATGGCCACATGCTTCGGTATAATATATTCTTTCTTCTCACCCATTTCGGCTCCGTTCCGCGACACATATCGCATGTTAGAATAATTGGGCGTATCTGCATACGCCCAATTCTATGTTCGGATTCTTATACAATACTATGAAAATCATCCGAAGGTTATACGGTCATAATCTCCTTCGTCTTATCATCAACCATCTTATCAATGTCAGCAATGAACTTGTCCGTCATCTTCTGAGCATCGTTCTCCATCTTCTTCACTTCATCCTCGGAAATGTCACCCTTACCGGCCTTCTTGATAGCATCGTTGCAATCACGACGAATGTTACGAATAGCAACCTTCGCATTCTCTCCCTTCTTCTTCACATCCTTAGCAAGTTCCTTACGACGCTCCTCAGTAAGTTCAGGGAAAGTAAGACGAATAATCTTACCATCATTGCTGGGGGTAATTCCAAGCTCAGAAGCCATAATTGCCTTCTCAATCTCCTTAATCATTCTTGCTTCCCAAGGCTGAATCATAATAACTCTTGCCTCCGGAACAGAGATGTTGGCAACCTGCTGAAGATTTGTAGGAGAACCATAGTAATCTACCTTAATCTTGTCCAGCAAATGCGGATTCGCACGTCCGGCACGAATATTTGCATACTCTTCCTTCAGGTTATCCTGCGTCTTGGTCATCTTAGTTTCAAAGGGCTTCAAAATCTCATTCATTATCGTATCCTCCATACTCTCATCTTATTCTACATCTACAATGGTTCCGGTTACGTTACCTGCCACATTGTTGACAATTCCATTCTCTTCGTTCAGAGAAAATACCAACGTAGGTACGCGATTCTCCATGCACATTACCGTTGCAGTCAAGTCCATAATCGCCAGCTTCTTGTCCAACAATTCTTGATAGGTTACGCGGTCATATTTCTTCGCTTCCGGATTCACCTTGGGATCACTGTCGTATACACCGTCTACCGCACGAGCCATCACGATTGCTTCGCAATCCAACTCAATGGCACGCAACGCCGTGGTCGTATCGGTGGAGAAATACGGATGTCCGGTACCTCCCGCCAAAAAGATGACCTGTCCGGCTTCCAGTGCCGCAACGGCCTTATCCTTAGAGAAATTCTCACTTACCGTACCACATACAAAAGGAGTAAAGATGCTGGTCTTCATACCGCAAAAACGACAAATCTCCGACATATAGATACAGTTCATAACCGTCGCCAGCATGCCAATGGAGTCTGCTTTCGTACGGTCAATGGTCTTACTGCTTCGACCACGCCAGAAGTTACCGCCACCGATTACAATGGCCACTTGGATTCCTTCCTCCGTCAACTGCTTAATCTGCTTTGCCACCTGTACGCAGGTCTCTTCATCAAAGCCTTTCTTCTGATCTCCTGCCAGAGCCTCTCCGCTCAACTTCAATAATATTCGTCTGTATGCTGCCAAGGCACGCCTCCTTACTGCACAAACTACTGTGCATTTCATCGAAAATATTCTATCATAGAACGTCTCGTAAATCAACCTTGCATTTTCGAATATTCCAAGAAATCTATGTGACGCTAATTGCAAAACAGCGCCTCTCCCTTCCGGAAGAGGCGCTGAATACAATCTGTAATTATTCCTTTACACCACCAAGTGCCACGCCACCGACGATGGATCTGGAGAGAAGCAAGTATACAAATACTACCGGGAAGATAGAGAATGCAATACCGATATAAATCTCACCATAGTCGATGTTATCGAAAGCACGTGCACGAAGTCTTGCAATCAAAATAGGCAAAGTCATCTTATCTCTTTCACTGAGCAACAATGCGGGAATAAAGTAATTATTCCAACTGGTTACGAAGGAGAAGATGGCCTGAACTGCAATTGCAGGTTTCATAAGCGGCAAAACAATCTTGTTGAATGTCTTGAACTCGCTGGAACCATCGATACGAGCAGCTTCAATCAAAGATACAGACAAAGAACTGTCCATATACTGCTTCAAGTAGAAGAACGTTACCGGAGATGCCATGGAAGGCAAAATCAACGGAACAAATGTATTCTCCCAACCGAGTGCTCTACACATATCCAAGAAACCGAGAGAGGTTACCTGGGTCGGAATCATCATGATTCCAAGAATGAACGCATACGCAAGATTCTTGAATTTGAAATCATATGCATGAATCGCAAATGCAGTCATGGTAGAGAAATACGTACATACCAAAGCAGTGAGACCTGCAACAAGGAAGGTATTCCCCAAACCGCTGAACCAAGGCTGTGCGGATTCTCCGTTAATCAAGGTATCCCAGTTCTTCGCCAATGCATTACCCGGCAAAAACGAGATGCTGGTAGTTACCTCTTCGTTTGTTCTGGTACAGTTAATAATCAAGATGTAGAACCAAAACAAACACAAAATCGTAAGTAAAATCAGTACCACGTGGGAAATCGCTCTTCTTGTCTCAATCCCCATGGACTTCTTAATCTCTTGCTGTTGAATTACTCTAGTTGCCATGTTCATTACCTCCTACTTATACGGTTTGTTTATCATAAACCGATAAACTAAGAAGCTCAATACACTGGTAACGCCGAGAAGGATTACCGACAACGCACCACCGACACCATAGTTTTTACTGGTCAAGTTGTTATTCAACCACATAATCAATGTCGTAGTGGAATCTACCGGAGAACCTTGACCATTGGTCAAAATCTGCGGAACATCGTACATCTGCAAACCACCGATCATAGAGGTGATAATTACATATACGAGAATCGGACGAAGAATCGGCATGGTAATCTTCCAAAATACCTGTGTCGGTCTTGCACCATCAACCTCAGCAGCCTCAAAGAGTGCCGGATCAATACCCATAATACCGGCCATCAACAAGATAGTGGTATTACCGAACCACATGAGGAAGTTCATGAAACCAATCAGTCCACGTGTTGCCCATATGCTGGCGAAGAAACGGAATGCACTTCCCTCTTCTACAATACCAACAGTAGCCAAAAGCTTATTTACCGGTCCAACATCAGAGAACATCGCAAAGAACAACATGGAAAACGCAGATGCCATGATCAAGTTCGGCATATAGATAACCGTCTTGAAGAACCCTGCTGCTCTAATACGCAAACGATTGTTTGCAAACCAAGAAGCAAGAAGCAAGGATACGCAAATCTGCGGAATGAATCCAAGCAACCACATGATTGATGTATTCTTCAAGTACATCATAAACTTACCGCCATCAATCAAGTTCTTATAATTCTGTAAACCGATGTAATTGGGACCGACCCAAGTTCTCAGGTCACGATAATATTCAAAAAAACTGTAGTAAACCGTCGTAATCAACGGATATAATTGAAACACAAGGAAGGCAACAAGGAAGGGCAATAAGAAAATAATGCCCCATTTGCCTTTTGTGACTTTCTTTCTCTTCTTACTAGCCATACGCTATAATCCCCGCATTCGTTATTATTTCGAAAGCTTTCTCGAGTGAAGTGTTCGTGTTTTTATTAATCCGCCCGCCCCTTGCGGGGCAGGCGAATAATAAGTCAAAGCTTACTGATTAGTCAACCTTGATTGCAGGATACTTCTCAACAACCTTAGCCTTGAATGTAGCAAGAGCCTCATCCAAAGTTGCATTGCCATCGAAGTAGTCCTTCATAGCTGCCTGGAACTGCTCGTTGCAGATCTGATCGTAACCGGTGAGGTACTTAAGATCAATGTTGCCAGCAGATGCACAGAACATGCCAAGAGGATTCTGTCCACCAAGAACCTTGTTCTGGTAAGATGTATCCTTAGCCATAGCTTCCATAGCAGGCTTGTTGTTTACGAAATCGTTATCCTTGGTAACAATGCCCTTCATAACACTCTCAGTACAGGTCATCTTAAGCATGATGTCCTTAACGAGATCAGCATTGTCGGTACCGGTAGCAGCACACATCCAAGTACCACCCCAGAAGAAGCCCTGAGGACCTTCGGTTGCAGCCCAACCACCATTAGCAGCGATGGACTTAGCGTCATCAGCCTTCATAGAGAAGTCGATGAACCAAGCGGGTCCAAAGTAGCAGAATACCTTGGATTCAGGATAGAAACCGGTATTCCAAGCGTCATTCCAAAGGGAAGTCTTGTTGTTGTAACCAGCGTCGGTGAACTTCTTAGTCTGCTCAACCCATGCCATCAACTGATCATCGATATTGAGCTTGCCATCAACTACCCAACTAGAGGTAACGTTGTTGGAGAATACACGATAAGTATCATCATAACCGGATACCATGAAGTAACCAGCGCCCTTCATCGTCTCAGCAGTCTTCTCGAAAGTAGCCCAATCAGCTACAGCCTTCTGAACTTCTGCCGGATCATCAGAGCCGAGAACTTCCTTAGCAATGTCTCTTCTGTAAACCAAGAGACCAGGACAACCCTGCCAAGAAACACCCTTAAGGTTACCCTTAGAGTCGGTAACGATGTCCTTGGTGTACTTGTACTGATTAGCAAGATCAGCATCAGTTACGCCAAGATCCTTAACGTTCATACTTGCCGGATCATCAACATACTTAAGTGCGTAGTCAGCCTCAACAAGGAAAAGGTCAACCTTGTCATCAGCCTTTGCGCCACTCTGTGCGTCAAGAGCTGCGTCCAATGCGTTCTGGTATGCACCATCAGCACTAGCGGTCTCATGCCACTTAACAACTACATCACCGATCTTGCCATTGCCATCATCGGTCTTCTCGTATCCGGGATAGTGATCCTGCATACGTCTCTTGAACTCGTCATTCCAGCAGTAGATGTTGAGCACCTTACCATCGCTGGAAGCCTTGTCTTCGTCCTTGCCACATGCTGCAAAGCTGCTTACGATCATCATAAGCACGAGCATCAAGGACAAAACCTTTGTTACTTTCTTCATAGATGAACACTCCTTCACTCTATATATTTTTTTTGCAACTGTGATTATTCACAATTGCTGCGGCATTTTATCTTCTGCCTTCAGCAGAATTTGCCAACGTCCTTATTATAAACCATGTGACGAAGAATAGCAAGTGTTTTTTCATCTTTTTATCAAGTTTTTTTCATAAACTCATCACTTTTCTTGTGATTTTGAACAAAGCAAGCGGCTGTTTTGCCTTTTAAATCATGTTTTTTTCATATATTTTGCCAAAAACCATTTTTCGTCTCGACATTTTTCTTGCATTTTGCCATATGTGCAAAATAAACAAACTACGCTCTTGTTTTTGTTGCACTTTTCACCATAATGAAATAATTTATATTTTTCAAAAAATAATATGCGACATTAAAAAGACTGTTCATACTTGCATCCGAATCTCGTATGCAAAAATAAGAAAGAATTGCTTTGATTCATTTTTTCGCACAAGCGCTTAGCTCGCCTTCGCTTCGTTTAGCACAAGCGCGCTTAGCTCGCCTTCGCTTTGCTACGGCTCGCTAACCGTGCGGCGCGCCGCAAAACACAAGAAGGCTTCGGTTGACGACAAGTCGTCACCGAAGCCTTCTTATATTTCTCAGCGCTTGTGCTAAACGCTTACATGTTCATCTGCTTTGCTACTTCTTCTGCAAAGTTCTCTTCTTTCTTCTCAAGACCTTCACCGGTTTCAAAACGAACCATGGTCTTAATGGTAAGGTCGGTTCCATTTGCCTTAGCTACCTGTGCAAGATATTGACCTACGGACTGCTTTCCATCTTCTGCCTTAACGTATACCTGATCCATCAAGCAGATCTCCTTGAGTTCCTTCTTAACACGGCCTGCAACCATTCCCTCGATAACCTTTGCGGGCTTAGCGGACTCCTTAGGATCGTTCATGATCTGAGCAAGGAGAATCTCCTTCTCATGCTCGATGAATTCTGCATCGATATCCTTATCGGAAATGTACTTCGGTCTAAGTGCTGCAACCTGCATAGCCACGTTGGAGAGAGCCTCCTTGATTGCATCATTTACCACTGCGGTCTCAGCCTCGATAATAACACCGATACGTCCACCACCATGTACGTAAGATACAACGCAACCATTCTCTGCAACAACCTTCTGGAAACGACGAATGCTGAGGTTCTCACCGATAACGGCTACCTTCTCAACCAATGCATCCTTAACGGTCTTGCTTGCATCCAGCTTCCAAGCCTCTGCCATAAATGCATCCATATCAGCTGCGTCGCTTGCAAGTGCCTGCTCAGCTACTACTGCAACAAACTCCTGGAAGTCAGCGTTCTTAGCAACGAAGTCAGTCTCGGAGTTAACCTCTACAACTGCTGCTGCATTACCGCACTCTGCGATACGACAGATACCTTCTGCTGCAATTCTTCCGGCCTTCTTCTCAGCCTTAGCCTGTCCGTTCTTTCTCAAAAATTCAATTGCTTCGTCCATGTTACCGTTGGTCTCGTTGAGAGCCTTCTTGCAATCCATCATGCCTGCACCGGTCATGTCGCGAAGTTCTTTTACCATTGCTGCTGTAATTGCCATAATAATCCTCATTTCTGTCGCTTGGCGACTCTATTATGATTCAGTCAATCAGTTACTTAGTTCTCTTCTGCAACCTCTGCCTCAGCTACGGGCTCTTCGGGAGCTACGAACTCCTCGCCCTGATTCGCCTCGATAACAGCGTCTGCCATCTTGCCAACAATAAGCTTAACGGCACGAATTGCATCGTCATTGCCCGGGATTACATAATCCAACTCATCGGGATCACAGTTGGTATCAGCGATACCGATCAACGGAATACCAAGAGTGTGAGCTTCCTGTACACAAATCTTCTCCTTCTTAGGATCAACAACGAAGATTGCATCCGGAATCTTCTTCATATCCTTGTTACCGCCAAGGTTCTTCTCAAGCTTCTCCCATTCCTTCTTAAGACCGATAACTTCCTTCTTAGGAAGTACGTCGAAGGTACCGTCATTTGCCATAGCCTCGATCTGCTTCAATCTAGCAATTCTGGACTGAATAGTCTTGAAGTTGGTCAGCATACCGCCGAGCCATCTCTCGTTAACATAGTACATACCGCAACGCTCAGCCTCAGTCTTAACAGAGTCCTGTGCCTGCTTCTTCGTACCAACGAACAAAATGGTGCCGCCATCGGTAACGATGTTCTTAATTGCGGCATAAGCCTCATCAACCTTACCTACAGACTTCTGAAGGTCGATAATGTAGATACCGTTTCTCTCGGTATAAATGTACGGAGCCATCTTAGGGTTCCATCTTCTTGTCTGATGACCGAAATGTACACCGGCCTCAAGCAACTGCTTCATAGAAATAACGCTCATGTTAAATCCTCCATTTGGTTTATTCTTCCGCACCGGTAATCTCGGCGACCTTTCGGCACCGGCCTCGAATCCGTATGCGTGATTTTTGACTAAATAACAATAACATAAAGTTTCGCAAGATGCAAGCCCTTTTTTGAAGAATTTTCATCAAAGGACATACACCTTGCGAAATTGTCATGTCATATTCATTAAAATGAATGCTTACGCGGTCTCAATCTTGCTTGCAACCTGAAGATTGTGACGCTCCACTGCTTCCTCACGCATCTTGTACTTGAGAATCTTACCTGCTGCGTTCATAGGGAAGGAATCCACGAAATCCACATACTTCGGAACCTTATGCTTCGCCATATGATCTCTTACGTATTGCTTCATCTCCTCCTCGGAACTCTCCTCGCCCTCCTTCAAAATGATGCAAGCCATAATCTCTTCGCCGTAGTCCTTGTCGGGAACGCCGATAACCTGAACATCATTTACCTTCGGATGGGTATAGAGGAAGTCCTCGATTTCTTTAGGGTAAATATTCTCACCGCCTCGGATAATCATATCCTTGATACGTCCGGTAATCTTGTAGTTGCCGTCCGGCAGACGTCTTGCCAAGTCACCGGTATGAAGCCAGCCATTTTCATCGATTGCAGCCGCAGTAGCTTCGGGCATCTTGTAATAGCCCTTCATAATATTATAACCACGAGCTACAAACTCACCGTCTACATTGTCCGGCAAGTCCTCATAAGTCTCCGGATCAACAATCTTACATTCAACACCAAAGATGGGACCTCCTACCGTATTTACGCGGGTCTCGATGGAGTCCGTAGTCTTACTCATAGTTGTTGCGGGAGAAGCCTCCGTCTGACCGTAAGTAATACAAATCTCCGACATATTCATCTTCTCAATAACATCCTGCATTGCCTTAATGGGGCAAGGGGAACCTGCCATAATACCGGTTCTCATATGAGAGAAGTCCGTCTTATCAAAATCTTCATGTCCCAGCATTGCAATAAACATGGTGGGCACACCGTGGAATGCCGTAATCTTCTCTTGATTAATACAGTGAAGACCCTTTCTCGGAGAAAATGCAGTAATGGGGCACATGGTCGTTCCATGAGTTACCGATGCCGTCATAGCAAGTACCATACCGAAGCAATGGAACATCGGAACTTGAATCATCAAACGATCCGCCGTGGACAAATCCATACAATCGCCGATTGCCTTACCGTTATTCACCACGTTATAGTGGGTCAACATAACGCCCTTAGGGAAACCGGTGGTTCCGGAAGTGTACTGCATGTTACATACATCGTGCTTATCAATAAGCTTTCTACGGCTCTCCACTTCCGTATAGGAAACATCCTCCCCCAACTCAAGTGCTTCATCCCAAGTAAAGCATCCCTTCTGCTTACTGTCTACCGTAATGATATTGCGAAGGAACGGAAGTCTCTCAGAGTGCAAATCACCTGCCATGCACGTTTCAAGCTCCGGACACAATTCCTTAACAATACCCACATAGTCACAATCCTTGAAGCCATCAATCATAACCAAGGTATGTGTGTCGGACTGACGAAGCAAATACTCAATCTCGTGAATCTTGTATGCGGTATTTACCGTTACAAGCACCGCGCCGATCTTCGTAGCCGCCCAAAACGTGATGTACCACGCCGGCACGTTGGTTGCCCAGATAGCAACATGATCACCGCGCTTTACGTTCATAGCAATCAATGCTCTTGCAAAATTATCAACATCGTCACGGAATTCAGGATACGTTCTGGTGTAATCCAACTCTGTATAACGGAACGCATACTGATTCGGAAATGCCTCGCAGATACGATCCAACACATCCGGGAAAGTATAGTCGATCAGACGTTCCTTGGGCCAAATGTACTTACCGGTTCCGCGACTATTGTCCTGAAGTGCGTGCTTATGCACGGTCTTATAAGGCTTCATATAGTTGGCAAACTGCGGGAATACCGTCCATGCATCCGCCAACTCCGCCGACCAACGTTTCACCCATTCCAGAGATACATATCCGTTATAGTTAATGCTCTGAAGTGCTTCAAATACAGACTTCAGCGGCATATCACCTTCGCCCATCATGCGGTAGCTTACCACACCACCTTTAGCTACGGAATCCTTCACATGAACATACTTAATGTATTCACCGAGAGTCTCTACCGTCTCCTCAGGCTTCTCGCCGAAATTACGATACGGATGATGAATATCCCAAAGTGCGGCAACCTTTCTACTTCCTACCGCATCCAACACCTTCTTCAGACGCTTCGTATCGGAATACACACCATTGGTCTCCACAAGCATCGTAACATTGTATTCCTCACCGATGGCCGCCACATCCTGAAGTGCAGCAATAATTGCTTCGTCATCCACCTCTCCGTCCGGCATAGGACGCTCATCGCCAAGTACTCGAATATAACTGGTCCCAAGTTTCTGCGAAAGTGCCGCATACTGACGTAATTCATCCAATGTCTCCGTCAGTTTCTCTGTATATTTCAAAGCATTGTTGGAAGCAAAACAAGAGATTTCAAGTCCGAGACTCTTCAACTTCGCCGCAGTAGCATCGATCTGCCCCGGCAAGAACGGTCTTGCCTTCAGTGCCAAGATATCACGCCCGATACCGCGAATCTCAATGCCGTTATATCCAAGATCCTTGGCCATTGTATAAATGTCAACCCAAGAATAATCCGGACAACCAAGTGTCGAAAAACTAATCTTCATATGTTACCTCCTAAATTCGACCATACAGTAGTAAATACTACTTAAGGATAAGGCAAATGTCAAGAAAAAAAATTGTTACTTAGTCGTCTTATTTTCTTGCAATGCTTCATACAAATTCTGATTTACCACCTTGATATACGTACCACGCATACCGGAGGAACGAGATTCAATCACCCCTGCGCTCTCCATCTTTCGCAGTGCATTGACAATAACCGAACGGGTAATTCCCGCGCGATCCGCAATCTTGCTGGCAACCAGAATACCTTCTGTGCCTTCCAGTTCATCAAACACATGATGAAGTGCCTCCAGCTCCGTCACGGAAAGCGTATTGATTGCGGCCTGCACCATCTTCTGTCTTCGAAGTTCCGCTGCCGACTCTTCGCTCTCGGAGCGCACAATCTCCAATCCCACAACGGTAGTTCCGTACTCACTCAAAATAATATCATCTATGGTATACGCCTTACCGATGCGGTAAATGAACAATGTTCCGTAACGCTCTCCCGCAATCTCGATGGGCGATGCAATACCTACGTAACCCTCACACTGTTCCTCCTCAAAGCCCAGCATTGCAAGGTTCATATTCTCCTTAGTGGACAAAATGTTAAGCAGTCGTTCATTTAACTGCGCATCGATCATGGCCCCGACACGGTCTTCAAGCAAAGAAGTAAGAGCGGGAATATTCATACGATTCTTCAGACCCAGAATCTTTCCCTTCTTACTTAACACCAACACGGTGGAATCCAGCACTTCTCCCAAAACAACGCAAATGTCGTTAAACACCACCTTGTCCGACCCGGTACTGCTGTGTAGCAACTTATTAATCTTTCTTGTCTTGTCTAACAATTGAACGCTCATGTCTGTTCTCCATTTCTGTTTTATCAGCGAAACACGTAAATTTTATCACTATTGTAAGATAATTTCAAGTATTATCCCTGCAATTCATGCAAAAAGGATGTTCCCAAAACTCCCTCGGGAACATCCTTGCATATTAACTATATGATATTATTATTTTGCTTCCGTAGGCTTCTGCCATGACATAAAATCACACTCAGGATACCCTTCACAGCCATAATATCTTCTGCCCTTCTTGGTACGACGAATCACGAGCTCCTTACCGCAGGTAGGACACGAAATGCCCGTCTTCTCCAAGAGCTGTTTGGTGTTACGACAATCGGGAAATCCCGGACACGCCAAGAACTTACCGTGAGGTCCGTACTTCACAACCATGTTTCGTCCACACATATCGCAGATAACATCGGTTACTTCGTCCTCAATCTTAACTGCGGTTAGCGTCTTCTCCGCCTCCGTAACTGCCTTGTGAAGGTCCGGATAGAAATTACGAATAATCATCTTCCAATTCACCGTGCCGTCTTCCACACCGTCCAACAAAAACTCCAGATTGGCGGTAAAATCAACCTCCACAATGCTGGCGAAGGCCTCCTTCATCATGTTGTTCACCGCTTCTCCCAGCTCGGTAACGAAGAGGTTCTTACCTTCCTTCGCCACATAATGTCTGGATAAAATGGTGGCAATGGTAGGTGCATAGGTACTGGGACGACCGATGCCCAATTCCTCCATGGTCTTAACGAGACTTGCTTCGGTGTAATGCGCCGGAGGCTGCGTAAAATGCTGCTCACCTTCAAATTCCGTCTTCTCGAACACCGCATCTTCCGCAGGAATACGATTCTTAGCCTGCTTGCCCTTATCCTCGCCGGACTTCTCTTCTGCTTCCGTATAAACCGACAAATAACCGTCAAACTTCACTTCGGAAGATGTGGCATGGAACAGATGCGCATTGCCTTCCACGCAAATGGTTGCATTTTCATATACCGCATCCGCCATACGACTGGCAATGAACCTCTTCCAAATGAGCTGATACAGACGGAACTGCTCGTTGGTCAGCTGATCCTTCACCATGGCAGGAGTAATATCTATATAGGTAGGACGGATTGCTTCATGGGCGTCCTGAATCTTCTTGTTGTCCGTTTTATTTTCTTTGACACCGGTTACATACGTCTCACCGTACTGACTCGAAATATACTCCTTGGCCGCACGATCCGCCTCTTCGGAGATTCTTGTGGAATCGGTACGCAGATAGGTAATTAAACCGATGGTTCCATGCTTCTTAATGTCCACGCCTTCGTACAGTTGCTGTGCCACACGCATAGTCTTCACGGTACCGAAATTCAGAGATTTGGACGCTTCCTGCTGAAGCGTACTTGTGGTAAAAGGCAAGGGGGCTTTTCTTCTGCGCTCGCCCTTCTTCACCTGGGTCACACGGAACTTTGCATCCCGAATCTCCGTAAGAACAGCGTCCACCTCTTCCTTAGTACGAAGCAACGTCTTACCGCCATCCTTACCATAGTAAGATCCCACGATGGGACGCTTGAATCCCTTCTCGTAGAAGGAACCACCGATGGTCCAATATTCTTCCTGACGAAATGCGGCAATCTCCGCTTCACGGTCACAAATAATACGTAACGTTACGGACTGCACACGTCCGGCACTCAACCCACGCTTTACCTTGCTCCATAGAATCGGACTAATCTCATAGCCCACCATACGATCCAACATTCTTCTGGTTTGCTGTGCATCCACAAGATTCATATCAATATCACGAGCGTTGCCAATGGCGTTCTTTACCGCATTTTTCGTAATCTCATTAAACGTAATACGGAATGTATTCTTATCTTCCAGCTTCAATACTTGCTTCAAATGCCAAGAAATCGCCTCTCCCTCGCGGTCCGGGTCGGTTGCGAGATAAATCTTCTTCGCCTTCTTTACTTCCTTACGAAGTGCCGCCAACACATCCCCCTTACCACGAATGGTAATATAATGAGGCTCAAAATCAGCTTCCACATCCACACCAAGAGTGCTCTTCGGCAAATCTCTTACATGTCCGCCTGACGCCAGCACTTCATAACCTGTGCCTAAGAACTTCTTTATGGTCTTTGCCTTTGCCGGGGACTCTACAATAACCAGATTATTCGCCATCACTACCTCCGTCGCAACCCCACTCGGTCACTCCATACGTACTGCATAATAGTTCGGTGTGGGTTGTCGAATCCACCCGCCGGATTCCAAATTCGTCAATGCCACGGCCAGCGCCTGAGGCGACAAATTGCTTTCCCATACCAAAGAATCAAAATGTTTCGGGTCCAAACGCATCAAAGAATACACTATTTTTTCATCCGTTGCAAGTCCTAATTTTGATTTTCTTAAATTTTTCACAAGGGATATAGAATCTTCCATCTTCTCATTGCACCCCCCGGTAGAATTCCTTTCCGGAAGAAATGCCAACTGCTCCGACTCCTCTTCATAGTACATTTGCCCCGGATAACGATACATCAGTTCCTCTATAATTTCCTTAGGCTCCGTCACCAATCTGGCCCCTTGCTTAATCAAATGATTGCACCCGACACTATTCCCATCCGTAACCCGTCCGGGGAGCGCATATACATCCTTTCCTTGTTCCAATGCTCTATCTACCGTAATTAACGTACCGCTCTTGGCTCTCGCCTCCACCACCAAGATTCCGTCCGCCAATCCTGAAATCAAACGATTTCGCATAGGGAAATGATGCCGCAACCCCGCCGTTCCCGGTGAATATTCCGACAGGATTCCCCCACATTCTTTCACCTTCTGATACAGTTCCCAATTCTCCTTGGGATACGGCACTCCGATACCCGAACCCAACACTCCCAAGGTATATCCACCTGCCTCCAAACAAGCCCCTTGTGCAATGGAATCAATGCCTGCTGCAAGTCCACTGATAATTCCTACACCGGCACGACTGAGCTCTGCCGCAAATACCCGTGCCATCTCCGCACCGTAATTGGAACACCTCCTAGTCCCTACAATAGCAATGCATGGTCGGTTTTCCTCCGACAACTTTCCCTGTACGAAGATTCCGAAGGGCATATCTCCAATGTTTCGCAGTTTCTTCGGGAAGGAGTCCTCCTCCCACCACAGAAACCGTCCCCCCACCCGTGCCAGCTTGCGTTCCTCCTCTCGCAGAATTCGTTCCTGCCGCAACTCGCTCATAACACGCCTCGTCTCTTCCGACAAGCCTTCAATGCTTCGCCACTGCTTATCCGAACAACGAAATACCGCCTCCGGCGTTCCCAACACTCGTAGAAGTTTGGCAATCTGACCACCTGAGCCCAGATGCGTGCACATCCACTGTCCATAAATATTCCCCATATACACCTTGCTCCTTCTACATATTTTGATACTTGTGATCCAAAGCATGATATAGCACCGCCTCTTGCATGTGCTCCTTCCGAATCTCCTTGCTATCCGCAAGATCCGCAATGGTACGCGCCACCTTCATAATCCGGTGATATACCCTTGCGGAAAATCCCTGACTGTCCGCCGCCTTCCTTAGAATCTCACGGACATCCTCTGCCATAGCACAATATCGCTTAAGTGCCGAAGCCGGAATCTCACTATTGAATCGAATCCCACTATCCCCAAATCGTTTCCGTTGATGTCCCCTAGCACGTTCCACACGTCTGCGAATCTCACGACTGTTTTCCCCATGGACACCGCTCTCCATTTCCCGTACTTGTAACGGTGGCATCTCCACGCACAGATCTATTCGGTCAAGAATCGGCTGACTGATGCGTCCCATGTACCTTCGAATCTGGTCCGGGGAGCAATGACACCGATTTCGATCCGGAAAATACCCACAAGGGCAAGGGTTCATGGCCGCCACCAGCATAAATTTGGCCGGAAACACATAATTGCCGTGGAGCCTTGCAATATGCACCTTTTTCTCCTCTAAAGGTTGTCTCAGTACTTCAATGCTACTTCTACGAAACTCCGGAAACTCATCCAAGAACAACACCCCATGGGTAGCCAAGCTAATCTCCCCCGGCACCGGAAATTGCCCACCACCCACAAGAGCCGGTACACTAATGGTATGATGGGGCGACCGAAAGGGACGCTTTGTTACCATGGAGCCTTCGCCTCCCAGCATTCCCGCCACACTATAAATCTTCGTCAGTTCAAGACTTTCTTCAAAAGACAGTTCCGGCATAATTCCGGGAATACGCCCTGCCAGCATGGTTTTTCCGGCTCCGGGTGGGCCAAGCAAGAGCAGATTATGCATACCCGCCACGGCGATTTCCGCAGCTCGCTTGGCAAGAAATTGGCCACTAATATCCCCAAAGTCCAACGTGATTTCTTGTTCCTCGGGTTTCCAAGACATTACCTTCACCGGAACCGCGTCCGTGCCGGTGTAATGCTCCACCGCCTCTGTCAGACTTCTCACACCATATACGGCAATTCCGTCAATCAATGCCCCTTCCTCTGCATTTTCCATAGGTACTAGGATTTCCTTAAACCCCTGCTGCTTCGCCTCATTGACACAGGATAATACACCCGGTACCGGACGCACTGTGCCATCCAACGCCAGTTCTCCAATCATGCATGCATCCTTTAGATAGTCCATTGGCAGCAGTTCCAATCCACCCAAGATTCCCATGGCGATAGGCAAATCAAATGCGGTGCCACCCTTTCGCATATCCGCCGGTGCAAGGTTTACCGTAATACGCTTGGCAGGCAACAAATATCCCGCATTTTTCAGTGCAACTCGCACGCGATCCCTAGCTTCACGCACCTCTCCGGCCAGATACCCTACCATATCAAAGCAAGGCAGACCGTTCCCCACATCCACCTCTACACTAATCTTCGCCGCCTCGATTCCATGAACGGCAAAACTATAAATACAACAAAACATACGCTTCTCCTGCTTTCTTCTTTTTTGCCTCTATTCTACGGCATTTTCTCAACGAAAAACTATTGACGAAGACAACAAAAAAACAGCCCCGAATTCTACATCCGAAGCTGTTTTTCCATTCATTTTCTTATGTATGCCTAAGCAGAGTGCACAATTTTCTTCTCGAAAATTATGTACATTGTCTAGTACAAAATGCACTACTCGTGATCCAACAAGCTCTTCAATTCCTGCATGAAGGTATTCACGTCCTTGAATTCCCGATATACCGATGCAAAACGTACATAAGCAACCGCATCCAAGTTCTTCAGTTTCTCCATAACAAGCTCACCGATCTTGCTGCTGGGGATCTCCTTCTCTTCCATATTGAAGATGGCATTCTCCACCTCATCGACCAACTGTGTAATCTGTGCAACACTGATGGGACGCTTGTGACAGGAGCGAAATACGCCTGCTTCGATCTTGGCACGGTCATAGGCCTCGCGTACATTCTCCTTCTTGATTACAACAAGAGGAATGGCCTCTACTTTCTCATAAGTAGTAAAACGCTTCGAGCACTGGTCGCACTGTCTACGTCTACGAATGGAATTGGACTCCTCCGCAGGTCTGGAATCGATTACGCGGGTGTTCTCCGCACTACAAAATGGACACTTCATAAAGCTTCCTCACTTTCTTCCTACCGTTCTGATTATCAAGACTCACCACGTATTGTGGCTGAGTTTCTCGTACGTCTTTCATCTGCCTATCGCCCGAACATCAGCGACCGTCTGCACATCTCTTGCACTCTTGCATATACTAACAAAAAAGGAGTTCTGCCATGCGTATATGCGACCTACGTCAAAAGGAAGTCATTAACTGCTGCAACTGTGAACGCCTTGGCTTTGTCTGCGACGTTATCTTCGACCCCTGCACCGGCTGTATCACGAAACTCATCGTTCCGGGTCCCTGCAAGATCTGGGGTATCCTCGGACACGAGCAGGAATACATCATTCCCTTCGCCTGTATCAAAAAAATCGGAACCGACATTATCCTGGTAGACATAGACCCCTTGTCCTGTCTTGTGAATTGTTGCGCCTGCAAATAGCAGACTCAACCTTAGATCAAATCGGCAATATCAATATTCTCTCCGGTAAGACCGATTACCGCACCGCTCTGTACCTCGGATGCTTCGGGATGCGCAATCAACCATTTGTTTCTTGCAAACAATCTTGCATCGTCCTTGTCCTTAACGGAAATCTCAGGCTTCTCGGTATTGGTTCCCTTGGGAAGAATAATCACAACACGGAACGCTGCGCCAAGCTTCGCACTGCAAGGTGCATAATGCAAAGTAGTTGCATAGAGTTCGACTGCTGTTCCCTTAGGACAGAGGAATGCTTCCACCTTAGAGGTATCCAGCATCTCATCCATACAATCCTGCTGTCTTGCCAACAACAAAATGCAATCCTCCCCTGCAATATCAATCTCACTGTCTCTATGATACTCCAAACAATTCAACTTCGTGTTGGTACCGTTGCAATATCCGATCTGAATAGGCATGCCACCGTAGCAATTATCGGTGAAATCCTTCATGGCGGGAGTAGCCTCCAAGCCTGCATCTCCGGGTACATATACAACACCGTCTGCAGGTGCCGGAGTTGTCTCCGCAAGCACTTTAAGAAGCTCTGCGGTATCGTATCCTTCCACCACACGACCATATGTAGCAAATGCCTTGTCTGTTACTTTCTGAATTACCAATGCCATAATATAATACCTCCTATTATCTTGTCACTTTTATCTCCGTCAACGGAATCCTTGCCGAGAGATATCTCTCTTCGACCACATCATGTATATTGTAACACATTCTGCTTTTGGCTTCAATATCAAATGCGAAAAAAATCTATATTTTGTGTCGTATTTTACTCATTTTTTGTGACACACACAAGCATTAGTGCATTGTCATAATTCTTCATCAAAAAAACACCCAAAACAAATTGACACCTATTTTCCTTTGTGATATATTAAATCGAAGAACAAAAATGTGTTGTGAGATGAACACGGAAAGAGGGACTTATGAAAGCATTTATGGATTGCGATTTTTTGCTCACCAACGATATTTCCAAGCAATTGTACCATGAGTATGCTGAGAAGATGCCCATCATTGATTACCACTGCCACATTCCTCCGGAGGAGATTGCAAAGGACATTCACTTTGACTCCATTACACAAGTTTGGCTGGGTGCCGACCACTACAAGTGGCGTCAGATGCGTACCGCAGGTGTTCCCGAGGAATATATCACCGGTAACGCCGATGATTTTGCCAAGTTTGAACGTTGGGCAGAGACTTTGGAACGTGCTATCGGAAACCCGCTGTATCACTGGAGCCACCTGGAGTTGCAGCGCTATTTCGGTATTACCGAGCCTCTTACGAAGGCAAATTGTCGTGAGATATACGACCGTTGCAACGAGATGCTGAAGGACCCCGCTATGTCGGCAAGAGGTCTCATTTTGCGTTCCAATGTAACGCTTCTATGTACCACCGATGATCCGGCAGATGATCTGCGTTGGCACAAGATGATTGCCGAGGATGATTCCTTCCCGGTACAGGTACTTCCGGCTTTTCGTCCGGACAATGCACTGTATATTGAGAAGGATACATTTGCATCTTATATTAACGACCGTTTGGCAGTCAGCGACGGACAAGCCATTACCTCTTATGCCGATTTGAAGGCTTGCCTTACAAGACGTATGGAGTATTTCCACTCTCTCGGCTGTAAAGTATCCGATCATGGTTTGGCATATGTAATGTCTGCACCTTGCACCGACGGGGAGGCAGAAGCAATCTTTGCCAAGCGTATGGCGGGACAGGCAGTTACCAAGCAGGAGGAGCTTCAGTTTAAGACTGCTCTTCTTACCTATCTCGGCAGAGAATATGCACGTCTCGGTTTTGTTATGCAGTTGCACTATGGAGTAAAGCGTAACAACAACACTCGTATGTTCCGTGCCACCGGTCCCGACACCGGTTTTGATTGCATTGACAACAATACACCCAGTGCTTCTTTGGCTGATTTTTTGGACGGTCTTGCTGTTACCGACGAATTGCCGAAGACCATTTTGTATTCTTTGAATCCCGTGGACAATGCCGCAATCGGTACGATTCTCGGCTGTTTCCAGGACTCTTCTGCTATTGCTAAGATACAGCAGGGTTCTGCTTGGTGGTTCAATGACAATAAGACCGGTATGCAAGAGCAGATGATTTCTCTTGCTAACCTTGGATTGCTCGCTAATTTTGTGGGCATGCTGACGGATTCCCGCAGCTTTCTTTCCTATACGAGACACGAGTATTTCCGTCGTATCCTCTGTGATTTGATCGGAACTTGGGTTTCCAATGGCGAATATCCTGCGAATATGGCTACTCTTGGTTCTATGGTACAGGATATTTCGTACAATAATTGCTTACGTTATTTTGATTTTAGCCTTGGGGAATGATCTCATTCCCTCAGGCTTTTTCTCTGCAAGTCTCAGATCGACCGGTACTGTGTATGCGTTGCCACACAGCCTCCCGGAATATACGGCGACGCAGAAACGGAGAACACATATGAAACATCTAATCAGTCCCATGGATCTGACCAAGGAAGAGGTATCCGACATTCTCAGCTTGGCGAAGAACATTATGGCAGATCCCGAAAAGTACGCCCATGTATGCGAAGGCAAGAAGCTTGCTACCTGTTTCTACGAACCCAGTACCCGTACCCGCCTCAGCTTTGAAGCTGCTATGTTGAACTTGGGCGGTAAGGTTCTCGGCTTTCATTCTGCGGATTCCAGTTCCGCCAGCAAAGGGGAAAGCGTTGCCGACACCATTCGTATCATTTCCAGTTACGCAGACATCTGTGCCATGCGTCACCCGAAGGAAGGTGCACCCTTGGTTGCGTCCCGTTTCTCCGGTATCCCCGTGATTAATGCCGGTGACGGTGGACACAATCACCCCACTCAGACACTTACCGACCTCTTGACCATCTCTGAGTTAAAGGGTAGACTTGATAACCTCACCATCGGTATGTGCGGTGACCTGAAGTTCGGACGTACGGTACACTCTCTCATGAAGGCCATGTCCCGTTATGAAAATGTTCGCTTCGTCCTCATTTCCCCGGACGAGCTCCGCATCCCCACCTATCTTCGTGAGGAGCTCTTGGATGCCAACAATATTCCTTACGAGGAAGTTACCAACTTAGAAGCGGTAATGCCGGAGCTTGACATCCTCTACATGACTCGTGTCCAGAAGGAACGATTCTTCAATGAGGAAGACTACATTCGCTTGAAGGATGCATTTATTCTTGACACCGCAAAGCTTAGCAATGCCAAGGAAGACATGTACATTCTCCATCCCCTTCCTCGTGTCAACGAGATCTCCGTAGACGTAGACAATGACCCCAGAGCGGCTTATTTTCGTCAGGCGCGTTACGGTGTATACGCACGAATGGCACTGATTATGACCTTATTAAATCTCACGGACAAAGTACAGTAGAAAGAGGTGACCTTATGTTAAATATCGGCGGACTTCATCAGGGCGTTGTTATCGACCACATTGTAGCAGGTCAAGCAATGCGCATTTATGAATATTTGGAACTCGGCAAGTTGGACTCCTGCGTAGCAATCATCAAGAACGCATCCAGCAAGAAGATGGGCAAGAAGGACATCATTAAGATTGACGGCCCCATCTGCGTGAATCTGGATAGCCTTGCGGTTCTCGACCCCAACATCACCATTAACATTATCGAAAATGACCGCATCGTGGAGAAGCGTCATGTACAGCTTCCGGAGAAGGTGACCAACATTCTTCGTTGCAAGAATCCTCGTTGCATCACCTCCATCGAACAGGAGCTTCCTCACATCTTCCGCTTGACCAATCCGAAGAAGCGCATCTATCGATGTGAATACTGCGAACAGAAGTATAAGAATACGGGAAGATAATTATACCGATCAAATAAAACAGACGCCGGAGACCATGCTAGTCTCCGGCGTTTCGATTATTCTGCTACCTTGTATTCGTAAGTTTCGGTTGTCTCCGATGTTACCTCGCCCTTTCGGTCATAATACCGAACAACCTCAGATGCAACATCTCCGTACTCATTGTATGTGCGATTTCTCGATTGTCTAAGTACCAACTCCGTTTCTCCAACCTCTGACTCGTATGACCTTTCTTCCAACAGTTCCCCTGCGGAGCCATAGGTATAGTCCGATCTGTTGGTCACTCCCGCAGAATACGTCTCCGTATAGATTACTCGTTCCTCCGTGACGTGCGCAGTATGCTTGTACCACATGCTACCGTCCTCGTTGTAAACCTTTTCATCCAGTAAGATTCCATTGGCATTATAATAAGACTCCGAAACAATAACTCCATCCATTGTCTTTTGAACAAGTGAAAGCAGATTTCCTTCAGAATCGTATGTCCCCTCCTCTACACGACTCTTATCCACAAGACAATAGGAAGTACATCCGTTCTCCGTATACGTATATGTAGTTTCATATAATCCCATACTACCCTCGTCACGGTACTCCTCTACAATGCGTCCTGCCTCATCATAAGAATACTTCTCAAGTATCTGCTCAGGTTCCTCTTCGATTCCCGTTGTGTACACAAGCAGCTGCCCGTCCGTACGATACGTTCTACAGAACCATCGTCCATCCTCATAGGCTTGCATATACTCCATCACCAACACTCCATCCGAATGCTGTGTCTTAACGATATCCACCTTTCGCTGGGAGACACGGTCATATCCCTCTTGAATCTGCACACTGCCATCCTCACTATAGGAATACACGATCTCCTGCTTAAGAACCATCTCCCCATCCTCATATTCGGAAAATGAATAGGTTGCCTTTCTTCCTTGCTCATCTCGTGTCACGGTCTGCTCATAACCATCCGTCATCACACCATCTACCGTGGTAATGGACTTCACATAATCCTCGCCGTTACGCTCAATAGTCTCCACCTCTATGGGTGCAGAACCACCCAGTAGTTTCTCTGTGCGAAGAATCATCTTGCCATCTTCGTTGAATTCCCGGAGAATCTCTCTCATACCACCGGATTCATTCACAAGGGCACGAACATTGTGTCCCTCTTCATCATAGAACACAGTCTCCATCCCATTCGAAAAGGAATACAGATAATACCCCTCCGGCTTCTCTTTGAACTCGGTCACTCCGGGAGTAACCGTGGGCGTAAGTTCCGGAGTTAATACTACTTCCACCGTCGGTGTAGGCGACGCACTCATCGCTGTCTCCGTGGGAGTTGCGGATACATTATCGGTGTCCGATGGCTTCTCTCGGTCGCTACAGGCCGTACATAACAATAACATCATTACGATAAATAAAACCGCTTTCTTACGCATGTTGTCCCCCCTCCTTAGTAATTTGTAGTCTCCAATCGAAGTAGAAATTATCAAAATCACTTCATTTTCGCTTTCTCAAGCTACGTATTATTTATTTTTACATAACATAAAACGACACTTCTCGTCAAGTGTATTTTCAACATTTTCCATTATTATTTCAACATATTTATTCTCTCGCGCTTTTTCAAACCAACACGCCGCTCGAACCAAATAATCAGACATCCGCCAAACAACAAACGTTTCCCATCAACCATATACGTAAAACCCAAACTTCAAAATCGGAAACGCCGGAGCCTGCAATAACAGTCTCCGGCGTTTATCTTTCATCATTTTTCCGATCAATCAGTTCCACTCTCCTGTTCTACCCACAGAAGATTCTCTTTCAGCGATTCCATAGAGAAACGTAAGTTCTCATCCAAAGCCCCGTAGTAATCGCCCTCCACCTGTGTTCCGTAGGTGGGAAGCAACTCATTTTCCTCCGTTAGTGCAGAGACCTTACCTCCGTTGACAATCAAGATATATTCTTGTTCTTCGTTCTCTAGTATCGGTTCCCAATACTGCTCCGAAGTGCTTCCTCGCGTGATAATATATCCTTTTGTTTCGGAATAGGTTACATCCAGTACCACACGGAGGATCTTCTCACTGTCGAAGACCAAGACACGCTCCATAAGAACATAATTCTTCGCATTGGCATGAAAGGCCTTGATAGACACTGTAGAGAGATAGTACCCCTTCTCCTCATAGAAGGTTCCGTCCTCACTTAGGAATTCCGGCTCCAACAATGCGCGAATCATATTCAATATTTCTTCCTTCTCCTGTGTTAACAAGGAATCCACGGGAACATGCGCATATTCCAAGGAAATACCGCTGACATCCGTAGCTTTCAATACATCCTCTTGCTCATATTGCTGCTTCCCCATCTCTACATTCAGAGTATTTGTGGTAGGCGTAGCAGACGCACCATCGCTTGCCTCCGGTTGTTCTACCTTTCCACAACCATATAACATGATGCACATTAGCAGACACACTATAATTAACAAAGCAATACGTCCTGATTTCATCTTCATCCTCCTTGTTACTTGGCACCTTCAACCAAGTCCTCTCAGATACCCAAAGGTTCCGTTCACCTTATCCACATACCAGCTTCCGTCCTCTGCCACCGATGTGGACTCCACCGTGACGGTTCCGTCATAACCCACTTTCTTCAGATGCGCAAATACCTTGGCAAAATCGATCTTGCCTTCTCCGGGATGCAGGCAATTTCGAAGCATTCCCCAATCCATAGGCTCTCCGGCAAAGTCACCGATATGCACGTGACGCACCGCTCCCTGCCACAGCCACGCATTTTCTTCTGACAGGCATGCATCCATAATTCCGTGAAATGCAGCAAATCGCACATCGAAGGTAAATGCAATATCGGGATACGTCTCGTGCAACGTCTTCCAGTGCTTCAGCGGGTTCTCGTGGTTGCAAGGCACATTTTCCACCGTGAGCAGTAGTCCATACTGCTCAGCAATGCCACACAATACCTCGTATTCCCGAATATTATTGGCGATATCTCGATCCGAGGGGATTCCGCCCCACAGATGCAACACAAGAAGCTTCGCACCCATAGCCTGTGCCATGCGGCAATTGATGTCGAAGCGCTCTTCTGCCAGCTCTATATCTCCGGCTTCGTTACGACTCACAAGCTCACCGACTCCCTTGTCCACATGAAAAGTAACCACCGGTACCTGCATAGTAACCACATCTTGCGTAATCTTCTCCCACTGCTCATACCACGAGGGGTACATCATAAACTCCAAACCGTCACAAGAAAGATTCTTCATAGCATCGCCAATCAGAAGATGGTTTCGTCCATTCCTACTGGTAATCAACGCTCCCGTGGAGCACAAAATCTGTTTCATACGTTTCATCCTCACATCTCATTTGGTATGTATTTCTATTCTTGGTTCAATTATAACACATCTCCCTGAAAATGCAAGCCGATGCACTTGCTTCTGCGCAGCCCCTTTGTTTATATACAGGAAAATGCACCGCAAGCTTTCTTCGCCTACGGTGCATCATTTTCTCTATTTCTTCTTTTTACTCTCGTCATCCTCCGGTGCACACACAACAATCTTGCCGTCTTCTACACGTAAGCGGACACGATTTCCCTTGATACCGATTTCGTCCAACATCTCTCTGGGAAGTTGCACACGTCCGGCACGGTCCAGAATGGCGTACTCATCGTGAGTTTCTTCTTCGATAAAGCCCTTCAGACCTTCGGGACGATGGTACTCTTCCTTCATGATACGCTCGCTACTATTCTTACCGTCTCGCATCATAACAACACGGCTAACTTTCTTGGCTAAGTTAATGTCGTGGGTTACGATAACAATAGTAATGCCCAGTTCCTGGTTCAACTTCCGGAACACATCAAGAATCGCATCGGAAGTCTTCTGGTCAACCGAACCCGTGGGCTCATCTGCCAGTAGAAGTTTCGGCTTATTTGCAAGGGCAATGGCAATGGCAATTCGCTGCTGCTCACCACCGGACAACTGGTTAAGCTTACTATCCTTCTTATGACCCATACCAACTAGGTTCAACAGATCCATCGCCCGCTTTTCCATGTCCTTGCTATCAGCGAACATCATCGGTAGCTGAACATTCTGAAGTGCCGTTAAGTACGGGAACAGGTTACGGGCATTGTTCTGCCACACAAATCCTACCGTGCTCTGCTTGTAGGTAACCAACTGCTTCTCTGTCAGCTTGAATAGATCCTTACCATCTACATAGAGCTTGCCGGCACTGGGGCGATCGAGACCTCCCAGCATATTTAGGAACGTAGACTTACCACTACCACTACTACCGATAATCGCGATAAATTCGCCTCTCTCCACACGTAGCTCCAGACCTTGTAGAGCCAATACTTCGGTCTCCTTGGTCTTATAAATCTTCACAAGGTTCTCACAGAGAATCATTACGTCATCATCCAACTGATCCTCCAACTCACCTTCGGTCTGCGTAGCATACGCCTGCATAAAGGAATCCTTGAGTTCCTGTGAAATGATACTCTCCATAACATTTCCTTCGGAACTCGCATCTCTTGCATCCGCAGTGGCTTCTTCAACGACAGGCTCTGCCTGCTCCTTAACAACCACTTCTTCCGCTACTATCTTCTTATTCTTCTTGCTCATACCCCCGGAACCTCCTCTCTGTGGTCTTCCGTGTGGATAATCTCGCCGTCCTGAATCTCATACACCATGTCACCATAGTCCATTAATTTCGGATCGTGGGTTGTCATTACGAAAGTAATCCCCTCCTTGGCAATCAACTCCTTGAAAATGCCGATTACCTGAAGACTCGTGGCGGAGTCCAACTCTCCCGTAGGCTCGTCAGCAAAGATAATCTCCGGCTTGTGAGCAATGGCTCTTGCAATGGCAACTCGCTGTTGCTCACCACCGGATAACTCCTGAGGCATATGAGAGGCACGCTTACTGAGTCCCACCATCTTCAGACACTCCATAACACGCTCCTTATAGTCCCCCTTGTATCCGGCAAGTCGCAACGCATACTCCACATTTTCATACGCGGTCATAACCGGAATCAATGCCACAGATTGAAAGATATAACCGATCTTACTCCGACGAAGCTTCTCACGTTGCTTGTCGGAAGCATTGGAAATATCCTGTCCTGCGAAGATAACCTCTCCTTCCGTAGGCGCATCCAACGCTCCGATAATATTCAGAAGGGTAGTCTTGCCGGAACCGGAGCGTCCCTTTAGAATCGTTAAGGTACTCTTCGGAACTTCGATACTGATTCCTTTCAAGGCCCAAAACTCACCGCCGGCAACCGAGAAGCAGCGCTTTACATCTGTTGTCATTAATATATTCATTGCGCCACCTCCTTAATCCTCACCAAGCTTCAGAGCCTGGTTAATCTTAATCTTAGACAGCAATACGGAGATTACTCCGAGACAAACTGCCAACATCAACAACACAACAACACCGATTCGAATCATATCGCCATTTGCCATAAAGATTCTTGTGGGCAACGTCTTTACGCTGGGCGAGTATGCAATCTGAATCAACGGAATGAACATCTTCGATGCCACATAACCTACTACCGCACCGAAGGCAATAGGCAAAATAGAGCCGAAGAAATGCTCATTTATCAGCATAAGGATAATCTCCTTCATGGACATACCCATAGCACGGTAAATGCCGAAGATCAACTCTCTGGAGCGAATGGACGTAATCCAGTAGATGAGGAAACCGATGGCGCAAAGTACTAGCACAACAATGAAGGTAATGGTCAACATACCATTGGTAACCTGGAAATACGGATCATTTTTCAGAGATACGATGTCGACGTCCGCATCCGTAAATGATGTGAAGCTTACCTTGTTCTCTTCTGCCCAATCATAGAAGAAGTCTGTAGAGCCTTCGATATCAAACCAAACTTCATAAGGAGTCATCGGGAAGTCGCGAAGAATATTCTCCATATTTGCAACGACCAAATACTGATCGATGTACGTCTCTACACCATCCTCACCGATGGTCTTCACCTTATTCTCATAGCAAGGCCACAAATCCACGATTGCAGTAATCGTAAGCGTCTTACGCCCCATACCCTTATTAAGTTCATTGATACGATATACGGAAATGGAATCACCAACGGAGAGTTCCATCAATTTCGCCAAATTCGAGGAAATGATACATCCCTCCGGGTTCTGTGACAGTGCATTGAGGTAATTGTACCAGTGCTCTGCCGTATACCCCTCCGGCATCCAAGCCGTATGACCGAATTCATATGTATTAATCGCCATGAACATACAGTTCTCTAGGGTCTCGCCACCCACATAAATCTGCGCATTGTTCTCACGCATCACCTTGGTCATGGCCTTGATCTCGGAATGTTCCTCTGCCAGAAGCTTATATTTCTCGTAGTCTGCTTCTTGGTAGATCAGTTCTTCCGCATATCCCATCTTCACTGCAGCCTTATTGCTAATCCACTGCTCCTGCACTGCCAAATCGGCACCGTCGTTGTAGCGAAGACGGAGTTCCTCATTTTCATTGACAGTACGGGCAATATTCGCATTAAAGATACCAAGTGCAATGGTCAATACCAAGAACACCGTAATGAAATTCTGCTTGCGAACATCTCTTGTAATCTGTAAGAAGGATGCGTAGCCTGCCGGCTTCCACAATTTCCGTCCGATGCGGAAAATGCTGTACGCAAGGAACGGAATCACTCTCAGGAATACAATAGCACAGCTGAGAATGAACAGTGACGCGGACATGAACAGCATAGGGTCCAGAGCCTCACCATTTGCCACCTTCTCAAGAAGTAAGTCTTTCTGCGAATTGAAATTGTAAAATCCATAGCAAGCAATTGCCAACAGCGCAAAATCCAAGAACATTCTCTGCCACATAGGGCTGTTCTTCTTGCGACGATTTGCTTTCTGTTCTACGATACTGAATTTTGCATAGCGAAGCACCGGCAACGTCATAATCAAGATACTTGCCACAGCTGCAATTACAGCGTATACAATTGCAGCTCCGGTAATCTTAACCTCCATAGCACGTCTTCCGACGAACTCCAAGAAAGCATTGGTGGAACCGAACAAATGACACAACAAATATCCGAAGGGAATACCTACCACCAAAGCAATGGACGCCAAGATTACTGCCTGGATTAGATACGTCAAAATCAACTGACGCTTGCTTACACCACGGCTCTTCAGCATGGCAATCTCACTCTGTTCAATGGAAATAACCTGATTGGACACCATAAAGATAAAGACTGCGAGGAGCACCAAAATCGGCACCTGCAAGATCCACATGGTGGTGGACACCTTCGAAGAATCCTCTACAAACTCTTGGAATATCTCATGGTACATACTGTCTGCATAATATAATTCTCTGCTCAAGTAGTCCTCATACAATGCATCATCCACAGCGAGCATATGCTCCACCTGAGCAACCTCGATGTTGGTGTAATCATAGAGGGTATACCATCTTGCCGTGATATTTCCGGATATCTGACCGGTCATAAAACACTGTTCGTACAAGTCTTGGTCAATGAAGAACTCTTCGTCATAAGACAGCGGATCCTTTACCCAAAAAGGGTCTTCCGTATCGGCGGCGCGAAATACACCTACAACACGAAGTCGAATCGGATTGTCATTCACATCGGTATAATCCGTCATACGAATGACATCCCCGATAACCATATCCGAAGACAGGTACACGCGCTCATTTACGATACAATCGATAATTCCTTCGCTGTCCTTCTCCGTACCATACATCTCACCGGAAATGAGTTCAATATGTTCTCCAAGATTGCTAATGGACGCAATCTTTACGTCGATACTGACACCATTTGCTCCACGCGTAGTTTCGTATTTGGCCGTCTGACCGTTACTATTAGAATAAAAGGTTATGGAATTCATAGGTTCCATGCCGTACAATTCCTTCACCTTTTCACTGACCTGCAAATAATCCGAAAAATAACCGGAGGAATACGTCTCTAAGCGCTTATTACTTAGTTTCGCCTCCACATATACCGTTCCCGGATATACATTGTTCTGCTCCAAATATGCATTCATATCCTTGGTAAGCATCTTCTGAAGAGCCGCCTTCGTATACATGGGATTGCAAGAGGCGATGCCCACCATAAGAATATTACCGATGATAATACAGAGGATCAGCCAACGTTTGTTCATTAACTTTTGATATATAAATCGCAGCATCTGACTTCTCCTCCCTTAATGCACAATAATCACATCGTCTGCGTCAATACCATCGCAGATCCAATACGTATCCGAGTAGCGAGCAATAGTAATATAACGCTTAACCGCACAACCGTTGCTGTCATATACCCATACATAAGGCTTACCTGCCGGAATGTACGTCTGGGTAGAAACAATCGGTTTGATATTGGATCCCTCCGATTCTTCCTCTCCCGTAGTCTCATGATAAACCACAGTATTGTCCAGAACCATAATCCCTTCCAGATTGTACTCCTGATAAATGATGGTACCGGCATTGTTGCCTTCCATGTAGCGATTCTCATCCAGTAAAATGACAATCTCATTGTCAGTCCGTGCATCACCCGGAAGCACATTGGGTGCGGACACTACTTTACCGGAGAATTCAAAACTCTGTCCCGCCATCTTCGAAGAGAACACAACTTCCGTACCGTAGCGCAGACCACAGTCTTCGCCCTCTTCCTCTTCGATTTTAAGACAAAATGCCTCCGGATCGTACAGGTCACACATGTACTGATTTTCCTTCAGTTTATCACCAACTACATAGGCAGAGAAACTACTGATAACGCCGTCCTTCTCCGCACATACCGTCACCGGTCCCTGAGACCAAATTTCATAATTGGAAACGCGTTCCGTCAGTTCCGCTATGCGCGCCTTACCATCTTCAATATACTCGTCATAAGATTCCTGCTTGCGCTCCAATTCAATCTTGGCAAGTTCCTTCTCCAGTTCATTCTTAATCTTCTTGATAGACTTCTCGAAATCCTCAATTTCTTCTGCGCGACGCTCTACTTCCTCTGCATACTCCTCTTGGAAATTCGCCAAGTCAATCTTCGTCTGCTCCCAATCTGCCTTATCGATAGAAGGCTGAATGGTATACAGTTGCTGTCCTTCCTTCACGGAAACCTGAGAGAAGTTAGAGATGAAGATCTCCGTAATCTCGCCCGGAACAGGATTATAGAATGGTTCCCATGCCATAGAAACACGATTTGCACCGGTCACCTTAACACTTGCAGACAGATCCATCTCCTTCAGGCTCACTGTCTCGTAAGTCACGCCGTATCTAGCCAGATCCTTAGCCACATATACAATCTCGCCTTCCGACAAACCGGAGGTAATCTCCGTCATATTCAACCCGGACTGACCGATGGTGACTTCCTTCCGAACACGGGCATCCCCTTGCATTATCGTCACATAATACGCGGCTCCGTCCTTCGTAACGCTTTCCTTTGGTACGGCAATCACCGGCTCTTCCAATCGAGACGTCACGTAAAATGCAACGAAATCGCCACATGCCACCGTATCCGGCAATCCCTCCACGGTAAAATATGAATACGCCGGGTCGCCGTCCATATTTGCAATCTCTTCCTCGGTATAAGAAATATAATTGACATCATAATAAGTCCCGCCAATCTGTGCCTGTACCGAAGCAAAGGATGCATAGGTCTCGCTGTCGATATAAGAACAAGCCAACTGTCTTGTTCCGTCCTTAGCGATTGACAGAAACGTACGTCCTTCATCAATCTCATCATCATCTCTGCTAACGTCAATATATACGATGGTACCGTCACAAGGTGCCAACACCTGTGTCGTCGCCACCTGTTCCTGAAGAATCGCCAGTTCTTCCTTATCTTCTGCGATAGCTTCTTTCTCTGCTGCGTGTTCACGATCAAAATACAACTGTTTCTCGTCAATTTGCAACTGCATCAAGTTCGCACCGTAATAATCTCCGGCCTTTCTCATGGCAGACATACTCTTCTTCATTTGAGAAACCTGGTCTTCAAAACGTTCCAGCGCCAACTCATAGGTAGCTTCTTTTATCTCAATCTGAAGCGCCAACTCTCTTGCCGAACGCTCCGCCTCCGGGTTCTGTATGAACAACAAATCACCCGTAGTTACATGGTCTCCCTCTCTAACCTGAACATCCTCCACTGTAGTGGAATAGTCAAATGACATATGTACACACTGGGGTGTAACAAAGCCGGACACTACATTTACGCTCTCCATATCGGACTTTGCCACTGTATACAACGCATCCAAACTCTCAATGGGTTGCAGAAGCTCCGGTGCGGGCACTTCCTTATCACATCCTACGGAGGTGAACAACAAGAGCATGCAACACAGCAATGCAATACAACGTTTATACAATCTCATCTTGCTCTCCTCCTAACTTATCGAATAATTACTTGTTCACCGGGCTCCAAACCGCTGATAACCTCGGTCATATTTTCTCCCTCGCCCAACTTACCGGACACGGACAGACCGATCTCAATGTATCGGATAGTACGCATACCTTCTGCATCTACAACATACACTGCGGTCTTACCGTCAATGGTACGCAGTGCACCGGTGGGCACACAGACAACGTCCTTTACCTCTTCGGTGACTAGCTTGATTTTCCCTGTAATGGTAGTTCCTTCCCCCACATCCAGTATTTCGTCCGGATTCAACGGCGTCAAATGAATGGTCATGTTCTTATCATCTTCCGCTTTGCGCACAATACGCACAACCTCACAATCATATATGGATTCCATTGCACTCACCTGCAATACATCACCAATCTGAATTGCATCGGTATTATCAATTGTACCGGCAAAGACACGATTCTCCGAATGAAGCGTGATATAAGTCTGTCCCGCACGGAGATTCTCCCACGGACGAATCGACTGTACCATAGACACCACACCGTCGATTCCGGCAACCAAACGATATCCTTCCAGTTCCGCCATCAGTTCATCCAAACGGATCTGCTCCACATATAGAGACTCTTCCAAGCCCTTTACCTTGGCCTCCAGATTCTCCAGATTCGTCGTATCGTATTTTCTTCCGTACCGCTTAGCCAACGACTGACGTTCCTGCTCGATGGCCAACAAGCTTTCTTGAAATGCAAGTTCATCCGCGTAACTATCACAGGAATCCTGCAACTTCTGGAGTTCATCTTCCTGTTCTTCCAAGTACAATTTGGCAAGTACGTCTCCCGCCTTTACCTTGTCGCCTTCTCTTACGTAAGTAGCTTCGATATTATCAAAGTTTACCCGAACAGAGAACGCCAACTGCTGATACTCCTGAAAATCATACTTGCATACACAACTGATATAGTTTGCAATATCCCCACGCTCTACGGTGGCTGTTGTAAAATACTCCTCTTCCATCGTCTCCACCATAGGTGCGGTACGCAATTCTTCCTCTTCCGGAAGGAATGCACAACCATTCAACAATAGGATGAATACAAGTGTTAAACCAATTACCTTCTTCATCGCAACCTCCAATTCTTGTAGTACCTAGAACAATCCTGTAATTACTCCCGCATCATCCACATCAATGCGCTCCGCAGCCGGAACTTTCGGAAGGCCCGGCATAGTAAGTATCGTTCCCGTAATAACTACCACAAATCCGGCACCGGCAGAAACGTATACCTCGCGGACATTTACACGGAAATTCTCCGGTCTCCCCAGCTTCTGCGGATCGTCCGAAAGCGAATACTGGGTCTTCGCCATACACACAGGGAAATGACCGAATCCAAGCTCCGTCAGCTGTGCAAGTGTTTGCAACGCCTGAGGTTCAAAGGTCACACCCTCCGCACCGTATATCTTCTTACATACGGTTTCTATCTTATCCTGAAGGGACAAATCGTCCTCGTAAAGAGTATGGAAATGACTTTCCTTCTCCTCCAAAGTCTTCAGAACCTGCTCTGCAAGCTCCAGACCACCTTCTCCGCCCTTTGCCCACACTTCGGACAAAGCGAAATCACAACCGCGCTCCTTACAAAACTGCTCCACATAGGAAAGCTCTGCATCGGTATCTTCCGTAAATCGATTCAACGTAACGATAACCGGTACGTCGTACTGTTGAAGGTTCTCGATGTGCTTCTCAAGATTCACAATGCCTGCCTTCAAAGCGTCAAGATTCTCCTTGGCCAATTCCGCCTTGGGCACTCCACCATTGTACTTCAACGCACGAACCGTTGCCACGAGCACAACTGCATCGGGCTTCAGCCCCGCCATACGACACTTAATATCCAAGAACTTCTCCGCACCGAGATCCGCACCGAATCCTGCCTCGGTAATCACAAGGTCAGCCAATTTTAATGCTGCCTTGGTTGCACGAACACTGTTACATCCATGAGCAATGTTGGCAAAAGGACCTCCGTGGATGATGGCCGGTGTATTCTCCACTGTCTGAATTAAGTTCGGGCGAAGTGCATCCTTCAATAAGGACGCCATAGCACCTACCGCATTCAGATCTGCCGCTGTCACCGGAGATTCGTCATAACGATACGCCACAATAATTCTTCCAAGGCGTTCCTTCAAATCCTTCATATCCCACGCAAGGCACAGGATTGCCATAATCTCCGAAGCCACAGTAATAATAAAATGATCCTCTCTTACCACACCGTCGCTCTTCTTTCCCAAGCCGATTACAATATTACGTAATGCACGGTCGTTCATATCGAGACAACGCTTCCATACAATCCGGTTAGGATCAATCTGCAAAGCATTTCCCTGTATCAAATGATTGTCAAGCATAGCCGCCAGCAAGTTATTTGCCGAAGTAATCGCATGAAAATCACCGGTAAAATGCAAGTTCAAATCCTCCATGGGAACTACCTGCGCATAGCCGCCGCCGGCAGCACCGCCCTTAACACCAAAGCAAGGACCGAGAGAAGGCTCACGCAATGCAATTACCGCCTTCTTGCCAAGGCGCCCCATAGCCTCTCCAAGTCCCACCGTCGTAGTTGTCTTACCCTCTCCGGCAGGCGTAGGGTTGATGGCAGTCACCAACACCAGCTTACCGTCGGGATTATTCTCAATACGCTTAAGCAATTCGTCCGAAAACTTCGCCTTATACTTGCCGTACAACTCCAATTCGTCTTCTGCAATACCAAGCTGCTTCGCAACCTCCTGAATCGGCAGCATCTTCGCTTCCTGAGCAATCTGAATATCCGTCTTCATATATCAAAACCTCCATAAATCAGTTCAGTCAAACAAAAAATCTCTAGCATCAATTATACCAAAAAGCCATGCAAAATGCCACTAGTTTTGATGTAATATTCTAAATAAATTAATGATATAATCAACTAAGAAGTTATGATATTCCATTGTCATATTCCATGACATGAATATAATATTTTGGACTTAAATTTTTATAACATTTTATCACGCAAAGGATGGACATCCCATGAAATATACAACCATTATTCTGGACTTGGACGGCACACTTCTGGACACGTTAGAGGACCTCACCAATGCCGTAAATAATACTATGACCCATTACGGATATCCCACAAGGACGTTAGACGAGATTCGAAGCTTCGTAGGAAATGGCGTGGCGATTCTTTTGCGCCGAAGCGCTCCTATGGGCACTCCCGAAGAATTGTTTCCGGAAATGCTGGATTATTTTCGCGCATATTACAAAGAGCACATGTATGACCATACTGCCCCTTATGACGGCGTTCTTCCCATGCTTGCTGATGTGCATACACAAGGCTTCAAAACCGCCATTGTATCTAACAAGCTGGATGAGGCAACCAAAGAGCTGAATCATCGCTTCTTCTTGCCTTACAATGAACTTGCCATCGGTACGCCTGCCGAGTACAAGAAGCCGCATCCCTACAGCGTCTTCGATGCTATTCGACAACTTGGTTCCACGCCGGAACAAGCCATTTATGTAGGAGACTCCGAAGTGGACCTAGAGACTGCGGCAAATGCAGGCATTCCCTGCATCGGTGTGTCTTGGGGGTTCCGTGATCGTGCTTTTCTCGAGGAGCGTGGTGCAGATTATGTGATTGATGCGCCGGAGGAGTTGTTGCCATTGTTGTTGACTATCTAGTTGCGAATGCCACGGTTGCGGAAATTGTACTGAATTGCAAATAGTAAACGTTCAAAACAGCCCGGAAGTGCAACGCTCCCGGGCTGTTTATTACTGACTTTCATTCTTTGATTGTTCGCCAAATCAATGCTGAACCTATTCCACTAGATATTCGACCGAATCAACATCATATTTCCCGTAAGTACGTAATTGCCGTAGCCTGCGGGAATGATAAAATGATCCCCCTTCTTAATGGGCGTTCCGTCAATCTCGCCGCTACCCTCAGCAACACTGACATTGACAAATGCCTTGTCCATAGCAAACTCTGCCGTACCGTTCAACTCTAACTTCTCCACGGTATAATAATCGCAGGAAATGTAGTGCGTCACCGTGCAATCTCCCACCATATAAGTCTCCGGAGCTTCGCTCTGAGGCACATAAGGAGCCTTAATAACATCAATGCTCTGCTCTACATGAAGCTGACGAGGCTTACCGTTCTGCAAACGATCATAATCGTATACGCGGTATGTAATATCGCTGTTCTGCTGCGTCTCCAAAATCACCGTGCCACCCTTGATGGCGTGTACGCAGCCGGGATCAATCTGAAAGAAATCCCCTTTATGTACGGGAATCTCGCGAATCAACTCGGACCAGCGCGCCCCGTGTATCATGTCCGCAACCTCTGCGGAATCCTTGGCATTGTGGCCGATAACAATGGTAGCGTCCTGGTCGCAATCCAAGATGTACCAACACTCGGTCTTGCCGAAGGAACCATTTTCATGCTCCATTGCATAGGCATCGTCAGGATGCACCTGAATACTAAGGTCTGCCTTGGCATCAATAATCTTAATAAGAAGCGGGTAACGGTCACCCTCTACACCACCGAACAGCTCACGATTCTCTGCCCACAGCTCACTCAGACGCTTACCGGCGTAGGTTCCGCTCTTAATCTCACAATCTCCGTTAGGATGTGCACTGATTGCCCAGCACTCACCGGTCTGCTCGGAGGGGATTGTATAACCGAACTCCCGAAGACGATTGCCGCCCCAGATCATATCCTTGAATACAGGGGTCACAAATAATAATTCTCTCATGTAACATTCCTTTCTAAGAACACCCGACGCAGAATGCTCCGCATCGGGCCTCTCAACGCTTCGAATCTTCGAAACATAATAATCTTACTTAGACAACTCCATCATGGCATCAGTCAGCATTGCAAGCTTAGCATCTGCATCCTCGAAGCTTGCTCCCTTTACGCCCATGTAGAACTTAATCTTCGGCTCGGTTCCGGAAGGACGTACGCATGCCCATGCGTCATCGCTGAGATCAAAGTACAGTACATTGGACTTGCGAAGCCCCGTCGGGGTTACGTTGCCGGTTGCAAGGTCAAGAATAGTATCCTTCGCATAATCACGGAAAGCAAGAACCTTGTAATCTCCAAGCATCTTGGGGGGATTGTTACGAATGTCTTCCATCATGGATTGAATCTTCGCAGCACCCTCGAAGCCCTTCAAGGTCAAGGTCTCAAGACCCTCACGGAAATAACCGTACTTCTCGTAAATGTTCATCATCTGATCCCACAAGGTCAGATTCTTGGTCTGATAGTATGCAGCAGCCTCGCACAATGCCATAACCGCTACAATAGCATCCTTATCTCTTGCATGAGTTCCTACGAGACAGCCGTAGCTCTCCTCAAAACCGAACTCATATGTGCCCTTGCCGGTATCCTCGGCAATCTTAATCAACTCGCCGATGAACTTAAATCCGGTCAAGCACTCCTTCAACTCTACGCCATATGCTTCGGCAATCTTGCCTGCCATCTTGGTAGACACAATGGTTTTTACGATAAATCCGTCCTCTGCAATGGTACCAAGCTCCTTCTTCTGGCTCAAAAGGTACTCACAAATCAACATACCGGACATGTTACCGGTGAAGGTCATATATTCGCCGGTCTTAGAATCTCTTGCATATACGCCGAGACGGTCTGCATCCGGGTCCGTTGCAAGCACAAGATCTGCGCCTACTTCCTCTGCCAACTTCAATGCCAATTCAAATGCACTCTTATTCTCCGGATTGGGGCTTGCTACAGTGCTGAAATTACCGTCCGGCAATTCCTGCTCCGGTACAACGTACACCTGCTCAAAACCGATCTCCTTCAAGATTCTTCTTGCGGGAATGTTACCGGTTCCGTGAAGCGGAGAATATACCACCTTCATATTCTTACCTACTTCGCGAACAAGTTCCGGATGGATAACCAGCTTCTTAAGCTCTTCCATGTAACGGTCGTCAATCTCCGCACCGATGACATGATACAAGCCCTGTGCCATGGCGGTCTCGCGATCCATGGTCTTCACAGTGTGGTAGTCGGTTACTGCATTTACCTCGTCGATAATCTGAGTGTCCTTCGGCGGTGTAATCTGTGCGCCATCCTCCCAGTATACCTTATATCCATTGTACTCTGCGGGGTTGTGACTGGCGGTAATTACGATACCTGCGATACAGCCAAGCTCCCGAAGTGCAAAGGACAATTCCGGTGTGGGACGAAGGGATTCAAAACGATATGCCTTGATTCCGTTAGCGCAGAGGCACAATGCTGCCTCCTCACTGAATTCGATGGACATATTTCTGGAATCGTATGCAATCGCAACGCCCTTGTCTGCACCGCCTTCCTTCAAAATAAAGTTAGCAAGACCCTGGGTTGCCTTACGAACGGTGTACAGGTTAATACGATTGGTACCTGCACCGATGATACCGCGAAGTCCACCGGTACCGAACTCCAGCTCACGGTAGAAACGGTCTTTGATTTCATTTTCATTGTCTGCGATAGCCGCAAGTTCTGCCTTGGTTGCGTCATCAAAATAAGAATCCTCGCACCAAAACTTATAGGTCTCCATGTAATCCATAGGTGATTCCTCCTTGAATATTATATTTCGCACGAGGTCTTCCGTACAACCTACCGTACGGAAAAACCTCGATACATGCAATCTTGTCAAATGCACTACTGCATATTAAGCAGTTCCTCATTGCGGTCAATTAATTCGCACCGCTGCTGCACGCACAGCACGGAACGCAACGGGTCTTCCGGCGTATTGAAGATGAAATCCTCAAGCTGCGCCAAGGTGGTCTTTGCCACGTGCATACGAGTGTCCGAAGATGCGTAGTAGATCAGCACATCGTCATTATCATCAACAATAGCTCCGTTGGTGAATACTACGTTAGACACGTCACCGACACGCTCCCAACCGTGAGGTCCTAAGAGCATGCCTGAAGGCTCTGCAATGACCTTCTCCGGATGCTCCAAGTCGGTGGCAAATGCATAAAGTACGTATCGCAGACCTGCCGCCGTATTACGTACGCCGTGTGCCACATGCAACCAGCCACGCTCAGACTTAATGGGCACTGCCCCGGCTCCGTTCTTTACTTCCGTAATGGTGTGATACTTTCTCTGACTGGTGATAATCTCTTCGTCAATTACCGCATTGCAGATATCGTCGCACAGACCAAAGCCGATACCGCCACCGCTTCCGGTGTCAATAAAGTCATCCATGGGTCTTGTGTAAAATGCGTACTTGCCGTTCACAAACTCGGGATGCAATACAACATTTCTCTGCTGAGGAGAATGTAAGGTCTTCAAGTTCGGCAAGCGCTCCCAATTCACAAGATCCTTAGTACGAACAATACCGGCCGCCGCTACTGCCGCAGAGAGATCATTTACCGTAGTGTCCTTACTCTCGGAGCAGAACACACCGTAGATATAACCGTCTTCGTGCTTGGTGAGTCGCATATCGTATACGTTCGTCTCTTCCTTGCAGGTATCCTCCAACAAAATGGGCTTGCCCACGAATCGGAAACCATCGATACCGTTATCGCTCTCTGCCAAGGAGAAGAAGGACTTGCGGTCATTTCCCTCGGTACGAACCACAAGGTAATACTTTCCGCCGAACTTAATGGCGCCGGAGTTCATGGTGGCATTGATAGCCAGCCGCTCCATAAAGTACGGGTTGGTCTCCGCATTCAAATCATAACGCCAAGTAAGGGGCGTCATCTCTCTGGTAACTACCGGATATTGATATCTGGTGAAGATCCCGTTGTACTCGTCACTGGGCACGTTCTTGCGATTCAGAAGCTGCTCCTGCTTCGCAAGCTCTTCATAATACTTGGGATGAATCCAATCACGGGTCAAGATCTCGAAGCACATTCTTCCGTTGTGATACGGGCATTTCCACGGCTCTACAATGGGCTTGCCCGCAACCGGACGAAGCTCCTCGTCAAGACACCAATACCACTCGGAACCGGCTCTTCTATCCCATAGTTTATCCATAATGGTACCGAAGATATCCTCAGCCGCCGCCAGATATTCCGTATGTCCCGGATTCTTCTGATATCCGTTCAAGAAGCCCACAACCGCCTCTGCTTGAACCCACCAGATACGCAAGGTATTGTCTACGCCGCGCTCGCACTCATTCAGAAGTGAGTGGTTGCGATATGCACGGTTGTAAATCTTCTTGGTAAGTGTAGCATTGATGGGACGAATCCGCGCCGTTACTGCCTTATCGCCGATGACATCCAGAGCACGATCCACAAGCCATGCTGTCTCAATATCGTGACCATAGGAGTGCAGGTCAATGATAGAATTCATATTCGCATCAAAGAATACTTCCTGTCTCTCTAATTCTTTATTATATATCTTATTTTCGATAACTTCAAGCATCCAAAGAATGCGATTCTTCACTTCTTCTCTGCCAGTTACCTTGTAAAGCTCCGTATAAGCCTCAAACACATGCAGAAGCGTGTTCATAGTCTTGTGAGCAATTACACCGTTCTCGGACAATTTGTCATTATCCACGGGTACAAAGGTACAGTCAAATGCCTCCAAATATCCGACATCGTCCTTCATCCGACCCTCAATCAAGTTGTACAACTCCGTTGCAGCCGCCAGTGCCGCCTCATCTCCCGTCAGACTATAATACGAGGACAACGCATAGATGGCAAATGCCTGGTTGTACGTGTGCTTCGTCGTATCCTCCGGTGTGCCGTCGTAGGAAAGTGCCCAGTAGATACCACCATTTTCGCGGTCAAAGCACTTCTCTGTAAGGAAACGATACGCATGTTCTGCATAAGGAATCAAGGAATCATCCTTCAATACCTTGGCTGCATTTGCGAAGAACCACAGAATACGGCTGTTCAGGATACAGCCCTTGGTTGCCTTCTGATCTAACTTCAAATCATAATCCAGATACCCATAATATCCACCATAGGTATCGTCCTTCAGCCCCTTCCAAAAGGGCAGAATCACATCATAAAGATGTTCTCTTGCCTGTTGCTTCATCGTCTTCATTCGAGTTCTATTCCTCCTTAATTACGCTGTAATCACTGATACAAAATAAAACGGCTGCTTGCAATCCTTCGGCACCTGCGTCAAGCGAATCTCCAACAAGTGCTCCTCGGTCTTGTCACCCATCAGTAAGTCTTGCAGGTACAAACAATCGCCCCAGGTCTCGTGGAAATTGGCATCCAACGTTCCCACCGGTGCACCATCAATGTATGCCTCCGCAATGGGTGCCGGCTGTACAATGGTCTTGCGATACTGTACGCTGATGCGTGCCGCATGCACCTTGAAACGCAGGTACGCCCCCTCCTGCATGGACTCATATCCATACTTGAAGATGTCCCGAACCCCATTCTGCTCTCTGGTGTCTGCCGCAAATCCCACGACCTCCGCCACAGCATCGCTACCATTTCGGTAACGCTTGGAGTCGGCAAAGCCATTGGGCGTTATAGGCTCTCTTCGCATGGTATACACAGTATCATCCCACTTATCCTGCGAGAGGCATTGCTCCGCAATGATATCCAATAAGTTGATAATCACTCCGGCAACGTACTCATGTCCAAGATCATTGGGATGCAAATTGTCCGGCGTTATGTTCGGAGCTTGTATATTACCCAGCAATATCTCCTCATAGATACTATCTTTGATACTGACGATAGGCAAATCGTATGCCACCGCTATCTCGTTATGCACCTCTTGGGCATTTGCCCCGGTGTCATAACACACATTATTGAAGACAAATAAGGCCGGCTCCGTCTCCCACGCCAAGATACGGCGCACAAGTCCTTCGAAGCTCTCCTTGAACTTGTCGTTATTTTCATCATTAACGCTGAACTCGCAGAACACCACGTCCGGGTTCTTGCTCAGCAAATCCTCTTCTACTCGCGCTACGCCAAACTGCGAGGTAGTCGCTCCGATGCCCACATTGATATACGTTATATCCGACTTCGGAAAATGCTCCTTCCACCACATATACGTGCGATACGCATAGCAATTCTCGTGTCTCGTCGCTGCGGAATCCTGAGTTATGGAACCCCCGAGAAATCCTACGGTTATGGCCTCACCGCTCTGAGCCTTTCGCATCACTCGCGCCCACCTGGTCAGATTTCCTACATTCACAATTCCGCGATCATATACACTCTGTTCCATCACGTCTACTCCTCTGACGGTAACTGGCACCGTCTCATCATTTTCCTACGAAAATCAGCCGGTGGATCTGCTACAATCCACCGGCCGCAGAATCCGAAATTACATAATTCCGATAGAACCGTCATCACCGTTCTCGATGTGATGAGCCTTCACATACTCAACAATCTCATCCACGGTGGTAAATGCAAGACCAACGTAACTGTCTGCTGCACCATAGTAAATAGCAAGTCTTCCGGTCTCAGCATCGCAAAGTGCGGACACCGGGAAGATAACGTTTGCTACGAAACCTCTTTCCTCATACCAGGTCTCCGGAGTGAGGATAAAGTTCTCGGAACGATATTTTACGCGGCTGGGCTCGTCTCTGTCGAGAATACAAGCACCCATGCTGTATACATAACCATTACAGGTTCCGGTTACACCGTGATAGAACAACAACCAACCCTCTTCGGTCTCGATGGGTGCTGCGCCACCACCGATCTTAAGAGACTGCCACCACTGGTTGTAACCACGGGTCATTACGTGCTTATGCTTGCCCCAATAGGTCATATCCGGGCTCTCACTGATGAACACGTCACCGAAAGGTGTGTGTCCGCTATCGGAAGGTCTGGAAAGCAAGCAGAAGTTGCCGTTAATCTTTCTGGGGAACAATACACCGTTACGGTTGAACGGAATAAAGGGGTTATCAAGACGTACAAATGTCTTGAAATCCGTGGTTTTTGCAAGACCAAGTGCCGCACCGTAGAAATCGGTACACCAGATGATATAATAGGTGTCCTCTACCTTCACAAGACGAGGATCGTAAGCATAGCGAGGCATGAAAGGCTCACCCTGCTCATTTACAAAAGGAATCTTCTCCTGATCATAGGTCCAGTGAATACCGTCCTTACTTCTTCCCAGGTAGATATGAGGCACACCATTTACCTGCTCACCACGGAATACACCGATAAAACCATCTTCCCACGGCACTACTGCACTGTTGAAGATACGTGCAACGCCCGGAAGCGGGTTACGATCAATAATGGGGTTCTCGGAATATCTCCATACGGGACCCACTGCGTCTGCCGGCTTCTCCTGCCACGGGATATTCGGCAAATTGTCTGCATAAATCTTAATCTTGCTCATGTTTTGTTTCCTCCTTACGAGTGAAAATAATATATGTTCTATCTACCCGGGTGCACATCAGTCACCATAAGTAGTAAGATCCGGTAGTTCATCCAAAGTAATCATGCTCCCATGATTATATACCTTGTCAAACATATGGCGTTCCGTATACACCTCGGATAATTTAACTCCATCCACAACAAACTCTCCGACCCAAGTACAGAACCAAGTCCAACGAGCACCGTCTCGAATCGCCAAGTCAGGATCAAAGAGACAACCATTCTCGGACATGGCAATGGGCATCTTCTTGGTAGTATACGCCTTGGCTTCCTTGTACTTAATGGATTGAGAACCGTACACATGATTTCCTGCGTAAATATCTTCTCCGATAATGTCTACATAGTCATCTCCCGGATACCAATTTGCAGCCTGACCGTTGTATACCCAGATCAAATTATGAAGCCCATGATACTCGGTCAATCGCTCATACAGAGTAATCCACAACTTCTTGAAGCTCTCCGGCTTGCAATTCCCCCACCAGAACCAGCCACCACTGGCTTCGTGTAGCGGTCGGAACAAAATCGGCACATCTTCCTCCGCCAACTTCTTCAAGTGCAGTGCGATAGCATCAATGTCCGACATCAACAGCTCATACCCTTCCGTATCCACACCGTTCATAATATCATCAAGGTTGAGATTCACCGCATCTGCATAAAAACCACTCCACCAATCTTTGTCCGGTCGCAAATATTTGGTCGGGGCATTCCAGTGCCATGAAAATGTAACAATTCCACCGTCGTTGTAGTAACGCTTTGCACGCTGGATTGCCATAGAACTTGTTCCCTTCTCTACTCTTGAAGGCGAATAGTCCATAAGATCCAACCCCAGAACTGCGGGATAACGTCCGGTAGCCTCATAAATCGCTGTGAATTCATTGCTGTTCTTTCCGTAATCGCCATACTGACCGGTTAATGTATATACCCCATTGATATCACACAAAAATTGATACAAGCGTTGGGCATTTTCCGATGCATACGGGTCGGAAAGAACTGCCTTATCGTAAGTCTTCTCTTCTTCCATTGGTTGCTCACACCCCAAAACAGTGACTTTGTCATAGCGTACATAGCCCCAATAGGCACTCAACGCAATTTCTCGAGTTCCTTCTGTGAGGTATATGTTCGTCAATGTGTATGTAAGAAACTTCTCGGTCTTCTGCTTACACGCAACAATACCTACGTTCTCTCCATCTACAAGAACATAATTCTCTTTCTCGCCGTAAGGACTTGCAACGACGAACTCCAATACATACATACCGTCAGCCGGAATCTCCACCGTTACTGTACTGCTATCGCCGTCCCCTTTTATCTCTACGTATCCGTCTCCGGAATATCCTACTCCGATACCTGCAACAACACTACTTCCCGCAAGCTTTCCGTCTTCCGCTTCTACCGAAACCGAAAATGAAGCATCGTAATCCGCATCCGTTCCGTTTTCCGTGTATACATATTTATCAAGATCTCCGTTGGATAGATCAATCTGCAATCGATCCGCCGAAGGATTATATTCGAATATCATAGGGGTAGCCGTTGGTGTAATCTCCGACGTAGGCGATACAATTCCCGTAGGTGTTGTCTCTATGCCTGTCACTTCCGGCGTTCCTGTCCCCGTTGTGTTTTTATTCTCGTTGCCCTCACTATTCTCGCATGCTATCATAACCATCATGCAAAATACCATCAAGGCAAACCATATATTCTTCCGCTTCATATACCCGTACCATCGCCGAACTGCACACATTCGGCCTTTCTTTTATAATAGGGCGGTAATTGCTTACCGCCCCATTGAATAAGCGCTATATTGACTCTAATTAATTATAGTGTCTCTTCACGCAAATGATCATCAACCACCAAAGTAGTTATCAAGGTAGTCCTGAACAAGGTTCTTGTTGGTCTCCTGTACCTGAGCAACTTCGCAAAGACCCTCAATGAGTCCGCGGATGTTGTAATCAGCACTAAGCTCAACGTTCTGCCACAAGTCAACAACTACGTCCTTCGGCTCATCAGCCAAGCCCTTCAATACTTCGAAGTTGTTCGGGTTGTTATCACGACCAGCCATCCACTGCTCAAACCACTCAAAATCATCACGAAGCTCAAGGTCTCCACCAAACCAGTTGGTGTAATCATAGATTACATTGTATACAGTTGCGGGATCCTTAACGTTCTTCGGAATCATATAGAAAGTACCACCCTGCTTAATCTGAGGAATCTCATCGTAGCTTCCTGCGCTGGGACCAAGAGGCCACGGCACACAACCAAGGTTGATCTGCTGATCCTTATCAGCCTCCTGCATAATCCATGCAGCAGCCGGGAAGAATACGCAACCACCCTGACCGAAAGCGTATACGTTGGAGTTCCAATCAGCGTCACAAGTAGCATCCCAGTAAGAGAGACCCTTGTCTACATAAATCTCCTTCAAGAAGTTAAGAACTTCGGTAGTCTCCTTAGAGCTGAGACCTTCTACAATGTTACCGTTCTCGTCAGGAGTGATACCTGCGATAGTAGCACCATTGGAGCAAAGAAGCTGATCTACAGTATTGGTCCAAGCACCACGGAATGCATATACACCGTTAGCGGGATCGTTCAATACTTCCATCATCTCAACCCAAGCATCCCAAGTCCACTCGCCTCTCTTGTAGAGTTCATAAGGATCTTCCAAGTTAGCTGCTGCGATCATGTCCTTGTTGTATCCAAGAGGGAAACCGCCAAGGTCGATGGTGTTAGCGCCAAAGAGGTAAGTCTTATTGTCCAATGTGAACTTGAAGCCCTTCATGATATCATCATTGATGTTCTCAATACCGATATCCTCAAGTGCCTCTGCATATCCGTTAAGAACTGCGGGAACACCGAACTGAAGATCTACCATGTAGATGTCACAGTTAGGAGCACCTGCCATGATGGAGGTGTTGATGGACTCGATGGTACCATTCCAAGTCAAGTTGTTGTAGTAGAGCTCGATATTGTACTTCTTCTCGATTGCTCTCATGTTGTCAAGCTGCATCTGAGCTTCTTCCACGTCCTGTACGTCCGGGTTGTCATCAATGCTGTCATGCTCAGAAGTGTAGAAACTGGTATACCAGGTTCCGATTGTAATTACTCTAGGCTCGCCCTTGTTTTCTGCTGCCTGGGTAGGAGTAGCTGTAGTACCGTTGTCGTTCGTTGCCGGCTTATCTTCTCCACAAGCAACCATGGCGAAAACCATACTAAGTACTAATAAAAGTGCTAATACTCTCTTCATTGATAGTCTTCCTCCATTATTACTGAATGTCACCGATAGTTACTTTGTAGATAGATCCCTTGAAGCCCATGTCTGCAATACCCATGAAGTCCATCTTGGTCTTCCAGTCTTCGCCGATCTTCTCGGTGAAGATTGCATTCAACTCTTCATAAGTGTACTGAACGATAGTCCAGCTCTCGTTTCTCTGGTCATTCTCGGTAATGACAGTGTTGCCAGCCTCATCCTTCTGAAGTGCAAACTGATAATCGAAAGCAGTGCCTGCCCAAGCTTCCGTAGTATCGGTTGCGTCGTCAGCCCAGCTCTGTACACGGATGTAAGGGAACTGCCATTCGGAGTCACCCTCGCCATCATAGTAAACAGTAAGAACCTGACCTTCCTTGAACTCGATCTGAGACATATCAATGTAACCTGCACCTACACCTTCAGGAGTCCAAGAAAGTGCATTCTTAGCAGACGGCCACCAGCCACCACCAAATGCTTCGCCGGCACCTGCAACAATACGCTCATTTGCAGGCTGCTTAACGCCGTTGGACCAGTCAAGGTTCATCCAGAAACTATCGCTCATACCTTCAATTGCGAAGGTAGCCTTAGCATCGGGAGTAATTGCATTGCCATCCTTATCAAGGAACACAATGTTATCAAGGTAAATGCTTGCGTGTCCGTTAGCAGCTGCATCGGAATCAATGTAGATCATGATGTAGTTGCTGGGATCAGTGAATCCACCTGCCGGAACCTCTGCGGTATAAACCTTCGGGTTCTGGGTCTCAAGGTATACACTCCAAGATGCCTTGGTCTCAACCAATGCATCTGCTGCACCGGTGTACATAGCAAATACGCCGGAGATAGCTGCAAATTTCTCAGTGCCATGATCCTGTCCGATATCGTACTGGATCTTAGCTACGTCTGCTGCCTTGTCGCCCAAAAGGGAAACTACGTCAATAGCAATGTAAGGAATCGAACCGGAGAATACGTTATCGCTCACCGGAGAGGATGCCTTCAATGCCTTAGAGCCGGCAAAATCAACAATGCTGAGCTCAGAAGCAAGGTTACAAGCAGGGTTGCTGTATGCGATAACAGCAAAATCCTTGGAACCGTCTTCAAAGTTCAAGTAAGAAGATGCATCTGCCGGAAGATCACTGGAGTGATCAATGGTGTTCTGCTTCGGAGCTTCCGTCGGCGTAGGAGTCGCCGGAGCTGTTGTAGCAGTCGGGGTTGTTCCTGCATCAGTGCTGGGCTTCTCTTCGCCGCATGCTGCGAGAGAAAGAACCATTGTGCAAATCAACAGAAACGCAAAAAACTTCTTAAACATAATACTCCTCCTTGGATATTATTATTTTATTAAAGGAATGCGCGCATTCTTTTAATACGTAAGAAAATTAACCTACGATACCGCTTCGCTCTACACCTTCAATGAAGAACTTCTGAAGGACACAATAGAGAACGACAATCGGAATCATAATCAATACAATTCCCGCATACAAGTACAAACTAAGTAACGCCGGGGAATTGATTGTGTAGATACTTCCAACCTCATTGGTCAAAGCACTGATTCGCATCGATACTGCTTCGGAGATACCAAAGAGCTTCGAATAGAACAAATCATTGTACTGCCATACCATGGAGAACACCGCTACGGTAATAACCGAGGGAATTGCGTTCAAGAGCATGATACGGAAATAAGTATAAAAGCTACCTGCACCATCTACAAATGCCGCTTCTTCGATCTCCTTCGGAAGACCACGGAAGAACTGATTGAAAATGTAGATATACAAACCGGATCTAAGACCACATCCGAAGATGGTCAACAGATAGAACGGCCACATACTGTTGTACAGATTCAAAGACAATCCAAAGATATTAATCTTCGTAAATGTCAGATACAACGGGAGCATGATTGCGTGAGTCGGAATAACGATCATGATTACCACACATGCGAACAATAAGTTCTTGCAAGGAAAATCAAAACGTGCAAATCCGTAGCCGACCATGGAGCAAACCATAATCTGAATCACCATCAATGCCAAGTCATTACCAAGGGACTTCAGAAGTGTTGCCGGCAACGGAAGCACCTTCCATGCCGCAATATACTTCTCAAGTGTAGGCTCATTTGCAATAATATAAACCATCGGGTTCGTTGCATCAGCGTCCGAAAAGAAGGAACTTGCCACAATCTGGATCAAGGGACTCAGGATTACATACGAAACACCGATAATAACGCAAAATCGAAAAACCGCAAAAATAAACTTCTTAACATTTTTCTTCGCTCTGCGGAGGTCATTTTGAAATACCTGATCGTTCTGCAATTCTTGAAAACGGAGTTTTGTTTTTTGTACTGATACCATATTCGCCACTCCTTTCCTAGTTGTAGTAGAACGTACGCTTCTGAATCAAACCAACAACGATAAACAAGAGCGCACATACAATCAGAGTACTTACTAAACACATAGCACTTCCATAATCATACCGTAGTCCTGCACCGAAGATGGTGTCATAAGACTTGGTAATTACTTCACTGGATGCGAAGGAATCCACAACGGTATATACCAAACAAGTAATGATATGCGGCATAACCATAGGGAATGTTACCTTCCAAAATGTCTCGTAGGTAGTTGCACCCTCAATCTTCGCTACCTCATACAAAGAACCGGAGATGGACTGAAGGGCTGCAATAAAGATAACAATCTGCACGCCGGACAAGGATACCACCGCAGCCAGTCGGTCAACGGCTCCTACAACGTAATCCAAGATTCCCTCCGGCAAACCAATATCCTTAAACAATGCCATATAGTAATCAAGATTCAGTCCACTGGCTGAAGATTCCGCAATCTCCGCTGAAGTTGCGGAGATACCACCACTCATTGCCTGTCTTGCCATATCCATTGCTTCGGTAATTGCTGCAGAACCCATAATTACCGGCAAGAAGAATACCGCACGCACAATGGTTCTACCGATAAACTTCTGATTCAACAAGATAGACATCAACAAACTGAAGATTAATACCAACGGAACGTCGATAAATACGTCCTTAATGGAGGTAACTAATTTCTGATTGAAATCCGGATCCTCCGTAAAGATATACTTCAAGTTCGTCAATCCGTTGAATTGTGTCTCATAACCGCTGGCACCAACGGTTATGCTACTGAAACTAAACTGTACGGTCATGAAAATGCTTCGTACATAATAGAGCAAGAATCCCAGTAACCAGGGGCTGATAAATATCAGACCGGTAATCGCTCTCTTCTGCGCTAAGGTCATCCGCTTCTTGGACTTCACAGCTTTCGCTTCCGAAACTACAGAAGTGTTCTTATCTTTCTTCATCGATTTGCCCCTCCTTTACTGAAAATTATAGGTCTCTGTTCCGTTTCCGTTCTCTACGGTTACGGTAAGATTTGCTTTGTCGATGGTGAGTACCACGCCATTGCTATAACCAACAGTAACAACGTCACCCTGAATCTCGTGAGAATCCATGGTAGAGTTGGCTACCTGGCTCAGAACTGCATTTACCTGCTGATACATGCCAATCGCAGTGTCCTTCCAGGTGGCAAACTGAGTACTGTAGTGATCATTCAATGCAGTGTACTTCAACTCGGAAGAACGCTCATAAGTAAATACAAAGTGCGGACTTGCACCTGCTTCAATCATCTCCAAGCACTCTTCTGCTGCGGATATGTTCGCATTGAGATTGTATACCTTACCACAATAGTCTACATATCCGTGCATAACCATTGCATAGAAAGGAACTTCCTCGTTCACGAATACATACGCATTCTTGTAGAAAGAGATATTTGTAACATCGTCTGCGTAAGGAAGTGCATAATCCAACGGATTGTTCAACATCAACTGCTTATCCATGGTATCCAACTTCTCAAACATACCTTCTGCAATATGCTGTGCAAATTCTCTGGAAATCAACTCTTTACGCTTCTTGTCGGAATACAATACCGAACCCATGTCACGCAAGGATACGCCGGTAACATCCACGTCTTCCATCTCTTCCATCAAGTAGTCTACGTACTTGGGCAAGAACTTCGGAGAAAGCAAGTCATACAAGTTCTCGCTATAACCGAGAGACGCACTTCTACTGTAAGTCGTAGGTCCGATCTTCCCAAAGCTTGCTGCATAGCCCTGTCCGTAATATCTGGAGGACTGTGCTGTATAATTATAATCATCTGCTGCAAAAGACACAAACTGAAGTGCTACATCACCGTACAAGACTCCACCCTTGCTCTCAATTAACTTCTTAAGAGCAGCCAGTTCAGACTTGCTTCCCAACTTGCGAACAATCTTGATATTATCTACGGTATCGTGATAATACCCTTCGTTCATCCAGCCCTTATAGTTTACAACAAGGTTGGTAATATTGCTACCATATAGTTCGTTAATAATCTTCTCTGCCTCTTCAAAGGTGGTCATAGCCAAAGTCTCATCATACTTGAAACCAAGCAAGGAAGATTCTCTCTCTACCGCACCCAAGAGATCCACATAAAACTTAATATCCTCTGCTTCATTGGTAATGACCGAACTGTCCGAAGACTCGTCGTTACCAAACAACATCTCACGGTAGTACTTCGCCATTCCGGCATATCCATCATACTCCTCCGTATCGGGAAGTACATGATAAGACTGCTTCAAATATGCAGAATAAATCTTCTCTTCCAATACCGACAACGGGTCTGCCTGACCATCTACAACGACGGCTTCATATTCACGCAAACGATACGAGGAATATACATAATTGTAAGCGCTGATTGCACCGGATGTATATGCTGTAATCTTAGCCAAGGACTGGCCATCGTCCAACGTTACCAGCATAGTACTATTCTCTTTCTGAATACCGAATACCGGAAGTCTGGACTCCTCAGTAATGTCCTCGATTGTCTCCTTCACAGACAACAAATCCTGTCCGTATACATACTCGCTGTAATACATATTACTGCCCATGAGTCCGTTATCGAAGTTAATCAACGCACCGGAACCGTTAGGAACAAACATGTATCCTTCTCCACCATCTAGGCGCTGAGCATTGAAGAACGGAAGAACAGCAACTTCATATACGGCTGCACCGCCGGTTTCTTTGATCTGTTCAGTAGGAATGTTGGTCTCCATACCGTCTGCGGTCAGACGATACTCGAGAGGAATCTGAATGGTCACCGGCTCTACCACTTCTGCACCTACATCTGCCATGTCAGCATAGTAGTCATCCATGGTATAACCAATCTGACTGAGTGCATCCTCAATCTTGTTCAAAGAGAACGGATTGATATTGGACTCATTTAACTCCAAATATCCTTTGTAATCATCCGACTCTACGTACTTACCACGAATACCTTGCTTTGCAAGCTTCGTGCCACCTGCTTCGGTCAACAATGCAACCAATTCATCGTAGCGCTCCTGTGTCAAGTACTTCGGTACCATACCGGTCTCCGTACCTGTATCACCCAGCGTGAAAATGACACGAAGGCCGTTCTCGATACTCTCAATCTTATAGTGAGGGTCTTCGCCTTCATTCAACTCAAGGCCCACACAGTCACCGTAGCTGGAGAAAGAAAGCAACAACGTAGGCTTATCTGCCATATAGTAATCTACGAACAACTGCGATTGCAACTGCTCATAAGGCAACTCGGCTTTACAGCCTTCCTCTGCCATCTCGCCCAAAGGATAAGGGTTCGTATAGAACACTTTTCCGGTAGACTTCTGCTCCAAAGCCACATTACAGGTCTTCGTATCAATATACAATCGGAAATTATCATTCTCCGCAGCAAGGGAAAAATCAGTCGTCAGTTCAGCAGAACCACCGGAAAGTGCCGCAAATTCCTTGCCCACTTCATAGTAGCTGTAATCCTGCGCATATTCCTTATACTCTTTGCGGAACGTATAACGAATCAAATACTGAGCAACATAAACTCCTACGCATATCAATGCTATTCCAAGCAGCACGAGGACGATCTTTGTAACTTTGCTCATCTTCTTCATTATCAATCATCCTCCTACTAAAATATCAATTCCAAATAGATGCTATGGAAGAATCCATACACCTGACTAACCAAACTTGCAATCATCATCGCACAGAAAATAATTACCAAGATAGCTACAAAAGTCAAAACAACCGTCAACAACGTCTTAACCAAGGAATAGTTATGAATAATCATAATTCCAAGTAGCATCAGAAGCAATGCATATACAGTTCCCACCGTAATGATGATGTAGTAAAATGCTTCTTCGTTCTGTGCAACAATCTGCGAAATGATTGTGGCCGGAATATAGGTAAGTATCATCGGAAGCATGGAGTATCCGATAATAATACTAATATCCTTCAGACGTCCTTCACCCGACATAAGACAGGTAACGGACCAGTTACCTACACAGAGCAACAAGTACAATACAAGCACACCTGTTAACTCCGAAAATGCATCAACGTTACGAGGATTCGTATCATTTACTACGAAGCTGGAAGCCAAACGGTTCCAAGAGTAGCACAAGCTGTACAGAATCACATAAATGAATGCAATCGGTACACTTCCACGATCTCTATGACGAATCTCATAAAAACCTTCTACGGGATGAGATAGGCAATAAAAGCTGTACGCCCATTTTTCTTTGGAAAAATACTTCTTCATGTCTACTCACCTCCTAAACTTCCATCGTATCCGGCTCATCGTCCTTAAACCGGTTACGATCTTTGATCTTCTTGAATGCAATACCACCTACGATTAACAACAACGCAACAGTAAGCATCCAATCCAGGTTTTCAACAAGGAACTCATTACGATAACGACGGAATGCGATGGAATAATACTGACGACTCATACCGAGCTCCAAATACTCCATAGCCTTCTCATTATCACCGGCCGACATATACGCCTTACCGAGGCCCACATATGCAAGTTCGAAGTTGGAGTCATACTCCAATACCTTCTCCCAGAGATCTACCGCCAAGGACTCATCACCATCGTGACGAAGTGCCACTGCCTCGTTAATCAATCTGCCGTATTCCGTTGCCTTGAACAGCAAAATAACGTTCTGGGTAGCATCCGAAACCATAATGTGTCCGTTGATATTCTCTTCCAAAGCAACCGGTGCCTTGAAACAACCTTCCTGAGAACCAAGTCCGCCGAAGATGTACAACAAGTTACCTTCGTGGTCGTATGTAAAGATACGTCCGCGCTTTCTGTCAAGGAAGGAATAAATTCCATGATCACGATACTCAACGTCCTTTGCCTGAGACTTTCCGCTGTAACTGTTGGTCTCCAGAATATTAATATCTCCGCCGACGTTGGCATTTGCACCCTTCTTAATAACGTCCTTACCCTTAGGGTTCAATCTCATAACTGCCTGCAAACCGTTCTCATCCAAGTACGAAGCATAAATGAAACCGTTGGGGTCTACATCCAAACCATTGTACTCTGTGGAGATATTTAAGGTCTGCTTAGAACGCTGGGCCTTCGTGGAAAGCTTACGCCATACGCGCTCCCATGTTGTCAGGGATACGGAAATGGTTCCGAAGAAGGACTCAAACTCATAATCCGTACCGAAGATCATGATACCCTCTTCGGTATTCTTTGCAATAACGTACAGACGCTCCGCATAATCAACGATTACCTTCTGAGGTGCGAATACAAAGCCTTCCTCCAATACGTTATCTTCTCGTTGAGGCTTCTCAATGATATGAACCAGGTTATAATCGCTGTCCAAGATAACAACGCGATAATTACCGGTATCGGCAATGTAGATGTAGCCGTTGGGATCCTCGGAATGGCAGATACCTTCCGGAGCCTTGAACGTCTCCCACTCGCCGTCTGCATTTGTAAAGCCTTCAATCATGCCTACGTAGGAATAATCCTCCTGACGAATCATGACGATTCGATTATTGCCGGTATCTACAATGTAGATATTTCCGTCGGTTGCCACATAAATGTCGCTAGGGCTCTTAAATGCTTCGATAGAGTTGCCCTCTTCGTCCATAAGGGAAGCACCGTCGATCTTACCGTCCGGAATGTATGCCGCAGGCGTGTATACAATGTTCTCCCAATAATCATAGTTGTAGGTAGTATAAGGTACGTCATCGGCAAATGCCACACTCGGCACCATCATAACTACGACCAATGTCAAAAGGAGAATCTTCTGCATAACAATCTTTGTCTTGCTCTTCATTGTAAATCCTCCTTCATCAATCTTTCATACCGGACGAGGTCATGGTCTCCAAGACATTGCTCTGACAAATCAAGAAGAAAATGACCGGAACCGCCGCCAATACAAAGGTTACGGCCTGTGCAGCACCTGCTCGAGCAGCACCACCGCCGGCGATGGACTGCAACGCGTACTGCAAGGGCTTCAACTGCTCACTACGGAGATACGTTGCACCGGTATTGCCCCACATGGACTGGAACTGGAAAATCGCCAAAGTCAACCAAGCAGGCTTAACGTTGGGCATAATAATTCTCCAGAATACCGTGAACTCATTTGCTCCGTCCAGGCGAGCGGACTCCATAAGCGAGTTAGGAATCTGCTCCATGAACTGCTTCATCAAGTACAGACCCAAACCATACTGCCATGCCTGAAGAATCAAAGCCCAATGAGTGTTGTTAATCCCCAAGTAGGATACGATCATATAAATCGGAATCTGTGTAACCGTCCAAGAGAACATCAAGGAAAGTACTACAAGACCGAACAAGGTCTTCTTGCCGGGGAAATTATGCTTTGCCAACGGATATGCTGCCAAAGAAGCAAGAATTACGTGCCCCACCGTACCGCCACCGGTAATAATAAACGTATTCGCAATGTAACGAGAGAACGGTACCCAAGAATCATTCATACAAATGAACAAATCCGAGAAGTTCTCCAAGGACGGATTACGTACCCAAATCTTCGGCGGGTACTGGAAGATCTCGTCCAAAGGCTTCAGGGCGTTATTCACGATCATTACCAAAGGCAATGCCATGAACACACCACAGATAATCATAATTGTAAACAATAAGGTATTTCCTGCTGCAGAACGATTCAACTGTTTCTCGCGGTGGAATAATCTCTTCTTCGGCTTCTGCTCTTTCACTTTTGCCATAATTATTCACCCACCCTTCTCAGTAACTTCTGTACCAGCTTATTGGTTACTACCATGAGCAGGAAGAGCACCGTAGCAATTGCCGATGCATAACCCATCTCAAATCGATATGTACCATAGTCAAGCAAATGCGTAACAATGGTAGCACCCGCATAGTTAACACTGGGGTTACCTGCAAGCTGAATGGAGATATCCGATACGGCAAAGGAGTTAGTAATCTGCATTACGGCACCGAACATCAACTGCGGCTTCATGGAAGGCAAGGTTACATACCACAACTCCTGCCAACGGTTCTTAACACCGTCCATTGCTGCTGCTTCGTACAAGGACTTGTCAACGGTCTGGAGACCGGCGATAAAGGAAAGGAAGCCGGTACCGAGACTCAACCACAACTGTACGACAATAAGACAAGGAAGCACGTAGCTCTCTGTCTGGAACCACAAAATCGGTTCGTCAATAATACCCCACTTAATCAAGAAACCGTTCAGATAACCGTAACGGTCAGAACTCAAGATCAAGCTCCATACGAAATATGCCTGTCCACAGATGGACGGTGCATAGAAAATCAAAGTAAGAAAAGCACGAAGCTTACCACGGAACTCATTGATAATCCATGCGAACAAAAGACACATCAAGTAACTGAGGGGTCCTGTGATTACAGCGAAGAGCAATGTGTTCTTCAATGCAATCAAGAAAATATCATCTTGGAGGAACAACTTAACGTAGTTGTCCCATCCGATGAATTGGGGTGCCTCCAACATGTTGAAGTACGTAAAACTCAAGAAGATGGAGGTCGCCACCGGTAAAATCGTAAACAAGAAGAAAAGAATGAAGTAAGGTGCAATCATAATATAGGAGTATCTTGCACGATAGATTCTTTGCTTCAGCGTGTAGTCATTTTTGACTTTCTGGTCAATCGCTTTTTGGTCAATCGCCTTCTGATCAACGGAATCCACTTAACTTCCTCCTTTCTAATCCAATCCGAACTCTGCACGCTTATATGCGATCTCATCATTGATGTCGATTACTCGATCCATCAACTCTTCACGCGGTGTTGCGGAGTCGGTCTTTGTTGTTACTGCATAAAATGCATTATTTACATTACGCCATGTGAAGTAACCGCCGGGAACCTGACGAATACCACGAACGTCCTGGAACTGTTCCTTCAATACCTCTGCAATCTCTGCAGGCCAAGGAATCAAGTCAAATGCCTCGATATTAGCGGTTGCTACTCGAGCAGAAGCACCCATCAAGGACTCCATCTCACAACTGTACTTATACTGCGTATCCGCACTGGTCCACCACTTAAGGAACTCCCAACAAGCATCCTTGTGCTCGGAAGCCTCCATGATAACACATGCGGTACCGGAACTTGCTACAGTGTTGTCGATAGTCTCAATGCCGTTCTCGTCGGTAATAACTTCACCGGGTACGGGAGCCATGCCCCACAGACCCTGAATATCCGGTGCAGATACCTGCAACGTATTGTAATAAGTATAATCGGTAATAATAATCGGAGCCTCACCGGTACGGAAACGCTCTTCTACCGAAGTTACGGTGTCCATACCGAAGTCCGTATAGAACTCCGTAAACTTACGGAATGCCGTTACTGCTTCCTCCGCATCCAGCAAGGACTGAGAACCATCTGCGTTGTAATACTCTCCACCGTTCTGGTACAGAAGCATTGCGAAGTTAGACTCCGTAGGCATCATACCAAGGTCCATATTATTCTGACTAAGTACAGTGAGAACAACCTTCATCTCATCCCATGTCTTCGGAAGTTCAATCTCCAGCTCCTTCAAGATATCCTTACGATAGAACATCATAGCGAAGGTCTGTGTCTCGGGCAAGCCGTACACATGCTTCTCTCCATTGTGAGTGAATGTAAATGCTTCCATTGCACTCTCACGGAAACGTTCTGCAACAACCTCTTCACAATCATCAAACTGCATGAGATCCGCAACAGCGTTACGCAAACCGTAATTCATGGGCCAATCATTTGCAACCTGAATTGCAACGTCGGGACCGGAACCTGCCAAGGTTGCCTGCAACAATGTATTAATATCTACCAACATAACATTAACGCTGGCATGATAATTCTTACCGTTAGAATCTACATATGTCTTAGAGGAGAACGTCTCATCCAACATATCCTTAATAACATTAGCCTGGTCACGACCGGTACCAATCCAAAGCGTAATTACCGTAGTATCTGCTCCGTCAGACACGTCACCGATCATGTTGTAATCGATTACGAAGGAGTAGAACAAACGCTTAATCTCATGGATGAACTTGCTCCACCAAGAATCGTTCATCTCAGGGGCTTCTGCCTCACCTGCCGTCACATAGATGGCATCCAATGCAAGCGGCTGCTCAATTACCTGAGTAATCCAAGTACCACATGCACGAATGTTGGTACGAAAACTGGAGATAACCTTAACTACATATTCTACGTCGTCAATAATGTCATCCAACTGGTCACGCATAGTAATAAGAACGGTTTCCTTATCACTACCCTTACCTACCAATGCCTGAAGACGTGCAATAACATCGTTCAGCAAATCACGGGTCACTACACACTTCGCTTCCAACTCAGGAAGATTTCTTGCAATCTGGTAATCCTTCCAAGAGTCAGGGCTCGTACCGGTAATACAGAGAATCTCACGATAAATCCCATTTAACTGAGTTACTGCTTCCTGTACGTCTGCTACAATTGTAGAAAACTCACCAAGTACTACTTCCATACGAAGGGTATGGGTACCTGCTTCGAGATAAATATCATACGCATTGCCCTTAGCATCTCCCAAAGTCTCCTGATGCCAACTCTGCTCGTACTCAAAACCGTATGCATTGAATTCATCAAAAGGAACGACGCCGTCGATGGAAATCTTACGAGATACGTAGATACCCTTGGAGAAGTTCTGGCGAACTGCCAAGGTCAAATTATAATATCCATCTTCCGGAACTGCGAAATCCCACTCAATCCACTGACCAACCATTCTCCACGAATTACCGCCGATGGTATTGTTCAACAGATATCTTGCGCTATAGGGGTGTACTGCCGGAGAAGACTGATCCTGCTGCGGGTAAAGCATCTGAGAGGACTTACGTACCGTATGCTCAGCTTGAATCTCAACCAAATTCTTGGAAGCAGCCTTGTGACCTGCAGCATCATGCTCTGCCTTGTAATCTGCATAAGAGATAGTATCTTCTACATAATCCAAAGTGATGTTGTACAGAAGCATGGGCTCTTTAATTGCCAACATGGTAAGTACATGCTCACCCTTCTCGATGTACAACGGCAAAGGATCGGAAATGTAACCGTTGCTATCATGCAAATAAGAAATCATCCAATCCGGTGCTTCCTCCTGAGAAGGTTTACCGTCATTGCCCTGATTGTCTTTCTGCCACTGCCATGTCATAGAATCGTGATCAAAAGTGATGCCACTGTTAATCCAAATACGGGAGAACTTAATGTTGGTCATCTCCGCATAGGGAAGCTGACCGTCAAGGAAGAATGCACGCTCAATGGGAGCGTTCTTGCCAAGCACAGGATAGTACAACATGGAAAGGTAGTAATATCCACTCTCCGGAACCGAGAACTTCCAAGATACGAAGCCTTCTTCTCCGGTAAGCAAGGATGTGCTCACTCCGTCAATTAGGGAACCTTCCGCCATGGTGCCTTCATAATCGGCATTGTCTTCCTCAGACACTTTCATATCCGTGGCGTCCTCATAATAATCTACGGCCGGAATAACAATTGCCTCGCTCGTCTTCTTGTCCGCATACTTCTGAATGTATTCTTTATAAGAAAGAACATCCTCATCAATGTTATATGTACTGATGATCTCCTTATAATCCTCCAGAGTCATCTCCTCCACAGAAACTGCGGTATCTTCCGAACCGTCACCTGCGTCCGGTGTCACTTCCGTTGCACCCTCTTCCAAGTCTGCACCGGGAGTCTGTTCCGTCATAGTGTCCTCTGCCGCATAAGCCGCAGCCATCGTCTGCAAGAACATGCATGCAATCAAGGTGTACACCATGAGTTTTTTGAATAATCTCTTATTCTGCATCATCTTCCTCCTTATCTTCTCCGTCGAACCATTGCCGTTCTCCCTCTTCCGGCTCCGGAATCATACGTCGGAATATTCTTTCTAGCAAAACCGAGATTCCCATAGCCGCAAATCCCGGAAGGAACAAAACAAAATAATGGGAGCTGGTCACAAACTCCACCGATATCGCCACCATCAAAAACATTCCGATGGAAGAAGGCAAATATCGAAAGGTTAAAAAGAACGCTGTCTTGATGGCATCCCCGAAGGAAAGCTCAAATCTAGAAATCAGCGGAAACAGATAACACGCACTCATCGTCGTAATCACAATCAACACAAGACACACAATGCTTAGAAGCAATCCCTGTACCGTAGCACGACTCGTCCAAACCTGAAAATCAATCCACAGCACAGCATATAACACGATATATATCACAGAAAACAAGATCCCCTGTTTCCACTCTCTCTTGAAGGCTCCCAGGTATTCCTGAAACAAATACCCGCTATCACACCGTACGACCTTAACCGTAGTGTAATACAATGCCGTGGTCGCTAACCCTACAGTAACAACCGGCAAGCACGCCACAAGCCACAGCAAAGATAAGATTATCAACTTCCCCGCCATGGTAAAAAAGCGAATCAGTGGGCCGTCCCAAGCAAAAAAAGACTTTCCCATTGTCCAACTTACCTTTTCTTTCGCAAAATTCCACGGTCAAATGTATTCAAAACATAACCACAGAATCTTCATCTCCATATCGTCTTCGGCCACTCGTGGTGGCATATGCACCAAAATGGCCAAAAATACGTACCTATATTCTATCAAATTGTACCACAGTTCAAGGGATTATGCAAGTGCCAAAATAGTGATTTTACACTAATATAACTCATGAAAACCCGTCAAAATTTAATTTTTTTGTGCATTTTGCTCAACGGCCACTTTCTACACGTAAAAAAAATCGTACATTTCTCTTTTTAAATTGTAAAGACATATACTATTTTTCGTTCGACTTCGTCATTACTCACAAATTATAGTTGTCATAAGCCTTAACAAATACAAAAAAGCAGGCCTTTCCTCTGCATATTGCACAAAAAATATGCTCCTCCCTACGGAAGAGCATATTCGTATACTTATTTCAAAATCGGTGCATAGCGAATCCGGAACTGCGGAAGCTTCGGAAGCGTTGCATAGTAATTCATCTGCCAATCCTCACCCTGGCTCGGATCATTTTCACCGGTTGCAGGAGGGGCAAAGATGCGTACTGCAAGCTCGCCACCGTCAAATGCGCTATCGAAGAATGCACCGCTCATATCCACGCACTTCACGCCGGGTGCCTTATAGAACCAACGACCGTTGACTTCCATCATCAGGTTGGCACCAATCAACTCCTCATCGAAGTACGCCTCGAAGAATACCGGCTTGCCCTCAAGTGTCATCGGTACGGCAATACCGTCCGAATCCTCAGCATCACCCCAACGAAGGGTTACGGGGAACTGAAGCTCCTCTCCCATCTCCATGGAAGGCTTGAAGAAATCCTCATGAATAATCTCACGGTAAGTGTTCATAAGCGGCTGCTCAATACCCACATCGGCATTGTTCGGATCCTCAATCTCAAGGCCCAGACGTCCACGGTCACGGAACTGATATGTGGTGAATCCGGACAACCAACGCTCCTCGTCTGCCTTCAGCAAATCGCAGAACTCACGGAACATTGCCGCCTGATCGTATGCGCCCACAACGTCTCCGTCTGCATTTAACTCGGACATAACCATAGGCTTAATCACACCATCATTCATAACGATATAACGCTTGTAACTCTTCTTTGCCATCTCGTAGATATCGGAAACTTTACTTCTCTGAGACGTACGATTGTCCTCGCAGATATCTACGGGCCAGCCCCAATGCAACGCCATATAACGGTCAACCGATACGATATCAGCACTCTTGGCAGCCTCAGTAAAGATCTCCTCCATGTACATCTTCTCTTCGGAAGCATCCTTACATCCATCCAAGCACAGAACGATCTTGCAGTTCTTCGCTTCGCGATGGAACACTTCACAACAGTGTACGAAGAATGCCGCCACCTGCTCATAGCTAGCTCTCTTGTTAAATGAGAACCAATTGCCCGTCGCCTCATGATTAATTCTTACGGTAACACGTCCGAAGTTCGCCATATCCTTGGCGATAGCAACCAAATGGTCATCGCTTACGAAAGGGTCAATGGTAAGTGTCAGACACACATCCTGTCCATGTCTTCTAACGTCACGCATAAAGGTGAAAGGCTCTCCGTCACGATTGCCGTTCAGTCCGCCCAGGTACGGAAAATAATCGTCATAAGGATAATCCCAGACATCATTCAAATCCTCGTGCGCATGCGCCTTACTGGCACGTGCCGGCCATCCCTCATCCAAAGGATAATAGCAATACATCAAATTAATCGCACGATGCGGTCTGCCGAGTCTCTGCAAAATGTAATCTTGATTCACATATTCACCACGTTCACTGCCGTCTCCCATATCCACAGCGCAAGCAGCAGGTCCCATATGAAGCTTATAAATCTTGTCCATGTTCGTTCTCCTGTTGTTTGTTTTATTTGCTCATTGTGAGGAAGCACAGCTTCGCTTCCCCACATATAGGCCTAAGAAAATGTTATGCAACGGTGGTATCCAAATCGCCCACAAACAATACACTCTTGTCGCCGATCTGAATCGTTCCCATCGTATCGCCCTTAACAACCACATGATACGACTCACCGGTTCTGGTAATCTCCGCGGTTGCACGAAGCTTGTTCTGCTTATCAAACACCTTGGTGGTTGCCGTCTGACCATCGGCAATTTCATATGCACGCAAGGTTACATTATACTCATAATCGTAGTCCGCCTTCTCTTCCGCACCTAATGCAAGAATAGTATTCTCCTTCACATACAGCGGAATCTCCGTGTAAGGAACTACTTCGGAATACCATTTGCCGCCTTCCTTCACCTCACCGGTAAAGTAATTGGTCCAGCGTCCTTCCGGAAGGTAGAACTTTGCCATGCTCTTGTCGTTGAAAATCGGCGCTACCAGCAAGGAATCACCCAACATGTACTGCTTATCAAGATATGCACAGTTGGGGTCTGCCGTATATTCCAATACCATGCTTCGCATCATGGGAATACCGGTTTCGTGAGTCTCAATAGCGTTACGGTACAGATAAGGCATCAATTTGCCCTTCAACTTCGCAAAGGTGCTTACAACCGTAACTGCCTCTTCATCATATGCCCACGGCACACGATAAGAGCTACTCCCATGGAGACGAGAATGGGAGGACAACAAACCAAATGCGCACCATCTCTTGTATACATCCGGTGTGGAGGTAGACTCGAAACCACCGATGTCATGGCTCCAGTAACCGAAGCCGGACATGCACAGAGACAAACCACCGCGCAAGCTCTCTTCCATGGACTCGTAATCACTCCAACAGTCACCACCCCAGTGAACCGGGAACTTCTGACCGCCTACCGTTGCGGAACGTGCAAACAATACCGCTTCTCCGATACCGCGCTTACGTTCCAAAAGTTCGAACACACACTGATTGTACAAGTATGTGTAATAGTTGTGCATCTTCATAGGGTCGGAACCGTCATAGTAAACCACATCCGTAGGAATACGCTCACCGAAGTCCGTCTTAAAGCAGTCAACACCCATATCCAAGAGACGCTCCAGCTTGCTCTGATACCATTTGCAAGCAGCAGGATTGGTAAAGTCCACGATTGCCATGCCGGGCTGCCACATATCCCACTGCCATACATCGCCGTTCTTGCGCTTAATGAAGTAGCCGTTCTTGCAACCTTCTTCAAACAACGCAGACTCCTGTCCGATGTAACTGTTGATCCATACGCAGATCTTCAGGCCCTTTGCCTTCAGACGCTTCAACATACCTTCCGGATCCGGGAACACTCTGCTGTCCCAAAGGAAATCAGACCATGCAAACTCCTTCATCCAGAAGCAGTCGAAATGGAATACCTGAAGAGGAATATCACGCTCAAACATGCCGTCTACAAACTTGTTGACGGTCTCCTCATCGTAATTGGTGGTAAAAGATGTGGACAACCACAAACCGAAGGTCCAAGGTGCCGGAAGTGCCGGCTTACCGGTCATATCCGTATATCTGCGGATAACGTCCTTCATGGTAGGTCCGTTGATAATAAAGTAATCCAAATGCTCACCCGGAACAGAGAATTCCACACGGGTAATCATCTCGGTACAAACCTCAAATTCCACCTTCTCCGGATGGTTTACAAATACGCCATAGCCACGGTCGGAAATGTAGAACGGAATGTTCTTGTATGACTGCTCCGTAGAGGTTCCTCCATCTTCGTTCCAAATAGCCACGCTCTGTCCGTTCTTCACGAAAGGTGTAAAGCGCTCGCCCATACCGTAAATATGCTCATCAACGCCGATAGAAAGCATCTGGCGCATATATGTATCCTTGTCACTGCCGTCGTCGTACGCCAAGCCCTGCCAGTTGGTCTTCATATACCCCATATCGCGACCGGTACTGGAAGTAAGCTTCTCACCGTCTCTATAGTAAACCATAGCACAGGTTGCCTTGTCGATTACGAGAGTCAGCCCACCATTTACGATAGTGATGCTCTTCTCATCCTCACTGGCCTGAATCGTAGCATTTTCATCAATGTTCAACGAAAACTTCGGATCCTTCTTCGTTGCGCCCAAATAATGAGACGTCTGAATGCGCAAGCAATCTGCCATAGGCGCACTGATACGAATCGTCAGATTCACACCGCCCAAAGTATCTCCACGATGAGCGATATGCTGTGTCGGTGCACACAGCGTCACGGCATTGTTTTCAATCTTCGTAAAATAAACCTCCGCCGGAGAAAAGCAGCTCGTTCCCTGCTTCTGCAACCAGCAACCATTACTAAACTTCATGGCAAAAATCCTCCTCTTTGGATATTATCATTGTTTGTATATTACGCACTTTGGCGAACCCACTCCGCCACTGTCTCCTACTATACTCGAAATCTTACCGAGTTGCAATGCATAAAATTATCTTATTGTTATCCGATATTCATCTGCACCCCGAAAACGCATGATTATTTGTCATAGATTTCGAAAATGAATCGCACATTATTCACCCGGATGCTCATTCCCCCGAATATGTGTGCTCCACATACGGGTACGCCTCGGTATCCCAATGATGTTTTGTGTTCAGCATGTGCTCCGTCGTAGCATTCAGATACTTATAATTGCCGCCGGAATCACGTCCGCTATCTCCCCAACACACATCAACGTAATACCAATCTCCCTCCATCAGAACCATGTTCCAGCAATGAGGCTCGTAATCGTCATACGCCGATCCCTCTACATTGATACACGGAATATTTAAAATGGTCATAAACAACTGAAAACTATTGGCATACCCCGTGCAAATGGCTTTCCCTTGTATCAATGCTCCATAAGGATTCACAGAGTTCGGATCCTCTCCATCAATGGAATAATGAGCTTTGTCATACTTAAGCTCTGCCACCAACATGGTAAAGATAGCCTTCTCCTTCTCATAGTTCGTCATATCATCGGTAATCCACTCATCCAGAAGCTCTCTACACCGATAGAATAATTCAACATCTCTATCCGACACCAGTAGATTAACATCGTCTGCTTGCACTGCATCCACCAAAATCTCCGGATAACCATATTCATAACCTTCCCCGTAAATCAATGGTTCTACTATGGTCGTTGGGGTAGGCGTGGCCGGTTTCGGTGTGCCCGTGGGCGATGCTTCAGGCGTAGGGGTAACTGCTTCCGTCGGTGTCGGATCCGGTGTTGGTGTGGAACCATCGTATTTCGACACATACTCTTCTTTTACCACCTCTTCTACAGCTGTCTTCGCTCCCTTCATATCTTCACACACAAGATATACAACATATTTTCCATAGGTCAATATCTGTCCGTTCTGCAACTTATCCACTTCCGCGGGTTCGTATCCCTCAAACATGGCAATCCGCTCTTCCAGACGCTGTTCAAATCCTTCCGCAATACGCTCAACCGTCTCTTCCGTTGCAACCACAACCGCAACTTCATCCGCAAGATTGGTAGCAGACACAAAGGCATGACAGTCACTGACCGATTCCATGTAATCCGACACCGAATACAAGGTTCCGAACAACTGACGTCCTGAATCGTCATCATCGTCCAGCACATCATACTCACCGTCTGCAAAATCCTCTTGTGTGAGGAAAGCACTATAAGCAATCTCATAGGCACTGACTTCGCCGTAACTTACCTTCTCTTCTTTCGTTCCACAGCCACCGAAACAACTCGCAGCCAATACGAAACATAGCAGGCCATGTATCACACCCCGAAGCGTACGTTTCAACCATCCGCTGTTCTTACGAATCCCCTTCAAAATCAAACCTCCTTCTACGGACACTCAGACACTGGTATTGCAAACACAACACGCCTACTTCCGATATCACATAAAAACACCCCGGCACTAAACCGGGGTGTGTCTCATCTTATGTTCCTCTCATCGCGCAGGCGACATCATCCTATGTCCCTTAAATATCTTCCGTAAACTCATGCCTTGTCTTCTGTACAGATATCCTTCGTACTTCACTCGATGTTTCGTACTTTTAAGCATCTTTCGTACTTTAATCGATATCTCGCGTAAATCACGGCAGTTGTCTTTGGTATGTCTATACTGTAACACACAAATGCGCTTTCGGAAAGAGGAAACCAGAGGAAATTACAACTCCTCGATTTCTTTTTGCAAACGAAATAACAAATTTAACGCGTCAATTGGCGTGATATTTGTCAAATTGCAATTTCGAATCTGTTCCGCAATGGGACTATAGTCCACAGAGCTAAAGAGGGATATCTGCCCTTCCAACGGCTCCTTCTGGGGCTTGGCATTTGCCTTAGCCTCCTTCTTCAGAACTGCATCCATAGCAATATCTCTGGCACGACCGGCAATGTCATTGCTTATTAGTTCATCCACAATCTCTCGGGCTCTAGCCAATACAGGCTCCGGCACGCCTGCCAGACGAGCAACCTGAATACCGTAACTCTTATCCGCACCACCGCGAATAATCTTTCGAAGGAAAATGATATCCTCCCCTTGTTCTTTTACCGCAATGCAATAGTTGCTGACACCTTCCAGCTTACCCTCCAGTTCCGTCAACTCGTGATAATGGGTGGCGAACAGCGTCTTAGCCCCGATAATCTTCGGATTCGCCACATGCTCAATAACAGCCCAAGCAATGGCAAGTCCGTCAAAAGTACTGGTTCCGCGTCCGATTTCGTCCAAAATCAACAAACTATTTCTCGTAGCATTTCGAAGAATATTCGCAACCTCTGTCATCTCCACCATAAAGGTACTTTGTCCGCTGGCAAGATCGTCCGATGCGCCTACACGAGTGAAGATACGGTCCACAATGCCAATCTCCGCAGAAGCCGCGGGAACATAACTACCGATCTGTGCCATTAGAACAATCAGCGCCGTCTGACGCATGTATGTGGACTTACCCGCCATATTCGGTCCGGTAATAATACCGATACGATTGGCCTTGTTGTCCAGTATCGTATCATTTGCAACGAACAGCTTACCGGGAATCATCTGTTCCACCACCGGGTGACGTCCGTCCACAATATGAATCTCACCGCTCTTATTCACGGTAGGGCATACAAAATGATTGTGTTCTGCCACATATGCAAGAGATGCCAGCGCATCAATCAATGCCACAGACTTAGCCGTTCGCTGGATACGATTGACTTCCTTAGCAATCTGTTCACGAATCTCCGCAAAGATGCGATACTCCAAGGAAAATAGCTTGTCCTCCGCATTGAGAATTGTATCCTCCAACTCCTTCAACTCCGGTGTCGTATATCGCTCCGCATTTGCCAAGGTCTGCTTACGCATCCAGTCCGAAGGAACCAGCTCCTTGAAGGAATTCGTGACCTCCAGATAATAGCCGAAGACACGGTTAAACTTCACTTTAAGGTTCTTAATTCCCGTGGCCTCCCGCTCTCTTGCCTCAAGCTCCGCCAGCCACTGCTTACCACTAGTCTTAGCCTGACGCAGACGATCCACTTCTTCGTTGTAGCCTTCTCGGATGATTCCGCCCTCTTTTGTACTAATCGGCGGTTCCGGATCAATAGCCGCATCAATCATCTCCTGTAAGTCCGTCAACGGATCAAGGTCTGCCACTTCCTCACGAATTAGGCTACTGTGAAAATCCTTCAAGAGAAACTTGATATGCGGCAACATAGACAGAGAAGATGCAAATGCAATCAAATCTCTGGGATTTGCGCTTTGATAGCTGACACGGCAAATCAAACGCTCCAAATCGTAAATCGCATTGAGATACTCTCTGAGCTCTTCTCGCGTCATAAGATTCTCATTTAACTCACCGATGGCAGACTGACGCTTGCGAATCTCCATCACGTCAAGAAGCGGTTGCTCCAAAAACAGACGCAACAGACGCGCTCCCATGGCAGTCTTGGTCTTATCCAGCACCCACAGAAGGGAACCGCGCTTCTGCTTCTCTCGCAACGTTTCGCACAACTCCAGATTTCTTCTGGTGGAACTGTCGATAATCATATATTTTCCGGTAGTATACGCCCGAATCTCTGTAATATGTGCCAAGGAAGTCTTCTGGGTATCGTACAGGTAATTCAGTACCGCACCTGCGGCAATGGCTCCTGCCTCCATATCTCCCAGACCGATGCCGAAGAGATTACTTACATGAAAATGCTCCTTTAGCACCTTCTCACAATTCTTATTGTCATAGAGCCAGTCCTCCATGGACGTCAATACAATTCCCAGACGATTCTTCAAGTCATCCGTGTCTACTCCCGACATAAAAAATGCCGGATTGCACACAATCTCCGCCGGTGCAAACTTGGTCACTTCATCCAAGACCTTTCGTACATCCTTTACTTCAGTGACGAAATAATCGCCGGTAGACACGTCCACTGTAGAAATTCCGAAAGTCTCATCCAACCACAGAATTCCCATGAGGTAATTATTCTTCGTCTCATCCAAACTATGGGGCGACACATTGGTACCGGGTGTAACGATACGCACAACCTCTCGTTTCACCATGCCTTTTGCAAGTTTCGGATCCTCTACCTGCTCACAAATTGCCACGCGATACCCTCGGTCTACCAAACGAGAAATGTACGTATCTGCTGCGTGAAACGGTACACCACACATAGGAGCTCGCTCCTCCAGACCGCAGCTCTTTCCTGTCAAGGTCAGTTCCAGCTCTCGCGATACCAATTCGGCATCCTCGAAAAACATCTCGTAGAAATCCCCCAACCGGTAGAACAACACGCAATCCTTGTATTTTTGTTTTGTCTCCACATAATGTTGCATCATCGGAGTTATCTGTGCCATGGTATCTTACCCCTTCTCTACTGTTCCTCTTACTTATAATCTACAATAGGCTCCGTCGTCCACATGCAGATTCTCACCGTCCGCCGCCGTGGTTGCCAAAGTATCACACCGTTCATTTTCCGGATGACCGTCGTGCCCCTTCACCCAGACAAAGGTAACCGTGTGAGGTTGTATTGCCTCCAACAGGCGAAGCCAAAGTTCTTTGTTCTTCACAGGCTCTTTCTTACTGTTCTTCCAGCCCTTAGCTTTCCAGCCTTCAATCCAATGATCGTTAAATGCCTTCACAAGATACTGTGAATCCGAATATAACGTCACTTCGCAAGGCTTAATCAATGCCTCCAACCCTACAATCGCCGCCATCAATTCCATACGATTGTTGGTGGTCTTCTCGTAGCCGCAGGAATACTCTCTGATATGCTCCTGCCCCTTGGGGTCGGTATACTTAATCACAGTACCATAGCCGCCGGGCCCATCCGGATTGCCTCTGGCCGATCCGTCCGTATATACTCTAACCTTCATGCTTCCATTCTCCTGTCGTAAGAAAATGCTCCACTGCTCCCAACGCTCCGGTAATCAAGTGCTTCGGGTAGCCCATCATATCCAGCAAACGAATGGCATTTCGCGACGTTGCCTTACCTTCTCTCAAGCAATAATCAAAGATAACGCCTTCTTCCGTCACCTGTTCGCTGAAATGATAATTATCAAAATGCTGTTGCAACAGCGTGGTCAGTTCCAAATCGTGGGTTGCCGCAAAACATAATACGCCCTTTTCCGCAAGATATCTCAATATCTCCGTAGATGCGGCAATTCGCTCTGCCGTATTGGTGCCTCGAAGCACTTCATCCACAAAGCAAAGCACCGGAATCTCTTCCTCCGAAGCGTCCAATATGCGCTTCAATGAACGAATCTCCACGATGTAGTAGCTCTCCTGTGTCTCCAAGTCATCTCTCAATGCCATGGAAGACAGAATGCGATAATATCCCGCAGAATAGTTCTCCGCAAGCGCCGTATAAATGGTCTGTGCAAGGATTGCATTAATCGCCACCGTCTTAAGGAAGGTAGATTTCCCCGACGCATTAGAACCCGTAAGAAGTACAGCTCGATTGGCACGAATACTATTGGTCACCGATTCCTCCACCAAAGGATGATACAATTCTTCTGTCTTAATCTCCAAGACATCTACCTGCAAATTCGGCACACACCATCTCTGCTTGTGTGCTCGGAACGACGCCACCGCAATCATAGCATCCAACCGCCCCGTATCCCGGAACATAGCCAAAAGTTCCTCTTGGTGGCTCATAAATATCTTATATATCTGGTTGAATTTGATCAAGTCCACATGGAACAACAGGCGAATATAATCCATGAACATATCCGCAAAACTGCCGGTAGGACTTGTAGGTGCCAGCATCTTTGCACCGCGGACAAAACTACGAAACTTCTCCGAGTGTTCCTTCAAGTTTTGAAGTTCCTGCTGCAATATCGGCGACTTTTCCTTCTTGTCGGAAGCCATTACTTCCACTTGCATAATCCAACGCATCAAAAAGGACACCGCCTGCAGATACGGTTCAATCTCTGCTTTACGCTTATAGTAGCTCATCATATTCCATAAGGCCATCACAATAACAATACCGATTCCCACCCCGAAATACTCCGGCACAAAAGAAATACAGAAACCAACTGCGTACAATGCAAGAGCAAGAAAATGAAGATAATTTTTTTCTTCCCTCACACCGGATAAGCGCATCATATAATCATACACGGAGATGTTTCGCATCTTCCCCATATCCGTAAGCCCCATCTGAAGGTCAAGACGCACCTCTTCGGACTCCGACACAGCCTCAATCAGCGCTTCTCTTCGCAATAGTTCCTCTTCCGCAAGCTCCGGACGATGCAGCGCTGCGTACAGATACTCCTCACCAATAGCAGAGCATGTATTGTTCATCTCATGAAACACACGGTCCATATCCAGGTCGTTCCACGTGATCTCGTCAATATCCTGTGCTCTTTCAGGCAACGATTTCAGGTACGCCCCCAAGGACTCCATACGCAAACTGTTCATCTCGTTCTTCGGAAGCGTACCGAACCGCTGCCGAAGCTTCTCTCGTAATTGTCTCTTTGTCTTGCGCTCATTTGCCTGCGTAATCACAATACAGACGATAACCACCACAAGAGCAATACCCACATATTCCAACGTCAATCTCCTTCACCGCCTAGGCGATACAATTAAATATTCTGATACGAAAAGCTCGTAAATGTTGCGTAATTCTCGCTCTGTGCTCCCTGCGCCGTGGCATACATACCTACGGTACAACCAACGAATCCACCGGCCCATTCCGTACTGAGAAAATGCGTATCAATGCTGCCCTGCATAAGAACTTCATGATCCGCTTCCTCTGCCGTTGCCAAGAACCACAACCGCTGTCCTCTCTGTAACAATGACAAGTGAACCTTACCGTTGGCAACAGGTGTCGTACCGAGAATCGTCGCTACGCCCTTCTCTACCGCCACGGCCTGAAGCTGCATACCCTTATGAGTACCTGCAAGAGTCAGACGTACATTTGCCTCATCGCTCTGCACCAGTACGATACCTGCTTCTTCTCCTTCCGCAGGAGTTGCACACAATCCGGCTTCCACACGATAGTTCATGGTAGTTTGACGCAAGCACAAGTAAGACACCGGCTTGGTCTCTGTAATGACACCGGAACCGAAATGAAGCTTCAACGCTCCGTCCTCCAGACGATACATATTATCCTTGGGATTGTGAAGCGTCATAACGCTCATAGGAAGTGCATTCTTTCGAAAATCAAGTACGGTATTCTCTTCCCTGCCAGCCAATTCTCCGTCCATCCAGATATGGGGTGCAATCGGAAGTTCCCCTTCGGGAAGCAGCTTGCCCTCGCCCGCGTTGAACACAGGCCAGTCATTTTCCCAAGTAACCTTGGCGAGATACGTCTCACGACCGGTATTGGTAACACCATCTACCTTGTTCATGGCAAGCATCACGGCATACCAATTACCATTGGTATCGGTGACAAGATCGGCATGGCCTACTGCATATAACGGGTAGTCCTGCCCCATATGACGGTGGGTGAAGACCGGGTTGCATTTGCATCCCTCATAAGGTCCCGTTACCGACTTGCTTCTGGCAACTACGATGGCATGCTCAGGACCGGTACCACCCTCGGCATTTACCACATAGTAATACTCTCCACGCTTGTAAATGTGGGGGCCTTCCGGCCATACGCTGTCTCGCAGTGCTCCGTACCACGCCACATACTTCTCACCCACAAGTTTCATAGTCTTCAAATCAAGCTCGCGGATGTAGATTTCATTATCTCCGTAATAACGTCCGTTAGGCAACTCTCTGGTTCCGCAATAATAGCATCTTCCGTCATCATCGAAGAACAAGCTGGGATCGATTCCTTCTGCTCCTTCCAACCAGTACGGATCACTCCAAGGGCCTGCCGGATTGGTGGCGGTTACAACAAAATTACCGCCATTTTCAACATTGGTAGTAATCATATAGAACACCCCTTCATGATAGCGAAGGGTAGGCGCGTAGATTCCACCGGAATGTCTGGTCTCCCCCAAAGGACAATTGGATGCTCTGTCTAAAACATTGCCGATCTGACGCCAATGCACCAAGTCCTTACTCTCATAAATCGGCACGCCCGGAAAATATACAAATGTGGAATGCACTAGGTAAAACGTATCTCCCACTCTGCATATGGAGGGGTCCGGGTGAAAGCCCGGCATAATAGGGTTCTTATAAGTTAACATCATCATTTCCTCACAATATCACAAATCTAATCATAAATCTTTCTTCCATGAGCATCCGGAATGTCCGTCATACGATGGAAGTATGTATTGATACGGTCACGCCATTCTCTTGCGCTTTCCAACTGAATGTACAAGCGCTTTAAGATTCGTTCAAAACGCTTCTCATCAATTCTGCCTCTGCACTGGGTAAATGACATAATCATCTCCTCTACCTGCAACGCACCTTGAAAATGCGTATCGTAAATATACTGCAGAATGGTTCGTCCATCCTTCAGTTTGTAATCGTAAGGTAGACGATGGAAAAACAACAACAGTTCCTCCGGCGTAGTCTCCGGCTTCTCATAACGCTCTGCCCAATACGGACGATACTGCGTTGTATATCCGGTTCCCTTAGTGGTACGGTCAACACCAATCTCCTTACAAGTAGCACGATGATACGTCCCCCAGCGATCATATTCATACCCTTCCACATTGGGTCCGTAATGATGATTTGGGTTCACCATCCAACCGATACCAAGGGGCGAAGTATAATTCTCGTAAGCCTCGTAAGACATCAACAAAATGCGCTTCACCGTCTCACACACATAGGAATCGTCACCAAAGGTAAGCTCCGTCCATTCGGATGCAATCTCCTCTGCCGTCCGTTCCGGATTCCATGCCAAACGACCGAAACCGAACCAGTTCACCGCCGCAAAATCATGTCCCGTCCAGTTAGCATCATTTCCGGTGTTAGCCACCGCCGCCATACCGCAATTCACAGAACCGCTACGTCTGCCGGATACAATATCCGCCACCGTATCACAAGTTTCATCCATATGGGTACGGAAAGACAACACTTCTTTCCACATAGGCACCAAATAGCACACGTGCTTCTGCTGTCCCGTATATTCCTGTGCCGCTTGAACCTCCAACATCTGATTGGTGGCCGTCATACCGCCGAACAACGGAGATATCGGCTCTCTAACCTGAAAATCCATGGGGCCGTTCTTAATCTGCAAAATAACATTTTTCGCAAAGGTTCCGTCCAGTCCTATGAAATTATCATATCCCGCACGCGCACGATCGGTCTTGGTATCACGCCAATCCTGGGTGCAATTATACACAAAGCAACGCCAAATGACGATACCACCATAAGGCTGAATGGCCTCTGCCAGCATATTGGCACCGTCTGCATGGGTACGGCCATAGGTAAATGGTCCGGGACGTCCCTCGGAATCCGCCTTCACAAGGAAGCCGCCAAAGCCGGGGATGGCTTGGTAAATCACCTCTGCCTGTGACTTCCAAAATGCTCTTACCCCCTCATCTAAGGGATCAGACACCGGAAGTCCACCAATGTCCATGGGTGCCGCAAAATTCACGCTTAGGTATGTCTTAATACCGTAAGCTGCCAAAATGTCGCTAATCTCCTTTACTCGAGGCAAATACTCTTCGGTAATTAACCTCGTTGCCTTCCCGCGTACATTTACGTTATTGAGCACTACTGCATTGATTCCTACACTGGCGCACAGACGAGCGTACTCCCATGTACGGTCATCCACCAGCACCTGTTCCTTCGAGAAGAAAAAGGACTGTCCGGAATATCCACGTTCAATACTACCGTCCATGTTGTCCCAATGATTCAACATGCGCAGAGGATTTCTCGGTGCTTCAATGACTTCAAACCATTCTTCACCGCGACGTTCCTTGGAAATCGCAGCAAATGCACCGTACAACACACCACAATTGGAACCGCCCACAATACCGATCTCCGCACCAAGCTTGCGAATATGGTATGCTTCCTTCGGAAGCTTCTCATCAATCATACATACAAATCGTAATTCAGGGGCTTGCTCCCCATAGGTCACAAGCTCTCGCTCAATACTCTTCTTCACGGGATCCTGGGGAAGCGATGTCACATCCACCGCCTTCGAACTCTCCGTCTTGCTCAGTCTATAACCGAGCCAACCATGCTCATAGCGCATAAATATCCTCCGTAACATCCTCGTATTCTGTGGGACACCGGTTGTATCCCGGCATTACGCTTTCACAGCACATAATACACCGCATATATTATACTCGGAAATGGGTATAAAATCAATCGAAAATGCCATAATCCATATACCCTATATGTCATATCTTATTCATTTCGCAAATACAAAAACAACGACTGCTATTTTGTTAACAGTCGTTGCATCTTGCCACTTTATTGTTCTATTTTCGATGCGCCGATTTCCACCCACGCCGGACGAAATCCGCTATTCAACGCAATCTTCCAAGAATGATAATTGGACAGGCTCGTTCCATAGAACGGAATATTCCCCTGTTCCGAAATCTTCTCTTTCAGAAGTTTCACAAGCAATGTACCGATTCCCCGTGAGCGGTAATCGGGCATCACATCAATGCCAATCTGCATCCACCCGGGTGCATCCTCCGAGCAGCCTGCCATACCCGCTATCGTCTCTCCGTCATAAGCACACACCACCATGCGGTCCGGACGTTCCGGTCGAAACTCCGGACAAATGGCGTTCGGAAAGCGAGAATCCCCATAAAACGGTTTGATTTCGTCACCCGTGAACCACCGAAGCGTCCAAGGGTGCTTTCTGTCTTCGCAATGTTGCAATTCCTCAGAGCGTTGTGACGTTTCGGAGTTATTCTTTCCATCTGTCGGCAGAAACATATGGTACGTCTGCGTTAGGGTATATCCGAACCGATTCAGTTCCCTCTCAAGGGGCAATAAGTTGGGCAATTCGAAGAGCCAGTGCCCCGGACGTTCCTTCATGAACTCCTGCAGAAACGGGTGCAAACACTCCTCCGCGGTAATCACCGCATTGCCACCCAGAGTTGCCATATGAAAGAAATACGGCTCCGAACTGTACTGCCTGCGACCTTCGTGAAGGGCAGTCGTCGTCAGCACGTTGTCCCTTCTTAGAAAATCCCCGGGCTTACAGTTATATTCCGTGGCAAGAAGGGTTCTCAGCTCAAAAAAGAGCCTTTCCTTGTCCTTCATAGCTTCCTCCTAAAACAACTCATCCAACAACCGATACCACCGTAGCTTTTCCCGGTTCGGTTCCACTCCCAGCTTCTCAAATACCCCTTCCGGGTCAAAATCCTCGTACACCTTGCCACCGAAGGAGCCATCCCGATTGTGAATAAAACTGCGGTAACAAAGGGCGATATCCCGCCATTTGTCACCCACACCCGTGTCACCGAGATCAATGAATCCACTGACCTTACCGTCCTTAATGAACACATTTGGCAGACAATAGTCTCCGTGGGAAAGCACCGGCTCATAAGTCGGTCGATTATCCTTAAGCCACTGAAGCAAATGAGCCGGGTCACGGAAACCGCCCTCGCCAAAAGTATCCGGCTCCACATTGTCCACATCCACCATGTGATGTTCCACGCGGTACGTAGCCTCTGCTAGCTCCGCATCGACATCACGGATTCTCGGGCAGTCTGAAATATCCACGCTCCAGAGCATCTTCATGCCCTCTGCGAGAATCGTTGCCAACTCCTCGGGACGCTCCAAGTACTTCTCCGAGCAGGACATCTCCCCTTCCATTCGCGACATGAGAAGATACGCCCATTCCCCCTCGTAAGCTACCTCCAGCACCTTCGGAACCGGCACCTTGCCCTCCATCCAGCGCATCATTTCCACCATCTTATCAAAATTCTCACTCCGCTTCTCCATCTTCAACACACAGTCGTCAAACATAAGAATCGTCGAGCCGGACATACCGATGTTGTCCAGAGAATATTCCTTGCCTTCAATGTGCTTCTTGATGGAGTCAGGTATGTATCGTTCGTTCATCGAAATCCCTCCAATCTGCAGAAGCGTGCTTCAAGCGCATTTCACTCTTTTCGTTTTCTCACCGGATGTCTTATCAAATATACTCAAAGATTCCCTGAATAGCATCCGATACATTTATCATGTCCGAAATCGATAATCTATCCACTTTCCTGTAACTGCGAACCGCCAAATCCAGCAATGCAAGCTTTTCGCATTGTATATATCCTTCATTCTCTTCTGTAGCCATCCATATATGAAGTGGTCCCGGAATGGAATTATTCATAATCGGACATCCGATTATTTCACCACTGGTATTAAAAAAATCCTTGCTTACAACCAATACGGGATGTTTTATATTTTCAATTCTAAGAATGTCGCCTTGATGCAGTATTTCCATTACCACACCTCTCTTCCGACAGGTTCATCCCAATCATATTCTCCATCCAGCATTAACTTTCCATCAAACTCAGCTGCTCGTTCTTCCAGTGTTTTATGCCGAAAAGGCTTCACCAAAGTAATGATACCATTCGATACTTTGACATCCAAAAACTCATTCAATGCAATCCCTGCACTTTTCAACACTTCCTTTGGCAATCGGATTCCTTGACTATTTCCCCATTCTTTCACTTGTGCTTGCATATAGAATACCTCCACGCGATCAGTATATACATAGTATATACCATTCAAGATAGAATATCAACCCAATTATTTAAACGCAAACAAAACTCAAACGATCTTTTCAAGCCCCCGGACTGTTACGCCTTTCTAATGGGATGTCTGATGACCGTTTTCCACTTCTCCGGAGCAACTTTTCTTGCATCCGACATATAAATCTCATGATGCAATCTATCTTTGTTCATATCATTCACATAGCCATTCTGCTCCAAATACGCATCCATAAGCGCAACCGTAGCGGGTTCCTCATCAAAAGGTCCAGGATGCATCACCTGCACACACAAACCTTCTTCCACCGTGAGAAATTCCGCTGACGAACAATCAAGTTTTTTCTTCTTCGTTGCCGCATCCACCGCCCAGTGGAAATCCTCCTCGGATACGAAGTCCGGCAAACGAATGACAGAAATCCAGTGGAACGCGGATTTGTTCCCATAATCTACGCCCTCAACACCTTCTTGCCACCAGAATCCCTCAAGAGGCGGAACCACATATTCATAGAATCCTTCCATCTTGTAATCCGTCTTATAACTCATTTTCAATGTATATGCAACCGCATACAGCACACCAATGGCCTGCTGGTATGCGCCACCCTCTTCGTTGGGATTGCCGGATCCTCGAACCGCTATGTAGTTGGCCTTCGGAACATTTACGATCTCGGGTGTGTTCTTCGGCATATAAAATTCTTTGTATTCTTTCTTAAAATCAAAAGCCATGGTTACCTCCGTAAATGAAATTTATAGTGTTGAGATTAGATGTATGATTTCTTGCACTTTCTCACCTAACTCTTTTATTCCATCAATCACATAGTCCGAGGACGGAAATACATCTTTCAACATCTGAACATAAGCAACTCTGGCATATTTGAGATACATCTCCATATCGTATCGAATTTCTTCACCGGTAGCGCCGTTCATATCACGAAGTATTCTTCTCGCCATTGCAACATCCAGTGGTGTGTCTATAAAAATTGCGTAATCAATATATTTGCCAAGTTCTTTATGACAATATGCAAAAGGATAATCTAACAGCAGATAGTCACACTTCTTATTGTTCTTAATCTCCGCAATGTCTCTTATTAGCGGACTCAAATTCCACACACTATAATCCGCCCCGTTCATTACCCATGCATGAAAATCTTCCACTTCACCTTCAAATGAATAATCATCAAAATGTAGGGATTCTGCGTTTTTTAGTACTTTCTTTAATTCATTGATAATGGTTGTTTTTCCACCTGCGGTTACAGACGCAAATGCAATAATCTTCATTTTAAACCTCTCTTTTGATACACAATTATTTCAGGGTCTGCGCCATTGCATCCATATTCACATACAAGCATATAGTTATCATCCGCAACAAGTCCGTAACACCTGTCACTATTTTGTTTTTCGACTTGATATCCAAGATATATTTTCGCATCGTCAAGCAATTTGGTTTTATTTCCGTTAGGGAGAGTATATTCCAAATTAACATACGCACCACTTAACTGACAAAGTTCTTTCACTCTGGGCATATCAGCAATTCCTAACGAGTTAAACTCGTCCATCAAACGATTCTTATATGCTATAAAGCAATTTTCACCACCGGATTTATAGCATTCGGCAGCAACACATTCACCGCCAAGCGGATGTCCGTTTGTTTCCCCACACCCTTTACAGTTATCCTTGAATCCGCATCCGCCACAATCAATCCCGCAAATTGTTTTCATTATGTACCCTCCCTGCAACTTCAAACTGTTTGACAAATTGGAATTTAACTAACTGTTTATACCTTGCAAGCCCACATAATCTTCTCTAAGCATACCATAAATATTATAATCGCAATAAACAGAAACCATTTTTCCTTGGCGAACGGTCCCTTCTTTTACAAAACCACATTTTTCCATAACCCTATTTGATGCAATGTTTCTTACATCCGCACGCCCATTCAAACGGTCTATTTCCGTATTCTCAAATATAAACCGTACCACTTCCTTTAAAGCTTCTGTAGTAATCCCCATATTCCAGTACTCAGGATTAATTCTGTATCCTATATCACCCATTCTGGCATTTTGGATATCAAATACCGCAATCATGCCTACCACTTTATTGGATTCTTTCAATACAAGTCCCCAATCAAAATCAGGAGAAGGTTTTCTTTTTACCCAAGGGCGGGGATCAATAAACATAAGTTCAGGATTTTTCTCACCCTTACTTGCTTTTCTCCCCCAATATGTATAGATTTCATCTCTTCCAAGCCACTCTTTTAAATCAGGCGCATCATTTTCGTTAAGCACACGAATAATCAATCTGTCCGTTTCAAGAATTGGTTTATCTATTTCATAATCTTTTAACATAATATCCTCCGTCAACTTCAAGTTTGTATAATTGATGCAAGCCCATACAAATGAACTAGGTTCAATTGTCATCGCTCGCAAAAGAGCTCGCTCAATTCAAGTTTGTCATTTTTGCATATTATTAAGATACTCCTGCAACAAGTATCGCGAAAATCACCCTTATAACCACCGAATAAATGCGGTCTTATCCTTCCGGTTGTACCCCGCCTGCTCATAAAAATGAAGCGTGCTTTCCTTCTTCGAACCCGTCATTAACATAAGCTTGTAGCAATTCTCCCGAAGTGCAATCTCCTTGGCGTAGTTTAGGCAGGCGGTTGCCAGCCCACGGCACCGATAGCCTTCGTCCGTCACCACATTTTCCACAAAGGCGTAGGGCCGCTGCCCGTGGGTCAGATTGGGAATGATGACGCACACGCAGGAAGACACAATCTTACCGTCCTCTTCCACCACAATAATGTGATGGTTCGAATCCTGCAAAATGCCCTGCCACAAACCAAGAAGCTCCTCACTCTTCTCCGGTATAGGATTGCCGTGAAGCTGGGCATAGAGGGCGAACAGTCCGTCCATGTCGGAATCCATGATTTCTCTAACACACATGTGGTGCCTCCTCTAAATAAATATCAATCTCATACTGATTCTCGATGAGTATATAGTTCACTTTATGTGCTCGTGCAAGCTCCAATATTTCCGCATTGTCTTCCAACACACTCTCTAAAGTACACCATTCATCATCCAAACGATTTTCGATTACATTTGCATATCTCTTTATGTCCGAAAAATGAGTGCGGATATAGCTCTCGCTCATTACAAGGCAGTAATATCGTATGTGATTGCGATATTCCTGACCAAAGTCCTTTGCCCAATCAAAGGGAATATAGCACCCCTCAACAATTAGATTTTGCTTGTTCTCTATGGCTGTTTTTATCATTTCACGGACAATTGGCCACAAATAAGCTGTGAGTTCCGCATCCTCACTTACCGGCGTAAGTTCCGTATTGCCACTACGTATCAGCCCCATTTTTAAATGATCCATGGATAGATACGGATACTGATATCTTTCAAGCAGCTTTTGTGCAAGTGCGGTTTTCCCCGTATGCGATGCACCTGTAATTAGTATAATCATTGCTTTCCTTCCTCCGTATCGCCCTTCCTAGAACCTCTTGGCAAACCGCAACTGCTCCTTCTCATCGTCATAGCCTGCCGCACGGTAAAATGCATGGGCACCCGTTCGTGTCCCGCCCGAATTCAGTCGTACACCAACGGCTCCCTTACTACGTGCCCAATCCTCTGCCGCATCAAGAAGCGCACGTCCGATGCCTTCTCTACGGCGAGAAGCACGCACTGCAAGACCGAGGACATTTCCCAAGGGTTCCCCGTATAACAGTTCGTAGAGTTCCATATGTATGTAACCTGCAATATCCTGTCCCGATGCTGCTACAAGCACCGTCTCTCGCTCTCTATCGAGCTTCGCAAGCCTACTCTTCACAAGAGATTCACTGCAATCATAACCAAGGTCATTTCTGCTGATGTTTGCAATAGCGAGGCTGTCCTCTATGATTGCTTCCCGAATCGTCACTCCGCAAATCTCTTCTTCACTAACCTTCTCAAATTCCCCAAGGCTCGGATGCTCCGTCAACGTCCGAAGGATTCGCCAGCCATCGCGACTGTGCACTGCATTTTCCGGAATCGGTACAAAACCGAAGTCCAGATAAATCTTGCAAGCAAGCCAGGTGGTAGTCTGCGTAGGTATCTTGGCATGGGTGTAACCAAGATTTCTCATGACGCGGAGTACGTAACCAATCAGGGGTTTTGACAGGCCTCTGCCCTGATGCTCCCGCTTCACCGCAACCCAGTGGAGCCAGCCCGCACCGGACTTGTCGCGCCCGTAAATGTCATAGAATGCCGTGGCGGTGGCAACCTTCTCGCCCTGCTCATCCACCACGAAGACCATGCGCTTCGTAAGTTCCTCGTCCTTGCCCCCATAGTAGCGATTCCAAGATTCCAAACCCTGCTCGTACGTCTCGAATTCCTTGGCGGACTTTTCAATGGCGATCCACGCATCCCTGTCTCCCGGCCGGTAGAAGGCGAACCGATAGCCCGTCGGCAATTCATGCTGAGGAAGATCCTCAAGAGTGTCTCGCTTTAGCAGCAATTCGTAATATGCAATTCGGCTGTCGTGGTTATCGAATGTCATTTTAATGCCTCCAACTCCAACAAATACCTATCGTAGTCCGACATGAACAATCTGTCTTGGATTACACGGTATTTTTCGAACTCCATTTCCGCCTTTGACTTGGCAATTTCCGCTGTGATTTTTCCCGCGTCCTCTAAAACCTCTCGCTCATCCGCCATTAAAAATAAGTCTAATCGCTTACTCCAGTCTTCCATGGTCATTGGAATATGCCTTTCCGCACGGTCTTCCGCCAGATCCAAGTAAGCAGAGACAATACGCTCTAACGAGCGCATTTCCTGTTCACTAAGATAGTTCTTTGCAACGCTCACATCACTCTTTACGATTTTTCCTTCCGGGGCAGCTGCCCATGTAGTCAATCCCATATGGGGTTTATCTGCATTTGCCCTCTGATAGATCAATTCAGCAGCAGTATGACCATGTACAGCATAATGCATTTTATTCTGTACTTTTGCAAAAAACTTTTTTGTTGTGTTTGAAGTACGGTCATAATCCAGTGATGTGGCATATATGTCCGTTATCTTCTGATAAAATCGACGTTCCGACAAACGAATCTCACGAATCTGTTCAAGCAAACGTTCAAAGTATTCAACAGTAAGAACAGAACCACCATTTTTTAACCGTTCATCATCAATAACCCATCCCTTGATGGTATAATCTTTTACTATACTGTTTGCCCACTTACGAAACTGAATGGCTCGTTCATTATTCACTTTAAAACCGACGGCTATAATCATCTGCAAGTTATAATGATTTGTTTCTCGTTGTACTTGGCGAGCCCCCTCCTTTTGAACTATCCGAAATTTTCGGATAGTTGCTACTTCTTCAAGTTCTGAATCAGCATACACTTTTTTAATGTGGTCGCTGATTGTACGTACATCAACATCATAAAGGACTGCCATCATCTTCTGCGTCAACCAAATATTTTCGTCTTCATAGCGCATCTCTATGCTGTCTTCTTGCTCCCCGAAAGAAGCAACATATGTAAGATATTCTGCCGCACTCGAGCGCATACATATTTCACCTTTGTTTTTTCTTATTTCCAACACGAATACCTCCCGATTTTAACTTCTCCAACTCCTCAATCAACTCTCTCCAATCCCCAATCCGCAGATGCTTCACCCCCGGAGCACTCTGCTCCCTCAGGGCAAATGGATTGTCCTCATTTGTCCCCTGATACCACACCGGATAGAGTCCCGCACCTGCAGCGCCGCACACGTCGGCACGCACATTGTCCCCGCAGAACCACACATCCTCCGCAGGCAGTCCTGCCTTGCGGAGTGCCAGTTCGAAGATTAATGAATTCGGTTTTCTCAGTACATACTCACTGGAAGCAATCACAAATTCAAAGTGATTGTCCGGCAACAGTCGATTGAGCCTTGCCGTCAACGCCTTGCCCGACCAGCCGATGTTGCTGATGACACCGGTGCGAATGCCCTGCTCATGCAAATACGCAAGCATCTCCTCCGCATAGGGCATCTTGCCCCCAACGGACGCATGCTCCCACGCCAGCTCCTCCGCTTCCTCGAAGGGGATGTCCAGCTCAATGCCGAAATACTCATATTTCATCCGCATGCCGTTCCATTCGTGTATCTCAAGTTCCTGATTTCTCGCATCCTGAAACTTACGAAACAGAGAAAGTCCGAAATCGCACACCTCTTCCGCCGTCACGCCCAAGGGATTCTTCACCACATGCTTGAACACTTCCTGCTCTCCCCGGTAGAAATCTCTGCTGAGCTCGCACAACAGCGTATCCCCATAATCAAAAAGAATCATCTTCGGTTTCTTCATCTCATACCCCCAAGGTTTCTCTGAAAAATCGACGAACAGCCTCCTTCATATTTCCCGGACTTCGCGCCTCCGTATCGTAGCAATAGCCACCTTCCGGCCATTTGGACAACGAATCCAGCGGAAATCCCTTCTCACGCCTGGAGTGAGGCACACTCGTAATCACAAAAGGCAGGCCTCCCAGTTCCGGATTATCGTCGGTGTACATGTGCTCTTCATCCGTCACCAAGCATATGGCGTTCCGATATTGTGCCATAATATCACCGTATTTGGCCGCAAGTCCGCCATAGTAAGCAATCATCTGATCATCGTCTAAGTACACTCCGTTCACATGTCGCACGTGTACCTTAGGTGAATACTCCGGCAAATTATTAAAATACAACCCGCTATCGCAGGAGAACACCGGCATCTCAAAAACCTTGTAGTATGCCGTAGCCTTCTGAATTGCATTTTCCATTGGGGTATCTCCCGTCTCCGACACCTCCGGAATCTCCCCTTCCATATCTGACAAACATAACAATTCAATATCCAATCCGGTCAACATCTTACGCATAGTCTCCAACTTGGCCGGATTTGAAGTTCCGTACAATAGCTTCATCGCCTCGTCTCCTCCGCAGGTTCGTATATACTCCATGGAGATTATACCACATTCCTCTGCAAAATGCATCTGCAATATTAAACTAGGATGCATATCCTCATGGAATATCCTTGCTTTGAACGATGCAAAAAAATGAGCCGCAGCATCTTTGCTACAGCTCATTTGATCTAAGTGTTCATCTTGGACGCTTATCCAAGGAAATTTCGAATTACAAGAGGAATACGATAGTCCCAATCCTCTATTACAACTTTCTTATCCACCGAACTGGCGTGAATAATCTTGCCATCGCCGATGTAAATTGCTACATGATCTACAGTCTTCTTACCGCCACTACCGTAAAACATCAGATCCCCTGGGCGTGCTTCCTCGTAAGTAATCTTCTTGCCCCAAGTGGACTTAGACATACCGTTGGAGGTTCTGGGAAGATTATAAATTACATCCGCTCCTACCTTCTTGAATACTTGATGAACAAATCCGGAGCAATCCACGCCGCTGGTCAAACTATTTCCGCCGTACACATACTTCACACCCAAAGCATCCTTTGCCGCAGCAACAATGCTGTTACGAAGCTCGGTAGTGTCCGTGGTTGTCTCTTCCTTCGTTTCATTCTCCGTAGTAGTCTCTTCCTTCGTACTACCTGTCGCAGTATCCTTCTCCGTAGTCGTTCCCTGCACTTCCACCTTTACAGGCTCCTTGTATGCTTGTCCCGCAGTCCATGTATAACTGAGCTTTGCAAGACTCATGGCCATATACGCCGTTTTGCCCTCATAACTAAGCTCTACAAACAACGGTGTCGTCGGGTCTTCGGAAATGACCGCAGGATTCGTTACTTTGAAACTCTTTCCCGCAGTAACCGTGGTAATGATGTTATCCTCCAGCGTTGTTGCCGAAGAACGAATATTTACGTTGGCCGTGGACTTCACGGTACAATTCACATGTGCCTTTGCGTATGCAACCGCATCCTCACCGCGAATCAAGTATTTTACTCTACTATACCCCGTAACAGAACCGGTCTTCACCTTCGCCCATTCACCGTCAACACTCTCAACAATGCAGTAATTGCCGGGGTACATAATTCCGATCTGTTCGCTTTCTCCATTGGGACTCTTTCTGATGCTCAGAGACTCCTGCACATTGGCAAATGCGATATTATCCGGAATCGTATAATTCACCGCCGCGTCATATCGGTCCTGTACGTCCGACGCAAGTCCGTTATCCTCTTTTTCAATACCTTCAAGCAAAGTACTTCCTACGGTAGTTGCTCCGAGAACCTGTACCTTAACCTCTTCCTTCTTGCCCTCATCTTCCCTATCTACCACAACGCTCACTACCGGAAGATTATGCTGCGCATCTAATACACTGGCTTCATACTCCGGCTCGTCCGCAGTCTGTATGCAGAGAAGCATACCCAAAATCAAAATAGCGGAAAGCTCTATCTTTACAATGTGTTGCTTTATAAACTTCATAAAATCAATCATTATCCCTCTTAAAATATTACGAAATTGTTACGATTTCTTTTCAAATGATAACATTTCGTAATATCTTTGTCAACCCTTTTATACACTTCTACGGGTTTGACGTCATTTTCGACCCGTTTTGACGCATTTTTCATTACACATGATGGAAAAACAGCCTGTAGAGAGCGTTTTTCTCTCCACAGGCTATAACAAATGTAACATTTTACGTTCTAGATAATAAAGCAAACCAAACCGCCGTTGCTCTCATTTACGATCTTCTGCATGGATTCTTGCAGTTTTCGTTGACTATCCTCCGTCAAATGTGCAATTTTATTTGCAATACCGTCCTCTACCATTTGTCCCATGGTCTTCCCGAAGATATTGGTATCCCAGATGGCATCCGCATTTTCGTTTTGAAGAGAAATCATATTCTGAATCAATTCCTGAGCCTGTTCCTCACTTCCCACAATAGGCGCCACTTCCGTAGTAATCTCTGCGCGAATCATCTGCACACTGGGTGCAACGGCACGAATCTTGATACCAAAGCGACTACCCTGACGAATCAGCTCCGGCTCCTCCAATACAATTTCGTCTCTTCTGGGACTGACAACGCCGTATCCGCTCATGCGCACGTTGCTCCAAGCCGCCTGCATCTTGCAATATTCCTTCTTCATCTCCGCCAGTTCCTTCAACGTCTTCATAAAGCGATACTCATCTGCAATCTCTTCCCCGGTGATCCGACTGAGCATTTCATAATAGCAAGCTTCTTGCATCTCCACAATGACATTCACCTGGCCGTTTTGGAGATTGCACTCTCCCACACGAAATCCTTTGATCTTCTCGTGTTGGCAAGGGTAGAAGCCGGGACGCACATGACGCATCAAATGCATGGGTTCGATAAATGTGCGAATCTCCTGATACAGTTGATGTAGTAACTCCTCCTGCTCCGATAGAATTCCCATCCATTTCGGAAGGTAAAATGCCAGTTCTCCGATGGGGAACACCTGCAAAATTCCAGAGAACAACGCGTCTACGTCCTCGCTACGCATTTGCTCACAATTCATAGGCAGTACGCAGACCGAATATTTCTTCTCAAGCTCCTCTGCCAGACGTTTTGTTTCCTTACTCAATGGACGATTGGTGTTAAGTACAAGAAGAAACGGCTTGCCGGTGCTCTGAAGCTCGCGAATAGTACGCTCCTCTGCCTCTACGTAATTTTCTCTGGGGATCTCTCCGAAGCTTCCGTCCGTGGTCATCACAATTCCCAACGTGGAATGTTCGAAGATTACTTTTCCCGTTCCGATATCCCCGGCCTTGGAGAAGGGCAACTCCTCTTCACTCCAAGGGGTTCGTACCATGCGTTCTTCTCCGTCTTCCATATGACCGCTGGCACCCTCCACCATATATCCCACGCAGTCAATAAAGCGCACCTTTAGCGAAAATCCGGACTCTTCCCCCTCCGGATAAATGGTAATCGCATTCTTGGGAATAAATTTGGGTTCCACCGTTGTAATGGTTTTGCCGGAACCGCTGACCGGCAATTGATCCGTAATCTCTGCTGCATCCTGCGCAGAGATATTGGGAAACACAAGCATTTCCATCAATCTGCGAATGAAGGTGGACTTGCCGGTTCTAACCGGCCCCACTACTGCCATGTATACTTCCCCGCCGGTTCTTGCTTGTATATCCTGATACAGTTGAAACTGATTCATATAATACCTCCATTCCGAAGCGTCTAGCTACGGTATAAGGTATGCCACACAAAAAAAGATAGAACATGAAAATGTTCTATCTCTTCTCTATTCATTACTGCAATTCTTCATCGGGTGCTTGTCCATCGTGAGCAAGCCATTTGCACTCAGTGACTTCCATATCTGTAAATACTGCCTTAAACGAGGAATTCTCTGCGCTACAAGCATAGATACCGAAACTTTTGTATCAAATTCTGTCTTTACCACAAAAGAAAAATACTCTTTATCCGTCTCCATCTGCAATACCGGAGCATTGTCATTTCGAAAATGATAATACGTTCTCTGCCACAAATCCGTATACGGCTCTGTTATCATCTCCACACAATCTTCTGTTGTTGTTTAATAAAATTATATCTCGTCTTTCGGCTCTCTTGCAAACAAATCTGCCAAAGCGTCCTTTGCGGACTTACCTTCAAACAATACCTTGTTCACTTCTTCGACAATGGGCATATCGATACCATACTTTCTGGACAAAGCCAGTGCAGCCTTGGCACAGTGCACACCCTCTACGACCTGCTTCACTTCGTCCATAGCCTCCTGCATGGAATAGCCCTTACCGATAAGATAACCGGCATTGTGGTTACGGCTGTGATTGCTCGTACATGTTACAATCAGGTCTCCGACGCCGGATAAGCCCGAGAATGTCTCCGGTCTTCCGCCCATCTTTACTCCCAGACGACTGATTTCTGCGATGCCGCGAGTCATAAGAGCAGCTTTTGTATTGTCTCCCAATCCCAATCCATCAACAACACCTGCCGCCAGCGCAATAACATTCTTAAGAGAACCTCCCAACTCAATACCGATAACATCGTCACTGGTATAGATTCGGAAGAAGTCTGTCATAAAAGCTTCCTGTATGTACTTGGATGTCTCATTGCAAGCGGAGCCTACAACAATAACCGTGGGGATTCCGCGACTTACTTCCTCTGCATGGCTGGGACCGGACATTACCGCCACCGTTGCACCCGGAATCTCATCTGCAATGATCTCCGTTAAGGTCATCATGGTGGCTTCCTCGATTCCTTTGCCTACATTTACAATACGCTGTCCTTCGGGAACAAGAGAAGAAACCATATTTGCCACAGAACGAACAAACGGAGACGCTACTGCGAATACGATTAGCTCTTTGTCCTTGCAAGCCTCTTCTAAGTTCGATGTCAAATAAATATTCTCAGGAAGTACCGCTCCCGGAAGGTTCGGAACCTTATTGCGGTCTGCCTTCAGCGCGTCAATCTCACGCTCCAGCTTAGACCAAAGCGTTACCTCATGCTTATTTGCCGCCAACTGGATTGCCAATGCGGTTCCCCAAGTACCGGCACCTAATACACTAATCTTACCCATATCAAGCCTTTCCTGCGCCTATGCGCATATCATTTATTGCTCTTTCGTAGTTTCATCTGCCTTAACGTCCACACGATGTCCGATCTTATTCTCGGTACCGTTCAACAATCGCTTAATATTTGCACGGTGCATATACACACCGGACACAGTATAGAGACAACATACAAGAATCATCTGCCAATAATACGGTTCTCCGTGACAACGAAGGGCCGTATAAATCGGGAACAAAAACACGACAAACATGGAACCCAGAGACACATACTTTGTCAAAAGCACAATAACGAAAAATGCCGGAACAAAGATAATGACCGTCCAATCACTGCTCACCATAGCACCTGAGGTTACTGCAATTCCCTTGCCGCCCTTAAAATGCAACCAAAAAGGAAAACAGTGTCCCAACACCGCACCAAGACCGGTAATCAAGCACAGCAAGTGTGCATAATCCTCACCTGCAAATATCACATATCGAACCAACAAGCTGGGGATCAGTACTTTCAGAAAATCACCGAAGAACACCAACAAACCAAGCTTACGTCCCAAGGTTCGAATGGCATTTGTCGTTCCTGCATTACCGCTTCCGTACTTACGAATATCCACATGCTTTGCCGCACCAACTAAGTATGCCATAGAGATGGCACCGCACAAGTAGCCGGCAATCACACAAAGTATAATCTTTATCGCCATAATTGTTCCTCTCTTCTATTGCTTCTCTTCATTTCTCTCCCGAATGATAAACTTCAACGACGTACCGTCGAAGCCAAATGCCTCACGAATCTTATTCTCAATATAACGCGTATAGGAGAAATGCATCAATTCCTTGTTATTCACGAAGATAACAAAGGTAGGCGGTTTCACAGAAACCTGCGTAATATAGTACAATTTCAAACGCTTACCCTTATCTGACGGTGGCTGTTGCAACGTGGTAGCCTCCATCATAATCTCATTTAATACGCCGGTACCGATGCGCTTATTCTGATTCTCGATTACTTTCTCGATTTCATCAAACAACTTCGTCATACGCTGCCCGGTCAATGCAGAAATAAAGATAATGTCCGCATAAGGCATGAAGGACAAGATCTCACGAATACGTTCTTGATGACGGTAAATGGTCTTATCGTCCTTTTCAATGGAATCCCATTTGTTCACCGCAACGATAATTCCCTTACCACGCTCATGCGCAATTCCGGCAATCTTCGCATCCTGTTCCGTTACCCCTTCGCTTGCATCAATAACGATAACCGCTACATCCGCACGCTCTACGGCACTTACCGTACGAATAATACTGAACCGCTCCAATTCCTCTTTGATCTTACTCTTACGACGCAGACCCGCAGTATCAATGAAAATGTACTCCTTATCATTGTACGTAACCGCCGTATCCACCGCATCACGGGTGGTTCCCGCAACATCCGAAACAATGACGCGGTTCTCACCGAGAAGACGATTGACAATGGAGGACTTGCCCACATTAGGCTTGCCTACAATAGCAATGCGAGGACGCGTATCCTCTTCTTGTTCCGCAGAACCTTCGGGGAACAGCTTCACAACCTCTTCAAGCAAATCTCCGAAGCCCAACATAGATGCCGCAGACACCGGAATCGGATCGCCCAGACCGAGATTATAAAACTCGTATACATCCGCCATAAATTTTTCAAAACTATCCACTTTATTCACCGCAAGAATCACCGGCTTACCGGAACGGCGCAACATATCCGCCACCTTATTGTCCGCATCCACCAGACCTTGGCGCACATCTACCAAGAAAATAATCACGTCCGCAGAGCTGATAGCAATCTCCGCCTGCTCTCGCATATGACGAAGCATAGCGTCCTTACTATCCGGCTCAATACCACCGGTATCAATCATGGTAAATGCGTAGTTCAACCAGGTAACGTCCGCATAGATACGGTCTCTCGTTACACCCGGAGTATCTTTTACAATGCTGATTCGCTCGCCCGCCAACGCGTTAAACAAAGTAGACTTGCCAACGTTGGGACGACCGACAATCGCAACAATCGGTTTACTCATAATTCTCCTCACTTCTCATGGCTATCCATGGTTACAGCAGTTTTCCATTACTCCAACAAGGAGTCTATGAAATCCTGCCCAAATGATTGTACAATACGAACTTTGGTTTGTAAAGCATTTTCGATATCGACAACGCGAAGATCGTCCAATAGCACGTCTTCCCCGCTCCGCAGCAAATTAACCGGCAGCATCAGTCGTTCTCCTAACTCCTTGCCCTGTAACTGCGCGATGATGTCCTGCCCTGTTAAGAGTCCCGATACGGTAATTCGTTCGCCGAAGAACTCATTTTGAATCGTGTATACATTGCACTCGATTCCCGGAAAATGCTGCGCCACCTGTTTGCACATCCGTTCAATATAAGGTGCTGCCAGTTTGCCTGTGGCAATGGACAATCTTCTCTTTCTATCATCTCCTACCGCCTCGGTAAGGCACTCTTCCACCTCAGTCATCAGTGACCGAAGCATCCCCACGCCGTTCTCTATCTGAAGATATCCTTCATAGGCATCCTCGCCCGGAAGTTCCTCTCCGGCCATAATATACCATTCATCACTGGCGTACACAAACCGCGTACCGAAATGCTGCATGCAGATTCCTTGCCAACGATGGATGGCGGCAAGCACTTTCTTCGCATCCGCCGCCTCAAAAGGCTCCACGGGATATAACCCGTCGCGATACTTCGTAATACCGATAGGTACCACACTCAGACTCTGCATCTCCGGGATAAACTCCGTCAGATCATGAATGGTTCGCTCCAACTCTTCGCCGTCATTTACTCCCTTCACAAGAACAATCTGTCCGTTCATGGTAATTCCGGATTCCTTCAGGCGCATAAGCTTTCGCTTCAATTCCCCGGCAAAACGGTTATTCAACATCTTACACCGAAGTTCCGGATTCATAGTATGAACCGAAACATTAATGGGGGATAGTTTGTAATAGCAAATGCGCTCCAATTCCTCGTCGTTGATGTTCGTTAGGGTTACGTAATTGCCCTGTAAGAAAGACAGTCGCGTATCGTCGTCCTTGAAATACAAGGTATCTCGCATCCCCGGCGGCATCTGATCGATGAAGCAGAAGATACACTTATTGCGACAGGACTGGTAATCGTCCATTAGCGATTCCGCAAATACAAGCCCCAATTCCTCGCCTTCGTCCTTTTGAACAGTAATATCTACTTCGCTTCCATCCTGACGCCGGATGGTCAGCACCAGCGTCTCATCATCTTCTTCATAATGATAATCCAGCACATCCTTCACTGGACGATGATTCATGGCAAGCAAGACATCTCCTGCCACGATTCCTACCGCCTCTGCCGGACTCATGGGCTGAACTTCGATAATCTTATGTTCGTGCATACGGTGGTTGCTCCCTGCCACGCAGAGAGGTTCCTCCTCCTTCTCTTATTTCGTACCCTCCGCCGTCCCAGCAAGCATCAGAAAACCGGCATTGCTTCCCCTTCTACCTCCGGAACCCCGATGGGAGAAGAACAACTCCTGACGACACATAGTACACAATCCGGACTTGTGGATATTGATGCGTGGTACGCCCACTTCCGCAAGGGCTCTGGCATTTGCCTCCCACAAATCCGCATGATATTTCTCGTTATATTTCCTCAATATCGGTGACTTCTCCGACTCCGCTCCGGCAAATGCCCGAACAAACTCTTCCGCCACTTCATCTCCGATTTCAAAACAGTCCATACAGATGGACGGTCCGATAACCGCCACTACATCCTCTGCCTTGGTTCCGTAGGTCTCCTCCATGGCCTTCACGGTCTTACCGGCGATTCGCCCCACGGTTCCTCGCCAACCGCCGTGACAGAGGGCAATGACCTTCTTCACCGGGTCATACAAGTAAATGGGCACACAATCGGAACCGAAGATTACAAGTCCGACCCCCGGCTCATTGGTCATATGCGCATCCACATCGTCATACGGAATGGAACGAAGCAAACCGATTCCCCGATCATCCGCCGTCACCTTGCGAACCAATGCTTTGTGAGTCTGCTTGGAGAACACAAGACTCTCCACCGGAATCTCCATAGATTCGCAGATACGTCGGTAATTCTCCAGTACATTTTCCTCCGAATCCCCTCGTCCGAGACCGAGATTCATAGAACTGTAGATGCCCTTACTAACTCCCATTAACCGCGTAGAAAACCCATGCCGTAGTTCCGAATATTTCGACAACACAGGAAAGGACACATAAGGCACCTTCTTCTCCAGATGCAATTCTGCCTGCTCCAAATCGATACTCATTTTCCCTCCGCTAAAATGCGTTCCGATACCACCGTAGCTCCTCGGAATCCATGGCAATAACGTCAAACCGCAATGCAGTCTCCGAAGATATGCCACGCTCCGCCATGTACCATTCCGCCACACGCCGCATTCTCCGCATCTTCGTAGCGGTTATAGCATGCTCCGGCAAACCGAAGTTCCTGGACCGGCGGTATTTTACCTCCGCAAACACCAATTCCTCGCCGTCTCTGGCCACAATATCAATCTCGCCCAATCGGCAAGAATAATTTCGCTCTACTATCATACAACCCTGGGAGCACAAATATTCACACGCACGATGCTCCGTCAGGCTTCCCACACTTCGCTTATTCATCCCATCCCCTCTAGATTAGATTGCCAATAAAGGAGCGACGATGAATCGGGCAAGGTCCATAGGTCTTCAATGCACCAATGTGCTCTGCACTTCCGTATCCCTTATTGGACGCAAATCCGTACTCCGGATACACCTCTGATAACTCTGCCATCATTCGATCTCGAGTCACCTTTGCAATGATGCTCGCTGCCGCAATGCTGATGCTCTTGGCATCTCCCTGAATAATTCCACGTTGGGGAATTGTTACCTCCGGAATCGTCACCGCATCCACCAACAGTTGATCGGGCTTCACCGTCATGTGATCAATGGCCTGTCGCATAGCCTCATAAGTGGCCTGCAAAATGTTTATCTCGTCAATTACCTCATGGGAAACCACGCCGATTCCTACCGACACGGCCTTCTCCATAATCTCGTCATACAACTGATCCCTGCGCTTCTCCGGCACCTGCTTCGAATCATTTAAGTACAAGATATCGCAATCCTTTGGCAAAATGACACAGGCAGCCACCACAGGCCCTGCCAAGGGACCTCTGCCCACCTCATCAATTCCCGCAATGTACATACGATCCGGATAGAGCTTCTCGTAATGCTTCATCCCCTCTGTGCGTTCCAGCTCCTTCTCGTAAGCAAGCAACCGCTTCTGTGCCTGTAACACCGCTTTCTGCACTCCGGCACGAGAATCCTCCCCATACTCGGCAATGCATTCCGGCAGTTCTGCAATTTCACATTGTTTCAACGCATTCGTTATCTCTTGAATACTCTTCCCCATAATCACTTAGTGTGAACTTCACACTTCCTCCTCTTCGTAACGCTTCACCAACAGCCAACGAACCGATTAGTTCCGTATATCCTCCGGACGTTCCAGACTGATGGCACCGATCTTCACTCCACGATAATCGTCCATTACAAGCTTAGACGCACGTTCATAATCCAGTTCGCCGCCCTTACGCAGACAACCTCGTTTCTTAGCGATACACTCAAGAAGCATAGCGCCTCGTTGTGACCCGCTGGGTTCCTGCGCTTCCATTTGTTCTTCCGTCGTTTCCTCAATGCCGTATTTCTCTTGTAGCGCCCCGGGATAATTGTCTGCAATATAGCATAGGAGGTCCCCCGCCATCTCCGTAGTTACTAATATCTCATCATTGATAGAACCAATCCAAGAGATGCGCTTACCAATCTCCACGGAATCAAACTTGGGCCACAAGATACCCGGCGTATCCAACAGTTCCACATTTTTATTAAGGCGAATCCACTGCTTTCCCTTGGTAACCCCCGGCTTATTTCCGGTCTTGGCGCATGCTTTGCCGGCATAACTATTGATAAATGTGGACTTGCCCACATTGGGAATCCCCACAATCATAGCACGTACCGGACGATTGATGATGCCTCGTCTCCGGTCACGCTCCAGCTTCTCCTTGCATGCTTCCATGATACACTCTTGAACGGTCTTAATGCCGCTTCCGCTTCGTGCATTTACCAACGCCACATAGAAGCCTTTCGCCTCATACCAGCTCTTCCACAGAGCGGTGACTTTGGGATCTGCCATGTCGGACTTGTTCAACAGCAATACGCGAGCTTTGCCTCCGGCAATCTTGTCCACATCCGGATTCTTGCTGGAATACGGAATTCTGGCGTCTACCAATTCCACCACCACATCGATTAATTTCATATCCTCCTGCATCTGGCGCTTCGCCTTAGCCATATGTCCAGGATACCATTGGTACTGCATAATCTTCCTCCGTCTTTCTCTATTGCTTTCGATTCATTCCGTTAATCATGCCAAACTTATTCAGACGTATCCATGCACGTCCTACAATATCATCCCGAAGGACGTTGCCTACCGTAGCATAGCGACTATCCTCCGCATTGTTTCGGGCATCTCCGAGAACAAAATATTCATTGTCTTCCAACTGAATCTCATAGTTCGCCAAACCGGGCAACAACATAGCATCTACATTCACGGTCTCTTCCAAACGTTCGCCGTCAATGTATACTTCCCCCTCCATGATCTGCACCGTCTCTCCGGGCAAACCGATGATACGCTTAATGTTATAAAAATTATGCTCCTCATCTCCCTGTTGGAATACAACCACTTCGAAACGCTTGGGATCCCGTATACGATACGTAAATGTATCAATTAAAATCTCATCTCCCAATGTCAAGGTCGGTTCCATAGACGCATCTACCAAGGTAGTCTTCTCCAAGGAAATGCGTATAATACCGTAAGCCAAGGCGATTACCGCCACCACCGACAGTAACCATACAGCCACGGATATTAAAATGCGCAAAATCTTCTCTTTTCTCTCCGCATGAGTATAATCATACCGTTCCGCCATACCTCAAACCCTTTCTGCACAAACTACCTCTTATATCATTGTAACAGATTATTTCCCATTTTCCAATAGGAAAAACATCAGATTTGCCCCTGTAGCCCTTTCCCAAGACAAAAAAACAGGGTGCCCTCTCCGGACACCCCGTACATACGCAACCTAAATCAATTAGCGTACAATCTCCTTAACCTTAGCTGCCTTACCAATTCTATCGCGAAGGTAGTTCAACTTAGCTCTACGAACCTTACCACGACGAACAACGGTAACGCTCTCTACGATAGGAGAATGAACCGGCCAAGTCTTCTCAACGCCACATCCGTTAGAGCTCTTACGAACGGTAAATGTCTCATGAACACCACCATTCTGTCTCTTGATGCATACGCCTTCGAAAATCTGTGTTCTCTCACGGTTACCTTCCTTTACCTTAGAAGCAACACGTACGGTGTCACCTACGTTAAAGGAATCCACGGAAGCCTTCAACTGGCTAGCTTCCAAACTCTTAATGTACTCTGCATTTGTCATCTTTCATGACCTCCTAATATTATTACGGTCTTCATTCTGCCACGCAGGCACAGCGGAACACCGCGTCTCACAAAATAAAATGATACCATATCCTTTTCAAAAAAGCAAGTGCTAATTTGGACTTTTTTCTGCATTTTCAACAAACTACATTACCGCACTCTGCTCCTGCTTCTCCCGTAACAGCTGCTGGTAATATTTCTGCTCTTTCTTGTTCAAAACCGCCCCCTCCATTAGGTCCGGGCGATTCTCTAAGGTACGTTTAATGGATTGCTCTCGTCTCCATTGATGAATCTTAGCATGATGGCCGCTAAGAAGCACCTCCGGAACGGCACGCCCTTCCCATACCTCCGGTCTTGTGTACTGCGGATACTCCAGCAGATTGTCCTCAAAGCTCTCGGACTCCCCACTCTCCTGATTCGTCAAAACTCCCGGAACCATACGTGCAATGGCATCAACCATCACCATGGCCGGAAGCTCGCCGCCGGATAGAACATAATCCCCGATGGACACGTAATCCGTCACGATGGCCTCTAAGACACGCTCGTCCACACCTTCGTAGTGGCCACACAGGAAAATGATGTCCTGTTCCACCGCATATTCCTTCGCCATGCTCTGCTGAAAGGTCTTTCCTTGGGGGGTCAGATAAATGACCCGCGGTCTGGAACGTAATTTGCGCTCCGCCATAATTGCCTCGTATGCCCGTGCAATGGGGTCTGCCGCCATTACCATACCGGCACCGCCACCGTAAGGATAATCGTCCACTCTCTTGTGCTTGTCCGTGGAATAATCACGAATATTGATTACCTTCAGTTCAATAATTCCCGAATCCATGGCACGTCCCAAGATGCTTGTATGAAGCCCCTGCTCCACCATCTCGGGAAACAACGTCATAACATAGAATATCATTTACATTAATCCTTTCATCACATGCACAGTAATGCGCTTACCTTCAATATCAATATCTTTCACACACTCCGGAATTACCGGGAACAACACTTCCTTGCCGTTCTTCAATGTAATCACATAGACATCATTTGCACCGGTCTGCATTACATCCTTCAGAGTTCCCAGTTCTTCGCCTTCTTCCGTTACCACCGTAGCACCCAGTACATCGCAGATAAAATACTCATTTTCCTCCAAGGGTACTGCATGCTCTCTGTCCACATACAAGTCTTTTCCCTTGTAGCGTTCAATATCATTTATATTATTAATCCCCTTGAAACCGAGAATTACCATATTCTTAAAATACTTCACCGACGACACCTCCAAGGGCATCATCTCCTTGCCTGTATCCAGATACAGCGGCAAACCTTTGCAAAAACGATTCACATCGTCTGTGGTAGGAAATACTTTGATTTCTCCACGCACTCCATGGGTGTTTGCAAACACACCTACACGCAACATCTCTTCCATCGAAACCTCCGTCATTTTTCAGTCATCGAACCATACAGGCGGAAAAGGAAAGGCTGTTGTCCTTGCGGTCAACAGCCTACAAAATTACTGCAGAATATCTACAACAACTTTCTTATCCTCTTTCGTCGCTGCAACCTTTACAACCGTACGGATAGCCTTAGCAATGCGGCCTTGCTTTCCGATTACTTTTCCCATGTCCTCCGGTGCAACACGCAACTCGATAAGAACATTGTCATCGGATGTGGTCTCGGTAACAACAACCTGGTCAGGACGTGTAACCAGGGACTTAGCGATAACCTCAACTAACTCTCTCATTGCATCCACCTCCGATTACTTCTCAATACCAGCCTGCTTAAACAATCTGGCAACGGTCTCTGTAGGCTGTGCACCATTTGCAAGCCACTTCTTAGCAGCCTCCTCATCAACGCTGAAAGCTACCGGATCCTTGGTCGGATCATAGGTACCGATTTCATCGATGAATCTACCATTTCTGGGGGATCTCTCATCAGCTACAATAACTCTGTAGAAAGGAGCCTTCTTCTGTCCCATTCTTCTCAAACGAATCTTTACTGCCATCTTATATTCACCTCCTTAAAATATTCCATACATGGTTCTATATCAAGAGTTCTCACTCTTTCATAGCATCACTGCTTACAGTCCGAAAGGAAGCTTGAAACCGCCTCTGCGCTTGCCCTTCTTGCCCATCATACCGGACATCTGCTTCATCATCTTCTTAGTCTGCTCATACTGCTTCATCAAGCGATTCACATCCGCAATATCCACACCGGCACCCGCTGCAATTCTACGCTTACGCGGCGGTGTAATAATATCAGGATTGGAGCGCTCCTTCTTAGTCATGGAGCAGATAATGGCTTCCGTCTGCTTAAATGCATCGTCGTCAATATCCACATCTCCAAGCTGTCCCATGTTCGGCATCATGCTCAAAATGCTCTTAACGCCGCCCATCTTCTTCATCTGCTGAATCTGATCGTAGAAGTCATTGAAGTCGAACTCCGCTTTGCGAAGCTTCTTCTCCATCTCCTTAGCCTTCTCCTCGTCCACTTCCGCCTGCACCTTGTCAATCAAGGTAAGCACATCGCCCATGCCGAGGATACGAGATGCCATACGATCCGGATGGAACTTCTCCACATCCGTCAACTTCTCTCCCATACCCACATACAGGATAGGCTTGCCGGTTACCGCACGAAGGGAAAGTGCTGCACCGCCTCGGGTGTCGCCGTCCAATTTCGTAAGGATCACACCGGTAATACCGATCTTCTCTTCAAATGTAGTGGCAACATTCAACACATCTTGACCGGTCATGGCATCCACCGTCAAAATGGTATGATGTACATTCACCGCTTCCTTGATCTGCTGAAGCTCCGCCATAAGCTCCTCATCGATATGCAGACGACCTGCCGTATCGATAATGACAACGTTATTGCCCTCTTTCTTGGCATGCTGCAATGCCGCCTTTGCGATATTCACAGGGCTATGTCCGGTTCCCATGGCAAATACAGGAACGCCAACCTTCTCAGCGTTGACTTTCAACTGATCGATGGCCGCGGGACGATAAATGTCACACGCAACCAACAAAGGGCGTCTTCCGGTAGCCTTGAACTTGCCTGCTAACTTCGCGGTCATCGTAGTCTTACCTGCACCTTGAAGACCACACATCATAATTACGGTAATATCACCGGAGACAAACGTAATCTCCGTAGTCTCATCGCCCATAAGGCGAATCATCTCTTCATTTACAATCTTAATAACCATCTGCCCCGGCGTCAAGCTGGTCAGTACATCCTGCCCTACCGCACGCTCCTGAACCGCGGCGATGAACTGCTTCACAACCTTGAAGTTAACATCCGCTTCGAGAAGCGCAAGCTTCACTTCACGAAGCGCTTCCTTCACATCCGCTTCGGTCAGACGTCCCTTGCTTCGAAGGTTCTTAAATACACTCTGTAACTTATCCGATAAGCTTTCAAATGCCATCCTATAACTCCTTCATAACCTGCTCTGCCAAATACACAATGCGTTCCGCACGCCGCATCGACCCCTCACATGTCTGCTCCGCACAAATGTTCCGCGCCTCAGCGTCAATCTTCTCAATACTTTCTTTCATTCGCAGAAATCGTTGTACCAAATGAAGTCGCTCCTCGTAATCATGCAACTTCTTACTGCATCGCTTCACTATATCATACACACCCTGTCGGCTCATATCACACTCTTCCGCGATCTCCGCCAAGGACATATCATTCCAAATATAATCTTCGAAAATGGTTTTATGATGCTCACTAAGCAATTCCCCATAGAAATCATAATACATAGACAAAGTAATGGCTTCTTGTAACCATTCCTTTGCATCCGACTTCTTAGAACTGGGACGACTCTGTGCTTCCATGAACCTCACCACCTTCGATGTGTAAAGTTTTTTTCTTGACACCTCGTGTAGTATACCGAACAATCGGCGTCTTGTCAACTGTTTTTTCACAAAAACAATGATATTTTCTTTACGAATAAAATTAATACCGCTACGCTTACTCCCCCATTATTCCGGCATTTCAAAAACGAAAAGAGGGACATCTCCTCCTTCATCTCCAAGGAAATGTCCCCCTTCATTTCAGCAATGGGAATCAAAAAACTAATTGCACTTGATTGTATATCTCTTTTTTGCTGCATACCCTGTTCGTTTTGCATCGAATCTTGCATTACAATTAGGTCGCCGTAAATTAATCCGCATCTTCAATGGGAATAATCAAATAGAACGGATGAATATGCGTCTGCTCCTTCTCATTTTCCAACTCAACCTTCACATAAGAGAGAATAAACAAGTCCTCTTTATACACAACAAATGTCTTGTCATAAGTATAAGATAGCAAACGAAATCCATCAACTCCGTCCATTTTCTTAATTGTACGCTTAATCTTATAGTCAAGCTTAAACTCATTAACATTTACATCATAGAATTCTTCGAATTCATCATAAGGTGGCGTAAGAAAAAACGATACTAATCTACCATTGGTATCCACTCGAACTGAAATTGTATCATCGGAGGGGATTCCATCGAAATAACGAGTATATCGAACCTCGTACTCCTTCGGAAACACCTCATCTCCTGCAAGAAAGAATCCGTCAAGATGTTCATTGTTAATTCCATGCGTGATTATAGACAATTGATATTCTTTCAGCGGAAGCTCAAAACGTCTTAGCACCACATCACTACAAGCCAACAGTTCCGCTTCCGTTGTTACGGGCGAATCCACAAGGTAATAATCTTTCCTCCTGGCGTAGAAAGAACTGAGTACATCTTCTCCGTCAATCGTTACATATGTGATCGATAACGCCTCATCATCCGATACGTACACATGTCGCTCATAGGAACCGTAGATATCGGCGTATGTATAATCATGCTCAAAATTAATAACTTCTCCTGCTACGCTCACAGCCTTCCCCTGTCGGTTTGTATTTATCTTCTTCCAAGCGGATAATTCATATGACGGAACATTTTTTTCATAAAATCTGCAACAATCGTATGCATAACTCTGTGACTTTGCCAAATATACCTCGTAGTTTCCCCAAATGAATTGTAGCACGATAAGACTTCCTACGATTACTATCATAGCAAGGATGCGCCCATTCTTTTTGTACTTCTTCTTAGCAAGTTGTTCCTCTTGCGCGGAAGTATCGACACAAGAAGTTTCCGCATCACAGTCAACGTTTCGCATAAGGGCACCTCCTCATTTTACTATACCTATTCTTCCTCGATAGGGATAAGGAATTTAAGTCCCGTGGGCTCAATCGCCTTCCCGCTCTCCTTCTCTTCTAAAGTAGGAAAAACAATGATTTGAACAAATAGCTCTCCATCCACTATACGCAGGGTGCGATTCGTTATATAGGTATTCAACGCATACTCATCGGTATTACACATGGTTTCTACCGTATCCTTAATTAGGACATCGATTTGAGATTGGTCTACTGTAACATCGGTATATTCTGCAAAAGCATCGGAATTTCCCAGACTGACAATGTTCAACGCTCCTTCTCCCGAAACTATAACATACGGACTATTCACCGTACGAATACCATCTATTCTGTAAACATATCTTACAATATACCGAACGTCCTCTGCAGCATAATCTGTAGGAACATAGAAGCCGTCATAATGTTCCCCGTTCCATTCTGTTTTTACACTACGCTCTAACCCCTCTACTGAGCCTTGGAATTCCTGCATTATTTGATCTGCAAATTCTAGAAGCATCGTTTCTGAATCGACCGGCTGCCCTATTGTGTAACTATTACCATAGATAAAGTGGATGAAAGCGAGGTCCGTCGTGTCTTCATAGAAGCTGAGTCCTATTCCCTCTTGCCAATTCATATAGTCGTCGACCCAATAGCGATTCCCACTTATTTCACTCTTGCCGGAATACTCAAACTCCAACTCCTTTCCATCAACCGTCCATTTAATATCTTCCCTGCTGCCTGAATTCGGTTTACCTGATGTCTTTTCCTTGTATACTTGAAGATCAGCAGTATTATAATCGATTTCGTAGCCACCATCTTCTCCCTCTGTAGTAGCTAGATATATCTCATAATCGTATTCACGCCGCTCAGAATCTTTTTTTCCCGATGCACACGCGCTTAGTATAAATATCATTAATGTAATATATAATGTAAATCGTTTCATAAGTTTTCTCCCTGTCAGTTATAAATAATGTAGCACGAGTCAAGATTAAGCGGATACTCCTCATCAAAATGTGCCTTTGTTGCTTCATCTAACGCATGCTTTTTTGCAGCATCTACCGAAAGTCCATTTGCCAAGCCCTCACAGAATTTTTCTGTCCACGTATTTGCCGCAACACAGAGAACCTTTTTTTTAAATCCAATTGCGCAATTTGCTCCTGCCGCATGAGCAGCATTCACAATGTTTTTGCCACTTGAACCGCCATACGCCGTATAGCATCCAACAAACATAACCAAATCAAGGTTGCTCAGATCGACATGTGCAGTATTCGTAGAATAGTCATAAATATCTTCTGTAGACAACTTATCTTTATCTGAATACATCATTTCATTATATAGCAGAATGCACGATGAAGAATCACTACCCTGTCCGTGACTTCTGCTAATGAACACGCTCGATTGTTCCAGCAAATCCAGAACAGTATTTTTACTCACAGTATCGGAATACAGACTATAAACTCCATTATAGTTCAAATCACTCAAACAGGACACCGTAGCCCCAAAACAAGTGACATGATCATGCTCTGTGTCTCGAACTCCAAGTAGTGTAATATCGGTTCCAGCCTTATATACCTTCCACTCATCTCCGTAATTGGTATCACTTGTATAAGTTCTCTGTTGAACCACTGCACCATCCCCCGCACTGTTAGCAACCGCCAGCGAAAAACCGGTACTGTAAACATCTGCACACCGAGGAACAATGCAATATGCTCCGCTTGATGTTGGAGATATTCTCCACTCCTGCGTCAATGCACTACTATAACTACGTTGAACAACCGTAGCGTTAGCTGTACGCACATCACTATTTTCTACAGTGAGCGCAAGTCCGCTTACCTCTGAAATAATTTTGTAGTAACCCCCGCCTGTAGATGTCAATATCCAACGTTGTTGACTCCCCGCATTAAATGTCCATTGCTCCATTGAGGCTCCGGCTGTTGAATAGTTCGGCGAATCCGCATTGTCAATTTGTAGATATCGATAATACTCCGAATTGCCCAAATTATGAATATAATATGTGCCCGAAGCAAATGGGATTACAACCAGCGTATAGGAAGCCGATGAAGTTTCTGTACTTTGCGAAGGTTTCGCTGTAATCGTAGTCTCCCCTGGTTTCAGTGCCGTTACCGCACCGGTGCTTCTATTAACAGTCGCAACAGAGGGGTCCGAAGATTCCCAATCCACAGATTGTGAAATAGTTGAACCCGAGACCACGGCCGCAGTTAACTCTAACGATAAAAGCGTATGCGATGTTCCCACGGGAATAGCTTTCTTAGCACTTGTACTATACGAGCCAGTTGCAGTGTTATATATAAGCACTTTCTCTTCAATTGATGTAATCTCCTCAAAACTCCAATGACAACACAAGAGCATTGAGGAGTATGTGACCGCAGATATATTCCCACCCACTTCCGCAGAAGTATTAGGGGCTTGTAACGCATAACTATTCGATCCATTATGCTTAAACACATATCCATTTGTAGCATATTCTATTGTCCACTTACCGATAGTAGGAACACCGGCCAATGTATCGGTAGTACCAATATTGAAGATATCTGCATTATTGCTCGTCACTTCTAATCCCATATTTAACTTGTGCATCGGTCGTATGCTATAATATCCGTTGCCGAGATGCTTTATCCTCCATTGCTGGGCAAGTCGATAACTAATCAATGCTGTAGACGAACGTTTTGAGTTCTGCTGCACATTTGTCTGAGGATTAACCTGTCCGTTGTATGCTTCAAGGTATAACTTCGAGTAATTATTTTGTATGTAATACACACCGGTTTTTATATACACATACACGGTACAATACGTACTATGTCGTGCGCCCGTAGAATCCGTTGCAGTTGCAGTAATAGTCACTTTTCCCGCCTTCTTACCGGTAACAACTCCCGCAGAACTTACGGTTGCTATGGCTGTATTGCTTGATGTCCAAGTAACACTAAGTCCACTGGGACTGGTCGTTGCCGTAAGGGTCTTCGTACTTCCCTCTTGAACAGACGTACTGGTATAGTTCAATGTAATATTCGAATTATAAGTCACCGTAAGAGACGGTTTATATGAAGCACGATTATACGATGCAAATGTCTTATGTATATACGTACTTCCACTTTCCACACTAGCAGCCGGTTTGAATATAATTCCTTTGCTCTGACTTAACGTACCATCCTTCCATCCCTTTACCGCTGCAACAACATTAAACCGATACCGATGGGCCGTGGTCTGCGACGTTCCGTTGGAATACGAAATCGTATTACTTGACAACAAGGTAGAATAACTATTCGGACTCACATTGGACCAATTCGCCGTAGACTCCTCCCACGCATTTCCCGTAAATGTATAACAGGACACTGCCATGGCGGTACTCTCACACATAACGTCACGAATCTCCACATACGCCGTGGTGATGTTGCTTGCCGATGCCACATCACTCAAGTCCAATCCCGGAAAGCGCATTAAGATTCGAGCAATACCGCTACTCTCTCTCAATCCGACAAATAACGAGCCGGATGTTCCGCTAGAACCACCATTACTGTTAATTGTGACATCCTGAATCGCTCCGGAACCGTCATTGTCATAGTTTACCTCAATGGTAGGGTCAATACGGATGGGATATGCCGTCGCTTCATCCGCAAGATACTCCGCATCCACATGAATCGTAAGAAGGTATTCTTGTCCGGCTTTGATTGTAACAGCAGACATACTTCCGAATGTATTGTTACGTTCGTCTGCGGTGAAGATAATGATGTCACCGATGGTAGCTCTCACGGTATCTTCGTCGTCTATGAGATAGTACGAACCTTCCTCCTCGTGAAGGTATAGACCGCCTGTACTAAGTAGGAAGCTATACTCGGTCTGACCGGTATACTCGCTTACAACGATGTCTTCTTTGAAACCGGTATAGGTTAGCTCATATTCCAGCGTGGTTTTGTCCATATATGGGTAGCTTACGGTTTTGAAATCCTCTGACAGACTTCCGATCTGCATCGGTGAGGTGGCAAGACTTCCGGTGGTCGTCGGAAGCTGTGGTGTCATCTTAATACTGATATCTCCATGTGCCAAAGTAATTCCATCCGTCAGATGCTTGGCAAACGTCGTAAGAATTGCATTGTCTTCCGTTTGAAATGCTCCGTTTTCTAAGGCCTTGATATCCGTGGTGATATCATGAATGGAACCATTTTCATCGATATACTTCACCGGATGACTGTACAACCGTTTGGTTCGAGTTCCATCTTCATTCAAAAATACGAAGGTATATAAATCCTCCTCCGCTTCTACTAAGCGGTCAACATAAGTAATATCGCTAGGACCCAGTAGCTGCTCAATATCCGGCAACTTGAAGTTCGTCGCATTTTCTTCGGAGAGCGTTGGTTCTGATAGCTCGTCCCCGGGAAGTGTTTCCTCTAGCAGTTCTTCCGAAGTTCCGTCTTCAACAGATTCCGTACCTGCTTCCATCTCTATGGCTTCTTCGGGAGAGAATACATTCTCTTCCTCCCCTAGTGCGAATCCCAAGAACATAGACAACAATAATGTAATGGTTAATAATAATGCCATCGACACACGAAACTTTCTCATCTCTATAGCCTCCTTATCATCGGTTGATATACCCAAGTAGCAAAAAAGCGCACAGCCAGACCCTTGAACTGCCATCCACCCTCGGACTCACCGCCCGGCGAAGGGGCGCAGTTCAATATCTACCTATGCGCCTTGTATAGAGATCTTTAATTGTAGTCTCACTTCCGTCAAATGTGCTTCGGAAAGAGAGGTCGCGTCGCTACGGTACCTACGTAGCATATCCTTTGCGTACATACGGGCAACCTGCCTTTCACCTTTATTTGTATTCATTATACATCAGGTAAAAAGCGGTTGTCAATACCAAATCAAAAAACATTCAATTTCTTTCCTTTTACACTTGCTACAATGAAATACTACATCTACTTTTCTTGCAGAACTCCTCTACCGATGATATAATATTGTTAATACCATCTTTTATGGAGGAACCACTCATGTCCCATCCCGTTCAACGATTAAAAAAAAGTATGTTAGCTATATTTATATTAGTTTTATTTACCTTGACGGCCTTTACCGCTTGTTCCGACACAACAACAGGTAGCGAAGACGCCACGCTTTCTTCAGTACCATCTGTCACTTCTAGCCCCACGAAGGCCCCGACCCCCACAGCCACTCCATCTCCCACAGCCACTCCTACGCCGACGCCTACCATTGCACCGTCCAAGGATGAGAAACAATCCTTCTATAATGACATTTCCGAAGGTCACTCTCTCCCCATTGTCAGTGTCTATACGGCGGGACGTGCCGAGATTGTGTCCAGAGACTTCTACGTCACCTGCGTAGTAGACCTCTTCAATTGCGACGATGCTTACGTCCTTGAGGAGCTTCCTGCGGGAATCAAGGTGCGCGGCAACTCCAGTGCACAGTTCGGTGACGAAGATGCCATTCGAAACACTACCGTTCCCTATCGGATCAAATTCGATACGAAGCAGTCCGTTCTCGGACTCAACGACGGTGCACAGTGCCGCAGTTGGGTACTCTTAAAGACGGAGTGGGATTTGATACGAAATGACATTGCTTTTCGCATGGGCAGATCCATTCTCCGAAACGGCAACTTCTGCTCCGACAGTCATTTTGTCTACCTCTATGTCAACGAAGAATTTCAAGGCATTTACTTGCTGTGTGAACAGTGTCAGGTTCATGACGAGCGTGTGAACATTACCGAGGTGCCTACGGACTATACCGGCACTGACATCGGATACTATTTAGAAATCGATAACTATGCATGGAGCGAGGTTGACGGTCATTTCTTCACTCAGAACTACGCCTACGGCTCTGCCACAGACTTGGAAGGCGTCACACGAGATTTTGTATCTGCGGAATATTCCATCAAGAGCGACATTTATTCGGATAATCAGGTTACTTTTATAGAAAACTACATGAACGAATTGTTCGCCGTACTGTATGAGGCTTGTGCAAACGGAAATTATTATGGGGTAGATTCTAAAGGCAAACGTATCTCCTGTGATTACAAGAGTGCAAAAGAAGTTGCCGACGCTCTTCTGGATTTAGAATCGGTAGTGGATATTTACATTCTCTACGAAATCATTCACGACTATGACTGCGGAGAAGGAAGCTTCTACATGTGCATTGATTTTTCTCAAGAAAGTACTTGCCCGAAGCTGCGCTTTACATCCCCTTGGGATTTTAACTGGGCGTATTCCGATGACGCTACCGGACACTATTATGCCGGTGCTTTCACCGCACAAGACTTTGTCGATCAATATGGGGATCGTTCTAATCCGTGGTTCATTTTGTTAATGACCCAAGACTGGTTCATAGACATGGTTCGTGAGCGTTGGACGGAGCTTCAATCCGCCAATACTTTAGAAGCTTGTTTTACTGCAGAAGAAGCCCTTATCGAGATGTACTGGGATGATCTCAATTTCATCGAAGAATGGGCAACCTATTGCTCTCAGGACCTGATCGTATGGATTCGTACCAGAGTGGATTGGCTGGATAGCCAGTGGCTTCTTCAATAGTTTTGTATACCGGACATTTCATTCCGGGACTCGTCCTACAAACTGCTTATACAACATAAAACGACCTCCGGCCTTCGGCGGACTTCCGCCACTTTTGCCGTGAGGTCGTTTGTATTTTCTTCTACAGTTGCTTGCGATAGATTCTCGCCGTATCGCCATAAGTTTCATTTACCATGTCATAATGCTCCCAACCATAACGCTCATAAAATGATGTATGGTTCGTAATCAGGTACAACCACCCTCTTCCGGTCTCCTTCATAGCCTCACAAGCAGTGCGAAGCAATGCTCCGGCAATACCGAGATTTCGGTGAGAAGGCTCTACATACAGGGCACACAGGTTCGGCGCCAAATCCGGTCGATCGTGAAAATCATTTTCAATAATTCCGGCACCTCCGATGATGGCTCCCTCCGTATCCACGGCAACGTACCAATCCGGCACGCCGTTCTCTGTCTTCATGGCATCCCGCATGCTCTCCACATACGCTTCCACCGGCACGCCCCATTTCGAATGAAACCACTGTGCAGTCTCATCCAAACGCTCCGGAATTTCCTTTAGATTCAAAATTGCATAGACTTCTTCTCCGTAAGGCTTCCGCACGCGTGCATTCCAACGTTCCTCACAAGCACCAAAGACGGCAAAATTACTGCGAGCCTCCTGTAGACTTACTGCATTCGCACCGTCTGCTTCTTCCGGGTTCTTCGCCTGCCAAGGGTCATTTTCCCAATAACAGACCGGGCAAATGTCGTACTCCTTCGAACCGGAACCCACCAATGTATAATAACCGCAACACGGACAACGTCTCTCCATCGTTCCTACCTCCCTGTAGCTATGTGCTACGACTTCTGCGGACTCTACGCCACAAACTCATCATACTAACTCTCGGAACCGATGTCAAGAAAAAAGGACTGCCTTTACGACAATCCTTTCTCCCTGCAGATCAATCTCTGCCATTACGTTTCATGTTCATCGGAAGAAGTTCCGCATCCGCCACAGCTACCGGCATTCCCTTTACCGCCACTGCGAGCACATGTACCGGCCGCCGGGCAACCAATGCATCTTACGCCTTTCTTCTTCTCCTTCACGATATAGGCTATTGCACCACCGATAATTACAATCAAAATGGCGATAACGATTATGTTAATCCAAATATCCGTCATATCCATACACCTATCTTCTTAACACATAATTATTTCTTGTACTCTGCAATTGCTTTCTTTCTGGAGTTGATTGCAAGTGCTGTAATTACTACCACAATCGCAACAACACCAATCAAACCGCCAACCAAACCTTCGCCAACCTTGCCGTATGCAATAGGCGTACCAATCTGGTAGATAAGGAAAGCAACAATGTAACCAACTGCAAACTGAAGTCCGATACCTGCGAACAACCACTTCTTAGACTTAATCTCAGAGTTCATAGCACCGATTGCAGCGAAGCAAGGAGGTGTATACAAGTTAAACATAAGATATGCAAGAGCAGCTACTGCGGTAATACCGAACATCTCTGCACCGGAACCCAATGCGGTAGAAGCAAGCTCGAAATCCTCATTGATAGAGCTAACTGCATATACAGCAGCAAGGGTACCAACAACCTCCTCCTTAGCAATGAAACCGGTAATTGCCGCTGCGGCCATCTGCCATACGCCAAAACCAAGAGGAATCAAAATAACTGCAAAAGGAGAAGCAATATCTGCAAGAATGGAATCCGCAGGCTCTACCTCTGCAAAGCTCCAAGAGTAGGAAGCCATAATACTTACTACTGCATTGCACACAAGAATAATGGTACCTGCCTTGATGATGTAATCCTTTGCTCTCATAAGCATAGTAACAATAGCGCCCCAAATGCTAGGAACCTTGTACTCCGGAAGCTCAATGATGAAGAAGGACTTTCTGTACTTGTATCCGGTAATTGCCTTAACAAGAAGTGCTCCGAGGAATACCAACAAAATACCTACGAAGTAGCATACAGGAGAAACCCAGTTAGATTCCGGGAAGAATGCACCCGCAAACAAAGCGATTACGGGAATCTTAGCGCCACAAGGAATAAAGGGAGTCAACATAGCGGTTGCTCTTCTTTCTCTCTCGTCACGAATGGTACGACAAGCCATAATGCCCGGAATTGCACAACCGGTACCGATAACAAGGGGCACTATCGACTTACCGGAGAGACCGACTTTCTTGAAAATCGGATCAAGTATTACAGCAACACGTGCCATGTAACCGCAATCTTCAAGCAACGCAAGAAGTAGGTACATAACCATAACAAGAGGCAAGAAACCGATAACAGCACCTACACCGCCGATAATACCATCAACAAGAATGGTCTGCAAAATAGGAGCAGCCCCCTCTACCTTACCGGCAACGAATTCGCCAAATGCTTCAATCCAACCTACTACAGTGTCTGCAATCAAAGGTCCCAACCATGCCTGAGATACCCAGAACACAAACCACATAACTGCTGCAAAGATTACAACACCTGCAATCTTATTTGTAAGAATTGCATCGATGGTATCGTTAATATTCTTATCCTTGGTTGCAACCTTACGATTCTCAACGCTCTTTACAATATCATTTACAAACACAAAACGCTTCTTGTCGGCCTCTACTACTGCCGCCTTGTCCGAAAGATCAACCTGTCCTTGGATATAGGGTGCCTTCTGGTTAGTTCCCTTCAAAGCAACTGCAGCCTCAATAACCTCCTTCAAACCGTCGCCGGATGTGGAAACCGTCTTGATTACCGGACACCCCAACTTCTCAGCCAGTGCCTTCTCATCAATCTGCGTATCCTTCTTCTCATTGATGTCGGTCTTATTCAACGCTACAACCACCGGAACGCCAAGTTCCAATAACTGCGTTGTAAAGAACAAGCTACGGCTCAGATTGGTTGCGTCCACGATGTTTACAATCGCATCCGGCTTCTCATTCTTAACATAAGAACTGGTAATGCTCTCCTCGGAAGTGAAAGGAGACATGGAGTAAGCACCGGGCAAATCAACTGCCACCAATTCCGTAGCTCCGCTGTAGAAGCTCTTCTTAATCGGGTGTTCTTTCTTCTCAACGGTAACACCTGCCCAGTTTCCGACCTTCTCTACACGACCGGTGAGCGCATTGTACATTGTGGTCTTACCGCTATTGGGATTACCCGTCAAAGCAATTCTCATCTTAAAATCCTCCTGTAATAAAATACATGTATCATTTCACAGACTATGCTGTAAAACACCAATCCACGGTTAGGTTATGCTAACCCATCTTCAAAAAACAAAAGGCATATTGCCCTCTGTCTCTTTCGCAGGCTTATTGAACCTTAATTGCCTCAGCCAGCTGCATATCAATATTGTATCTACCGTCCTTAATAGAAACAACACAGCTGTTCTTCCGACGAGAAACAACCGTAATTGCCTCTCCGGCATAACATCCCAAGGAAAACAAAAACGCATTCAACTCTTCGTCATCCGTATCGATACGCTGAATGATGTAATCCTTACCAACCTCTGCAATCGCTAAATTCATACGCATCTCCTAAATAACTGTCCTTTCGAGTCCGATCCACCCAAATGACCGTCTCCGACCTAATTATGTACTTCAAGGCAATTAGCCCAAACTAACCAAAGGAATAAAAAATCAGTTAGTCTGTCCTAACCATACGCATTATAACCGCTTTGTTTTTGTTTGTCAACTATTTATTTTCATCTTTTTTGAAAATATATTGAATCGACGTTTTTCATCACTGCAACTACGGGTTTTGCTTGAATTCCCATGGATTCTATGATATTCTATTCTTATAAATTCGTAGATAGAACTACCTGTTTATTTGTGTATAGGAGGGGCTTATGCATTTACAAGAATCCGGAGAGATGTACCTTGAAACCATTTACGTTCTCTCTCAGAAGAATAATTTTGTACGTTCCATTGATGTATGCGAGCATTTGGGGTATTCTAAGCCTAGCGTCAGTCGCGCCATTGGTTTATTAAAGCAAGCTGATTATGTCATTATGGATGCTCACGATGGACATTTGACATTAACAGAAGTGGGCTTGGAGATTGCCAAGAAGATTTACGAGCGACATACCATTCTTACCGAAGTGTTGACCCGAATCGGTGTCGATCCCAAGATTGCAACAGAGGACGCATGTCGTATCGAACACTGTATCAGCGACGAGTCCATGGATGCTTTGAAGAGATTTATCCAGTCGCAGAATTAAAACATCATATCATCATAATAAGAAACAACGACACGGTTAACGCAAGCGTAACCGTGTTGTTTTATTTCGCAATTGAATTCTTTTCTCACCATGATAAAAGGTCTCCCGTGATGTTTATGCTATCATATCACAGGAGACCTCGCATGTATAATTTGCAAAATACTTTCACACCCTCGGTGTGGCATTCTGCGCTACTCACTTAAAGATTCAAAATAAACTTTCGCATACTCACCATAGGTTACCATACGCTTCATTGCCTCAACAAGGTTCGCGTTGGAACTATTGTTGATACGTCCTTCTGCATAAGCCTCCGGACTGTAAGCGATAACATCACTGTAGTGGACATTGCCATCGGTATCTACGAACTTCGCACAAGCGAAGATGGTCTTGCCGTACTCTGCTGCTGCAAATACCTTGGAAATTGCCTTGTACTCATTGCCTACTGCATTCAAATCTGTTGTGTAGGTTACGTTCTTCTCGGAAGTCGGATCGTAGCCATGTCGTTCTGTGAGCCAAGGAGTTGTAGCTAAGTGTTGTCTTCCTAAGACCGCTTGGCCTCCGACTTACCATACGCTTCATTGCCTCAACAAGGTTCGCGTTGGAACTATTGTTGATACGTCCTTCTGCATAAGCCTCCGGACTGTAAGCGATAACATC
>JAZQDC010000004.1:0-159226 GCA_045546575.1 Lachnospiraceae bacterium | reverse complement strand
ATGAAGATGGTCGAATTGTACGTAGCACGGAGAACGAAGTAACCCTTGTTGTCTGGAGAAGGAGCAATTGATGAGCAAGAATCGAAGTCCACTATTCTACATAGTACTTACAGTAGGCCTGTGCATAGGTCTTATATTCCTGTGTATCTGTGTCATGGTAGGGGTACATATATGGCAGAGAGATAACATGGATTTTGAGGCAGGAGTGACATGGGTGTCCGATAGCCCAAGAATGTATGTTACCGGAAAGGAAGATGGTACACTGTCTTGTCAGATGGAGATTAACGGCGAGATGATGGATGTTTTTTTCGGACAACGAGGTACTATCGTGCAAATATATGTGACATGGCCCGGAGAGACAGAGGAGACGTTCCTTCTGTCGGCAAGTATGTGGCTGTCTATCGGAAAGGACAAACTTACACTCTATGATATTGAATACTTTGACGGCCCAGACCTCGGCTATGACAAGATCATCTTACACAAACAGAACTAACCAACAAGAGCGCCGTGGCTCACGTCACGACGCTCTCTTTTATGCGATATTTCAATTTACTCAGTAACGTTGTTGTCGGGCTTCTCTTCGGTCACCTTGTTCAGTACTGTCACTGCCAGAATAATAACCAGCGTCACTACGAAGATACCAAGCATTCCCTGGCCCATGATGGGGAGAGCCTTGAGCATTAGATCCAATGAAATATTCATATACAGTCTCCTTTCTCGGAAAATGAGTCTCTATGTTTCACAATTTAGAATTCTCGTTACATACCTCCGACGATTCCCAAGATCAGACCACCCGCAATAACGGAAGCAATCTGGCCGGAAACGTTTACGCCGATGGCGTGCATGAGAAGATAGTTCTGGTTGTCTTCTGCCAATCCCATCTTATGAACGGTACGAGCCGACATGGGGAATGCGGAGATACCTGCTGCACCAACCATGGGATTGATCTTCTCTTTGGTGAAGAGGTTCATGAACTTCGCCAACATAACACCACCGAAGGTATCGAAGACAAATGCTACAAGACCGAGACCGAGAATCAATAAGGTTTCTGTACGCAGGAACTCTGCAGCGGTCATACGGGAAGCGATGGTGATACCGAGGAGGATAGTGATAAGGTTAGCAAGTACGTTCTGTGCGGTCTCGGATAAGGAATCTACTACGCCACATACACGAATGAGATTACCGAACATCAAGAAGCCGATAAGGGCTACTGCATCGGGAGCTACAAGACCAACCAGCACCGTAACAAGGATCGGAAATAGAAGCTTTGTAGTCCGGGATACTTTCTTGTCGGTATAGCTCATACGAATAAGGCGTTCCTTCTTGGTTGTACACAGACGAATAATCGGAGGCTGTACCATGGGTACAAGCGCCATATAAGAGTAGGCGGCCACCATAATTGCGGCAGTGTAACCGGAACCCAGCATATTTGCTACGAAGATAGAGGTGGGGCCGTCTGCCGCACCGATAATCGCAACGGAAGCTGCATCGTTCAACTCAAAGCCCAGCAAGGATGCAAGACATAGAGTAAGGAATATACCAAATTGTGCCGCGGCACCGAAGAGCATTAGTTTCGGATTGGTAAGCAGCGGTTCGAAATCGATCATAGCACCGATTCCAATGAAGAGTAGCAGCGGCATGAGCTCGTGGTTATCAATACCGATTTCAAAGAGCGTATCCAAAACGGCCTTTGCTCCGGAGTTCGGGAGATTAACTAAAATGGCACCAAATCCCATAGGGAGCAACAGCGCCGGTTCCATGTTCTTTTTGATTGCCAGAAAGATTAGGTAACCGCCGATGCCCCACATAAGAATTTGCTGCCATGTGATGCATAATAAATTTTCGTACAGAATGTTCATTTCTTACCTCCGTTTATTGTGACCGTGGCCATTGCCAACTACATGTACCGAATGGATTGTGTACATGCATCGTATTGTATTCATACGAAGTTCTGTCCGTACTATAACACATAAATAGTAAAAATGCGGCAAAGAAAAGAACTTGATATACGTTTTATTTCGATAATTCTACAGGGAACCTTCCTGCATACGATACCCGACACCCAATTCATTGATGATATATCGGTTGTCGCCTGGCTTGTCGCCCAGCTTCTTGCGGATGTTCGCCATATTTACTTGGAGCTTCTTCACGCTACCCATGTCGGAGGCGCCCCAGATCTTCTTGATGATATTGGTGTAAGTGAGCACCTTGCCCGGATGTTCCGAAAGCAGTGCTACGATGTTATACTCGGTCTGGGTAAGCTTTACCTCCTTACCACCCACGGTAATTTGCCGTTTGTCGTAGTCGATGATCAGATCCTCCACTTCGAAGCGACCGCCGGTAAATGTACCTTCGCTTAGGCGAGAATGATTGTTACGCAAGGCGGCACGGACTCTTGCCAGCAATTCTGCGGTGCCGAAGGGCTTGGTAATGTAGTCATTTGCGCCTAGATCCAAGGCAGAGACTTTATCGCTCTCATTTGTACGGGCGGAAAGTACTAAGATGGGAGTGCCCGAGGTGCTTCGAATGGCGCGAATCATCTCCAGTCCGTCTACGTCCGGCAGTCCCAGATCCAGAATCAACAGGTCCGGAACGTGGGATGAAAACATCATCATTCCGTGGCGGTATGTGCCGGCGGTAATGACCTGGTAGCCGTTGGCCTCCAAGATGGTCTCTACAAAGCTTCGGATGTTGCTTTCGTCCTCGATGACAAGGATTTTGAATTTGTTATTGCTCATACATATTCCACGTGTGTTTTTCACACGGCCTCCATTTCCAGAGAAAAGTAAAAGGATGTTCCGCCGGATTTCCGATTCTCCGCGTGAATCTCGCTTCCGTGGGCGGTAATAATTGTGGAACATACGGAGAGTCCGATGCCCATGCCTTGGCGGCTCCCGTCGGTGGGGGCTTCGGAGTGTTCCAGATAACCGGAGAACAGCTTCTCCATGTGACTGGGGGGGATGCCACAGCCGTCGTCGGTGACAGAGAAGCGAGCCCAGTTGCCGGTAGTGGTTACTTGGAGTGTCAATGTTGTCATACCCTTGGCGTGTTGTACTGCATTTTCCAAGAGATTGATTAGTACCTGTTGAATCAACATGGCGTCCATAGGAATGCTGATAAAGTCTTCGGGAATGTCCACTTCTACCGATTGGTCGGGGTAGTGCTTGCGGAACTTCAGTAGTACTGCATCGATGAGCTCCTCAAGAACTGTGGGAACCTTGGTTACCTGTACACGATCCCCGTCAATGCGAGTGACGGACAGAAGATTTTCTACCATTCGAATGAGCCAGCGCGAGTCTTCGTGCATTTCTCGTAGGAGCTTGATATGCTGATCCTTTCGCAGGGAGTCGTAATTCTCGATTATCGCCGAGCAAGAGCCGTAGATGGTGGTTAGCGGTGTGCGGAGATCGTGGGAAACCGCTCGCAGTAGATTTGCGCGCATACGTTCACGCTCGCTTTCGGCTTTGATCTGTTCTTGGCGTTTGATTCGCGTTGTCAACGCACCGGTCATAGTGGCCACCACCAGCATAACGATGGCAGAGGACACGCATTCCGGGGAAATGAGGTCAATGGCGTAGTAGGGATAGGTAAATGCATAATTCACCGCAAGTACGCTGATAAGAGAGGCGGTGATGCCCCAAAAGTAGCCTTGTGTGCGCCAGGATACGAGAAAGACGCCCAAGACGAAGATCATGGGAATGAGGGTTCTTGTCTGGAGCAAATCCTGTATCCACAGGCTCAATAGGAACATAATAAGTAGAATTGCCAATGTGAATATGGCATCGGTAATTAGTCGTTTGTATCTAGTCATACTTACCTCCGTGACGAAGTCCACGTATGAATTATATCATAGTTCTGTAGTTATTGGTATCCTAGTTTGCATTTGCTCACAGGAGAAATTATAGAGGGAAGGGGAAAATGCGTCAATATCCTCGAGGCTTTCTTTACTGCATCTTTGCCTTTCGGCGCACCTGAGAATTGCAAGAATAGGACCTCGCAACGGGAAAATTGCGAGGTCCGAAAAGGAAAAAAATAAATGAAGTGATTACAATCGTCTTCTTCGGCGGTTCTTCTTCAGTTGTCGGTAGGGAAGGACCACATAGATGACAATTAAGCATACAACAAATGTTAGAACGAATAGAACAATAGCACCGATTCGTGCACCGGACTTCGGATCGTCTTCCTTCTCCTTCGGCTCCTCCGGTACCGGGGTTACGGTTGCCTCCGGTTCGGGATCGTCTGTGTCGTCGGGGGTGTCCGGTACTCCGGTACCGCCTTGTGATACCAGTACGGAAGGCGGAAGCAGGAATTTGGGCCAGACAGCATCAAATTCCGCTTGGGACATGGGGTGCTCTTGGTTAAAGAAAATGATATCGGATCGTCCTACAATCTTGCCTTGATAGTGATAACTGATCTGTCCGATGACATTTTCGCCGTGCACGTACTCCGGCACGTCGAAATATTCGATGGATTTGTTGATCTGTGTTAGATCGGCACCCAGGGGAAGTACTACTGTGGAATCGTCGTCTGCGTAGACCAGTTCGGTTTCATTTTGGCTGAACATGGGACAGTCGTCGAAGAGTCCCGTATAGTTGTCACTAATCTGTCCTTGTAGTTTCTTCAGGGAAAATGCTTCGTAATTCTCAAATGCATAGTTCAAAATGGACACGGTATCGTCGTAGGCGGCACTGTCCGAAGGACTGCCAAGTACAATGGCCACGATAGTCATGCCACTTCGTTCCGCGTAGGTGCAGAGGGAATAGCGACCGTTCGGGTCGCTGCCGCCGGATTTGCCGGCCTTGGCGTAATCGTAGGTTAGGGTCTGGCGGATGAACTTGTGAGTCTGAGCGATAACACGAGCATCATTAAGGTTGGTGGCGGGGAGTTCGTACCATTTGAGTCCCGCAATCTTCATAAATGCCGGATATCTGGCCAAGGTGCAAGCCACGAGACCGATATCGTAGGCGCAAGAGGTCTGAGTACTGCCTCCCGTGCCGGTGGCACTGGTGAAATTCGTATTCACGCCGCCCAGTTGTGTCATGCGGTCGTTCATCAACTTCAGGAAGGTGTTGATATTGCCGCCGCCCATCTTCTCTGCCAGAGCATAGGTTGCTTCATCCGCAGAGGCCACCAAGATGGCGTGAAGCATATCGCTGACGGACATACGCTCGTCTTCCTCGAGACCTACCCGAGTAACGCTGCTTCCGATGCCGTGAATGGACTTGTAAGAGCAAGATACCGTGTCTGTAAGGGTGGCGCGTTCAAATGCCAGCAAGCCGGTCATAAGCTTCGTAAGGCTGGTAGGGGACAGAGAATCCGTCCCGTTCTTGGCGTACAATACTGCGCCGGAGTAGACTTCCATGACTACGGCACCTTTGGATTCAATGGTAGGACCACCGGGCAGAATGGGTTCGGTGGGATCTGCGGTGGTACTATTGGAAGATTTGTCTCCGGAATCCGTACCCGCATCACTGCTACTATCCTCCGATGTATTCGCTGCCACTGCCGATGAAATGCAGAACAGCCCGGAGACTCCCTCCGGGCAACCCAAGAGGAGGGTTGCCACAAGAAGAAGCCCCAGGGCGGAAGTTCGTAATGTTTTCTGCAATCTATGCGTCATAAGCTATGCCCCACATCTTAGAGGCTGTGCATTGGCACAACCGAAATTATTTCTTCTGGCCGTAGTAGGCATTTGCACCGTGCTTGCGAAGATAGTGCTTGTCCAGCAACTCCTTCTGCATGCAAGGAACGTCGCCACCCAGCAGGAATTGACTGTTCATTGCCATAAATGCCACCTCTTCCAACACAACTGCGTTATGTACCGCATCCGCAGGAGAGGTTCCCCAAGCGAAGGGACCGTGGGAGCGAACCAGTGCAGCGGGAATCTGCATGGGATCAATGCCTCGCTCGGCAAATGTTGCAATAATTACGTTGCCGGTCTCCAGTTCGTAAGCACCCTGAATCTCTTCGGGAGTCATGTAACGTGTGCAAGGGATATCTCCGTAGAAATAGTCACCGTGAGTGGTACCTCCCGCAACGATATCAAGACCTGCCTGTGCATAAGTGGTAGCATAGCGGCTGTGGGTGTGAACAACACCGGCAACTTCCGGCCAAGCCTTATAAAATGCCAAATGCGTGGGGGTGTCGGAGGAGGGGTTCAACTTGCCCTCTATCACATTTCCATCCAGATCCACAACTACCATATCATCGGCGGTCATCTCCTCGTAGGACACGCCGGAGGGCTTAATAACAACCAAACCCTTCTCGCGGTCAATACCTGACACGTTACCCCATGTAAATGTAATCAAACCGTACTTCGGAAGTAACAGATTGGCTTCCAATACTTCTTTCTTCAAAGCTTCAAGCATAATATTAGTAGCTCCTTTCCTCTCATATCGTAATAAAATCAGTCTTCGTCCGGGGGGAAGAACAGCTTGGATTCCTCGCTGACCATGTACTTCGCCGGTGTGCCGAAGAAGTATGAATTCTTTGCAATGTGGAGAATCTTCGAGGAATGCACGATGGTATTGTTAATATCGTGGGAAACTACGATAATCGTCATACCGTCTTCCTTGTTCAATACTTGTAAGGTTTCGTACAGTTCCTGAGAAGCCGCCGGGTCCAAACCCGTCACCGGCTCGTCCAACATAAGAATCTCGTGGGCTGCCAATAGGGCTCTCGCCAACAATACGCGCTGTTGTTGACCGCCCGACAGTTCACGGTAACAACGGTTCTGCAATTCGGCAATGTGCAGACGTTCCATGGTATGCTCTGCCTGCGCCTTCTCCTCCTTCGTATAGAAGGGGCGCAACCCGCTCTTGGCAAGGAATCCGGAGAGCACCACCTCTCGAACCGTAGCCGGAAAGTCCCGTTGTGCCTGTGTCTGCTGAGGCAAATATCCGATACAGCCGCTTCCCTTGGTACAATTCACGCGGATGGAACCGCCCAGCGGGCGAAGCAGACCCAGCATGGTCTTCATAAGCGTAGACTTGCCGGAACCGTTCTCTCCCACGATACTGAGATAATCCCCGGGATACAAAGAAAAGGAAAGCTTGTCAATGACCACTTGGTTGTCATAACCCAGCGTAGCATCTTGACAGAGCAAAATGGGTGTATGTTTGTCGCAGCAGCACACCTTGTCCATAAGGTCCTCCGTAAAAAACTGAATAACTGTTCGTTCATAACACATTTTACGCATCGCATAGGCAAATGTCAAGGGAACCCCTAAGCCTAGTATGGCTCATTTCTCAAAAAAACCGCGGGTTTCCGAAAAAAAAGTACTTTTGATATTGCAAATACGAAGAAAATAAGTTATAGTTACCCTATAGAAATGCGTCGCATTTTGCCGGATTATGATGGCAAAGAAGGTGCATGGATATGAATAAATGATATGAGGAAGGATGAGAGAGATGTTTTGTACAAAATGTGGTAGACAGATCGCAGACGATGCACAGGTATGTGATTACTGTGGCGCTAAGATCGGCGAAGAGATCGTAGACGACGATGCTTCTGCAGCAGAGGTGATTTCCGGTAAGGTAAACGACATTAAGGAGGCAGTTGCTAACAATGCAGACCTTAAGAGAATCGTTCTCGGTGTAGCTGCTGTTGTTGTATTGTTGATTCTTGTTTTGCTTGCAAACGCTTTGGTAGGAAGTTCTCCGAAGAAGGCAGTTAAGGGTTACTTGAAGGCTACATTTGAGATGGATGTAGACGATATGTACAAGTACAGCCTTAAGAACAAGACTGCTCAGAAGAAGCTCGACATCTTCGACGAGGATGATTACGAGGATGCTTACGATGCAGCTAAGGATTCTGCTGAGGAGTCTCTTGAGGAGATGGAAGACGAGGATATCGAAATCGACTACGAGATCGATGTTAAGGAAGTTGAGAAGATCAAGGACGACGACAAGGAATGGGATTGGGTTGTTGAGTATCTTGAGGACAGAGACGCTGATACCGATGCGTTGAAGGGTGTTGCTATTGTTAAGACCAGAGTAAAGGTTGTATACGAAGTTGACGGTGACAAGGATGATGATATGTCCGACACCAATACTATGAAGTATGTAGCTGTTAAGATCGGTAGCAAGTGGTACGCTCTTGGTACAACTATTGATGCTCTTGAGAGCAGATATGACGACTAATGTCAGAATACTTTGGCTCCCTTCTGATACGGAAGGGAGCCATTTTTAAAGTTGTGTGGCACTGTCACGGAGCAGTGTAACGGCGGAAGCCGAGATGGAGGTTGGAATGTCACAAGAAGCGAAGATTAAGGCTTCCGGAAGAAAAGTATTTATTATAGGGTTGGTTGCCGTGGTAGTTATTGCGGCAATTGTATTATGCCTAAATGTATTCATGACCCCGAATCGTTCGGCAGAAGCAGCGGGAAAAGCGGCATTTGAGGGCATTTACAAGTGCGATTACAATAAATTTGTGAAGGCCACCATATACAACGAGAAGTGCCAATCCGCGTTGAATATGGATATTAGCGGAGACTTGGCGGAGATCCGGCCACTCTTCGAGGAGATGAAGGATTGGATGGATGAGACGGGAGAGTCTTATTCGGTGAGAAAGGCCGACGCAGTGGAATATGATGCGTTGCATGAGAAGTATGCCGAAGGAATTGCGCTTTTTAAAGAGGCGTATGATGGCATTTATGATAACCTGATTGAAAAAGTTTCGGTTGTAACGGTGGAGTATACCGTGAATTATCAGGATGTAGCCGGTGAATGGGTGACGGAGGACGACACCGAGGAGTATTGGTGCTTCTATGTGGACGGAGGCTGGTATGCATTTCCCATGATCGGCGATTACGAAGAATAGGGGGAGGCGTGTCGGTGTATCACGGAACATACAGAATCGCAGGGCAGATTGTGCATATCGTATCGCAACACTTGTATGTGCAGAAATACTGCCGGGATTATGCGGTGGAGGTACCGGAAGCGGAGATTGCCTGCACCATAGAGATTGCGCAGGCGGATATTGATTATGAGGCGGAACGTTCGGCGGCAGAGGATCGTTTGGAGGGTTTGCCGGTACATCATTATTCGGACGATTATCTGGAGACCTTGGCAGTATATCGTAAGCTGGCGGAGTGGCTGGTGGACAAGGACACCATCTTGTTTCATGGTTCGGTTATTGCTGTGGATGGCGTAGGATATCTGTTTACTGCCAAGAGTGGCACGGGCAAATCCACCCACACGAGGCTGTGGCGTAAGCATTTCGGCGAACGCGCCGTTATGATAAATGACGACAAACCGTTGCTACGCATTTCCCGGGAGGGAGTGACGGTGTATGGGACGCCTTGGGACGGCAAGCATCATCTAAGTACCAATACGGAGGTGCCCTTGCAGGCTATTTGCATCTTGACCAGAGATAAGGAGAATCACATTCGGCGCATTTCCAAGCAGGAGGCGTATACGATGATGATACAGCAATGTTATCGTAGTCAGGACCGCATGAAGATGCTGAGTATCCTTCAGTTGCTGGATCGGTTGGCGGCGAAGGTGGGATTGTATGAGCTTGGATGCAATATGGACCCGGAGGCGGCAGTGGTGGCATACGAAGGTATGCGACCGGAGAAAGCGCCTATAGGTGAGATGAAATAGAAGAGTCAAACAGGAGGATATGACGATGAGATTACATGAGGAATTTGCGGTACATGACGCAGGAGATGAGCAGATTATGGTGGCAACCGGTTCCATGGTGGGCAACTTCAATGGCTTGGTACGTAGCAATGCAACCGCAGCATTTATCGTAGATCAGTTGAAGGAAGATACTACGGAGGAGCAGATCGTAGAAGCAATGTACGCACAGTACGATGCACCGAAGGAAGTTATCGCTGCGGACGTTGCCAGAATTATCGCACAGTTGCGTAGTATCGGTGCGATTGTAGAGTAGTTATGGAGCAGGAGATTCGAAAGGATGCTGTGACGGGGAAGGCCGAAAGTTCTTCCTTCGAGGAGCAGTTGGCGAAACACGGCAGACTTGTGTATACCAATGTGGGCGACAGTATGTGGCCCTTACTGCGTCAGCATCGGGATCTGTTGATTGTCCAGCGTGCCGAGGGTAGGTTGAAGAAATACGATGTGCCCTTATATCGCAGAGATTCCGGACAGTATGTGTTGCATCGCATCTTGAAGGTGCGAGAGAAGGACTATGTTATCTGCGGAGACAATCGTTGGTGTAGGGAGTACGGGATTGAGGACCGACACATTCTCGGTGTCCTTACCGGCGTTGTTAGAGACGGTAAGGAGATCTCCGTGACAAATGGTTGGTACCGCGCCTATGTGCATCTGTGGTGTGATTTCTTCCCTGTGCGGGCATTTATCATTCGTGGATGGCGATTTGTGTGCAAATGCGTGCGGAAGTTGCGGAAGAGTATTAAGAAGTAAGGGCATTTGACAGAAGCAAGTGAGGAAGGAGAGGCGAGACCATGAAGAATAATAGTACGTTGCGTTATCTTAGTCAGGTAACGGGTAAGAAGAAGCTTCTTGTGGTGGCACTTCTCTTGGTACAGGTGCTTCTGGGTGTCAGCGGTGTCGGATATGCGCTGCTTCTGAGGGAAGCCATTGATGCGGCAGTGATGAAGAATCGTTCCGATTTCGGACTGTATATCGGATTGTTCGTGACCCTTGTGTTGGTGCAGATGCTTCTCCGAGCGGCACTGCGGTTTTTGGAGGAATATTGTCGTTCCGGTGTAGAGAATTGCTTCAAGGAGCGTTTGTTTGATCGATTGTTGCGCGGAAACTACAGTCGTGTGACTATGACCCATTCCGGAGAGTGGTTGAATCGTCTGACTTCGGATACGACGGTGATTGCAGATGGTGTCACAAGTATTGTTCCCGGTGCTACCGGTATGGCGGTACGGTTGGTGGCGGCACTGGTTGCGATGATTGTATTGGAGCCTAGATTTGCGTACCTGTTGATTCCCGGAGGTGTGCTTTTATTTGTGTTGACGTATTCGTTTCGCAAGGTGTTGAAGCGGATGCATAAGAATATGCAGGAAGCAGACGGTAAGGTGCGTGTATTTTTGCAAGAACATCTCGGCAGTCTTATGGTGGTAAAGACCTTTGCTGCAGAGGAAGAGACGTTACGGCAGGCCGGAGACCGTATGGCGGAGCATCGCAAGGTGCGGATGCGGAGAAATCATTTCTCAAATGTCTGCAATTTCGGCTTCGGAGCAGTAATGCACGGGGCGTACGTGGCGGGAGTCATTTATTGCGGTTATGGTATCTTGGCGGGAACGGTTACTTATGGTACCATGACGGCTATTATGCAGCTGGTAACTCAAGTGCAGGCGCCCATGGCGAATATTACAATGTACCTTCCCAAGTACTACGCTATGATTGCCAGTGCGGAGCGTTTGATGGAAGCGGAAGGTTTCGAGGAACAGGAAGAACCGCTTTCCGCGGAGCAGGCAAATGCACTGTATGCTCAAGGATTGCAGGATATTTGCTTCCGTGATGTGAGTTTTGCGTATCCGAAGGAAGGCGCCACCGGCGTGACTTCGGAGGAGATGGTGTTGAAGGATTTCAACCTGCGACTTGCCAAGGGTGAGTTTGTGGCGTTGACGGGGTCCTCAGGTTGCGGTAAGAGTACATTTTTGAAACTGCTTCTGTGTTTGTACGAGCCCACCACAGGACAGCGATATATGACGGCCCGCGGACGTGAGGTACCGCTTACGGCAGAACATCGACGGTTATTTGCTTATGTGCCACAGGGAAATCATCTGATGAGCGGAACCGTACGTCAAGTGATTGCTTTCGGACAGCCCCAGGCGGGTGCTGACGAGGAGCGTCTGAGACGGGCACTGAAGATTGCTTGTGCGGATTTTGTGTGGGAACTGAAGAATGGCGTGGATACGGTGCTTGGCGAGCGAGGCGCGGGCATTTCCGAGGGTCAGATGCAACGACTGGCAGTGGCGCGGGCCATTTTCGCAGAGAGTCCGATATTGATTTTGGACGAGGCTACCAGTGCGCTAGATGAGGCAACGGAGGAACAGTTGCTTAAGAATCTGAGGGCATTGACGGACAAGACCGTATTGATTGTTACCCATCGACCGGCAGCGCTGGCGGTGTGTGACCGTGAGGTAAGATTATAGTAGATTAGGTCGGAACTATGTTCCGCAGTAGAGAGGTTAAACCGGATGGAAGACGGTAGAGTGACGATAAAGCAAAATTGGTGGGACATGTTGTGGTTGACAAGCTGTGCGTTGCACGGTGAGGTACCACAGAGAGCGCGTTTGCTGGCAATGGATCTGGCAGGAGTATTCCGCGTTGCGGCGTTGCAATCCATGACCGGTATGACGTACTATGCGTTGGAGTCGTTCTTGAAGGCATTTCCGGAGGAGAAGCTTCCTGAGGGTTGGAGTCCGATTCTTAAGAAATGGCGTGAAACCAGAGAGATGACCATCCGCAAGATTATGTTGTTGGATGCGGAGCGGCGGGTTATATTGCAGTTTTTAGACAAGGAAGGCTGTTGGTATATGCCGTTGAAGGGCATTTTGATTAAGGAGCTGTATCCCAAGCTTGGCATGCGTCAGATGTCCGATAATGATATTTTGTATGATAAAAAGTATCAGAAGAAGGTACGGAAGTTCATGGAGGGTCGGGGTTATACCGTAGTTTCCTGCGGTCAGGGCAACCATGACGAGTACGAGAAGGAGCCGATGTACAATTATGAGATGCACCGAGCGTTGTTTTCTGCTACTTCTTCTAAGAAGTTTGCCAAGTATTATGAGGATGTGAAGTCCCGACTTGTTAAGAGCAAGGGGGAAGGTCTGGGGTATCATTTTACGCCGGAGGACCATTATGTGTACTTGATGTGTCATGAACATAAGCACTTTGCCGGTGGCGGAACGGGGTTGCGGTCTGTACTGGATTGTTACCTGTACAATGCGAGCTATCGTGCCACAATGGACGTTTCGGCGGTGGACAAGGCGTTAAATGAGCTGGAGATTCAGGACTTCGAGCAGTTGTTCCGAGAACTGGCCATGAAGATATTTGCTAAGGAACGTGCCCAGATGTCCGCACAGGAGCTAGAGGCACTTCTAACCGATGAGGAGTTGTTGGAGTTGGCCAGCTGTTTTGATGCCGGTACCTACGGAACCATGGAGAAGAGTGTGGAGAATAAGCTACAGCAGATGCAGGGCGACGATGGCGAAGTGGACACTAAGACCAAATGGAAGTATTACCTGAACCGTCTGTTTCCGCCCATGGAACACTACAAGGAATTTGCGCCGATGGTGTACAAGTATAAGATATTGATTCCCTTTTATAATGTTTATCGTTGGATAAAGGGGCTTATCAAGCACGGTGGGAAGCTAGTGAAGGAAGCGCTTCTCGTATGGAAAGCAGATAAGAAATAGAACAGGGTTTAATGAAGAGGTAAGATGACAAGCGAGGCTATCGCACGTTCGATATTTCGAATATGCGGTAGCCCCGCTTATTTTGCTATAGGGGAATTGGTTGATTGCGTAAGAACATCATTGGTCAGTAACTTCCACAACGGAACCATCGGGCTGAACCACCAGACAGAAACTATGATATACCTCTACGCTGTGGCAGTCCGGGTATTTGTGAATTAGCTTACGGCCTTTATCCAGACCGGCAGGCATCGGAGAACCGATGGCGTAATGTTCCATGAAATTGCCCTGACTGTCAATGCCGTGACAGTCGCAACCGGTAATGTAGCAGCGAGAGAGTATGGCAACCGGCGCACGGTGCTTATCCTCAAATTCCTGCAATTCCTCTCGAAGGCTGAGTCGAATCTCCTCCATAAGCTCTTCTACCGACAGTTCGGACAGCTCCTCTAAGTCGTCCTCGTCCATCTGTTCCTTCAGCTTTGCGATAATCTCCTCGTCGGTCTTGCTGAGCATGTCCACGGCCTGAATGGCAGATAGATATGCTTTGGAACGAGGCTTCTTCATCTCCCGCAGAACATCGTCTTGTCCGGAAAATGAGAAATGAAACTCTCGCTTGGAGGGAGTCCCGGGACCGCCCTGCTGTAGTCGCTTCTCTTCGCCATATTGGTACTGCTTATTCTGCGCCGCAGTTCCCGCGGAAGTGTTATTGATGTCGTTTTGACTCATCTCATTAGTCCTTTCTCTTTGCTAAGGAATTGTGAATCCAGCCAATAGTACCGTCCTCTAAGCGAATCTCATACCAGTCGGAGGAGGTGTTGCCTGTGCCCTGCAGAACATCGCCCGCCTTTGCACTGGAGATAATGTCGTAATCGGTACCTGCGCCGGCGCGAATGTTGGCATTGGCAGTTACGGTGTAGGAGACAGAGGAAGCAGAATCTTCCCACATGCCTACGGGGTAAATGTAAGCATCTTTGATGTACACGTAGCCTAGGAGGCCGGTCTTAAGAGTAACGGCAATCTGTACATTTTGAACGCCGGTGATATCCACGGAAACTTCCAACACGGTTGCTTCGTAGCCGATGGTCTTGGAGTAGAGATAATCGCCGGTATCAAGATTGATTACGCTGATCTCCGAACGGGAGTCTTCGAAGAATTCGTCCTGCCCCATAACGGGAGTAACACGGAACTCCAGGCGTTCGAACTTACCTTCCGGCGCATAATTGGCGTAAGCAGTAGGATCACCATTGCCGGCTCGGTAGATAAATGCGCCGTCCCAAGATTCGCCGTCCAGTTCGTATCCATACCCTGCGCGGTCGGTAATTCGGGCATTCTCTGTTGCGGTGAGCTTGTGGAGTTCCAGTACCTGAGAGCCTAAGGGAGCCTTGGTAGCACCGGGAGTTAATTCTCCGGATGCTTCCTCAGAGGCCTTGCGCGACTTTTCGGTATAGTCCAGTATGGTGGGAACCAAGATGCAAGCCAAGACTGCGACTATAATGATCTTCACCAAGCAACCGGAGAGACAGCCGCCGGAGGGTAGACATCCGCTCTTGGTTGCTTTCCACCGTGATTTCAGCTCCTTGGGTCTGTCCTTTTTGTAGTGACTGCGTTCGTAAGGGTCGGAAGAAATCTCGGCAATACGTTTGCAAATGTTCTTCGCCCGCTTGTAGTAGCGTCTCTTGTGGTAAAAATAACTCTCCGAACAGACGTCAATATATTTCTTCATGGAGTCCAAGTGATCTCTGTCCGCAGCCTGCTCCAACATGGTAAGGGCCTTGGTGCGTCGCTTCACGGAACGATCCTCTCCGTAGAGAACCAGGGAGGCATAAGACAGCGCCGCGTCGTCATTGCCGGCATTTGCCGCCTGCTCGAACCAAAATTCCGCACGGCTGTGGTCCTCATCCACACCGTATCCCCCCAGATACATGGCACCGAGGACATGCTGTGCATCGCGATTGCCCGCTTCCGCCTCACGCTTCATGGTGGGAAATGCTTTCTTGTAATTCTGTTTCTTGAATTCCAGAAGTGCATGGGCAAAGTCCATGACGGACGCAGACGTATTGCCCGTGGTGCTTCCGCCGGATGCGTGAGAACTTCCGGATGCGTGAGAACTTCCGGATGCCTGAGAACTTTCGGTATTGCCTGACGCACCGGTGTTCCCGGCATCGGAGTCGTTGGTCTGGGTGCTGTCTCTATTCTCGGAAAGGTCTGCGGCCCGTTTATTTCGCATGGCCTCAACCTTTGCCGCATTTGCCGCCTTCTCAGCCGCGGCCTTCTCAGCGGCTGCTTTCTTGGCTGTTTCGGCTGTCTCTTCTGCAGAAGCGTCACTGAAAATGATGGCCGATTTGGCACTGGCAATCTCCGCTTTCACATCCGCAATCTCGGTTTCAATGAGCTTCATTGTATTTTCGAGCTCGGCCCTTTTGGTATCATCGGCATAATCCAAGCGGTCGATGCACTGGCCATAGCATTCGTCCAAGGCTTCCAGCATATCCGAAAGGGGCATATTTTCGTCAATGTTCAATGTCCTAAGTAATGTTCGATTCACGTCTTCCGTCTCCGTTTCTATATCTTACAAGCAACTTGTGCAACCAGAGGATCCGCATCAGTACATCAGTGCATTTATATCCTCTGTGGTTATGGTCAACAACAGTTCCTTGGAGGGTTCTACCCCTTGTTCCAGTAGCGCCATAATACGCAGATTCTTCTGCTCTTTGATCTTCTCCACAAGATTACGAACGCCACGGGCATTTCCGAAGTCCGTAGCTGTTGAATGGCGTTCCAGAAGGGAAATGACCATATCTTCCGCCCCATCCTCCAGCTGAAGGTTCTGCTTGCCGATCATCTGTCGGAAGATCAAGAGCAGTTCGGGTACGGTATAATCCTCGAATACAATTTCGGTGGGAAAGCGGCTCTTAAGTCCCTGATTGGCATCCAAGAACACATCCATATCCGAAGAGTATCCGGCGATAATAACACACAAGTCGTCTCGATAGTTCTCCAAGTCCGCCACAAGCTCGGTGATGGCCTCGCGACCGTAGTCGTGCTCTCCACCTTGGGCAAGGGAATAGGCCTCGTCAATGAAGAGAACGCCGCCCATGGCTTCCATTACCTTGGCCTTGGTCTTCTCGGCAGTCTGACCCACATAACCCGCCACCAAATGACTGCGGTCACACTCCACAAACTGTCCTTGAGACAGGACGCCCAGCTCGCGGAAAATGTTCCCCACAAGTCTTGCCACGGTAGTCTTACCGGTACCGGCATTTCCCTTAAATACCATGTGCAGAGTACCAAGTCCCCCAGTGGGCTCGCCGTACTGCTTCAGCAACTGCTGTGTACGCAGAGACGCTACCACACTGCGTACTTTCTGCTTCACGGAAGCAAGGCCGGTCAGCGAATACAGTTCGGCTAAATACTCGTCGGCCGTCTTAGAAGACTTCTCGGTATCGGAATCGGTCAATGCGAGAATGTCGGCACGTCGAATGATCTGAAAATCATTTTTCGTAAGTAGACCGGGGTCCATAGTTGCCAGTCGGTTGGCTTGATGCTTCAGCACGTCCTCGAAGACATTGCGAACGCCGCGGGCATTGCCGAAGTCCTTTTTGTGAGCGCGAGCGGTGAAGAGCGCTACAACATCCTCCTCTACGTGGATGTCCATTCGCATCTTCCGATCCGCCACGTATTTCTTGAAGATTTGTAGCCTCTCCTCTACGGAATAGTCTTCAAAATCAATATGCGTGGGAATTCGGCTGCGAAGTCCTTGATTGACATCAAGAAACTTGTCCATGTCAGCTCCGTAGCCCGCGAAAATGACCATAAAGCTGTCGCGGTGATTCTCCATCTCCGCAATCAGGGTATCTACAGCCTCTTTGCCGTAGGAATCGTTGTCCGGATCCTTGCACAATGCGTAGGCTTCGTCGATGAAGAGAATGCCCCCCATGGCCTCGCGCACTTTGGCAGACACCAGTTTGGCAGTCTGTCCGTAGATATCGGATATCAGATCCTTACGGGTACATTCTATCAGCTGTCCCTTGGGGAGTACTCCGAGACGCTTATATATACGTCCGATGAGTCTTGCAACGGTGGTCTTACCTGTGCCTGCATTGCCGGTGAATACCATGTGAAGCGTTCCGCTCTGACCGGCGTCAAAACCGGCAGCCTCGCGTAGCTTGCGAATCTTAACTTGATTGATTAGAGAGTTTACCTGCGCTTTAACGCCACTTAGGCCGATCATTCGCTGTAGCTCTGCCAAGAGTTCTTCTACGGTTTCGGCCTTGTCCTCCGCGTCAATATCCTCCGCAGTGATGAGATAGACATCGTCACCGCCGAATCTTCGCTTGGTGGTGACACGATTGGACATGTTGATATAGGCCGCATTGATAATACGGTCCAAATCTCTTGTATAGGCAAAATCCGGCTGCGCAATCATGCTCTGTAGTTTGGACTCCAACTTTTTCTTGGCTTCGTCCGATAATACGATACCCTTCTGTTCCGCAAGACCCTCGGTAATGGTAAGGAGATCTTCGGTAGTGTATCGTCCCAAGATAACGCGCGGTAGCTTGAAAATGTCCGCAAATCGCCGTTTCTTCTGCAACAAGACTTCCGTCTCTTTCTCTGCACCGGTAATAATCAACGTAACGGAATCCCCTGCTGCCACATAGGCCTTGTAGAGTTGATCGATGGCATCCAGACCCAGAGAGTAAGCGGCGGAATCGTCAAATTCGTGAATGTTCTCAACAATAATGCAACGATTCTCAGCCTGATGAAACAATTCCTCCACATTTTTGTGGGTTTCCTCGGCATCAGCACCTACCAAAGCCTCATAGTCTGCCAGAATCGGCAGCTCATGGTCAATAATGCCCATCTTATATAATGCACGACAAGAAGCCTCCGCCGCCGTTGTCTTGCCACAACCGTCCGGACCGAGGATCATAATATTATTCTTAATAATGGACTCGAAATCTTTGCGCTTCTTCTCCACTTGAAGCAGGTTGAGAATAGAATTGAGAGAACGCTTCAGCTCCTGCATACCCACAACGCCTTCCAGACTCTTCTCTACAATAGGAGAGATCTTGTCTTTCTTGTCCTTTTTGTCTTGGCTACTATCCTTTGTATCTTTCTTGCCAAAGCCCAAGGATTTCCCGAAAGAAATGCCCGCTTCTCCCGTAGCAACGGCCGATGGTGTCACGTCGGCCTTAGTGGCGGAAGGAATATGCACATCCTGTTTTGCCGGGGCTTGCAGATCGAAGGAAACGTGGTGGAACACGGAGTCCGTCAGCCAAGGATTCTCTCGTACAAATGCCTGTCCGTCTCCGGCCTTGATATGTGATAAAAGTTCCTCTGCATATTCTACCGCCTTGCCGTTAATAAATAGACGCATGGCTTTCTTGCACAGGCGACCGGCTTCTTTGTCTCGACCCATCTCCAAGTAGAGAGTTGCAAGTCGAAGCATATAGCTCTCCTCCGCTTGAATGTCCAGAAAACGCTCCAGAGTAACAATCTGCTCTTCATTATCGGCACCGGTTCGATAGACCAATTCGTATTCGGTGGCCCTGTAATAGTAGCCGTCCCGGTCCGCAGTAGGAATTGACAAGCACTCTTTCAGCTGCTCCAAATTCTTGGTGGCAAGGCATACTCCCGCCATCATTCCGAACACTTCATCCTCCGGATTCAGTCGGTGGCTCCGACGATACCAAGGAAGGCTCTGTGAAAATGCCTGTAATTGCTCGTAAGCGGTGCCGATGGTAAGAGCCTCATTTGCGGAAGAACAGTCTTCCGGACAGAGACTTCCGGCTACTTGAATAACCTTGTCGTATTCTTTGTTTCGTCCGTACTCCAGTATGTTGGTATTCATAAGTGTCAGACCTTTCGTGTTAATATACGTCAACGGTGGCGATAATATCGGTAAGCTTCTCTACCTCATCCTCCGATAGGTTGGCAATACGCTCGAAGCGGAACTCTTGGTCGTAGGATGCGGAAGGAATACGCAACCATACATGAACCAATTGATCGGGATCCAATTGAAGCTCCAATTCCCCCGGAGTTCCTTTGGGAAGGTCGGCGGGGAGAATTACTTTCGTCTGAGAGATGATTCGTACATAGGAAATGTCCCGATCCTTGCCCTCAGTAATGGAGAGGTCAATCACTTCTTGACATTCCGAAGCAGTCTTAAAGGGCAGTACGGCTTTGGTGGGAAGGGGCGAATTCGGCTTAATCATCATCTGGTTATATCTCTGGGAGGTACGCTCGTCCATGGCAATAACGCCGATTCCGTGAGAGCATACGTCGTAAATCTTCTTGTTGGAAGGTGCTCCGGCAAGCTGTTTGCTGAAAATGGCCGCGCCCATGGCAACCACCTCGTCCGGATTGACCTCATGGGAAGGGGCAAGTCCGAGAAGTGCTTGCAGTCGCTCCTGAATATAAGGAATGCGACTGGAACCGCCTACGAGAATAATCTTATCCAGGTCGGAAGCCTGAAGTCCGGCATCGGAGAGGGCTCTCTTCACGCAATATTCCGTCCGCTTGTACAGGCTTGCTACAATCTTCTCGAACTCTTCGCGAGTGAAAGGAATGTTGTCCTTAAATTCGCCGGTTCTTACGGGGATGGAGGCGCGTTCTTGGCGACTAAGCTGAATCTTGGTCTTCTCTGCACGAGTAAAGAGCTCTTGGTATACATCTAGGTATTCTTCATCTTCTAGGTCTACGTCGTACTTATCCTCCACATAGTCGCGGATATAATCCACAATCTCTTCGTCGAAGAAGCGACCGCCCACCTTACTAAGACCGTTGGTGCTCTTAACGACCACATCATCGTCGTCAACACGTACGATAGTAACGTCAAATGTACCGCCACCCAAGTCGTAGATGAGAATATTTGCATGATTGAGCTTGCTCTTCACCGCATAATACAGGGCTGCGGCGGTGGGCTCGTTGATGGTTCGAAGCAGGTTGAGTCCCGCAATTCTTGCGGCATTTTCCGTAGCGATTCGCTCTGCGTCGGTAAAGTACGCGGGAATGGTAATGACAACGTCTCGAATGGGCTCGGTTACACCCAGATAATCTCCGGCGTCGGCTACGAGTTTCTTCAGGATGAGACTGGAGATCACTTCCGGGGAATAAGTCTGGCCATCCGGAGTCGTAAATGAATAATTTTTATTGCCCATATGATTCTTAATGGCTGAGACAACACGTTCCGGACAGCAGATGCTGTTATCCTTGGCAACCTGTCCCACCACAACGGATTGTGTGTTCTCAAAATATACAACCGAAGGGGTCGTTCTGGAACCCTCCATGTTAGTAACCACTTGCGGCTCTCCATTCTCGTCCAGATACGCGCATACGGAATACGTAGTTCCGAGATCGATGCCTAATATCATATATGTACCTCCACAGCTACGAAATTGTCATTTAAAAATTATAGCATAACGGGGCTGTGCTTTCAATAAAAACCAACCCGAAGACGGGGATTTCCCCGAGGAAAATGAGACTACTTCATCTTCAACCAAGAGTTCATCACCAGCTTGGTTGGCAGCAGTTTGCCACAGAGACGGCGAACCTTGGTGGTAAATCCGAGAACCGAAAGATCCTTACCCCGTTTGCTGTCTTTTAGCGCTTTGCGAACTACGTCTTCCGGTTCGTACATAGGAGTAAAATTATTACAAGCATCGGGATTGCCGGTCTGCTTGGCAACATCGAAGAATTCGGTACGGACATAGCCGGGACAAACGGCGGTAACGGAGATGTTACGGGCTTTCAGCTCCACATTTAACGCCCGGGAATAGTGCACCACGAAGGACTTGGTGGCGGCATAGAGGTTGAAGTAGGGAAGGGGTTGAAATGCCGAGGCGGAACCCATCACAAGAATGCGGCCACCGGCAGTCATGTAGGGCAACACCGTTAGCGTGGTGAAGATCAGTGCCTTGCAGTTCACATCGATCATAGAGTGAATCTCAGTGGCACTCATGTCCATGGCAGTACCGTATTTGCCGAAGCCGGAGGCAGCCACCAGCACGGACACGGTGGGATTCTCCTCTTCCAGAAGGGTACGCAACGCATCAAAGCTCTCAGGGACGCTCAGATCCATGGAAATGGGGCGCACCTGGGTCTTGCATTCTGCTGCCAACGCCTCCAATCGTTCCGTTCTTCTGGCGATGACCCAGAGGCAATCGTAGCCTTCTCTATCTAATTGTGTTACAAATTCTCTTCCGAGACCGGAGGACGCTCCGGTAATAATCGCTATATTCATAGGGTGCACCTCATTTTCATAAGAATCATACTGGCGAATTACTAAGTAATTATAGTATAGCGGATTTCGTTGTTAAGGGCAATTATTTGTGTTGAAAAAATGAGATTATATTTGACGGATGAACGAAAAGGTATTATAGTTAGAGAGGAATTTCAAGTGTGGAGGAGCGAAGGATGGCAAAATTGATTGCATTGACCTTTGACGATGGTCCCAATACAACAACGACGGCAGAGGTTCTTGCTATGCTGGTGAAGCATGAAGTGGTGGCCAGCTTCTTTGTGGTGGGCGAACGCATTACGCCGGAATCGGCGGAGATGATGAAGCGTGCGGTGGCACAGGGTTGCGAGGTGGGGAATCATTCGTACACCCACGAAGTGCTTAAGGAGAAGACGCCGGAGGAGCTTCGGTTTGAGATTGATGAGACCACACGACTGATTGAGGAAGCGATAGGAAGAACGCCGGTATTTTTCCGCCCTCCTTATATTGCGGTAGACGAGAATATGTGGGAGAACATTTCCCTGCCCTTTATCTGCGGTTACGGTGCCGATGATTGGTTGCCGGAGGTGTCCGCAGCGGAGCGGGCGAAGCGAATTATTGATGGTGCCAAGGACGGAGCCATCATCTTGCTTCACGATATGGAAGGAAATGATATGACCGTGGAGGCGCTGGATACCATTATTCCTACGCTGAAGGAACAGGGGTATGAATTCGTCACCGTGACGCAGCTGTTTGAAGCCAAGGGCGTTACGCCGGAGGGACATCGGTTGTATACGTATCTGGTGTAACGCAAGTACTTAGACAAATATTTTACAAAAGTTTGGTTTGCGTATTGACACCCGCTTTTTGCCTGATGTATAATGAATACAAATAAAGGTGGAAGGCAGGTTGCCCGTATGTATGCAAAGGATATGCTACGTAGATACCGTAGCGACGCGACCTCTCTTTCCGAAGCACATTTGACGGAAGTGAGGCTACAATTAAAGATCTCTATACAAGGCGCATAGGTAGATGTTGAACTGCGCCCCTTCGCCGGGCGGTGAGTCCGAAGAAAGGTGGTAGTTCAAGGGTCTGGCTGTGCGCTTTTTTCTTATGGGAACTTCGTCCCATAAGAAAAAACGCTCCGCGAGGATGCACACTCGCGCGTAATGAAGAATGTCGCAAGCGACCGCGCTTGGCGCCGGTGTCTGCAAGCAGACACTTTGTTACTGTATATCAACCGATGATAAGGAGGCTATAGAGATGAGAAAGTTTCGTGTGCCGATGGCATTATTATTAACCATTACATTATTGTTGTCTATGTTCTCGGGATTCGCACTAGGGGCAGAGGAGAATGTATTCTCTTCCGAAGAAGTCATAGAGATGGAATCAGGTACGGAATCTGTTGAAGACGGAACTGCGGAAGAACTGCCAGAGGAAACACTTCCCGGGGAAGAGTTATCAGAACCAACGCTCTCCGAAGAAAATGCGGCGAACTTCAAGTTGCCGGATATTGAACAGCTACTGGGTCCTAGCGATGCTACTTATGTTGATCGCTTAGAAGAAGCAGAGGATGATATATACACCTTCGTATTTCTGAATGAAGATGGAACACGAACCAAGCGATTGTACAGTCATCCGGTGAAATACACCGATGAGAACGGTTCCGTTCGCGATATCACCACGGATATCAAGGTCTTAGAAAACGGAGCGTTTCAAACCAAGGACAATGCGATTCTTACGACCTTCGCCAAGCATCTGACGGATGGAATTACTTTGGCGCATGAAGAGATCAGTATCAAGATGACACCACAGCTTCCGGCGACTACCGGTAGTCTTACCACATCCCCGATGCAGATTGGAAGCTTGTCCGAGGATTTCAAAACAGTAAGCTATCCATATATGGACAAAACCACGCTGGAATATGAGCTTACCTATACCGGTTTCAAGGAAGACATCGTTGTAAGCGAGTATACCGGTCAGACCGAGTATAGCTTTCTGCTTAGTACAGGTGGTCTATATCTTCACGAGGAAGAAGGATCGTACTACCTCATAGACGAAGATGAAATCGTGAGAGCTACCATAGGTGACATCATTATCTTCACCGCAGACGAATGCAACAACACGTTCGGAAGTATGTCTGCTGTTACAATCAGAGCCGGACAGGAATATCTTCTTACGATTCATGTGGATGCGGAGTATCTTGCGGATGAAGCAACGGCATATCCCATCCGTATTGACCCTACCATTGAAGTGAACTATGACAATGACGGTTCCGGAGCGATTCAGGATGTCACAATTAACAGTAATGGTGGTTCTAGCGGAACATCCGGCTCGTTGTTTGTCGGGTTAAGAGAAAGTAGCGGTATTGCTCGAATCTTAATGCGTTTTCCGGGATTGGACTTGAGCGATGTGGCATCGGCAAGCAACATCACAACAGCGTATGTGGAGATTCGTGACGTTATGTGTGAGAGTACCGCCATGGCAGTGTCCTGTTATGCATTTACGGGAAATGCGTGGGAGGAGTCTACGGCGAATTGGTCCAATGTGAGTCCGAATAGTTATTCTACCTTGTTGTCAAGTAATACGATTTCGTATTCCAACGGAACGTCGCAGACCACTGCCCATCGGTATCGGTTCGATATCAAAACGGTTGTTAAGGCATGGAAAACGGGAACGTTCTATCAAGACAGGGGAATCTTATTCAGAGCATCGTCTGACGTCGAAACAGGAAATACGTATATACACAAGACATTTGCATCGTATAACAGGGCATCGTATAAACCTTCTCTTACAGTAACGTATGCTTTGGATAACAGCATATCCATGAGTGCGTCTAGTATTGCAATACAAGAAGGAAGTACAAAAGCGCTTACTGCAACCACGAATCCGAGCGGCTCGGCGGTTACTTGGACATCCAGCAATACAACCATAGCAACCGTTAATTCTGCAGGAGTTGTTACCGGTAAGAAGGCGGGACAGGCGACGATAACTGCAACGATGACGGATTCTAGTAACGTTCAACACACCGCACAATGTACGGTATATGTATATATTGCAGATGGAGTATACTATATTCAAAATAAGTATTCTGAACTGTATCTGAATGTTCAAAACGGATTGATATTGGAACAAACCAATGTTCAACAGTTTGCAAAATATGATAGTATGCAGGTTAATTATTTGCTCAGACAGCAATGGAAAATCAAGCATTTAGGAAGCGGTTATTACAGTGTGCGTCCGATGCACAAACTTGATATGGGACTTGAAGTGACGGGAAATAATGCTGACGTTGATTATATAGGGACTACAGATTCACTTAGTGGCGTATCGACAGCTGCACGGTGGAAAATCGAATATACATCAAAGGGATATGTGTTCAAGAAAAATGGTTCGAGTAGCTATGCACTGCAAGTAGAAGAGAATACTTCGTCTTCAGGTGCTAATGTTGTTGCGACTACCTATTCGTCAAGTTATCTACGTTGTCACTGGGGATTTGAAAAGATTGATTCGCCCAATACAAAGATTTTGGTATACTATACATCTACGGGAAGTTTGGTTACAGCACCTACAAATGCTATTGTAGTAGGGAATACGCGAACGCTCGCACAACTAAATCTTACGGTGGCTGTTTCTTCGCCACTCACGAATTCACAAACGGTTACCTGGGAATCTTCGGATACAACCATAGCTAGTGTAAATAGTAGTACGGGTGCAGTTACTACAGAAAAAGAAGGAACGGTCACAATTGTAGCAAAAAAACAGATTAACGGAACGACGTATGTGGCATCAACGGTTCTTAAGGTGATTCCGTTTGTTGATGGAACGTATTATATCAAGAATGTGCAACATGGGAAATTCGCGCAATTGGATGCGGGCGCAGAAGATAAAACTTCATTTGGTGTATCAATAGAGCAATGGACCTTCGGTGCAAGCACTGAGCAGAAATGGATACTTACATCTATGAATAATGGCTATTACAAAATCATGTCTGCGAAAAGCGGACTTGTGCTCAGTGTACCTGCCGGTAGCGAAGCTACGGAAAATATCACGTTGGTTCAAGAAACTTATAGTGCGAGTTCACAAATACGCCAACAATGGAAAGTATATCAGACCGCAAACGGTTCTTATTGCATCAAGTCCAGGACAGCGGACTTAAACAATGTGAACTTAGTGATGTGCGTGGCAACCGGCGAAGTTGATGGGACTACTATACAGCAAAGAACCTATGAAGATAATACCAGTTACAAGGATGAGTGGTATGTACATAGGGTTGGAACGAATGTTGCTATGTTGGGAGTGCCATCTTCCAGCGAGCATGATCATGTTTCTCCTTTCGGAAGCTATATGACAATATTGAGTGAAGGCGGTCATGAGGGCTTCAATGTGATTTATCAGGATTCCGTCACGTTGGGGGCCGCCATCAATGCTTTGGCACAGTCGGATATATTTATTAGCCGTAGCCATGGTGAAGGCGACGAGGAAGATAAGACGAGTTGGATATATCTGTACAATGAAGTTGTGACTACGGGAAGTGTACTTAGCTCAGAAGATTTATACGACTATACAACCAACACCGCGAAGGTCAATCTGAGTGGTGTTACATTGGTTATGTTCGTTGGGTGTCAAACAGGCTATGGTGGTGCCGGTGCACCTAATCTAGTAAATGCGGCACATGATGCAGGTGCCGATTTTGCGGTTGGCTTTAAGATGCGAGTAGATTGTACTGCGGCGAGTAAGTGGGCAGAGTACTTTTGCATGTATTTCGCAAACGGATATAGTGTGGCTGATGCTGCGGATATGGCACAGGAAGCTAGCGATGATTTATACGCGGATATAGACCCAGATAACAGAATAGAACGAAACACTTCGTCATATTATTATACACTCCAGTGAAATGATTGAAAGGAGCATATTATGAAAAAGAAACAATTTATTTTTTTGATATATGTATTTTTGTTCCTTATTGGATGTTCGGTCAAAGATAATAGCGACACACAGACGCAACAGATGATAACCGTACCGACTGCGGCTGGTGTGAATCCTACGGAAGCGATTACAAATACGCCAATACCCGAAGAAGGTAAGGAACCATCGCTTGAGGAAGTTTTGTTTGGTGCAACCAAGGTGTATTGGTATCCGGCGGAGGGAGGAGTTGTGGATTGTGGTAAATGTTATGAAGTAGAGTATAATACCGGCGAAATTGAAAAATATAATCCGCGGAAGAATGAAAGTGATTATGAACCGAGTCAAAGGCTAGAACTCACTTGGGGAGAAGAAAAAATGCAATTCCAGTACAGTGTAAACCAGTATTCTGCGTATGAAGAGAAGCAAGTATATCATTATCAAGATAAGAAATACATGGCTCGTATGCGCTACGTTGATGATGGTGATAACGTGACGTTATTGGGCATCGCATTGGGAGACTACGAACATTACATATTTGAGGGAGTCTTTGTATCCGAAGACGAGTTGTTGTCTGCATGCAAAAGGCAGTGCCAGCAACTACAAGTGCCGATTGATGAGTATGTGCCTACCGTTACCACAATAGCATATTATAATACGGGACACGGGGGTTGGCAAGAGCAGTATGATGGATTCAAAGTGGTTGATGACGAGAATGTCTACAAGGTTAGTTATGAGGTGAAATACAGGCGATACATAGGCAATATTCCAACGCAAGATATTCGCTGGATGAAAGTTAGTGCTGAAGGGCAACTTATAAGCATGACGTTTTTGGGGATTTACTCGTTTTCGCCGGAACACGGGACAACCTCCATTGACCAGAAAGCAATTAATGAACTGGTAGACGATACCATTAAGACGATGTGTGATATTGAAGAGTATGAATTTACGGGTTATTCCACACAGCAATCTCTTATTGTTTTGAATGGGGAACTGGTTATGGAATGTTATGTCAAGCCTGAGTTCGCTTCAGAGGAAAGCGACCATGTGCATACAAAACCGATATATCTTCTTGTGCCTATTGAAACGGCAAATTGATTCATAGTAACTTCATAAGTATTGAAGATGCAGGGTTATATCAAAGGTGGACGCTCGCTCTAACGACTGATGGGTATTACAAAATCACATCTGTAAAGAGTGGAATGGAACTAACGATAAATTACAGTGATGTATCTACGGCAAATGCTACATTGACGCAGAATGAGTATGAAGAGGGTTTGACACAAGATTGGAAGATTGAAAAAACCAGCAATGGTTCCTATCGTCTCTCCTCGAGGTATGCTATTCAAAATAGCACCAATTTGTCAATGGGAGTTGCCAATGGTGCAGTTGATGGTGCGAAAGTAAGACAACAAGCATATACCAATGATACAACTTATAATGATGAGTGGTATTTCTTCAAGGATGGTACAGATGTTATGTTGTTGGGAGTTCCTAGTACAGGGCATGATCATATTACTTGCTTTAGTAGTGTTATGAAGTGGTTTACGCTTGAAGACATTGGATGGGGTGGATTCTATTGTCTGCACAACGACACAATATACAAAAGCAATGTGTTATACGTGATGGACCAAGCAAGCGTGTTTATTAGCCGCAGTCATGGACCTAGAGACGATGAAACGGATTCTTATATATACCTATACAATGATATGACGGAATGGTCAGGTGAGAAGCTATATGCGGAAGATATTTATGATTTCTCTACAAATACAGCTTTGTATGATCTCAGCAATCTTGACCTTGTCATGTTCATTGGCTGCAATACCGCAGAAGGCGGCGAAAGCGGAGAAAACATTGTAAGAGCAGCACATGAAGCGGGAGCAAACTGTGCAATCGGATTTGAAAAGGCCGTCCACTGCGTTGCAGTGAATACATGGACAGAAGTTTTCTGCGAAAGATTGGCCAAAGGGTATTCGGTAGATGCGGCGGAGCAGTACGCCCTAGATAAAACAATGCGAGATCATTCAGAGGATGCGACAGAATATGACCTAAACTTGGATTCTTATTGTGTTATTAGATAAAATATAGGGAGGTAATTTATGAAACGAGTACTAACTATATACATGACAATATTAATGCTACTCATGTGTGGCTGTTCTTCATCCGAGCCTACCAAAGAGCATACAGGAGAAGTTCGCGAGAATAGTCCGACACCTACTATGTTACAGGGCGGCAGTCTTACCCCTACCAAAGGTGAAGAGGACAAGGTTGAGATTCGAACGGAGTATGAGATATATCTGATGCTTTCGGAGGGTACAGACGGTCATCATAGAATTGATTATAATACTGCTGACATTTCTACACATAAAGAAGAAGCGCTAGGAAGCTCTTATGGGGGAAATAAGCCTGAAATTAGGTGGACGATAGAGGGAGAGGAGAAGGAGTTCGAATATTTCGGAACATATGAGATTAGTGGAAACAGATATACTGTTGATCACTATGAAAACAGGGAGACTATGGTTGCACTTTTGTTTTTTGAAGATACAACAGATTTGTGTGCAATTCTTTTTCTTGATGAAGTGTATTATGCGATAGAAGAGCCTATTGACTCTGAAGAAGTGCTTATAGAGTTCGGCAAGAAGATGATGGAAAAGTTCCAAGGTTCTATTGATGGACATGAATGTATAATTACGACAAAAGTAAGGGGCGGAGAAAAATACAATGGGTTCTATATTCCTAAAGATTGCGAGCCCTGCGATGTGGAATATCAGTTGGAATATGAGTTCTATATAGACGGGATACCTACATCCAATAGCCCGTACCTAGAGGTATTAGGAGATGGTTCGCTAACTATACTATCTCTAGGGCAATCCGATGTATTTTATAAATATAAGGGAATTACATTGGACCATCCGCAACTTGACGCCTTGGTTAAAGATACGGTGGAAATTATGTGCAATACCGACAAATATGATCTGAATACTTACACATCAAGCAATACACTTCGTGTGGTTGATGGAGAGCTATTTGTTGATATTTTCGTCAAACCCACTTTGGAAGAGAAGAACTCTGGAGATAAGATTGAACCGGAAGGATTCAAGTTCCGTATTCCGTTGGAATAGCCGGTATGGCGAATTATGTGAAAGGAGATCGGTACAATGAAGGACCGAAGAAAAATCATTGGCATCATTGGCATTGTCCTTGTCGTTGGTGCACTACTCGGTCACTTCTATCGTTATTACTACAGATATGAAGTATATTATACCGAATTGAATGAAAGTTATTTTAGAAGGTATGACATATCCGGTATGGAGAAGTATGAATTTCCGGAGTCGACCACACCGGATATTGAGCAAGAGGATATGGTCTTGAACTTGGGTGGAAAGGAGGTTCCATTCAAGTATAGTGGTGCCATAAAGTTTTATCATGAGCCCTGTTCAAGACTGTGGTACGAAAATATGTCGCATCTCATGTTTCTAACGCTCCTCTACCCTTCGATGATGGTAGAGAGCATATCTTTTGGATATTATGAATATTACATTACCGAAACCGCCTTTGCCACGGAGAAAGAGTTGCTGTCAAGCTGCGAAAAGTTACTTGGTGAGTATCAACGATCGGTGGAGGGGTATGAGCCTTCGGTAGAGACGTATACGAGTCCAAATGAGAGACTAACATATCCGGAAGATGAATATGATCATTTTTGTATACCGGAGGTTGATTCGGAGCATACAGTGATGTACAGGGTGAAGTATACCCGTTACATTGATGGTTTTCGTACAAATGATGTAATGACAATAAGACTAACTTCAACCGGTAGAGTGGTTGAGTTGGAGTTCGGGTGTCCGGATACCTACGAAGACTTCTACGGTTTAAATATTGACGAGAAGGCTATTGATAAGACAATCGACCGAACCGTGAAGAAGATGTGTACAATCGATGGGTTTGAGTTGATTGACTATGAAGTGGAGAGACATCTCGGAATCATTGAAGGGGATCTGTGCCTTTACGTTAATGTGACTCCGGAGTTTGAGTATGCAACGGAAGAGATTAAAGCTTCGTCCAGTGTTCGTCCGTTCCGTCTGCTCATTCCTATCAAAAAGGGCAAGCTATGGTAGTCGCGTTTCCGCGTCAACCTGGGGTTCTAATCCACCCCCACACCTAATTCAATAAAAAATTAAAATTCACACTTGACAAGCCACGCTCTATCGCCTATAATACACCCAACAACAAAACATTCCGGTTGAGGGAGTAGAGGCGCAGAGCGTGGCAAGTCAACATACTGACCGAAGGGTCTGGCTTGTCTTAAATATCGAGACTCATGTATTGCAAGATTGCTATACGTGGAGTCTTATTTTTATTATCCGAGTATAGCAGTTAAGCGTACTCGGTTTTTTTGCGGCAATTTGCCGGGGCAGAGAGTAGCACGAAGCTCTCGGCTCTTGATGAAAGAACAGACAAAACACATACGAAAGGATGAAGAACTATGTTTCTGGAAATCAGCAAAATCAAAAAACATTTCGGCGAAGGCGACAGTAGAGTGGAGGTTCTGAAGGGAATCGATCTCAGCATTGAGAAGGGCGAATTTTGTGTCCTGTTAGGCCCCTCCGGTTCCGGCAAGTCCACACTTCTTAACATCATCGGTGGCATCGACAGTGCCGACAGCGGTTACATCTCCATTAATGGTGAGAAGACCGCAGACATGAGCGAAAAGGCTCTCACCGCATATCGCAGAAAGCATCTCGGTTATATCTTTCAGATGTACAACCTTATCCCCAATCTCAACATAAAAGAGAATATTGAAGTAGGCGCGTACTTAAGCGACAATCCACTGGACGTAGACGACCTGCTTCACACCTTGGGCTTGTATGAGCATCGTCACAAGCTTCCCAATCAGCTCTCCGGTGGTCAGCAGCAGAGAACGGCCATCGGACGTGCCATTGTGAAGAATCCGGACATTTTGCTGTGCGACGAGCCTACCGGAGCCTTAGACTACAATACGTCCAAGGACATTCTCAAGCTCATCGAGGACGTCAATAAGAAGTACGGGAACACCATCGTCATGGTAACTCATAACGATGCCATTAAGCATATGGCGGACCGCGTTGTGAAGCTTCATGACGGTATGATTCGAACCAATTATGTAAATGAAACCAAGATTTCCGCTACAGAGCTGGATTGGTAAGTCGGTGCATAGGAGGTAAATCATGAAGAATCCATTGATCAAACGTATCCCCAGAGAATTAAAGAGTGATTTCGGAAAATACGTAGTATTGTTTCTCTTCCTGACCGGTGTTATCGGTTTTGTGTCCGGCTTCCTTGTGGCATCGGGGAGTCTGAGAACCGCATATGACGAGAGCTTTGAGAAATATAACGTAGAGCACGGTAATTTTCAGTTGATGTTTCAGGCGGAGCCGGAGCTTCTTGCGGAGCTGGAGGCAGAGGGCGTAAGCATCTATGAGAACTTCTTTCTGGAGCTGGACACCAAGGACATCGACAGTACGGTGCGAATCTACAAGAACCGTGAGGAAGTGAACAAGGCCTGTCTGATGGAAGGGCATTTGCCGAATAAGGCCGAGGAAATTGCCATTGACCGCATGTACGCGGACAATAACAAGCTGGCTGTGGGTGACACCTTGAAGGTGGGCGGCAAGGAGCTGACGGTGTGTGGTTTGGTGGCGCTGTCCGATTACAGTGCTTTGTATCAGAGTTCCACGGATATGATGTTCGATGCCATGAGATTCGGCGTGGGTGTCATGACGCCGGAGGGCTTCGAAGCCTTTGGTGAGGGCAATGTGCGCTACGGCTACTCTTGGCAGTACGACAACGCTCCCGCGGATGAAGCGCAGGAGAAGAAGATGTCCGAGGATTTCCTTGAGGTACTGGCACAGAAGGCGGTAGTTACGGAGTTCTTGCCCCAGTATCTGAATCAGGCCATCGTATTTACCGGCACGGACATGGGGCATGACGCCATTATGTTTACGGCATTTCTGTACATCGTAATTGCAATCATCGCATTTATCTTCGCGATTACAACGAGTAACACCATTGTGAAGGAATCTACGGTAATCGGTACGTTGCGAGCTTCCGGGTACTCCAAAGGCGAGTTGGTGGTGCACTATATGACAACACCGGTGTTGGTAACGCTTGTGTCCGCTCTGGTGGGAAATGTGCTGGGTTATACCGCATTCAAGGAACTGGCGGTGTACATCTATTATAAGAGCTACAGTCTGCCCACGTACGTGACGTTGTGGAATGCGGATGCATTTGTGAAGACCACGGTAATTCCGGTAATTCTGATGATGGTGATTAATCTGGTGATTCTGGTGAGCAAGCTGAGCCTGTCGCCACTGCAATTTATCCGCAGAGACCTAAGCAAGAAACAGAAGAAGCGTGCAATACGGTTAAATGAGCGCATGAGCATTATGTCACGCTTCCGTATCCGAGTGATTCTTCAGAATATGCCCAACTACATAACCATTTTCGTGGGTGTGTTCTTTGCAAATCTCATTATGCTCTTCGGTATTGCCTTGCCGGCACTGTTAGACAAGTACCAGGAAGATATTCAGGACAATATGATCTGCGAGTATCAGTACGTGTTGAAGGCACCTGTAGAGACGGAGGCAAATGCGGAGCGCTACTGTGCAGGCAGTCTGAAGACCATCGAGGGCAAGCTTCGTAGCGAGACGGTGTCTGTCTTCGGTATTATTGAGAATAGTGTATATGTGGACTTGGACTTGTCGGGAGAGGGCGTCTACATTTCCAATGCTTTGGCGGAGAAGTTCGACGTCGAAGCCGGAGAAATGCTTACTCTGAAAGAGTCCTTTGAGGACAAGGAGTATTCCTTCAAGGTGAAGGGCGTGTATTATTACCCCGGCGCCATTGCGGTATTCATGAGTGAGGCGCAGTTTACGGAGACCTTCGGTTATGAGGAAGGGTACTTCAATGGGTATTTTGCAGAGGAGGAAATTACGGACATCGAGCAGGTGTACATTGCCACTACCATCACCCAAGAGGATCTCACCAAGACTTCCAGACAGATGGATCACTCCTTGGGTGCCGTTATGGACATGTTCGGAGTGTTCGGTGTGGTGATGTTCATGCTCATCATTTACCTGCTCTCTAAGATTGTCATTGAGAAAAATGCACAGTCCATCTCCATGACCAAGATCTTAGGATATAACCAGAGAGAGATTAGTAGCCTGTACATCACATCCACCAGTATTGTGGTAGTGGCATCGCTGTTCCTGACGTTGCCGCTTGTGGACTGGATTATGAGGTATGTGTGCAAGGTAGTGTTGTCGGAGTACTCGGGTTGGTTGCCTTACTACGTGCCATTCTGGGCGTATATCTTAGTAATTGTGGCGGGCATCGTATCATATGCGGTAATTGCCTATATTCAATATCGTAAGGTGAAGAACATTCCGCTGGGAATGGCACTGAAGAACAGAGAGTAATAAGAACGTGTGAAAAAAAGCAGGGTAGTCGCTGTGTGGCGAGCTACCCTGTTTTGTATGATCAAATGTGCAGTGCATTCAAGTATTCGCCCGCTTCTTCTCTGGAGCGGAAGATGATAATCTCTCTGCCCTCTCGGTACTTCTCAAGAAGTTCGTAAATGTAGGGCCGTTGCAACTTCGGATAGTCCAGGATGACCTGCCGAAATTCTTCGTCAAGAGTTTCTTCCACCCAAGGCATGTCCTCTCGTACCTTGCCCACACGTGCTTCTGCCCCCGCAAGGCACACCTCCACGGGATAATCTAAGAAAAATACAGTGTCGCAGTGCATCATCCGGCGCTCCAAGGTACGACGGTAGTTGCCGTCAATGATATAGCGGTCATTTGCCAGCACGTCCCCCAGTCTGGCGTCAAAGATATCTCCGGTGACGTGAGTGCGGTCTGGGTTGTGGTACATTAGATCCAAGCAATGCAGGGGGAGCCCGGTACGGTCGCGAAGACTTCGGGCAAATGTACTCTTGCCGGCACCGGGACTGCCGATAATAATAATTTTTTCAAACATGGGAACCTCCGTAAACAAGAGAAAAGCCCCCGCCCAACAGTCCATGCTGTCGAATGGAGACCTTCGAAGTGCACCTCCAGGGGCTCGAACCCTGGACACCCTGATTAAGAGTCAGGTGCTCTACCAACTGAGCTAGAGGTGCGCATATTCAATTCGTTCCTGCCGAACGCAAGGATGATTATATAACATCGTTTCTTAAAATGCAAGTACTTTTTTTGATTTTTTTAAAAAATTTTTTTGCGGCGAAGAAAAGCCGAGATTTTAAGGGTTTTAATCAAGGATTCGTGCGGATACAACGGAAGAACTTCCGCCCATAAGCGCGGAAAAGGCTTGCATGGGTAGAAGTTTGAACATCATTTGAAAGGAAAACCCGAGGAGTTTCCACCCATAAGTGCGAAAAAGGCTCGCATGGGTAGAAGTTTGGGCTTCATTTGAAAAGGCAAACTCGAGATTTGTCTGCCCATAAGTGCGAAAAAGGCTCGCATGGGTAGAAGTTTGGGCTTCATTTGAAAAGGAAAACTCGAGATTCGTCTGCCCATAAGTGCGAAAAAGGCTTGTATGGGTGGAAGATATGTGTTTTTCGAGGCGGGGAAAGGCCGAGATTTAATGACTGAGCAGAGATTGCCTTCGTTTCAGTTCCGGTTTTCTTTCGTCAGAATCTAAACTTGTACTTTTGTGTCGTTATGCTTATAATAAATGTGACTGCGGTACGGTGGCAGAAGGGAAACCACAAGAAAGGAATCAACCATGGAACCGATTTTAATTATTGAGGACGATACCGATATTAATAATGTGATTGCGGAGGCGCTATCGAAGGCCGGCTATGAGTGTGTCCAGGCATTTTCGGGCACGGAAGGGTTGTTGTATGCGCAGAGCAGGGCATTTTCGCTGGTGCTTTTGGACTTGATGTTGCCGGGAATGACCGGGGAGGTGCTTCTGCCGAAGTTGAAGGAGAAATTGCAGGTGCCGGTGATTGTGCTGTCGGCCAAGGATGGATTGGACAGTAAGGTGGCTTTGTTGACGGCGGGGGCAGAGGATTATCTGACGAAGCCCTTTGAGATTCAAGAGTTGTTGGCCCGTGTGACGGTACAGTTGCGGAGGTACGGAGGGGGAGCCGCGCAGACAAAGATGCTTACCTATAAGGAAATGGAGCTGTGTGAGAGTACATTTTCCGTGCGAGTGAGAGGTCGGGAGTTGACACTTACAAAACAAGAGTTTAAGATTTTGGAACTATTGTTGTCGCATCCGGATCGCGTGTATTCGAAGCAAGACATTTACGATTATGCGTGGGATGATGTGTATATCGGAGAAGATAAAACTATCAACGTACATATCAGTAATATACGTAAGAAGATTAAGGCAGTGACGGCGGAGGAATATATCGAAACCGTGTGGGGCATCGGTTTTCGATTGGCCAGATAACTTTACCTTTTCTTAAACTTTGCTTTGCGATTTATTTGCAATCACCCGTTATGATGAGTATTGTAAAGCAGAAGGAGGTAAACAAATGGACGAATTATTAACAACCAACGGACTGACGAAACAGTACGGCAAGCAGTATGCGGTAAAGGGCGTTAACTTGCATGTACGTCGAGGCGATATTTACGGTCTCATCGGTAGAAACGGTGCCGGAAAGACCACAATTCTTAAGATGATCAGCGGTCTTGCAACTCCTACGGAAGGGGATATCACTCTCTTTGGAAAGACCGGAGTAGAAGCCAAGGCGCACTTAACTCGTATCGGTACGCTGATTGAGGACCCGGGCATTTACGCCAATATGACGGCGGCACAGAACCTGACGGCAAAATGCATTGCCATGGGAGTACGCCAAAAAGGCCTTGTAGAGGAGCTACTGAACACTGTGGGTCTCGGAAATGTGGGAAATAAGAAAGTGAAGAACTTTTCTCTCGGTATGAAGCAGCGTCTAGGCATCGCCCTGGCTCTTGTGGGAAGTCCCGACCTTGTAATTCTTGACGAGCCCATCAACGGTCTGGATCCTCAGGGAATCGCCGAGGTGCGCGAGATGCTGGCAAAATTGAGTCATGAGAAGAACATTACATTTATCATTTCCAGTCACATCTTAGAGGAGCTTGCGAAGTTGGCCACCAATTACGGAATCATTCACAATGGTGTGTTGGTGCAGGAGTTGACTCGTGAAGAGTTGATGGCAAGATGCAGTGAGCGCATTGAGCTTCGTACCGACGATACGCGCATGGCTTGTACGGTTTTGGAGGATATGGGGATCACTAACTACAAAGTTGTGGATACAGACACCATTCAGATTTTCGAGCGTTTGGATGAAAGCGGCGAGATTACTATGGCCCTGGCCAAGAAAAATGTGAAGACCCTTGGTATTTCGGTGAAAAATGAGGCGCTTGAGGATTACTTTTTGAACCTTACGGGAGGTGGCAAAAATGCTTAATTTGGTGAAGATGGAATTGTACCGCACGGTTCGTGCGACTTCGACATGGATCATTGTTGCGTGTGTGGTGGCAGTTGCTGTGTTTTGTACGGCAATGACCGCCCTGCAGATCGATGGTCAGAGAGAAAGTGATGAGAAGACGCTTCGTGACGCTCTGTCGGAGGTGGATGGTTTGAACACCGAGGGCATGAGTGTGGAAGAGATGCTCCCGCTCCTGTGGCAGTTGGAGGATAAGGAATTTGCAACGGATGTGTACATGAATGTGACCATGGGTGGTGCGCCCGTTGGGGATACGCCTATGGGTGACATGGGAGATATGGCGGAAGGCTTGGAAGATGGTCTTTCCGGTGAGAGTAGCGAAAATGAAGACGAGATAACCTTTACTCTGGGGATTAACGGCGGCGGTACCTGGCATAAATGGGTTTACAATGATATTGATTTTTGGGAGCTTCTCTCCGATCCCGTTTCCGGCGGAATGCCGCTACTGCTTCTTGCAATCTTCGTTGCAATCTTGGCAAATGCCGAGCAGAAGAACGGTTTTGTTAAGAATATTGCGGGACAGTTGCCGCACCGTGGAATGTTGGTAGGTTCTAAGCTTATGATGATGATCCTTTCTGTTCTGGGTAACTTGGGACTGTTCTCGTTGGCCACACTTATTAGCGGCAAGCTCTTCTGGGGTGACAAGCTGGTATTCGGTGATAGCGGAACGGTTTTGAAGATCTTCGCCGTTTGGTTCTTGTTGTATCTGGCATTTGCGGGGATTGTATATGTTTTTTGTGTACTCAGCAGGGGTGCGGCTCTTGGTATGACCATCGGAATTCTTCTGTGTACCGGTTTCGGTACTATGTTCTACGGGGGATTGAGTCTGTTGGTACAGAAGTGTCTTGGATGGGAGAAGTTCAATCTTTCGAAGATTACGATTGAAAATACATTGGCGCAGATCACCGTCTTTGCGGAATCCAAAGATGTGACGCATGCCATTTGCGTGGGTGCGGTATATCTGGTAGTTACCATCGGTGGTGCGGTACTCCTGATGCAGAAGAGGGACGTACGATAAAGATAACGAGATAGATGAGGTGGAACGATGTTGATATGGGCATTGGCTGCTACGGCGGCGACACTGATTATCATGCTTGTGTGGGGGGCTTATCGGCGACAGGTTAGAAAGACCTGCCGCCAATTGGCGTTTCTGAAGGAAGAGGAGACAAACCTACGCTTGACCGGAGAACTGCCGTTCTCGGAGCTAAATGAGTTGATCGATGGCATCAATGAGGTATTGGATCGTGCCAGAAGCGTGGAGCAACAAGCCAAGCAGGGAGAGGATCGTCTGCGGGAGACCGTGACAAATCTGTCCCATGACATTCGTACGCCGCTGACATCTGTGGACGGATATTTGCAACTGTTGATGAATAGTGAGGATGAGGAAGAGCGTCAGCACTATATCTCCGTTATTCGGGGTCGTGTAGGGAACTTGAAAGAGATGTTGGAGGAACTGTTCACGTATGCGAAGCTGGGAGATCGTGCGTATGAACTGACGGTGGAACCCACGGACTTCGGAAAATGTGTTTTTGATACCGTGTTTTCATTTTACGACGATTTCGGAGCAAAGGGAATCGAACCGCAGATACAGTTCAGTGAGAAGCGGTTGTATGTAGAGGGCAATGTTGAAGCCTTTGGGCGTATGTTGCGTAATATTATCAAAAATGCATTGGAGCATGGCAAGAAAGACATTGCGCTGGAACTACGGGAGGATGGGACGGAGGCGATCTTTCTGTGTAAAAACCGTGTGGAGCATCCGGAAAACATTGATGTGTCTCAGGTATTTACTCGTTTCTATAAGGCGGACGCAGCCAGAACCCACACTTCCACCGGGCTTGGACTGTACATTGCCAAAACTTTGGCAGAGCGCATGGGTGGTACTATGACCGCAGCGGTGCAAGAGGATTGGTTCTCGGTGGAGGTGCGGATGCCATTGTACGAAAAATGATGCAATGCGTATCGGAAATATGTCTAATGTAAGTTGCATAATTTGAGCGACTGGATTTCAGCGAAATGCCGAGAGATGGCGTGAAGCACGCCGGCAGTTTGTATAATTCCAAGGGTGTTCTTCGGTGGTTTGGTCAATGGACAGGAGCATGGCTACATGATATACTGTGGAAACAGAATATTCATGTGCAATGCTCTTTTTTCTTAAATCATCAAGTGAGATTCTTACGTACAATCCACAGAAGAAAATGAAATTAATACTTTACACAGAAATTAGAAACCGCTATAATTAAGTTATCTTAATAGAAAGGCGGTGAGAAAATGGAGGGTGATATTATGACAGATAAGGAGTTGGTCACGATGACGATTGACCGTTATACGGATCTGCAACGCATTAAGAAAGCTAACGGAGATTTTCTCAATCCGGAGCTGGAGTATCAGCTTAGAGTAGTAACTGCAAAACTGTCTTCTATGGGAGTATCGGTGGAAGATATCACGATGTAGGTGGTGTTATCCCGTAAGAAAGTGTGCGTGGTAACAGAGAGATGGCATTTGCACAGAGAATAAGTTAAGGAACCTTTTCGCAAGCGAAGAGGTTCCCTTTTTTGGTGTATTATTTATTCTGCTCCCAGTACAATTCTTCCGGCCATAGACTGGTGTCAAATGCCTCGTGAATTGCTGCAATGTAGTAATTCAGCTTCGTCTCCAGATGCGGTGCGGCGGAGAAATCCAGGGCAGATTCGTCGCACATGACATATTCCCAGATGCGCGCACGGTCTTCCGTGGGGTAGGTGGTTGCGTAACCGTCTACGAAATAGCTGTTGCTTACATCTTCACCAAGAAGGTATGCATTGGTATACAGAAACTCGGTAGTACCGTATTTGCTGTAGGTATACGAATACAAGTCTCCGTAAATGTCTTGCGGCGGATTCAATGCCAGCCAGCCTTCTTCGGTAAAATAGGTAAGGCCTTCCTCGGCGCATGTTCTCAGAACAAAATCATCAATGACGTGGCTAAGTTCGTGATGAAGTGTGGTCTCCAGTGTTATACCGGTCCCCACGCAGTCCAACACAAGAAGCTGTTGACCGTCATGATCCGTGCGGAATCCTCCGGCGGTGGAGCTACGCAGGTCATCTCCGATGTAGATCAGGTCATCTGTAAGGTAGATGGCATTTTCATTGAGATACTCGGGGAGCATCTGCTGGAAGAAACCTGTGGGATACTTGGCAAGCTCGGTCTGCAAGACAGACAGTGCAGTCTCTATCTCGGCATAATCCGTAAGGGGAGTTATGGTGTAACCACCGATAATGTTGGCACACTCTTCACCGATGTAAATGGAGATACCGTACAGGTCTCCCAGCGCATCGGCTTGTTGCTTCAGCGGTAACAATTCGGGGCTCAGTTCACCCGGAGTGAAGTCATTAATGTCAATGGTGTGATCCACCTCCAGGGAAGGTCTGCTACCCATCTCGTACTCACTTCCGGTGATGTGTGATTCCACGGTGGGAACCCCGTCTACTGTCCAAGTACAGTAATATTGCTTGTTGCTTTCGTCATTGTAAATCAGTAAGAGGGTGTTCTCCGACAAAAGTTTATAGTCTGAGAGGTAAATGGAGTACTCCATAAATTCGTTCGTAGTGGTAATGTCGTGGGGGATCGTAATGTCAGTGGAGTCTTTCAGCACGCCGGTCTTACTGTCGTACAAGAACAATTCCGAGGAATCCCCATCGTTGGTGACAAACATAATATCTCCGTTATCCAAAAGGAGATGGTTGTAAGAGATATGGGCATCGTTGCTACGAAAATCGGTGGTGAACTCCTCATTGCCGATGATCCAGCGAGTGTTTTGGTATGTATCTGCGTCGAATATAACTTCCACATAGAAATTATTCAGTGCACGAACATAACTATAGTTAGGCTTGGAAACGTACAAAACCTCGGCGGTTTCCGCATTTACCACCAGGGAGTAGAACTCTTGATCGGCGGCAAGAGCAGTCATGAGCAGGTAGTCCGTGCCTTTACTGTCGGTAACGACACCTTGCAGATAACTGACAAGGTAGTTGTCAATCGTAATCATGCGGTCGTTGCCATTGGCATCAAGGGCGTGGAGTTGTTCGTAAGGCTCCGTCCGCACATAATATCCCCGAGTACCGTCTGCAGAGAAATAAGGGTCATTACAAGGCTGATCGATGGAGTAGGTCCTTACTTCCTGAAGGTTATGGTCCAAAAGAGAAATGAGGTGCGAGTTGTCACGGTATTGTGTTAAGATTACGCCATTTGCGTTGGGTTGCAGCAGAACCCCTTCGTAATCAAAAAGAACGGTATCATCGGTGAGGTCGTCACCGTTCAGTCGAGTGAGATACAGGGTAAGTTCCTCGTCTTCCACACTTTCGTAATCATTGGTGTATTCCGATGAGCGTGGGGTGTTACGAAGAACATAATAGCATACGGCGCCGGTCTCGTCGCACTGCAAGAGAACCAAATGATCAATGTATCGCTTGCCAATCTTACTGTCGGGATCTATGGTGGCCAACAGAAGTACGTCGCCTGCGTCATTCAGCGCTTGTCCCTCGGAATAATACTCGTAGGTATCAATGTGCAAGGGGTTGTGTTTGCCGATAGCCGTTAGGGGAGCATCGGTTGGCGTCGGAGTTGCGGTGGGTGCCGAAGTGGCAGTAGGCGTCGGCGTCTCCGACGGTGCAAGGGAAATCGCCTCCGTAGGGGTGGGTGTTTTGTCTGACGGAGAGTTGTCCTTGTCTTCGTCGTCCTTTCCGCCAAGTACAAGAACCAGCACCAGCGCAAGGATTACCAAAGCGGCTACAATGCTGCCGATGATAAGAGGCAGTCGGTTCTTACCCGGAGCCGGCGGCTCCGGTGCCACGGGGGTGTGTTCTGAATTCATCTCAGTCATAATTTCCTCCCATTTTAGGAGCGGTGAATCGGCACAGCAAAACGGCCTCTTCCCATGCTCAATATGATATTGTAGTATGTGAGTCACAATCAAGTTCATTATACAACGAATGGTTCCATGGGCGCAAGGGGATTCGGAGGAATTATCATTTGCGACGAAACGGAGGAAAACCGAAGGAAAAGCTTTGTTTGTGGCAGCAGTCCTTGTTGCAATTGCAGTTCTTGTTGCAGTTACGGCATGTGTCGCAATTGCAATTACGGTTCTTGTTATGGCATTGCTTGCAGCGGGGACATTTGCCACGACCGCAAGGGATGGTGCAGAGGAGATCATTTACCTCCCGTAGACCCCGGGCAATTTGTAGGGAACAGCGATTGAGGTCGGGGCGGGTGGCAAGGCAACAGCGGATACGGGTGTGAAGTTTCATGAGGATTCCCCGGGAATGGTTTGGATTATTATATGTATCAAAATGAGAGAATGTGAACAGGGACTCCTGCCGGACGTTGTTTGTCCCGTGGCAGCAGTCCCTGCGAAATTCATAATTGTAAGAAGGAAATGACTTGGCCCTACAGCTCTCTGGGCGGCAGTGCCACCAAGCGGCAGATGGGGTTACCCATGGCGGAGAAGCGTTCCTCGTACTCCGTCATAATGTTGCCTTCATTGTAGACACTGTTGTGCAGATCTCTGGTTACCGCAGACAGCGTCCAGCCTGCTTCCATCACTTGCTCCAAGGAGAACTCGAAGAGGTCCTTGTTGTCGGTCTTAAATGCGACATAACCCTCTGTGGGCTCCAGAAATTTCTCATAGCGGTGAAAATACCGATCCGATGTCAGGCGACGCTTGGCATGGCGCTCCTTAGGCCAGGGGTCGGAGAAGTTCAGGTAGATACGGTCCACCTCACGCTCTGCGAAGATATCGCAGATATCCTCTGCATCAAAGCGGAGAAATTTCAGGTTGGGGAGTAGTAGCTCCTCTTGTTTCTCCAATGCACGAAGCAATACGCTGGAATATTTCTCGATGCCGATATAATTAATTCCCGGATTCTGTGCGGCCAAAGTCGTAATGAATTGTCCTTTGCCCATGCCGATCTCAATGTGAATGGGGTTGCTATTGCCGAACAGGGCGCGCCAACTTCCCTTGCGCTTCTCCGGATCTTGTACTACATGGGGGTTTACCAGCATCTCTTCTCTGGCACCCGGAATATTTCTAAGTCTCATAAGTTCCTCCGTTTCGGGCGGTTGGTCTTCAAGGACACGCCCCTAAATAAGAAAGTATCGTTAAATCTAATATAATACGCCGTCATAGTATTGCAGCAATAGCTCCACCACTTCGGAATAGCTGGCAATGCCGGACTCTACACCGTTCATTTGCAACGTAGTGTCGGTAACTTTGTCTGAAATATTGTCCACAACATCTGTGGAAATGGTGGCATCCTCCTCCACCTCTTCCCACGCTTCGGGTGTTAAGAAGCAGTTGTCGAAATACACCCACTCGGAAGGCTCTTCTTCGATGGTTACCGCAGTGTGTTCCATGGCTTCTGCCAAATCCGATTGCAAATAATACAGCACACCAAGATAACCACTATACCGCAGGAACGGGTCTTCGCTTTCGGTACAAGCCACGTAAGCAAGGAAATTCGCCTCATTTTCGTAGATATAGCCCCTTAGGTGGGATAACTCATGGCAAATGACCTCCGGGTAATTGGCTACGTACATAATTCCGTTGACGTTGGCCTCCAGTGAGAAAGGGAAGTACACGCCGGAAGTGTATGCCTGACTCATGAGGTCAGAGTGATCAATGGTCTTGACCCGGGGATACCATCCTGCCAGCTTCGGGTAGCGTGTACCCAGTTTCTTCAGTGCGGTCACGCAAGCATTCTCCACTTGCTCCATGTCCGCTACGATGTAGCCCTTGTCGTCGCGTTCAAAGGTCTCCGCCAGAGCATTTGCCTCAGATACCACGTAATCGTGGATGGTAGCCAGCTCCTTAGGAGTATATTCCCGCGTTTCTGCCTCCGGATTAGGGTCCAGGGGCGTGCAATGGTACATGATGAAGCAATTCAAGGTCATAATAAGGGCAATATTCATAACTGCCGCCAAGAAGAAGCGATAAAATGACCGTATGCCGAAGTAGACTTCCGGTGCTTTCCGCTTGCGCTTTACCAACACCATGGGAATCCATAGAAGCAGAGCCAACACAATAAGAATCATTGCCACAATTAACAGTATCTCGCCTAAGGAGAAGGGGAACAGGGCGGTAATGCGGCCATAGGTATTGAGCCAAAGGGGCAATACATACCGAGAATACCAATCACAAAATTCGGCGCTCATCCACGCGAAAATATTCAGTGCCGCCAAAATGATTGCCAAAGTACCGATGCCGTACCAATATTCCACCGTATTACGGCGGCTTTGCTTGCTACGAGACGTGCGACTGCCACCACCGGAGTTACGATTGCTACTGCTGCCACCACCGGAGCTGCTACGATTGCCGCCGGTGGAACTACTACGCCGTGTGCCACCACTACCCGATGAACTGCGACTGCCCCCGGAGCTACTGTGTCGCCCCCCGGAACTGCTATTGCTACGGCTACTCGATGAGCGAGCGCCGGAACGGTTTCTGTTGTATTCTGATGCCATATATCCTCCGCTATCTATCTGCTGTAATATGCGCCTGTGAGCGCCCATTTGTCCACCACCACTCTATGTTACCATATCTTCAGAAAAAATCCTAGTGGAGTTTCGTAAGGATTTTTCATAAAATCATAGCATTTCCGCCGGAAGTATGCTAAGATTTTGCATATCGGTTTTTGAAAATGCAAGGAGAGGGCCATGACACTGAAGGAACGCTTGGAACAATATAGAGACAAGGGCGTATGCGCCATGCACATGCCGGGGCACAAGCGTCGGTGTCAGTTGATACCGGGGCTGTACGGGCTGGACATTACGGAGATTGACGGGTTTGACAATCTCCACGACGCAACGGGGATTTTACGGGAGGCACAGGAGCGTGCCGCAAGGCTTGTGGGAGCGAATCGCACATGGTTTCTTGTGAACGGCAGCACTTGTGGCTTATTGGCGGGAATCTTTGCGGCGGTGAAGCCGGGGGAACCCGTAGTTGTAGCGCGAAATTGTCACAAGGCGGTGTATCACGGACTGGCGCTTCGGGAGGCGAAGCCGGTGTACATTTATCCGGAGACTACCACGGAAGGATATGCGGCAGCCATTGACCCGGAGATGGTGGCGCAGGCGCTTCTGGAGAGCGGTGCCAAGGCGTGCATTATTACGTCTCCTACCTACGAGGGCGTAGTGTCGGATGTGGCTACCATAGCGAGGTACTGCCACGAGATGGGGGCGGTACTGTTGGTGGATGAGGCCCATGGAGCACATTTGCCCTTTGTGAGCAATGGGCGCGTGTGTGAGATGTTTGCGGAAAATGAGAAGAATACTTCCGAAAAAACCGAGGAATGTGGCGTGTATGGGAAGAAAACTTCCGAAGAACCTGCAATATTCTTCCCTGCAAGTGCTCTTCGGATGGGTGCGGATATTGTGGTGCAGAGTGTTCATAAGACATTACCGGCACCCACCCAGACGGCGTTGCTTCACTTGATGGGAGAGCGAGTATCCCCGGAGGCCATAAGTCTGTACCTCGGCATGTTTGAGACCAGTAGTCCTTCCTACCCGCTAATGGCGGGAATCGATGCTTGCATGGAGTGGTTGGAACGGGAAGGTGCTACCGCCATGGAGCGGTATGCGCGAGCGTTGGAGATGTGCTACGCTCATGCCAAGGGCTGGCAGCAGCTACGGCTCATTTCCCCGGTGGGACGTGATCCGGGTAAACTGTTGGTTTCCGCGAAATGCAAGATGACAGGACGGGAAATTTATGATATACTAAGGGGTAGGTTTGATATTCAGCCGGAGATGGCCACGGAAGATTACTGCCTGCTTATGACCTCCATATGCGATGATGAAGAGGTATTCGAGCGCTTACTTACGGCATTGGACGTACTGGACCGGGAGTTGACGATGAGCGCAAAGGATGCAGACTCGGAGCTGTTGCAGAAACGGCGCGACTTGAAGAATCGGCAGGCAAATGATGCGACAGACGGAGCATACCCGGCATTTCCACGGGCAGTTGCCATGTGTTCCATGATGGAGGCTTTGGCGGCGCCGAAACGCAGAGTTCCCATCTCGGAGTTGACGGTGGATGAGATAGCAGCGGAATGGGTTGGTGCTTATCCTCCGGGGATTCCGTTGATTGCACCGGGCGAGCGAGTGCGAGAGGTATTACCGCGACTTCTACGGGAAGTACGCTTAGGAAATATAGGAGAAGAGTTATGGGTAAGTTGTATCTCATAATGGGGAAGAGTGCCACCGGCAAGGATCACATCTACAAAGATGTGGTGGCGGGTTGTCCGGTGAAGTTGGGAACGGTAGTTCCTTATACGACGCGACCGAAGCGCAGCAATGAGACGGAGGGCGTGGAGTACCGATTTGTCAGTGAGCAAGAGATGCACGCCATGGAAGCGGCAGGCAAGATTATGGAGTGCCGTTGCTATGATACCGTGGCAGGACCGTGGTATTATTTTACCGCGGATGACGGGCAGATTGATCTGTCGGAGCATAGTAGCATACTGATTGTGACTCCGGCGGCGTATCGGAAGCTTCAAGAGTATGTAGGTGCGGAACATGTGGTGCCCATTTACATTGAGGTGGAGGACGGAGAACGCCTGGCTCGTGCTATGAAACGGGAGGGCAAGCAGGAGAGGCCCAACTACGCCGAGTTGTGTCGTCGTTTTCTTGCGGATAATGCGGATTTCTCCGAAGAGATTTTGACGGAGCTGGGCATAGAGAAGCGTTTTCAAAATGATGATTACGACGCGTGCGTGCAGGCGGTCATTGATGAGATTATGAGAGTTGAGGGTGAAGATGCAGAACTTTCGTGATGTGATAGGACACAAGAGAATTGTGGAGCATTTGCAGAAGGCCATTCGAAATCGACAAGTGTCCCATGCGTATATCTTCGATGGGGCAGACGGGGCCGGTAAGCGTATGGTAGCGAATATCTTCGCGGCTGCGCTTCAGTGTACGGAGGGAGGAATCGAGCCTTGCGGTCGTTGTACTTCTTGTCTGCAGATGCAGAACGGCAATCAGCCGGACGTCAGCTACATTACTCATGAGAAGACCATCATCAGCGTAGACGATATTCGAGAGCAGTTGTGTGCCCCCATGACCATTAAGCCTTATGCGGGACCTTATCGTATCTTCATTGTGGACGAAGCGGAGAAGATGAACGAGCAGGCCCAAAATGCCCTGCTGAAGACTATGGAGGAACCGCCGGAGTACGGCGTAATTCTTCTGTTGACCAACAATAAGAGTGCGTTTCTTCCCACGATTTTGTCTCGAGGTGTGGAGCTTTCGTTCTTACCTGCGGGAGAGGAAGAGCTGATGCGATTTCTCATGGAGAAGGCGCAGTTGCCGGACTACCGAGCGCGACTGGCTGCGGCATTTTCCGGTGGAAATCCCGGTACGGCACTGCGATGTGCTCGGTCAGAGGAATTTCAGAGCCGAAAGGACAACGTGGCGGCCATGATGAAGGCACTTCCGGACATGCACGAGGAGCGCATGGCGGGGCTGGCTTCGGACTTTGCCACGGACAAGGAAGGGCAGGACGCAACGCTGGATCTGATGCTGGTGTGGCTTCGAGATGTTATGGTGCGGAAGGCCGGCGGAGCGGAGGCGAAGCTGATGTTTGCCGAGGATGCAGATGCCATTGCGGCTCAGGCTGGGATGATTTCTTATGAGGGCTTGTTGGCCATGCAGGAGCATTTGGCGGAACTGCGGAGCAAGAAACGTGCAAATGTAAATATGGAGACCGGTTTCTGGCTGCTATTGACGCAGTTGGCGGCAGAGACCGAACAATAGAAATAGATTTGATATTCAGGAGGTTGTTATGACATCGATTATAGGAGTTCGTTTTCGAACGGCGGGAAGAGTGTACTACTTCGATCCTCAGGATTTTGAAGTAAAGCAGGGAGACCACGTGATTGTGGAGACTGCACGGGGCATCGAATACGGTTATGTGGTGCTGGGGCGCAGAGAGATTGAGGACGAGAAGGTGGTTCAGCCCTTGCGTCCGGTGATGCGAGTGGCAACGCCTCAGGACGACGCCATCGCAGAGCGTAATAAGGCAAAGGAGAAGGAAGCCTTGGCAGTCTGTGCGGAGAAGGTTGCAAAGCACGGGCTTGAGATGAAGCTTATTGACTGTGAATATACTTTCGATAACAATAAGGTGCTGTTTTATTTTACGGCAGACGGACGTGTGGACTTCCGTGAGTTGGTGAAGGATCTTGCACAGGTGTTCCGTACCCGAATCGAGTTGCGCCAGATCGGTGTGCGTGATGAGACGAAGATTCGCGGCGGTATCGGAATCTGCGGACGTGAGGTGTGCTGTCATGCGCATTTGGCAGACTTTATTCCGGTGTCCGTGAAGATGGCTAAGGAGCAGAACCTGTCCCTGAATCCTACCAAGATTAGTGGCAATTGCGGTCGTCTGATGTGCTGTTTGAAGCACGAGGAAGAGGCGTACGAGTATTTGAACAGTCGATTGCCGGGTGTCGGGGACACCGTAAAGACTGCAGACGGTAACACCGGCGAGGTTATGAGTGTAAATGTATTAAAGCAGTTGGTGAAGGTCATCATTTCCACAGGTGGGGCGGAGGATGATGAGAAAGAAGTACGTGAGTACCCGGTGGACAAGTTGCAGTTCCGTCCCAAGCGTCGTAAGGATCGCGGGGAGATGGATGCAGATCTGCGGGCGTTGGAGATGTTGGAGAAGAAGGAAGGACATCGTCTGGACGACTAAGGGATACGAGGACGGAAGGTACAGCGTAGGCGGACGATGGATAGAGATGTATGGCGGAAGTGCTTGACGAGGAGATATGCATGGAGCAGAAGGCAGAAGAACAGAGAAGCAGAGAATCGTACCTTCGGGACGGAGAGCGGTTGGTGGATCTGGAGCGTAGCAATCTATGGTTAATTCAGCATCCGGGACGTTTCTGTTTCGGTATGGATGCGGTACTGCTCAGTGCATTTGCCAAGGTGCGCCCCGGGGAGCATGTATTGGACATGGGAACCGGTACGGGAATTTTGCCGCTCTTATTGTCGGCAAAGTCTCAGGCGGCAAGCCTTACGGGTCTGGAGATTCAGCCGGAGAGTGCGGAGATGGCGGCACGAAGCGTGGAAATGAACGGATTGACGGAGCGAGTGCACATCGTAGAGGGAGATTTGAAGGAAGCCTCCAAGCAATTTGGGCGTAGCAGTTTTGATGTGATTACCTGCAATCCTCCGTATATGACCGGTGGGCATGGAATTGAGAATCCCGCGGACAGTAAGGCCATTGCAAGACACGAGACTCTGTGCACTTTTGCGGATGTGGCAAGAGAGGCGGCGGCTTGCCTGAAGCCAGGAGGTCGGTTTTATTTGGTTCATCGGCCATTTCGTCTGGTGGAGCTGATGGTGACGCTGACGGAGTATGGGTTGGAGCCCAAGCGTATGCGCATGGTGCACCCGTATGTAGACCGAGAGCCCAACATGGTGCTGATTGAGTGCCTGCGGGGAGGGAAGCGACGCATTACCGTGGAACCGCCCCTAGTGGTATTTGACGAGCCGGGAGTGTATACGAAGGAAGTCGATGAACTGTATCGGTTCTAATGTGAGATAGAGGAGGTGGCGAGATGCTGTATCTGTGCGCAACGCCCATTGGCAATCTAGAAGATATGACGTATCGTGCGGTGCGGATTCTGCAAGAGGTGGATCTTATTGCGGCAGAAGATACGCGGAACAGTATCAAGTTGTTGAATCATTTTGATATTCATACCCCCATGACCAGTTATCACGAGTACAATAAGTACGACAAAGGGCGTGAATTGGTGGACAAGATGGCAGCAGGGTTAGATGTGGCGTTGATTACCGATGCCGGCATGCCGGGGATCAGTGACCCCGGAGAGGAACTGGTGCGTATGGCGTACGAGGCGGGAATTCCGGTTACGGTAGTGCCGGGAGCCTGTGCCTGTGTGACTGCCCTAACGTTGTCAGGACTGGCTACGAGACGATTTGCATTTGAAGCATTTCTACCTACGGATAAGAAGGAGCGGGCTGCGGTACTGGAGACTATGAAGACGGAGCTTCGCACTGTAGTATTGTACGAGGCGCCCCATCGTTTGGTGAAGACCTTGGCGGAGCTTTCGGAGGTGCTGGGCGGTGACAGACAGGTACGCGTCCTTAGAGAGCTGACAAAGAAGCACGAGAGCCGCTACGCCGGAAGTCTGGACGAGGCAGTGGCATATTATACGGAGCATGCACCTAAGGGCGAGTGCGTGCTGGTGCTAGAAGGTGTTGACCCGGCGGAGCTTGCGGCAGAGAAACGGCGAGACTTTGAGGAAATGACCTTGTCAGAGCACATGGAGCTCTACTTATCTCAGGGCATAGACCGCAAAGAAGCTATGAAACTGGTGGCCAAGGACTTGGGGATCAGCAAGCGAGATGTGTACCAGAGACTGTTGGAGATGGAAGAATAACAGTAGAGAAATGATTGCAGGAAGTAAATAGCAGACAAGAAAAGAAGCCATAGTCTTACGTTGTAGTGCGGACTATGGCTTTTGGCTACAAACAAAAGGACACCCCTTACGGGATGTCCTTTTGCATTGATGTGATTGTGTGTATGTGAAACGAAAACAATCAAATTAATCAATTAGAATTACTCCTGAATCAAGCCAGCAATGATAGCCATCTCACGGATCGTATCCTTGGAAATGTTGCGATCTCTGTACTTAATGAGATTTTCCTTGCTACCGGTGAACAAATCAGCGGGCTCGTACTTTCTGAGAATAATCTTGTCATCCTCTACATAGATCTCAAGCTGATCTCTCTCAGCGCAATCCAAAGTTCTGCGAAGCTCGATAGGAAGTGTGATACGTCCGAGCTCATCAAGGCGTCTTACGATACCAGTGTTCTTCATAACGGTTGTCCTCCTGTAATTTTAATTTTATTCACGCTCTTTTGTGGCGTGTTATTTTGTATACATATAATTTAGCACATAATGTAAAGGAAGTCAAGAGCCTTTTGTGAAAATTTATGTTCTTTTTGTAAAAAACACAGGAAGCATGCCGTGAGGGGAAAAAATGCATGGTTTGCCGACGAAAAACCGTTATTTTTGTGTGGGTGTCGTATTTTTTTCGTGTAAATTGTCCGTCCTTTTGTCAAATTAGTTCATTGGCTCAGCAATTGCCTCGACACTATCCGAAACCTGTGGCGGTGCTATTCGGAGAAAGTCTTCATATAGTATGTATACGGAGTGTGTCGGAGGCGGTAAATGTTACATTTGTTATGGGCAGGTATGATTCTAATCGGTATTGTGTACGGGTGTCTCACCGGAACGGCGGAGGCCCTCGGAAATCAGGCATTAGAGGCGGCCAAGGAGGCGGTGAGTCTGGGAATCTCCATGGCGGGGGCTATGGCGTTGTGGTCGGGACTTATGGAGGTGGCTGGCAACTGCGGGATTTTGGAGCAAATGGTACACGTTCTAAGGCGTCCTATACGTTTTTTGTTTCCGGGAGTACCGGCGGGGCATCCGGCGGAGGAAGCTATTGCCACGAACTTGGTGGCAAATATTCTGGGACTTGGATGGGCGGCAACGCCGGCGGGACTTCGTGCCATGCGTCATTTGCGTGAACTGCAGGGAGAGACTTCTGATGCGGCCAGCACCGACATGTGTACCTTCTTAATAATCAATATATCTTCGCTACAGTTGATTCCCGTAAACATCATAGCTTACCGCAGTCAGTACGGCAGTGTGGACCCTGCTGCCATCATCGGATTCAGTATTGTAACTACGGCGTGTAGCACCATTGTGGCAATCTTGTACGCCACGATACGGAGAAAAATCGAAAAAAGCTAAGAAAATACTTGGGAAAGCGCAAAAAAAACAGAAACACCTCTTGCATTTGTTCGGAAGAGTGCTAAAATGAACAATGGCACAGTGTCGTGTGTAGTACTTAAGAGAAAGGGGCATATTATGAAAGATCGATATCGAATTGCGATAGGATTTATCAAGTTGGGATTGTATCTTGCTATGGCGCTAACCTTCTATGTGCTTATGTCCCTGGGAATTCCGAAGCTACTGTCTCTAACACAGACTACGGCGGTAACGGTGGTAACGTATTTCGTTATGTCGGCCATGTTCCTTGCGATTTACGGTGGTTATGACATCGGTAAGAAGAGTAAGCGAGCAGTGGAGAATGCCATTTTCGTTAACTCCTGGTTGACGGACATGATTACATTCGTAAACTTGATGATTTTGTGTGCTCATGACATGAATGGCACATTGTTCCTAAAGTGCCTGGGTATGCTACTGTTTGTTCTTGCGTTCCAAGGTGCGGAGATATTGTTATTTATGAATCTGGGATTTCGCTTATATCATTATGCGACCCGAGATGTATTTACTTTGTATATTGTTAACCACGAGGCAGATCAAGCCAAATTGCTGGCGGGAATTGAACGAAGTGCTTCGAGACGTCCCGGAGATGCCATTGTGGATTATCGAGATCCGGAGCTGTATAAGAAGATGGAGGGGTACGCCAATATCTTCATCAGTGAAGTGCCTATTGCCGTAAGAAAGCGTTTGATTGAGTATAGTTACGGGCACAATAAGAACATTCTCTTCACTCCGGAGATTAATGATATTGTAGAGTATTCCTGTGAGTACCGTATGTTCGACGACACGTTGATTTTGTCGTCTCCCAAGAAGGAGCTGAGTATCTCCGAACGCGTGATTAAGCGTGCCATGGACATTGTTGGTTCGTTGATTTTGTTGATTCTATCGTCGCCGCTGTTCCTTGTGGCAGCCATTATGATCAAATGCGACGACGGCGGCAAGATATTCTTCTCCCAAGTGCGTGCGACTAAGGACGGCAAGCCGTTTCGAATCTTTAAGTTCCGCACTATGCGTGAGAGCGACATTACGATGCCCATGTTGGAAAATGATGATCGCGTCACCAGGGCGGGCAAATTTCTGCGTCGCACTCGAATCGATGAGATTCCTCAGTTTGTGAATGTTTTGATCGGCGATATGAGCCTTGTGGGTCCCAGACCGGAGCAGATGGAATACATCCACGGCTTCGACAAAAATTATCCGGAGTACGAGTATCGACTCCGAGTGAAGGCGGGCATGACCGGCTTTGCGCAGATTGAAGGAAAATATAACACCACCAATAAGGAGAAGTTGATTCTCGACTTAATGTACATTCAGAGCTACAGTTTGTGGCTGGATCTGAAGTTGATATTGCAGACCCTGTTGGTAATGTTGAAGGAAGATAGTACGGAGGGCTTCTAAGACATGGAGAAAGTCTTAAGCGTCATTGTGCCGGCATACAACGTGGAACAGTACCTAATGAAGTGTATCGGATCCATGCTGGTGCCGGAATTTCTGCAAGACATCGAGATTATTATTGTAAATGACGGTTCCACGGACGAGACCGGGGCCATTGCCGAGGCATATCAGGCACAGTACCCCGATACCGTACGTGTAATTAACAAATCAAATGGCGGACACGGTTCCACGATTAACTACGGTATCAAAGAAGCCACGGGCAAGTACCTGCGGTGCATTGACGGAGATGATTGGGTGGACGGGCCCGCATTTGCCATGCTTATTGCCGAGTTGAGGAAGGCGGAAGAAGATGTTGTGGTGACGAAATACGCTACCTACGACGACGCATCGGGAGAGATGATGCCCGAGGATCGATACGACATTTATCGTTATGTGGTGTGTGACAGACCGTATACGTTCGAGGAGATTTGTCATTTGCCTTATATTCGCATTCATCAGTTAAATTATCGTACGTCTCTGCTGAAGGAGTCGGCGTTGTGGTTAGATGAGTTCTGCTACTATGTGGACGTGGAATATGCGTTATTTCCTATGCCTTATGTGAAGAGCTTGCGCTTCTTGGATCTGTCGGTGTGCTGTTATCGTGTGGGTCGGGTGGCGCAGAGTATGAGCATTGAGTATATGCAGCGATATGAGGACAATCACCGTCTGGTACTTGATCGCGTCATGGAATTCTATCAGAATTGGAAGAAGAAAGAGGACTGTTCGCCGGAACTGCTTCAGTACCTAGAGACGGAGATGGGACGTCTGGTTGTTACGCAGACGCGAATCTGGCTGAGTTTTCCTGCGCAGAAGAAATACAAGGACAAGATCTTGGCGCTTGGGGATCTGGTGAAAAAAGAATACCCCCGAATCGCAAAGTGCCTGCCCAGTAAGACAGTGCGTTTTCTCTTTGCAACCGGGGGATTCGGATATTCGCTTGTGTCTTTCGCGGTGCGAAAGCGTTACAACGTGAAGTAATTAGCTCTTCTTGATCTTGCGGTACTTGATGACGTTACGGATTGCGTAGCAAGTCATGTAGTAGAAACAAGAGATGGAGTTAAAGCGAAGCTTCTTGTATACGTTGTAGTTCATCTTCGCAGCCTTCTTCTTGTCACCGGACTGAGAGTCACGAGCCATACGATAAGTCATGAGAGGCTCATCGATACCATAAGCACGGTAGCCCTGCTTCAATACCTGAAGCCAAGCGAAGAAGTCCTCGTGAAGATTACCGTCAACCGGGAAGTTCGGACAGATGTTCTTGTTGATAAATGCAGTGGAGAACGAGATAACGTTCTGCTTCAACAGTTTTCTGTACTTGATGGATTCCGGAGCATGGAGAATGTAATCGTAACGATTACCCTTGTAATCCATGTAAGCGGTGGACGAGAAGATAATTGCCGGATAGTCCGGATTCGGATTGCCGTCTTCGTCTGTGGGAGTAACACCACCACGAAGCATACGATCACGAAGAATTACCTGCTTCTCAATCTTATCATTTCTCCAAAGGTCATCGCCGTCCATAAATGCAACCCACTCGGTGGTCGCGTGCTCAAGTCCGTAGTTACGAACGTAAGCAACACCCTGGTGGTGAGGCATCTTTACGTAGTGAATACGGCTATCCTGCTTCGCATAGTTGGAGAGGATGAAGTCCGTTCCGTCCGTAGAACAGTCGTCAATGATCAAAAGAATAATATTCTTATATGTCTGGTTCAACACACACTGCAACGATTCCGTAATGGTAGCTGCAACATTGTACACGGCCATTACTACGGTAATAGGTTCTTTTACTGCCATAAGAGTCTCCTCCTTTTATGTGTTATATCATACTGTAACTATTCTAACATGAATTTTTCAAAGAAACAATATCGATTTTATGGTTTTTTGCCGTATTTCATCAAAAAATAATGGAAATGCGTCCAAATGCCATAATCGGCACTACATTTGAGAAAGGGGTATGGTTTATGAGTTTTTTAACTGTCATAATTCCCGTCAAAGATTCCGAAAAAACATTGCGTCAGACATTGAGTAGTGTGGCGTGTCAGACGCTGTGTGCTCACCAAGCCATTGTAGTGGACGACGGTTCCGAAACCGAGGCTTGTCGCCTGTTGACGGAAGAGTTTTCGGAGCGGTATCCGGGCATGTTTTCTTACGTGCGAATTGCTCACGGTGGACCCGGGCGTGCGAGAAATCATGGCATAGCCTTGGCCACCACGGAGTATGTGACATTTTTGGACGGCGACGATTGGTGGGGACAAAATGTAGTAGAGGAGATTGGGCGTCTGCTGGCAAGTTGTGAGAACAGTGCCGGAGAGATTCCGGCAGTGGACGAGTCGGAGGGAGCCATGGCGGAGGCCGGGGGCGATAGGACGATTCTCGGTGCGCCGGTAGTACAGTGGCCGAAGCCGAAAAAGCGTGTGCCGGATATTATATTTACGAGACCCATTTGTTACGATGTGAATACGAAGAAGCGTAGTTTATTCATGGATGATGCCACGTATATGCGGGTGTTTTATGATGAGGAAATCTTCTGCCCCGATGACCGACCGGAGATCTTCGGCTTGCAGGTAAATGCAAATCGCATGGTACTTCGAAGAGAGTGGCTTGGGGAGATTGGGTATGCATTTTCCGAAGGCTGCAGGTGGGAGGACGTGGTGCCTTTCTACCAGGCAATTTCCGCGGCAAAATGGTGCATGGGCACTACCAAGGCGGGCTTTGTCTACCGCGTGGGACAAGCGGGACAAGCCACCGGTAGAGAGGATGCCAGCCGACTGGCGGCGGTGCCGGTATTTACGGAGGCTATGGGATGCGTGATGCGGAATTACCGCCCGGAGCTGGGCGCGGCATTTTACCATATGATGTGCGAATTTTTGTTGTGGAGTCTGCTGAATACGCCGGAGGAATATCGAAAGCAAATGGCAGATGCCGTGGCACAGTTGTTCTATGGTGCGCCGGGCGTGCTCCACAGAGACTATCTGAAATGGGCCACACGAAACAGAGGAGTGTGGCGTGTGCAGGTGCGCATGATGCCGCCCAAGGACGTGGCATTTTTGGCGATGCTTTTGGTTCCGCCGTTCCGGCGCTTTCTATATGAGGACTGGCCTTTGCAGAGTTTGAGACGGTTGCGGAGGTAGAGAGGGATTATTATGTGCAGAGGTAAAATGGCATTTTAGATTCGCATAAGAGTGTCGGGAGACAATGTGACGATATATAATTGAAAACAAGGGTGACACATGATTACGTGTACCCTTGTTTTTTAGTTACATTGATCTTTGGTAATAGTACGCCGAAGCAGAAGCTGCGTTACTACAAGTCCGATCAGTCCGATAATCGACACGATACGTCCCGTATAGAAACCTGATGGTATAAAATGCACCACGACCTCGTGACGCCCTTCCGCAACGGGAACGCCTAGGAGACCTCCGCCTACTGCTATGGTGTCCGTTTCTTTCCCATCTACATAGACATGAAATCCTGTGTCGTAGGCGGCAGACAGGAGAAGTACGCCATTGTGGGTTGCATCAATAGAACCATATAGACCGTCTTCTGTGTATGCACCCAATTGAAAACCTGCTTCACACATGGTTTGATGTAATTGATCAAATGCTTCGCGGTCAAAACGAGCAATGAACCCGTGGCACTCATTTTCTTCGAATATTTCTTGAGTATCCTCGCCGTAGAGGACATTGGCCTCCAGTGCAGTTCCGGCAGCCAATTCGCCTAAATAAAATATTGTGGAGCAGTAGCCGGTTCCGCCGCAGGACGAGCCATTTGCGCTGATAGTGACTACTTCCTCACTCTTGGTGTTGAAAAATGCGTAATATTCGCCATCGGCGGGGACAATAGTTTCGTAGCGTCGCACTGCGCCGGTCCATTGCTTGTCTTCGTGTGTCTGTGCCTCGTCTACAAAGGTTATTTCATGCTGTTCGAACAGTGTTTCTCCGCCAAATGCTTGGATGCTCCAGCGATTCTGAACATCGAAGGGTGTCTCGCTATCTGTGGCAGGAGTCGGATTCTCGTACATTAGGTAGCCTGCATGGGTTGTGTAATTATTTGAGTAGAGACCCAAAGCACCGTCATTGTCTATGAGAGTCCAGTCGGGGACGTTATCGCTTGTACCGCCGAGAGCAGTATATCCCACATTTAACAATGCTACTGTAAATGGCGTGTATCCGAAGCTTAGAACACAATTTGTTCTTCTGTGAAATCCCAAGGATTGCATGGTGTCGGCATAAGCGTCACCGATGGTGGAGGAGAATAGGGACAGGTCATTGGTACCTACGTAAACTCCTTCGTTATAGCAGGTTTCATGGTACGTCAGTGTACGTACGGTGTTGTCCTCACCGATTCCGATATGTTCGCCTGCAACATCTCTTGCCACAGGATCGGAATCCTGCCGGGTTGCCAACAGACCACTCTGTACCGACATAGAAGACAGGACATCGTACAATGCAATTGCAAAAATGATGCCCCAAACCGCACTCGTCTTTAATTTGCCCTCCCGATGTAGCAAGAACAAAAGAATAGGAACAATGAGGTAGGCAACTTTGGACATGATATCTATATAATCAATCTCAAAGGGAACGCCGATGGACAATACGGCTGTAATAGCCAGTGTAATGAGCGTAGCAATTCCGAGTTCTCTGCCACGGATTTGTTCCGGGTCACGAATGGCTTCGAAACCGGTGTAGAGGAACAGGAAGATGTACAGGTATGCAAATCGATTCGGAATATCATTTGGCTCGTGAAAGCCATGCCAAATGAAGTTTAGGATACTTTCATTAAAGCTGACAAGGAAGAACAATAACACAGCACCTCGAAGAAACTTGGACTTTCGCGGAATCTCCCGACGTACAAAGTAGAGGAGACATAGGAGAAGCGATATTGTGCCACAATAGAGATTGGTGTAACCGCCGGGTTCCCCTTGTCCGGAAGGGTTATGTTGAAAAGCAAACGGGGAACTGATATGTGCCGACAATGTCACACGAATATCTTCGTACCATTGGTGTGTGGGAAAGCGCATCTCTCCGCCGGCCTGTGTGTTCAGGATTCCGATGATGCCGGGGATTAGGACGATGGCAGCGATCGCGGCACCAAGGAGGGACATTCCTATGAACCATGCGGTATCGGAAAACCATTGCTTTTTCGTTCCGTGAGGCGCAATCAAAAACCAAAGCACGAGAAAGAGGCACATCATAAATGCGATGTAGTAGTTGCAGACGATGGAAAGTGCCAGCATTAGGACATAAAGGGTAGGCTTACGCGCTTTCATCAGTCGATCGAAGCCGATTAACACAATCGGTAAAAGAACAAGGACATCCAACCACATGCTGTTCCATGCATTTCCCAAACAATAGTTGCTCAGTGCGTAGGCCGTGGAAAACATAAGAACTAAGTAGGGGCGTTCCTTGCTTTTGGTGAGCAAGAAGCTTGCCATGGTAAGTCCCATAAGTCCCAGCTTGAAAAGCACAAGCCAAGAATATACGGTGCCGATGGCACTCTTCGGGAAGAGCAGGTATACGAAGTTCAGCGGACTGGATAAATAGTAAGCCCAGGTGGACAGAAAGTTAAATCCTGCGCCGCCCTTCCAAGAGAAAAATAAGGATTCTCCGTTTCGAAGCTTGTCGCGGTATAGAGCAAGAAAAGGGACGTACTGATCGTTCGCATCAATGCAAACAACGCTTCGATCGCCGAATGGAACCAGTCCTTGTGAAATGGCGCAAATGGCCACGGCAAGGAAGGGGATGGCAAAGGCGGAAACGTAAATCCAAAAGTTCTTCTTGTTGTTTTGTATTTTCTTCAAAGGGGAGCCCTCCGACATCTGCGTAATGAGAATAGAAAATTGCGGTGTGTTCCATCTCTGATATGGCATCAATGATCGAAACAAACTGTAATTCCAGAACGTATCCATAGTATATTGGGATGCGTGATAAAATGTCAAGAGTGTTTATTCGGGGGTGAAGTCGGAAACAATATTAAGAAATCGAAAGAATTTCTTAAGGTGTTTGCTACTTGACTTTGTCGTAACACCATGATATAAAAAGAAATCGATGCGCTTTATGCGGTTTTGACGCGTTGATTGGTCGAGATTTGTATGAGAGCTTTTTGACAATTTGCAATTAAGGAATTGGATTATGAACAAAACAGAGCTGTTGCGATATCTGCGTCAGCAGATGGTCGGGCGTAATTTTTTATATGGTGTTTTTTTGTTGGCGGTCATTGTTGTGATGTTGCAGGCACAAGTGGCGGGTGCTATTGTATTTTTGTTGCTGATCTCCGGCATTTTGGTGATTTGCGATGATTTGATGCCTACGCTGTTGCCGTTTTTGTTGGCGTGTGTCTTTCTGTCCACCATGTACAATTCGTACAACACATTTATTAAGATATGGTGGTTGGCGATTCCGGCCGTTGCCGCGGTGATCTTTCATTTTGTATATTATCGTAGGCAAATGACCTTCGGTCCTATGATTCTCGGATTGTGTGCTGTATCTGTGGCGTTGATTCTCGGGGGAATCGGGATGATTCCGGTGGGGCAGTATTTTAACGGAATCAGTTTGTATTACACACTGGGGTTGGGTGTCGGTATGGTGGCGGTGTACTTGCTGTTGCGCTCCCAATATTCCGTACCAAGAGATTATGATCTCATGGAGTATGTGGCGTATGCCATGTATATGATGGGGTTCTTCGCGTGTTTTATCGTTATCTATCTGTATACGAAGAAGTTGGACGTGTTCTTGGAAACCATGGAGGCTTTGGAGTTGCCGTCCAGAAATAATTACGCTACGTTTTTGATGTTTGCAATGCCGTTCCCTTTTTATTATGCGATTCAAAAGAAGCATCATGTGTTGGCGGGGTTATTCATGTATGGGTGCATCGTACTGACGGGATCTAGAGGAGGTCTTCTGTGCGGTGGAGTGGAGCTGGTGTTGTGCTTCATGTACTTAGCATATGTGGACAAGGAAGACCGTGCATTTGACGTCGGAATGTTGTGTGGTCTGGCGGTGATTGCGATTATGGGATATCCCATTGTGCTGGCGTTTTACGAAAGCCGCAGCCATGACGGAGACTTCTTTAATGACCTGGGCGGTCGTATTCCTATGGCAAAGCGTGCCTTCGAATATCTGAGGGACAACCCTCTCTTTGGTTCCGGTATCGGATATCAGGGAAACGCGGACATCTATTCACCCAAGAAAGGTGCGCTGTGTTGGTATCATTCCATGCCCTTTCAGATTATCGGAAGTATGGGCCTTACGGGTATTGTGGCCTATGGGTACCTGTTCTGGCAACGTGGCAAGATGATCTTGCAAGCTTTTCGTAAGGCAGACCCGTTGGGATTGGTGTTCGGCGTAGTGTACGCCGGTATCTGGATTATGTCCTGCTTCAACCCGGGAGAGTTCTGTCCTCTCCCGTATGAGTTTTTGGTGGTGTTGATATTCATTTTGTTGGAGCAAAAATACGTGAGCAAATCACGACGTTTACAATTTGTTCACAATTGATGTCGTAAAACACGTCACGAAAATGCGAAAAATTTATAGGCGGCTAGGCTCTTGTTCAAAAAATGTTCAAAATTAAAATCGAAAATATCATAAAAATCGACCCGAAAACACAAGATGTTGTGCGTCCGGGTCGATTTTGCACTAAAAAGGAAAAGTTTTTGGTGAAAAACGAGGTTTTTTCAGCAGAAAACCTTGCATTTCTTATTGAAACGTGATAAGATTTCGTTAAGAAAGATAGGTTTTATGAGCAATTTGCACAGATGGTTCAAGAAATTTAACTTTCGCATATGAGGGATTAAGGTATTGGAGGATGAGTTCTCATGGCGGGCGAGGTTTTTCGTAGAAAGAGACGACTTGGTGACATGTTGGTTCAGGAACATGTTGTTACCCAGGAACAGCTTGAGAAGGCGTTAGAGGCCAAGAAGACAAGCAACAAGCGCTTGGGCGAGGTTCTGGTTGAGCTGAACTTCACCACGGAAGAAGAGATTACCCGTGCATTGACTCGTCAGCTGGGTGTTGAGATGGTTACCGTATCGACGATGACCATTCCGGAAGACATTGTGAATTTGATTAACCCCCAGTTGTTGCGTAAGTACATGGTTATGCCCTTTGCGTACGCACCCAACAATCCCAGCGTGTTGCGAGTAGCAATGTCCGACCCTATGGACATGATGGCCCTGGACGATCTCGGTATGGTAACGAACCTGGAGATTGAAGCGTATATTGCAACGCAGCACGATATCATGGTTGCCATTGACCGTCATTTCGGTAATGCCGAGGCTTTGGATGCGGCGGAAGCCTATACCAAGGAGCGCGAGGCCAAGATGATGGCAGGCGAGGAGGAAGAGGTTGACGATGTCAGCGATTCCCCTATCGTTGTATTGGTTCGTAACATGATTGAATCCGCAGCACGTCAGAGAGCATCCGATATTCACGTAGAGGCCTTGGAGACAAGAGTTCGTGTTCGTTATCGTATTGACGGTGCGCTGTACGAACAGATTACTTATGACATTGGCTTGATGCCGGCGATTATCGCCCGACTCAAGATTATCGGCGGAATGGACATTTCCGAGAAGAGAAAGCCTCAGGACGGTCGTATCAGTATCGTGGTTGACCGTGTAGAGTACGATATCCGAGTTTCCATTCTTCCTACATACTACGGTGAGAAGTGCGTAATGCGACTTGCTATGAAGACAGCACTTACCCGTAACAAGAAAGACCTCGGTTTTTCCGATGAGGAGATGAAGGTATTTGACCACATCCTTTCCAATCCCCACGGAATTATCTTGGTTACCGGACCTACCGGTTCCGGTAAGTCTACTACATTGTATACAGCTCTTAGTGAACTAAATAAAGAAGACGTTAATATTATTACGGTAGAGGACCCGGTAGAGGCTAACATCAACGGTATCAACCAGGTACACGTTAACGTCAAGGCAGGACTTACGTTCGCGTCTGCACTGCGTTCTATTCTCCGTCAGGACCCGGATATCATCATGATCGGTGAGATTCGAGACGGTGAGACCGCGTCCATCGCCGTACAGGCGTCCATCACAGGACACTTGGTAGTAAGTACCTTGCATACCAACAGTTCCGCGGCAACCATTGCCCGTCTGTTGGATATGGGAGTTGAGAGTTATCTAATCGCCGACTCCGTTGTCGGTGTTATCGCACAGCGACTTGTTCGTCGTCTGTGTCCGAAGTGCAAGAAACAGCGCCCCGCGACTGCTGAGGAGCGTAAGGAGATGCACATACCCGCAAGTGAAGGGGAAGTGCTGATCTACGAACCGGTTGGTTGCGTATCCTGTAACAAGGGTTACAAGGGTCGAATCGGTGTATATGAGATTATGGAGATTTCTCCTCGTTTGAAGAAGATTATCTCCAACAGAGAGGATTCTGAGATTTTGAAGCAAGCGGCTCTTCAGGAGGGCATGAGCACCCTTCGTATGAGTGCAGCTCGTTGCGTAAGACAAGGAATCACTTCCTACTCTGAGATGCTTCGAGTATCCTTCGAAGAGTAGTGAAGGACAGAGGAGAGAAAGAGGAGCAATATTGTTATGAGAGAATTAGACGACATTTTGCAGGAGGCCGTGGATAGACACGCGTCCGACGTGCATATCACCGCAGGCAGACCGGTAATCTTCCGTATTGACGGTGACTTGAGACAGATGGACGACAACAAGCTTAGTCCTGAGGAGATCGAGGAGATTGTAGTTCCCTTGTTCGCAGACAACGACCGTTTGGTAGAGAACATGGAGAAGTACGGCGAGATTGACTTCGCATACTCCTTGTACGGAAGAGGTCGTTTCCGTGTGAATGTATTCAAGCAGCGCGGAACCATTGCCATGGTAATGCGACTGTTGCCTTTCAAGATTCCGGCACCCAGAGAGTTGGGACTTCCCGCAGTGGTACAGGAATTGTGTCAGAGAAAGAGAGGATTGGTTCTGGTAACCGGTGCCACCGGTTCCGGTAAGTCCACAACGCTTGCTTCCCTGATTAATATGATTAATAAGAACTATGCGAAGCACATTATCACGTTGGAGGATCCTATTGAGTACCTTCATCGTCATGATAAGTCCATTGTTAACCAGCGAGAGATCGGTGACGATACGGAGAGCTACGCAGGCGCTCTGAGAGCAGCCCTTCGAGAAGATCCGGACGTTATCCTCGTAGGTGAGATGCGAGACCTGGATACGATTCAGACAGCCATTACCGCTGCTGAGACCGGTCACTTGGTATTCTCCACACTTCATACTAACAGTGCGGCAGATACCATCAACCGTGTTATCGACGTATTCCCGCCTCACCAGCAGCAGCAGGTACGAGTTCAGCTGGCTAGCGTTATCGAGTGTGTTATCTCCCAGCAGTTGTTGCCGATTCAGACCGGTAGCGGACGAGTAGCCGCATTTGAGGTTATGATGGGAACCAGTGCTGTACGTAACCTGATTCGTGAAGGCAAGGCATTCCAGATTCCTTCCATGATTCAGACCAGCAAGAAGCAGGGCATGCAGTCCATGGACGACGCACTCTACAATCTGTACATCGGTGGCTTGATTAGTGCAGAGAACTGTCTCAACTACGCACAGGACACCATCGCTATGAGCAGAAAGGTTACATTCTAAAGCGCAGAAGTAATAGAGAGGATGGAGGCTGTATATGGCTACATACAATTACGTTGCGGTCGATAAGTTCGGCAAAGAGAAGAAGGGCGCCATTGACGCCACCACGCCGGACAGAGCGCAATCGATGCTGAAGTCGGAAGGGTTGGTTCCGGTTAAGGTAACTGAGCAGAACGTGTTCAGCAAGGAGATTAACCTCGGCGGCAAGAAGGTGAAGAATCGCGAGATGGCGGTGTTCTGCCGACAGGTTGTAAGTATTATCAATGCCGGCGTTCCGATTATCGATGCCTTGGGCATGATGGAGGAGCAGACGGAGAACAAGGAATTCTCCAAGGCTATCGGCGAGGTTAAGTCCAGTGTTGCTAAGGGCGAGACCCTTGGAAATTCCATGAGAGCACGTCCGGATGTATTCCCTACCATGATGGTGAATATGGTTGATGCCGGTGAGGCTTCCGGTAGCATTGACGTATCTCTAGAGCGTATGGCGACCCAGTTCGAGAAGGATGCGCATCTAAGCGGACTTATCAAGAAGGCAATGGTTTATCCTTGCGTGGTATTGGTTGTTGCCCTTATAGTATGTGTCGTACTACTGACTTACGTAGTACCGACCTTCATGGAGATGTTCGCAGACATGGACATTGAGATGCCGAAGATTACCTTAATGGTTATGGCGGCCAGTGATTGGATGAAGGCATACTGGTATGTGCTGCTGGCGATTATCGTAGTTGCGGTGATTGGATTCAAGGCTTTCTCGGCATCACAGACAGGAACCATATTCTTTGCGAAGATGATGATTACGATTCCGGCTTTCAAGAACTTTACTGTGAAGTCCGCATCCTCAAGACTTGCACGTACATTAAGTACGTTGACGTCTTCCGGTATTTCCATGATTGATGCCTTGGACATTACGGCGAAGACTATGTCCAACTACTTGTTCCGTATGGCGGTAGTGGAGTGTAAGGAAGAAGTTAAGAAGGGTGTTCCCCTTTCGGAGCCTCTGAAGCGAAGCGGTCTCTTCCCTCCCATGGTTATTCATATGACCAAGATCGGAGAGGAAACCGGTGATATGGAGTCCATGCTTAATAAGATGGCGGACTACTATGATGAAGAAGTGGAGATGGCAACACAAGCCCTCCTGGCGGCATTGGAGCCGGTTATCATTATCGGTCTCGCCGGAGTTGCCGGTGTTATTATCGGCGCAGTTATCGCACCTATGGGTGCCATGTACAGTGGTCTCGACAATCTATAAGAGACACGTTACTAACGAATTAAGCAGTCGTCGGATAGGGACGATGGCTGTTTAAGATAAACCGTTACGCAAGACGTAACACAACTAAACAAACAATATTATATGAAAAATGGAGGATTTGTTTTATGAACAAGAATAAAGGTTTTTCCTTGGTTGAGTTGATCGTTGTTGTTGCTATTATGGCAGTATTGATTGGTGTATTGGCACCTGCTTACCTTGGTTATGTTGAGAAGACCCGTAAGGGAACTGATGAGAATGCCGGCGAAGAGATTCGTGGTGCAGTAGAGAAGGCACTTGCTGGTGACATCGAAGTTTACGATGAGATTGCAACCGCTGCATCCAGTGGTTCCGTTTCTCTTACTTGGACCGATGGCGACGCTATCGCTAAGTTTGCTGATACTTATCCGAACCTTAACACCGCTCTTACTGATGCATTCGGTTCTAAGTTGTTCGACTGCAAGTCCAAGGCTTACGCTGGTAAGACTTTGACCGTTACGATTACTTCCGCTGGCGGTAACGCTTTCGAAGTAGGCGCTGTTCTTGATACCAAGACCATTAAGTAATTAGACACTTAATATTTATATTAGATAGTTATGATCCCCTGCCGGTATCCCTATGCCGGCAGGGGTAATGGTGACTTTATCGGGTGGTTTACAGATGCTCGGGGGAGCAGAAAGCAAAGACGTATGTGTGAACGGAAGAAAAATCAGGGCTTTTCACTGGTAGAGATGATTGTGGCCGTGGCAATTATGGTGGTCATGGTCGGCTTACTGGTACCCAGTTATCTTGGTTACATTGAGAAGACTCGTGCAGGAATTGATGAGAAGGCAGCGGATGATATCCGCAGTGCTACCGAGACCCTTGTGCTTTCCGGAACGTATGAAGTAACGGAAGAGGTTCTTGTGACTTTCAGTAGTGCAGGGATTCAAGTGTCGGACGTCCCCTATGCGGCGGCACTGGAAGAAGAGCTAAAAAACATTTTTCCGGATTTTACGGAAGTGGTGCCGGTATCGAAGAAGTACAAGGATTCTACTTACAAGGTAGAATTGACGGAGTCCGTGAATACAACTTTGATGATAGAAGGTCATTGGGAGTAGGCGCGAGATTTCGGAATTCTGACCAAGCGAAAAGAGAAGGAACATAACAGAAGGAAAGGAAACTGTAACGGATGGATCTTCGTTTGAAAATTGCAATTTACATCGTAGCATTTCTCTACGGAATCGTCATCGGAAGTTTCCTGAATGTATGCATCTATCGGATTCCCGCAGGCGAGAGCCTGTCAAAGAAGCGTTCTCATTGTATGAGCTGCGGATATCAGCTTCGTTGGTTTGACTTGATTCCGCTCTTTAGTTGGTTGTTCTTACGAGGCAAGTGTCGCAAGTGTAAGGCGAAGATTTCTTATCAGTATCCCTTGGTAGAAGCCGCCAACGGTTTGTTGTATGTTGTGATTTTTCTCGTGTGTGGTATCGGTCTTGAGAGCGTGTTGTATTGCTTGATGGCTTCGGCGCTATTGGCGCTCAGTGTCATCGATTTTCGTACGTTTATTATTCCCGTGGGTTTCAATATCTTTATCCTGTGCTTGGGAATTGTGAACTTGGTGTATCGGGTTGTATGTGTAGAGGAGCCCAAGGTGTGGCTCTATTTGATTGGATTGGTGTTGGTTAGCGGAATTCTTGGAATTCTGTATCTGGTATCCGGTGGAAGAGCCATCGGCGGTGGCGATGTGAAGCTCATGGGAGCGGCAGGGCTATTGATTGGATGGCAGTTGATTCTTGTGGCATTTGTATTCGGATGCATTATTGGTTCCGTGTGTCACATCATTCGTATGAAGGTGAGTGGCGCGGAGCGTATGCTTGCCATGGGTCCTTACCTATCCATAGGAATTCTCTTGGCAGTGTTGGTGGGAGAGAAGTTCCTGAATTGGTATATTCCCTTTATTGGGCTGTAACTTAGAAAGAAGCTGAACATTACTACATTCAGTTGATATAGAAAAGAGGAAAGCGGACCACGGACAGTGGATCCGGAAGGAGGAACGTATGGCAGGAAAAGTGCTATCCATGGAAATCGGACAGGCCGTGACAAGAGTCATCGAGATTGACTATCAGGCTAAGGCTCCGAAGATCTACAACACCTTTAATCTTGCGACCCCCGCAGACATGGTGCAAGACGGTGTGATTACCCGAAACGAGGACTTCTTGATTAGCTTGAAGGCCGAGTTGCGTAGAAGGGAGATTAAGACGGACACGGTTATCTTTACCGTAAGCTCCAGCCGAATCGCAAACCGTGAGGCACGTATCCCGCTCTGTAAACCTAACAAGATTCTTCCGTTGATTACGGCAAATGCTGCCGAGTACTTCCCGGTAGATATGAATCAGTATCATTTGGTTTACAACATCCTCGGTAAGATTGAGACTAAGGAGGAGAAGCAATATCGCTTGTCCCTTCTTGCTGTGCCTAACGACGTAACCACCTCGTACCTTGACCTAGCACATTCCTTGGGTCTGCATATTAAGGCAATTGATTACGTTGGTAATAGTATCTATCAAGCAGTTCGCGAGGATTGCATGAGAGGAACCAATGCGGTTATTAAGATTGACGAGCATAGTTCTATGGTATCCATTATTAAGGATGGAGAGATTGTTCTTCAGCGTTCCGTTGCACATGGTGTGAATGGTGCTATCGAGAACATGATGGAACTGGATCTCTACGGTGAGAACATGGATTATGCCGGTGCAACCAGAGCATTCTGCGAGAATCACTGCTTGCGTCGCTACCTCAATGTAGACGTGGATTATCAAGAGCCGGAAGACACTTCGGATGAGATGATGATGTCCCGTATTATGTTGACGGAGAACCTTCGTTACTTGATCGGTAACATTGGTCGAATCCTTGAGTATTACGTATCCAGAAATGACAACGATGCCATTGAGAGTGTATCGCTTGTGGGTATCGGTGCAGACTTCCAGGGTATGGACGAGCTTCTTAGCAACGAGCTTGGTTATGAGGTACGTCCTTACGACGGTCTCATGAATGTGAAGATTATCAGCTCTACATATGCAGCAGATGTAACCATGCATACCATGGCAGCTTGCGTTGGTGCATCTATGAAGCCCTTGCAGTTGTTGTCTCCTGAACTTCTGAAGGGAGAGAAGCAGGTATCCTTAGTAATTCCTTTCGCAGTTATGATCGCAGGTATCGTTGCGGCCATTGCGTTGTTCATGATCGGTCAGATTATGGTAACCGCTCAGCAGAACAAGAAAGAAGATATCGAGAAGGAGCTTTCTAAGAATCGCTATCTCCAGCAAGTACAGTTTACCTTTATGAAGACAGAAGAAACCAACAAGACCGTTATGGAATATGCGAATATTCCGGTGAATAATAATTCTCAGTTGGTATCTGTAATTGAAGAGATGGAGAAGAAGATGCCGGCCAACTTCAAGGCATTGTCTCTTACTGCAGACAATGAAGCGATTACCATTGCTGTGGAGTGTACTTCCAAGGAAGAGTTAGCAACGATTGTGAACAACTTGAGAGATTTTGATACTCTTACAGTTATCGCTATGAGTGAAGTTGTAGAGACTTACACCGACTTGAATGAGTTGATTACCGACGAAGAGGATCCGAATTATATGACAGAGGAAGAACGTGCACAGGCCAAGGCAGACGGAACGTATGTGTACGATTGGCAGATTGTTCTTTCCCTTACATTGCAGTGTACCTATGCAGATGCTTCTGCACAGACGGAATAGATAGGAGGAGACGATTATGAAGGTATCAAAAAGAGATTTAGGCATTATCATGATTCTCGTTGGTCTTATGATCGCATTCTTCTCGTATCAGTTTTCTTTTAGAAATGCGATGACCGAACGTGAGAATCTGAAGTCACAGTGTGATTCGTTGCAGGCAGAGTTGGATGCACTTATGGATTTCGGTATGGATGAGCAGTATATCTTGACCCAGACCGGTGCATATGAGAAGGAGTTAAATGACTTAGTAGCATCTTATCCGGTGAAGTATACTTACGAAGATGCAATTATGTATCTGTATAACTTCGAGCACAGCGAGAAGATGGATATTTTGTTCTCTAAGTACAACATTGTTGAGACTTATATCATTAACACCCATTCCGGCGAGGTAAATGGCGTTAATAAGACCTATGCATATGGTCAGTCTACCATTGAGGCTGAATATACCGTGGCTTCTTGTAAGGAAATGAGAACGTTTTTGAACAATATTTATACCGATTCATTCAAGAAGAACGTGGAAGAAGTATCGATGGTATTTGAGCCTACTACCGGTATTATCAGTGGTAATATTATTATTAATATGTTTTCCATGCTTGATGGTGTAAGCAATGAATACGAAGAGCCGGAGATTCCTACGGTTGAGATGAAACCGCCTTGTATCTTCGGACCGACGGTAACACCTACACCCATTGTTACGCAGGCACCGGAAGAAGTGGAATAATAAGATTGATTATTGTGGGGTAGTACGACAAGGAAAGGATGAGACAAGTGGGCAATAGAAAGAGAAAACAGAATAGAAGCAATCAAGGCTTTACGTTGGTAGAAGTACTTGTGGCTGTGGCGATTCTTGCAATTGCTGTTGCCCCGATACTATCCTCCTTTGTCGGCACTGCACGTATTAATAGTACTGCACGTCGTAAACTGACGGCCACTACTATTGCAGAAAGTGTGATGGAATCTGTGAAAGCCTATTCATTGTTCGATGTGGCAAAGCAGTGTGACTATCAGGCCGATGGATTTTCGCTGTTGGCAGGTGATTTGGAGAGTGGTAGTTCCGCATTTACAGGTAAGGCCACGGAGTTGGCAGTTGCAGTGAATCCGGATGGAACTTGGAACCTGTCGGTGAAGAGTGCTTCGGATTATACGGTAAGTAAGAGCGGGACGAAGTATACCTTTACAGAAAGCGCAAGTGGTGGTGCATTGTACGGCTTCTTCATTACGGACATTCCCATGGCGGGTGGTACGTATGATGCAGTTGTTCTCTACAAGAAGGACTTCGCGCGAAGCAATGAATATTTCGTTGACTCGGCGGGAAATAACGTGTCTGTTAATACAACATTGGAAAGTTTTCAGGTGCGTACTTTGAAGTATTATGATATAACGATTATGGTATATCGTTCGGAGACGTCCAGTTCTCTGACGAGCCAGTTGAACAAGGATTTGGCAGAGGGTCCGTTGGTTGAGATTACCGGAACAAAGGCCGATTATTATTAAAGCAAGGAGGAAAAATGCATGAATTCAAATACAAGATTCAGAGATGACAATCGCGGTATTGCATTGCTTAGTGTATTGATTGCAATTATGCTGTGCTTCTTGCTGTCGGCTACAATTATGAGAGTGTCTTTCTTGTCTCTTTTGTCCAGGAATATTGATACGGCTTCGGCAGAGACGTTCTATACGGCAGAGAGTGTTGTGGATGACATTCGAATTAATCTGCAGAAGGTGGCCGCGATTGCAGTAAGTGTATCCGGCGCGGATGATGCGGGAAGCTTTGTTAATACCGTATACAACACATTAACACAGTATGAAACGGGAGACCCGACCCACACCGAGGTACAGCGTGCGGAAGCGTATATTAAACAGAATGTAACTTCGGATGCAGTAGTAACTATCAACGGAACGATTATAAAGGGAGCGGATTACGTATTAATTACAGAGGTCAATATTGTATATACGGATCCTTCCAACGGAAATGTATCAAACATTACTACCGACCTTCGAATCCGTGCACCGTACTTTGCAAGTTCTGAGGAGCATCCTTTGGGAAGCTACAGTTTCTTTGCAGGAGGTGGCGCGAACATTTCAAACGGTGGTGGTGTGAACCCTAATGAGTGGGGTAACTTTGAACAGGCGGGAAATATCTATATCGGTTATATTTCCTACGATGAAAGCACTAAGATTGCAACAGCATGTAATGTTGACAATTATATGAATGTAACCTTCTCCGGAGATAACGTTGTTATTAATGGTGACGTGTATATTACCAATTATTCTACGTTGGCGTTCTTAGGAAAGGTTGCCGAAATTCGAGGAACTATTTATATCAGCAATAATTCTCATTTGGTATTGGGCGAAGACACCTATGTATTGGCACAGGACATCGTAGTTGATGGTAAGTCCGTATTAAAGAATGAGTATACAAGCAGTAGCAAGGCGGAATATTCCAATGGCCTTCCTCAGCAGTGTGCAGTAAAGCAACAGAAGGATTATATCAATCGTACCTCTTCTGTAGTAAGACAGAGCGGAACGAAGTGTTACGATGTGGTGTGTGCAAGCGGTAAGTTCTACAGCACCGAAGCAATTGATCTTCAGGGTGCTATTACCGAATTGTATCCCAGACCGAACGTTGAGGTTAACGGTAAGTATTACGATGAGAAGTTTGTTCAGGTTGTTGACATGAATTACTTCGGAGAGTTTGCGAAGTGCGGTTCTGTAGATTACAAGGAGCCTAGAGGTAAACTGGGAGTCGGAGCATTTGAGTTTATAACCGGTAATAAGATTAAAGTCAATGCCCTTACAAACGTAAGTACATCTCACAGTAGCATGACTCTTGCCAGCGGCAATATGAATGTAAAGGTATGTATGGGTACCAATATCGAGGTTAACAACGGTGGTGCCGCAGTTGTACTCGGTACCGGTAATTATACCGTAGCTATGAACGGTAGTAGTAACAATTATTACGGCATCTATATGTCGGTGGGAACCGTAACCTTCAAGCATACCGGTAACGGTGCACAGGGAATCGGACGTTCTCTCTTGGATGCAGATACTTCTGAGAACAAGCAGTACGTTAAAGCTTATCTTGATGATTTGGGAACACATTGGTACTATGCATACGGTTTGTTTTCAAATATTGATGACTACAAGTATATTGTAGTGAATAATTTCTTCAACGGCGGAATCAAGTCACTGTATGATGGTGGTGGCGGTGATAGTAGTGAAGGCAACAAGGATTATAGTGTTAACCAGTCACTTGAGATGATCGGCATTGAGAATTGGAATAAGAAATAAGACTATTTGATAGTCAGAGGGATTATATGAAAAAAGACAGAGGATTTTCGCTGATCGAATTACTTGTGGTTGTTGCGGTAATGAGCGTGTTGGTAGGATTGCTCAGCGTAACGATTAATGTTGTGTTCTCACAGCGAGTTAGTTCGGCAGCCAGTGATACAAAGAGCTTGTTCCAAGCGGCGCAGACAGTGGCCATGAGCAAAGATAATTGCTTTGTATCTCTCTCCGTAAACGGGGACGGAGATATCGAAATTGCTTCGTATTCATCGACGACGAAGCAGTTGGATTCGGTCATTGTCGAAGATAATATAGTAGTAACCTTGGAGATTGGCGGAACGTCACATACCGTGTCGGGAAGCGACGATTACCAGATTCGCTACATTCGTGAGTCCGGAGCATTTGATACCGTATATATTAACGGTGTGGACACCGGGAAGTATTGTACGAAGATTACAATGTCAAAGGGCTCCAAAGTAGAGGAGTTGTTCTTGTCAAAGCTGACAGGAAAGATTACATTTGGAAATTAAGGAGGGGAGAACCATGAATGACTACAAATCAAATAGTAACCGTGGTTTCTCCTTGGTGGAGCTCTTGGTGGCAATCGCGGTTTTGTCAATTGCCATGGTGGGCATCACCGGACTGGTGCGTATGGCGGCAACGTATTACGCGGATTCTCATCGAGAGGTAGATATTCAGAATCAGTTGCAGGTTACCTTTGCACAGGTTAGTAACATGATTATTGATGCCAATGTCGATGTGTCCTTCGATTCCGGCAAAGCAGTTATCGTCAACACGAACGGATATTATGTGATTGAGCATAAGGCGCAGAAGCTATATGTGGCGGAAGGTACCTTCCCGGATCCGTCTGTTGCCGATGCCGTGAAGATTGCCAATGCAAAGAACGCGGGCATGATTTATGATAACGGTAGCATTTTGGCAGACCGTGTGGAGACATTCTTGCTGGATGTTTCAGATGTCGCTAATGGACGTGTGGTTCTTGCCATTCGTTTGACGAATGCAGGACGTTCCGCATACCTCTCTCAGAATGTATTTATGAGAAATAGCGGTGATGAAGAGGCTCACAAGTTGTCTGATTATGCAGTAAGCAGAACACAGAGTGGCACGAATGTTACGGTATCCATTACCAATAAGAGTGGTGCGGATATTCCGGCAGGAACGACGTTGCAGTTTGTTCTGGCAATGACCGTGGATGGTACGAGTATTAATTTTACTTCCAGTGATGGATTTAGTGCAATCACTCGCGATGAGTCTGCGGGTACGATTAGTACAAAGCTTGTTACATCGTCAACATGGGCTGCGGATGGAACGCTTTCCTTTACAATCACCGGTGTATCTTCCGTGTCTGAGATTTCATTGCAGGATGTAATTAAGTAGAGGAGAGAATAGAACCGAAACTTTCGATTGACATTGATGGATTTCGGGTATAAGATGTACTATATATACAATTAAGATATAGTATCTTTCAAAGGGGATGATTATATGAAGAAGAAAAATGCAGGCATCAGTACCGTAGAGATTGTAATTGCCGCTGTGATTCTGGCAATCGTGGTAATCGGCGTACTGGTAGCGGTTAAGATGGTATCTAAAGGAGACGACGGCAACGAAAATGTTGCCAGCGCAGATAAGATTATCAGTTCTTTGGCTGACCATATTCAAGTAAATGTAGATGCTACGGATCTTGATGTGTCTTATTTTGAGAATACACTTCGTCTCGTATCCAGAGATGATTATCAGATCTATTACTTTAACAAGAGCGAGGGTCAGGTTTATTACCTGAGCAAGGCATATGCCAGAGAGATGACGGAAGAGGAGAAGATTACGTTTGTTAGTAAGATTACAATCTCCACTTCCGGTGCAGAAGTAATTGCGAACAACATTACAACGTTTCATGCAACAATAAGTAATCTGGCAGTTAAGGATGCAACTATGACTTTGAAGGTTCGAGTTGTAACCGATACCGAGAATGTCAACAAGGATGTTACCATGCGTATTAATCCGAACTTAGTTGCTTTCAAGGATGGCACTTATGTAGAGCCCACCCCGACACCGGAAGGTGGCGCAGAGGTGACTCCCGAAGTTATGCCGGAAACAACCCCGACACCGGAAGCAACACCGACCCCGGAACCGGAGAAAGAGTTTACCGGAGTACTTGTGACCAAGACTGGTAGCCTTCCGATTGATAAGCTTCAAAAAGCACCGGAGGGGGCAAAGCTTGCAATTACGTTACTGTGCGAGGATGCGGATGGTGCGCCGAAGGGTTATGGACTAGGTGGTGTTGCTCTTGATGAGTGGAACATGGAGAATAGTTTGTGGCAGATTGTCTCGGATGGAGAGCAAGAAGTAGGTGTAGAGTATACGTACTACTTCCCGATTCAACAGATTCTAAAAGTGCACAAAGACAGTGGGGCCAAGCAGATTATTGTTAATTGTTATAATGGTTTCAAACTTGTTCAGGTTGAAGTTGTTGTAGAAGAGTAATTAAGAACGGAAGAGAAGTTATCCGGCGGGGAGCGTCTAAGACGGTCCCCGCTTTTTCATTGATTGCATTCCTTTTCATTATGTGTTAAGATGTGTGCAGTCTGTTATTTCGGAGGATTGTATGCAGAGAGAGCGTTTGGGAAGCCGTCTGGGCTTCATTTTGTTGAGTGCCGGTTGTGCCATTGGTATCGGTAATGTGTGGAAGTTCCCGTATATGGTGGGACAGTACGGTGGAGGCGCATTTGTACTCATTTACCTGTTTTTCTTGTTGATTTTCGGGGTACCGGTAATGACTATGGAATTTTCCTTGGGGCGTGCGGCGCAGAAGAGTCCGGTGAAGTTGTATCAGGAGTTGGAGAAGCCGGGGAGCAAGTGGCACTTGCATGGTTATGCGACATTGGTGGGTAATTACTTGCTTATGATGTTCTACACCACGGTAACCGGTTGGATGCTTTGTTATTTCGTGAATACGGCTACGGGAACCTTCGCCGGTCTGGATGCGATGGGAGTGAAGGATGCCTATAATAATATGCTTAGTGCGCCTGTGGAAATGAGTATCTACATGTTGGTAGTTGTCGCAATCGGTTTTCTTGTATGCTCCATCGGTGTGCAGAAGGGACTTGAGCGCATTACTAAGTGGATGATGTTGGCACTCCTGTTCATTATGGTGGTTCTGGCGATTAATGGTATATTCCTCGAAGGCGGTAGCGAAGGTCTAAAGTTTTATCTTCTTCCGGACCTGAATCGTATGATGGATATCGGTATCGGCAATGTAATCGTCGGTGCCATGAATCAGGCCTTTTTCACTTTGAGTATCGGTATCGGTGCCATGGCCATCTTCGGTAGCTATATTGGCAAGGAGCGTAGCCTTATGGGTGAGGCGGTAAATGTTGCGGCACTGGATACTTTCGTTGCATTTTCGTCGGGTCTTATTATGTTTCCCGCGTGTTTTGCGTACGGTGTTGAGGTGAATAGTGGCCCCAGTTTGATCTTCATTACCTTGCCGAACATTTTCAACAATCTTCCTATGGGACGTTTCTGGGGAAGTTTGTTCTTTGTGTTTATGTCATTTGCTGCGTTGTCCACGGTGTTTGCAGTGTTTGAGAACTTGATCTCCTGTACAGTGGACTTGTTCGGGTGGAGCAGAAAGAAAGCATGCCTTATCAATGGTGTATTGATGGCGATTCTGTCCATGCCTTGTGTGCTGGGCTTTAACCTGTGGTCCGATTTCAAGCCATTCGGCGGTACTTCTACCATTATGGACTTGGAGGACTTCTTGGTGAGCAACATTATGTTGCCTTTGGGTACGCTGGTGTTTGTTCTGTTCTGTACCACTCGTTACGGTTGGGGATGGAAGAACTTCATCCGGGAAGCAAATGAGGGCCGCGGTCTGAAGGTGGCCAACTGGATGCGCGGTTATATGACCTATGTGCTTCCGGTGATGGTGTTGATAATCTTTGTGGTGGGCTTGGTGAACATGTTCGGTTGATGAATCGATACAACTGAGGAACGTATTCATGCGGGAGAGCAGCCATACGAAGGTGATCGCAAGACGTATATAGCGACAGTTGATTCTAAGGAGGGTGCCATGGGCTTTTTCGCAAGCGATGACAAATACCGTGCAGAGCGGGTGTTGAAGCAAGCAGACAGCGTGCTTGGCACCCTTCGTGATTTGGCAGAGAAGAAGGAATTGTATGAGGAAAATGTCCGGACGGCGGCAGATGCCCTGCGTCAGCAGAAGGCGGCGGAGCTCTTGGCAGCTACGGACATTGAAGAGATTAACTTTAACCGCGTCGGAATTCGGGTCGGCGCTCTACGCAAAGCCGGAATTGAAAAGGTGTGGAAGCTCTTTCGTATGGAGGATTATCGCCTCATGGCCATCAACGGCATCGGTGAGGCAATGATACAGAACATCCGTACAAATCAGCAACTCCTGTGGCAAGATGCCATGCGAAATGCTCCCGTGGAGCTGGCGCCAACAGCGCCAAATGCCCATTCTACAGCCGTTGTGAAGAGCATTTATCTGTTGAATAAGGAGCGACCGGTGATGCGCCGGGCCTTGGAGCTGTTTCAGCAACATTATGAGGGGATTCGAGGAGACTGTCTGGTGGCGGAGAAGGCCACAAGAAACTTAACATGGATGTTCTCTTCGAAGCAAACGAAGCAGGAGATTGCTATGGCGGTGGACCGCCTGGAGTGGATCGTAAATGGAGAACTTGGTAAGGAAACTGCGGAGCTTGCAGAGATTGACCGACGGTTGACGGCGGTGGGAGAAGAACAGGCTTGGGGTGCATATCTGGAGAATTCCGCACCATTTTACGCAATGCTCGAAAGTCTTGTGGGAACCGCGACGGTGTCCTATGCCGGTAGCGGAATGCCGGAGGAGCTGGTACGATCCGTAGAGGCATTTCCCTTGGATGTATCGGAGCTACGAGTGACATTACGTCGTTATCAAGATTTCGGCGTGCGATATATACTGCATCAGAAGCGTGTACTCCTGGGTGACGAGATGGGTCTGGGTAAGACGGTGCAAGCCATTGGTGCTATGGCACATCTGAAGGCTACAGGCAAGACGCATATGCTGGTGGTGTGTCCGCTAAGCGTGCTGGTAAACTGGCAACGTGAGGTGGAGAAGCACAGCAACCTGTATACCACTTGCATCTACAGCGAAGACAGGGATTTGGAATTGCAGCGCTGGTGTCTTACCGGCGGGGTGGGCATTACCACTTATGAGACGCTGTCCCGCCTTACGTGGGGGCAGGAACAGCCCTTGGACATGCTGGTGGTGGATGAGGCTGTTTATGTGAAAAATGAGAATGCTCAGCGAACGCAGCAGGTGTTGGCACTGGTGGAGCGCGCCGAACATGTGCTCTACATGACCGGAACACCCATGGAAAATCGGGTGGAGGAGATGTGTTACCTCATCGGTTGTCTACAACCGGAGATGCGCGGCAAAACCGCCGGAATACGCACTGTGGCGGAGGCTCCGCGATTTCGGGAAATGGTGGCGCCGGTCTACCTTCGTCGCCGCAGAGACGATGTGCTGAAGGAGCTTCCTACGCTAATGGAAAAAGAGCAGTGGGGAACCATGACTGAGCCGGAGCAGACAGCATATGTGGAGGCCCTGCGGAGCGGCAATTTTATGGAAGTGCGCCAGCTCTCTTGGAACACCCCCGGAGAGGTATCTCAAGTATCCACCAAGGCCAAACGACTGTTGGAAATCTGCAATACGGCTCGGGAAAATGGCGAGAAGGTGCTGGTATTTTCATTTTTCAAAAACACCTTGCAGAAGGTGGCGATGATGCTTGGTGACCGAGTGAGTGGCGTAATCGACGGTAGTGTGGCATCGGGCGAGCGGCAGAAAACCATTGATGCATTTGGCATGGCTGAGGCAGGTGCAGTGTTGGTATGTCAAGTACAAGCCGGTGGTGTCGGGCTCAATATGCAGATGGCAAGCGTGGTCATCTTCTGTGAACCGCAGATGAAGCCTTCTCTGGAGGAGCAAGCCATTGCCCGAGCGTACCGTATGGGTCAGAGTAAACCGGTGTCGGTGCATCGTCTCTTGATGACGGACACGGTGGATGAGCGAATGCAGGATATGTTGCAGAGAAAGCAGAAGAGCTTTGATGCATTTGCCGATCAGTCGGTAACCGGCGAAATCAGCAATGAGTTGTGTAAGGCTATGATGAAACAAGAATGCGAACGGTTGGGTATTACGGAGGAAACTTCGAAGGAGAAGAGCGCTCCGCCGGAGGCCGTAAGCATATCCTCCGAGGACCCCGCATAGACTGTAGCATTACATGTGGCGGTGGGCTATGCGATTTTTATTATACGCATCCGATTGGATGCTTCCTATGATTATCTTCTATATCGTTGCAAATGCATTGGTTGCTAAGAAGCCCTGCTTCGATTCCTTCACCAAAGGAGCGAAACAGGGCTTTTCGGTTGTCTGGGACATCCTTCCTACCCTTGTAGGACTTATGGTAGCTACGGGAATTCTGCGGGCCAGTGGGGCATTGGACGCACTGGCGGAAATAATTGCTCCCATTGTGTCTCGCCTATCATTTCCCGCAGCCTTGGTGCCTATGGTTCTTGTGAAAATGCTCTCCTCCTCGGCAGCAACTTCACTTCTATTGGATATCTTCCGGGAATTCGGACCGGACTCGTATCAAGGATTTCTCGCTTCGGTTATTATGAGTAGTACCGAAACTATCTTCTATACCATGGCGGTGTATTACGCCGCGGCCAAGGTCACCAAGACTCGCTATACATTGTCGGGGGCTCTGCTCTGTACGTTAACCGGTGTGGTAGTAGCGACGTTGCTGGTGAAGTGGGGGTGGAGGTGAATTATTTTTGCTTGTCGCGCAACATATTAATAATGTCATTGACATTGGACTCTTTGGTAACACCCGGGTAGGTCTGGTCAAAGTGTACCGGTAGCCGACGGGAACGATATTCTTCTGAGCTAATCTTCGCATACAATTCCTCGTAGTTCCCACGGTCGAGGACATCTTTGATAAAGTTCAAGGCGTCTGTAGAAATACTATCCCAACCACCGTATAGATTAGTTACTGCAGTATCGATTTTTGTCCAAGTAATAGGATCGTTACACTTCTCATGTTCGGCCAAGATTCCTAAAACGTCGGAAAGGTCGTGTTTATACTTTCTTCCTGCTCGAAGTTTCATGGCAATCAAATATTCGGTAGAAAGTGTGCGGAAGGTTAATATGTTGGAATATGTGCGATAGTATACAGAGTGTCTTGCAATGTTGGGAGAATAGGAAGCAGTCTTCTTAAAATCGGAATTGAGCCAACCGTTGGGGAGTTCGTATTTGTCACGAAGAAAATTAATAGCATCTTGCATGGAGGAGGAAGCAAGAATCAACGCATCAATATCAGTGGTCATATTACGAAAACCATAGTTAATCAAGATAGATGCACCACCAATCAAAATAATCTCCGCCGGCATTGTCTTACCGTTGCGCCGTCGAAATTCTTTTGCTAACTCTTTGAGGTAAAAATCCAGGTTTTCTTTCGTAAATTCAATAGGATTATTAGACGACATTCCGCACCTCACTTTCTACGATGTTGAATCGTATGAATTCCGGAATAGACTCCCGTCGTGCGCGTTCCTTGATGCGGTCGTTGCCTTCGGCGGCAGCAATGGCAAGGACACCGGCGGGATAGATGGGTTCCTCCAGCTTACCGGTTCTCAAATCGTCGTAATCTGTGCACAAAGGGATATTGTTCTCTCTACTCAGATAATCCAGCATGGCAAGTAAATAAAAACATTCCGGAAACCACTTGCGTTTTTGATAGGTACGTATCTCGTTCTTCTCCAATATCTCAATGATAAATTCCGTGTCGCCCATCTCCTTGACGCGGTGGCAAATGTTGCTCTTAAATAGGTCAAAACTGCTGCGATTACAGGAGTCCTCAAGCAGAAGCTCCATGGAAATCCGCAGTGCCTTGGCTAGTCTATAAACTGTTTCGGCGGAGCATTTTTCAAGTTGAGCCTTTCCGTTGCATATGTCGCTGACAGTTGTATAGGGAATGCCGCTATCCTTGGACAAACGGTATCTGGTGAGTTTTCTCTCGATGATAATCTCATTAATATCCATAACTAACACCTCACATTATAACGGTATACCGTATTATAACGGCAAACCGTGATATTGTCAAGGGAAAATGATACAGACTAATTTTGAAAAGCATTTTCCGTACCTCGTAAAATCCAAGTTGACATCTCGTCTCAAATAAGTTATACTCTTAAATGCCGTGCAGCCGGGGAGTTAGCGGTGCCCTGAACCTGCAATCCGCTATAGCAGGGGTGATGGTACGCCGAGGGTCGTTCGATTTGGAGCTGCCCGTAGTAAGTGATGTTGACGTTTGGGTCTTGCGCAATAGGAATTTACGAACCGTGTCAGGGTAGGAATACAGCAGCACTAAGTAAAACCTCCTGTGTGCCGTAAGGGTGCCTGAGCCGAGTTAACTGCTACGGTAACGTCCGGAAAGGCGATTCGAAGCCTACCGCACGGTATTTTGATGCGCAAATTGTGGGTAAGTAGGCGCAGAACAAGGGGTGTGGGTGATAAAACCCTTGCAAATCGGGCATTTTCGTGGTATGCTAGAATTGATGTAATACTATTGTAACTGACTACTGAGAAGTGGACGCGTTCCTGCGGGAATTGCGTTGAAAAGAAGAGGAGCATAGATTATATTATGATGCTGACAACCACGTCTAAGGTAAATGCAGTAAAGAAGTACGCAAGAGAAAAGGACTATAAGAACGCAGCGGGGATCGCAGAGAAGATTAACTTGCAGAAAGTTCAATCGAAGCACGACCTGGCTGCTATTGCTGATGTTTACCTCAAGTTAGGCCGTTTTGAAGAGGCCAAAGAAGTTTATACGGAGCTGTATACAAGACACAAGAGCCACAAGGTTATGACCGGCTTGATTGAGTTGTGCTTGAAGACCAAGGATCCCAAGCAAGCAGAGGTATACGTGCGCGAATTTCGAAAGATGGAGCCGGACAATCCGGAGCGCCTTATTTACCGTTATCGGGTGGACTGTATGCTTGGTAAGTCTCCGGAGTATTTGATTCGCAGTCTTTCGAAGTTGAAGGAAGAGGAGTATACCGACATTTGGGCGTTGGAGTTGGCGAAGGCGTATTACAAGGCCGGTGAGATTTTGGCGTGCTCTGCGGAGTGTCGTAGCATTTTACAGTGGTTTGGAGATTCCGAGGTTGCGCCCAAGGCAAAGGTGTTGTTGGATGCATGTGAGGATGTGACGTTGTTGGATTCTCAGAAGGAAGCAGTAGCAGCCAGCATTTCCGAGGTGGGCGAGGAGCGCTCGTTTACCACAGAGGTGCAGAAGGAGCCTGAGGTTCCTGCCGAAGAATTGCCGGAAGAGACCGTGGCTGATGAGACAGGAGAGTGCTATGCCCAGCCTACGGAGGCGTTTGTAGCGGAGGAGTCGGCAATAGAACTCGAGGCAAATGAGTGGCCGATGACAGAGGTTCGCCTTGAGAGCGCAGTCAGCACTCAGGAAGTGGCCGACCTTGAAGCAGAGACTTCCCCGGAGGAAGACTTGGATGTGCTGGAAGAGTCTTTGGCAGAGGAAGTGGCTGAGGAGTTGGCATATGAATTGCCGGAGAATCTGAAGGGCAAGATTGATCGTGTGTTCTTCGATGACGATGACGACGATGATGACGATCATGACGATGACGACGATGATGACGATCATGATGACGACGATGACGACGATCATGATGACGACGATGACGACGATCATGATGACGACGATGACGACGATCATGATGATGACGATGACGACGATCATGATGACGACGATGACGACGATCATGATGATGACGATCATGATGACGACGATGATGACGATCATGATGACGACGATGACGACGATCATGATGATGACGATGATGACGAGTACGATGAGGATGAGTATGTAATTCGCGGATATTTTACCGACGAGGAGATTGGCATCTTTGAGGACAAGCAGGCGGAGTCGGTTGAACAAGCTGTTGAAGAAACTTTCGGAGAAGTTGTGGAAGAAGCGACTGACGCTTCGGAGGAGCTACCTGTAGTAGAGGAGTTCGAGGCCGTTGTTGCTCCTGAGGAGACTGAGGCGACGACGGAAGAAAATGCCCAGTCATTGTCCACATTTGAATATTGGGAGAGCGAGCCCGCTGAGGCATCGGAGAAGACTTCGGCCGACGCATGGGGCAAGAGTCTGTCCATGGCATTCGAGACTGCGTATAGTGAGGCGAAGGCACAGGCCGGTAAGCCTGAAGTGGATGCTTTGGCTGAGGTGTCTGCAGATACGTTGGATCAGCAGTCTGTGACCGCCAACGAAGTTTCGGAAGAGCCTGTAGACGCCATGGAAGAAGTCATCGAAGAAGCGATGCGGGAGATTATCGAGGAAGACGCAGAAGGTGTGTCCGTAGAGGCGATTGCAGAGGATATTCAAGCATTTGCGGAGGAACTTACGCCTGAGGAGACCCCCGAACAAATGATTCCGCAGAGCGTGAACATGACGGAGTTCTTCCCGGAGGAGTCCGAGGAGGAAGAGGAACCGGAATTTATCCTTCCTACTTTCCGCGGATTTGAGTACGAAGATCGACTTCAGCCGGAAGAAGAACAGGACGATTTGTATACCAATAAGCGCTTTGAGATGAAGTCCTTCATTTCAAAGAAGGATGACAATGTGGTGCCAGTAGAGGATGACGATGACGACGATATGCCGGGCATCGCGTTTCCGGATCAGGCCAAGGCGGATATGTACAAGGCGTTGTTGGAGGATGATGAGGCCGAAGAGGCTGCTGAGGCCGCTGAGGCTGCCGAGGAGACTGCTACGGAGATGCCGGGAGAGGTTACCGAGGCCTCGGAAGAGATTGCTTCCGAAGCAGAAGACTTGGAGGTTACCAAGGTTCACGGAGATTTGACGGCGCAGGCGTTGGATGCGGTGTTCCGGGAAGATGATAAGGCCATTGAACGTGCACTGTATAATTTGTTGGCGGACGAATGATAATGATGATAGAATCCGGTAGAGGATGAGGTAGATATGGGTAAGATGACATGGAAGCCGGGCAATATGCTGTATCCGTTGCCGGTCGTTATGGTGAGCTGTTGCGATAAGAACGGCAAGCCCAATATTATTACAATTGCTTGGGCGGGAACGATTTGCTCGGACCCCGCTATGGTGTCCATTTCCGTGCGAAAGGAACGTCATTCGTACGAGATGATTAAGGAGACCGGGGAGTTTGTAATTAATTTGACTACGGAGGAACTGGTGCGTGCTACGGATTACTGTGGTGTGCGTTCCGGCAGAGATGTGGACAAATTCACGGAGTGTGGACTGACGCCCATTCCGGCCAATAAGGTTTCCGCACCTTTGATTGCGGAGTCTCCCATCAACTTGGAGTGCGTTGTGCGAGAGGTGAAGGAACTTGGAAGCCACGATATGTTCATTGCGGAAGTGGTTTCCGTGTCTGCAGATGAGAAGTACATGGACGCAAGCGGACGATTTGATTTGGCGAAGGCAGACCCGATAGTGTATTCACACGGTACCTATTTCGGTCTGGGAGAGAAGCTGGGTACTTTCGGGTATTCAGTGAAGAAGAAATAAGGGATTATAGGTGAGGTACGGTTTATGAACCAGTATTTGATTCAAGGAGGAAAGGCTCTGGCGGGCGAAGTCACCATCGGCGGTGCGAAGAATGCGGCGCTGGGCATTTTGGCAGCTGCCATTATGACCGATGATTTCGTGACCATTGAGAACCTTCCTAACGTAAGCGATATAAATGTAATGCTGGAGGCCATTGCACATATCGGTGCTACGGTGGAGCATATTGATGCGCATACGGTGCGAATCAGCGGTCGGAATATTCATTCCGAAGTGGTGGACGGTGAGTTCATTCAGAAGATTCGCGCATCCTATTACTTGTTGGGAGCACTTCTCGGCAAGAGAGGCAAGGCAGTGGTGGCAATGCCCGGTGGTTGTGAGATCGGTGCACGTCCCATTGACCAGCATTTGAAGGGCTTCCGTGCCATGGGCGTAGAGGTAGATAATGAGGGCGGATTTATTAAGGCGGATGCACCCCATCTGAAGGGCAATCATATCTTCTTGGACGTAGTAAGCGTAGGCGCAACCATTAATATTATGTTGGCAGCAAGCATGGCCGACGGTATGACCATTATCGAAAATGTAGCCAAGGAGCCTCACATCGTAGACGTTGCTAACTTCTTGAACAGTATGGGTGCCAACATTAAGGGTGCCGGTACCGACGTCATTCGTATTCGTGGTGTGAAGCATCTCCATGGCAGTGTATATTCCATTATTCCGGATCAGATTGAAGCAGGAACTTTCATGTGCCTGGCAGCAGCTACTAAGGGCGATATCTTGTTGAAGAACGTAATTCCTAAGCACTTGGAGGCCATTACGGCGAAGTTGGTGGAGATCGGTGTTGAGGTTCAGGAAAATGACGACTCCGTTCGCGTGGTTGCCAATAAGCGACTTCGTGCAACCCAGGTGAAGACCCGCGTATATCCCGGATTCCCTACAGACATGCAGCCGCAGATGACTGCGGTACTGATGCTGTCGCAGGGTACCAGTAACGTAAATGAGACCATTTTCGAGAATCGTTTCCGTTACGTAGGCGAGTTGGTAAAGATGGGAGCCAGCATTACTGTTCAGGACAACTCTGCATGGATCGAAGGTGTGGAAGGTGTACACGGTGCGATTTTGGAAGCTCCGGACTTGCGCGCAGGTGCGGCTCTGACCATTGCGGCTTTGGCAGCAGAGGGTAACAGCAGCATTACGCAGATTGAATATATTGAACGCGGTTATGAGAATTTTGAGGGCAAGTTGCGTGAATTAGGTGCGAACATATGCAAATGTCCCATCGAGGAAGCGAAGCAGTCGCCGCGAAGAGCTTAATATACGCCGATATGGTTCGGCAGTATAGAACATATGCGAAAGCAATGCACTCTTCCGTATAAGCGGAGGAGTGCTTTCGTTTCTGAAAATAGTGTGGATAATCAGGCTGATGCACTGATTATTCGCACGATATATTTGCGATAAAATATCGCAAATATAATTATACGACGTTAGAAATCGCCTGCGCGAATTTCTAACGCGTGGAAATCTTGATGAAGAAAGGAAGAATTATGAAGACAGAAGTGTACAACGTGTACGGGATGAGTTGCGCCGCTTGTAGCGCCTCCGTAGAGCGTGTGGTGCGTGGGTTGGACGGTGTCTCGGAATGTACCGTGAATCTGGTGGTGGGACGTATGAACGTCACCTACGATGAGACGGTGGTCACCGGAGAGACCATTTGCAGTGAGATTGATGACATTGGATTTACTGCGGAATTGTATGTGCCGGAGAAGGCCGATGCACCGAAGCCCAAGGAAAATGCCCCTAGCGGCAAGGAGTTGGTAATTGCCCTCATTGGCGGTTTTCTGTTGATGTATTTGGCTATGGGGCATATGCTGCCCTTTGACCTTCCGGTGCCGAAGTTTATGTCCATGGAGCATGCGCCCATGACCTTTGCCCTAGTGCAGGCAGTGTTATGTGCCATTGTTCTTGTGTGTGGACGCCGATTCTTCCTAAAGGGCTACCCGTCATTGCTTCACGGTAACCCCGGTATGGATTCCTTGGTGGCCATCGGGGCCACAGCGTCGGTGCTGTATAGCATTTACATGACGATTATGATTGCGTGGGATCCGTCCCATGTGCATCAGCTGTATTACGAGTCCGCGGCAGTGGTTGTGGCGCTTGTAATGTTGGGCAAATATTTAGAAGGCCGCAGTCGTCGTAAGACTACGGAAGCCTTGCAGAAGTTGATGGACCTGCGTCCCAAGACGGCGTGTCGCTTGGTGGACGGTAAGGAAGAGACGGTACCGCTTGAGGATGTGAAGGTCGGAGACTTGCTGGTTGTACGTGCAGGTGAGACCATTCCGACGGACGGCGTTCTGGTGGAAGGTATGGGAAGTGTCAATGAGTCCATGCTCACCGGCGAAAGCCTTCCCGTAGATAAGGTAGTGGGCGATTCCCTTACCGGCGGTAGCCAGAATCAAGACGGTCGTATGGTGATGGAAGTACAGCGAGTGGGCGAAGAAACTACGTTGTCCGGCATCATTCGTATGATGGAAGAGGCGCAAGGGAAGAAAGCACCCATTTCCAAACTGGCAGACCGTGTGGCGGGTATCTTCGTACCTACGGTTATGGGCATTGCAGTGGTGGCGGCGGTCATTTGGGCGTTGACGGGACATGACTTGGAGTTCTGCTTGAAGATCTTCGTGTCGGTGCTTGTAATTGCGTGTCCCTGTGCCCTTGGTCTGGCAACCCCTACGGCGGTTATGGTAGGCACGGGTGTAGGTGCGTCCCACGGTATCCTGATTAAGAGCGGTGAGGCATTGGAGATGCTTCACAACATACAGACGGTAGTGCTTGATAAAACCGGAACCATTACGAAGGGTACGCCCTCGGTGATGTCGGTTATTACACTGGGAGGCGTGGACAAGCAGGAACTTCTGTACCTCTCGGCCAAGGCGGAAGCGGGAAATGTGCACCCCTACGCCACAGCTATTATCAATGCCTATACGGAGTCCTTGGGGGATTCCGCAGAGGCTGTGAAGCCCTTGGAACTTATGGAAGACGCGGACGCCGAATATGTGTATCGAAGCGGTCTTGGGGTGCAGATGCAGGAAGGGGATTCCGTCGTGTGCATCGGAAATCGGGCTTGGATGACCCAGTTAGATGTCAACCTTGATACAGTGAAGGAACACACGCTTGCCATGACGGCAAAGGGCGAGACTCCGGTGTACGTTTCCAAGAACGGCGTGCTGGTAGGTGTGTTTGGTATTGCCGATGATGTGAAAGAGACCAGTAAGGAGGCCATTGCCCGCATGAAGGAGATGGGACTCCATACGGTTATGCTTACCGGCGATAACAAGCGTGTTGCGGAATACGTGGGCGCACAGGTGGGCGTAGATGAGATTGTCAGCGAAGTTCTTCCCGAAGAGAAAGCATATATCGTAGAGAAGCTGCAACAAGGTGGTCGCAAGGTGATGATGGTGGGCGACGGTATCAACGATGCTCCGTCTCTCATTCAAGCGGATATCGGCTGCGCCATCGGTAGCGGAAGTGATATTGCCATCGACTCGGCAGATGTGGTATTGATGAAGTCCGACCTTATGGATGTGGAGCGGGCCATTTTGTTGGGACGTAAGACCATACGGAACATCAAACAGAATCTGTTCTGGGCATTTGCCTATAACGTCATCGGTATTCCCGTGGCGGCAGGTGTGCTCTATCCGGCCTTTGGCATTTTGCTGAGTCCTATGATCGGGGGCTTTGCCATGTCCTTAAGTTCCGTGTGTGTTGTGTCAAATGCACTGCGACTTCGTAGAACAAAACTATAAAATTTCCGAAAAGCCTTTCGAAACAAAGTAGGGAACCTCTTGACAGCGAGGGCGGGAAATAGTACAGTTAGAATGATCACTATAGTAAACTTAGGTTAAGATACGTGCGGGCAGAGCCCCGTAGAAATGGAGAGTAGAAATGGAGAAACTATTATTTACGTCGGAGTCCGTAACAGAGGGACATCCCGATAAGATTTGCGATCAGATTTCCGATGCAGTCCTTGATGCATTGATGGAGCAGGACCTCATGAGCCGTGTAGCTTGTGAGACTGCAATTACTACCGGTCTTGTATTGGTTATGGGCGAGATTACGACCACGGGTTATGTAGATATTCAGAAGATTGTACGTGATACGGTACGGGAGATTGGTTACGACCGTGCCAAGTACGGATTTGACGCAGATACCTGCGGTGTTATCGTAGCACTGGACGAGCAGTCCGCAGATATTGCCATGGGTGTCAATAAGGCATTGGAGGCCAAGAAAGGTGAGATGGACGACAGCGAGATTGCTGCCATCGGTGCCGGTGACCAGGGTATGATGTTCGGTTACGCCAGCAATGAGACTCCCGAATTAATGCCTTACCCCATCAGCCTTGCACACAAGCTTACGAAGAAGTTGTCTGAGGTAAGAAAGGACGGTACATTGTCCTACCTTCGTCCCGACGGCAAGTCTCAGGTAACGGTAGAGTACGATGAGAATGGTAAGCCGGTTCATCTCAATGCGGTAGTATTGTCTACCCAGCATGATCCGGATGTAACGCAGGAGCAGATTCATGAGGATATTAAGAAGTATGTGCTTGATTCCGTGCTTCCTGCGGAGATGGTAGACGAGAATACGAAGATTTATATCAACCCTACGGGACGTTTTGTTATCGGCGGACCTAACGGTGATTCCGGTCTTACGGGTCGTAAGATTATTGTAGATACTTACGGTGGATACGCTCGCCACGGTGGCGGTGCATTTTCCGGTAAGGACTGCACGAAGGTGGACCGTTCCGCTTGCTATGCGGCACGTTATGTTGCCAAGAACTTGGTGGCAGCAGGTCTTGCAGACAAGGTAGAGATTCAGTTGTCCTATGCCATCGGTGTTGCGGAGCCTACTTCTGTTATGGTGGATTCCTTCGGAACCGGTAAGGTGTCCAACGAGGAGATGGTGAAGATCGTGCGCAAGCATTTTGATTTGCGTCCGGCAGGAATTATTCAGATGCTGGATCTTCGTCGCCCGATCTACAAGCAGACGGCGGCATACGGTCATTTTGGTAGAACGGACATTGATCTCCCTTGGGAGAAACTTGACAAGGTGGACGAGTTGAAGGCATACCTTGCATAAGAACAATGAATAGGGCGGGGGCCTTCGGGTACCTCGCCTTGATTATTTTGCGAAGGAGAAAGGAGCGGAGACATGGGCTTACGGCGGCGAATTACGATTGCATTCGGCATATGCTTGCTCTTCCCGGTAATCTTGTGTACCGTGGTGGGTGCGTTGATTATCCAGTACCAGAGTGCCACCATATCCGCGGCATACAACATGGACTCCGACACCACCACCTTCCTACAGAACTCCCCGGCGGTATTCGGTAACCTGACCAAGGAACAGTACAAGCAATTGGCGAATTTGGCAATCGACGACCCTACTCGCTTGGAAGACGTCAAGTGGCTTGCAGAACTAAATGAAGAGCTCTCCGATCGCAATTCCTACGTGGCGTTGCGTGTCGGGGAAGAATTTCTCTACTGCGGTGACGAAGAATTTAACAAGAGAATATGCCACGCACTTCCCACCTACGGACAGGGCACGCAGACGGCAGACACGGGATGGTACATCTCCGGAGAATTTCCCGCCATGGTACGGCAAGTAGATTTTACCACGGCAGAAGATAAGCCCGCCACTGTATTTCTTGTAACCGACATCAACCAGTGGTTGCCGCAGTTGAAAGATACGGCGTTTCAGGCGTTGATTGCGTTGGTGTTGATTCTTAACATCACTGCGATGGTCATTGTATTGTGGCTCTATCGAAGTATTATGCGTCCCTTGGCGGTTCTGCGGACGGCCACCGACCAGATCAAGGAGGGCAATCTGGAATGCGCCATTCAAGGGGATGAGGACGATGAGATCGGGCAATTGCAGAATGCATTCGACGATATGCGGGTGCATCTGAAGGAGATGAGCGATCGACAGGTGCGCTATGAGCAGGAATCCAGGGAAATGATGAGCTACATCAGCCACGATATGAAGACTCCGCTGACGGCCATTAAGGGCTATGCGGAGGGCATACTGGACGGCGTGGCAGATACACCGGAGAAACGAGAGCGGTACTTGCGGACCATTTACGCAAAGGCCTGTGATATGGAGCGACTGGTGGACGAGCTTTCCTTCTTCTCCAAGGTGGATAGGGATGCGGTGACCTACAACTTTCAGTTGGTACCGGTACGGGAGTACATGGAGGACTGCGTGGACGAGCTTCGACTGGACATGGAGGTCAAGGGCATTGCGCTGACATTTTCCTGTGAGTGTGAAGACGGAACCAAGGCCATTATGGATCCGGAGCAGATTAAGCGAGTGATTAGCAACATTGTGGGCAACTCTGTGAAGTATATGGACAAACCTACGGGGCAGGTGCACATTGTAATTACCGCAGAGGAGGATATGATTCGGGTGTCCATTGCGGATAATGGGTGTGGAATCAAAGAAAGTGATCTGATGCACGTATTTGAACGATTTTACCGTGGCGATACGTCTCGCGGTACCAAGAAGGGAGGTAGCGGTCTGGGACTTGCCATTGTAAGATCCATTGTGACAGACCACGGGGGAAGTGTCTGGGCACGAAGCACACCGGGAGAAGGAACCGAGATTGTGTTTACGGTGCAGCGACATTTGGAGCATTTGAAAGAAGAAGAGAAGACAAAGGAGGAAGAGAAGGTATGGATAAAATCTTAATTATCGAGGATGAGGAAGCCATTGCGGAGCTGGAGCGAGATTATCTGGACTTGGCCGGGTTTCAAGTGGTGTTGGAGGAAGACGGGGAAAACGGATTGCGCCGTGCGTTGGAAGAGGACTTCAGTCTGGTGATTTTGGACTTGATGTTGCCCGGCATGGACGGGTACGAAATCTGCCGTCGCATTCGCGAAATCAAGAACATTCCCATCTTGATGGTATCTGCTAAGAAGGACGATATCGACAAGATTCGCGGACTTGGATTGGGTGCGGATGATTACATGACGAAACCCTTCAGTCCCAGTGAATTGGTGGCTCGCGTCAAAGCCCATCTCAGCCGTTACGAACGCCTTGTGGGGAGCGGTGTACAGGCGAAAAATGAAGTCATCGAGATTCGCGGTCTGCGGGTGGACAAGACTTCTCGCAGAGTGTATCTAAATGGCGAGGAGAAGACATTCACCACTAAGGAATTTGACCTGCTGGCATTTTTGGCAGCTAACCCGAATCGTGTATTTACCAAGGATGAGCTGTTTCGAGAGATCTGGGAGATGGAGTCCATCGGTGATATTGCAACGGTAACGGTGCACATCAAAAAGATTCGCGAGAAGATTGAAATCAATACGTCGAAGCCGCAGTATATCGAGACGATATGGGGCGTAGGGTATCGGTTCAAGGTATAGTGCGTGATTCATTGTTATGGTATGTAGCAATTCATGCCCCATATCGGCACTCCGTGAGGATGTGCACTGCGCGCGAGAGGAAGATGTCGCCGGAGGCGACCGCGCTCGGCGCCGAGCCAAAGGGCTCGAATGAAGGGGCGTAGGGTATCGGTTCAAGGTATAGTGCGTGATTCATTGTTATGGTATGTAGCAATTCATGCCCTATATCGGCACTCCGTGAGGAAGGAGAATCTTATGAAGGAACTTTACAGCGATGACGAGGTTGTTCTTTGCGTTGAAGAAGCACCGAAGCGGAAGATATGGTTGGATGTGAACGGAGAGCGTTATCGACTGGATTCTTACCCGGCGGAGCCTTGCACTTTCATTAAGAAAGAAGTGAATGGGCAGGAGGTTACGCTGGTTACGATTCATAATGCATTTTGCGTATACAGCGCAGTCAGTCATTTTCTTGAGGGCAAGGAAGTGAATACCATCATCGGAAAATGCTACGACCTCCCAAGCTTCTGCGAGTTCATGGTGAAGGCGCTTGAACTGGGGCAGCGAGAGTGCGACATGTTGGATGTTGTGAGGTAGGGCATAAGTAAGTATACTACGAAAAACAAGGGGCTGTTTAATCAGCCCCTTGTGCAGTTAGATCATCCAAATCGGAACAATATAGTTTTCAGAATTGATTGCCGATAGCTTCGGGCGCATACATAGAATTGCACCGTTGCCACGCGGAACGGAGGCTTTGTCAAGCAGGTGAAAGGCATTTAGCAACTCACTACCGGGATTGACGGAACGCTTGATTTCAAGGGGATGGAGCATACCGTCGCTCTCGATAACCATATCGATTTCGTTGGAATTGCTATCGCGGTAGTACCAAAGTAGGCACTCTTTTGCGTTGTTGTGGTATGATTTGATAAGTTCCGAAACAACATAGTTTTCGAGAATGGCACCATTGATGGCACCGTTCATCAGAATTTCGGCAGAGGAATAACGTGTTAAGTATGCCACAAGGCCGGTATCAAAGAAATAGAGTTTCGGAGTCTTAACAGTACGCTTAAGCAGATTGTTGGAATACGGGCGTAGGAAGAAGATCACATCCGACTTCTCCAGCACCTGTAGCCAGCGCTTTGCCGTATCGTCGGATACGCCTACGTCTTGTGCAATATCGTGAATGTTCAGCATCTGACCTGCACGGCAGGCAGCTGCACGGATAAAATCGCGGAACAATAGCGGATCGGCAAGTTGTACCTGCTCTTTGACATCGCGGTCAATGTAGGTCTGCAAATAGCTGGAATAGAATACATCGCGATCGGAAAATTTACCACTGACAAGACCGGGCATGGAACCACCCCAGATGCGCTCGTAAATTTCGGTTAGATTAGCAGGAGCATTTGTGTTCTCGCGAGTCTTCAATGCCTGCATATCCAGAGAAAACGGCGAGCATTCTCCGGAACCGTAGATTTCATGTTGGGACAAGCTCGACATATGGAGAATTGCCACACGACCGGCAAGTGACTCTTGTGCAAGCTCCATTAATTTGAATGCTTGCGAACCGGTCAGCCAATAAGTACCGGGTGCGGCACCTTTATCGATCTCCATCTTGATATAAGAAAACAGTTCCGGTGCATACTGCACCTCGTCGATCATAACCGGTGTAGAGTGTATAGCAAGGAACATGGCCGGATCGCGTTTGGCAAGGCCACGGTCCTCTAAATCGTCAAGAGTGACATACTCGCGGTCATCATTCATAAGCTTCCGAAGAACCGTTGTCTTACCAACTTGACGGGGACCGGTTATCAAAATGCAAGAATACTCCTTAGACAGAGCAATTATTTTATCTTCAAGATCACGTTTGATATAGTTCATATAGAGACCTCCCTACGCTAAAATACGATGCAATCTTATTTTAGCGTAAGTCGAGCGTTTTGTAAAGGCTAAAATGCGATGCAATCGTATTTTAGCCTAAAACTCTAGAACTTATCCTATCATCGAAAATATCCACGCCATTAGAGCGCATACCGCCAGTGCCAACACACCGGCAATTAAGCCCTTCAGTACAGTTTGATATGGACGCTTGGCGCGTTCTTCGGTCTTTTCTAGCTCTTCCAAGGCCTTGCCTTCGGAAAATGCCACGATCTCCTTGTAGGTCTGGATGTCGTGAGCCTTCTTGAACCGTTCCAGATCAAGGGCAAAATACATGGTCACCGCAAACAGTACCAAGTAGATGGCCAGACCCCACCAGCCGAAGAAGTGCGCTAGGGGAATGGGGGTGACTAATACCAGTAGAAAGAATACGGTGTAGATGGCTCCCTTCTTGTTAAAGATCTTGATGTCCTCTGCTTTGATTTCTTGTTTCATTTTCTCAATGTCTCCTTTTACTAGAATGTCCAGAGAAACACCGAAGAGATTGCTGAGAAGCAGAAGGCTCTTAACGTCGGGGTAGTTCTTATCATTCTCCCAGTTAGAGATGGTCTGGCGGGACACGTAGATCTTCTCTGCCAGCTCGTCTTGGGATAACGAAAGTTCCTGTCTGTATTTTTTAATCTGCTTTCCGATTTCCATTCGGGTCCTCCTTGTTACTTGCACCGATTGTTCGGTGCGTAGTAGGCAGCCCTCCGTGTGGCGGAGAACTATCCTGCTTGCATTCTACGTAAGAGACGCGGCGGTGTCTATCAAAGGTCTTTGACATCAGGCAAAATAAGGCTCAATTTCGTTGTCAAATGTGTTTGACATCGCCGATTTTAAGGCATTTTCACGGATGTTGCGGTGGAAATGCTCTGAATAATATGATAATTCATTTTGTGGAATGCGTCAAGAAAATGCCCACTTTTTTCTGTGGCATTGGTGCGCGCATTGTGGTATAATGAGTTCATCGCGAATAGGATTGTGAGTGGGAAGAGAGGAACTATATGAGACGAAGATTAACGATACTATTGATATGTGCAATGTTACTGACCGGTTGCGGTTGTTCCTATAGTGAGCCGGGTGCCGGCAATGATGTGACGCAAGCGGTTACGCCTAGTCCGACAGCGGAGGTTGGTGCTTCTGCTACGGGGACACCCACACCTACGGAGGAGCCTGGGGGAACGCCGACCGATTCCGTATTCGACACACCGACTCCGGAGGAAACGCCGATAGTGGCTCCTACCGAGTCCCTTACGGGAACTTCGGCACCCACGCCTACGGAGGAACCTGTGGTACATGCAACGAGTACTCCGGAACCGACAGCGACGAAAGTACCTTCGGTTAGTGTGACTTCGACGCCCACAGTACCACCTACAATAACTTTACCTTTGGTGAGCTTGACGAGTACGCCGACCCCTACAGTAACCTCATCTCCGATGAGCACGCCGGAGCCTACGGTGACAGCTACAAATACGCCGAAGCCTACAAGTACCCCTACGAGTACCCCGAAGCCCACGGTAACCAACACGCCGAGACCGACGGCAACGGCAACACTGAAGCCCACGAGTACCCCGAAACCGACGGCAACGCCCAAGCCTACTGCAACAAGTACGCCGAAGCCGACTGCCACAAATACGCCTAAGCCCACGGCAACGAGCACGCCGAAGCCTACGGCGACCCCCAATCCCACGGCAACGCCGACATCGGCTCCCACCAAGACTCTTACGGGCATTTCATTGAATGGTAAGAGCGTGAACATCGGTGACGGCAAGAGTACGGTGACCGCCGCATTTGGCTCACCGGCCAGAACCGACAGTGGCGAAGGCGGTTTCAGCTTCATGGTTTACAATAAGGACTACAACAACTTCCTGATGGTGGCGGTGGACTCCTCCAATCAGGTGGTGGGATTCTTCGTATGCAGTGATAATTTGAGCTATTACGGGTTGACATCGGATTCGAACCTGGCAGCAGTGAATACGGCGCTGGGAACGTCGGTGACGACGTCCAACAGTATTTATAGTAATATGGGGTCAGTAACTACAACCAAGTCCGGCACGGACATCAGCGTGTTCCTCGACCATAACGGCGACGGAACCGTGTACGCAGTATATTGTATGAAGTCTTCGGTGGCTTACAATTCTGCCACTTCTATGAGCGACAGTGCCTTGCGAGCCATTGAGAAGCAGGTGCTGGATATTACAAATGCCTACCGTGCACAATATGGATTGTCGGCCTTAACATGGTGCGATAAGGCGGCAAATGCGGGACGCGATTACTGCGAGGTCATGACCGATTATGATACCTTAAGTCATTCCGTGGATGGTACATTTTTCGGTGACCGCTTAAATGATGCGGGCGTGTCTTATCTAAGCGCCGGCGAGAACATTGCGGCAAATGGCATTACCTACGGACATTTTGTCAACGTAAGCGGCGGTGTGGAGCTGGTGGCAGGCTGGATTAAGTCTTCCGGACATCGAGATAATATATTGACATCCGCATTCAAATACCTTGGCGTAGGCGTTGTGCCCGACAGCTCCGGTGATTGGAGTGACTACGCTGCCCAAGAATTTTACCGATAATACAACATAAGGAGTATGTCAAATGATACACGAAACCATAACACTTCAAGTGCCCTACGACAGGGTAGGAGTCTCCCCGGAGGGTTGCAAGGCAACGTTGACCACCTATATCAATCAGGCTTTTGATCTGGGAAAGGCGCAGGGACGTCCGGCGGTGCTGATTTGCCCCGGCGGTGGTTACGAGTACTGCTCTGACCGGGAGGCGGAGCCCATCGCTCTAGCATTTGCCATGGCGGGCATTCCCGCATTTGTCTTGCGCTACAGCTGCGTGAAGAAGCAGTTCCCTACGGCACTTCTGGAGGCGGCATGTGCTATGGAATACATTCGGAGGCGTGCCGAAGAATGGAGCATCCGAGAGGATCAGGTGTATATTGCGGGCTTCTCCGCGGGTGGACATCTGGCGGCCAGCTTGTGCGTACATTGGAACAAGCCTTGGTTGTACGAGGCATTTGGACAGGATACGGAGATTCGGCCAAACGGTGCGATTCTGTCCTACCCGGTAATTACTACGGGAGCTTTGACTCACCAAGGTTCTATTGACAACATTACGGCACTTCGAAGAGACGAGAACCTATTGAAGCTCCTAACTCTGGAGACGCAGGTGAAGCCGGATACGCCCCCTACCTTCCTGTGGCATTGTGCGGACGATGGTTGCGTTCCGGTGGAGAATTCCTTGGGGTATGCGGCGGCACTGTCGGCAAATGATGTTCCTTTTGAGTTGCACATTTTCCCTAAGGGCGGTCACGGCTTAGCCATGGCGGATATGTCCTCGGCAGACACGGACATTCAACTGGTGCCGGAAGTGACGGGCTGGATGGAGCTTGCACTGACGTGGATGAAGAAGCGGACCAATTGGTAGAAACCAGATGAGGTGCAGGGCAAGATGCGCCACAGAAATTATGCGGAGGTATGTATGAGTAAAGTATTAGCGGGGTTGGCGCCCCAGATGGTATTTGATTATTTTGAGGAGATCTGCGGGATTCCCCACGGCTCCGACAATATACAGAAGATTAGCGACTATTTGGTTGCATTTGCGCAGAAGAACGGCTTGTGGTATGTGCAGGAGCCTTGCGGAAATGTGATTATGAAGAAGCCGGCTACTCCCGGTTACGAGGATGTGCCCACGGTGATTCTTCAGGGACACATGGACATGGTGGCGGTGAAGGATGCGGACTGTGCGAAGGATATGCTGACGGAGGGACTTGATCTCTTCGTGGATGGTGACTTGATTGGTGCTAAGGGTACGTCTCTCGGTGGCGATGACGGCATTGCTCTGGCGTATGCCATGGCGATATTGGCATCGGATGATATTCCTCATCCGGCTCTGGAGTTTGTGGCAACCATCAACGAGGAGACCGGTATGGATGGTGCGTCTGCATTGGATGCATCGGTGCTTGCAGGGCGTCAGATGTTGAACATTGACTCTGAGGAAGAGGGAGTGCTATTGACCGGTTGTGCGGGTGGTCTGACGGCACGATTGCTCCTGCCGAAGAATACGGAGTCTTGCATAGGCAAGGCATATTGCGTGCGCATCTCCGGCTTGCAGGGCGGCCATTCCGGCACAGAGATTGATAAGAACCGCGCAAATGCCATTTTGCTTCTGGGTCGCGTGCTTCGTGCGCTGGACGGCGAATTCGGCCTGTCGATTATATCGGTGCAGGGTGGTACCAAGGACAATGTCATCCCCGGAGAAGCCGAGGCGGTTATCTGCTTAAATGACGTGCAGGAACCCATTGCGGGACAGACCATAGAGCGTCTGAGCGCGGAGTTGTGTAATGCATTTGCGGCCAAGGAGCCGAACCTGAAACTGAATTTTTCGATGGTGAATGAGGGTACGTATCAAGTGTATGACCGCACCACCACCAATGCTATGCTGAACCTTCTTATGACGCTTCCCTTTGGCGTTGCGGCCATGAGCGGTGAGTTACCGGGACTTGTGGAGACCTCCAACAATGTAGGTATTCTACGCGAAGAACAGGATGCAATTCTGGTGGCATGCTCCATTCGCAGTTTGATTACTTCGGAGAAGATGGCATTGTTCCGCAAGATTGAAGCCATTGGTAAGCTGTGTGGCGCTATGGTGCGTAGAAATAGCGAATATCCGGGCTGGCAGTATCGTAGCGAGTCGCCTCTTAGAGATCGCTTTGTCCGTTGTTACAAGGCTCAGTATGGGGAAGAGCCGGTGGTACAGACCATTCACGCCGGTCTTGAATGCGGTCTGTTCATCGAGAAGATGCCCGATTTGGATGCAGTGAGCTTCGGACCCAACATCTACGACATACACACCACCAAGGAACGTCTGAGCATCGAATCTGCGGAACGCACGTGGAGATTGTTACTGGCGATATTGGGGGAGAAGTAAGGAATAGAATAGTATAAAAAATAGAACTGCCGCATCTCCATAATAGAGGTGCGGCGGTTCTTTTAGGGATTCTTTAAGGATTAAACGTTGCTCACGATAAGTATTGATGCGATCACTGGGGTTTACGACCGCTACTTACCGAAGCTTCGTGTAACCTACTCGATTGTAATGCTGTGGGTGGTGTCTTCCTTGCGGTTGCAAGTAATGGTCAGCACACCGTCCACATAGCCCGCGTGAATGGAGCCCGGGTCAACCTTGCCAACATGGAAGCGACGCTCAAATGCACCGTAGCGGCGGTTATTCTCTACATAATCCTCACGGCTCTCGCCCTCCGCCCAGTCTCTGTTGGCGCGGATAATAATTGCTTCGTCGCAGTAATCCACCGCGATATCCTCTTTGGCGAAGCCCGGAAGCTCTGCTCGGATGGTCACAACACCGTCAGCCGCACGATAGTCGGCGCGGATGTGGTACACCATACCCGGCTTCGGCTTGCACTGCTTCGGAGCCGGCTCACAAGGGGGCTTCGGTTCCGGTCGTCGTACCCCACCGTGAAAACCACGGTCCTCACCTGAGCGGAAGAACTTATCAAACCCGGCACCGTCTAACCCACGGTTAATGTCGTCTAGCAAACAGTCAAGAAACTGCGCCGTCTTGTTAAACAAATCATCATTATACATATTCATACCTCCTAAAACCTCTCGCATCGCATTCGTGAATATCAGCACGAACTCTGCGTCAAGTCAAAACCTTAGAGCCGCGCAACATAGCGCTTATGCTCATCCCACAAGGAAATGAAACCACTTCCCCAGTAACCCACACAAAGGGTTGTGCCCCGACACCGAAACATGACATTGCGCGAGCCCTTGTCATAAGGGAGAGAAGAACAAGAAATCGCACATCGGCGTCAATGACAATTACCTTTTGTTAAGCATGTTATACACCAAGTAGAACACGTTGTCAAGAGGGAATGTGAAAAAAGTTTGCGAAGCTTTTCATATACGCACGGAAGAAAAAAGTAACCATTGCCCCTCTGGGGAGTCCCGAACCCCTCGGAAAATAACACGCACGTTTCCTGACGTGCAATTGCCATTTTTCATCCGTCATTTTTGTAAACTCGCACTTACGTGCTCGAACAGTACAAAAATGACGGAAATGACAATCGCTCGTCCGCGGAAACTATCACGATGTTATTTTCCGAGGGGTTCGGGACTCCCCAGAGGGGCAATGGTTACTTTCTTACGTCTATGCAGGAACTTCGACCTACTCCACCCCGTAATAGAAGTCCGCTCCCGGCATTTTGCCGCCTACGGCCTTGGGATTTGCGTCGAAGAGTACCTGCAAGTATGCTTCTGCGGCGGTCTTCATTTCCTCGCCGGTATAGCATACCAAGTTACAATACGGAATTGCTTTCTTTGCAATGGCTGCTTTGAAGATGTCAAACTGCTCGCAGAGGTTTGCGGCCTCATCTACATTTTCCACAACGTACTTGCTACTTGCTTCGAACTCGCTGAGGAAAGTCTCTACCATAGCTGCATTTTCCTTGAGGAACTTGTTATTGACGATAACAACGCCGGTAACGACATCGGAATCGTTTCGTGCCGCCCACTCCTTGGTGATGTCCAGAGCGATGCGTGCATCGGGATTGTTGTTAAGAACCGTGGTCACATAAGGCTGAGGAAGCATGGCCACCATGTTGCCGTCGCTCTCTGCCAGACGGGCAGCCACTTCGCTGGCCTCGGAGAGGTAGTTGATGGTTACGTCCTTGTCCGGGTCAATGCCTGCGGAGTTCAGGAGGTGACGCAAGGTGTACTCGGGGGTGGTGCCGGCGCCGGTGGAGTAGATGGTCTTGCCCTTTAGATCCTCTACGGACTGTACGGAGTTGCCGGTCTCTAGGATATAGAGCACGCCCAGGTTGTTGATGGCCAGCATAGTAATGCCGCCCTCGGTCTTGTTGTAGAGGGTGGCTGCCAAGTTGCAGGGAACTGCCGCAACGGGAATGTCGCCCTTGATGATGGAAGCGGTAATCTCATCCGCCGCACCTGCTACGGTAAAATTATAATCAATGGCAGAGGTTCCGGCCTCGTCGTCCGCCATAAGCTTCATCATGTTAATGGCAGTAGGTCCCTTCAGAACCGCTACGTTCATCTTTCCGCGCTCTGCGGGAGTCGTTGTTGCTCCATCGGTAGCGCCGGGAGTTGCATTCGTGCCGGGAGTAGGGGTGGCGTCGGAGCTGCCGGAATCCTTACCGCAAGCCAGCAGAGACAGACCCATCACAAGCACCAAGAATAATGCACACATTTTCTTCATAGTCAATCATATCTCCTTCTGATATAAGTTCATTTTTACTGCCACAGTATACTCGTAGGGAAAGTATTTGTCAAATGAAAATGATGGTGTTATACTTACCATAAGAGAATATATCGGGAGGAGACTGAGATGAAAACATTTAAGATTGTGGGAGCGGTATTTTCCTTTGTGGGAATCGGTCTGTTGGTGGGCGGCCTCATTTTGCTGATCTACGGCGAGAAGCAGATGAATCAGTGGGAGCCGGTTGTGGGCATATTGAGCGACAGCGAGCCTTATCTGGACAGCGACGGAGACTATTCGGAGCGTTTCTATGTGACCTATGAGGTGGACGGTAAGGAATATATCGATCGTATGGACTACTATTCCAGCGGTATGGACATCGGGGATGAGGTGGAGTTGTACATTAACCCCGCGAACCCTTTCGAGATTATGTCTGCGGGAGGCAGTCGTATCGGCGGTGGTATTTTGACGGGAATGGGTGCCATTTTTGCAGTGCTTGGCTTGTGTCTGTGGATTCCTGCGGTGAAGAAGGACCGAAGATACAAGCGACTTCGAACAAGCGGTAATCGTATGCGTGCACAGGTGGAGTCTTGTACGCAGAATCGCTCGGTACGAGTGAACGGGAGATTTCCTTGGGTCATTGACTGCTCCGTGATTGATGCATATACCGGTGGAAAGCATCTGTTCCATAGCGGGAATATATATAAGAATCTATATCACGTAGCGGAGAACCCCCAGGCGTACTCCGTGGATGTGTACACCGATTTGATGAATTGGGATGAGTACATCGTAGATGGTGACACCATAACCGACGGAGCTATGGTATATGACCATGGTTCCAGAGATGAGTTGTTCTAGCGAAAATGCTTAGAGAAGGAGAAGGTATGCGAATCATACACATTGCGGACGTGCATTTGCTCATGGAGCCGGAGAAGGGGACTCCCATGGAGACCAAGCGGAAAAATGAGCTGTTTGATACATTTTACGAGATCATAGACATTTGCAATCGGGATAGCGTGGATCTGTTGCTGATTGCCGGGGACCTGTTCCATCGTTCTCCCCGTGTCCGGGATCTGAAGGAGATCGATTATCGGTTTTCTAAGCTGAAGGGCACAAGAGTTGTAATGATTGCGGGCAATCATGATTACATCGGGGCCAATTCCTACTACAGGAATTATCCTTGGAGCGCAGGCGTACACATGCTGGAGGAAGAGGAGATGTCACATGTGACATTTCCGGATCTGCGTACTACGGTGTACGGTTTCAGCTACCACACAAGAGATATTAAGGAACCCCGCTATGACGACGTGAAGGCGGTGGGCGACGGTATTCAGATTCTGTTGGCGCATGGCGGCGATCCCAAGGATGTGCCTATGAATTATAAGCGCATCGGAGCAAATGGCTTCGAATACGTGGCTCTTGGGCACATTCACAAGCCGGAGCTTTTGGCAGACAACATGGCTTACGCCGGTTCCTTAGAGCCCTTGGACAAAAATGAAACCGGCCCCCATGGATACATGCAGGTGGAGATTACCGGAGAGGACGGTGCGTACCACACGGAGATTTCCTTCGTGCCTCTGGCCAAGCGGCAGTACCTTGACTTGCATCTGACGGTGACGGGAGAAGATACGCAGGGGTTTATTGCGGATCGCATTTCCGGAGAACTTCGGGAGCAGGGAGAGGAGAATATGTATCGCATTTTCCTGAAGGGCAAGCGGGCGGCAGATCTAAGCATTGATTGTCGAGACATTTACCGCCTTGGTCACGTGACGGAGGTGCGGGACGAGACTTTGCCGGAGTATGATTTTGACGCTATGTATCGGCAAAATGCGGACAACCTCATCGGTATGTACATTCAGGCGCTACAGGGCATTGCGGAGAGTGGCACGGTGCAAGAGGATACGGCCACGAAGGGGACTGAGGGAGACACCGCCGTGAGCCGGGAAGCGGAGATTGCTCGGAAAGCTTTGTATTACGGTATCGAGGCATTGATTTCGAAGTAGAGGGAGAACAGATGAAGATAAAAGGATTGTATCCGGAGAGCTTCGGCAAATTTAAGGACGGGAATATCACTTTTTCCGACGGTCTGAACTTAATATATGGGGAAAATGAGGCGGGGAAGTCTACCTTGTTCGCATTTCTTAAAGGCATGCTCTTCGGAATCGAGAAACCCAGAGGTCGTGTGGCCAAGGGGCAGCCATATGAGAAGCATAAGCCTTGGGATACTCCCGGTGCGTACCAGGGGGCCATGGATGTGGAGATCGACGGAAAGACCTACCACGTGGAGAGAAATTTCCTTACCACGGACAAGAGCTTGTGGGTAACGGAGTCGGAGACCGGACGGGAAGTGCCACTTGAGGGGGAGTTTATGGAGCATTTGGCTCCGGAGATCAGCGAAGCCGGATTTGTGAATACGGTGCTGGCACCCCAGAGCGGTGCGGCAACAGAAGCGGCGCTACAGAGTGAGCTGTCCAATTATATCGCCAATATGAGCATGGCGAAGAATCGCGAGGTGGACGTGGCGGGTGCACTGGAGACGTTGCGCCGGAAGGAGAAGGAGCTGGATGGCAAGCAGTTGTTGCAAGAGGAATTGACACGGAAGGCACAGCTGAAGGAAGACCTTCTGGAGCAGGAGGAGCTGACGGACGTGGCAGAGCATTTACGTCAAGCGCAGGAGGAGTTGCAGCAAGTAGAGGCGCAGATTCGGGAACTGGCGGAGGAGAGTAGCGCAGAGGTAGAAGCGGAATTCCAAGCCAGAGTTAAGGAATACGAAGAATATTGCGAAGATATGGTGGCGCAGAATCGCCGGTACCAGAGCATGGAGAAGTTGCAGAGGCGACAGCAGGAGTTGCAAGGAGCACTGGCAAATGAGAGTCGTGAGGACATTGCAGAGCTTCGGCGGAAGCGTGCGGAACTGAGGGAACAGCAAGAGGAAATGCGCAGACAGTGGGAGGACCGAAAGACCCAGAGTGGTTGGGAGGCACGACATGCGCAGGAAACTGCCACGGGCAATAAAGGACTGCTGGTTGCCGGCATTTTGCTGGCGGTGGCAGAAGTGGCGGGCTTTGTGCTCTTCTGGCCCGTAGGCGTGGTAGCAGTGGTTGGGGCGGCAGTGTGTGGTATTCTATATGCCGGAAGTCGCAGGAAAGCCCTGCAGGGAGCTACGGCACTTCAGATGGAAGCGGAGCGTATTGCCGCCAATCCTCCGGAAGTGTTGGTAGAGTTGGAGGAAACCCTAGAAGCCATACCGGGCGAAGAGGAATTGTCGGAGCGAAGCAGTCTATTGGCGGCAAATGAGGCCGCCCTTCGGGAGATTACGGAGCAGTTGCGGGAGATGGAAGCCGGATATGCCACGGAAGAAGAGGCCTTAACGGGACAACGGGAAGAGCTACTGGCGTATTTTCGTGCATTTGCATCCATGGATGAGCTGAACGGCAGTGTGATTATGGAGTTGAAGGGTCAGCTTATGGCCAAGTCCGTAGAGTTGAAGAGTCGGTGTGACTTGGCAAATGCTCGCAGAGACGCACTTCTGGACACCATCGGCCGTGCAAATCAGCGATTGGAATCGGGCGGCGAGGTGGAACAACGCATTGTGGACACCGAGGCACGCTTGGAAGCTCTGGCAGAGGAACGGAAGCAAAATGATATGGAGTTGGAGGCGCTGGCCTTGGCCAGAACTACCATTGAGAAGTTGGCGCAGGAGATTCATGACGGGTTCGGTAAGGAATTGAACGCCACCATGTCGCAGCTGGCGGAGCAGATAACGGACGGAGCGTACCGCAAGGTGACGGCAGATGAGAAGTTGCAGGTGAAGGCCGGTCAGAAGACTCGCTTAGTTGCTGTGGAGAAGCTTAGCGCTGGTACCGCGGAACAGTTGCAGCTGGCACTTCGCATGGCCGTGGGACAGCTGATGTATAAGGACCGAGAGTTGCCGCTGATCTTCGATGACAGCTTTGCATTTTACGATGATAATCGTCTGCGTAAGACCTTGGAGCTACTGGGGCAAGAGAAGCGACAGATTCTGATCTTCACCTGCCAAGAGCGGGAAGAGCGAATGTTGCAAGAATTGGGGATGACGTATCATAAGGCAATTTTGTAGCATTGTTTGAGACTTTCAAAAACTTCCTTAAGAAAAATCAAAAATATTATACGAAAAAGTAAAGAAAATTTTCGAAAAGCATTGACAACGTTATGGTCAAGTTGTACAATGAAGTATATATAAAAGGTGTTTGGATTTTGCACCTTGCGCAAAAAATACTATGGAGGTATTCGATTATGTTTAAGAAAGTTATGACAATCGCTATGGTAGTAACTATGTTGGTTGCTAGCTTGGCAATGGCTTCCGCTGAGACCGTTACGAACGCCGGATGGTGGGATGACTGGTCCAAGGGCTATGAGCTTGCAGATGGCGCAACTCTTGAGTTTGACGTTGATCAGACCGCAAGTGGTACCGCTGTATTCTCCAGCTTGAACGCTATTTTCGCTAACGTTGCAACGGACGGAACTACGGTTCCCAACGCTGACAACTATGCAGGCTATGCTGAGTATGTAGTACTTCGTTCCGATAATTTCGGTTGGGGTGCTGAGTACGATGCAGGTCACGTTACCTACACCGGAACCGACTTCTTGTATGGTGGTGAGGATGTTGATTATGCAGCAATTCTTACCGGTGCTCATTATGATGTAACCATTAGCAGATCCGGCAACAATATCAGCTATGATATCGTATTGACCGGTGGCAATGACACTGTATTCAACATTGGTTATGATATCGCAGCTACCGACCTTAGCGCTGGTTGTTACGTATTCTTCACCGGTGATGCAGGCGTATCCATGGATATCACTCTCGTTGAGCCCTCTGTTGGTGGTGGCGGTTCTGCAGATGATTCCGTTCAGACCGGCGATATGACCAACTTCGCACTTCTTGCAGGTGTTGCTGCTCTTGCACTTGTTGCAGTTGTTGCTTCCAAGAAGGCTCAGGCTTAATTCGAAACTAAGAATTTTATAAGCGATTAACACCAAGCGGTGACTGTGTATTCGGTCACCGCTTGTTTTTGTCGAGAGAAAAGCTCAAATTCTTTAATATTTCTCTTGCGAAATGTACAGAGAAGTGATATGATGTGTGTAAATATAACTTACTTTGTTGCGGTGACGCACTAAGTGAGAATATGAAAAAACATAAGGGAGAGAACAATTATGTCTTTTGAAGTGAAGGAACTGGTGAAGTCCTATGGCGACAAGGTGGTTGTGGATCATTTGAGTTTCGCTATGGAGAAACCGGGTGTGTATGCGCTCCTAGGAACAAACGGAGCAGGTAAGACCACGTCCATTCGTATCATTTTGGGAATGCTTACGAAGGATTCGGGTGAGGTTTTGTGGAACGGTAAGACCATGGAGCCTGCTAAGATGAACATTGGATATTTGGCGGAGGAGCGTGGGCTGTACCCCAAGTATTCTCTGTTGGATCAGCTGTTGTATTTTGCACAGCTGAAGAAGGTGCCGAAGGCGAAGGCCATGGAGAAGATTCGCTATTGGTCCGGTCGATTGCAGTTGGATGAGTATATCTTCCCGCCCAAGAATAAGAAGGGCAAGGCTGAGAAGCCGAAGCGCGCCGAGCAGCTCAGCAAGGGTAATCAGCAGAAGATTCAGCTTATGGCAGCACTTCTGTCTGATCCGGAATTTCTCGTGCTTGACGAGCCTATGAGTGGTCTTGATCCCGTGAATACCGACCTGTTCAAGGAAGTTATCCGCGAAGAGATTGCTAAGGATAAGTACGTAATTATGTCCAGTCATCAGATGCCCACCATTGAGGAGTTCTGTACCGATATTACGATTCTGAATCGCGGTCAGGTGGTACTCCAGGGTAACTTAAATGACATCAAGAAGAGTTACGGACGCGTGAACCTCTTCGTAAAGTGTGACGTGGAGATTGAGGATTATATCGAGAAGGCGGGACTTCCCATTGTGGAGAAGCTGCCCAGCGAGTATCATTTGAAGGTAGATGACGAGGCACAGGCCATGGCATTTCTAACCACACTGATTGAGGCACAAGTGCCGGTAATTAAGTTTGAATTGAGAGAGCCCTCGCTTCATGAAATCTTTGTTGAGAAGGTAGGTGCAGCAAATGATGAAGAATGAATTGCGGGGAACCCGTGAAGTATTCGTCTTCACTTTGACGCAGACCGTGAAAAATAAGGCGTACATCATTTTCATGGTGTTGATGCTGATTCTTACCGTTGCATCGGGTCCGATTATGCAGTTGGTAATGAATCCGGATTCCCAGATTTCCGGAGATGGGGAAATCGGTGAGGATGGTTCGGACGGAGAAGAGGATGACGAAGAAATCGCTGAAATCGAAAAACTGTACATATACGATGAATTTGGCTTTGGTGCCATGGGCTTTTCTGCGGAGAATGTCATCAAGGCGGAGTGGCCGGAATTTGTTGTAGAACCCTTTAAGGGAGATGCAGAGGCATATGATGCGTTGCTTCAGGATATCGAAGAGCGTGAAGCGGCAGAAGCAGTTGTGCATATGTATTTAAATGAGTTGAAGGGTCTCACCATTGAGCTTGTGCAGACGGAGACTTACGAAGGCGCGGCTTGGAAAGTGGCAGAGCTTCTGGGAGAAGCCTTTGACGCTTGGAAGATCGGAATCTCCGGTGCCACCGAGGAGCAGTTGGCAGTGATGGATACGCCGCTGGCGGTGGAACTGGATTTCGTAGGAGAAGACGGTACGGTAATGGACGAGAAGCACAGCGATGGTATCTCTGACAGCCAATATTGGATTATCTACGGACTTCTGTTTGTTGTGACTATGGTAAATGTAATGGCGGCCAGCCAGATTGCAACGGCCATTGCTACGGATAAGTCCTCTAAGGTTGTGGAGTACTTGTTGACATCGGTTCGCCCCATGGCGCTTATTGTCGGCAAGGTGCTTGCTATGCTCCTAGCTACCATCGGTCAGATGGTATTGCTGTTGGCACTTGCTTATACATCCAGCGTTATTACCGGTAAGATTACCGGACAGGAGGGGTATCTGGAGCAAATCCTGCCGGCAGACGTATGGGCAAGCATTACTCTGGGAAATGCACTGTTGAGTATCATTGCAATCGTACTCGGTTTCATTTTCTATGCGGTATTGGCCGGCATGTGTGGTGCCACGGTTAGCCGCTTGGAGGAGATTCAGGAGGGTATGACCTTGTTGACTGTTCTCGATATGGTGGGTATGTACGTTGGTATCATCGGTGCGGGTATGATGATGGAATCTGCTACGAATCCGGTAGTAATTGTTGCGATCTTGTTTCCGTTGTCCTCTTGCTTTCTGTTGCCGGGAGGCTTACTGACGGGGTGCGTGGCGTGGCCGTATGCACTCATTTCCATTGCAATTTTGATCGTGGCAGATATTTTGTTGTTCCGTTTCGTGGCGTCCATTTACGAGATGCTCATTACGCATAACGGCAGTAAGATTCCGCTGAAGGAGCTGTTCGCCCTTCGCAAGTCAGTGAAGAAGGGAGGCGCTAAGGCATGAAGGAGTCTATGAGAGGGTTTGGCACGGTATTTTCCTTTACCTGTGCGCAGATCATGAAGAAGAAGGGCTATATTGTCCTGACGGTAGTACTGGCTCTTTTGTTGATTCTCGGTGTTGGTCTGGTTGTATTTATCGGCGGAGCACCGGAGGACGAGGAGACCGAGACCTGCGAGATTAAGAAGGTTTATGTGCTAAATGAAACCGAGCTTGCCATGCCCGATTTCGCCAAAACTTTGGAGGAGGATTCGTATTATACGGAGATTGCCTTCGAGGAAGTGACGGGCAAGACCAGAGCGGAGGCATTTGCTTACGCAAAGGAAAGCATGGAAGCGGAAGCACTTCTGGCCGCAGTGGAGAAGACGGAGGAGGGCTACGGTATCAGTATGATACTGGCCACCGACAGTGATGTCTCCGAAGCAGAGGTGGAAGAACTGGCGTGGGCAATGGTTCCCGCTGTACAGGATGCAGTATACTTGGGCGTAGGCTTGCAGTCTTCCCAGGTGGACATTCTGAACATGACAGTTGCTGTGGATTGCGTAGGAATCGGTGAGGATACGTCCTTTGTTGCCATGCTGATTAAGATGGTCGCACCGATGCTATTCGGATTGGTACTATACTTTATCCTCTTGGCTTACGGTCAGATGGCCAGCAAGGAGGTTGCCATTGAGAAGACTTCCAAGCTCATGGAGAGTATGCTTACTATGGTTCAGCCAAATGCACTGATTGCCGGCAAGGTGTTGGCAGTTACCGTGGCATCGTTGATTCAGTCCGGCATTTGGCTTGTGTGCATTGTTGTAGGTCTTGTGGGTGGCAATTATATTGCAGCCGCTGTTTATCCGGAGTACACCAATGTTATTCCGGTGGTGTTGGATTTCTTGAGGGCGAATATCGGCGAGAGTGCTATGACGCCGGCATCCATTGTATTGTCGCTTTTGATCTTTGGCCTGGGATGCTTGTTCTATCTGGTATTGGCAGGTATGTCGGGAAGTATCGTCAGCAAGCCTGAAGATACGGCAAATGCCCAGAGCTTGTTCGTATTGCCTGTTGTAGTGAGCTGGATGATCGGTTACTTCGCTGCAATGATGGAAAATGAGAAGGCACTTACCATTTGTCGTTTCGTTCCCTTTACCGCACCCTTTACGGTGCCTGTGGAGCTACTGACAGGTCAGGCCACTACGCTTGAGGGCATTATTGTGTGCGTAGAGATGCTTCTAGGCTCTGCCTTGCTTGTATTCTTGGCGGCACGTATTTACCGTGGACTCATTCTGTATAATGGTCAGAAGATTGGTCTGAAGACGGTGATCGGCGTGGTTAGAGGAAAGTAAATAGACATAAAGCAAGCCCCTGGGAGATAACTCTCAGGGGCATTTTTCATCCTTATGAAATTGCAATAATATTAATTAATCAATCTTCTGTCCACTATTGTGACACTCCAAAATCTTATGGATACGCTCCGTAGGATTCAAGTACTCACTGATAGAAGTGTCGTGGTTCAAGGAGTCGATAAGGAGAGCAATGTACTTGCTCATATCCGCAGACACATACCACTCACGCTCCAATAGCTCCGGACGCTGGTAAATCAAGTTGGTTGTCACAACACGGTAAATCAAACCGCTCTTGTAAGCCTCATCAAATCGCTCCAAGCCGTTGGTAAAGAGACCGAAGGTAGAGCATACGAAGATACGTCCCGCATTTCTCTTCTTGAGTTCCTTAGCAACATCCAGCATACTGTCGCCGGAAGAAATCATATCGTCAATAACCACAACGTCCTTGCCCTGTACGTCGGTACCCAAGAACTCGTGTGCCACAATGGGGTTACGTCCGTCCACAATCTTCGTGTAGTCACGACGCTTATAGAACATACCCATGTCCGCACCGAGAACGTTAGCAAAATAAACGGCACGGCTCATAGCGCCTTCATCCGGACTGATAATCATCAGGTGGTCGCTGTCAATCTTAATATCGGGGCAGCTACGGATCAGTGCCTTGGCAAACTGATACGCCGGCTGTACATTTTCAAAGGAATTGGTAGGAATGGCGTTCTGTACACGAGGGTCGTGTGCGTCGAAGGTAATAACGGAATCTACGCCCAAGTTCACCAGCTCGCGGAGTGCCAATGCACAGTCCAAGGATTCTCTGGAGGAACGCTTGTGCTGGCGGCTCTCGTAGAGGAAGGGCATAATAACCGTAATTCTTCTTGCCTTACCGCTCATAGCGGAGATTACGCGCTTCAAATCAGCAAAATGATCGTCCGGGGACATATGGTTCTGCTGTCCGCATACGGTATAAGTCAGGCTGTAGTTGCACACATCAACCAAAATGTAAATGTCCATTCCGCGGATACTTTCACCAATGACACATTTGGCTTCGCCGGTACCGAAACGGGGGCACTTCGCCTTGATGAGATAAGAGTCTCTCTTGTAGCGGTCATAGTCCGGATCGGAGAGGTATTTGTGATCACGGTTGTTTCGCCACGAAACGATGTAATCGTCTACCTTCGCACCGATAGGTCTGCTGCTCTCCATAGCAATAATACCTAAGGGACCATAAGAAATGCTTTCAATCAACTTGTCTTCTTGGGACATAAGTTACCTCCATGAGAAAAATATTAGGGCATGCCAATGGCATTCTTAGACGAGTTTTCCCCTTCGTCCGATATACGAACGCAGTAGCGTCCGATCTAGCGATGGGTGACTTTCTTCACCCGAATATCCTTACCCATTAGAGTAATACTCTCGAAATTCATCATACGGGAAGCGATGCGTTCACTATACCGTCTGCGAATCTCCTCAATGGTAAGGTTAGTGGAAATGACGGTAGAGGCCTTACGTAGGTCTCTCTCCTCCAAGCAAATGAATAACTGCGAGTTGGTGTACGAGTTGTTCATCTCCGTTCCGAGGTCGTCGATAATGAGAAGGTCGCAGTCCAAAATCATACCGAAATTCTTAGCGGCATCCTTGCTGTCCTCCTTATCGCCGAAGCGATACTTCTCAAATAATTCGAAGAGTCGAAAGGCGGATAGGTACAACACCGTATACCCACTATCCAACAGTGCCTTGGCGATGCAGTTTGTAAGAAAGGTCTTACCTACACCGGTGCTACCGTTGATGCGCAGGTTCGTATAACTCTTGGAAAACCGGTTCACGAAGTTCACGGCTCTCTCAAAAGCCAGCTTGGCAATATCATAGTACGACAAACCTGAGGTTTGGTCAATAGACTCTTTCGAATAAAATTCAAAATTAAACGTAGAAAAGTTCTCCGCAGTCAGTAATTCGCGCCGACCCGGGTCCAAATAAAACTTATCGATGATTGCTTGCTGGAAGCAGTGGCAGGGCTGATGGTCTACATAACCGGTGTCCCTGCAGTCCTTGCAGCGATAGGTCATCTCCAGATAATTGTCCGGGTAACCGGCACGTTTCAAGAGCTCTTTCTTCTGTCCAATCAATCGGGCATTTGTCCGGGACAGAGCCTCCAATGCAGAGGAATCTCCCTGCAATGCCAACTTGGCAGACTGTACCGAGCCGTGAATCAACTGGTCGTCAATCTCGGACAAGACCGGTAGCTTCTCGTATACCGATGCACGGCGCTTTGCCAGAGCTTCTCGGTGATACTGCTGCAATTCTTCATAATCCCGCATAATCATCTGATGTTCGGAATTGGTAAGTGCCATAGTAATCTCCGTTCCGAAAAATCAGCACTTCCGTGTGATCTTTCCTGCTCTTCTCATGGAAGAGGTGCTCGTGTATCAACGCGTCTCCGAAACTCAGAAGCCTCTGAGCTTGCGCTCGATTTCCTCCATCTCGTCGGAAGAGTAGTCGCGTTGGGTGAAGTTATGGAATCGGTTGGTATCCGCACCACGATTGTCGGTATTGGGCTTACGTCTGGCCTTGGCTTCGTGAGTGCGATCCAGTGCTTGTACCTCTTCGAGAGAGTGTGCATTGGCGGAATGCCAGTGATTCAAAATCGAATCTGCATATTGCAAATGATTGGACTTAGTAGCAAGGTATGCTCTCTTGCAAGCCTCTCCGATGAGTTCGGCAGACATAAGGAGCTCACGCTCCCAACGATTTATGTACCGAACCAAGGATTCACCGGGGGTTCCCACCATGCCCAGTTCCTTCATGGCAGCACGAACGCTTGCACGAAAAGCGTTGGTAAATCGTTCGGCATCTTCTACCGTGGTAATGCTCTTCTCATGCCAGTTCATCGCTACCTTCTGAACATAGTTGGCGGAGGTCTTCTCAAGACCCTTGCAGTACTCATACAAGTAACGAATCAATTCCGGAGAAAAGCATAACGCTTCAATACAATAGACAATTGCTTGGTTATCCTTCGGAGCTATAGGGCGTCCCAAAATCTTCTCCACTTGTGCAAAGAGCTGTTTCGACAAATCATCTTCGTCTTGCGAAGGTGCTGTCGCCTTCGATGTTGTAGGCCCCGGCACAGACTCTATGGTAGCAGTAGTTTCTTCTTCGAATTCGCGAGCTTCTTCTCCTGCCAAATCGGCAAGAGCAATCCAAGCGATGGAACCGTCATCGTTCTGATCGAATTCCAACACACCCTTCTTCGACCAATACCGAAGTGCCCGCAAAATGTCCTTCTCCGTATACTCCAAGCGATCTGCCATGGCGGACAATGCGAACTCCAAGCCCTCCGGAGAAGCGTTATGGGAATCGGAGATGCAACGCAACAGATATATGTAAATCTTCACATACGAGCCGTTGGCATCCGCCATGTACTCGTCAATGAATCGATTGGATATCTTGGTGAACTTCTTTCGTTCTGTGGTTTGAAATCGAATCTTACACATACTTGCGACCTCCCTTCCCTTCATATTACGTAACAGTGCCGAAGCGGCACTTTTCTCACCCCGCTTGCACAGTTTACAACAAAGTTTTTTAAAAGTAAATAGGCAAAAATTCAGCCTATTGTAGTAGAAAAACTTTGTGGATAAAGTGGAAATTGTGGATTGCTACGCATTTTCCGATAAGTCGAAAGTGGAGGGGCGGTGTCGAAATCCTTATAAAATCAAGGTTTGTAACCCAAAACCGAATTGAAAAAACACCTGCTCGTGCATAAAAATATCCACAACCAAACTTATCAACGAAGGTTGTGGATATTGTGGATAACTTATTTGCCAAGGAGCGTTTCGCCCACTTTTACTATGTCTCCGGCGCCCATAGTTATCAACAAATCGCCGTTGACACAATTATTGATTAAAAAATTTTCGATTTCGTCGAAGGAGGGGAAATAGTACGCCTCTTTGCCCATCTTCCGAAGGTCCTCACAAAGGTCCTTTGAGGAAATCTCGCCGGTGTTCACCTCTCTGGCAGCGTAAATGTCGGCAAGAACAATCTTGTCTGCATTGCTTAGTGCCGCGATGAAGTCTTCTCGAAGCTTCAAGGTGCGGGAGTAAGTGTGAGGCTGGAATACGCACCACAGGGTATTGTGGGGATATGCCTGAGCCGAAGTCAGGGTAGCCGCAATCTCCGTGGGATGGTGGGCGTAATCATCTACGATGGTGATGCCCCCCAGAACGCCTTTGATCTCGAAGCGACGTCCCGTACCGGTAAAGGCCAGCAAGGCACGCTTCATATGCTCCATATCGATGCCTCGCAGATATCCCTCGGCAATGGCAGCCAAGGAATTAGAGACGTTGTGGCGGCCGATGACAGACAAAGCAACACGATCCACGTACTGACTGTCCAAATAGAAGTCATAGGAAGGACAACCGTGATCGTCATAAGTAATGTTCGTAGCGGTAAAGCGGTACGGACTGTCCTCCGGCTTCACACCCTCCGGCAGGATACCATAGGTATCGATGGTGCCGTGGAGTCCCTTCAAGAACTCTTCCAGACCGGGAATCTCGCCGTTGATAATCAAATGACCGTTCTCCGGCAGACGTTCCGCGAACATGTGGAAAGAGTGACGAATGTCGTCCAAGTCCTTGAAGAAGTCCAAATGATCCGCATCAATATTCAGAATTACCTCATCGGTAGGATAAAACTTTAGAAAACTATTGGTGTATTCGCAGGCTTCGAACAGAAAATTATCCGACTCGCCGATACGAAGATTGCCACCGATGGCAGGGAGCATGCCGCCCAAGGAAATGGTGGGATCAAGACCTGCTTCCACAAGCATCAAAGAAATCATGGAAGTGGTGGTGGTCTTCCCGTGAGTTCCGGCTACGCCGATGGATACCGGGTAGGAGTGAGAAATCTGTCCCAGAAGCTCTGCACGGTCCATCAAGGGAATGTTCTTCTCCTTGCAGGCAACGAACTCCGGATTGTCATCGTGAACTGCCGCTGTGTAGACTGCCAGATCAATGTCGTCGGTAATATTGCCGGCCCGCTGACCGCGATATACGGTGATTCCCTGGGCTTCCAAACGCTTCGTAAGCTCCGTGGAATTCCAGTCGGAACCGCTAATGGGGAAGCCCTTGGCATGCAAAAGCTCCGCAAGACCGCTCATGCTGATTCCGCCGATGCCGATAAAATGTATATGTATGGGTTTCGTTATATCAATAGCAAACATAATGCCTCCAAATCTGTTGAGAGCGACGTGGAAAATGTACCGATTCCGCGCCGAAAGAGCATACGACTCTCTACTTCCGCGATTAATTATATCATGATTTCTCAAAAATACAATGTTTTGTTGCGTAATCCGTTGAAAAATGAGTCATTTCCCTCGGGAGAAAAGACGAAAAAACCGCATTTTCCGTCATAGGCGCGAGAAATGCATGTCAAATGCAAGGAAAGCCGTAGTTTTGTGTATTTTGCATAAATTCAAAAAACAAACCGCATATTTTTTATTAAATATATTCACATTTACGAAAAGGTGTGCTATAATAGATTCGCTAGAGAGTCTGTCTATGGGCAGACACACGATGCGCGCAATGGATTCGTCCGTGAGGATTCCAAATAAACGATAAGAGGTGGTCACGTGATTAAAAAAGAGATGATTGCTATGCTCCTCGCCGGAGGTCAGGGCTCTAGACTTGGCGTTTTGACGCAGGACGTGGCAAAACCGGCCGTTGGATTTGGTGGTAAGTACAGTATCATCGATTTTCCTTTGAGTAACTGTATTAACTCCGGTGTCGATACCGTCGGTGTATTGACGCAGTATCAACCGCTTCGGTTGAACACACACATTGGTATCGGTATTCCGTGGGATTTGGATCGAAACATCGGTGGTGTTGCGATTCTTCCTCCCTATGAGAAGAGTACCAATGCAGAGTGGTATACCGGTACAGCGAATGCAATTTATCAGAACCTTCGCTTTATGGAGGCGTACAATCCTGAGTATGTGCTTGTCCTTGGTGGCGATCACATTTACAAGATGGACTACGAAGAGATGTTAGATTTCCATAAGAAGAACAATGCCGACATTACCTTGGCAACCATTCCGGTGCCGTGGGAAGAGGCAAGTCGTTTCGGTGTTGTCATTACCGATGACGAGATGCGTATTCGCGAGTTTGAGGAGAAGCCCAAGAATCCCAGAAGCAATTTGGCTTCCATGGGTATCTATATTTTCACTTGGAAAGTGTTGCGTGAGGCGTTGATTTCCCTGTCTGAGCAGGCGAACTGTGACTTCGGTAAGCACATCATTCCGTATTGCCACAACCGTGGTGACCGGGTATTTGCATATGAGTTCAACGGCTATTGGAAGGACGTTGGAACGCTGGGCTCTTATTGGGCGGCAAATATGGAGCTGATTGATATCGTGCCGGTATTTGACCTGTACGATGAGTTCTGGAAGATTTACACCAAGTGTGATGAGATTCGTCCGCAGTATATTGCCGATACCGCAACGATTAACCGTTGTATTATCGGTGAGGGTACGGATATATACGGTGAGGTGCACAACTCCGTTATCGGTGCCGGTGTAACCATTGAGGAAGGTGCAATTGTTAGGGATTCTATCATTATGAAGAATACCGTAATCGGCAAGGGCACTTATGTAGAGAAGGCAATCATCGGGGAAAATGTTGTTGTCGGCGAAGGTTGCCAGTTAGGTGTCGGCGAAGAGAAGCCCAACACGTGGAAGCCCCACATTTACGGGGATGGCCTTGTAACCGTAGGTGAGGACAGCGTAATTCCCAGAGGTGTTAAGATTGGTAAGAATACCGTAATTTCCGGCGGAACCAGCGAGGACGACTATATTAACGGCGTTCTTGAAAGCGGGGAAAGTTTAGTGAAGGCAGGTGGCGCACAATGAAAGCACTCGGTATTATTTTAGCAGGCGGCAATTCCAACCGTATGCAGGAGCTTACTGCACACAGAGCAATTGCGGCGATGCCGGTAGCCGGAAGCTTCCGTAGCATTGACTTCGCATTGTCCAATATGACCAATTCCCGTGTACAGAAGGTTGCTGTGTTGACACAGTACAATTCTCGCTCCCTTCATGAGCATTTGAATTCCTCCAAGTGGTGGGATTTCGGTCGTAAGCAGGGCGGGTTGTATGTATTTGCACCTACCATTACCCAGGAGAATGGATTCTGGTATCGCGGAACCGCGGATGCTATGTATCAGAATATTGATTTCTTGAAGGAGAGTCATGAGCCCTACGCAATTATTGCGTCCGGTGATGGCGTGTATAAGCTGGATTACAACAAGGTAATTGAGGCACACATCGAGAGCAAAGCAGACATTACCGTGGTAACCACGGAGTTGTGTCCGGAAGAGGACATTCGCCGTTTCGGTGTAGTAACTACGGATGAGGAAGGAAGAATCGTAGAGTTTGAGGAGAAGCCTCTGGAGTCTCAGGGTGGTCTCGTATCTACGGGCATTTACGTAATTCGTCGTCGTCTGCTTATCGAGCTTCTTGAGAAGTGTATTGAGGACAACAATTTTGATTTCGTACGCGGAATCTTGATTCGTTACAAGGATGTGAAGAGAATCGTATCCTACAAGATGGACGGCTATTGGAGCAACATCGCTACGGCAGATGCTTACTATCGTACCAATATGGATTTCTTGAAGAGAGAAGTAAGAGATTATTTCTTCAAGCAGTACCCGGATGTATATTCCAAGGTGGATGATTTGCCGCCGGCGAAGTACAATCCCAGTGCTACCGTGAAGAACAGTCTCGTATCCTCCGGAAGCATTATTAACGGATATGTGGAGAACTCCATCATCTTTAAGAAAGTATACGTTGGCAATAACGTAACCATTAAGAATTCCATCATTCTCAACGATGTTCATATCGGTGACAACACCTATATCGAGAACTGCATCATTGAGAGTAGAGACACCATCCACGCAGGCCAGCGCTTGGTAGGCGAGGACGGCAAGATTCTGATTGTGGACGAGAAATCGGACCGCTACGGAATCTAATGTAATATGAGTAATACAGTCGCAGACCTTCGGTTTCGGGGGCCTGCGATTTTTTACATCTTGACAAGGGTATCTCTATAGAGATGCAATAATATAAAGTGACTCTGTGGAGTTACATTGACGAACGAAACCATCATGAGGAGAAGGGCAAGTCGTACAACGATTACGGTGGAGGGGTCTATTGCACGGAACATTTGGATTTGGCCAAGGAGTGGGCGGTGAGTGACGGCATCGACGGTTATGCAAATGCATACACCATCGACACTGTGGGGCTGCGTGTGTTGAATTTGCAGTCCGAGGAATATTCCATATTGCACTGGCTGGCGTTATTGATGCATTACCGCAAGCTGCGGCTGACTACCCCCATTATGAAACGAGGGGCGGAATGGTTGCGGGAGCATTTTCTTGTGGATCTGACCGCATATGATGTGGTAAGAGGGTGCCGAGCGGACGATTCGTATTTTGCTTTTGCCAGAGCCTTTGTGAATAACGAAATATCGCTGAAGCAGTTGAGTTACGCCATGCGCCCCTGGGATTTGGGGGAGCAGGTTGTCTTGAAATCGCAGAAGGCTTTTGATGCAATTCATTTTGTTTCTTATACTCCGGCGGACAGTCGAATCTATTACGTGAAGCGAAAGGCAAGGGACGAGGCCGCGGAACAGAAGTTTGTGGAGGTTTTGAACGAGATGATACGGCGAAAGACTCCGCAGACGCAGTTGCAGATGATGCGGCGGGCATTGGGGTATTCCCAACGGTTGTTGGCGGAGCGCTCGGGGGGATCCTTGCGTATGATTCAGCAATACGAACAGCGTGCCAAGGATATCAACAAAGCCACAGGAACGAATTTGTTGGGATTGGCATACGCCCTGGGATGTCGGGTGGAGGAACTGATGGAGTTCGATACAAGTGACGTGGAGGACGACAGTATTGAGTAAAATTTGTGACAGGGGGAAGAATTACAACGTATCTGTGAAAATGAATCACCGAATGTGCCGGGGATGTGATAAAATAACCCTTGTATACGAAGACATAGAAGAATCGGAGGAATAAATATATGAGCGATAAGATAGTTACCCCTTGCAATGAGCATGCACAGCAGTGCGTTCGTGATGTGTTGCGATATCTCTCGGACATTACCTATAAGCAAGTCTTGACGGGACAGCATACTCAGACCATGGCGCAGGAGGAATTGCATCATATTGAGAAGGTGACAGGCAAACAGCCGGCACTTCTGGGTTTTGAACTTCTGTCGTACTCGCCCAATATCAATTACCTTGATACGGACGAGGAGTGTATGACGGAAGTACTTGAGAACTATGGAACTTTGAAACGCGCGTGGGAGTGGGCGGAGGCCAAAGGACTAATTACATTTACATGGCATTGGTTTTCGCCTCTTGGTGGACATTCCAAGTCCTTTTTTACGCAAAATACTGAGTTTGACGCTACCCGTGCTGTAATGGAAGGAACGCCGGAGAATCGAGCGTTGATCTCCGATCTGGATGCTATGGCGGGATTGCTTCGCCCTTTCTGTGACAAGCAGATTCCGATTCTGTGGAGACCTTTTCATGAGGGAGAAGGCACGTGGTTCTGGTGGGGGGCCAAAGGCCCGGAACCGTTGAAGAAGTTATATCGCATGATGTATGAGCGATTTACCAAGGTGCACGGACTCAATAATTTGATTTGGGTGTGGAATTCTCCGCTTCCTCAGTATTACCCCGGAGACGACGTGGTGGATATCATTTCTCGTGATATGTATCCGCCGGCACACCTTCACACTAGCCGAAGTGAGATGTATTATGACCTTCTAAAGATTACCGAGACGCCCAAGGTTGTATTGATTGGGGAGACCGGTACGCTTCCTTCGGTGGACGCCATTGTGGAAGAAGGCGTGGGTTGGGTGAGTTTCATGACTTGGTCCAAGATGTTCTGCCTTAGTGAGGAGAATACCACCTTTGAGATGTTGCGAAAGATATATAGCAGTCCCAATGCGGTGACGAAGGACACATTACCGGTGTTGTACTAGCTAATGGTTTTTTGTCGGGTTATCTTTCATCTTTCCGGACATTTTTCAATGAAAATTCGGCAAGATGAAAATAGTACAAAAACACTCTCGAATTCTACGAATATGACGTCGTGATTTATGTTAAAATACAAGCAATAAAGAAAAATACTTAACCTGCTATGGACAATACTATGTTGTGAGGTGACGACGTGAGTACGAATTTGAACAATTATGTGAAGAAGAAGGAGTGGTTGATCTGCATTGATTCCGATGGTTGTGCCATGGATACCATGGACATCAAGCATATCCGTTGCTTCGGTCCACGTATGATTGACGAATGGGGACTCTTCCAATGGGAGGAGCCGATTTTGAAGCGTTGGAACGACATTAACCTGTATACCATGACTCGCGGAATCAACCGATTCAAGGGCTTGGCGAAGATGTTGCGTGAGATTAACGATACTTATTGCACTATTGAAGGTATTGAAGTGCTGGAATGCTGGGTGGAGGAGAGCCCGGAGCTGTCCAATCCTGCCTTGGAGCGTGCTATAGAGGAACAGGATAACCTGTGCCTCAGTAAGGCACTGTCGTGGTCGCGCCGGGTAAATGAGAGCATCAACGCTTTGGCGGATGAGGACAAGAAGCCTTTTGAGGGAGTGAAAGAGGCGCTGGCATTTGCTCATGAGTATGCGGACATCGCCATTGTATCTTCGGCAAACTTGCAGGCGGTGGAAGACGAGTGGTCCATGTATGGGCTTCTGGAGCATGTGGACATTTTGCTGGCACAGGATGCGGGAAGTAAGGCATTCTGCATTGGGGAGCTGCTAAAGAAGGGCTATCGTCGGGATTGTGTCATGATGACCGGAGATGCGCCGGGGGATTACGATGCGGCCAAGAAGAACGGGGTGTACTTTTATCCCATCTTGGTTCGTCACGAGGCGGCATCTTGGCAGGAATTCATGGAGCAGGCGGTTCCGAATTTGTTGGACGGTCATTATGGCGGCATGTATCAAGAGGCCAAGGCAAATGCCTTTGAGGACAATCTGAAGTAAGAGCGTTACAAAGTAAGCAGACCGGCGGAGTGTATAGACGCAGAACAACAATGAGAAGGAGAAATGTTATGGTAGATTTGAAAGCAAGACCTTATTACCTGTCCGAAGAGGACATTGCATGGGTGCAGAATACGATGGCGGAGATGAGCGACGAGGAGAAGGTGGGACAATTGTTCTTCCAGTTGACCTCATCCCATCAGGAGGAGCACTTGAAGGAGTTGATGGAGAAGTATCATTTGGGCGGATGCCGATACAATCCCGCACCGGGTGCGGCCATTCAGGAGCAGAATCGCAAGTTACAGAAGTATGCCAAGATTCCGGTATTTATCGCGTGCAACACGGAAGCCGGTGGTGATGGTGCTTGTGCGGACGGTACCCTTATCGGTGGCGGTGTGAAGATCGGCGCCACGGGCAATGTGAAGTATGCTTATGAGTTGGGGCGTATGTCCAACGAGGAAGCGGCGGCCATCGGTTGTAACATGGCGTTTTCGCCGGTGTGCGATATCGCTTACAATTGGGAGAATACCGAGATTATCAATCGTGCATTTGGCAATGATCCGAAGCGCGTAGCAGAGATGAGTGCGGCGTACTTACAGGGCGCTCATACGATTCCCGGCTTCGCTTGTGCGGCTAAGCATTTCCCCGGAAATGGACTGGATTTCCGTGATGCCCACATCTCCAACAACGTAAATGACATGAGCGTGGAGGAGTGGGACGCAACCTACGGCATGGTATACAAGACCTTGATTGACAATGATCTGGACGCTATTATGGGCGGTCACATTCTGATGCCCACGTATGCAAGAGCGCTGAATCCGGAACTGAAAGACGATGACATGATGCCGGCAACTTTGAGCCACGAGCTTATGACCGGACTGCTGCGTGACAAGCTGGGCTTTAACGGTATGGTAGTAACGGACGCTTCCCACATGGTAGGTATGACCAACCGCATGAAGCGTAGCGAGATGCTGCCGCTGTCCATCAACGCAGGCTGCGATATGTTCCTGTTCTTCAACGACCCTGAGGAGGACTACACTACCATGCTGAACGCCTACAAGAACGGCGTTATCAGTGAGGAGCGTATGACGGAAGCTCTCACCCGTATTCTCGGTCTGAAGGCGCACATGGGACTTCATAAGAAGGCCAAGGAGGAGTTGGTTCCTCGGCCCGACATTTTGAAGGAGGCTCTTGGCAAGGCAGAATACAAGGAGATGCAGCGCGCCATCAGCAGAGATGCCATTACCTTGGTAAAATACAAGGACAAGGACGTTCTTCCCATTACTCCGGAGCGCTATAAGCGCATCATGATCGTTCATGTGAAGGGTGCCGGTGGTGCCATGGGTGAACTCATGAAAATGATGGGCTACGGCGGAGGCAATCCGGCGGAAGCACTGAAGCAGAAGCTGTGCGACAAGGGATTTGACGCATTTATCTACGAGAGTCCTCTAGATATTATGAAGAAACAGATTGCCGCAGGGGAGAAGCCCAGTATCAACCTGTATTTCGCAGGTAAGAATGCCATCGCAGACTTCGTAAAGGACATGGATATGGTAATCACTCTGTGTGATGTGGCAAGTGGCAGACCCAGCTTCGGCGTATCCAAGGGTGGTGGCGAGATTCCGTGGTATGTATTCGAGCTTCCGGTAGTAGTTGTAGGTTGCGGACAGCCCACCATGCTTGCGGATATTCCTCAGGCAAGAACGTATATCAACACTTACGACAGCAAGGACAGCACCTTGGATGCGTTGGTGGACAAGCTACTGGCGGGACCCGATGCATTTACCGGTAAGGATCCTATTGATAGTTATTGCGGATTGTTTGATACGAGATTGTAAATGATATAAGAGTACGATAAAGCCCCGAAGGTCGTAGAGGGATTCCTCATGGACTTTCGGGGCTGGTTTTGTGGTATGGGGATTAGAGCTTAATAAAGGCTTTACACCTTTTCATTTTTCCGTTGTAAAAAAGATTCCAAAGTTCTTGACATAAAAAAGATAATATGTTACCTTTGACAAAAGGTAATTGATTACCTAATTGGAGGGGCCATGAATATTAAGGACATCATGCAACACGAAAATGTGGATTTCGCCGGAATAGAAAGCTCGTATTTTCTCTTGGGTCTATTAAGCGCATTTGATAATCGCTTTCAAGCGGTGGCAGATCGATTGATCGGGGAAGTTAGTTGGAAGCAGTTCTTTGCAATCATTTGTATTAACATGTGCAAAGAGAAGCCCACCATCAAAGAGTTGGCGGACATTATGGGGAGTTCACACCAAAATGTAAAACAGATTCTTCTAAAGCTTGAGAGGAAAGGCTTTGTGGATATTACGGTGGATAGCGAGGATCGGCGCAAGCAACGAGTAGCGTTAACAGAGACATGCTTGCGTTTCTGCGCAGACAATGATGAAGTGAGCGTCAAGGCAATGCGGGCGATGTTCCGAGGTATTTCCGAAGAACAGCTGGGAATCACCATAAAGACCATTATACAGATGGAAGACAATTTAAAAGACATAGCGGGAGAGGTGTTATATGAGTAAGGGTATTATTTTATATCAATCAAAATATGGTGCGACGAAGAAATACGCAATGTGGCTGAAGGAGGCTACGGGATTTGATTGCGTTGAAACGAAGAAAGCAGATATCCACAAGGTGAAAGAGTACGATGTTATTATCCTCGGCGGAGGGATTTATGCATCCGGCATTGCGGGGCTGTCATTTCTGAAGAAGAACATCAATTGCCTTACGGGCAAGAAGGTAGTGGTATTCTGCGTAGGAGCATCCCCATATGACGAAGCGGCATATGTAGAGGTGCGTAACCGAAACTTAAAGGATGGATTGAAGGATGTACCGGTTTTTTATTGTCGCGGTGCTTGGGATGAGGATGCCATGTCATTTGGCGACCGAACGCTGTGCAGAATGCTGCATAAGGCAGTGGCAAAGCAAGACCCCGCAACTTATGAGCCTTGGCAAAAGGCTCTGATGAGTGCTGTGGGCCGGAAATGTGACTGGACGGACAAGAAGAACATCGAACCGATGTTAGCATGTGTGCGAGGGGAGACGGTATGAATAAATACTTACAGGCCTTATTTTACCGTAGAGAACCCGTTAATTCGCCCATGAAGGTGGAAAAATGGTGAAAATGCATAAAAAAGATGTGAGTATTATTTGACGACTTGTCAATTGTGTGGTATAATAAGCGCCACTAGTATTGCTTTTTCGGACTCGCTGTCGGTGAGTTGTCGAAATTGTGTTGCAGATCGAAGAAAAGGAAATAGTGAATATGCGTACATTACGTTGTGGATTTATGATTATATGCATGCTGGTTATTCTGCTTTGTCTGAGCGGCTGCGGAAAGGACGATGCCGATATGGACCCCAGTGCATGGGGATATGAGTGTAAGGTGACTTACGATGCCTTGGGCGGTGTGATTAACAGCCGCGAGGTGCGTACCACGTATTATCTTCCGAACTCCTATGTGTATGAGCCGTCGGGTGCCTCCGGTATGTTGATTGCACCGCAGAAGGATGGAGCGATTTTGGCAGGCTGGTATACCGCCAAGGAGGATGTTCTGGATGCGGATGGCAATGTTGTTGGTTACAGTTTTCGAGCAGAAGATCGCTGGGATTTCGATCTTGATCGTGTAGAAGGGGATATGACCTTATATGCCAGATGGATTACCCAGGGCGTTGTCAGCTACGTTGATGCTGACACGGCAGAGGTTTTATTTGTAAAGAATATTACCGCGGATTCGCCCATTAAGGCACTTTCGGATGCTGTACTCACGATGGTGGCTCCCGAGGATGCCAATTTGTCCGGATATTATGTAGATCCGGAGTGTACAATGGTTTACGATTTCTCTACTTATAAGCACACGGAACTTGTTATGACGAATGCTGAGATTTATGCTACGTTGATGGAGGAGTTTCCGGAGGCAATTGTTACGTATGAAGCCACCGATGAGGAAGAGGAGACTTCTGCAAGACCCTATTATTTCTTGGAGAAGGAGGGGTATACCGTAGTAACTGAGGACGAGGAGGTGCTTGCAGCCATTCGAGCTCGCAAGGATGCGCTTATCGAAGAAAATATTGCGTTGTATTCCGAGAATACTTCCGGTAGAAATGTATATCTGAAGTTCTCCGATGGCAATTACGTTGTTGTTCAGAGTGTGGAGGATTTGAAGCAGGGAAGAAACTATGTACTGGGCGGAGCTGACATTGACGGCTACATCATCGCGGCAGACATTGATTTTACCGGTATTACGCTCTCTGTTGCGGACAGTTTTACCGGTACCATTGAGGGTAACGGACATACATTTTCCAATTTGACCATTGAGGCAAGCGTATCCAAGAAGGATAAGCCTGGTACGAAGAGCGTGGCTCTGTGCAAGAGCATGAAGGATGTGGTGATTTCCAATCTTACATTGGACGGAGTTACCTTGACTGCAAATGCCAACGATATGGTTGAGCTACATGCTGCTGTGTTGGCGGCAGAAGCGACCAATTGTACGTTCTCCGGTTGTCATTTTTCAAATTGGAACATTTACGTTTCCGAGGAATATTCCGCCGGAACGATTGTGTTGGGAGATTTGTTTGTGGAGTCCACCGATTGCGTGCTTGAGAATTGTACGTATGAGAATATCACGCTTTCGGAGGAGAATGCGGCTACAATCAACAAGTTGTTGCCCTAAGAGACGATTATAAGACCACGGTCTTGTAATAGAATAATATTTAGGAGGATTAGTTATGAACAAGTTATGGTCTCGTCTTTTGGCTATGGCACTTGTGCTTGTTATGGTAGTTTCTATGACTGCATGTGGTGGCGATGAGCCTGAAGACAAAACAGATGATAACACTGCAACACCGACAGTAACCCCTGTTGATTCTGACGATACTAAGCCGGTAACCCCTGATGTACCTGCAAATCGTTATGATGCAACAACAACCCCGAGAACCGGCGCTAACGAGTCTACACCGCTCGTTATCTCTACGCTGACCTTGGATGGTAAGTTTAGCCCCTTCTTTGCAACCTCTGCATACGATGTGGATGTAGAAGGTCTGACACAGTTGGGACTTCTTGCATACGATAAGGACGGTGTTCCGGTAGCGGGAATTGACGAGAATTGTTTCGCATATTCCTACAAGCAGGAAGTGAAGAATCAGGGTACGGACTCTGAGACAACCGAGTATACCTTCGTATTGAAGAACGGTATTACGTTCAGCGACGGAACTCCCGTTTCCGTTAAGGACGTATTGTTCTCCATTTACGTTCTTTGTGACCCTCTCTATGATGGTTCTTCTACTTACTATACTATGCCGATTCAGGGTCTTTCCGAGTATCGTACTCAGACGACTGCAGATATTAACGCTAAGTATACAGAGCTTGGTAGCAAGATTTACGCTGCAGGCTTGAACGAAGACGGTACCTATCCGGAAGTTGAAGGTGTTGATGCTGCAATGGTAGAGACCTTCTGGAGCTACCTTGATCCCGCAGGTGAGAAGTTTGCTCAGGCTATTATTGATTACTGTTGCCAGAACTATACCGCATATGTAGCGGACTATTTCTGCCCCGATCTTACTTGGGAAGAAGTTGCCGCAAGTGATAGTCTTCGCGTAGCATTCGGTATGTCCATGTGGGGATTTGGCCTTGGCTATGACGTGTCCACGCAGGTATTTACCGATGTGCTCGGTACGGAGTGGGATCTTGCAAATGGCGAAATCACCGCACTTGATTTCTTCCACATTATTCTCGAGGCTTATTCCTATGATCTGCTCTCCGAGGAAGGAATTGAATATGAGTCTATGCTTGATGATACACTTGACACCGTATTGATTCCGCTCTTTGTATTGAACGAAGGTTCCAAGGAGATCGAAGGCGGTATTTCCAGCATCAGCGGTATCACCAGTGGTAAGGTTACTTGTGATGACGGCGTTGAGCGCGAGTATGTAAAGATTGTACTTGACGGCGTAGATCCTACTGCAATCTTCAAGCTTGGTATTGAAGTAGTACCTTGTCATTACTACACAGAGGGTTACACCGGTAAGCTTGATGAGCACGGTGTTGCTCTTAACACAAAGGAGTTCATGGATCACCTCAAGACCAAGAACAATGCGCCTATGGGTGCAGGCCCTTACGTATTCGTAAGCTATAAGGACAACGTTGTTACATATGTAGCAAACGACAGCTTCCTTCTTGGTTCTCCGTACATCAAGAACCTTCGTTACCAGGTAATTTCCGCTGGTTCCGAGATGGATTCCTTGAAGACCGAGACCGTATACTATGCAGATCCTTCTGCAAGCACCACCATTATCAATGATATTACGGAAGCAAGCGGCGACTATGCAAAGCTTTCCTACACACTTGTTGATAACGATGGTTATGGTTACATTGGTATGAACGCACAGGCGATTCCGGAGTTTGAAGTTCGTCAGGCACTTGCCAGCACCATGAACATTCAGCTTTGTATCGATGATTACTATGGTGAGCTTGCAAGCGTAAACTATCGTACCATGACAAAGGTTCAGTGGGCTTACCCGGATAATCCGGAGTGTCTCTTCCCGTATGATGAGAGCGGAGCAACAGCTCTTGAGTTATTCCAGGATGCAGGCTATGTATACGATGCAGCTGCTAACGTAATGTATTATCCGGAAGGACATGATAAGGCAGGCGAGCAAGTAGTTCTTACCTATACCCTTCCGATGTCCGCAAATGATCATCCGGCAGGAACTGTATTCCTTCAGTCTCAGACTGTACTTGCAACCATTGGTGTAAAGATTGACATCGAAGTAGATGATCAGGTTCTTAACAAGCTCAGTACTGCTTACGAGTCCGGCATTCAGGTTTGGTGTGCAGCTTGGGGTAGTGGTGGAATCGATCCGGATATGTTCCAGATCTGGTACTCCGATCCTGCTGTAAACCAGAGTACTTCTCCTTGTGGAACCGGTTTGTACTGGTTGTTCTCGAATGGTTCCGATGAGGAAAAGGCTATGCTCACTAAGTTGAATGAGCTGATTGTGGCAGGTAGAACAACTCTCGATACCGAAGAGAGAAAGGCAATCTACGCACAGGCATTGGAGCTTTCCACCGGTCTTTGCGTTGAGATTCCTACCTATCAGAGAAAGAACATGTTTGTATACAACAAGAACGTAATTAAGGAAAGCTCTCTCCTCAGCGGTGATGATGTAACACCGTTCCAGAGTCCGCTTTCTAAGATCTGGTTGGTTGAGTTGAACTAGTAATTTGCCTGCAATAAGCAGGTGGCATCTGCGCCCCGTGGCTTGGCTACGGGGCGGCAGATAAATATGTATTGAGATTTTGAGTTCCCGCATTGACAGAAAGATGCGCGACAAGGAGTGTTACTATGGTCAAATACGTTTTAAAAAGACTAGGACTGGCAGTCATTATTCTCTTTGGTGTCTCCATCCTGATTTATATGCTGGCAATGCTGATGCCCGCGGATTATATTGACAACCAGACCGCTGCTGCTTTGCAAAACGGTTCCATGACACAGGCAGACGTGGACCATTTGAAGGAGTTGTATGGTCTCGCAGACAAGAGCTTTACGGGTATTCTTAAGAGCTACGGCTCATGGCTTGGCAATGTGTTCAAGGGTGATCTGGGATATTCCTTTCTGTTTGGTGAGCCGGTAACAAAGGTTATCGGAGACTACATGTGGATATCCTTTATCCTTGCGTTTATTTCTTATTTTGTTGAGATTATTATAGCAATTCCGTTAGGAATTAAGTCTGCGGTAAAACAGTACGGTGTGTATGACTATTCTGTTACCGTGTTGGCGATGATGGGTATTTCTCTTCCGTCCTTCTTCCTTTCGGCGTTGATGATGAATGTATTTGCTATTCGACTGGGATGGTTCCCGCTACAGGGTCTGACCTCTGCAACAATCATTTTTGCAGAAGGCGATTGGTGGGGAATCTTTTGGGATAAGGCATGGCATCTGGTGCTTCCGCTGATGGTAAGTATCTTGCTTGGTATCGGTGGTACTATGCGATACACCAGAACAAACATGCTCGAAGTATTGAATTCGGACTATATCCGTACTGCCAGAGCAAAAGGCTTGTCTGAGCATACGGTTGTTTATAAACATGCATTTCGTAATACCTTGATTCCGATTGTAACTACGGTTGGCGGTATGATTCCCGGCTTGTTCGGCGGTATGATGATTCTGGAAACGGTATTTGCGATTCCGGGAATCGGTTATATGGCGTACCGTGCTACGGCGCAGGGAGACATTCCCTTTATTATGGGATATAACATGTTCCTTGCGATTCTGTCGGTATTGGGCATTTTGATTTCCGACTTGTTGTATGTGGTTGTTGACCCTCGTGTCAAATTAAAGTAAGGAGGTAGCAGACATGGCAAATGATGAAAAAGAATTACGCGCCGATATGACTGCTCCTTCGGAAGCGGCACAGGAGCAAGCGAAGAAGGCAAGTTACGTGGATCGAGTTTCCGAGGATACCGATGCGACGTTGGAAAATTACCGTGTCATTTCTCCGGCACGAATGGTTGCAAAGCGTTTCTTCCGCAGTAAGCTGTCTATCGTCGGCTTATGTATGTTGATCTTTGTGTTCCTGTTCTCCTTTTTGGGACCGGTTATTGTGAAGCTGACCTGGGGATATTCGCAGAACCAGGTGTTTAAGATTGAGCGTACGTCTACTATGTTTTCTACGCAGAAATTTACGTCGGCAGACGGTACGGAATATGACTTCTATGATGAGTCCGTAAGTATTGTGCAGTTTAAGGCTCCTCCGTCTAAGGATCATTGGCTTGGTACGGATACCAACGGTATGGATGTCTTCGTGCGTTTGATGTACGGCGGCCGAATCAGTTTGTTGCTTTCCTTTATCGTAATTATCTTGGAGACGGTAATAGGCGTTCTGATGGGAGGGCTAGCAGGATATTTCGGAAAATGGGTGGATCAGTTGATCATGCGTATTGTAGATATCTTCTACTGTCTGCCGGGGCTTCCGATTCTGATGATTTTGTCCGCTACCATTGCGGCCATTGAAAGCATTCCGTCCGAACATCGTATTTACTACGTTATGGGCTTCCTAACTTTAATTGGTTGGGCAGGTACCGCACGTCTCGTTCGTGGTCAGATTTTGATGCTTCGAGAACAGGAGTATATGATGGCGGCAGAGGCTACCGGTCTTCCGGCATGGAGAAGAATTTTTAAGCATTTGATTCCCAATGTTATGCCGCAGTTGATTGTAAGCATGACCTTGGGTCTTGGAGGTATCATTTTGTATGAATCCACGTTGTCTTATCTGGGTCTCGGTGTTCCGTTCCCGAATGCGGCATGGGGTTCTATGATTGCTCTTGCAGACCCGTCCAAGGGACAGGAGATTTTGGCAAATTACCCGAACATGTGGGTGCCTGCCGGCGTGATGATTATTATTGCAGTACTCGGATTCAATTTCGTAGGCGATGGCCTTCGTGATGCATTTGACCCGAGAATGAAAAGGTAGGTGAAGCGTTATGGCACTATTTAAGAAAAAGAAGGTTCAGGCCATTGACGATCAGCAATACCTGACTCTGAAGGAAGAGCGTAAGATTGCGAAGGAAAATGCAAGAATTACGCGGGCCTTTGAAAAGAAGAAAAACCGTACCAACGTTCCGGAAGAGGAATATCTCAGTGAGATGAAGAATCCCGAGAACGTTGTAGAGATTGACGGTTTGCATACGTACTTTTATACGGACGTAGGTGTGTCCAAGGCAGTAAACGGTGTGTCCTTTGATATTCCGGAGGGCTCCGTCGTAGGTGTTGTAGGAGAATCCGGTTGCGGAAAGAGCGTAACCTCTCTCTCCATTATGCAACTTGTGCAGGCGCCGTCCGGACAGGTAGTAGATGGTTCTATCCGTTACAAGGCCACCAACGGCAAATGCTACGATATTGCCAAGATGCCGAAGGCTGAGATGCTTCGCATCCGCGGCAAGGAAATATCGATGATTTTCCAGGAGCCTATGACCTCTCTGAATCCCGTATTTACCATTGGCGAACAGCTGGACGAGGTTGTGCTTCTTCACGAAGAGGGAGCCACCAAAGAAAGTGCCAAGGCACATTCCCTTGAGATGCTGAAGTTGGTTGGTATCGCTATGTGCGAGAAGGTATACGTAAGTTATCCGCATGAGTTGTCGGGTGGTATGCGTCAGCGTGTTATGATTGCTATGGCTCTTTCCTGTAACCCCCGCCTGATCATCGCGGATGAGCCTACAACCGCCTTGGACGTTACGATTCAGGCGCAGATTCTCGATTTGCTTCGTGATATTAAGCATAAGATTAACGGTAGTATTATGCTGATTACTCATGATCTCGGTGTTATTGCCGAGATGGCAGACTACGTTGTTGTTATGTACGCGGGACGTGTCGTAGAAAAGGGAACGGTGAAGGAGATCTTCCATTCACCCAAGCATCCGTATACGGTTGGTCTTATGAAGAGTAAGCCCAGTGTAAGTAAGCTTGTGGACCGTCTGTACAGTATTCCGGGTCAGGTACCGAATCCCATCAATATGCCGAGCTATTGTTATTACAAGAACCGTTGTGAGATGTGTACGGCAGTGTGTGACGGTGACTATCCTGAAGCAATTCAGTTCTCCGATACGCATTTTGCAACCTGTCATTTGTATCGTGACAATAAGGACGCACAAGTATTTGAGTCCCTGACTGCAGAGAAACAGAAATAGTGAGGTTAGAAAATGGAAGATAACATTTTGGTTGTAAAGGACCTGAAAAAATACTATCCGATCCACAAAAACCTCTTTGGTAAGGGGCAGGATTATGTAAAGGCGGTTGATGGCGTTTCCTTCTCTATTAAGAGAGGAACCACAATGGGTCTTGTAGGAGAATCCGGTTGTGGAAAGACTACGGTTGGAAGAACGATTCTTCGTCTTCATGAAGTGACCGGTGGTGAGGTTTTATTTGACGGTAAGGACCTGTCAAAGCTCTCAAGTTCCCAGCTTCGCAAGATGCGTCCGGAGCTTCAGATGATTTTCCAAGACCCATACAGCTCTCTTTCCCCTCGTATGCCCATCGGTGAGATTATCGGTGAGGCTGTTAAGGTGCACAAGATTGTGCCTAAGGAACAGTACAAGAGCTATATTATGAAAGTTATGAAGGATTGTGGTTTGCAGCCGCAGTATTTCTCTCGGTATCCTCACGAATTTTCAGGTGGACAGAGACAGCGAATCTGTATTGCGAGAGCGGTGGCGCTTAATCCGAAGCTGATTATTTGCGATGAGCCCGTAAGTGCGCTGGACGTATCCATTCAGGCTCAGATTATCAATTTGATGAAGGATTTGCAGGAGGAGTTCGGATATACGTATCTCTTCATCAGCCATGACCTTTCCGTTGTGGAGCATATTTCCGATACCGTTGGTGTTATGTATCTCGGTAACCTGGTGGAGACCGGTGAGAAGAAGAATATTTTCAATAATCCGATGCATCCGTATACGCGTGCATTGATGTCCGCAGTACCTATGCCGGATCCGGATTACAAGATGAACCGTGTTGTACTGGAAGGCGATATTCCGAGTCCGGCCAACCCGCCCTCGGGATGTAAGTTCCGTACTCGTTGTAAAGAGTGTATGGACATTTGCGCCAAGGAGATACCGACGCTTCGTGAATTGGAGCCCGGACACTGTGTGGCATGTCATTTGTATAATGACAAGAAGGAAGTGAAGGAGTAAGCATGAAGAAGGATTTTCCGGATGACGATAACCGCGTGATTGCACCGATGGACGTGGAAGGTATGCGTGACAGCATGTTCCATGTGCGACGAAACCGCATGAAAGAGTTGCGGGAAGATGCGGGAGTGAATATCCCGGAGGGAGCCGAAGGCAAGGACACGAAAGAGTCGGTTGCTCTGACCGAGAAGGAGCAGAAACTTCTGACCCGAGGGATGTGGATGGCATATCTGGTGACGGGACTAGTCTTTCTGGGAGTCTTCGCATTGTTCTTTCTGTTTTGTGAATTCGTTTGGTTTCGCTAGGGCAGAATACTCCGAGTTATAAGTATATGATACTGAGCTGAAGATTTAACAAGAAGAGTCTTCAGCTCAGTTTATTTTTGAGACATGGCTGTGCGGTATTCGATAATCGGCGAGCGAGGGAGTGGCCCAAAGCTCGTCGGTTTTTTTATGATGAAGATGACGGTAACAGCAACATTTACTCGCGACCCTTTAGGGCTTCTACCATGTCGATGTCCTTGTTCTTCTTGGCTACGAAGAGTCCTACCACCAGTGACACGCCGAAGGTGACGAGGATGCTGACGGAGTAGGTGAGGAAACCGACCATTAATTTCAATTCATATTCCCCTGCCAGAGCGATGATCAGTGCGTATAGGATGCCTACGCCACTGGGGAGACCGATGACAACGCCCAGGACGGTTAGCCAAATGTTTTGGCTGATGAGAATCTTGCCGATATGCTTGTCACGGAAGCCCACGACTTTAAGGGTAGCCAGCTCCCGAGAGCGTTCTACATAGCTCATAACACCGAGGTTGTAGAGCACCACTGTTCCCAGTACAATAGCGCCCACCACGAAGATCGCCACCATGAGGTTCATCAGTTCCATGAATTCCATATACGAATCTATGAGCGCTTGTTTGCTCTGCTTGCCGGAGATATATTCGACATCGGTGATTTCGGAGGTGGCCACATCTGTAAATACGGCACTGATGTGGTACGGAATGCCCACCTTCTCGGCGTATTCTTTCGTCATGGTGATGTTCTCGGTCATAACGGAGCGAAGTACGCCTGCCACTTTCACAGAATACGTTTCTTCTTCTCCGTAAGGGGAGAATTCAATGGTATCGCCGACTTCAATATTCTCTGCCAGACGAATGCAAATGTACACACCATCATTTCCGAGAGTCACATAATCATTGTTTTCGTCTATGAATCGAATCAAATCGTGATTCACGTCGAAAATGTCCAGCGTAACCGCCTTGTCGCCTAATTTGATACCGGAGGAAGCCAGCCAATCGCCATTATGGTCATTTGCAAATGCCATGACCTCTTGATTGTCGGCATCTTCTGTAATATTTACACGGGTGGTATAGTTAAATACCTTGTCGCCGATGAGGTCGATAAAGCCGCCCATAGTATCCTTCATACCGAGACCGCCCACCAGAAGGAGCATACAGCCGATGATACCGATGAGAGTCATGCAGGAGCGTGCCTTATGGCGCAGAGCGTCACGAAGATTCCAACGGGTGCCGAAGGAAAGGGAACGCCACAGTTTGGCACTCTCGATCTTCATGGCGGTAATCTTCTTGGGGGTGTAAGGACGAAGCGCATCTGCGGCGGTGCCTTGGAGCATCTTCTTCACCGATAGGAAGCTGATAAGGGTAAGGAATGCCACGGTCAGAAGAAGTACCAGCCAGCAGAAGAGAGGCATGGTTAACTTCCAATAAGGCATATCCAGATACGTCCCCATCATACCATTTTCATTGATGATGAGGCCGGCAATGCCGAAGCCAAGAAGGATTCCCAATGCCGAACCAAGAATTCCAAGGACAAGACCATAAGATGTGTAATGACGCAATATACGACTGTCACGGAAGCCCAGAGCCTTCAAAGTACCGATTTGCGTCTTTTCATTAGCTGCGATTCGGTGCATGGTAGTTACCATGGTCAGAATGGCAATGGCAAGGAACAATACCGGCAGGATGGAACCCATGGTCTGGCCTTCTTCTATTTCGCTCTGGGGTCCGGCGTAAGCCATATGCTCATCCTTAGAAAGAACTAAGGTGGTTTCTCCAAGGGCGTCCTTTAGAGCATTTTCCAGCTCGGACTTGGAGAAATCGGAGCAAATGTTAATCTGCGGGTAATATTCCATACCCATGGCGTCCTTCAGCATCTTAGGAGCGGCGTAGACGAAGCCGAACGTATCGTAGTCCGGCATTAGCTGGTTCTCGTCCGCAACGCACACGGTATACTCACTACTCTTCACAAGTCCCAGAACTTCACCGCTTAACTCTATGCCACGGTAAATGAGGGTCAAGTTGTCGCCTAGGGCATAGTCATTTGCCTCGGCAAATCGGTCCGATAGCCAGAAGCCGGTCTTGCTGTCATCATAATCCGCACCTTCGGTGATGCGCATCTTAGAGAGCGTGTATTCCTCCGGAATGAAGAGGGAGAGGGAAGTGTTCGTTCCTTTCACATCCAAGTTGATGCAGAAGACACGACTGGCGGCGTCCACTTTGTCTATGTTATGTATGGCCGCAATGTCCGCTTCAGTAAATCCGGTCTCTTTATAGATTCGATAATCGGCATAGTTGGTTTCTTCGAAAAATGCATCGGTATTTTCCTTAAGACTGTACCATTCGATGTTGAAGCCCACAAATACGCCGATGCCGATGGCAATCATAATGATCATGGAAATGAACTGCGCTTTGTATTGCCATGCGGTTCTGAATAATTTCTTTAATAACATAGCTTTACCACTCCACTTCGTCAGCATTCAAAGGATTGTCTTGGTGCTCGCAAGACTTAATCTTGCCGTTCTTCACACGAATAACCACGTCTGCCATCTTGGCAATGTTTTGGTTGTGGGTAACAATGACGATGGTTTTGCCGTAGTTGCGCGCCATGGACAGAAGAAGTTTCAATACCAATACGCCGGTCTCGGAGTCCAGTGCACCGGTGGGCTCGTCACACAACAGAATCTTAGGGTTCTTGGCAATGGCACGGGCAATGGATACTCGCTGTTGCTCACCGCCGGAGAGCTCTGCCGGGAAGTTATTCATGTGGTCAAGCAGTCCCACCTCATCCAAAATCTTCTTGGCACTGAGAGCATCCTTGGAGATCTCCTTCACCAGCGCCACATTTTCATATACGGTCAGAGTGGGAATCAGGTTATAAAACTGAAATACAAAGCCTACGGTCTTGGCACGATAGTCTGCCAGTTCGTTGTTGGAGAGAGTGGAAATGTCCTTGCCACCCACGGTAATCTTACCGGAGGTGGGACTGTCCAAACCGCCCAACATGTTCAGGAGGGTACTCTTGCCCGCGCCACTGGGGCCGAGAATTACAACAAATTTGCCTTCGTCCAGAGTCAAGTTCACGCCGTCCAGAGCGCGAAGCTCGTGGTCACCGCTGGTGTAGATGCGAGTGACATTTTCAAATTCAACAATCTTCATGGGATAATTCCTCCGTTTCTAATATGCAAGGGCTACTGTATAGGGCACAAAGAAGTAGGTTCCGAAAGAGATGTGCCACGGTTAGCCCCTGCTAACTGAACAGAAGTATACGACTCGAAAAATGGTTTGTCAAGAGGGTTTGAGAAAATTTTGGCGTGGGAACAAGGACGGAAATGCGGAAGGATTAGGTCTAACGGATGGGCGAATTGCAGTGGAAATATTGAAAAGTTGCCTTTTTGGGAGCGAAAATATATTGAAAAGTTGCTTATTTTATGCTACTTTATTATTGAAAAGTTGCTAGTTTGGAGCGAAAATAATATTAATAAGTTGTGTTGAGGTTATAATATAGTACCAGAGGAGGCGAGAACAATGCTGTATCGTAAGATTTCTACAGTGATTGAAGAGCATTTGAAGTCCGATTCCGAGAGGATTCTGTTGGTGGATGGGGCGAGACAGGTAGGAAAGACGTATATTATTCGCCACGTAGGAAGAAAGAGTTTCGAAAATTACATTGAGATTAATATGGTGGAGGATTCGCTGGGGGCGCGGTTGTTCGCGGACACGAAGACTGTGGAAGACTTCTATCTACAGGTCAGCATGTTGGCGGGCGACCGAATGAAGGAGAGGAAGAACACATTGATCTTTCTTGACGAGATTCAAGCATATCCGCATCTGCTTACGTTACTAAAATTTCTGCGACAGGACAATCGCTTCACGTACATTTGTAGCGGTTCGCTTCTGGGTGTTACTTTGTCTGAGACCACGTCGATTCCCATAGGAAGTATCCGCAAGATACGCATGTTCCCGCTGGACTTTGAAGAGTTTCTCTACGCCTGTGGCATGAACGAGCTGGCAATAACGACTCTTCGGCGAAAATATGAGCGCTTGGAGAGCTTGGATGAGGCATCCCATGGCAAAATGATGGACTTCTTTCGAAAGTACCTGCTGGTGGGTGGTTTGCCGGATGCGGTCAATGCGTATATAACAGAGAAGAATATTGTGAAGGTACGGGAGATTCAGCGGGAGATTCACGAGTATTATGCGGCGGATGCGTCTAAGTACGATACGGTACGAAAGTTGAAGATTCGGCGCATTTTCGAGATGATTCCCTCCAACATGGAGAACAAGAAGAAGCGTGTAGTTGCGCAGAATATTGAACAGAAGAAGGGCAGCACCTTCGCGGATTACGAAGATGAGTTCGAGTATCTAATCAGTGCGGGGATTGCACTGAACGTGCAGGCAATCTCTACTCCTGTGTTTCCGCTAATCGAGTCCGGCGGCAAGAACCTGCTGAAGCTCTATCTAAATGACGTAGGCATTCTGTCCGGAATCCTCTACGGTACCAACATTCGAGCGATTTTGGACGACGAGAAGAGCGTCAACCTGGGTTCTGTCTATGAAAGTGTGGTGGCAAGTGAGTTGATTGCCCACGGGCACAGGTTATTTTACTACGACAACCGCACCAAAGGCGAGGTGGATTACTTGATTGACGATTACGAAAGCCTGTCCGCAGTACCCATCGAAGTCAAATCCGGCAAGGATTACACGGTGCACAGCGCCCTGAACGCATTTGTGCAAAATGAGGACTACCACGTGAAGAAAGCGTATGTTCTGTCCAATGTACGGGAGGTTACGACTAAGGGGAAGATTACGTATCTGCCGGTGTATTATGTGATGTTTGTGTGAGGGACACGAATTTCAATTTGATCATTTGGAAGTCTAATTTGATCATTTTTGCGAAAATGATCAAATTGAAAGTAAGAGATGCGGACAAAACAGCACTTCCGATTTGGAGCAGGGCACACACCCTGCTTCTTTCATTCTTCCCCGCACATTTTTTCTCTCCTCATATAGATTTTCGTATGCATTTGTGCTATGATAGTTGCATAGTGGGTGAATAGGACAATCGGGCCTCGCGTCAAGCGGGGTAATCGTGCGTGATTTTAATTGTAAGCAACAACCCACAGGGAGGAGACCTACATGAAGCTTTCTGAGATTATGAAGAACGGAAGAACGGCATTTACCTTCGAGATATTCCCGCCGAAGAAGACCGGTTCTATTGATACGATTTATAAGACGTTGGATGGACTGTACGATTTGGCGCCGGATTTTATCAGCGTTACTTACGGAGCAGGGGGAAATGCTGCGGATACCAAGACGGCGGACATAGCGGAGATTATTCAGAAGAAGTACGGCATCGAGTCGGCGGTGCATTTGACGTGCCTGTACAATGATAAGAACGACGTGGATGCTATCGTAGAGCAACTGAAGGAGCGGGGCATTCAGAACATTCTGGCGCTTCGTGGCGACCGCAATCCCGACGTTACGCCAAAGACGGACTTTGCCCATGCATCGGATTTGGTGGCGTACTTGAAGACAAAGGGCGATTTTCACATTATGGGTGCGTGCTATCCTGAGGTGCATCAGGAGGCCCGCAACATGGAGGAGGACATTGAGAACTTAAAGCGCAAGGTGGACGCCGGAGCGTCGCATTTGCTGTCGCAGCTGTTCTTCGATAATGATTCCTTCTTCCGGTACTTAGATAAGGTGCGCGCGGCAGGCATTCATGTGCCTATAGAAGCGGGAATTATGCCGGTGGTGAATAAAAATCAGATTGAGCGCATGGTGACTATGTGCGGTGCCAGTCTACCGGCGAAGTTCTCCCGTATGATGGCACGCTACGAGGAGTATCCGGATGCCCTTCGGGATGCGGGTATTGCGTATGCGGTGGATCAGATTATTGACTTGGTGTCCCAGGGCGTGGATGGTATCCACCTCTATACTATGAACAATCCTTATGTGGCGCGTCGCATTAGTGAGGCGGTGCGCGGCATCATCAATCCCGATAGAAAATAGGTGAGCGATTATGGCAAGATTACGATCCGTTCCTATGAAGGAAGCGGCGAGATACTTGGGCTACGGCGATACGGAGCCCGATGAAGTGATTATGAAAATGATGCAAGACTGCGAGGAACCCTTGCAGGTGGCGTGCCACCCGGCATTTAGCTACGGAGTCTTTGATATTCAGCCGATTTCAGAGACGGAGCTGGCATTGTCGGAGTGCACTCTGCGGTTGACCGGAAGAGAGATAGGGACGCATCTGGCGGGCTGTCAGAAGGTCATTTTGTTGGCGGTAACCTTGGGGGCAGGTGTGGATGCACTTCTACGGCAGTTACAGATCACCAATATGCCGAAGGCGCTGTTGACGGATGCTATGGCGGGAGCACTGTTGGAGCAGTTGTGTGACGATATTCAGGTGGAGCTGGCGCAGCAGTTTCCGGGGTATCGGCAGACATGGCGATTTTCTCCCGGGTACGGGGATCTGCCCTTGGATATTCAACCGGAATTTCTGGCCACTTTGGAAGCAGGCAAGCGTATGGGACTGTCTGTGACGGAGAGCGGTATGTTGACGCCCCTGAAGTCTGTGACGGCCATTATCGGCTTACGGGATGCGACGCAGACCACCGGGACGGTGACTATGGAGCTTCCGGAGAGCGGATGTAAGACCGGAGCGGGCTGTGCGGGTTGTGCATTTTCCGCATCCTGTGCATCTAAGAAGGAAGAGAATGCGTAGAAAGGATTCGAACGTATGGCAATAACGATATTAGACGGAGCGATGGGAACCCAGCTACAGGCACTGGGGCTACCTCTCGGAGGCATTCCCGAGGTGTGGAATCTAACGGAGCCGGAGAAGGTGACGCAGGTACACCGCAGTTATGTGGAGGCCGGTACCGAGGTGGTGTATACCAATACCTTTGGTGCAAATCGCTACAAGATGAAGCGTGCCGGATATTCCGTGGAGGAGCTGATCTCCGCGGCGGTTCGCAATGCCCGGAATTCCGGAGCGCAGACCGTGGCACTGGATATCGGTCCCATCGGTAAGCTCATTGCACCCTTGGGAGATCTGAGCTTTGAAGAGGCCTATGACATCTTCGCAGAGCAAGTACGGGCCGGCGCGGATGCGGATGTAATTGTGATTGAGACCATGACGGACTTGTACGAAACTAAGGCGGCGGTGCTGGCGGCCAAGGAAAATAGCAACAAGCCCGTGTACGTTACTATGAGTTTTGAGAAGGGTGGCAGAACCTTTACCGGTACCGGAATTGCCTCCATGGCGTTGACCTTGGAGGGGCTCGGTGTGGATGGCATCGGATTTAACTGTTCCTTGGGGCCGAAAGAATTGGTACCTATGGTAAAGGAACTGTACAGCCTTACGAAGCTTCCGTTGATTTTGAAGGCAAATGCAGGGCTTCCCGACCCTGTCACCAACACTTATGACGTTACTCCGGAGGAGTACGCGGAGTGTGTGCGCCGTCTTCTTCCCTACGGAATCGCCATGGTGGGCGGTTGTTGCGGAACGTCGCCGGAGTACATTGGGGCGCTGACACAGGCCGTGCGAGAGTACGAGGCGAAGTGCGCCCGGGGCAAGGTAGTGTTGCCCGAGGACTATGAGGAATTGACCAGCAAGCGAAATTCCGGACGTACCGGCATCTGTTCCGCCAGTCGTGCGGTATTCTTCGGTGAGCCCAGAGTTATCGGAGAGCGTATTAACCCTACGGGAAAGAAGCGCTTCAAGGAGGCTCTTCTAAGTGGCGACATTGATTATATTCTCAATCAGGCCATTTCTCAAGTGGAGGCCGGTGCGGAGATTCTGGACGTCAATGTAGGTCTGCCCGGAGTGGACGAGAAGGACATGATGGTTCGCGTCATCAAGGAGTTGCAGGCCGTAGTGGACGTTCCCCTGCAGATTGACTCCAACAATCCGGAGGTAATCGAGGCAGCGCTTTGCATTTACAACGGGAAGCCCCTTGTGAATAGCGTCAATGGCGAAGAGAAGAGCCTTGCATCTATTTTGCCCCTTGTGAAGAAATACGGTGCGGCGGTGGTTGGTCTGACTCTGGATGAGAACGGAATTGCGAAGAAGGCAGAGGAGCGCTTTGCCATAGCGGAGCGCATTGTGGAGAGAGCGGAGGCGTTTGGAATCTCCCGCGAAAATGTGCAGATTGACTGTCTGACCCTCACCGCCAGTGCAGAACAAGAGGCGGTGGCGGAGACGTTGCGTGCGGTACAGATGGTACGAGATCGCTTGCATCTTGGTGCAGTTCTCGGCGTGTCCAACGTAAGCTTCGGTCTGCCCAATCGCGAATTGGTGAACAGTACATTTCTGACGCTGGCGTTGCAGAGCGGACTTACGTTGCCCATTATGAATCCAAATGCGGAGTCTATGATGGGGGCCGTTCGTGCGTATCGTCTGCTGATGAATATCGATAAGAATTCTTTGGAATACATGGATGCATACAAGGACTATGTAGCACCCACGGCGACAAAGACGGCTGCCGATGTTTCGGCAACTGTCGGAGAAACGAAGGACGTAGTGGAGACCACGGTGCGGAACCGTTACGGAGACGAGGCGGCGAAGCTATATCTGGCGGTAGTTCGCGGTCTGGTGGCTGAGGGCGAGGGTGTAACGATACAGTTGTTGCAGAGCATGGACCCCATGGAACTGATTAACGGCATCTTGATTCCGGCCCTAGATACGGTGGGCAGCGGGTTTGAGAAGGGACGTTTGTTCCTTCCGCAATTGATTTTGTCGGCCTCCGTAGTACAGGCGGCATCGGCGAAGATTAAGGAGGCTTTGGCAGGCAGTGCGGAAGCTTCGGTGAGCAAGGGAACCATTGTTCTTGCTACGGTAAAGGGTGATATTCACGACATCGGCAAGAACATTGTGAAGGTACTCCTTGAAAATTACGGTTATACGGTTATCGACCTTGGACGAGATGTGGAATCATCCGCGGTGGTGGAAGCGGTTCGTAGCTCCGGTGCGCCGTTAGTGGGACTCAGTGCGCTGATGACCACCACCCTCGGCAGTATGGAGGAGACCATTGATGCTCTGCGTCAGGCGGGCTTGCCCTGCAAGGTTGTGGTTGGCGGTGCAGTGCTGACGCCGGATTACGCCAAGACCATCGGGGCAGATTATTATGCGCGGGATGCCAAAGAGTCTGTGGACGTAGCAAGAGAGGTATTCGGAGATGAACATTAAGTTAATTGTAGGTCTGGGAAACCCCGGCACAAAATACGCCGGCACCAGACATAACATCGGTTTCGATGCCATTACGGCCATTTCCGATCGGTTCAACATTCGACTGGGAACCAAGGAGATGAAGGGCATCACCGGTAAGGGCATCATGGGCGGTTGCAAGGTGCTGTTGGTGCAACCTCAGACATTTATGAATAACAGCGGTGAGTGTGTGAGAGCCTTGATGGATTTTTACAAGATTACCGCCAAGGATTTGATTGTACTATACGATGATGTGGCGCTGGCTCCCGGAAAGCTCCGTGTGAGAGGAAAGGGCAGTGCCGGTGGACACAACGGTATCAAGAGCATCATTTCCCATATCGGCACAGACATCTTCGAGCGCGTGCGCATCGGTGTAGGTGAGAAGCCTGAGGGATGGGATCTGGCAGACCATGTACTGGCCCGATTTCCGAAGGAGACCGAGGCAGACATGCGGGATGCCCTTGGCAGAACTGTGGATGCGGTGGAGATGCTGTTGACGGACGGGTTGGATGCTACTATGAACCGTTTCAACGGGAATTAGTGTGACGCTGACAAAGGTGTATCGTATGAGACAGGAGACGAAATGATGATATTTCGAAGAGCACGGGAGGAGGAACTCCCGATTATCTGGGGCTTGTACCGTGGAGCCATCGGAAGCCCCGGAAATACATGGAGTGATGAATATCCTACGGAGGATATGATGCAGGAGGATTGCGCCGTAGGCGACCTGTACGTGGTAGAGGATGACGGCAAGGTGGTTGCAGCCATTTCCAGAGATCGTGACGACCGGGTGGCGGCACTTTCTTGTTGGTCTAAGGAAATGATACCTTCTGCCGAGGTGGCACGCATTGTGGTATCTCCGGATTGCCGTGGGAGAGGCATCGGTCCTTGGATGGTGGGGCAGATGGCCCGGGAGTTACGGGAGAGAGGCTATCGCAGTATGCATCTGCTTGTGAGCAAAGGCCATGAGCGTGCCCAGCGTTGCTACGCCAAGCAGTCCTTTGTGAATGTGGGAGAGAGCACCTTGTACGGCGGCAACTGGTGGTGCTATGAGAAAGCATTGTATTGATTGAGGTGAAGAAGTGAAGACATTTACGGAACCCTTGCGGGAGTACCGAGATTTTCAGGCGGTTCGTGATGACCTGCTTCTACGGAAGACGCCCATACAGGTATCGGGGTGTACGTTGGTGCAGAAGAGTCATTTTATGCACGGGCTGGGGCAGGATTATCGGAACCGCTTGATTGTGACTTATAACGATCTTCGTGCCAAGGAGATTGTGGAGGATTATAAGTTGTTCGATAAGCGGGTATATTTCTACCCGGCGAAGGACATCATTTTTTATAACGCGGATGTGCATGGAAATGCCATTGTCAGAGAGCGAATGGCCGTGCTGAAGCATTTGCTTCGGGGCGAGCCTTGTACGGTAGTTATGAGCGTGTCGGCGGGATTGGAACGTTTGCTTCCACTCTCGGAGCTGAGACGCTTTGAACTGCATGTGTCCGCAGACAGCACCGAGACACCGGAGCAGATGCGGAAGAAGTTGATTGCCATGGGGTATCAGCTGAGGGAGCAAGTGTCTGTGCCGGGAGAATATGCGGTGCGCGGCGGCATCTTAGATGTGTATCCGCTAACAGAGGATACGCCGTACCGTGTGGAGTTCTGGGGTGACGAGGTGGACTCCATCCGAAGCTTCGATGTCAGCAACCAACGCTCCATTGAAAATGTGCCGGAGGTGCGCATTTATCCTGCAACGGAGCTGATTCTTACGGAGGATGAGCTGGCAGCAGGACTGCATCGCATCGAAAAGGAAGCCAAGGCCGTGGGAAATCGGTTCCGCAGTGAGATGAAGACCGAAGAGGGAGCACGTATCCGCAAGACCGTGGAGGAACTGCGGGAGAATCTGCTGTATCTGCAAGGGGCAGTGAATCTGGAATCCTACGTGGATTATTTTGATAAGGATACCGTCAGTGTGTTCGATTATTTTCCGAAGGAGGAGACGTTGTTCTTCCTAGAGGAACCGGCCCGTATTCAGGAAAATGCAGAATTGGCGGCAAAGGAATTCTCCGAGAGCATGATCGGACGACTTGAGAAGGGCTACCTTCTTCCGGGGCAGATGAAGGCCATCTTCGATTATAAGAAACTGATTGCTGCATTTGGCCAGCGAAGTACGGTGATGATCAGTACCCTGGGAACGGGGTGTAATCTGTTGCCGGCCAAGTCGGCGTATGACATCACCGTGAAGACCGTGGCATCCTACAACAACAGTTTTGAGACGCTGGTGAAGGATTTGGAGCATTACAAGAAGAAGGGATACCGGGTGTTGTTGGTATCCGGCTCCCACACGAGAGCGGCTCGCTTGGCACAAGACCTCAGAGACTATGATATCAATGCATTTTACTCCGAAGACGAGGAACGTGTGCCGGCGGCCAGAGAGATTATGGTGACCTACGGCAATCTGCGAGGGGGATTTGAGTACCCGATTCTCAAGTTTGTGGTGATTGCGGAAAGCGACATCTTTGGTAAGGAGAAAAAGACCAAAAAGAAAGTCAATAAGTATCAAGGCAACAAGATACAGAACTTCCAAGAACTATCTTACGGTGATTATGTGGTACACGAGAACCGAGGGCTGGGCATTTACCGTGGTATTGAACAGGTAGAGAGCAACAAGGTTGTCAAGGATTATATTAAGGTGGAGTACGCGGAGGGCGGCGTCCTCTATGTACCGGTTACGGGCATGGACGTACTTCAAAAATACAGCGACGCCGATGTGGCGAAGAAACCGAAGCTCAATAAGCTTGGCAGTTCCGAATGGACCAAGACCAAGGCCAAGGTACACAAGGCGGTGAAGGAGATCGCCGGAGAGCTGGTGCGCTTGTATGCACTGCGACAGGAGAAGCAGGGACATACCTTTGGCAAGGATACGGTATGGCAGAAGGAGTTCGAGGAACTGTTTCCCTATGAGGAGACAGAGGACCAGTTGCGCGCCATTTCTGACACTAAGGCAGATATGGAGAGCGGTAGAATTATGGATCGTTTGATCTGTGGTGACGTAGGCTACGGCAAGACGGAGATTGCTATTCGTGCGGCATTCAAAGCGGTGTCGGACGGGATGCAAGTGGCGATCTTGGTGCCTACTACGATCTTGGCACAGCAGCACTACAATACATTTTCACAGCGCTTGTTGGATTTCCCTATTAGTGTGGATATGATGTCTCGTTTTCGGACGCCACAGCAACAGAAGAAGACTCTGGAACGTCTGGCCAAGGGACAGTTGGATATCGTTATCGGCACCCATCGCTTGTTATCGAAGGATGTGCAGTTTAAGAACTTAGGACTCTTGATTGTAGATGAAGAACAGCGTTTCGGTGTAACGCACAAGGAGAAGATTAAGCAGATGCGGGATACCGTAGATGCACTGACGTTGACGGCAACCCCCATTCCTCGTACGCTTCACATGAGTCTCATCGGCATTCGTGACATGAGTGTGTTGGAGGAACCTCCGGTAGATCGTCTGCCTATTCAGACTTTTGTGCTAGAGCACAACGACGAGATGATTCGGGAGGCCATCAACCGAGAACTTGCCAGAGACGGTCAGGTATTCTACGTATACAACCGTGTACAAGGAATTGACGAGATGGCGCATAAGGTGCAGCAGCTCTGTCCCGAGGCAACGGTGGCTTACGCCCACGGGCAAATGAGTGAGCGTGAGTTAGAGAAGATTATGTTTGAGTTCATCAACGGGGAAATTGACGTACTGGTATCCACCACCATCATCGAAACCGGTATGGACATCAGTAATGTAAATACCATACTCATTGACGATGCGGACCGCATGGGACTGTCCCAGCTATATCAGCTGAGAGGTCGTGTGGGACGCTCCAACCGAACGGCCTACGCATTTATCATGTACCGCCGCGACAAGATGCTTTCTGAGGTGGCGGAGAAGCGATTGTCTGCTATTCGGGAGTTTACCGATTTGGGATCCGGCTTTAAGATCTCCATGCGTGACCTTGAGATTCGCGGTGCCGGTAACTTACTTGGTGCGGAACAGAGCGGTCATATGGGGGCCGTAGGGTACGACCTGTACTGTAAGATGTTAAATGAGGCAGTGCGCTCCATGAAGGGTGAGATTCCCGAGGAGGAGAGCTTCGAAACCGCTATTGAGGCCGATATGGACGCATACATACCCTCCACCTATATCAAAAATGAGATGCAGAAGCTGGATATGTACAAGCGCATTGCTTGCATCGAGACCGCAGAGGATATGGAGGAGATGCAGGAAGAGCTGGTGGATCGTTTCGGCGACTTGCCGACGTCGGTGAACCTCTTGGTAAATGTGGCGCATCTCAAGGCCATTGCCCACCGAGCTTACGTAGAGAAGCTCATTATCAAGGATGGGTTCATGGTAATGCAGATGTACCAGAAGGCGAAGATTTCGGTGGAACGGTTGCCGGAATTCTTAGGGGCATTTCCGAGGAGGCTTTCGCTGACGCCGGGCAAATGTCCGACCTTCACCTACACATTTTCCTTGAATAGCAGGGATAAGCAGAATAGTTTGCAACTTGTGGAGGATGCTAAGAAGGTATTGGAGCAGTTGGCGTTGTTGGCGGAGTAGTTGTAAGGATAGGAGGACAGAAGCTTGCGAAGCAGAAGATGGATAGCGGTTTTGCTGTGTGTCGTGATGGCATTTGGCATGATCGGTTGTAAGAAGGATGACGACAATAAGAAGGAGGAATTACCTACCAGCGAAGGCTTTACCAACGATGTGGTGATGCGTGTCGGTGGCAAGGACGTGAGCTATGCGGAGGCAAATATCTACCTGCGAAGTATGCAGGAGGAAGTAGAGGCTCTGTATGGTACGGAGATATGGGACTTTGTCTTCACCAGCGAGGGCGATACTTACCGTGAGTTGATGAAAGAGGACGTGCTGGAGCGCATCATTTACATTAAGCTTGTGTGCTATATGGCAGGCGAGTTTGATGTGGCACTGGAGGCGGACGATATTCTGAATGTCAACGATTACACACAGGAGTTCTTGGCAGGCATCACCGAGGAGACCGCCAAGGAATACGGCATCACCGAGGAGTTGATTCGCGGAATCTACACAGACAATGTGTTGGCGGAGAAGATTTATCGTACCATTACGTTAAATGCAGACACGACTTACACTGAGGAGGAAGTATTGCACGCGGACTTCTACTACATTCGCATCAGTAAATTCTACGAAGATCTAGAAGGCAATCAAGTGCCGGTGGCGGAGTCCGAGGTGACGAAGCTTCGGGAGCGTGCCCAGGATCTGCGTGCCCAGGCGTTGGTGGCAGAGGATTTCTATACCTTTGCCAAGGAGCACACCGACGATTCTACCATTGAACTGACGGTAGGCAGGGATGATCTGCCCACGGCCAGCAGTCGCGCCGCATTTGGACTGACGGAAGGAAGCCTCAGCAACGTGGTGGAGGAAGAGGACGGACTCTATATCTTCTATTGCAAGAGTGCGAAAAATGACGTGGCTACCCGTGAGGCAGAGGAGGAGCGCATCGAGGAACTGAGTCGCGCTTACTTCGACAGCTTGTATCAAAAATGGGTGACAAATGTGAAGGTAGAGGTGAACGAAGCGTTGTGGGACGCGATGGGTGACTAGAGCGCGCCCATCGAGTAATTGTGACTGCGTAATCCTCGTCACAATTATGCTCCGCACATGTTGTTGTCTGTGAATCGTTGCAGAATCGATTTTTTGAGAACGATAAAATCGATACAAACGATAAATGACTCGGTTGTTGTAGAGAGCAAAGACAGAACCGAAAGAAAGGAGACCGAGCTATGCCGTTTCAGATTGTGAGAAATGATATTACGAAGATGCATTGCGATGCCATTGTCAACGCGGCAAATGAGACCCTACTTGGCGGTGGTGGTGTTGACGGTGCCATTCATCGTGCCGCAGGCCCCGATTTGTTGGCGGAGTGCGAGAAGCTGGGGGGCTGCAAGACCGGAATGGCCAAGGCCACCGGCGGGTATCGGCTTCCTTGCAAGTATGTGATTCACACGGTGGGACCCATTTGGCATGGGGGCTTGCACGGCGAAGAGGTGGCATTGCGCTCTTGTTACCGCGAGTCACTTCGATTGGCAGCAGAGTTACAGTGCACGTCTGTGGCATTTCCCTTGATCTCGTCGGGGGTGTATGGGTACCCGAAGGAAGAGGCATTGCAGGTTGCCACATCGGAGATCAGTGCATTTTTGCAGGAGCATGACATGGTGGTGTACTTGGTGGTATTTGACCGGAGTGCATTTTACATCAGTCAGCAGTTGCGTGATGATATTGAGGAGTTCATTGACCAGCACTATGTGGACACCCATGGGGATGTCTACGAGAGATCGCGGGTGCTGGGCTATAGTCGTAACGAATATAAGGAGTCCGCTGTCAGAAGACCGGGATTCCGGCATCTGTTTGGGGCGAGAAAGGGTGCAAATGAGGTTTCCTTCTCTGAAGAGTGTGATTACGATGCGGAGGAACGTGTATATGATGCCGCACCGGCACCGGAAGTGCCCTTGTGTGCGCTTGACTCTGCGCAGAAGGCTCCTACATATGCGAAGGCTCCCAGTCTTAAGGATGTGGTGAGTCAATTGGACGAGAGTTTCTCGCAGATGCTTCTGCGGAAGATTGACGAGAAAGGCATGACCGACGCGGAGTGTTACAAGAAGGCCAACATTGACCGGAAGCTCTTCTCGAAGATTCGCAGTGACGTGAATTATCGGCCAAGCAAGGTGACGGCCATTGCATTTGCCGTGGCGTTAGAATTGCCCTTTGCCGAGGCGGGAGAGATGCTTCAGAAGGCGGGCTATGCATTTTCCCATAGCAATAAGTTCGACGTTATCGTGGAGTACTTCATACGAAAAGGAAATTATAACGTCTACGAGATCAACGAGGCGCTGTTTGAATTTGATCAGGCGTTGTTGGGAGCGTAGGAGAGATATAGCGAACAAGAAGTAGAAGTCCGGTAGGGGAACATTCCGCCTGCCGGACTTCCTGCATTTTTGTACATTTTATTCGGTCTTTTCAACCAGAGCTTCTACCTCGCAACACAGCACTTTCGCCAGCACAATGAGATATTCCGCTTGCGCCTTGTTGATATTCTTCTGCCGTTGCTCGTACTGCTGAATGGTACGCACGGGGACTCCGGACAGTTCCCCTAACTCACGCTGGCTGAGTCCTGCCTGGCGACGGAGGAGTTTGAGATTGGTGTCCGGCTTCGCCGCATTGTAAAGAGAGTTCATTCTCTCAACAAATTGGCGGATGTCCATCTCGTGGTAGGGGGAATAGAGAGCCACAATGTCCTTAATGGGAACGTATTTCACGATCTCAGCAAAATGCATGGCAGTCTCCCACTGATAATATGCAAGAGCCCATCCGGCCCAGAACTCAGGGCTTCTGTCTATTGTATAATGGGGTGGGATGCGAGTGTATTCAATATCGATCCGTACCAATACCTCGTAAGCAAGCTCTACGCCGGACATTCCCACAAGAACGGAATAGTCCCCGTGCTCAAAGCGCGACGCTACGCCGGATTCGATAAACAGAGCGAAGAACTCCGTAATGTCGTAATCCAGGTCGTGCACCGCATAGTCCAACATACGACCGAGTGCAGTGCGGGCTTTGTCAAGATAGACTTTATCGTAGGCGCGAATCATCAGGCATCATCTCCTCATCTATAATATGTGTGATAAACAAATCGCCACGCTGTCGTCGGTTGCGTTCCACGCTGAAGTATTCGCGACGAGCGGTTTGGTCGCGAAGCATCTTCCTTGCATACCACTTGTTACTTTCGGCAACCTCGTTACCGATATAGAGAATACGGTCAAATGCGGTCTTGCTCTTCAAGACAAACTGTTGCCCAAGCTTTCCAAGATGCATTGCATTGTTTAGTTGACGATAAGAAATTGTACCGTTAATGAAATCCTGTGCAAATGAGAAGTAACTGTCGTCGGCTCGATAACCCATGATTGCATCGTAGCTCTCGTAATCAATGGTAAAATGAGCGATCAGATACTCCTTGGCTTCCAACGCAAGACCGGAGGGAACATCAAATTCACGATTTCGCAGAAGTACGGTGAGCCAGTGCAAAATGCAGTATTCCGGTCCGTTCAAGTCAAGAATTCGCAACCCGTCGCAGTCTAGCTCATAACAGTTGGCGTAGCCATCCCGTTCCTTGCCAACGCCCCATTCCTTTGCCATCTCCAAACTGTCAGTACAGTAGAAGCCGAGTCCATAATCATTATACGGCTTGCCGTATCCATACAGCGGTCTCTCGATAATGTTGGGGGAACCGTGATAGAGCTTCTTAATCATAGTAACATCATCTCCTTCTTGAGATATAGTATACTCCCCTAGGAGTACTTTGTCAACCTGAACGCGAAAATGAAATAATACCTAAGATGTCGCTTGCCAAGCGACCTAACTACATAGAGAATTCGTTATACTGTGGCTGTAAGGAACACTTACAGCCACTTTTTATGAGTGGTCTGTAGGGGAGAAAAGTGTTGGGAGGCTCATTTTGAAAGCCTCGGAAAGGAAGGAATGTATGAAGAAGAATTTGACGGAGTTGGTATTTATCTTGGATCGCAGCGGTTCCATGCAGGGTTTGGAATCGGACACCATCGGGGGATTCAATTCCCTGATTGAGAAGCAGAAGAAAGAGGAGGGCGAATGTGTCGTGTCTACGGTGCTCTTCGACAATGAGTGCGAAGTGTTGCATGACCGCGTGAAGCTAGAAAATGTAGCACCCATGACGGACAAGGAGTATTATACCAGAGGTTGCACTGCGCTATTGGACGCTGTGGGTGGTGCCATTCATCACATCGGAAATGTCCACAAATACGCCCGTCCCGAGGACGTGCCGGAGCACACCATGTTCGTTATCATTACGGACGGTATGGAAAATGCCAGTCGCCGTTACTCGGCAGAGGAGGTTCGACGCAAGATTGAACGTCAGAAAGAGCGCTACGGTTGGGAGTTCTTGTTCCTCGGTGCCAATATCGACGCCGTGCAGACTGCCAAGAGTTACGGTATCGCACCGGGACGTTCCGTGAACTATACCCACGACGGCAAAGGTACGAAGTTGGTATATGAGGCAGTGTCCAAGGCGGTAATGAAGATGCGTGCCAATGAGACCATTGAGGAGGATTGGTGCGGAGCAGTGGCGAACGACCATGAAGAGAGAGGAAAGCAGAAAGCACAAGAGCCTGTAAGCGCGAAACGATTTGGGACATTCCGCAGATGACAGGGACTGTGAAAACGAAGAAAGGGGTTGCCCTCGGGCAGCCCCTTTCTCATATCTACATCATTAATTTATCTTCCCGTCTTTCGCTGAACCGCTGCGAAGATGCCGGTGAGAATGCACATCAGCACTGCCACCACCGCCATAATCAGAATTGCGGGAATCGCCATCTTGTACTGCGGTTGATTGAGTCCAAAGTAAATGAACTGGAAGTAGATACACTCCGCAAGAAATCCGATGAACAGCATCAGAAGCGCATTTACGAAGACAAAGGAAACCGCGGAGCGGTAGCTGTGCCAGCGGGTGTAGATAAAACTGTCCAGGACGAACAAGCCGCCGGGAATCACAAGGAGCATGGTGGCCAGCAGCCAGTCCTCGTCCAGCTTCGCCTCCTTGATTCCGCAGATAATCAGGAAAATGCCGAACAGGGCGGAAATCGCCATGAACACATAGGTGGGCAGTCCCAATTGCGTAAAGGAAGGTGCTGTGGTAGTTGCATCGTTGTTCGTTGCAAGTTTTCTTGACATAGTGATACCTCCGGTGAGAGCCTAGGCTCTCTATTCGTTGTAAATGTTGATGATTCCGGGGAGAATCCCCGTCAGTGGTCCCTCGGTAGTGCTTCGAATGAGCAATTCATTTCCACCGGGTGTTGGGTCATAAGCAGTAAGCCCGAAGGTCTCTGCTCGAAGAAATCCTACTCGAGAGTAGTAAGCATAGTAGCCTTCGAGAAATGCTACCTCGTACCCTAGCTTCGCCGCCGCATCCAGCGTGTAGTGCAGGAGCTTCCCGCCCAAGCGTCTGCCCTGAGCTTCCGGGGCAATGGACAGAGGAGCAATGACAACGCCGTAGCGTGTGCTGTCCTTGGTGGAATACTCGCACCGAGAGCAGAGGATGTGTCCCACGGGAGAATGGTCCTCAAACATCAGAAAGGAGAGCTCCGGTAAGTAGTGAGGACTTCTTCGCACCGCATGTAGCCATGCCACCTCTGTTCCGTCGCTGTAATGCGCCGTGGCAAATGCCGCGCCAACCAAAGCGTCAATCTTGTCATAATCTCCGGGAGTCTCCGGCCGAATGTAGAAGGTCTTGCGAGAAGAAAAATCATATTCGTACATGCAGTACTCCTTCTTGGAAGTTCTATTCCGCCATGGCTGTCCCCGCCGCATAGAAGTAGTGTCCGATGGAACTACGTAGGAAAATCGTATCGTTGATAGGGACGGCTACGGTAATAATATCGCCATCCTTAAGCTTCACATCCGGAAGGAACAGCTCCGTCTCCGAGACGAAGATGGTATTCTTCTGGCGTTCGCCGTTGATAAAAATATCAGCATACGGAGTGAAGAATTTGCCGAAGACCTGTAAGTAGTAGGTCTCTTCGGATTCGTCATAAATGGTGTGCACATCGGACAATACCAGATCCCGATGTCCGTAGGTCAGCTCCGTAGAGGCGTAAGGATTGGTGCCATTCCAACAGTACATATTGCCGTACAGCATGTCGTAGGATAGTAGATTCAGTTTCTCCAGATAATCGGAGGAACTATCTGCAAGCTGTGCTTGATGGAGTTTGGTAATCAAGCCTTCGTTGTAATTCAAACGTCCCATAACATATGCAGCCAGCTGGTACGAATACAAGTCGCGATGCTCTGCTTCCATGTCGAAATTGCTCCACATGATATATTCGGTCTGCAACAGAGAGCCTTCTGTTAAGTCAGACTCTTCAAAACCGAAGCCGGGCAAATGATCACCATACAACACAAGTACAGTAGGCTCCTTACTCTCGGAGAAATACTGGGTGAGGCGAGCAATCAATTCGTCCATCTCATGAAGTTGAGTAATGTAATATTTCAAACCGTAAATGGTATTATCGTCATACGCGTCGTGAATATCCTTAAGGTCAATGGCGTCGGACAATACATCCTCGTCCGGATAGCTACCATGTCCTTGAACGGAAACCGTGAAGACAAAATCGTTGCCGGGAGTACTGTTCAGACAAGAGATAATCTCGTCGAAAAGAACGGCGTCCTTGGCCCAATTCAGTTCATTTAGCTCCACGCCCGTCATGAGCTCGATGGGGGTAAAGCCCTGGAAGCCAAGATTACCGTACACAATATGTCGCGTATAGAACGTAGCGGTATTGTTATGAATGGCGTGGGCGTGGTATCCTAGCTTTCGAAGGTTGTAAGCAATACTCTCCGTAGTGGTGTCCTGCAAAATGGTCTTATACGGATACTCGCCGGTTCCGAAGTCCGCCATGTTCATGCCGGTAAGAATCTCGAACTCCGTATTGGCCGTTCCCGCACTGATGCTGGGCACTGTAAGAAGCCCGGAGGTATAGTTGTTCATCAGGTTGCGGAAGGTGGGAATGGGGTCCGTGGCAAATTCCAAGCCCTTAATACGCATGGGGTCGAAGAAGGACTCCAACTGTATGAAAATGATATTCGGATTCTCCGCAGGATTATCCGAGGGAACGGATACCGTAGGAGTTGTACTGGTCAGAGGCTTCAACACATCGTCGATATGTTCCGGCGTGTATTCGTCCGGCTCATCGATACCTACATCCACAATACTGCTGATAAAGCAGTAGGGAAGCCCATACTCATGGTAGGCTGCCGCCAGATTGGCAAAAGTCTTGGACATAACGCCCGTGAAAATGCTCAGCTGAATCAACAGAAAACAGCCCAACAATATGCCGGCGCAGAACGGAAGCTGCACGCGGTAGCGCACGGCTGTCTCTCGCTTTGGAAATCGGAAGAAGGCATACACCACCAAACCGATTGCCAATACGATTGCCAGTACCAGTAAGATCAGCTGAGGGACACTATAATAGTGAATCGCCACGTCAATACCGTCACCGATCATCTTAAAATCGTTGGCGTTGAAGGGGGTAACACGGTTGTGAAGCAATATAAAATCAACTACGCCCACGGCAAACCACAGCATACAAGCAAAGAAATAGAAGAAGCTGCGGCGACGAAATAATATGGCCGGGGCAATAATCATGGCAATAATCAGAGTATTCGTCAGAAAGATCAAAGGGCTGGTGAAGGTATACACAAGAGCCTTCCAGAAGGAAAATCGGGAGAAACTCTCGATGACCACATTCATAATCAGCGCCTGCAAAAAGATCTGGACGAGACTGTATTGCATGAACCTCTTATGGGAAATGTCCGAGCAGGTGTTACGCAATTTCTTCACTGCGGTCCCTGCCGTCTGTCGTACATTTGACATCATACTCTCCAATCCTAAAACAACAAATCATAGTCCGATGCCCTGTGGGTTTCGGATAACATCATGCTTATTATTTATCATAAGTAGTCATAAAAATCAACTGTTCTAACGGAAGTTTCACATTTATGCTTCTAAGGAAGCCGCCACCAGTTGGCGATTCTTCCATCTCCAAAATGCAAATACCAACAGGTGACACAAGGTGGTCAATATCCAACTAATCGGGTAGGAGGCGTACAGAACTTCCAAGGAGCGATGGTTCTGAAAATATGTGAAGATCCACAGCATGCGGAATCCGCACACACCAATCAGAGATACGAACATAGGAATCAAGGAGTAGCCGACACCACGTAGTGCGCCCACAACCACATCCATAGTTCCGCAGGTAAAGTACAGGATGCAGATGCCCTTGAGTCGCAGGCAACCATAATAAATCACATCCGGGTCTTTGTTATACAGGTGAAGCAAGGGCTCCTGAAAGAGGAGTGCTATGCCGTCCAGAGCACCTCCGATTAAGGTGACGAATAATAGACCCCATGCCAAAATCTTGCCGATGCGGCGGTATTTTCCTGCACCGTAATTCTGGCTTGTGAAGCTCAGCACCGTCTGATGGAAGGAGTTCATAGCAACGTATATGAATCCCTCGATACTACTTGCCGCCGAGTTGCCGGATACAGCCAAAGGACCGAAAGAGTTAATGGAGGACTGAATCACTACATTCGACAGGGAGAAGATGCAACCCTGCAATCCTGCAGGAAGTCCGATACGCGCAATAGACAGGAACTTGCGACGATAAATGCGTAACTGCTTCAGGGACAGGCGGCACGGACCGTCCATGCGCATCAAGCTTCGAATGATCAGTACAGCGGCAATCAGCTGGGACAATACCGTACCATAAGCAACACCGTCTACGCCACGGTCTAACACCAGGACGAAGAACAGATTCAGCACTACATTTGCCACACCGCCGATGGTGAGGTAATAGAGGGGACGTTTGGTATCGCCGATGGCACGCATAATGGCGCTACCGAAGTTGTACACCATCATAATGGGCATGCCCAGAAAGTAAATCCGCATGTAGAGAGCTGCTTGGTCAAGAACCGTAGGCGGAGTATCCATAAGTTCCAGAAGCGGTCTGGAAAAGGTAACACCGATAACGGCAAGAACAACACCACTTAGAAAACTTACCAGAATGGATGTATGTACGGTCTCGTGTACATCCTTATCGGCTCCGGCGCCCACATATCGGGCAATCAGTACATTGGTACCTACCGAAAGACCGATGAATAGGTTGGTCAACAGGTTAATCAAGGAACCGGTGGAACCAACGGCACCTAGGGCGGTCTCGCTGACAAATTGACCGACAACCATAAGGTCTACTGCGTTAAACAGGAGCTGCAACATACCGGAGAGAATCAACGGTACGGCGAAGAGCAACATTTTCTTAGGGAGAGACCCGCTACACATGTCCATTTCGTATTTCTTCATAGATAAAACACCTCGAATTCGAAGGTAGTCCGGCAGATTGCCATATGGTAGGTACCGGAACATAACTTCTTCACAATCAACAAATATAATATAAGCAAGGGCAACGGACGGTCACGAAAGTGATATATGCGCCGAGCTTAACAAATAGTATAGCAAAGTTAAGGAGAAACTTCTACTAGCAAATGGTACAAAAAGCGATGAGAAAATGCCCGTCTACATGAAAAAATGCCGATTGCATTGTGTCTCTTGTTGTGGCATAATGGCATGGAATACAACGAAAATGTGAGGATGAAGAATGAAGACACAGAACAAAGTGGGAAATGCTCCGGACGTTCAAGCGACAGATGCGAAGAAAGGAATGTCCTTTGAGAAGAAGCTGCTCATTTGCCTTGGGTGCGCTTGCGTGATTATGGTGCTGGTGCTGTTGGCCATGGATGCGTATGGTGCGAGACAGCAGCGTTTTCGATCCACATTGTACCCGTACAGTATTACGTATAACACCGGTTCTTTCGAATACAATCAGGTGCTTCTGGGTGCTGCGGAGGGCGAGTCCACCTATATGGAGCGGTTTGATGCAAAGAATGCTACGGAAGAATATTATATAAGCATTGTTTCTATTGATCCGGAGGAGAGCCTTGACGATGTGTTGGAGGCCTTTCAGAGTGACGGCGATTACAGCTTCAACGTAGAAGAGAACGTGATCTTCGGCAAGGAAGGTTACAAGGCAACTCGCATTACGTACATTGACGACTCCGGTGCCGTTCCGGCAGAAGTGTGCTATTACTATATGCTGGACCGAGAGCTACTGATTACCACCTGCACCGATGCCGAGCACAAGGCGGAGATTCAGGAGATGCTTAAGAGCGTGGAGTTTAGGTAGGGTGGCGACTTGTTTCGTTGGGACTAAGATATTTGATATATGGATAAGAGAGTGTTACGCATGTATGAGGTGATTAAGAGCCATACTTACTGTAACACTCTTTTTTGTGCTAAGAGGTTGTCACATCAAAAAATGAAAATGAAACACCTCAAAAAATAAAAATGAAACACCTCAAAAAGTGAAAATAAAACACCTCAAAAAATGAAAATGGCTTTACAAATGCCTTGGAAAATGCTATATTACAGTTGAGGAGGTGATATTGTGGATTATTTGCCGAGAATAATTGATGATTTGTTGGATGAACGATTGGATGCTGTGGGTGCGGTGTTGATTGCGGGACCGAAATGGTGCGGCAAGACCACAACCGCGGAGCAGAAGGCGAAGAGTGTCATCAAACTACAAGACCCTGATAAGACGAAAGGCTATTTGGCAACGGCAGATGTGCAGCCGTCACTTTTATTGCAAGGAGAGAATCCTCGATTGATTGATGAGTGGCAGATGGCACCGGTATTATGGGATGCAGTACGAAATTATGTAGACGTGAAGAATGAAGAAGGATTATTTATCTTGACCGGCTCCACAACGGTAGATGATTCGAGTATTATGCATTCGGGAACCGGACGTATCTCGCGAATGGTAATGTACCCAATGAGTTTGTATGAATCTAAGGAATCTAACGGAAAAGTGTCATTGAGAGAGTTGTTTTGGGATAACAGTTATGACATAAATGGAATCTGTTCCGAATTAACGATTCCTGAATTGGTCTTCGCGGCATGTCGCGGTGGTTGGCCCTCCGGCTTGGGAAAGAAGTCAGCGCAGGCCAGATTGTTTGTGGCACAGAATTATGTGGACAGTGTGTGTACCGGCGATGCATCTACGGTAGATGGAGTCAAACGCAGTCCGGAACGAGTTCGAGCAGTGTTGCAGTCTTATGCGCGAAACATTTCCACGTTGGCCTCGGACAAGACGATTCTTGCGGACGTTTCATCCAATTATAGCGACATTACAATGCCTACATTGTCTTCGTATATCAGTGCCTTGGAGCGTCTCTATGTGATAGAGGATATCCCGGCGTGGTGTCCGTCCATTCGATCCGCTACTACGATTCGATCCGGTAAGAAGAAGGAGTTTACCGATCCGTCCATTGCAGTGGCAGCGCTGGGGCTGTCGCCGGATATCCTGCTAGAGGATTTGAACACCTTTGGTTATATCTTCGAGTGTTTGTGTATACGAGATTTGAAAGTGTACTCTGCAGCCTTGGGTGGTACGATTTCTTATTATCATGACCGCTACGGATTGGAGGCAGATTGTGTGTTACACCTGTCCAACGGAAGGTATGCGCTGATTGAATTTAAGTTGGGAAGTCGCGAGATTGAAGAAGGTGCAAAGCATCTCTTGGAATTAAAGAGACTGATTATAAAGGCAAATGAGGAGGGTCGCGCTAGATTGCGTGAACCGGATTTGTTGATGGTTATCACCGGCGGGGAGATGGCTTATACAAGAGAAGACGGAGTTAAGATTATACCGATAGGAACTTTGCGGGATTAGTGCGAAGGGGCTTTTGCCGGTGAACAGAATGATGTTCGGAGGCAAAGTATGTGGCAAGCTTAGGGGCGGATACTTCCGGATTCACAATGCTTCAGGAGGCGTTGTGCGAAGAGGCAGGTGCATTGGCGGTCATCGGACACGAGGGCGAGAATATTGTGGCATATGTATATTACGTGGAGACGAACGAGCTACAGAAGGTTGTCTTGTGGGAGGGCGTCAGCGAAGGGCAGATTGTTGAAAGCATGAGCTGTGGCGACGATTCCAAGTTTCTCTTTTATTTTTCGTTGGAGAATGAAGAAAATCGAATGATTGCCGTGGATGTGCTGAATTCACCTAAGGTTCTCTGGACGGCAGAAATGCCGGAGCTGGGAGGCGAGATGGTGAAGCATTTGCCCTATGATAGCGTTGGTACCGAAGAGGAGGAGAGCATGTTCCCGTGGACCATGTTCTGTCGGGATAACCGTTTTTATGTGTGCTACGGAGATTATCACTACGACGCTCATCACATTCACGTGTTTGTTGTGGAAGACGGAGCGATTCTATTTCAAGGGAATGTTGCGGTATATAGTGACCGAATGGTGGTCGGAAGAAGCGACATTGACGGTGCGCCCATAAAGGATTTCTCCATTGGGCACGATCAAATGCCGTATTACTATTTTGAAGGAGAAAGTGTGGTACCGAAAGAGTGAGTAGAGTGAGTCCCGCGGGAAATGAGATCTTTGTCATTGCGGCAAATGATGAGTGGCTCTATGTTACAGACTGCGAGTATGACACCTACGCTTTTCTGAAGATCGGTGACAGTGAGGGGAAGACGGTGATTCATGTAACACGGAAGGTGACACTGGAAGATGCACTGATATATGATTATGATTAAACATGCAAAATAATGAATGCGGAGCTACATTGAGCTCCGCATTTTCTATGCTGTTATGTTGCTTGAAATAGAGACTGTCTTACCCCTGGAACAGTGGCGTGGAGAAGTATCGCTCCGCCGTGTCGGGAAGTACCGTTACCACGGTCTTGCCCGGGCCCAGTTTCTTAGCAAGAGCTAGGGCGGCTGCCACGTTGGTACCGCTGGAAATGCCGCACATAATACCTTCCTTGGATGCCAGATCCTTAGAGGCCTGAAGCGCCTCTTCATCTTCAACTATGCAAATATCATCAAATATTTCCTGATTTAAAATTGCGGGGATAACACCGTCGCCAATGCCCATCTGAATATGAGTACCAATGGAGCCGCCGGATAAAATTGCGGCGTTCTGGGGCTCAACCGCCCAGATAGTCATATCCGGATTTTTTGCCTTTAAGGCTTCGCCTATGCCGGTTATGGTACCGCCGGTGCCGA
>JAZQDC010000003.1:0-42753 GCA_045546575.1 Lachnospiraceae bacterium | reverse complement strand
ATCGTCGGTATTGTAACCAAAGTAAGTCTGTGCTGCCGCACCGAAGTGCAACAATGCCACGCAAGTATCTCTCAATGCAGATTCCTTGCCTGCATACTTCGTAATAATGGTCTCACAATAATCACGTACGCAATACTCCTTCAGAGGACCATATACATAAGAACCATCCTCAAGCTGCAGGTATACACGCAAATACAACTTATCCGCATACTGTGCTGCCGCAAGTCCCTGGGTCGTCTGTCTGTACTCGTCGCCAACTGCAATCATACCTGCATTGATAATCTCAGCATTTGCATAGATTGCATCGTCTTCCGTTACTGTGCTGGTCCAGATCATCAAGCCACCGTTCTTAGTAACATCGATTCCTTCATATCCTTCTACCTTGATGTACTGATTAATGTAGATGATACCATCCAAGTTCAAAGTACGTCCGGTGTCGGTAATCGTGTCCTCTGTCGGTCTTACAATCGGCGTCTCATCCTCATCCAATGCCATAGCGCTACCCATAGATATCGCTAATAATAAGCCAAGTACAATCACTAATACTGTCCACTTCTTATTCTTCGTCATGTGTCCCTCCATTATCTAATTACCGTACCCGTTGCCCACAGTGTCCCACAACGCTTTCTGCTCTGCAAACTGTGTATTCAGATACTCTGCCACAGCCTCCAACCCTTCTTCCGTGAAGGGAAATTCCGTCCACTGCTTCAGACTGTCCGCCGTCTTCTCATAGCAATACGGTCCGGGATAAATGACCACCGAAAACATCGGGGAACCTTCTTCTCCCTCTGCAGGCTTCTTGCAACTGATACGATAATTCATCTTCTCAATACTACCGGTCAGGACTGTCTTCTTATAATAATTCAGTGCCAATAAATCACTGCGTTTAACCATGTGTCACCTCCAAGCGTATTCCTAAGCCACCAAACTTGGGCTTATGGAACCCCTCTCTCGTCATCCTTATCTTGCTACTAGTGTATCACAATTCTTACTTCCACGCAACGACATTTCATGGTCTTACCAAATGAGCGTTACAATTACCCATTTGCCGATATGCCAAACCACGCGTCACTTTCCCGCTGTAGAGATTTGTACGATTCTCAAGCATTTCCATGCTAGACAGTATCGGGTGCACATGGTAAAATGATGGTATAAGGGTACATATCCCCGTATATGAAGAAAGGACAGGGTTTACACATGAAGAAAATTCTTTCATTTGCACTTCTTGTTACCATGCTTGCTTCCATTCTGGCAGGCTGTGGCGGTGATGACAACACTCCCTCCGGCGATACCGGAGTAACTCCCACCGTTACCGAGGGGCGCGACACTTCTTTGGAGAATTACCAGATTAGTCTGGAGAACAACTTAACGAATCCAAATGCAACGGATGCTGCTAAGGCAGTGTACAACTTTATCTGCGACATGAGCGGCAAGTACATCATTTCCGGGCAGCAGGAAGGCACCAACGCAGGCGGTACGGAGTTCAACGATATCTTTGCCATTGCGGGCAAGACCGCGGTTCTTAAGGGCCTCGACTTCATCAACGGCGATTACGAGGGCGTAACCCGTCGTGCTAAGCTGTGGTGGGAGTCCGGCGGATTGGTTTCGATCTGCTGGCACATGGGCACACCACCCAACGGCGATGCCGGATACGATTCCAGCAAGGGCAATTTCGATCTCAAGGCTGCTCTGACCGAGGGCACCGAGGAGAACAAAGCGCTTATGGCCGAGTTCGACAAGGCCGTTCCTTATCTGAGAGAGCTGCAAGATGCCGGTGTGCCGGTATTGTGGCGTCCCTTCCACGAATTTGACGGTGGTTGGTTCTGGTGGGGCAAGAGCGGTTCCGAGGCATTTATTGAACTGTGGCGTCTTATGTACGATTATTACACCAACGAGCAAGGTCTCAACAACCTGATCTGGGTATGCGGATTCTCTGCTAGCATTGCAAAGCATACCGACTGGTATCCGGGCGATGAGTACGTGGACATCGTGGGTGCGGATATCTACGCTAAGACCGATGGTTCTCAGGCCGGTCTCTACACCTACTGTGCCAATGTTGCCGGAGACAGCGGCAAGCCCATCTGTCTCCACGAAAACGGTATTATCCCCAACCCCGATAAGTTGAAGGAAGACGGCATCCATTGGAGTTGGTTTATGACCTGGCATTCCGAATGGTTGGAAGGCAACGGCGACGATTACATCAAGCAGGTATACAATCACGAGTATGTAATCGCCATGAATCGTATGCCGAAGCTGAAGCAGCTGATTGAAGCAGCAACCAAATAATAAACTCTTAACATCCCACACTCCTGTGTGGGATGTTTTTTTGACAAATGCCTTCTAATACGGTAAACTAGGACTATATATTAAACATACCTTTCTCGCACCGCTGGCAATCTACTTGTCACCTGCGATGAGGATTCCTTGTGGGAGGATTTCAAATGAAACCACAGACGAAGAAGAAAAAACTACTGATAACCCTTGCCGTCATATTGGGTATTTTCCTAGTAGCGACTCTTGTGTTTCTCTATGCATTTAACGTGCTGTTTAAAGAGGATACCTACACTGCCGAGGATTTCGGGATTGCCACGATACGAAGTCCCATGGACTATAACGGCAACGGCCTAGACGACTACGCCGACATCGTACTGGGTGCTCGCGCCGACGCGGAGAAGCATCCGGTGTACAACGATGCCTACTACGAAACCGCATATCCGCCGGAGAATATCGGCGTGTGCACCGACGTGGTGTGGCGAGCCTTTAAGCAAGCGGGCTACTGCCTGAAGGACATGGTGGACAAGGACATAGCCACCAGAACAGAGGCTTACCCTGCGGCCTCGAAGCCGGACCCCAACATTGATTTTCGTCGGGTGAAAAATCTCCGAGTATTCTTCAAGACCTACGGCATCACCCTGACTACAGACCCCGACGATATTGCAGAGTGGCACCCCGGAGACATTGTCATCTTCGGCGACGACCGTCACATCGGCATTGTGTCCGACAAGCGAAATGCCGACGGCCGCCCCTACATTATCCACAACGGTGGACAGCCCAAGCGCGAAGAGGACTATCTCAAACGCAGTGCCGCATATATTACCGGACATTATCGCTTCGACGCTTCTCTGGTTCCGGCGGAACTGTTGGTGCCTTGGGAAGACTGAATATGAACAAATCGCCCGCCATATCTTAATGATACGGTCGGGCGATTCTTATTGTTCAACAATATGATGCACTATCAATAACTCTCTTGCTCAGCCTACCAAGAACGCTTTCGCAAATGCCTCCAAAGCCTCCATATCTCCTCGGTGCATCAGCTCTCTTGCCGAATGCATGGCGAGAATAGGTACTCCCGCATCCAGCGTAGGCATGGGAAGCCAAGAAGAAAGAACCGGTCCCATGGTGCTACCGCCGGGCTGGTCGGAATGATTGACATGCTTCGCATAGGGAATGCCGGAATTGCGGCAGAGAAGCATGGTCTCCGCCACCATCTGCGGGTCGTATGCGTAACGCTGATTGCTACTGAGTTTCAGAATCACACCATCCCCCAACTTGCCGGTATTCTCGACATCGTATCGCTCGGGATGGTTGGGGTGCAGTGCATGGGCCACATCCAAGGAAATCATGCGGCTCTTCAGGATTGCTTCCTTCAGGTGGCTCATTTGTCCGAACAAGCCTTCATATATCTTCTCCAGAAGCATGGTGAACAACGCGGAATCCGCTCCCTGCTTCGTAGTATTGCCAATCTCCTCATTGTCATATAACGCAATAATCGAGAGGCCCTGCGGGCACAGGCAGTTCCACTTCTCTCGAATTCCCTCTAGCAGTGCATAACAGGAGGTCTGATTATCCAGTCTCGGTGCCGACATCAACTCCTCATGAAGTCCAACGTATTCCGGCGCTTCCGCCACATACAAGAACAAATCGTAGTCCAGAATCTGCGAAGGCTTGCAATAACACAGCTCCGCCACATAATCGGCGAACCAGCCTTCCCCATAGCCACAGCCCGCAAGGGGTCGAAGATCTATCTGCTTCTTCAGTTCCACTCCCTTATTGACGTCGCGGTTAAAATGAATGGGCAGATTCGGGATAGTCACTACCCCACGTCCGCTGTCCACTAACACCTTTTCTACGGCTCCCTCCGACTCTACATAGACACGCCCCGCAATGCCAAGCGGACGATCCAACCACGTATTGAGAATAGGCCCGCCATACACCTCCACATCTAAGAGCGTCGAACCCTTCACTTCCGCACCGGGCTTAATGTGCAGGCACGGATAGTCGGTATGTGCCACCGCCAGCCGCATAGCATCGCCTGCCTTGTAATCCGCTCCGATGACAAATGCATAGAGCATACTGTCCGAGGGTGCACACATGTACGCGCCGGGACGCTTAAGACTCCAAGGCTCCTCCATGGATAGCTCTGTGAAATCGGCGGACTCCAGCTGTGTCTTAGCCACGGCTACGCTATGATAAGAGGTCTTGGCCTCCTTCAAAAAAACCAAAAAATTATTCATATTCGCTCCTCGCATTATTATTAGGCATTAATCGCATGTATATCCTTCAACACAATGGTAATGTTGCCCTCTTCGTCCTGAATATACTCCACATAGTTCGCATTCTTCAAATATGCCACCGGAACCAACAATTCAATTCCGTTGTCCGTCACCAGCTTCTGCTTCTTCATGTACTGGCGCTCTGTCTTCTTGCTGACCGGCATGGGCTCTCGCTCGATGCGTTCATTTTCCAGCTTCTCGCGATACTCCTCCGCCGCCTCTGGTTTGTCCGCAAATACCGCTTCCTCAATCTTGGCAACACTGACACGACCGGTCTTCTCCACATGGTCTGCCACCTCGGTACGATAATCCATAATCTTCTGCGCCACTTCTTCCTGCGGATAATGCTCCTTAATGGTCTCGATGGTGGTCTCTTGGATAATGTCCACCTTCTCCTTCTCGGACTTCTTCGCACGAAGCTGAAGCACACACTCCGCCAGATAATTCACCTTGCAATCATCGATGTAATACACGCTGTCGGAAATGCGTACATAACGGTCCAGTATATTAATTAAAAAATACTCGCAGCCCCTTAGCGACGCGGTCTTGGGCACTACATGGGCGTTGAGCTTCCAAGCCACCGTTTCCTCTTGGTTGATATCGCAAATGTACTGCTCCTGAAACGGAATCTTATAGAATCCCACAAAGGGCTGTTCCTCCACCACACAGAACGTAAAAATTCCCGTGCCGGAGTGCATCTCCGCATTGTTCTTCACAAGGTCGTACACCGTCTCCGTCACCACATTTACGAAGGGCTCCAAATCGTCCGGATCGTCGGTAACAATACCGTCCAGATAATCGCCCTCGGCAAATTCGCCGATCTTCGCCGCCGTATTCCCGAAGGTGCTCGCCACCAGCTTCTGAATGTAACCGTACAGCGCATCTTCCTCATCAATCTTAATCTCATTGTACTTCGGAAACGGCAAGCTTTCGTCCAAAGTACATAGAAAACATCTCATAATCTCTATCTCGTTGCTCTTCATCTTGTTCTTATCCTCTCTTCATCTTCTCGGCCTTCTCACTGAGATACTCCCAGCGTTCCATCTTCTGAAGCAGTTGCTCCTCCAGTGCCTCCTTCTGTGCCGTCAGCTCTGTGAGTTTGCCGTAGTTTGAGACATTCTTCGCAATGTGGGCTTCGGTTTCCTCAATCTGCTCTTCCAAGGCACTGATGTCGTCTTCGATGGTGTCGTACTCCCGCTGTTCGGCAAAGGTAAATCGCACCCGCTCGGTGATTCCCACCACGGTCTTCTTGCCCCTGCCTCCGACTTCGCCGTCATTTGCAGACTCTCCGCCATCTCCGGCAGACTTACCTCCGCTCATCTTGCCACCTGCTGTAGGACTCCCTTTACCACCACGCCCGGTCATGTCCCCTGCGCCCGTGGCTTCGGCTTCCTCCGATTCCTTCTTGGCACGATAGTCTGTGTAACCGCCCTCGTACTGACGCACCACACCGCCATCTTCAAATGCAAAGATACGGCGCACCGTTCGATCCAAGAGGTAACGATCGTGAGATACAACTATCACAATACCGGCAAAATGATCGAGATAGTCCTCCAGAATCGTCAACGTCCGAATGTCCAGATCATTGGTAGGCTCATCGAGAATCAGTACATTTGGCGCTTCCATCAGCACTCGGAGTAGGTTAAGTCTACGCTTCTCACCACCTGACAACTTGCCGATCTTGGCGTACTGCTTCTCCGGAGGGAACAAAAACCGCTCCAACATCACCGATGCCGACACCGGACCGTCCTCGGTCTGCACATATTCCGCCGTGTCGCGGATAAAATCAATCACCCGCTTCTCCGGATTCATCACCGCCAGTGCATGGGCTTTGGGGACCGAATCCTCCTGCGTATCTTCATGTGAAATCTCCTGGGCATAGTACCCGATCTTCACGGTTTGCCCGATTTCAATAGTTCCGCTATCCGGCGTCTCCGTGCCCGTAAGGATTCTGAGAAGCGTGGTCTTACCGCAACCATTACGACCTACGATGCCCACCCGATCATTTTTCAGAAAATGATAGGTAAAGTCCCGCATCAGCACTCGGTCGCCGTAACTCTTGCTGACACCTTCCAAGGACACAGTGGTCTTACCCATGCGCGAATATACAGAGCTCATCTCGAGACTTGCTTCTTCCTCAATTCCCTTCTGTTCTGCCAAACGTTCATACCGCTGGATATGGGCCTTCTGCTTGGTAGAACGGGCTCTGGCTCCTCTCTGCATCCACGCAATCTCCGTCTTCAATATGCTGAGACGCTTCCGCTCTGAGGCACGTTGCATGTCCTCACGTTCCGCCTTCAACTGTAGGAACCCCTGATAATTGGCCTTATAACTGAAGATCTGCCCCTTATCCACCTCCACGATTCGATTGGTAACACTATCAAGAAAATATCGATCATGGGTCACCATCACCAGCGCCCCACGATAATTCTTCAAGTACTCCTCCAACCACTCCGTCATCTCTGCATCCAGATGATTTGTGGGCTCATCCAGAAGTAGCACATCCGCCTTGGCCAGCAAGGTCTGCACCAGTGCCAACCGTTTCCGCTGACCGCCGGATAGGTGCGCCACCTCTTCCTCAAAGTTCGAGAATAACAACTTCGTCAGCATACTCTTGGCTTCCGCTTCCGCCCCATAACGCTCCGTCTCGTCGGTAATGTCCCGAAGCACCGCCGACAACACCGTCTCTCCCGGGGCAAATGAAGGGTGCTGGGGCAAGTACCGGATTACCAAGTTATTTGCCTTGGTCACCGTACCCGCATCCGGCTCCTCCAAACCGCCGATAATCTTTAGAAGTGTAGACTTGCCGGTACCGTTGATACCGATAACGCCCACCTTTTCTCCCTCATTTAACGAGAAATCTGCATTTTGCAGAAGCGGTCGCTCGTCGTATGCCATACTAATCTGTTCCGCATTAATTAGATTCATCTTGTTCTATCCTTAACTCAGTTTCATCTTCACAAGAATGGACTTGTCATTGAATACCGCATTGTCTGCGCCCACGCCGATAAAGTCTTTGCCGAACATGTCAAACATGTTGGTGGACATGGTAAAGGACGGCAGACTTCCGAGAATCCTCTCTCCATCGCACAGAAATGCACGGTGCACCGGCATGACATAGTCTCCTTTGTCGTTAAATCCTCCGCCACTGTACATAACGGGGATAATGGAAAGTCGTCCGTTCAGAAGTTCCTTAATGGTCTTCTCACTGCGTTCAATCTTCATATTCGTATTGCCGTTGCCGGGGATGTCGGAATAATTTCGCCATGCATTTCCCGTATGGGGCACGCCGTACTTTGCCGCAATCCGCTTGTCTGCATACCCCAGAAGCGGTACGCCGTGGTCAATGAACACGCGACGGTCCCCCTCCTTCACACAGCCCTCGCCATCGAAGAAGTTGTTATGCCAGCACTCCTCATCGGAAACATCGTCAATCAAGGTAAATGCCTCGGAAAATACCTGCGTACCCAGCTTGCCGGTCAACAAGGACGACCCCAGAGCCAACTGCTCCGCATCCAAGGATTCCACCAATTTGCCGAGGAAACCATAGTATTGCATCTGAATGATGCCCTCCTCCGGCAGTTCCACCGTATTCTCGAAATTGCCCAGGTAATTGTCTGCCATATCGAACAAGGTCTGCTTATCGTAAGTACGCATACCGGGGTAGAAGCCTCCGTCGGACAAATCCTTGCTGTCCACGTGCTTGTAGTTGATATTTGCGGTGACATTGCAGTCTCTGTTACTATACGAAAGTCCCTTGTCATTCCACTGCATGGTTCCGTTGTTCCACTGACAGAAGTTCCCCGAGAATCGAAACTTCGGATACTTCTCGCACAGATGCGCCAAGGCCTCCTGCGCAAATTCCATCAGTTCCTTGTCGGTGTACACACGCTCCGTCTTGTCCCGGTGTCTCTCTCCCGTCTCCAGCTCGTAGGGGTACGGGCGTCCCAAGGACAAGTTCTCCTCTGCCTTTCGGAACCCGTCCTCGTCGCTCATCTCACCCAACTGAAAATGTACCCCCAGCACGCCATCCTTCTGCACACGAAAGGACTGCTGCTTCACGCACTTACGGTTAAATGCCACGATTTTATTTTCTTCGATCTTCACTTCCGAATAGATCTCTTCAAATTCAAACTTTTCTCTCATCACATCCACCCCCTAATTCACCGTCAACTTCTTCACACGAACCGTAGGACCGCCTGCGGACACAGGCACACTCTGGCCACCTTTGCCACAGGAATATGTGTCAAATAAAACAAAGTCCGTACCTACCGCATCAATATCAAACAATGCTTCGAATACACTTCCGGTCACCACATTTGCCCGAAGGGGCTCGCACAACTTGCCGTCACGAATTCGGTAACATAGGTTCGGTTGCATAGTAAATGTAGACTGTCCGGTACCGTAATTCACATTGTACACATAGATTCCGTCCTTCACCTGTGAAATGATCTCCTCCGGATCTTCGGTGCCTGCTGCCATATAAGTATTGGTCATACGAACAATGGGATTATGCAGGTAGCTCTGGGCTCTGCAATTGCCCGTCAGCTCTTCCGACAGCGCATCCGCGGACTTGGCATCGTGCAAGCGCCCGGTGAGAATACCGTCCCTAATAAGCCAGGTCTCTCGTGCCTTCGTGCCTTCGTCGTCGTAAGGCACCCAGCCATTGTTTGGCATAGCTCCGCTATCGCAAATGGACACCTTCTCGCTGCCCACCTTCTTACCCATGACCCACTCTTCTCTGAGCGTCTTGTCATTTAGCATAAAGTCCGCCTCGCTCTTGTGTCCGAAGCTCTCGTGGGTGAACATGGCGGTAACAACCGGTGCCAAGACACAGGTGTACACTCCGGGCTCCACGTCCACTGCATTGCGGGCATAGTCAAGGTAACGGTCACGCTCTGCCAAAATCTCCTCCACATGGCCACGTACTTCGTCAAATGACATAGTGCGGTAGTATTTGCCCGCACCGGTAGCGATGCCATCTACAACAATCTGATAGAACATAGAGAAGTTGCAAGCCTGATAGTCCTGTTCTATCTCCGTACCCTTGCTGGAATAGAAGCACTTGCGCTTATACTCCGTAGACAGGTACGTCATGTTCATCTTAATCTCTTCGATGCTGTCGTCCACACAGGCGGCAATATACTCGTTCACCAGCGCCTCCCGCTGCTCCCTCGTCACCCCTCGGATATCCTTATCCCCTTGGTAGCGAAGCTCCTTGGCCTTATGTACCTCGAATCTCGCCACCACCGGGTCCTTCCGGATGTCCGGATTCGGCTTCGCCAAGGTAGCCAAATTATCAATCTCCTGCTGAATGCTGTCGATATCGTTGGTGGTGCTTGTGTACCACAACTCCCCATCATACACACGAATCATGGCACCCACAGTGCTAATGGCGGAATTCTGCTCCACCTCGCCGTTTCTCACCCCATATCCGGCATTTGCCGTCTCTTCAATACGTACATCAACATACAGGTCCTTCGGAAAATCGTACTTCATTTGTAACCCTCCAATCACATAATCATCGTAATCCAAAGTATACCACCACCGGCGGTGGAATGCAAGGTAACGATAGTTGACCTCACGAAAAAACATGGTTGCGACATCTTCGAAAATGAGCACATTTTTTCATTTTCATCTTGTATTTTTATGGGTTTGTGGTATAATGATGGCATGCAGATATGGTCTATCGGTATGACGCTAGCTTCCCAAGCTGGAAAGGCGGGTTCGATTCCCGTTATCTGCTTCTTTTTTATGCCCAATATTCATTTTCGCATATAGTCCGATGCATGCAAGAAGGCCAAGCAACCCTTAGGCTACTTGACCTTACATGAACATGTTCTATTCGTTTGCGACTCATCCGGCATTCAATGCTCTTCCAACAATACCGCTGTCTCTATTATGTGTGTCGCCTCGGTTCCGAACTCCTCCCACCAAGCTTCTGCGTTTCGATTCTCAATAACAAAATGCGTGTAGTCTCCGGTAAAATGAATGAAATCCCACAGCGCCTTGCCGTCGTAGGTACCCTCATAAGCCTCACGGCCGCCTACGGTAATTATGCGTTGGGACAGTCCCGTGCCACAGACACCGAACAGATTCAGATAATACACGCTTACACTTCCTTCGTCGTGACCCACCGGCCAGAAACGGATACCGAAATCACCGGATTCACTATTGAAGCAACCGAGCTCATCCATTGCGCCGTAATCCAATATCTCATACTCCCAGCCTTCCAGCTCCTTCAGGCGAATCTCCGCCGCGCCCTTCTTGAAGCACCGCATGCCGCGTCTGGCGATAATATCATTTCCGTTCATAAATACCGTAATCTCGGATTCCGACTCGGGTGCCGTCTCTGCATCAATTTCGATAATAATGTGCCACTGTGCCATATCGTCCGTGCAGATCTCCGGCGCATTAGACTCCATGAATACGGCAAATGCTCCGTCTTCGGTAGTTCCCACCCTTGTCACTTCGTGTCGGATGGAACCACTGCCCTCTTCAAGAACAACCAAGATTAGCACTTGCTTCTCGAAGTATGCCGCGTCGTATTTCTCACAAGCGTCCGGGAATCCGATGGTGGTATCGGAATATACCTTGTCCTTGCGCTCAAGGTCGAAGGTGTTCTTGTACTCCAGATAATAATCATTTAACTCCTTCACGGATCGAATCACGGTGACAATCGGATAGTGAATGCCGTCAGCACCTCCATTTGTCCGAATGTACTGTGCGCCGAAGGTGCTTTCCGTAAGTCCCTGCTGTACATCGCCTGCGTCCTTCTCCTCACCGGGAGTCTCTTTAATCCAGCCAAGCTCTGCAAGCTGCTTACGCACCGCATCGGAAATGTCCGCCTCACCACCGTCCTGTAGCAGGGTAACACGATATACGCCGGCCTGTGCCGGATAGCTCTCGGCAATTCCGTTATGCACAACGCGAATCTTGTCGCCGGTGGTCACACCCTCGAACAAATCCTTGCCCTTACTGCGGTCGGTCATCTTGATAGGCATATCGTCCACCACAAGAATGTACGTACCATCTTCGGTGACTAGGCATCGTCCCTCCGCAGTATCATAGCCCCCAGACTTGTATACCGCTACGACAATGCCGATTCCGATAGCGCAGAGTAGCAGAACGCCTGCTATGATGCATACCGGCATGAACCATTTTCGCTCCTTCATTTTCTCACCCCCTACAACTCGTTCATTCGCTTTCGCAATAATCTATCAAATTCCGAAAGATCTCCTTTACTTATTATACGACCGAGGAAGCAAGAATCCTATCTTGTTTCTGCAAAAAGTTTGTGCTACGTCCTGCGCTTACTCCTTCGTCAGCACTTTCTTACACCAGCTCCTCTTACCACAATGGGGGCACTTGAGGTGTCTCGTGGTCACAATATGCATTCCAATGGTGTATGCACCGAAGCTCGGCACAAATGTCTCACCACAGTGCTTGCATTTGAAATAACCCACGGTACGATCGCCCTCCATGGCGAAGTACATGCTCACGCCGAATATCACGCAAGCAATACTTATAAGCAACACCTTAATCGGCGTAGGGATTACGTCTGTATACGCACACACCGTTAGAAGAATGGTGAGAAATGATACGATACCGATAATACCGATTGCCACCGTCAACACCATCTTCTTCTTGTTCTCTTCTCTTTCTCTTGCAATTAGATCCATCATATTTTCCTCCGCTTTCTCTTTGTAGTCGGCGTCGGTCACGAATTCTCCTGTTAGCAGTTCATTTACGCTGATGTGCAGCGCCTCGCACAACGGCAACATCAGTGAGACTTCCGGCAACCCGTTGCCGGTCTCCCATTTGCTCACGGTCTTGTCGCTGATGCCCAGTCGCTCCGAAAGGGATCGCTGGGTGTACCCCTGCTCCTTTCGTCTCTGTGCAATGAACTTACCGATCTTGCTCTGATCCATGACCGGTACCTCCTTTCGTCGGATTCAACATACAATGAAGCGTTCTAAAATCACACCCACGCTCCGTAGACTAGCCAAAAATTCGGGGTCTACGGGGCGTAGAAGGGGGGGATGCTAGAATTCTATTTCGTAGATGAGGGTGCTACGGGCTTCTCCAACCCAAAATGCTCCGCAATCCTCTGGCACACTTCTTCTCGCGTGTCTTCGCTACTCTCCTCCCGCACCACGGTAAAGAAACCACTATTAACGTACCTATCGTAGTTCTCCTTACTGTTGATACGCGCAAGACCGGCTTTGTAATTTGCCATGACCTCCTGGGGATTCTCGCAGCCTTCAATAACACTGAGTATGAATTGCTTCTCCGGATCCTCTCTATCGAAGAATCGTTCTACGCTCATGCTCTGGGGCGAAAGCATCACCGCCACATGATCGTAGTCGGAGATTTGGTGCAGAAGCTCTACGGGGATGTTAGTGTCTACAATCACCTTTCGATTCTGCGACAGGGCAATCAGCTCCGCCACCTCAAAACCGGCCACCTCATCGGCAACACCGAATATCCACCTCGCATACTCCTCCGGCGTACGCTTCACAAACTCTTCCCAGCTCTTCATTTGATTCATGTAGCACAGATCCGGCTGTATGGCGGGGTCCGCCACCTTGTCTGTGATGTCGCAATGATAATTCTCCCCGCAACATATCATATCGTATCGCTCCGAAAGCATCTTCACCGTCGTTGACTTCCCGGCGTACGCCGTTCCGGTGATGAAGTAGACGTTTCGGAGATAATATTTCAAAATGTTATTCTCGATGTTCATTATGCACTTCCTCCACAGAACATGATTCTATTTCCATAGTAACACATTTTCCCTTCTTCTGCAATCCATCTTTTCCATTTATACCAAACGACCGCACCATCTCACGACATATATTCTTGCATCCTCTAACCACAAAAAAGCGTCGCCCCAGACCCACAGCCCGGAAGCGACGCTTTCATATCTCACATATTCATAATATGCACCTACAACAAGAACACTACAGCAAGAAAAACAGAAGCGACATCATCATATAGATAATCAGGATTCCGCAGACTACCACCAGCATCGGTGTGAACATCATCTTCACCGCACCCCAGTAGGTAGTCCAGATATCCTTAGCCCGAGAGCCGGAGCTCTCATGGTACGTCTGAGACGACTTCTTACTGCCTCCGCCCAGAGCAGACATATCGGCAATGGTTCTGCCGTCGTCGATGTACGTAATCTTCTCTTTCTTCCCTTTCTTACTCATAGAACTCTATTACTCCTCCAACAGATGACATGCCGCAAAGTGTCCTTCTTCGTACTCCTTGTACTCCGGCGTAATGTGCTTGCAGATCTCCTTCGCATAAGGACAGCGCGTATGGAAACGACATCCCTTCGGCGGGTTGGCCGGGGACGGAATATCGCCACTCAGCACGATACGGTTCATCTTCACATCCGGATCCGGATGGGGAATCGCCGAGAACAGTGCCTTGGTATACGGGTGCAGAGGATTTGCGAAGATGTCCTTCTTCGTACCAAACTCCATCATAGAACCGAGATACATAACACCGATCTTATCGGAAATGAACTTAACTACGGACAAATCATGAGAAATGAACACATACGTCAAGTTCATGGATTCCTGCAAACTCTTCAACAGGTTAATAATCTGCGCCTGAATGGACACATCCAGTGCCGATACCGGCTCATCACAGACAACCAACTGAGGATTCACCGAAAGAGCACGGGCGATACAAATACGCTGACGCTGACCACCGGAGAATTCATGAGGATATCTCTCATAGTAGTAATCTCTGAGACCACACTTCTCCATCAACTCTAGCACGTAATCCTTCACCTGAACCTTGGGCACGATGTTATGAACCATTACCGGCTCAGACAGAATACCGCCCACGGTACTTCTGGGAGGAAGGGAGGAATACGGGTCCTGGAAAATGATCTGCATTTGCTTACGAATCTCTCGCATCTGTGCAGACTTATAATCGGTAATGTCCTGCCCGTTAAAAATGATCTGACCGCCGCTGGGCTGGTGAAGCTTCAAAATCGCTCTACCCATGGTAGTCTTACCGCAACCGGACTCACCTACGATACCCAAGGTCTCACCGGGCTTCAGCTTGAAGGACACATCGTCCACCGCAATCAGCTCCTGCGTTACCTTACCCGTAAGGGTCTTCTTCAGCGGGAAGCACTTGCGCAGATGGCGCACTTCCAAAATCGCCTCGGGGTCATAGGGCTTCTTAGCATCTTCTTCGATCTGTTTTCTTCTCTTTTCAAGGAACTTGGCTTCTTCTGCCGCATCATCATACATCACCGCAGGATCGGCATGGGCCTCCTGTACGGGTGTGATTACTTTTTCATCAGCCATTTTCGTTCTCCTCACTGTACAAATGACATGCCACATAGTGGGTCGGGCTCACCTGAATCATCTCCGGATAATCCCCCGAACACTTCTTGGTGCATCTGGAACAACGCTCCTTGAAGTAGCAATAGTTCGGCATATTAATGGGGTTGGGCACGTTGCCCGGAATATTAAACAGCGTATCGCTGTCAGATTCCAAAGTCGGTTTGGATTTCTGAAGTCCGATGGTATACGGATGCATGGGATTGTGGAAGATCTCCGAAACCGTACCTTTCTCGATTACTCGGCCCGCATACATAACCACCACATAATCCGCCATCTCTGCGATGATACCAAGGTCATGAGTAATCAACAGAATGGAACCGTCAATCTTCGTCTTCAGGTCACGGAGCAAGTCCAGAATCTGTGCCTGAATCGTTACGTCCAATGCCGTGGTAGGCTCGTCCGCAATAATCAAACGAGGATTGCTGGCCAGTGCCATAGAAATCATCACTCGCTGACGCATACCACCCGACAACTCATGGGGAAATGCATTGTATACTCGCTCCGGCATTGCAATTCCTACGAGATTCAGCATCTCGATGGAACGTGCCTTGGCCTGTTCCTTGGTTGCTTCGGGCTCGTGAATAAATGTGACTTCATCCAACTGCTGACCGATGGTGAACACCGGGTTCAAAGAAGTCATAGGCTCCTGAAAAATCATTGCAATCTGCTTGCCGCGGATTCTATGAATCTCACGAATCGGCATCTTGGCAATATCATAAACCTTCTCTTCCATCTCGTATTCGCCTTCGGTACCGGCCTTGGGAATACGTTTGCCCTGTGCATCCAGCTTATAATCATATGCTTTGAATCGAATCTCTCCGGAATAGATCTGGCCCTGCGGTCCCTGAAGGAGACGCATCACCGACATACTGGTTACGGACTTACCGCAACCGGACTCTCCAACGATTCCTACGGTGGCATTCTTCGGTACATCCAAGGACACACCGTTGACTGCTTTCACCACGCCCTGCTCTGTGAAGAAATAGGTATGCAAGTCGTCAATCTCCAGAATATTATCCTCATTTTTCAACTCGGTGAGATATTCCGACTCTTCGGCCTTGCGATACTTATATTTCTCCAACCGCTTCATTACCTTTGCATTTTCCTTTGCAATGGCGCGGATCTCTCTGCCGGTAAGGTAACCGGTCTTTCCCGTTTCCTTCGGCGTATTGTTATTCTCTTGCTTCTTCATCGCTTATCTCCTTGCTTTCGGGTCAAGAGCGTCACGCAAACCGTCGCCCACAAAGTTGAAGCCCAGTACGGCGATGACAATACATACGCCGGCAGGCACCCACACATTCAGGTGATTCTGTAAGATATCCTGATTGGTGGAAATGATGTTAATCATAGTTCCCCAAGCCGCATATGGCGCCTTAACACCTAAGTTCAGGTAGGAAAGGGTTGCCTCGTAGAGAATCATACTTCCGAGACTCAAGCTCATCTGTACAATCAACTGTGGCATAACATTGGGAACCAAATGCTTAAAAATCTTACGCGGCGTGGAATATCCCATGGCTTCCGCAGCCACCATATACTCCTGCTCGCGAAGGGAAAGAATCTGTCCTCTTACCAAACGTGCCGTTCCCGGCCAAGAGATAAAGGTCAGATAAATCATCAACAAATAGATACGATACTTCGCATCAATGTCCGAAGCGTCCAAAATTGTACTGATGATCAGCAAAATCGGCACGCCCGGCAGACAGATAAGTACGTCGCAGATTCGCATGATAATATTATCAATGGCACCACCAAAATAACCTGCAATACCACCTAAGATAACGCCCAATACAGTGATTAGGAACACCGCAAGGAAGCTTACAATCAAAGAAATTCGGCCGCCGTACATCAATCGTACAAAGATATCGTAGCCCTCATTGTCCGTACCGAGAATGTGCTCGGAAGACGGAGGGGCAAGGAAATTATCCTTCAGATACTTCTCTGTCGTCTGTCTTGTGGTGTATTCCACGCCATTTACGGTATACGTCACTTCCGAAACCGCATACTCGGTCTTACCACTCTCGTCCAGTTCAATCTCGCCCCATCGATTATAAATGAGGGGACCTACGAAGCTAAACAAGAAGAGACCGATTACCATCACCAAACCTACAATACTGAGTTTGGAACGGAAGAAACGACGTACTACCATACGGGTAGGAGACATAAGTCTCACATTTTTATCAAGGGGAACCTCTGTATCCACAGGCTTCCCTGCCTCTTCGGGAGTTTCGGAATTCAGAGGCATCTGAGTATCCGCAGCTTCCTGCTCATTGATTTGCTTATTCAGCTCGTCCATACTCCGCCTCCTTACTCCAATTTTACTCTGGGATCAACTACGGCATACATAAGGTCTGCCAGCAATATACCCAGGACACTCAATACGGCCAAGAACATATTGTATCCCATGATAAAGGGAATATCGCCTCGATTCATGGCATCCAAGGCAATGTTACCGATACCGGGCAAGTCAAATACCTGCTCTGTAATAATGGCACCGGAGAACAGGGAGGGCAACAAGCCCGCCAAGGATGTTACCAGCGGAATCAAGGTGTTACGAAACGCGTGCTTATTAATAACTACGCTTTCCTTCAGACCCTTGGCACGTGCGGTACGGATGTAGTCGGAGTTCAAGACCTCCAACATATTCGTTCTGGTCATACGCATTCTTGCACCGATACTGAGAATAATAATGGTGAGAATGGGGATGAACATGTGTCGTGCATAGTCCAGCAACAACGCCGCGCCCGATTGTGTCACCGTAGCGTCAATCAATCCGGAGGGCGGGAACCATCCCAGCTTCAGGGACAGCAAATCCTTTAACATCTGTCCGAAGAAGAAGGAGGGAAGGGAGATACCGATCATAACCAAAATGGTTACTATGTAATCTCGAAAACTATATTGATGTGTGGCCGCCGTAATACCTAGGGGTATGGCGATCAAAAACTCAAATATCGTCGCGATTAGGGCAATGGCAAAGGAAATGCCCATATGGTCAAAGATAACATCCGCCACGGGAATACCGTATACAAAACTGGTTCCCAGGTCAAAACGTGCCAATGCTCCGAGCCAATTGAAATATCCCTTCAAAATACCCGAGACGCTGTTGTCGCCCAGACCATACATCTCGTACATGGCATCTACCGTTTCTTCGCTTACGGTTGCACCACCCTGATTGATGGCGTTGATCTTATCTTGGATAAAATCAACGGGCATCAATCGAATGAGGAAATAAATAATCAAAGAAACTCCCAGCAGTATCAATACTGCCAATGCCAATCGTTTAATGATATATTTAATCATAAGTCACTCCGCTATTACTTAGCAAATTCTACTTCCCAAATGCGATCCAAAGGAGAGGAATAAGGATTCATCTCTGCTTCCGTAGGAAGGCTGGATGCATCAATTACGTTGGAATTGAACGCGTACAATACACTACGCTGATATACCGGAAGCTCAATCGCGAGGTCAAGAATCTTCTCCATTGCCTGCTGATAGAGGTCGGAACGTACTGCCTTGTCGTTGGTGGAACGTGCGTCATCAATCAAATCACTAAGCTCATCGAGGATATCAAGCTCTTCAGCGGTTCCGCTGGTCTTGATATAGTTGTAACCCCAAGCAAGGGTGCTGGTTGCGGTGGAATCCTTGTGGTATACCTGATACAAGTCAGGGTCCAGAGCAGAAGACCAAGCAGCTGCCCATACTTCAAGGGAACCGGTGTTAATCTTGGTGAGGGCCTGTGTATCGCAGACAACCTCTACATCCCAACCAAGCTCATTCAGAAGTGCTGCCGCATCTCTGAATACCTTGTAGGTCGGGTGATCCTGAAGACTGGAACCTGCGATGGTGAACGTAATCTTCAAGGAATCATCACCTGCGCTGACACCTGCCTCCTGCATATACTTATTGATGTTGTTCGTTGCGATATCTTCGCTCCAAGTACCAAGCTGAGGATAATCAAAACCGTTGTCGGTTGCATCGACGCCATCCGGATAAGCCCAGCTTACCATAGACATCGGCCAATAGATCTGAGATGCGGTACCGGTACGATAGTAGTCAAGTGCAAGCGCGGTATTCATCGCACACATAATTGCCTTACGGAGGTTAATGTCGGTGATCTTCGCTGCATTTACACCTACATAACCGTAACCCAACTGGTCCTCGGTAATGGTAACCATACCCTTGGACTTCAACTTCTCCAGCTTGTCGTAATTGTCCGTAGTAAGGGACGGGGAAATGTAATGAACGGTTCCGTTCTCCAATGCTGCGATAGCATTTGCGGAACTTACGATCTGGTAACGAACCTTCTCGATCTTAGCATTTTCAATGCCCGCACCTACGGTGTTGAAGTTGGTATTTGCCTTAAAATATACTACGTTGTCCGCATAGAAATTGCTCTCGCTGGGAGCATCGCTGTTGGAGCTGTCGGTTGCTTTGTATGCACCTGCACCCATGGGAAGCTTAATATTTCTGGGGGACTGAATTACGTCCGTCATGAAGCTGAAGCTTGCAAATTCTACACCAAACTTATTGTTTGCAATATCAACGCCTACCTTGCTACCCTCACCATAGTAGTGCTGCGGTGCTACGGGGATTGCGAAGTTCCAGATTGCCTTGGGGTCGATACCGTCAATAGTAATCTGCAATACGTCATACTGACTTGCGTCGGTAACTGTTCCGTCCGCATTATGGCCGGATGCTACCGTGTAATCGGTTCCATTTACCTTCACGGTCGTACCTGCTGCTTCGGTATGTCCGAGAGATACGATGCCGGAAATGTTCTGCACTGCCAATGCACCGTCATCGGATACATTTTCATGGAGAATTACTTCCTTCGCCTTAGCGGTGAACTCATTGTTCAAGGTTGCTGCGGTTGCCCAGTACTGAAGAATAACGTTCAACTCTCTTGCAATCTTGTCGTTGTATACATAATCAATGGCTGCTTCCTTCGTGGTAATGGTGGAAGGATAAGCAGGGGTCAAGGTCTCAATCTTCGTGCGATCCTTCTTGCCGTCTTCGCCTTCTGCGAACTTCACTTCTACGTAACCTTCGGTATACATGAAGCAGAAGATTTCGTCCTTAAACTCTTCGTGAGACTTGTAAGGCTCGTCAGTGTAGGATTCCTGTGCGCTAAGGTAGTCGGACTCAAGCTCTTCCTTGAACAATTCAAGGGCACGCTCGTAGTCATCCAACAGGTTCTGATTGGTTACGGTAGACGGATCGTTGGAGATCGCAGACTTGTAACCGGAACTCAGAGAGTATCCGAGAATCGCATTCTTCATCTCTGCATAGCCAACTTCCTTGGTGCTGGAAGCCTTCAGCTCGGAATTGAAGAGGTTCAACAGCTCGTTAATTCTGGTCTGTGCTCTGATAGCCGCCTGAGAAGCAATCAAATCGTCGCTGTCATCGGATGCGGAGCCGACGGTCTGGGTTCTGTACTCAGACAAACCGAGAATATCGGTGGAGTACAAGGTAGAAGAACCGGTGTATACGGGGTCAAGGTACACATAGAAGTTGAACAATACGTCTTCCATAGTCAAAGGATGACCGTCGGAAAACTTAATGCCGTTCTTCAATACAAATGTATAAGTTGTCGTTCCGTCACCGTTCTCTACTACATCGTAGTCCTTAACAACAACGGCCTCATTATCACCGTATGCAACCTCTACTTCGCCATTTACGTACTTAGAGGAAAGCATACCGATCTGTGTCATTGATACAATCGTACCATCGGATGCGGATGTGGAGAAGAAGGGGTTAAACAAACCGTCCAACTGATCGACCATGATTACAAATGCATCGGCCTTCTCAGACTTCTTGCCACAACCGGAAAGAGTCGCCAACGTTCCCACGCACAGAACGAGGCAGAGGATCAAAGAAATCAATCTCTTTTTCATGTTATCTCTCCTTATCATTTATTTATAACTAGGCTTGTTACAGCTATTCGTTAACAATCTGAACAGTTACCGTATTGTCATTCACGGTAATCTGTACACGTTCGGGCTTATCTCCCACTGCCACACAGGTGATATCCGAATAATCAATCACAGAAGCATCTCCCATGCCGCACAACAGACCGATGGAATAATCATCGGTACCGAAGTAGCAACCGGAATCAATCTGCAAGGTACCGTTTACAATGCTCACATCCTTAAGCACCGCTTCGCCGGAAATGCTTCCCGCGAACAGACCGTAGCTGGTACCTGCCACACGAGTACCCGCCTTAATGGTGACCGTCACATTTTCAAAGATTAGATCCGTGATCTTCGCCTTCTCGGTAACATGTCCGAAGAGACCCGCATTTACCTTAGAGTTATTGGTCTGTGTAATGGAAATGTTCTTAAAGGTGTGTCCATTTCCCTCAATACTTCCATTAAAGTTACCGTGCATCAGAGACGTAGGCCAGTTGGCATCCGTGAAATCAAGGTCTGCATGAATCACGTAGTTGCCATTAACACTTGCATTGTCCAAGAACTGCTGGGTGTTGTAGATGTGATACCACTCACCTTCGGTCCAATCTACATACAGTTTCAATACGTTGTCCTTGACACTTCCGGTTTCATAATCAATAACACCCGGATGTGCAACGGTCTCTGTATCTACCGCTTTTGTTCCGTCGGCATCGTAATAGGCGCCGTTAAATGTGTATCCGCTCCTCTCAGGAAAACGGTACATGTTAATCGCACCGGTTCCTTCGTCCCAAGCAGGAACCTTAATCTCCGTCTCAGCCAGAGGATCGTATGTATAGGTATCCAAATGCTCCCCGGAGTCCAAAGAATAGAATTCAATCTGGAACAGAGGAATCCATGCCGCATACAGGGTTACCACCGGCTCTGCCGATGAGTAAGTCTTACCGGCATCCACCTTCAGCAGATCCTTCTGAAAGTCCCACTTGCCGGAATAGGAATACACCTTATTGCCTGCACTGTCACTACTCTCTATGCGCTCCGTATACCAGCCCGCCAGAAAATATCCGTTATTCACTGCACGAAAGGCGTCGGTACCTCTGACTTCATTGTCAGGAGACAAAAGCGCCAGCTCCACCTGACCACTCCCGTTTGTCTTCATCTCGGAAATGTTGTAGGAGTCTACAATTACCGAGGTGTTGGTGGTAAAGATTCCGCCGTTAGCGTCGTATTTGACGCTGACGGTGTAATTCTCCGCATCATTTGTCTGATACGGGGTTTCTTCCGCTCCGCACCCGGTCACCATGGCAACCGAAGTGGCGAGTAGGAAGGTCAATAAAATTGCTTTGATTTTTTGATTCATCGTTTTCCGCATTCCTTCATACATTGAGTCGGTTTCCGCAGAACCGCAACTGCTTTGATCATTGCGGTTCTACGTATACTGCGTTAAATTATTCTGCATCTTCTGCCGTCGCTTCCTCGGCTCCTGTTTCCTCGGCGTCCATGACTTCTGCCGTCGCCTCATCTACATTCTCTTCGGAAACGCCCTCTGCAGCCTTCTTAGAAGCTTTGCGCTTCTTCGTTGCGTAGAATGCTCCTCCTGCCGCTCCACCGGCAAGCACAACACCGCCAATAGCGTAGCCAAGCCATCCGGGAACTCCGGAAGGATTCTCAGGCGTCTGCGTAGGTACTTCTTCCGGAACCGGAGTCAGCGCCGTAATTCTCTGCTCTGCCGAAATAAGATCCGCATAGTTCGTTACAAGTGCTTGCTGTTCCGTAGTTGCAATCTTACTGTAGGCTTCGCGTGCTGCTTCTACAAGAGCCTTGTTTTCGTAGGTTACTCGCTCCGGAATCGCTGCAATTGCCGCAATTGCAGCAAGTGTCACGTCATCCGCTGCGGAGGAACCGTCGATGCACAAATCAAAGTACTGTGCATAAATATAAGAATCATAATACTTACCGTTCACAGGTCGAACCATAACCATCTTGTCCTGTACAAATCCTACATAGTCCACAAAGTTTGCACCGTAGAATACGTTGGAGTACATTCCATCGGTGGAGTTCCACATGTAGTAGGGAATCAAGCCGATACCCACAATGGTCACTTCATTTCCGTCATAATCCGTATAAGCACCGAACTCACCGGTACCCGGCATATGGTCGTAGGTCTCGTAATATGCGGGGTCGAATTCCTCTTCCAGAATCGGAGCATCATAGCTTCCGAATACTACCGTCTTCAGTTCCGCACATTCATAAAATGCCTTGTGACCGATGGCCTTCACCGTGTAAGGCAAGGTTACCATCTGCACATCACTGCCGGCAAATGCCATAGCGGTAATTCGTACCGTATCTTCCGCCACCTTAACGTCCACATGATTCATACCTGCATAAGTAATTAACTCAAGACCGGTGTCTATCTTGCAATACAGGGAGCCGTCGATAACCAGTACATTTTCACTAATGTTATACGTATCGTTGGTGGATTCGTAAGTCTGACCGTTGAACTCCAGTACTTCCACCTTACCGAAAGGCTGAAGTGCACACATAGCGAAGGGGTTATCGCCCAGACTTTCCAGCTTCTCGCCCAGCGTTACGGCGAAAGGCGTAAGTTCCTCCTTGATAAATGCCTGCTTACCAATGGATACCGCGCCGGACAAGTCAATCTTCGCAAGGGCAGTATATGCATACGCATAATCGCCGATGTTCTCGGAATATTCACTGTTCTCCACGTCGGTCAATGCTTCACAATAACTGAAAGCACCCTCACCGATGTCGGTTCCGCTCTGGCTAAGCGTCAACTTACTCAACTCGTATACATATACAAATGCATAATTGCCTACACTCTCTGCTGCGGACAAATCCACTTCCACAAGTGCCGTCTCGGCAAATGCACTCTCGCCTACCGTCACTACCTTGGACAGATTCACTACCGCCAGCACGTCACAGCCTGCAAATGCAAACTCGGGAACTTCGGTAATGCCATCTCCCAGAACAACTTCCTTCAAACTTCTGCAATAAGAGAACGCATGTGCGCCAATGCTTGTAGCTGCCGTCAGTTCTACCTTCTCCAATGCCGGTGCATGGTACGTGTAGATGTACTGACCTTCCGTGCTTACCGCCGCATACTGCATGGCATCGTCCAAGCACACATAATATACATCTCCGGAGAATGCGTAATCACCGATGCTTATGGCCTTAGTGAGATCGACCTCCTTCAAACTCTCATTGTTGTAGAATGCCATCTCACCAATCTGTGCGCCCGCTCCCAAGGTTACCTTCTCAAGGCTTGCCTGATATGCAAATGCACTCTTGCCGATGGTGGCATTTTCACCGATGGTAAGCGACTTCAACGCCGAATCAAATACATAGTAGAAATATTTCTTACCATTTTCGGTGTAACTCTTTACTTCGAATACATTGTCTTTGTTAACACTAAACGCATAATCACCGATAGTTACATTATCACCGATTACTACGGTTGCAAGACTCATACACTCGCTGAATACGCCTTCTGCAATTACCATGTTATCGGGAATGGTAACCGTAGTAATGTCCGTGAAGGAAAATGCATACTGTCCAATCACCGTATCCGCAGTAAATGCGGGAAGTTCCGTAATCGCAGTCTCGAAGAACGCATACTCACCGATGTTCGTAAGCTTGCCCAGCGTTACAGCGGTCAATCTCTCGTTGGATGCAAATGCATACTCGCCAACCCATGTCACATCTTCCAATACAATAGAGGTAATCTCGGTATTATGAGAGAACGCTCCCCTTGCTACCGAAGTAACCTGCGTACCACCGATGTTAGCGGAAGAAAATGCGCCCTCAATCACAGGTGCAACTGCCACCAACTGCGTACCGTCTGCCGACACAATGTAATCGGTAGCGCTGTCTCCAAGCTGAACCTTATACGCCTTGTTGCCTTCCATAATCTCAAAGGTTTCAATAGCGGTGTCTCTAAATGCAAATTCTCCGATGGTATTAACGTCCGGACCGAGAACTACCTTGGTCATAGACTCACACTCGTAGAACATACCCTCCGGAAGAACCGAAGCATTGACATAATAGCTGGTCAGGGACTCGCAACCGGTAAATGCATACTCACCGTACTTCACTTTGCTTGCCTCCAGCTTCACTTCTGCAAGACTCTTACAGCCTGCAAATGCGTACTGGCCAATGGACAACAACGTCTCAGAGAGGTTCACGCCCTTCAAATCCACATTTCCCGCAAATGCATAGTCAGAGATTACGCACGCTGCGGTCAAATCCAGAGTGCCCTGCAAATCGCAGTTTTCGAATGCATTCTGGTTAATAATCTTCAAATTATTCTCACCGCTGAAGGTAATCTTCTGCAGTGCCGTACAGCCGTAAAATGCGCCGTACTCAATTGCTTCCAACGTAGACGGAAGCACAATCTCCTCCAATGCGGTGAGGTTCGCAAATGCGTAAGCATTAATCTTCTCAATACCTTCAGGGAGGATTACCTTCGTAATGGTAGAATCGCCGATGTACCATTGCTTGGAGGTCTCCGCATCATCAAATGCAAGCTCCTCTTCGGTCTTCATCACATAGTCAAAGTTAGAGAATGCGAAGCTTCCGATCTCCGTCAAGGTCAAATCTGCCGGAACCGTTACCAAGCCACCGTTACCATAATAGTGAGTAAGACTTGCTCCGGTTGTAATAAACGGATCCTTAACCTCTACCGATACCGATTCGGAATAATATGTACTTCTTCCATCCATCATAACCTTCACGGTTACCGATGCAAAACCTTCTGCCACCGCCGTTACGTTACCGTAAGCGTCAATGGTTACAATGCTTTCATTACTGGACTCAAATTCCACCGCAGTGTCATTGGGGAAGTATGCGTCCAAATCATACGTCAATAATACCGACTCGGAAGGATACATAGTAAGAGAGAAATCTCCTTCGAAGAAGCGAATATCTCCGTCATCTCCGATCTTCTTCTCCTTACTGTCCACAATGTAATATGCTCTAACCGTCTGATATCCGGTTACGCGGAACATGTCTGCAACCGGTTTGTCGTAACGACGATAACCTTCATCGCCTTCCTCTAACACCGTCACGGGGAATGTCACGCTCTTGCCGGAGATAGGATCTCTAGCCTTTACTGTGGCCGTACCGCTGGCAGCGGCAACGATTTTATTATTTACAACACGTACAACACTGGGTCTGGAAGAAGTGTACTCCAGAAGCTCTGCCCACTCCGTATCCGGATATACCAAAGGTGCAAGGGAGAACACTTCGTTTGGGCTCAAGGTAACGCCTTCTTCAAGGCCATCGAAATAGAAGTCCACATAATTATCGGGAAGTCCTACTTCATAAGTTGCAAGATTCAGTGCGTAATCATAGCAGGTAAGTACGAAACTGTTGGCGTTGATGGACTTCTCCTTAATATCATAGATGTAATCCGTCAACTCGTAAGTTACATACGTTACACTGTCTCTTTGGGAGTAAATCGGAGTCAAGTACTGCTCAAAACTCTTCATCACGGGAGATTCATTGCCGTCTGCGTCTGCCTCCATCGTTACGTAACCCAGCTGGGATGCCATGGCGAAATGATTATCATAAATAGCCGCCTTGGCATACAATCTGTTCTTCTTTAGATTCTCGTCGTATTCGTAGTAGAACTCAACATCCGTAAGGGTCGGTGCTTCAAAATCCACTACCAACGGGAATTCAAATTCATTTTTATCATTGGTCTCCAAACCGCCATCGCCGTAATCCAGATAGCCTACCAGCTTCACGGTGTACTCGGTATTGTTGGCCAAATTGTAATCCATGGTGTCAAATTCAATCTCTACATTTGCCGGATAAATGCTACCGCCGTCACCGTAGGACTTGCGTACATCCGTATCTTCACACTCGAAGATAACCTCTCCGGTAGTGTCATCGGTAATGGTAATAACGATCTTCTGTGCATTTCGCAACAGACCTGCCCATACAAAACGTAGGGAGTGAATCGTTCCTACTTGATTGGAAAGTGCAATATAATCTCTATTGGCGGAGATGATCATATCATCGGGATCCTGCAAGAAGTAGTAGGAGCCCAAATAACTTACATAGTCGTCGGATACACCACCGATGGGACGAGTTGCATATGCATCGGCCATAGTCTTATCTTCCGTTGCAATGGAATCGTCCAACTCATCTGCGTTGGTCTCGTAGTAGTCAAGGTCGAACAAAGGAGCCTCGGTCCAGTCGCCGTAGAATGCCAAGTAAGGAACGCTCAGGTCAATGTCTGTTCCCAGTGTAGCTTCCAAAGTCACGAAACCTTCTACATACATACCATTCTCAAATGAATTGTTAAGGTATGCCTTGTCGCTGTCGCTAAGAGTAACGGTTACCGTTACGTTAGCACTCTGTCCTGCATTTACCGTAAGGCGTGTGCCATCAAGTGTACCACCGGTTACTGAGGTAATGGCTACCTGTGCACCACTGAGGATGTAAGCTTCCTCGGTTACGGTAGTCTCACCGGCATTTGTCTTGGTCTCGCTAACTCCCTCGGTCATAACGTATGCACCGATATTGTATGCAAGATTGGTCTCGCCGAAGTTATTTACCGTGAAGGACAACTCATATACGCCGTTCTTCTTCGGATCGTCGCCAAGCTCAATCTTGGTCTTGTCCATTGCCTTGCCGTCTTTGTCATAGGTCGTCAGGTACGCGGTGGTATTGATGGAATTCATCAAGTTCGCAAGACCTGCGCCCTGTTTTCTTACTGCGTAAGGGAAGCCGTTGGTGTTGTACACGATATCCGCTGTGGACATCATCAAGCAATTTACCATTGCCGCAACCTTCACGTTGTCGTCGGCAATCTCGGGAAAATTCTCTACTACATACTGACGAAGCAGAGTAACAACACCCGCCAAGTTCGGACATGCCATGGACGTACCGGACAATCGGTCATAAGAACCACCGGTAATCGCCGAAAGAATGTTACCGCCGTGTGCGGTGATCTCGGGCTTAATCTCCAAGCTGGGAGCAGGACCCCAAGAGGAGAAGTCGGACATGAACGGTCCGGAGGTCTGCGTGCTACTGATGGTCAGCTTACCGCCCCCCGTCGCCGCCAGTCTCTCACCGTCGTCTTGGGAAATGGAACACACCGCCAAGGTAGCTTCTCCGACATTCATCTTAATATCACCGGATACATTGTTATAAATGATAATTCCGGCCGCACCTTGTGCCTGTGCGATAATAGCCTTCTCTTCGAAGGTATTGGAGCCACGGCGTACCAGTGCAATCTTGCCATTGACGTCTAAGCCGGTATAGTCTGCACTACGTCCCACGCCGGGGATTACTACAAATTCGAATTCCTTGGAGACCTCTTCACCAAGCAAGGTCTTGAAGAAATCATTTTCCACGCTGGCGCCGTTGGTCGTCTCACTGAAGTAAATGATGGACTCACCGTATTTGATATAGGGAGTCTCTACACCGTTGATGGAAGCAACGGACATAACGCCGTCGTAAGTGGAGGGGGAACCAACCGTACCCGTGTCCGGGTTAGAGGTCAGACCCAAGTTACCGTTTGCTTCGGAACCGTATGCGGAGTTGTAACTGTTGGAAGCCGCAACTACCATACTGATTCCCGCCTCGCGGATTCTATCGTATACACCGTTCAACACTTCCTCATCGGACTCGCGGCTGAAACCGCAAGCAGTACCCAAGGACATGTTGATAACATCAACGCCGAGAACTACACAGTCCTCCAAAGCGGAAAGAATCCAGGTTGCACGCGCCGTATCCATTACGTCAGAGAAAATCTTCATGGAAACCAACTGTGCATTGGGAGCAACACCGGTAATGGTGTCGTCCTTACCAACGATAACACCGGATACGTGGGTACCGTGATTGTTATGGGTGGAATATACGTCCGGATCGCTGTCGGCGTAGTCAAATCCGAAAGGAACCTTCTCATTAATATACACGTCATCTACGGTAAGACCGGGAGCCAGCTTGCTTGCGGTGGTCTGTCCCACAAGTGCCGCCACCTGATCATAGGTGAGTCCCAACGTATCGGAGGTGAAGTTATTTACGGAAAATGCACTATGTGCCGAGTCAAGACCGGTATCCAATACCGCAACTACCATGCCGCTTCCGTCAAATCCGGACCCCTGACTATTGAAGATACCCGTCTCATATACGTTGACGGTGTTCTCCACCAGCTTGGTCTCAGCCACATTGTACACCTCACTGACAATGGCATTCTCGCCCTTGCCCAGTGCCTTGCAGGTCGCTTCAAAATCTCTAGCCTTAATTACAATCTCAAAACCGCTCAACAAGGTATTGTAATTCTCGCCGGTGGTATAGTCGATTGCCAGCTCATCCAACTTGCTCAGGAACTGCGCCTTCTCGGCTCCGATCTGCGCCGTAATCTCAGACGCCGTATCGCCGGTCAGAGCAAATTCCGAGAAGCTTACGGACTTATCGGTTTCTTCGTAAGCATCCAATAAGTTCGGTGCCGCCACCGTGATGATAACCGAAATGTCCTGGTCATCCTTCACCGTATCCGGCAGTCGGAACATAACCGAGCTGTCCAGATAATCCTTGTAATTCGAATCCGGAGCATTGTCCATTAATTCAATATATGATGCTTGGTAATCCGATGCTTGTGTCTTGGGGCTGCCCACCAATCCTACCATGATTGCGGTCAACACAAGTCCCACCAACACAATTCGGGATACCTTTGTTAGCGTCTTCCTCTTCATACGTTCTTTCGCCTTTCTTCGTGTCGTTCTGTCCTAAATTATATCTGTACATAGTAACTCCATCTTATGAACACATATACTATCTTATAATAGCCCAATTTCATTGCATTTGCAAGTTGTTTTGTCATATGCGCGGGATGTAAGTCGAAAAAATTTAATAATACTTGCGGATTTTATTGCATTTACTTTCGTCTCATTCTTTGCTATACTGAAAATTAGAAATTCTCTTATGGAGGAACGTATATGACAAAAGAAAAAAACGCGCGGATTCATGGAATCTACGGTATTATACTCAGCGCACTTCTGGTCATCGCCGGCATTTGCCTTATGGTTGCCTGCGTGGATATATATAAGAGTGGAGACAAGCCATTTTCCCGGGAGGCGGTGGCGGAACACTTCTCCACCATTGCGGTTCCCGTCTACCTGTGCTTGGCGGGGATTCTGGGTGGCGCTGTTCTTCAGCTTCTATGGCCAGTGGAATCTAAGAAGCCTCGGATGATCAAGCAATACGATATGATTTTAGAGCGTCTGTATGATAAGACGGACTTGGAGGCATGCGATACCTCCGTAACACGAGAAATCGGTGCTCTGGCCAGAGGCAGACATGTACATAGTCGCATCTTCGCAGGTGTCCTGGCAGTGGCAGCCATCGGTTTTCTGGCGTATGCCCTGAACGGTGATAATTTTCATCGTACGGAGATTAACGATTCCATGATTAAGGCCATGGGCGTACTCCTGCCATGTCTTGTGATCTGCTTCGGCTATGCCGTATTTATCACATATTACACCCGTGCTTCTCTCGAGAGGGAGATTGCCTTGGTTAAGAAGGCAGCGGCGGATTATCCCCGTAAGAATCCGACTCCTACTCCTACTGCTACGGCTGCAGACGCTTCGCCCTCTGTTGATAAGACAATATTGATTGCACGCCTTGTCATTCTCGGTATCGGTGCTCTGCTTCTCATCTACGGTTTTGCCACCGGCGGCGTGACCGACGTTATGACCAAGGCCGTGAATATTTGCACTGAGTGCATTGGATTGGGGTGATACTTATGAAAAAATTTGTTGATAACGTTAAGCGCCTGGCTCCCTCCAAGCGCAAATTAATTCAGCTCTATACGGCACTTCTGTTCAACGCCAACCTGAAAGGGTTTGTGTCCGGCAACATTTACAAGGGCAACACCAAGAAATTTTGCGCCCCGGGCATCAACTGCTACTCTTGCCCCGGCGCCATCAGCGCCTGTCCCTTAGGTTCCCTGCAAGGCTCTTTCAGTGCCGACCGCAGTACGTTGTATTACGTTGCCGGCATTTTGGTGCTGTACGGTGTCCTGTTCGGTCGTATGATCTGCGGTTGGTTCTGTCCCTTCGGTTTGATTCAAGAACTCTTGCACAAGATTCCGACCCCGAAGCTGCGAAAAGGCCCCGTGACACGAATCCTTTCTTATTTTAAATATGTAGTGCTTGTGTTCTTCGTGTTTATCGTGCCCGTCGCTTACGCATTTAAGGATACACCGCTTCCGGCGTTTTGTAAGTATATCTGTCCGGCAGGTACCCTAGAAGGCGGCATCGGCCTCCTGTCTAATAAGGTAAATGCCAGCTATTTCTCCATGCTGGGCCCCTTGTTCACATGGAAGTTCTTGATCTTGGTCAGCATTGTAGTCGGTTCCGTCTTCGTGTTCCGTCTATTCTGTCGTTTTATTTGCCCGTTGGGTGCGTTGTACGGTCTGTTTCATCGTTTCTCCATCTTCGGCATTAAGATTAACAAGCCCGCTTGTACCGGCTGTAATCTCTGTATAAGCCACTGCAAGATGGATGTATTGCACGTAGGAGATCAGGAGTGTATCAGTTGCGGCGAATGTATTGACGTCTGCCCCACTAAGGCCATTACATGGAAGGGCACGAGCATCTTCCTTCGGGCAAATGAGACCACCGGTGATTCCCCTTACGAAACTTTGGAGCAACATGGCGAGAAGATGAAGAAACGTCGCTTTATCGTACGTGGTGTTGTGGGAACATTAATGATTGCATTTTTGATTGGTGTCCTCATTTCCTATTGGAAGGACAACAGCGGGGCACCCGTTAAGGTTCCCGAGCAGAGCACAGACATTCCTCGTGGCAATCAGATCGGCGATCTGTGCTATAATTACGACCTTGAGATTATCACTCCGGAAGGCATCAGCACCGAGACCATCGACCCCACAAGTACCGGCAAGATCACCATTATTAACTTCTGGGGCACTTGGTGTACGCCTTGTGTAAATGAGCTTCCGTACTTCGATCAAATCGCTTCCGAATACGCGGACAGCGTTACCGTGGTGGCGATTCATACTGAGCTGAAATTCGAGACAGCACCTGAATACATCGGCAAGTATTACGCTGATTCCAACATTATCTTCGCAAAAGATTATGGCGCCGGTTTCATCGGTGGCTACTACTCCTCCCTTGGAGGCCGAGATGCTTACCCTTACACGGTAATCTTGGACGAAGATGCCATTGTATCCGCAATGTTTGTTAGTTCTCTGACATATGATGATTTGAAGACGGTTGTGGAGGAACTGTTGAGCAAATAATGAACTCTATCAGAGTTGATGTATATTAGAACAATAAGAAGCTCCGCGGTGTGAATGTCGCGGAGCTTCTTTTGATTTTGCTAATTGTAATTGTTTTGTCATCACATCGCAGTATAGAAAAAGCCACTCCCGACGCATCGTCGGAAGTGGCTTTATTAACATATCCACTGAGATGCTCCTGCATCTCGCTCTCAATCAAACTCTACAATTATGCACGAGCCTTCTTGGAAGCTACCATTACAAGAACTGCTGCACCTGCAAGGCATACAAGCATTACAAGATTAGCGGTATCGCCTGTGGGCGGTCCATCATCGGATACGGCACCTTCATATGCACCACTTACAGCGATATCTGCTGCGGGATAGTTCCAATTCGCATCCGGAAGTGCACAAAGCTGAATAGTAAGTACGTCGCCTGTCGTTACATCCATGGAAAGAACGCCGTCAACGCCATCACTGCTCATGGTCAAGTACTCGTAAGTAGTTCCATTGGAAACCATTACATCTGCCTCAACACCCTCAGTAACATCAGTGATCTCGAAGTTAACAGTGCCATCCTCGGTTGCGGTCCAGGTATAGAAGTAACCGCTGGTGTTACCCTCTGCAAGGGAAGCATCAAGCTCGGAAATGTCGGTAACTTCTTCGGGATTCATCATATGTCCAACCGGGTACTCAAGAAGAACGTCAAATGTAGCATCTTCTTCGCCGCTGTTTCCGATCTGGAAAGCAACCGGCATACGACCCATAGTGGGCTCAAACTGAAGAGTTACCACACCGTCAACCGGGTTGTAAGTAGTTCCATTATAGATTACATATACATTAGGATCCTCAATGGTTATAATCATCTCGCCTGCACCGTATACGTTGTACCATACAGCGGTACCTGCGGGAATCTCCTCTGTAGTGAACTCCGGAGCAAATCCATAGTAAGGATTCATCTCGCTACCGGGAGTTGCGATAAAGGTTCCATAAAGGGTAATGTCCAATGCAGGGTAGTTCCAACTCTCATCCGGCATAGTAGCGACCTGAATGATAACCTCATCACCTTCATTAACTTCGAGAACTACTACCGTTACACCGTAATCGTTCTCAGTAGCATCGTAAGCAAGACTTCTGTTCGCATACGTGTTATTATTCATAAGAATAACATCATATTCAACACCTTCCGTAGCGTTCATTACCTCTACTTCCAGAGTTCCGGTACCTTCTGCAATCCACTTGAAGTAATATCCCTGGTCATTACCTTCTTCAAGGCTTGCAGCAAACTCGCTCATGTAAGAAATCTCTTCCGGGTTCTCTCTCGCTCCAACCGGATAAGAAAGAGTTACATCAAAAGTCTTCGCTTCTGTTCCATTATTACCAATCTGGAAATTAACCGGCATCATCGGATTACTGGGGGGCAGCTGAAAACTTACTGCACCATCTACTGCATTGTACGTTGTGCCACCATAGATTACATACGCATCTGCATCATTAATCGTAAAAATCATACCACCAATATGGTACATGGTAAAGTATGCATTCGTTCCTGCAGCAATCTCTTCCGTAGTGAACGCCTGACCACTGGGGGTATACGGATCAGATTCCGTTCCATCTGCCGCAAATGCAACTGCTGACATGGCAACTACCAACATGAGTGCCATGAGCAAAGTCATCATTTTCTTCATTGTGTTTTTCCTCCGTTTTTTTTATTAGGCACCCGACGGATGCCAAAAACCCGAACACCACGGGCTTTTTTCATGTGAATCACCGATTTCTCGGCTTAACCCTCTGCCTTCAGGGTTATGGTGAGTTCCTTGGAGCCTTCCTCAAAATAAAACTCCGTCTCATCTGTGGTGTATGTATAACCTGCGGGTAATGACAAGAAACTTACCTTGTAGCCATCCGTATCTGCCACCGTATATTCCGCAACACCCGAATCGTTGGTAACTGCCGGCAGACATGCATCCTTGCAAATCTGAACCATAGCACCCACAATAGGGTTGCCACCCTCGTCCACAACCGTTACCTTGTAAGTAACCATGCCGGACGGGGTCTCGGTAGGAGTTGCCTCTACTTTATCCGTAGGTGCAACGGTAGCCGTAGGAGTTGCTGCCTTGGTAGGCTCAGCGTCTCCACTCTCACCGCAAGCGCACAAACCAAATGCCAAGCACAGAACCATTGCCATGGCAAACAGATATTTGATACGCTTCATCTTATGTCCTCCTTCAAAACTTGGCTTCTCACAAGTGCTTCTCTTATGAAAATGCACCCAAGAAACCACTATGAACACTTATTGATTTAGTTTAGCACTTTTGCATGTATAATGCAAGACTCCCTCACAAAAAATCTTCTCGTGAGGGAGCCAAATATCACATGATTGGCCGAATCGACCGTTCATTTTGCATAATTACCTTGCAAAATGATTATCTTATTCCGCATAGCACAGTGCAAACATCCATGCAATCTCCTTATTCACACCGGAGACACCCTCAAACAAATAAAAACCATCGGACGCCTTGTCCCACCAGCCCGCAGCATCACCATACTGCTGGATGATGTAGATCAAATCGTCGGTCAACGGATACACACCGGTCTTCGTGTCCATGCAATCCACATACTTCTGCATACAAGAGGTGTAATCCTCCTTCTTCACGAAGTCACCGTTGGAATCATAGAAGTATCTACGAATACCCGTTCCATTTGCCAAGAATTCCGAGAAGGACACATACGGAGCATCCTCGCCGAGATTCACATAGACCACAGGTCCGCTCTCGGAATTCAAGTGATAGTACTTATCGGTTGCATTGTACACCAGTGTATATGCAGATGTCTCTGCCGTAAGATCAACATACTTCAAACTCTGCCCTGCACTGAGACTAAGGCTAAATGACTTCGGCACAGTTGTTGCCTTGTACACCGTCCACTCCACGTCGGTCTCATCCAACTTCGCTGCTCCGGTTCTTGTGATCTGCAAGTTGCAACGAGACACTCCCGTAACACCGATTACATAAGAAGTACCGCAATTACCGTCACTGTCAAACTGAGCGGGCTTCACATTCAGCGTATACGATTTCACATTGCTGCCACTTTGGAATACATATGCCGTGGTTGCCCAGTTGCAAACCTTAGCCGAAGAATTATCGGTAGTAATCTTATACATTCCGGACTTGCTTGGAGTAAAGATAAAGTAAGTCACTTCATCGGGAAGCATGGTAACCAACGTATCACCGATTCCTACTACATATGCCTTCTTCTCTTCTCCACCGGGGTAAATGCTCTCCGTTGTTCCGGTCATCTCAGGCACAAAGGAAATTGCCACGGAAGGCTTGCTTGCGGTCACCTGATACTGCGTGGTTCCCTTCAAATATCCTGCAGGAATCGTCACGGTCACGGTATAATTGCCTTCCTTCAAAACCGTAGATACTACACCGGAAGCATCCGTGGTAAGAGAAACACTATCAATCTTCACAGAAACACCGGAGATGGGGGTTCCGAGATCATCCGTTACCGTAGCGGTATACGTAACGTCTTTGTTGCTGGGTACAGGCGTTACTGTAGGTGTCACTGTGCCTTCTTCACCGCCTTGCGAACCTCCTTCATTTCCATCCTCTTCCCCTTCTCCCTGACCGGGATTAGCGGTCTCTTCCTGTACACGAAGATACACATAGGTATCAAACACTCCTGCCGGATATACATTGGAATCATCGGGTAACGTATTCATCGTAAGCTGTACCACATCTCCCTTGCTCACTGCAATCGAAAATGACACATTTCCGGAATCGTCATCCATGATACCGTCGGCGCTCAAGGTCTTGTAAACATAGGTATCGAGATTGTACAGCACATAATCGTACTTAACTCCCTGTGAAACACCAAGGCATTCCACGATAAGGTCACCGTTCTCCGTTGCCTTGTAGGTATAGAACACGCCTTGTTCATTTCCTTCTGCCACATTTGTCGTAAATGCACCCACAGGAAGGGTATGCGGGTTGCCAGCCGTACCGGGTTCGTATACGAAATTTACCTTAAAGGTCTCTTCTTTGCTACCGGCATTTCCGAATCCGATCAATGCCGGAGTAAAAGTATCAGGGGTCACAATGGGAAGTGTGATCACTCCGTTCTCAGGATAAATGGTATCTTCACCGTAAACGATGTACACATTCTTGCTCTCAACCTTCATGGTCATGCCGGACACCTTGTATATGTTACAGTATATCTCCTGATCGGCTCCTACTGTCACTTCAAATTCCGTTACACCACCGAACTCCAAGGGGTTCTCTTCACTTCCTTGGCCTACCTCAGGTGTTACAAGCTCGGTAATATCAGTCACAACCTGATGCTCGTAACCATCTGCTGTGAAAAATGCAAATGTATTTTTGAAGGTCTGTGCATCCGGAATACTACCCATATGAATCAAAGCAATCTTGCCCTCACGGTCAATGACCACTGTGGTGGGGTAGCCCTGCAACTGCATGGTCTGCTCCCACTTAGCATCGCATTTTGCCATAGGGAAGGTGAGCCCCAAGTCAGCCGCATACTGTGCAATGGAAGCATCGTCTCCGTCTACGGGATTCATAGCAAGGACCACAACCTTGTCGCTGTATTCCTCGTATGCCTCCTGCAAGTACGGAAATTCCGATTTGCAGGGACCGCATTTCTCAAACCAGAAATTCAGAACAACCGCATCCTTCTCCTTCAGCAATTCGGACAGCGTATATTCCGTTCCGTCTGCTGCCTTCACCGTAAAATCACCCATTGCATCGCCAAGTACGTATACGTCCTTCGCCGCATTAGGATCTGCCTTGAGCACAATCTTCGTTGTCTCTCCGCTAATCGAATAGGTCTCGTCTGCCAAGTAACCTTCCGGAACTTCATGTAACACCGCAATATAACCTTCACAGGTGGTATCGGTAAATGTAATCTTGCCCTCTGCATCGGTCTTCGCAAAGGTCACAAGCTCTGCTTTTGTACTATCGGTATATACGTAAATGCCCAACTCCGCCAATGCCTTGCCGTCCTCGCCTTGGGCTTGAACCGTGTACGTAATCTTGGTATCTCCGCCTGCTTCCTTATCGGGGTTCTTCTTCTCGTCATCCTTCCCGAGAACAAGTGCCAACACCACACCGAGTAGGACAACCAATGCAACTGCGGCGGAAATAATAATAATCTTCTTATTCTTTGTCATAAGCCAACACGCTCCTCATTTATCCGCGGAAAAATTACTCCGCCACATAACAGCACATCAACAACCATGCAATGTCTGCGTTGATTCCCGGAATCGGATTGCCCGCCTCATCTAAGAACAGGTATCCGCTGGAATCAACGTTCCACCAGCCCACATAGTCGCCACGCTGCTGAATAATGTACTTCAAATCCTCCGTCAACGGATATACGCCATGAGTCTCGTCTGCGTATTCAATGTACTCCAGCAGACACTCACTGTAGCTTTCCTTCTTATCAAAACTTCCGCCTTCCTTGTAGAAGTATCTAGACACGCCGGAACGATCAAGGATATTCTTGAAACACGCCAAGTACTTAGAATCTACGCTCAAACGAACCAACACCAGAGGTCCTTCTGCGGAATCCAAATGATAAAACCCATCCGTCTCATTGTACACCAAGTTATATCTGTCGGTACTTGCCGTAAGGTCAAACTCGGAAATCTTCGCATCCGCTCCCAGAGTAAACTTCGACAGTGTCGCCGTTGTCTTGTAGATCATCCACGGTTCATCCTCTATGGTATGGGCTGCATTGCCGGTTCTCTCAATGGTAAGGATACAATCCTTCGCCCCGGCAGTTTCCACGCCAATAACATAGACGCTGGTTCCGGCATCTCCGGTTCCGATCATAGACGCAGAGATGGACAACGTAAACTTATTGTCCGTAACGTCTGCTACGTTCAGCGCTTGTACAAAATGAGGTGAACCGTAGTAACCAATCTGCACGGATTCGCCCTTAACAGAGAATTCATAGGTTCCCGCCTCCGTAGGCTTAAACAGGAAGTAGGTTCTTCCTTCTTCAGAAAGTGTCACATAGGTTCCTCCGGTGGTCACCAGGTAAGCAGTGCACTCCTTGCTCTCACCGGTGGCGGAGGTAGGTGCGAAAATGGTCTGCGCCTCATTTCCAAGCGTGCGAGACAATTCCACCTGCAACTCACATTTGGTTGCGGACAACGTCAAATCGGTCTTGTCATAATAATACGAAGCCTCGCTGTCGGTAAACATCAACTCTACCGTATAATCTCCCTTGGGAAGTGTCTTCTTCGCAACGCCCTGTGCATCCACTGCCTGCATTGCCACCTGCTCCCCATTCTGCATGTATCTTACGATAACGCCGGTAGTATAAGGCTTACCCAATGCATCCACAACCGTTACGGAATAGGTAGCATCCGTGGTTTCTTCCGGTTCTTCCGGCTTGTCCTCCTGCGTTCCGCAGGCCCCCAAGAGACCTGCGAAACACAGAATCATAAATCCAACGCGTAACTTATTCATCATCTTCATAACATTTCCTCATTTATCGACTCCCGAAGGAATCTTTCCCGATTACTGCTCGGGTCCCAAATAATCATAATAGTAGCACAACTTCAACCAAGAATAATCTACATTTTCGAAGGTGTACTTATCCATCAACTTGTGGAGGATCTCAGCCAAATGCTCATCCACCGGTACACATCCCTGACGTTCTGCGTACTTGTCGCCCTCAAGAATCTTATCCAAGTAAGCACTAATCTCATCGGTCAAGTCTTCGCCTTCCCCGTGATAGCGTCCCTCGTATACATCCTCCAGCTGGTAGATCTCAGCATACGCCTCGTACTCTTCACCCCAAAGCGTCTTCAAATACTCATCCGCTGCCTCTGCATCGTTGTTGTACTTCTTCAAAATACTGAGAATGTACAAATCATCCTCGGTCTTGCTGAAATCAAATCCATCCAAATCTATCATACCGAGAATCTTAATCGGATCACCGTTCTCATCCAACTCCACATTTCCGTTCTCGTCATAGGAGTAAACCGTGGCAATGGGCGAACTGAACAAAGACGTAATACCGGTAAAGTCTGCGTAAATCAAGCTGCCGTACTTCTGATTGCCTGCCGCATCCTTGCCCAAATCTTCGTAGTAATATCCGTCGCTTCCAAGTACAACGTCGATACCTCCGCTGATTACATAGTACATGGCATCTCCGGTGGCGTCACTATCGTATGTAAAGTATCCCGGAGAAGCCAAACGGAAATGCTCCAACGTGGGTGCCACATACTCAATATCGTACGGAATGTAACCTACTTCGTAGAGATCCCAGAATGCAATATTGATATAGTAAGCAGTACCGGCCTCCATGTAATATACCATGGATACATTGTCGCTATCGTTGAACATTCTCTCGTCCTGCTCGTACACAAGGAGCTCGGTTTTATTTTCATCGAAAATCCAACCGTCAACACCATTGTGAGAGGTGCTGTGAGAAGTAATACGATATACGCCGGACTTGGTAGGTACAAACTTAGCAAAGAGTCCTCTCGGAATAATCGCACGGTCATAGTAGAAGCAATTGCTCTCTACGCCTACACCGAGAACCGCTTCCGGTGCGGAGAACGGAGCCAAGCCCTGAATGGGGTCTACCAGTTGCTCACCATTGGTACCGTATACTTCATAGTACTTACAAATCTTCAGCCATTCATTTTCGTCCTCGTCAAAGCCCGCTACATCAGCAACGATTTTCAACAGGTCTGCCAGCTCCTTATTTACGGTACATACGCCCGTCAACGCAGAGTTGGAAGCATAGGAACAATAATCAACCAATTCTTCATAATAATCATGTCCGTCAACAACGATTTCACCCGCATCAATCATCTCCCATACGGTCTTCTCTTCGTTGAACAGAGTGTAATTCATTAAATCTGCCAACAACAGAGGTCCGTCCACGGAGCCAACATGATAGTAACCGTCTTTCTCATTGTAGAAAATGTCTACATATTCATAGTCAAAACCATCCTTGGAGGTTGCCGCATAGCGAGGAACATACGTTGCCGTATCAATATCCTCTGCAGCCACGACACGCATGTCCTTAATGTAGACCGTATCGTCACCCTCATTTGCATCCTCGTCCTTCAAATAACACAAAGCAACTTCGTAAGTGCCGTCCTCCGTTGCAACGAAAGGATAACAAGCCTTCCACTCTTCCGGATCGGACACACCGGAAATCTGGTAAATGTCTTCGCCATCTACAATTACATACAGAATGTCACACAAATGCTCAGAGGAAATCAAATAATCGAATCCCACTGCCTCTCCTGCCTTCAAAGTAACGTCTGCGTAGAGAATCGCATAAGAATTCTCAACCTCCTGATTGGAAGCGTATACACACTTCTTACCATTCTTCTCACCAATGATGAAGGGCCAGGTATATTCCGCACTGTCACTGTCAGTCTCCGGACGATAAGTTACTTGAATATCGCCCTTGTTGATGGCTGCGCCCACATTTTCAGAGGTATCCATGGTGTAGGTAGGCTTAACCTCACTGATAAGGGATGCCACACCATCCACACAGAGTTTCTGCTGATAATCTTCCGCAGTAAAATGTTCAAATGTGCTGGTAAAAGGTCTCAAACTGGTGATACCGCCGGCCTCAATCAAACAAATCACACCATAACGGTCCACAACAATAGAAGTAGGATATCCCTGTACTCCGAATACGGCAGCCCAAGACGCCTGGCACTGCGCCATGTAGAAGGATAACTGCTGCTCTTCTTGGAAGGTCTTAATCTCCGCATCGTTATTGAACGGATTCAGGGCTATAATCGCAATGTCATCACTGTACTGCTGATATGCTTCTTCCATGTACGGAAACTCTGCAACACAATAGGTACAAGTAGTGTACCAGAAGTTCAACATAACCATCTTCTTCTCGGCAAGCACTTCGGAGAGCGTAACGGTCTCACCATCCGGAGTCACAACACTGAAGTCATACATAACGTCACCGAGACCAAGGGATGCACTGGCCAAGTTCTCTCCGGTAATCAAAGAGGATGACAAGGAAATCAACGCGGTACTACCCGAAAAACTATAGGAAGACTCCACTTTGTATCCCTTAGGAACACCGGAAAGAACAATTGCATAATCACTACTTACCGGAAGATCAAAATTCGCATTTCCGGAATCGTTGGTTTCTGCATACGCCTTCATGTCTGCCAAGGTATTGTCCGCGTAAATGTATACGTCAATTCCCGACATCACCATGCCACCGCTAGTTTTAACATTTACCGTATAGGTACTCTTTTCAACATTCTCCCCGTTTCCTTCGTCCACCGTACCTCCGGACTGATCGGGATCTTTCTTCTCGTCCTTGTTGCACGCCGTCAACATAGCGGTCATGGACAAAATCATGGCCAAGACAAGCAACAGTGATGTAAGTTTTTTAACTGCTTTCATCGTATCTCCTCTTCATTCTTTATAGTTCTTGAGATCACATGGCGCACTCTGAACATAGTACGCTCATCGTAAAGATTATAGTAACATATTTTGACCGAGAGCGTCAATAGAAAAACTCTTTACTGCCACTGTGTGACACCGTACAAATGCCCATGTCGCACAGAAGAATTGCTTGTATGACAGCGGAACTGACATATATTAAGTCACATGTGACATGCCACAAATATTTCAGTGCCGACCTAATCTTCCGGACAACAAAAAAGGATTCCACTCTCGTGAAATCCTTCTTAGAGGCGACAACCAGATTTGAACTGGTGATGACGGTGTTGCAGACCGGAGCCTTACCACTTGGCTATGTCGCCGTATATATAAACCAAACCCGTAGGTCTGGTTTAGCTCCCCGAGTAGGACTCGAACCTACGACACTTCGGTTAACAGCCGAATGCTCTACCGACTGAGCTATCGAGGAATATGAGGCTTCTCAAACAAAATCCCTATGAGCCAAATAAAGGACTCGAAGTCCTTTACTGAGTTCACATATCTTATTGTATGAGAAACTTTAAGGTTTTATACCCTGAAAATATCATACCGAATGATCATGTAAGAATTAAGGTTAAGCCCTCGACCTATTAGTATTGGTCAGCTACACACGTTACCGTGCTTCCACCTCCAACCTATCAACCTTATCGTCTTTAAGGGGTCTTACTACTTACGTAGAGGGATATCTTATCTTGAGGGGGGCTTCACGCTTAGATGCCTTCAGCGTTTATCCCGTCCAAACTTGGCTACTCGGCCATGCCCTTGGTAGAACAACCGATGCACCAGAGGTTCGTCCATCCCGGTCCTCTCGTACTAAGGACAGCTCCTCTCAAATATCCTGCGCCCACGCCGGATAGGGACCGAACTGTCTCACGACGTTCTGAACCCAGCTCGCGTACCGCTTTAATGGGCGAACAGCCCAACCCTTGGGACCTGCTACAGCCCCAGGATGCGATGAGCCGACATCGAGGTGCCAAACCTCCTCGTCGATGTGAACTCTTGGAGGAGATCAGCCTGTTATCCCCAGGGTAGCTTTTATCCGTTGAGCGATGGCAATCCCACGTTCTGCCACCGGATCACTAAGTCCTACTTTCGTACCTGTTCCACCCGTCGGTGTAAGTCGGAGGCCAAGCGGTCTTAGGAAGACAACACTTAGCTACAACTCCTTGGCTCACAGAACGAAAAG
>JAZQDC010000002.1:0-34799 GCA_045546575.1 Lachnospiraceae bacterium | reverse complement strand
CTCTGTTGGTTGCCGTTGTGAAGGGTAAGGACGTTACCAAGGAAGGCATCAACGCTGCTATGAAGGCTGCTTCTTCTGCTTCCTTCGGTTACAACGAGGATGAGATCGTTTCTTCCGATATCGTTGGTATCACCTACGGTTCTCTGTTCGATGCAACTCAGACCATGGTTTCCAAGATCGACGAGGATACTTATCAGGTACAGGTTGTTTCCTGGTATGACAACGAGAACTCTTACACCAGCCAGATGGTTCGTACCATTAAGTACTTCGCTGAGTTGGCATAAGTTTTCCGGATTTATTGATCCATTACGGGTCCGGCTTTCCGGCCGGGCCCGTTTTTCATAGTACGTAATTCGAATAGAATTACAAGAAAGGAAGAATTCTATTATGTTGAATAAGAAGTCTGTAGATGATATTAACGTAAAGGGCCTGAAGGTTCTTGTACGTTGTGATTTCAACGTGCCGTTGCAGAACGGTGAGATTACCGACAATACTCGTCTTGTTGCTGCGCTTCCTACCATTAAGAAGCTCATTAACGACGGCGGTAAGGTTATTCTTTGCTCCCACCTTGGCAAGCCGAAGGGTGAGCCTAAGCCGGAGATGTCCCTTGCACCTGTTGCAGTAGCTCTTTCCGAGCTCCTTGGACAGGAAGTAAAGTTTGCCGCTGACGCATGTGTAGTTGGTGACAATGCTAAGGCTGCTGTTGCAGCTATGAACGATGGTGATGTTGTTCTTCTTGAGAACACCCGTTATCGTGCAGAAGAGACCAAGAATGGCGAAGCATTCTCTAAGGAGCTTGCAAGCCTTGCAGACGTATTTGTAAACGATGCATTCGGTACCGCTCACAGAGCACATTGCTCCAACGTAGGTGTTACCCAGTATGTTGAGACCTCCGTTGTTGGTTACCTTATGCAGAAGGAGATTGACTTCCTTGGTAATGCCGTAAACAACCCGGTTCGTCCGTTTGTTGCAATTCTCGGTGGTTCTAAGGTATCCTCCAAGATTTCCGTTATTAACAACCTTCTTGATAAGGTAGATACCCTCATCATCGGTGGTGGTATGGCATATACCTTCATGAAGGCTCTTGGCGAAGAAGTTGGTAACTCCCTCCTTGAGGAAGACTACCTTGAGTATGCTAAGGAGATGATGGACAAGGCTAAGGCTAAGGGCGTTAACCTTTTGATTCCTATTGATACTGTTGTTGCTAAGGAATTCTCCAATGATGTTCCTTTCCATACCGTTAAGCGTGGCGAGATCGCAGCTGACGAAGAAGGTTTGGATATCGGTGAGGAGACATGCAAGCTTTATGCAGATGCAATCAAGAGCGCTAAGACCGTTGTTTGGAACGGACCTATGGGCGTATTTGAGATGTCCAATTTTGCAAAGGGTACCATTGCAGTTGCAAAGGCACTTGCAGAGATTGACGGAACTACCATTATTGGTGGTGGTGACTCCGCAGCAGCTGTTAACCAGCTTGGTTTCGGTGACAAGATGACTCACATTTCCACCGGTGGCGGTGCATCCCTTGAGTTCCTTGAAGGTAAGGAGCTTCCGGGCGTTGCAGCAGCAAACGATAAGTAATTTCATTTTAGAAGGAGAATCAACATGCGTAAGAAGATTATCGCAGGCAACTGGAAGATGAACAAGACTCCCAGCGAGGCAGTTGCTTTGATTGATGAGTTGAAGCCTCTTGTACAGAACGACGAAGTTGATGTTGTATTCTGTGTACCGGCTATCGACCTTAAGGATGCTGTAGAGGCAACCAAGGGTACCAACATTCAGATTGGTGCTGAGAATATGTACTTTGAGGAGAAGGGTGCATTTACCGGCGAGATCGCTCCTAATATGCTTACCGACCTCGGTATTAAGTATGTAATTATCGGACATTCCGAGAGAAGAGAGTACTTTGCGGAGACCGACGAAACCGTAAATAAGAAGGTTTTGAAGGCATTTGAGCATGGTATCACCCCTATTATCTGCTGTGGCGAGTCCTTGAAGCAGAGAGAGCAGGGTATTACTATCGACTGGATTCGTATGCAGATTAAGATTGCGTTCTTGAACGTAACCGCAGATCAGGCTAAGACAGCAGTTATCGCTTATGAGCCTATCTGGGCTATCGGAACCGGTAAGGTAGCAACCACTGAGCAGGCAGAAGAGGTTTGTGCAGCAATTCGTGCATGCATCGCTGAGATTTACGATGATGCAACTGCAGCAGCAATCCGTATTCAGTACGGCGGTAGCGTATCCGCTTCCTCCGCTCCGGAGCTCTTTGCTCAGCCTGACATCGATGGCGGTCTTGTAGGCGGTGCAAGCCTTAAGGCTGACTTCGGCCAGATTGTTAACTACAATAAGTAATCAATCCTAAATGATAATTTGCAGAAAGACGATTCACCGTCCGGTGAATCGTTTTCCTGCGGTTATATTGTGTGGAGATTGTGCATGGTACGGATGCAGAGGGAAGAATGCCACAACCCATAGGATGGTGCCGCAGAGGATGCGACTTCTTCCTATTTGCTGTGGCAAGCATGGCAAAATAAGTTTCTAAGAGAACGGACATAATAGAAGATGGAGGATTGAGATTATGAGTAAGAAGCCTACCGTATTGATGATTTTGGATGGTTACGGTGTCAGCGATAAAACCGAGGGTAACGCAATTGCACTTGCGAAGAAGCCCAATATGGACATGCTTACGTCCAAGTACCCTACAGTTACGGGGAATGCCAGTGGATTGTTTGTAGGTCTGCCGGATGGTCAGATGGGTAATTCCGAAGTGGGACATACCAACATGGGTGCAGGTAGAATTGTATATCAGCAGCTTGTAAAGATTACAAAGTCCATTCAAGACGGCGATTTTTTTGAAAATGAAGCACTGGTTGCCGCTATGGAGAATTGCAAGAAGAATGGTTCCGCACTTCATTTGATGGGACTTTTATCTCCCGGTGGTGTACACAGCCATACTGAGCATATGTATGGTCTCGTAGAGATGGCGAAGAAGAACGGTCTTGACAAGGTGTATATTCATTGCTTCCTTGACGGACGTGACGTTCCTCCGTCTTCCGCAGCAGAGTATATGGAAGATGCCGTTGCTAAGCTTGGCGAGATCGGCGTAGGTAAGATTGCCACCATTGCCGGACGTTTCTATGCAATGGACCGTGATAATATGTGGGATCGTGTGGAGAAGGCATATCATGCGCTTGTATTCGGCGAAGGTGTGCAAGAGACCGATCCGGTACAGGCAATTAAGAATTCTTACGCAAATGGGGTGACTGACGAGTTCATGCTTCCCACTGTTCTTAAGGATGGTGGAAAGATTCAGGCTCAGGATAGTGTAGTGTTCTTTAACTTCCGCCCTGACCGTGCAAGACAGATTACCAGAGCATTTGTAGACCCTGCATTTACGGGATTTGAGCGTACAAATGGTTGTTTCCCGTTGACTTTTGTGTGCATGGCACAGTATGACGCAGAGATGCCCAATGTATTGGTGGCATTCCCTCCGGAAGAATTGACCATGACTTTCGGCGAGTATCTTGCAAAGAACGGTAAGACGCAGCTTCGTCTTGCTGAGACTCAGAAGTATGCACACGTTACCTTCTTCTTCAACGGTGGAGAAGAGAAGCAGTTTGAGGGCGAGGATCGTATTCTCGTGGATTCTCCGAAGATTGCAACCTTTGATATGATGCCGGAGATGAGTGCATATCAGGTGGCAGATAAGCTGGTAGAGGCAATTAAGTCTTTGAAGTATGACGTAATCGTTGTAAACTTTGCAAATCCGGATATGGTTGGTCACACCGGTATTCCGGAGGCTGCTATTGCTGCAATTGAAGCGGTAGATGAGTGTGTAGGTAAGGCGTACGAAGCGTTGATGTCCGTAGATGGTCAGATGTTCGTATGTGCCGATCATGGTAATGCAGAGCAGCTTATTGATTACGAAACCGGCAATCCTTTTACGGCACATACCGTGAATCCGGTACCGTTTATCCTTGTGAATGCAGATCCTGCGTACACGTTGCGTGACGGTGGTTGTCTTGCGGATATCGTTCCCACTTTGATTGAGATGATGGATATGGAACAGCCGAAGGAGATGACCGGTAAGTCTTTGTTGGTAAAGTAATCGGTTGGAGAGAAAATAATTTTCATTCTCAAAAAAAAGTGCTTGCAATGTGCCGAGAGGTATGCTAATATACATGTTGTGGCATTTTGTGCCCATATGCGAAATTCGAAAAGTACAGTGGAATAGTCGGAGGTTTTATTCATGGCTGCATTAAAGATCGTTGTTACAATTTTATATATTATTGTGTGCGTGGCACTTACTGCAATTGTGTTGATGCAGGAAGGTAAGAATGCAGGTCTGTCCGGATCTATTAACGGCGTGGCAGATACCTACTGGGGCAAGAACAAGGGACGTTCCTTGGAAGGTAAGCTTGTAATCATTACAAGAATTCTTGCGGTAACATTTATCGTTCTTTCCGTTTTGCTTGGCATGAGCTTTTGGAAATAAGATTGGTAACATGGGCACTCTGATAATTCAGGGTGCCTTTTCTTTTTGAGATGTGTGGTGATACGGAGAGTATCGAGATAAGTGAGGTGAAGAGAATGGAGTTGGAAAACCGAAAGAAAGAATTGGTGTTGGCATTTATTCAAGATAAGCAGTTTCGCCCTATGAAGCTTCGGGAGATGGCAGGACTCTTACAGGTTCCAAGAAGTGAACGCGGAGAATTGTCTGCGGTTTTGGAGGAGTTGCTTCGCGAAGGAAGTGTTGCCTTGGACGGACAGGGACGGTATATTCCGAAGCCTGCGGATTTTTATGTTGGGGAGTACTTGGCAACCGGTAAGGGATTTGGCTTCGTGCGAATGGATGGAGAAGATGAGGACGTATTTATTCCCGAAGGTAAGGGGATGTCAGCTATGCACGGAGATCGCGTAGAGATTGTGATTGTAAATGAAGGCGGTATGCAGCATGGAAGACAATTGCGTAGAGAGGGAATTGTTCGGCGTATTGTGGAGCGAGGCTTGAAAGAAGTTGTAGGAATTTTTCGAAAGAATAAGAACTTCGGTTTTGTAATTCCGGACAATCAGAAGTTGGATTTTGATTTGTATATTGCAAAGGAGCATACAAAGGGAGCAGTCAGTGGACAGAAGGTAGTTGCAACTATTACCGATTACGGCAATGCAAAGCATAACCCGGAAGGAAGAATTACGGAGATATTAGGGCATGTCAATGATCCCGGAGTTGACATATTGTCCGTAGTTAAGGCCTATGGGCTGTATCCGGAGTTTCCGGAAGAGGTTATGGGGGAAGTGGAACAGACTCCTTCGGAGGTGTCTGCGGAGGCCAGGGAAGGGCGTCTGGACTTGCGCTATCTGCCTACAGTAACCATTGATGGAGAGGACGCCAAGGACTTGGACGATGCCATTAGTTTGACTTACGACGGGGAGATGTACACTTTGGGTGTACACATTGCCGATGTGTCTCATTATGTGAGAGAACATTCGGCGTTGGATGAAGAAGCGATTCGCAGAGGAACAAGCGTATATCTGACCGACCGTGTGATTCCTATGTTACCCCATGCCCTTTCTAACGGTATATGTTCGCTTAATCAGGGAGAAGACCGCCTGGCACTTAGTTGCATTATGGAGGTGGATAAGCGTGGTGTCGTTGTATCTCATCAGATTGCGGAGACGGTCATTTGCGTGGATAAGCGTATGTCTTACAGCAAAGTACGGGCAGTGCTTGAGGATAGGGATGCAGAGGCTCTGAATGAGTATGATGGCTTTGTGCCTATGCTGGGGTTAATGGCGGAGTTGTCCGAGAAGATTCGAAACAGACGTCAGGAACGCGGGGCCATTGATTTTGATTTTCCTGAAAGCAAGATTCTGTTGGATGAGCGGGGAAGAGTTGCGTCCATTGAGCCTTATTCCAGAAATGTGGCGACGAAACTCATTGAAGATTTTATGCTTCTGGCAAATGAAACCGTGGCGGAGGAGTTCTTCTGGATGGAGATGCCCTTTGTGTACCGCTCCCATGAGAATCCGGATTCAGAGAAGATGAAGAAACTGAATATCTTTATTAATAATTTCGGATACTCCATTCATCTGTCCGGGGATGAGGTACACGCCAAGGAATTGCAGAAGCTTTTGAATCGAATCCAAGGCACACCGGAGGAGGCGCTAATCAGTCGGTTGACGCTGCGTTCTATGAAGCAGGCACGGTATACAACGGACTGCACCGGTCATTTTGGCTTGGCATCTAAGTATTACTGTCATTTTACTTCGCCCATACGTCGGTATCCAGATTTGCAGATTCATAGAATCATTAAGGAGTACTTGCGTGGTGGGATGAATGAGGCACGAGTGGCGCATTATAATAACATTTTGCCGGAGCGCGCGAAGACATCCAGTGAACTGGAGCGTCGTGCAGAAGAGGCAGAGCGCGAAGTGGACAAGATGAAGAAGGTGGAATATATGCACCGTTTCCTTGGGGAGGAATTCGAGGGCGTTATCTCCGGAGTGACGAGCTGGGGGTTTTACGTGGAGTTGTCCAATACGGTGGAAGGAATGATTCGTGCGGCGGATCTACACGGAGATTACTACCGTTATGACGAGGGAAGCCAGAGTTTGATCGGAGATCATACGAAGAAGAAATACTCGTTGGGACAGCGGATTCGTGTACAGCTGGTGGCTGCAGACAAATTAATGAGAACCATTGATTTTATTCCGGTTATGGAGTAGAATAGGAGCATAGCAGGAAGGAGTAGGAATTATGGGAAGAGATACGATACGGCTGATTGCCAACAATAAAAAAGCCTACTTTGACTACTTTATCGAGGAGGAGTACGAAGCAGGTATTGCTTTGCACGGAACCGAGGTAAAGTCCATTCGTATGGGACGGTGTTCGGTTAAGGAATCGTATATCCGCATCGAGCATGGGGAGGCCTTTATCTACGGCATGCACATCAGTCCTTATGAGAAGGGGAACATTTTCAACAAAGATCCTCTTCGAGTGCGTAAGCTTTTGCTGAATCGATATGAGATTAATCGATTGGGCGGTAGGATGCAGGAGAAGGGCTACACGCTGGTGCCTCTGCAGGTGTATCTAAAAGGGAATCTGGTGAAGATTAAGGTGGGCGTTGCTCGCGGTAAGAAGTTGTATGATAAACGTGATAGTATTGCTAAGAAAGACATGCGAAGAGAAGCAGAGAAGGAATTTAAGGTGAAGAATCTCTACTAGGGAAGGTGGTAGCAGACCATGACAACACATGAGAAGAAGGTATTTGTAATCGGTCATAAGAATCCGGATACGGACTCTATATGTTCGGCTATTGCATATTCGTGGTTTAAGGAGCAGATGACGGGAAAGGCCCATGTGCCTTGTTGCTGCGGCGAATTAAATGCGGAGACGACCTATGTTTTGAATCGCTTTGGGGTTGACGCACCCAGATATATCGACGACGTAGGAACGCAGGTGAAGGATATTGAGATTCGAGAGAATCCCGGTGTGGACCCACAGATGTCCTTGAAGCAGGCATGGACTATGATGCGAGATACTCATGTAGTTACGTTGGCAATTACAACGGAGGAACATTTGGATGGATTGATTACGATTAGCGACATTGCCAAGGCGGCCATGGAACTTTCGGACAGTAATATTTTGTCCACGGCTAAGACTCCGTATAAGAATATTTTGGATACCTTGGACGGCACGCTTATTGTGGGAGAGATTGGGGAGCGAATTTACGAAAGGGGTAAGGTTTTGATTGCTGCGGCGAATCCGGACCTTATGGAAGACTATATTGAGGCGGATGACCTGGTTATCTTGGGAAACCGTTATGAATCTCAGTTGTGTGCCATTGAGATGGGAGCCGCTTGTCTTGTTGTGTGCGAAGGGGCTAAGGTTTCGCATACCATTCAGCGTCTGGCAGAGGGAAATGGATGTACGATTATTCAGTCGCCTCACGATGCATTTACCGTAGCACGACTCATTAATCTCAGTATGCCTATCGGATATTTCATGACTTCGGAGAACTTGATTACTTTTCGGACGGATGATTATATCGATAACATTCGCGAGGTTATGGCGAAACGCAGAAACCGTGACTTCCCGATTCTTGATCACAAGGGTGCATATCGCGGTATGATTTCCAGACGAAACCTTATGGGAATGTGCCGCAAGCAGGTGATTCTTGTGGATCACAATGAGAAGTCACAGGCTGTGGACGGTATTGAAGAAGCGGACATCCTAGAGATTATCGATCATCATCGTCTTGGCAGCATCAGTACCATGTCGCCGGTTTATTTTCGCAATCAGCCTCTTGGTTGTACGGCGACTATTATCTATACTATATATCAGGAAAATGGTGTGAAAGTTCCGCCTCAGATTGCGGGCTTGTTATGTTCCGCGATTTTGTCTGACACGTTGATGTTCCGGTCACCGACCTGCACTATGCTGGATAAGGCGGCAGCGGAGGCGTTGGCGGTAATCGCGGAAGTTGATATTGAGACACTTGCTGAGAAGATGTTTGAAGCGGGAAGCGATTTGAAGGAAAAATCAGCGGAAGAGATATTCTATCAGGATTATAAGCGCTTTAATGTCGGAGATTGGACCGTAGGTGTAGGTCAGATTAGTTCCATGAGTGAAGCGGAACTTGCGGATATTGCACAGAAGGTGCAGACGTATTTGGAACAGAGCAAGACGTTGTCTGATACGGATATGATCATTTTCTTGTTGACGAATATTACGACAGAGACGTCGCAAGTGCTGTGGCGTGGAAATGCAGCACAGAAACTTTTAGGCCATGCATTTGCCATGGAAGAGCGTAACGGCGATTATTATATCAAGGGTCTTGTGTCACGCAAGAAACAATTGATTCCCGGAATTGTGGGAGCGTTGCAGAGCGAGGATTATGAATAAGTGTTTTGGGTTGCACAGTCATGAGGCTGTGCAATTTAATTTGTCTTTTGCGTGGGAGATGTGAAGATTGTGCTAAGAAAAGCGTATAAGTTAGAGTTCGATATATTGACTTTTGACTACAGGTGTAGTATACTTAGTAAAAGTGAAATTGGGGGCGTATATCTTGGTGTCCGTGGGACATGTGCCAAGATACCCATATAAGTGTAATATGATTATCATAGTACGGAAGAGGTAATGTTGTATGAAGAGTTTTTTGAGTAACAGCAAAGTGAAGGCACTTTCTGCTTTGTTGGTGGTGGCTATGTTGGCACAGCTGCTTGCCAATGGTGCGGGAGTAGTGGCAGATGCTGAGACAACAGCATCCGAGGATGGCATGACCATTAGTAATTTTGCCTTCTTGATTAAGGATGCCACCGGTGCATGGGTGGAGCCGGATGAGGAGACCGCTGTCATTAACGGACAGATGGCAAGAGTCCAATTTGACTATGCAATTGTTAACAATTCACATGCGAAGAATTTCAGTGTGGATTTTAAGCAGTATGCAAAGAATTTCTCACTTACGGACGTGGGTTCTGCTGATGCGCAGGTAGACCTTATCGACGATAGTGGTGAGAAGGTCGGTACCTATTATCTGAGTGATGGCGTGCTGTATGTAGAGTTGAATGATGAATTTGCAACACGTAGCAATATCACAGGTACGGGGGCATATTTCCAGGGTATGATTGATGCTCCTTCGGTTAACGACGAGGGCAAAGCAACCGTTGGGTTTGGCGACGTTACTTATACAGTACCGCTTGATTTGAATCTGCCTACCAGTAGTGTTAACTTTTATAAGACTTCCGGGTCCACTACCTACGGGGAAGATGGTGAGATTTACCAGGAGTACAAGATTGTAGTGCAGAGTACCGGTGATAATACGAACATCATCGTGTCGGACACTCCCGGTACGAAACTTAGCGCGCCTTCCAACATAACTATGAACGGAGAGGCGTATAGCGGAACATTTCCGATTACTATCGAGCAGATGGCAGACGGAGAGAAGATCGAGATTGTCTATACTTGCGAGGTCGATTCTTCGGTAATGGCTCCTGATGCAAATCTGTGGGGAGATGAGTATCGTAATAAGGCCAATGTTACGTATACGAACAATAAGGATGAGGATGTTACGTCCAATTCCTATAGTGCGAATGTAACAGTAAATCGTCCGTCTGTAAATAAGGTTGGTAAGCTTACGACGGAGACCTATGATTGGGGCTGGGAACCCATGGAATTCACTTATGTGGACTGGACCATTACCATCAATGTGGGTGATTTGACGTTTGATGATATTACGAGTTTTACCGATACTTTGGGCAACTATCAGATGAATATATACGGAAGTTCCGCTCCTACGCTCACCAGCTTTACGGATATGGGCAATGGTACATATCAGTGCACATATCGTACAATGGTAACCAACGATGCTTTGGAGAGTGATGGTAGTGTTGCACTTCAGAATACCGCAGAGATTACCTATACCTATGGTGAGGATGAGTATACGATTTCTTCTACGGGCACGGTAAATACCCCTGCCAAGTCCGGTGTGTCGAAGGAATTTGTGTCCTTTGATTACAAGACCGGTTTGTTCACATGGAAGGCAACGGTAATTATTCCGGAGGATGGATACAGTGCACTTTCTTTGCTTGATAAGTTCACTGTGAATGACGAGCATTATTTTGTAGAAGGCTCTATGAAAGCGGTTTTGGTTGATGGAGATACTTCTACGGATTTGGTATTAGGTGTCAGCTCATATGATGAGTATTGGAATCTTGTATGGACCCCGGAAGTATATGATTATTCGATTTCCACTCAGGTGAATGACTTGGGCGTGTGGGGAATGACCATTGACTTTGTGGCAGATCATTTGGCAGAGTGGGCAGGTAAGACCATTGAGATTACCTACCAGTCCAGATATGCGGAGAACCCGTTGTGGACTCCGAAGAATGGTACAGTAACTAACCAGATTACAGAGAATTTTACGGATGCTTCCGGCAATACCGGTTCCGGTACGGCAGAAGTAACTTATAAGATGCTTGGTGCAAAGACCACATATCCGTATCGTAGTTCTTGGCCTACCACAGTGGGAAGTGATGCACTTACTTGGAAGATTAACCTTGCATTGAGTGAGCATCCGGAGTTGGTTGCAGGTGATGTAATTACCGTAACAGATACGCTTCCGGATAATATGATCTTGGATGAGAGTTCTGTACTGATTGATACAGCATTTTGGAACGATTATTATTTTGGTGAAGATGTTACCTTGGATGCGGCGATTATGGGCGCATTGTCCTACACTTACGACAAGGACGCCAATAAAGTGACTTTTGAAGTTACGCTTACTCAGGAGATTCTTGATCTCGTAGCACAGTTGGATGAAACCAATAGCGTAAATGGATATGTATCCGGTCTTTACATTGGTTATGTAACGAAGGTGGATGATGCACAGGAGTTTATTGCAGCAAGTAATAACGGCGAGAACGCAGTTGCATTTACCAATGAGTGTACCTTCGCGGTAAATGATACTCAGGTTGGAGAAGCTTCTCTTACTCAGAACTTGACTCCCAGCGCAGTTCTTACAAAGGACGGTGGTATGAATTCCATCGTTGGTGATGCTACAGATGGTGCAGAGCCTAGAAAATTGCATTATACCATAACAGTGAATCCGGATGGTTATCGGTTGTCGGATGGTGGCTATCTGACACTTACGGACGTTTCGGGAAGCGCATTGGTATTGGATATTACCACGGTTAAGATTACCGATGGCAATGGTACCGAACTTGATGCTTCTAAGTGGAGCGTTGGATACGATTACGAGACGAGAACCGCTACCTTTGTTGTTCCGGATGGAATGAAACTCATTATCACGTATACGATGGATATCGCATTGAACTACGGCGATGCCATTAGTAATAATAATGCCAGCAATACGGTAAGTATCTCCGGAGTTGCCGAGACGGTATCCAAAGATGAGCAGAATCGTGAGATTACTATATCCGAGGAATACGTTCCGGTAGATGCGAAGATTGCATCCATCAAAATTTATAAGGGATATCAGCTAGGTGATTCTTTCCAGCCTCTTGACGGAGCGGAATTCCTCCTGACCCCGGTGATTTATAATACTGAGACCGGCGAGTATGAATCTGCTGTTGCAGAAGGAAACAAAACGATTGCATTTACCGTTAATTCCATCACGAATGGAGTGGTTTTGGTAACGGGTCTCAAATATGATCAGGTATATGCCCTTACGGAGACTAAGGCTCCGGATGGATATGCAAAGAGTACGGACACATTCTATTTCTATGTGCCCAGCCCGGATGAGGCTGCCCGTGCAGAAGTAGAATGCTCTGAGGATACCGAAGCATACAATGCAAGAACCATTTACTACGAAAATGAGCCGCTGTCTGAAGAGCCGACGCCGACACCAACACCTACAGCAACGGCAACCCCGACAGCAACCCCTACGCCGGTGACTTATACGGCACATTATGTGTACCTGGGAACTGACGGACAGTATCATGAGATTGCAAATGATACCTTCACGGCACCTACAGAGTCTAATGGAGATGGCTATACAACCGGAACGCAGATTACCGTGCTTGGTAGTGACGCATTTGACAGTACCGATGCGGTACAGGCTCCTTATACGGAGAGCGGATATACCCTTACTTGGCTGGTATATGAGGATGGTGTAGATATTACCGAAGCAACCGAAGGCAGTGCATTGCTTGATATGAGTACCTACGATGCAATGACTTCTAAGGATTCTTTGTCGGCAGGTTCTACGTATACCATTGGTTCTTCCAATGTATATTTTGTGGCACAGCTGACTACGGATGTAACGGTTAAGGTTGATGTTACATTTGTGGATGGTGGCAATACCTCGAAGCGTCCCGACAGTCTCGATGTGACGTTAAATGATACCGATGGTGAGACTACCCTTACCACCACAGAAGATGCCTTGACGGATACCACTGTTGACGGATATACGGCAGCACAGTCCGGAGCCGGAACGCTTCTGGACGGAACCTATCCGGTACTTGATGATAATGGTAAGGTGATTGATTACTCTGAACTTGGCATTCACTATACCGTTCCGGATGGATATTCTGAGTATCAGGACGTTTATACAACAGAAGAAGACGGTGTGGTGACTTACCATATCGTACTGAAGAGAACCTACAACACCACTTACTATGTGGCAGGTAGTGAAGTAACGTACGATGACGCATCTCCGAACGCAGGAGAACTTGCAGAGACTGTATTCTCTAATACAGATGGCAAGGGACTTCCGACTCTTACAACGGATGACTTAACGGCGTTAGACAATCCGGCAGATAAGTACAAGATTGTATGGCAGGATATCGAAACCGGAGAGATTTACGAGCAGGGTGAGGAATATACAATACCGGCACGTGACGTAACGCTTGTGGCAATGGTTGTTGAGAATACGGAAAATGAGATTCGTCCGAGATTTGCATACAATTTTGTGTCTTACATGGGCTCCTACGAGCTTCCGGGAACTATGCTTGCTAAGCGTCTTGCTATGGACTACACCAACGGCGAAGACCTTACACAATTGATTACCTATATCAACTGTGATGCGGCCACTGTAGCGGCAGATGCAACCGGCAAATATTATTACCTGACGATTATGACCGGATGCCCGAAGGACATTAACGAAATTATCTTCAATGTTGGTTTGAACGGATTTGATGCAACACCGGAGTATGTATACAACTTTACCGGTGCGGATTCGGTTACAACCTTCAAAGCATATAAGACGGCGAAGGAGCATCAGTATACCGATCTTCTTGCCGGAGATGAGTATTTGGATACGTATCAAGGAATGGTAATGCACAAGTTTGTCATTCCGGTAGATAGTATCGATACCTTGTATCTCACCACTTACTATGATTATAATGAGCCTGAGATGTTCTGGGGACAGTATGAATTTGTAATTGCAGACAAAGTAGCAACTGTGAAATAGGAGGAACAAAATGAAGAACGTATATGAGAGTCCTGAACTTGAAATCTATTTGATGGATGTTGCCGATGTAATTACAACCTCAGACTATTGGGGAGATGGTACAGACGGTGATGACTGGGAGAATGGCCTGGGGCTATAAAATAATGATTGAAGTCAGAAGAGTGACATGCGAACAGCGTGTCACTCTTTTTTTTGTGAAGAGGAGAAAGGGAGAGGAGTTTACAAATTGCACAATTATGCATACCTAAAACCGACAATATGCCGAGAGACCGTGGCGTTACCCATGTGCAATCGGTACAATCCGATGTGGCATTCTTGGTGATTCGGCGAATGGAAGCAAGAGCTTTCATTAAAGGCACTACTGAGTGTTTTAGGAGTAAATCTTGCGGATATTGACAAGATAAAAGAGTAGTACAATTAAGAGGGGGGAAATACGCATATATTTTGCCCTTTTTATATGGACGGTTAATAAATCACAAAAAAGATGTACTACCACCCAATGGAACGTAGGTGGAAGTACATCTTTATGTTTTTCATATAGTTTACTGAAGCAATATATATCCAATGGTATTGATTGCGAAGTTCGCGAACATGTGCACGAACCAAGAGGTGTAGATGGTGTTATGCTTCTCATTTAGATAGTTGAAGATCACACCACCTGCGAACAACCCAAGCATAACAAGGAGGAACAGCCAAATGTCGAACCAACCGATCATCATTGCAACGTGATATACGGCGAACACCAGGGCACTGAATACATACGCCACGCGACGATAACCCAGCTTCTTTAAGTTCAAAAACATGAAGCCACGGAAGAAGAACTCCTCCAGTAGGGAGTTAACGAAGGAAATGTACAGTGCCACCAACAGGAAGTTGTCCTTGTCAACGCCGGTACTTTCCGTAAGTGCCCCTGCGATTTGTGAGAAATCAAATACACCTCGCAAGAGAGCATAGGCACCGACAATCAGCAGGTATAGTCCTATTCCAAGAAGAAGTGCCACTAGAAACCCTTTCTTCTGAAAGCGGAACAATTCCTTGAACAGTACCTCACGATTGTAGAGGGTATACAACAAGGGCAGAAGCAGAAAAAGGGACACTTTGATAATGGATTTGATTGCATAACCGGGCATCAGTATACCATCTACGTACGCCATGATGGCACAACAGACTATGGCAACGGCGCAGATGCCCCATAGGGTTTTATTCTTCATATGAGAACCTCATTTCTATTCCGGTATTTCAATGGCAATCTTGTGATCCTTGAAATAATACTCACGGTCATGTTCGTTGATTGCACGAAGTACTCGACAAGGATTGCCCACGGCAATTACATTGTCGGGCAGGTCTTTGGTGACAACGCTACCGGCGCCAATTACTACATTATCGCCGATGGTGATACCGGGAACGATTACGGTACCGGCTCCAATCCAGCAGTTCCTACCGATGTGGACCGAAGCGTTATACTGGTAACCCTGCTCTCTGAGTTCCGGAAGAATCGGATGACCGCCGGTGGCGATGGTGACGTTGGGGCCGAACATGGTATAATCACCCACGTAAATGTGGGTATCGTCCACCAGTGTGAGATTGAAATTGGCGTAAATGTTTTTACCGAAATGCACATGATGCCCACCCCAATTGGCGTGAAGCGGCGGTTCAATATAGCAGTTCTCACCGATCTCGGCAAACATTTCTTTCAGAAGCTGCGTTCTGCGCTCGAATTCCAAGGGGCGGGTGGCATTGAAATCGTAGAGCCTCTCAAGGCAGAGAAGTTGCTCACGCATGATGTCTTCGTCTGTGGGTAAGTATAGTTCGCAGTTGTGCATTTTCTTTCTGATGTCCATAGTGTATCCTCCAGTTATCTATTATACGACACGCCATTTCCTTTGATATGCCGTGAATCATTTGCAAGCTCTATGGTGGGCGTGGTGAGTGCGCCGAACTCGTCGGAGAGGCTTAGCACCGTTACTGCCGTGAAATCCGGACACAGAACCCGGCACAGATAGAAAAATGGCAGGTTCAGCAGGTGGGACAGCAGTGCCGAGGAGGAGCCGCCGTGACTGAAGAGGGCAATGGTTTGGTCTGTGTTATGCCCTGTGACGCGATAATTAGCGCCCTCACGGGTGTATCCAAGAGAGGCTAGCCACCCGTCGGCTTCTGCGGAAACGCGCTTGATTTCGTCAAATGCCACGTTGTGACGAAACAACTCGTCCTGTGTCCATGCCTCGTCCATCAAGGAATAGCCGAGGGAAAGGGCGTGGAGGGAAGTGTCCCAAGGGTGTCCATTTACATATACTTCATGACCTTCCGTAGCACCCCAGCGAATCTCTCGCATAAAGTCCAATTTGGTTACGGGGAGGGATAGGAGCTCTGCGGTGTGCAGGGCAGTTTCGTAAGCTCGGTTGTTGGAGGAGGAATAGATATGGTCAATTCCCTGGCCATGGAGGCGCAGAGCGGCCTGTGCGGCCTGGTCGTGACCTAGAGGTGTAAGGCAGTCATTTGCATAATCGGGGTGACCGTGTCGGACAAGGATGAGTTTCATATCAATCCTCCCTTGAAATGATGTTATATTGATTGGTATAATGTCTTTCGTTATTGTATCATACAAAATTATCATTAGCAACAAGAAGGGAGCAGTGTTATGGGTAAGAAAATATTGATTTTGTCGGGGAGTCCGAGAAAAGGTGGCAACTCCGATCTCCTCTGTGATGAATTTGCACGAGGCGCATCGGAAGCCGGACATGAGGTAGAGAAGATTCGTGTAGCAGAACGGAAGATTGGCTATTGTCTTGGCTGTTACGCTTGTCGTGATACCGGAGTTTGTGCAATTAAGGACGATATGGCGGAAATAATACAGAAGATCATTGATACCGATGTATTGGTACTTGCCAGTCCCGTGTATTTCTATTCCATTGACGCACAGCTGAAAGCTTTGATTGACAGAACGGTTGCTCGTTGGACAGAGGTGAAGGATAAGGAATTTTATTATATTGTGACTGCCGCAGATGGGGAACGCGAAGCGGCAGAGACAACGATTGCTTGTTTTCGTGGCTATGCCGATTGCGTGGAAGGTGCCAAAGAGATGGGCATCGTCTATGGCATGGGCACTTACGAGAAGGGAGAAGTGAAGAATACACCGGCAATAAAAGAGGCTTACGAGATGGGAAGAAGGGTCTGAGGCAGGTTGCACAATTTCGGGAGCGCAAAATATACAACATCACGAAAGTTAGGCTTCGATTCGGCATTTTCGTGTGTGCAACTGTGTGAATCGGAAAGTCATTTTTCATGAATTCCGTCAATGGATTTTGTTCCGTCCAAATGATAAGATATGAGCACTTAATATCAATTGCGCCACGGCGCGTCTATATGCGGTCAACGGTTTCTATCCGAATGGGTGACATCCGCGGAATGTCAATAACGGAAGAAACTGTTGACATGCATTCTGAAATTTCTTATAATGGAGATGGAACTATGAACAAAGACAAGAAAGAATTCTCATTTGACACAATTGGCCTCAAAAATGACTTTATGTTCTGTACAGTGATGCGTAAGGCAGAGTTCTGCAAGCCGTTTCTTGAGATGCTTCTGGGGATATCGATTCGTGAGCTGAAATATGCGGAGAAGCAGACGACGGTAGATATCGTATCGGATGCTAAGAGTATCCGCATGGATGTGTATGCAGGCGACGAGGCAGGTACGATATACAACATCGAGATGCAGGTGCAACCGAAGAACAACCTTCCGAAGAGGGCAAGGTACTATCAAGATTTGATAGACCTGAATCTTCTGGATAAGGGACATGATTATTCGGAATTGCCGAATAATATCGTCATTTTCGTCTGTGATTTTGATCCGTTTGGGAGGAACCGAGTGCGCTATTCCTATGAGAATCGTCTTATAGAAGAACCGGAGTGTTCTCTTGCGGACGGGACGATGAAGGTGTTTTTGAATCTGAACGGTGATCTCACGGGTGTGAATGCGGAACTTCGGGCGCTGATTCATTACATGTTGACCGGAGAAGCAACGACGGAGTATACCGAGGCATTGGAGCGTGAGATTCGAATTGTTAGAAGCAATGCGAGATGGAGGCGAGAGTATATGACGCTGCAGGAAAAGATGGATGATTGCTATCGTGACGGACGTGTCGAGGGACGTGCGGAGGGTCTTGCTGATGGAATTAAGCAGGACAGAGCACAGTTTGGTGCGGTGATTCGGATGTTGGTTGATGAAGGGCGTTCGGAGGAACTTCCTTTTGTTGCGGAACGCATTGAAGAGTATATTGCGGAGTTTGGGTTGAATGACGGAACATGAGAGGAAGATGTTCGTAAGTGGAGTTTAGAATATTGTATGAGTGAAGGATCGCAGGTTCGGGAGAGCCTGCGATTTTTTATGTGGGCAGGAGTAGCCGGAAGGTGACGATTGCCGTTATCGGCAAGATAAGTGATGGCAAATGAGGTGAAAAAGTGCTTTATATTTTGCCGATAGTGTGGTATACTATGAGTAAGAGAATTCGAATGGAGGTGAGCAGATGAATTATATTTCGGTTGCTGAGATGGCGAAACGGTGGGAGATGTCGGAGCGTAGTGTGAGAAATTATTGTGCAGAAGGCAGAGTCCTCGGTGCTGAACTTGTGGGTAAGACGTGGATGATTCCGGAGGAGGCTGAGAAGCCGGGGAGAAAGAAACGACAAGGGGCAAGAACACTTCTTGAGATTCTTCGGGAAGAGAAGGCGGCAAAGTATTCGGGGGGCATCTATCACAAGATACAGATTGAATTAACCTACAACTCCAATCATATCGAGGGAAGTCGGTTGACTCACGAACAAACTCGCTATATCTATGAAACCAACACCATCGGAATCGGAGATGGTGTGGTAAATGTGGATGATGTGGTGGAGACGGTAAATCATTTTCGGTGTATTGATCTGATGATTGATAAGGTGGGAGCCAACATTACTGAATCGCTGATTAAGGAACTACATCAGCTTCTAAAAAGCGGAACGTCCGACAGTCGTCTGGATTGGTTTGCAGTGGGGGATTATAAGCGTCTGCCAAATGAAGTGGGCGGCAGGGAGACGACTGCGCCGGAGGATGTGCCGCAGGCAATGCGGGAGTTGCTGGCGGAGTACAATAACGGTGAGCGAAAATGCTTGGAGGATTTGCTTGATTTTCATTATCGCTTCGAGCGAATTCATCCGTTCCAGGATGGAAATGGCAGAGTGGGGAGATTGCTTCTGTTCAAGGAGTGTCTGCATTATGGAATTGTGCCTTTTGTGATTGATGAGAGTCTGAAGTTATTCTATTATCGAGGGCTTGCGGAGTGGACACAGGAGAAAGGCTTCTTGGTGGACACGTGTCTGACGGCACAGGACCGGTTTCGGGTGTGGTTAGATTATTTTCGGATTGGGTGAAGAGGAGGAGTTTCGGACCGAGAGGGACGGAACTCCTTTTTTGGGGAGGGTAAGTATAAATATCACTTGATAAAATGTGGGAGGAATGATACAATGAAAACAAGAGTTTTCGGCAGAATTCGAGTGAAAAATGTAAGGTGTCGAAATGTGTGACGGAGGCGTAGATATGCTTGTTTACGAAGGTACAAAGAGTGCTTTTTTACGAAGCGTTGAACAGGGTACAATTGCTTATGAGATTGAACAGACAATTTATGAGAAGATGAATCGTCATACGGTGTCAAATGAATTCCGTTCGTGGGAGAATTCGCTCAAAGACATGTATGTAGTACTAAACGACCAAGAAATACCCATAGATGCCGGTATTGCGGTTGAGTATAATATTCCGCAGACATCGAAGCGAGTAGATTTTTTGATATCCGGGTACAACAGGGATGATGAAAGTAATGTCGTCATTATTGAGTTAAAGCAGTGGGACAAGGTTAGTGCAATTGATGGTATGGATGGATTGGTAAAGACCTATACCGGCAACGCCCTGAGAGAAGTTGTACATCCGTCGTACCAGGCATGGTCGTATGCGGCATTAATTGCAGACTATAATCAGGCAGTGCAAGAAGGGCAGATTGCGCTGCATCCGTGTGCATATTTGCACAATTACAAAAGAGCGGAAAATGACCCACTTGATGAGAGCCAGTACGCAACTTACATAGAGGATGCACCGGCATTCACAAAGGGAGAGGTCGATAAGCTTCGAGCATTTATCAAAAGGGTGATTGGTCGCGGTGATAACAAGAAACTGTTATATGAAATCGAACATGGCAAGATTAAGCCATCAAAGAGTCTGCAAGAGTCTATTGCACGATTACTGAAGGGTAACCAAGAATTTGTGATGTTGGACGAACAGAAGGTCGTGTATGAAGAAGTGCTTAGAATATCTAGACTGTCCATGGTTGACTCGCAGAAGCGAGTGATCATTGTAGAGGGGGGACCGGGAACCGGTAAATCAGTGGTGGCAGTGAACCTCTTGGCTCAATTGACAAATGAGGATCAGTTTTGCCAGTATGTTTCGAAGAACAGTGCTCCGCGTAATGTGTACAAGAAGAAGCTGAAGGGCACCAAATTGAAATCCAGTACGGATAATATGTTTAAGGGGACAGGAATTTATACGGAAACCGAGAACAACATGATTGATACGATTTTGGTGGATGAGGCGCATCGCCTAAATGCGAAGTCAGGCATGTTTCAAAACCTAGGCGAAAATCAGATTAAAGAGATTATTCATGCAGCAAAGTGCAGTGTATTCTTTATTGACGAGAGCCAGCGCGTGACACTTAGTGATATCGGAAGTATTCAAGAGATTGAAGGATGGGCGATGAAAGCAGGGGCAGAAATTCATCGTATGGAGCTTCTGTCGCAATTCCGTTGTAATGGTTCGGATGGTTATCTGGCATGGCTCGATAACACTTTGGGAATTCGAGAGACAGCGAATTTTACGATGGAAGATATCGATTATGATTTTCGAGTGATTGATTCGCCTACGTTGATGCGTGAGATGATTATCGAACGTAATCAGTCTAGCAATAATCGTGCGAGAATACTTGCGGGTTACTGCTGGAATTGGATTAAAGACGGAGCAGCAACAACAACCGTTCACGATATTAAAATTGGCGATTTCGAGATAAGTTGGAATCTCAGTTCTACTCAAACCTATGCAATTGATGAAAACTCGATAAATGAGGCCGGTTGCATACATACATCACAGGGTTTGGAGTTTGATTATGTCGGTGTTATTGTCGGTGCCGATTTACGTTATGAGAATGGACAAGTAATCACTGATTTTACGAAGCGCGCGAAGACCGACCAATCGCTAAAGGGCATCAAGAGTATGTATAGAGAAAATCCCGAATATGCGATGGCACGTGCAGACGAGATTATTAAGAACACGTATCGTACTTTGATGACGCGAGGTATGAAGGGCTGTTATGTGTATTGTACGGACAAGCAGTTGGCTGAGTATTTGAAGAAAAGCATTGGACAGAAGGACGGGTGACAGTAGTTGAAACCGGAGACAATTGATAAGATTATCGAATTTCGTGACAGACGCAATTGGAAGCCGTTCCACAATCCAAAGGATCTTGCGATTTCCATTTGCTTAGAGGCGTCAGAACTCTTGGAGGTGTTTCAATGGAGCGGAGAGGATACTTTCTGCGAAGAGAAACGCCAACAGGTAAGAGAGGAACTGGCGGACGTCTTGATTTACTGTGTTCATATGGCGGACGCTTGTGGGCTGGATATGGACGAGATAATCAATGAGAAAATTCTGAAGAATGCAAAGAAGTATCCGGAAGGATAGAGTATAGATTTTGCATTTGATTTCCATGCATAATGCACAATCAATTCACGAGGTGGACAATGATCATTCCTAACACACTAGACTACTACAAAACCTACATAACCAGCAAGGCTACCCACGTGGTATTCTCCGACACCATCCTGTATCGGATGTGCGAGGAGTTTCCGTATCACGACGATCAAGATGTGGCGGTTGGTAAGCTTGTGCTGATTGGCAGAACGTATGCTGCGGCGATTGAGAGGCGTAGGAACGCAGACGTGGAAGGTGATGCGTTTTACGAAACAGTGGTTGGGCCCAAAATGCTGGAGATTGGGCCGGAGTTGGACCGAAGACTGAAGATGTTGAGGCAGGAGAGCGAGATTACACTTGATAATATTATAGAGATGCTAAGCGTGCATAAATTTTTGATGGATGCATTCCGTGAGATAACCGGTATGGAGAAGAGGTCGCTGGCGTCGAAGTATTTGCATTTTCATTGTCCGGAGTTGTTCTTCATATATGACAGCCGGGCTAGGGAAGCAATTCACAAACTGGTGAAGCGTGCGGACAAGTCGATTCTGGAAAATGCGGAGGAGTATGACACGGAATACGGCGATTTTGTCTGCAGAATGTGGGAGCTGCGCAAGTATTTGCATGAGACGCTGGGCGTCCAAGAGAATCCGAGAAAATTGGATGGGTTCTTGTTGACGGGAGTGAAGTAAATGGAGGATACCACTGTGGCAGAGAAGAAGAAAATCCACGATTTCGCTGTGAAATGGTGTGATAGATTTCGGGATCAGAATATCAATTACATAGAACTTGTGGATCATTATATGGCCGACGATTGTCATGAGCTGGGGTTCGAAATGGACTGTGGCAATGCATTCTCGGAGAAATACGGTGATGCTGCTCATCGCAGTGATTCCCTTAAGGAAATTATTGACGAGGTTGATGATATACCGCTGCTTGGAGCTGCGATTTATTCGCGATGGAGATATTTCAATCACTGGGCGTATTCCGGAGAGGAGATATTGGAGCCGAAGAATCGAGAGTGGTTTGTGGTGGCCTTGAGTAGGTTGGCAGTGCTTACTGAGGGATGAGAGCAGTGAAGGTGAGAGTTGACTGTTTATTATGAATTTATAGGTTCTAAGATTGTATAAGGGACCTTCGTGGGAGTAAAGACCTTTGCTCCGTCTTCTTCGAAGTCTTCACAAAGTTCTTACGATAAAAAGCAAAGTCACACGCGGACGGGCGTGTGACTTCGCTTTTTATAACCCCTAGGGGTTCGACTTTTATTGAAATTCTCAGGGACCTGAGGGGATATGGAACCGCAGGCGGTTCCAGTCATAAAAGTACGTCATACCCGCGTTGCGTGCAATCCGTACTTTTATGAACCCCTACGGGCTTCGACTCTTCATTAAATCACATAAACAAAACAACAGCGGTGAATACTCGCCGCTGTTGTTTTGTTTATGGACCTGAGGGGAGTCGAACCCCTGTCCGAAAGCCTCGCCATTGCAGCATCTCCCATTACAGTTTACCTATGTGGTCTTGCGACCCTTTCCCTCCGGCAGCCGCCGATAAACGGGCAACTGCTTTTAGTAGCTTCATGATACGCCCACACACGCAAAGCTTAGTGTGTGTCGTTTCCTACATAGTCGATGCCTGGGTTCTAAAGTGTAGGTGCTCTAGATCAGACAGCTGCCATTAGGCAGCGTATGCAAGATTATTATCTGCGTTTATATTTAGATTTTCCCGTTTTTACATGGTCGGGGCCATGAATGGCTTCCGCAATTTAAAAACCCCCGTCGAAACCGGTACAAGCCCGGGTACAGATGTTTCTTTGCAAGGTGAGTGTAGCACATTCTTCTTTTTTTGTCAATGGTATTTTCTGTCAAGATGAAAATGCACGGCGTAGGGGTGTGGCGTGAATTTTACCGTAGTTTTTATTCGCTTTGGGGTTTTCTTTTGGCGGACATTTTGGTATACTATGCAGGAATGGTAGTATGATAGAGTAAGTATGCTCGTATCACATGCACCAATCACACTGACGCGTGATGCTCGTGGTGCAGAATTAAGGAGATAATATGATTCAGAACAACCAAGGCACCCCTGAGGGTGTGCGGATTAACAAATATATGAGTGAAGCGGGCATTTGCTCCCGCAGAGAGGCGGATCGCTTGGTGGAGGCCGGTTTGGTGACCATTGACGGTGTGACAGCAGTCACCGGTAGTAAAGTGCTTCCGGGGCAGAAGGTGCTGGTGCGCGGTCAGGCAACGAAACGGGAGGAACAGAAGATTCTGTTGGCATTTAACAAACCAAGAGGTGTGGAGTGTACCTCTGATCGGTCCAATCCGGACAATATTATTGATTACATTAAGTACCCGAAACGTATCTACACCGTGGGACGTCTCGATAAGAATTCTTGCGGCTTGATTCTGTTGACTAACGACGGGGACTTGGCAAATGAGATTGCTAAGGCAGGGGACAACCACGAGAAGGAGTACATCGTGCGGGTGAATAAGCCCATCACTGAGGAATTTCTCGAGAAGATGCAGAAGGGTGTGCCGGTGCTTGGCAAGATGACGGCACCGTGTCGCATTCAGAAGATGGGGGACCAGATGTTCCGCATCGTATTGATTCAGGGCTTGAATCGTCAGATCCGCCGCATGTGTGAGTATCTGGACTATCATGTGGTGTATTTGAAGCGGATTCGTGTTATGAACATTGTGCTGGCGGATCTGCCGGATGGCAAATACCGTGAAGTAACGGATTACGAGCGCAAGGAATTGTATCGTTTGTTGAAGAAGTGAAACGGAGACAAGGATTATGGACAAGTTGGAACGCATTCGTGAGCTGGTGCAGACGCTGGATCGTGCGGCGTACGTGTACGAACAGGAGAACCGTGAGCTCATGAGCAATTTTGAATATGACAAGCTCTATGATGAGCTTCTGGCCTTGGAGACGGAGACCGGTTTTGTTATGGCGGGCAGCCCCACGCAGCGGGCGGGCTATGAGGTGGTTTCGGAACTTCCAAAGGAGCGTCATGAGGCACCGATGCTGTCTCTTGACAAGACCAAGGAGCGGGAGGCTCTTCGGGCATGGCTTCTGGACCGGGAGGGACTTCTTTCGTGGAAGATGGACGGTCTAACGGTGGTGCTGACGTACCGGGGCGGCGAGTTGGTGAAGGCGGTAACCCGCGGTAACGGTGAGATTGGCGAGGTGATTACGGCAAATGCCAAGCAATTCAAGAACCTGCCCTTGCGCATTCCCTATACCGGGGAGTTGGTGCTTCGTGGGGAGGCGGTGATTCGTTATAGCGATTTTGAAGAGATTAACGCCCGTATTGAGAATGAGGAGGAGCGGTACAAGAATCCTCGCAACCTCTGTAGCGGTACGGTGCGTCAGTTGGATAGTTCCATTGTGGCGAAGCGAAGTGTGTATCTCTATGCATTTGCCTTGATTCGAAAGGGGACGGACGATGGGTTTGCTACCCGTTCGGAGCAATTCGCATTCCTGCGAGAGCAGGGCTTTGACGTGGTGGAGTTTCGGCTGGTGAATGCGGAGAACATTGTGGATGTCATCGGTGATTTTGCGGCGAAGGTTTCGGAAAATGATTTTCCTTCCGATGGCTTGGTGCTTTCCTTTGACGATATTGCTTACGGTAAGAGCCTCGGAAGAACGTCCAAGTTTCCCAGAGATTCCATTGCATTTAAGTGGCAGGATGAGGTGCGGATGACCAAGCTTCTGGAGATTGAGTGGAGTCCGTCTCGTACCGGTCTCATTAACCCGGTGGCGATCTTCGAGCCGGTGGAGCTGGAGGGTACCACGGTGAGCCGTGCCAGTGTTCACAACTTAAGCATTATGGAGGAACTGGCCCTGGGTATTGGAGATGAGATTGGTGTCTATAAGGCAAATATGATTATTCCGCAGATTGCAGAGAACCATACACGTAGCGGCAACCTAAGGATTCCCACTACATGTCCGGTATGCGGCGGTGCCACAGAGGTGCGTGCAGTGGCGGCAGCCAAGTCGCTGTTTTGTACCAATCCGGAGTGTCTGGCTAAGAAGATTAAGCGTTTTGCTCATTTTGTGGGACGGGATGCTATGAATATCGAAGGTCTGTCGGAGGCCTCCATCGAGAAGTTTGTGGGGCATGGGATGATTCGTGAGTATGCGGATTTCTTCCGCTTATCGCGCCATAGAGAGACGATTGTGCAGATGGAGGGCTTTGGCGAGAAGTCGTATGTGAACCTTATTGCTTCGGCTGATAAGGCACGGACGGTGGCCATGCCCAACCTCCTCTACAGTCTCGGTATTCTGAACGTAGGCCTTGCAAATGCGAAACTGATTTGTCGGTCATTTGCTTATGATTTCAGTGCGGTGTGTGATGCCACGGAGGAGCAGTTGACAGGTATCGAAGGAATTGGTGGTGTCATTGCGGGGAGCTTTGTGGATTACATGGCAGACGAAGGACATCGCAGAGAGATTGCGGAGCTACTGTCGGAAGTGACTTTTGAAGCGGTGGAAGAGGTGAAGGAATCCGCTATTAGCGGAAAGACCTTCGTAATTACCGGTTCCGTGGAGCGCTGGGAGAATAGGGATGCCCTGAAGGCATACATTGAGTCTCTCGGTGGTAAGGTCACCGGATCTGTAACAAAAAAGACCGATTATCTGATTAATAACGATACTACGAGCACTTCTTCGAAGAATAAGAAAGCCAAGGAATTGGGGATTCCTGTGCTTTCGGAAGAGGATTTCGTAAGACTCGTGGGAGAATAAATGAAGAAGGAGAGAGACGAGCAAGCCTTAGCTAGCGCATTGTTCGTAGATGGAACCTATGCCGATTAAAGTGATGAACGACCTGCCGGCAAGAAAGATTCTCATTGACGAAAATATTTTCGTAATGGATGAGAATCGTGCCAGCAGTCAGGACATTCGTCCGTTAAAGATTGCGATTTTGAATTTGATGCCCTTGAAGGAGGATACGGAGTTGCATTTGCTTCGCTCCATGTCCAACACGCCACTGCAGATTGACGTGACCTTTTTGACCACGGCATCCTATGTGGGAACCAATACGGCCAAGAGTCATTTGGATCAGTTTTATTATACTTTTCAGGATGTGAAGCATCGCCGCTTCGATGGTTTGATTATTACCGGTGCGCCGGTGGAGCAGATGGAATTTGAAGAGGTGGCATATTGGGAAGAACTTACGCAGATTATGGAATGGAGCAAGACCAATGTCACAAGCACATTTCATATCTGCTGGGGAGCACAGGCAGGCCTGTATTATCATTACGGGCTGAAGAAAGTGCCTCTTGACAAGAAGATGTTCGGTCTCTTCCGTCATACGGTGATGAATCGTAAGGAGCCTTTGGTACGTGGTTTTGATGATTCTTTCTGGATGCCGCATTCGAGACACACTACGGTACCCAGAGAAGAGATTGCCGGTTGTGAGGCGCTGACCATTATGGCAGAGTCCCAAGAGGCCGGGGTATTCCTTGCCATGGCGCAGGAAGGACGCCAAATCTTCGTTATGGGACATCCGGAATATGACCGAGTGACGCTTGATAAGGAGTATAAGCGTGATGTGGCCAAAGGGCTGGAGATTGAAGTTCCGAAGAATTATTACCCGGACAATAATCCGGAGAATCGTCCGCAATTGTTGTGGAGAGCGCATGCCAATACACTGTACACCAACTGGTTGAACTACTACGTATACCAGTTGACTCCGTACGACTTGGAGAAGACAGGCGAATAGATGATAAAAGGATGGTTACAACGAGAAGAGGTTGTGAATCCGGAATATAACATGATTGGAGGAAGAAGAGATGTTATTTAGTGAACAGAAGAGCATTTGCACATTTCGCAAATGGGTAGCAAACCAGGAAGTAGAGTATACCGAGGAACTTATGGTACTTCGTCTCGATAACGGTAAGATGACCTATGCTATGGCTGTGGGAGAGGAAGGTCATTTGATGCACATTTACTACGGTGCATCCTGTGGTGATGATGATTTGTCGTACATCCTCCGCATGAACGAGAATCCCTTCACCCCCAAGGCAAATAAGCGCGATATGGGAACTTTTATGGATTCGAAGCCTTTCGAGTATCCTTGTCACGGTACCGGTGATTACCGAGAGCCTTGTTTTATGATTCTTGACGAGGATGGTATGTCCACTTGTGACCTGCGCTACGTAAGTCACCGAGTGGTGGATGGGAAGCCTGCATTGAAGCAAAAGGGCGTTTCCTGTCTTCCTGCCACGTTCGCTGAGGCCGGTGAGGCGCAGACTTTGATTGTTACGATGGAGGATGCACATGCTGGGCTGACCGTGGAACTTCTCTATACTATGTTTTCTAAGCTTAAAGTAGTGACTCGTTCCGTGAAGGTTACGAACCATGGTTACAACGATGTGCGGTTACAGCGTGTGTTGTCTACCTGTGTGGATTTTGATACCGATAAGTTTGATATGATTACCTTGAACGGTAGCTGGGCAAGAGAGCGTATTATGGAGCGTTGCCGTCTGCATCATGGCAAGCAGTCCATTGACAGTGTAAAGGGTGAGTCTTCTCATCAGAACAATCCTTTTGTGGCACTGGTTTCCCATGGTGCTGACGAGGATCAAGGTGAGGCGTATGGATTTAACTTCGTATACAGCGGCAATTTCTTCGCTGAGGCAGAGGTAAATCAACACAAGCGTACTCGGTTTGTTATGGGTATCAATCCATTTGATTTCTCTTGGTTGCTTAAGCCGGAAGAGGAGTTCACTGCACCCGAAGTGGTGATGGTATATTCCGAGAACGGTATCGGCAATATGTCCCGTACCTTCCATGACTTGTATCGTCAGCATTTGATTCGTGGACAGTGGAAGGATAAGCAGCGTCCGGTATTGATTAATAACTGGGAAGCAACGTACTTTAACTTCGATTCCGAGAAGCTGATTGCCATTGCAAAGCAGGCTTCTGAGCTTGGTATTGAGATGCTTGTTATGGACGACGGTTGGTTCGGACATCGGGATTCCGACAATTCCTCTCTCGGTGACTGGTTCGTATACGAGAAGAAGTTGCAGGGTGGCTTGAAGCCCTTAGTAGATGCGGTAAATGCCCTGGGTATGAAGTTTGGCATCTGGTTTGAGCCTGAGATGATCAGCCCCGACAGTGAGCTCTACAAGGAGCATCCCGAGTGGGCAATTCAGATTATCGGTCGTGAGATGACGCAGAGCCGCGAACAGTATGTTCTCGATTACTCAAATCCTGAAGTGCGCGACTATATCTACGGTATGATGCGTAAGATTTTGGATTCTGCAAATATCGAATATATCAAATGGGATATGAATCGTCAGTTAACAGAGGTTGGTTCCACGTCCTTGCCTAGAAAGCGTCAGCGTGAGTTGTGGCACCGCTACGTCCTTGGTGTATATGATGTGATGAATCGTTTGACCACGGATTATCCGCACATTTTGTTGGAGAACTGTTCCGGTGGTGGCGCACGTTTTGACCCTGCTATGTTGTATTTCTCGCCGCAGATTTGGACTTCCGATGATACGGATGCTATTGAGCGTCTGAAGATTCAGTACGGTACCAGTATGTGCTACCCGGCATCTGCCATGGGTGCGCATGTTTCTGATTGTCCGAACCATACTGTGGGACGTACCACACCATTTGCCACCCGTGGTGACGTGGCACTTGTAGGAACCTTCGGTTATGAGTTGGACGTTACTCGTATTCCTGAGCAGGATCGCAATGCAATTCCCGGACAGGTGGAAAAATTCAAGCGTTTCAATCCCTTGGTAAGAACCGGTGATCAGTATCGTCTCGGCAATTTGTTCAAGGACGATAGTTACGATGCTTGGATATTCGTATCCAAGGACAAGAAGGAAGCGTTGTTCACCTTTGTTCAGGTACTTGCCCGTCCCAACTATCCCAGCCGTATGATTTGCTTGCGTGGTTTGGATCCGGACAAGAAGTATCGCAACGAAGAGACCGGAGCAGTACTCAGTGGACGTACCTTGATGCGTGCCGGTATCTCCGTAAGTCTCTACGGTGACTTCACCAGCAAGACCGTATATTTCAGCGAGGTAGAATAATCAGGAGGAGTTCTATGGAACCCATCAAACCGTACAAAAAAGGTTGTGACTATTCCTATGCACTGGGGGCATTTCCGACCATTGAATTGTTGAAGAAACGCCCGCGGGATGTGCTGGGAGTATATATACATAGTACTTTTACCGACCGCGACCACGTGGAGTGTCTCTGCCATGAAGCGGGGGTTCCCGTGTGGAGCAGTGACAAGACCATTGCCCGCCTCAGCGACAAGGAAAATGTCTTCGTTATCGGCGTATTTCGCAAGTACGAAGATAACCTGTCTTGGGACAAGCCACATCTAATGCTTGTGAATCCCGGCAATATGGGAAACGTAGGCACGATTCTTCGGACCTGCCTTGCATTTGGCATCAAGGATATTGCCATTATTTCGCCCGGCGTGGACTTGTTTCATCCTAAGGTGGTTCGGGCGTCTATGGGGGCGGTGTTCTCGTTAAATGTGCAGTATTTTGATTCCTTCGAGGCGTACCGAGAGGCAGATTCCATGAAGAAGTCGGGACGGGAGTTTTTCTCATTTATGTTGACCGGCAAGCGACAGTTGACGGTGGACAATTGCCCGAAGCCCGCACTGTATACGCTGATCTTCGGCAATGAGGCTACCGGACTTCCGGTAGAATATGCAGACTATGGAGAGAGCATCTTGATTCCGCAATCTCCGGAGGTGGATTCCTTGAATCTTACCATTGCGGTGGGGATAGGAGCCTACCTTTTTTCCAGAGAGTAAATGTTAACACGGCATAGTCGAAAAATGCTTCGATTATGCCGTGTTTTTGTTGACAGAGAATTCTTTGTCGTGTTAAGATAAATGTGAAGAATTGTTCGGATTTTTCATGTAAGGAGGACGAGGTTATGAAGAAGATACAGAATCGAAAGATTGTGAGTCTGTTGATGGTGTTGGCGCTGGTAATCTCCATGCTGCCTATGACGGCATTTGCCGCAACCACCACCGTAACCACGGATGAGGAGTTGTGGGAAGCGCTTGCTATTGGCGGAGAGATTATCTTGGGTGCCGATATAGAGACGGCCGGATGCAACGTTGATACAGATGTGGAGTTGGACTTGAACGGATATACAATTCGTGCGGAAGAAGGCTGTACGGATGTTTTTTTGGTTATTGAAGACAGTACATTTACGGTTAAGGACAGCAGTTCGGCAGGTACCGGTACCATTGATGCTACGAAGGCAGCGGATTCCGCTATTTGGAGTGATGCAGGTGGAACGATTACTATAACAGGTGGTAACATTAAGATGGGCAGATACGGTATCTATATGTCTGGCGGTATCTTAAATATTGCCGGTGGAACTGTAGCGGAGGTAAGTGACTGCTGTTCGTCATTCGTGAACAAAACCGGCGGAACCGTTTCGGCATGGAATATCGAAGGGGGAACATTCAACTTTGATCCGACGGAATATATTGATTCGGATACGTATGAGGTTGTAGCCGGTGACAATGACACTTATGTTGTACAGGAGATCGGTAGTGGAGAAGATCCGGAAGAAGTGATTGCTTGGGTGGATACCGATAACGACGGCGGAATTGATGACGGTGAGACCACCTATACATCGTTGGACGACATCGCATCCCAGGATGTGTCCGTAAAGTTGGCGACATCTTTCGAAACCGATGGATGTGGCGTCAGTGGTACGGTAGTAATCGATTTGAATGGATATACGATTACCGCAAATGAGTCATGTACGGATGTATTCCTCATTGAGGTAAACGGTTCGTTGACAATCAAGGACAGCAGTACGGCAGGGACGGGGACTATCGATGCTACGAATGCAGTGGATTCCGCGATGTGGTATGGAAGTGATACGGGAATTGTTAATATTGAAGGCGGAACCATCAAGAGTGGACAGAATTACGGAATATATATTTTGTATGGTACATTGAATATTAGCGGTGGATATGTGCAGGGCATTGATTGTGAGGACGTGGAGTATAGTGTAATCAACATTACCGGTGGTACTTTCGAATTTGATCCGTCGGAGTATTTGAATGAAGGGTATCTTGTGGAAGACAATGAGGACGGAACGTATACTGTGCAGAAGGCTGACTTTGCAATCTTGGGAACTTCTCTTGCACTCGGTAGCAGTCTTACCATGAAGTACTATGTGAAACAGATTACAACCGAGGATATTATCGGTGAGAATATGTTGGTGATGCGCTTTGATACAGTGCTTGATACGGTATATGTAGAAGGTAGTAAGGACTCTGTAACGGGACAATATGTGTTCGAACTAGAGGGAATTACACCCCAGTGTATGGTGGATGATATTGACGCTTCGTTGATGATCTTCACTTCCGAGTTTGAACAAGTCGGAGACGTGCTGATTTCGAAGAACGACTATAGTGTTGCACAGTACTTGCAGAGTTTGATTGATTCCGATGCAACAACGCTTGGAATCTCTGAGGACGAATACGATGCCATGATACAGTTAATTGTGGACCTGGCGGAGTACGGTGTTAACGCACAAGAGTATCGCAATTATAAGACGGATACATTGTTATCAAACTTGGTAATTTACCCTGTTGGCAACAGTGCTTGGAAAGAGATTACCGACAGTAAGAAGGAACTTAGTACATCCACGAACAGTGATGTGTACTTTACCGCAGCAGGTGTATGGTTCGATTATGTGAATCAGTTGTACTTTAAGTTTACTGCACCGGAGGATGCCAACGTGACCGTATGGATTGACGGGGAAGAGGCATATGTCGAGAATATCGAAGGAACTACTACGTATATCGTATACTCCGATGCAATTCTTGCTACGGAATTTGATAAGACCTATGAGGTTGAACTTCAGGTAGACGGAACTACGGTGCAGACGCTTACGTACGGTGTGGTGTCCTATGTATACGCGAAACAGGATGACTGGAATGAAGATGCGGGAATACATTCGGAGATAGCAACCCTTGCACGGGCGCTGTACCTATACGGTAAGTCTGCAGTTGCCTACGCAGAGGCGCAAAGTGTGAACTAATTGGTTGACGAGAGAAGGAGAGTTGAACCTATGAAATACGAAGAACCGAAGTTGGAGATTGTGATCTTTGTCAGCGAGGATGTAATTATCACCAGTCCGGGAGCATTCCCCGGTGAGGATGAGGAACTGTAAAGCACAACAATAGCAAATGCATCGAAAGAGCATGGTCGAAGATTTGGCAGTGAAGCCCTGGGCTTCCCGAAGAATATGCAAACTATATTGTGAATTTAGCACGGCAAGGAGGTCTTGTCGTGCTATTTTCGTATAGAGCCTGTTGTGGTATCAGTGTTCATGCAAATAACTTGACAACAGCACTGTGTTTTATTAAAATGTATAATGAAAAAAGTAGTATTTTCGTGTACATTACGTGAGGAGGCACAGTGATATGAAGAGAATTGTAACGAAGGTCTTGGGTGTTTTATTTGCATTGGTTCTCGTAATGATGTTGGTTCCCATGACAACATCTGCTGCAGCCACTACCATTTCCACGGAGAATGAGTTGCACAATGCGGTGAGCAATGGCGGAGAATACATTTTGGATCGCTCGCTTGTCATAAGCGAGAGCATGGAAGTTAGTTCTACAGTTAGTATTGACTTGAATGGTTATTCTTTGACTGCCGGTGATGTTGTAGATCTTATATATGTCGCGCAGGACTGTCATCTGACGATTAAGGATAGCAGTACGGCGAAGACCGGAACAATTGATGCCGGCAATGCTTTGGACTCTGCAATTTGGAATAGTTATGGCGGAGCTGTTACCATAGAAGGCGGAACGATTTTAGCCGGTGGCAACTATGGTATTTATGTAAGTGATAGTGAGTTGAACCTACTGGGTTCCGATGTCTTAGTTGAGCAAGTGACGTGTGATGAAGGCGCTGTTGTCAGAAGTTCTGGGGCAACAGTAGAAGAATGGAATATTCTGTACGGCAAATTTAATTTTGATCCCACGGATTATATTGATACAGAGGAATACGAAGCTGTTCAGGACTCCGAGGGATGGTATGTGGTACAGGAGAAGGGTGCGGTAACTATAGCATGGTGCGATACGGATGATGATGGTGTTATTGACGAGGGTGAGATTACCTATACATCATTATCTGACTTTGCAGAGTTGGATGTGTCCGTGAAGTTGGCGACGTCCTTTGAAACGGATGGTTGCAGTGTTAACGGCAAAGTGGTAATTGATCTGAACGGATACACTATTACTGCAAGCGAGTCGTGTCCGGATGTATTCTACATGGGTGAGAATGGTTCGTTAACAATCAAGGACAGCAGTACGACAGGTTCCGGCACCATTGATGCTGCAGCCGCAAGGGATTCTGTGATATGGTACGGATATGATACGGCAACCGTCACCATTGAAGGAGGAACTATCAAGAGCGGACAGAATTATGGAATATATTTTCCGTATGGCATGTTGAATATCAGTGGCGGATATGTGCAAGATATTTATTATGAGGAAGGCTGGTCTTCTGCTGTATTTAATATTACAGGAGGTTCTTTCGGATTTGATCCGTCGGCGTATCTATCTGAGGGATATGTTGCAAAGGAGAATGGCGACGGAAGTTATAGTGTTGAAGAAGCTCCCGTGAATACCATTGCCGATACCGGACGTACTTTGAACTTGGATGGTATCATCTACATCAATCAGTACATCAAGGTAGAAGGTTATGAAGGAATCGATGTTACTAAGAACGGTGGCTTGATGATCTGGACCAGCGCAGTAACAGAAGAAGAGGCAATCTATGCAAATGCTGAGATTATCAAGGCACGCATGGTTGAAGTAAATGGTGAGTACAGACAGACGACCCAGGGACTTGCGGCAGCACAGTATGCGGACAAGTTGTATTTGCGTGTATACCTGCAGCTTGAGGATGGTTCTTATGTATATGGTCCTCTAAAGGAGTATTGCGTACGTGATTATTGTGAGACCATTATTACGAAGTATGCAGGCAAGGAATCTGCATTGAGAGATACTTGCGTGGCATTGTTGCACTTCGGTGCGGCAGCACAGACTTACTTTGGTTACAATACCGACGAT
>JAZQDC010000001.1:0-8800 GCA_045546575.1 Lachnospiraceae bacterium | reverse complement strand
CAGACGGGCTTCTTCCGCCTTGCGGGCTTCTTCCGCCTTGCGGGCTTCCTCCGCCTTACGAGCTTCCTCCGCCAGACGGGCTTCCTCCGCTTTGCGAGCTTCCTCTGCCAGACGGGCTTCTTCCGCCTTGCGGGCTTCTTCCGCCTTGCGGGCTTCCTCCGCCTTACGAGCTTCCTCCGCCAGACGGGCTTCCTCCGCTTTGCGAGCTTCCTCTGCCAGACGGGCTTCTTCCTCTTTTCTCGCTTTCTCCGCAGCCGCTTTCTCTTCTGCCAGACGCTTCGCCTCTTCCTTGGCAGCCTTCTTCTCTGCTGCAATCTGAGCCTTTTCCGCCTTGATTCTCGCTTTCTCGGCACGACGCTCCGCACGCTTCTGCTCCAATACCTCCAGAGCCTTTGCCTCTTCCTCCTCCGTAAGCGGGTCCTTCAATCGATCGCAAAATACCACAAAGGCACAGGGTACTGCCACCCGCAACAGAAGAATAAAGAATACGAGTATCAACTCAACTATATTAAAGGGACAATCCGCCTCACCGCCTGCGGGCAGGAGCAAAATTGCCGCCACCACGCCCATGACTACCATGACGATAGTCATAGCACAGTCATTTTTCAAGTTAAAGAAATTGACCTTGGCGTCCATTGCCACATACAGCGTAAATATAGCTCCGATCAGGAACAGCATCATACACATCAAGGAGTGACTCACCAGCCAAATGCCCTTAGCACCCAGAAACAACATCGTGGATGCCGCAAACTGCAACAACATTGCCACGATGTTCACCATAGACGCAAAGAAGAACAACTGCCCTGTCTTCCTTCGGATTCCGTACCACGCCAGATAACCGTACGCACCAAATGCACAAATCGCACTCAAAAAAGCGAACTCACGCATCAACGGTTCCCCCATGGCAAAATCCTTCCCCACAAGGGTCATTATCACCATAATTAGCGAAAACAGCGCTCCCACTGCCGACCCAATCATAATTCCAAAACAATTTAATTCCGTCCTTCTATTCGGGTATACCATATCGATTCTCCTCTCGCCCATTACACATCGAAAAATATTCGCTTCATTCCTTCTCCGGCAACGTATGCTCACATACCGGACCGGACAGTTTATTGACAAGCATCTTCAACCCATCCACAAGAAAATCCTTGGAAATGATACCTCCGCTCCATCCGCCGTAATCCAAATCCGACACGTAAAATCGGTCTCCCAAGTCCGTTGCATCTTTAAGAAGATACAAGGATGCCTTCTCAAAATAATCGATCATCTCATCCTCTGTCAACGGTAGATTGATCTCTGACATGACCCTGGCCAACCGATTCCAAAACTGGTGGGAAGAACAGCTTCCGCCTACTCTCGGAAGTTCTACAAAGAGCTCCCACACATAATGAACCCCTCGCTCCAACGGAAGTAGAAACGGCCGTTCCTCGTCCAACGCATCCAAGCCTTCTTCCGCCAACGCCAGCACGCGATACGGTTCGTATTGCTCATCCCCCGGAATTCGTTCCGCATTTCCGAAATTCAATGCCTCGAAACGGTCAAAATTCCACGAAGGGTTGTACTTTCTTGCCGCCTGCTCCATAACCGCACATGAGGCCGCCTCCAAAATTAACAATTGCATATCAAGTTTTTTTCTGGGGTATGACATGGTGCCTCCTCATTTGTGACGATTTTATCCTATTGTGAATATAGCACGCATCTTTTTTCTCGTCAATAAATTTGCAATGATTTTTTGAATTTTTCTTGCATCGGCTCAAAACAACATCGTGTCATTTCTATTGAAAATGAAGTTTTCTTTTTTGAAACTTTATGCTATTCTATTAGGTAGATGCACGTATAGACCCTGTGAGTCTATGCCAAACCATTTGCATTTTGATTTCGAGAACGAACATGGAGACGTATTTATGATGAAACGAAGACAATTCTTATTGCTCCTGTTGCTCTGTGTATTCCTTGCCGCCTGTGGCAAGAAGGATACCCCCACAGGTGCGGATGCGACGCCTACGACAGCGCCCACATCTACAACAGCCGTTACCGCAACTCCCACCATTCATGGGGACCCCACCGAGACCCCCGTGGTCACTCCCGATACTACAGCAACTCCGACTCCTACGGATGCACTGACCGGCGAGCCTACCGAAACTCCTACTCCGGTGGTTACGGATTCTCCGGAAGCGACGCCCACCGCGGAAGCAACTCCGACTCCGGAGATGACACCGACGAAAGCGGCAACTCCTACGCCCACCAAGAAACCCACAGCAACGCCGACGCCTACCAAGGCTCCGCAGTACGCACCGGGCACCATTATGGGCAATGCTCCGACGCTGTCCGAGACCGGTTACTTCTACACCAAGGCATTTTCGTTGACCATTAAGGCTGAGAAGGCGGGAACCATCTACTACACCTTAGATGGTACGGAACCCACCACTTCATCGAAGAAATACAGCAGTGCGCTGACCATTTCCGCTTCCTCCGGAGATATGCCTAAGGCAACGATTATCCGGGCCAAGGCATTTTACGACGATGGTTCGGAATCCCCTACCGTGGTGCACACCTACTTTGTCAGTTCCAACATCACTTCGCGATTTAACACTTACATATTCAGCATCACCGGCAATCCCGCAGACCTAACCAAAGGTCCTAACGGTATTCTGTATGGCGAGAATTATAAGCAGCGCGGCGATGCCAGCGAACGGGAGATCTATGTTGAGGCATTGACCAGTTCCGGCAAGGTCATGTTCAGCCAATACGCAGGTGTTCGCGTATACGGTGGTGCTTCCCGTGCAAATCAAGTGAAATCCTTGAAACTCTTCGCTCGGAAATCTTACGACCCCAACTTCGGTAAGTTCAAATATAACTTGTTTGACTCTACCGACACCTCCGGTAAGATAATCAAATCTTACGACAAATTAGTGCTTCGTAGCTACGGCAACGACTGGTGCTTCGCATTTGTCCGCGACGAGTTGAATCAACGTCTGGCAGATAAGGCGGGCTACGCTTCTACCGAGGCCGTTATGCCTGCTGTGGTATACCTGAACGGTTCGTATTACAATTTTGTATGGTTACACGAGAGCTACTGCGACGCTTACTTTAAGAAGAAGTTCCCCGCAAACGGCAAGAACGGCGAGTTCGTTGTCATCGGCGGCAGCGATCAGAAGAAATACCACGATGAGGATGAAAATGACGTCAAGGAGTGCAACGAATTCAACGACGCTTATAACCGTTTTATCACCTTGGATTTGACGGATGACACTAATTTCGCGGAGTTGGAGACGTTCATGGATGTGGAAGATTATTTGGATTTCTTCGCATTTAACTTGTACATCGCCAATTTCGACTGGCCAAATAACAATTATAAGTGCTATCGCTATTACCCTGCCAAGGGAGAAGCAGCAGGCACCGGTGTCTACGACGGCAGATGGCGCTTTCTGTTGCACGACATGGACTTCTCGTACAACATTTACGATGACGGAAAGACCACTTACTATACCAATTCTCTGAAGCAGGTGATGGATCCGGGCAACGACCGGTACTCGCCGTTGTTTACACTGCTGATGCAGCGTCAGGAGACGAGAGATTATTTTGTTGCGAAGATACTCGAACTTGCCGACGGCGCACTTTCCTATAGCTCCGTCAACAGCGAGTTGAATACCATGACCGGCTTGCAGAAGAAGGAGCTGGGAATCTACATCCCTTATGTCTGCAAGAAGATCAACAATGAGTGGTGGCCCAGCGAGGATTTCCGAAACGGTTCCTTGCAAAACATCCGCGATTTTGCGAAGAATCGCAAGAACAGTTTTATTTCTCATATGAGCGATTGCTTCGGTATGACCGAGGATGAGATATTGGCATTGAAATAATTTCAGCGCATAGAAAATTAAGTATGAAATGACCCGCAAGCGAACTTGCCTCCGTGCATTTCCCTTGCGGGTTTTGAAATGGAGAACTCGATGAAATACATTTTGCATTATATGAAGCCTTACCGCTTGCGGGTTGCTTGGGGAATTCTCGTTAAGTTTCTGGGCACTCTGGGAGAGCTTCTGATTCCGTTCCTGTTGGAACATTTGATTGACAAGGTGGTGCCTACCAAAGAGCTGGGCATGGTTATCTTCTTCGGTGTACTTATGATTGTTACGGCAATCTTCGTGCGAAGTGCCAACGTGTATGCCAATCGCTACGCCGCAGCCGTTGCCCGAGACAGTATTCGTGATATGCGACACGACCTCTTCTCTACCACGGTACACCTCACCGGCGCACAATTTGACTACGTAACCCTCCCCTCTCTGATTTCCCGAATGACCTCGGACACTTACAACGTTCAGACCTTCATCGGCATGATTCAGCGCATGGGCGTGCGGGCACCTATTATGCTCATCGGCGGTATCTTCTTCGCGGCCATTTTGGACCCGTTCCTTGCACTGGTACTTCTGTGCATGGTTCCTGTCATGGCAGGGGTTATCCTGTTCGTGTCCTACAAGGGCATCCCCATGTACTATGCGGTACAAGAGCGGGTTGACCGCTTGACCCGCGTGCTTCGTGAAAATATCACCGGTATTCGCGTGGTAAAGGCACTGTCTCGAGAGAACCACGAGAAGGCACGTTACGAGGAGGCAAATGACGATCTCACCGACACCGACCTTCGCACCGGCATTACTATGGCACTCCCCAGCCCCATTATGAGTCTGTTCCTCAATGTGGGTTTGGTTCTGGTAATTGTTCTGGGTGCACAGAGAGTGGACAAGGGACTCATGCAGCCCGGCGTTATCCTGGCCTTTCTCACGTATTTTAATATGATTATGATGGCCATTATGGGTATCAACCGAATCTTCATCCAGTACACTAAGGCGGGGGCCTCCGCTAACCGAATCGGCCATGTGCTGGACCTTCGGGAATCTCGTCCTCCGGTGCTTTCGGAGACTGAAGAGATGCGCCTCCCCGCTTCCGAATCCGATGTACTGGTTTCTTTCCGAAATGTAAGCTTCTCTTATCCGCATCTTCACGACACCGTAGAGGCAGAGGACCGAGAGAATAGCATTTCCGACATTTCCTTTGACCTGAAGCGAGGCGAGACCTTAGGCATCATCGGTTCCACCGGATGCGGCAAGACCACACTTATTAACCTCCTTATGCGGTTTTATGATGTGTCGGAAGGGCAGATTTTCTATGACGGCAAGGATGTTCGCACCTATACCCTAAAGGATCTTCGCCGCAATATGAGCGTAGTGTTCCAAAATGATACCATTTTCGCCGACACCCTTATGGACAATATACGATTCGACCGAGATATCTCCGAAGAAGCGGTGATTCAGAGCACCAAGGATGCCAGCATCTTCGCCATGATTGACTCCCAACCCGATCGCTTCAACCACAAGGCCACCAAGGCCGGGGCTAACCTCAGTGGCGGCGAGAAACAACGTATACTCATTTCCCGTGCGTTGTGCGGCGGTTCGGAACTTCTGATTTTGGACGATGCCTCCAGCGCCTTGGACTACAAGACCGACGCAGCTCTTCGCAAGGCTCTCCGTGAGCATTACCCGGATACCACCACCATTACCATTGCTCAACGTGTCAGCTCCATTATGAGCATGGATCACATTCTCGTCATGGAGAGTGGCGAGATGTTAGGGTACGGTACCCACGAAGAACTCCTTCAATCCTGTGAAGTATACCGAGACATTTACGAGTCTCAGATGGGAGGTGCCACACATGCCACCGCTTAGTTCCAAAACCGAAAAGCCCAAGGACACCAAAGGTACGTTCCTGCGCCTGCTATCCTATCTGTCACGCTACCGGGTGGCGCTGATCCTTTGCCTGATTCTGTCCGTAGCAGGAAACCTGTTTTCCTTGTTGGGACCGAAGCTCTCCGGTAATGCCATTGATGCCATCGCCGGAGGCGAGGGTGCCGTTCTCTTCGACACCGTGTACTATTACGCCAAATGGATGCTTATTCTCTACGTCCTGTCTTCCGTATTTTCTTACCTTCTGTCCGTGCTGATGATGCGCATCGGTCGTGCCATCGGTAAGCATTTGCGCAAAGAGGTGTTCGAGAAACTGATGAGACTTCCCGTAGGATATTTCGATACCCACCAGACCGGCGATATTATCAGCCGCGTCTCCTATGACATCGATGTAATCAGCAACTCCCTGTCCACCGATGTGGTGCAGGTGCTGTCCTCCCTTGTAACGGTGGTGGGCGCATTTATCATGATGATGGTAGTATGCCCTCAGTTGGTTGGTGTCGTACTAATTACGATTCCGCTGTCGGTTTGCTACTCCCGTCACATGATGAAAGTCACGCGCCCGGTACTGTCCAAGCGTTCCGCCATGTACGGAGCGCTCAACGGTTTCTCCGAGGAGATGTTCTCCGGCCAGAAGACCATCCAAGCCTATGTGCACGAGGAGGCCTCCATTGAAGAATTCGACGTATGCAACAACGAAACCTGCGACGCATACTATGCGGCCGAGTGCTATGCGGCGAAGATCGGCCCTACCGTAGGATTTATTAACAACCTGTCCTTGGCGTTAACCGCCATGTTCGGCTCTATCCTGTACATGTACGAAACCATTGCCCTGGGCCAGATCTCCTCCTTTGTCCTCTATACCCGCAAGTTCTCCGGCCCCATCAACGAGCTTGCCAATATGGCAAATGAGATTCTCTCCGCCCTAGCTGCTGCCGAGCGTGTCTTCCGTCTGTTGGACGAAACAGAAGAAGTTCCTGATATCCAAGGTGCAAGAGAGCTTACTGAAGTGCGAGGAGATGTGGAATTAGAGGACATTGCATTTTCCTATGTTCCCGAAAAGCCTATCTTGACAGGGGTAAACCTCAAAGCAGATGCCGGCAAAATGATTGCCATTGTGGGGCCTACCGGCTCCGGAAAGACCACGATCATCAATCTGTTGATGCGTTTCTATGATCCGGTAAGCGGCACAATTCGCATCGACGGAACAAATCATTTGGAATTCACCATGGAATCGCTACGACGTGCCTATGCCCTGGTTCTGCAGGATACCTGGGTGTTCCACGGAACCATTTACGATAATATTGCTTACGGCCGCACCGGTGCCACTCGAGAGGAGGTCATTGCCGCAGCCAAAGCGGCTCACATCCATAAGTACATTATGTGTCTCCCCAATGGTTACAACACGGTAATCACCGAGGACGGAGGCAATATCTCCAAAGGACAGAAACAGCTACTGACCATCGCCCGCGCCATGCTGTACGATTCCAAGATGCTGATTCTTGATGAGGCCACCAGTAACGTAGATACCCGTACCGAACGCCAGATTCAACAGGCAATGCGTACCTTAATGGCAGATAAGACCTGCTTCGTCATTGCCCACCGCCTCTCCACCATCCAAAATGCCGACACCATTCTGGTCATCGGCGACAGAACCATCGCAGAGCGCGGAACACATGCAGAACTCATGGAGAAGAAAGGCCGGTACTATCAACTGTATCAAGCACAGTGGGAATAAGAACAAAACAAACCCCGAAAGACCTTCGTATCTTTCGGGGTTGTTGCATCCTATGATTTTATTATTTTCGCATTGACGTGGGCGTAATAAATGATCTTCGGTCGGTAACTCATCACAAGTTTCCAGTCCTCGCTCAGCTTGATATTCTCATCATATGCCCCCAAATATTCCACCGGTTCCAAGTCACCTACAAAGCACGTTCCGTTATCCAAAACCAAGGACACACTATCCGCACTATGACTGGTTGTCGGGATAATCTCGCCTTCGATTCCCAAGTCTTTCAGAAAACTTCGGCTGTCCTCACAGCGAACAACGACGGCCTTGCCGGCATCAATGGGTGAGTACGCCACCCTCTTATCTCTACCGAAAATCTCATCCGCAAAATGAACATATGCGCATTGGAGATCCACCAAAAGAAGCTTCACTCCCTGCTTCATCAACTCACTGACTAACCCCATATGATCGGGATGAAAATGGGTAACCATAACATACGTAATCTCACTGAGCTTTATATTGTGCCTCTTGATTGCCTCGTAGAAGCCTCGCATTGTTCCCGCATAATCCGTATCCACAAGCAAATAGCCATTGTCACCGCGAATTGCGAATGTATTGGTGTTGCCGTATCTCAACGTGCTCACCATAGTCCTCACCTCATTCATACTTATCTATTCCCTATGGCAAACGTGCTCATCCTGTTTTTGTGTATATTATTTCATGGAAGCAAAATAGATTCTCGCATACTCACCATAGGTTACCATACGCTTCATTGCCTCAACAAGGTTCGCGTTGGAACTCTTATTGATACGTCCTTCTGCATAAGCCTCCGGACTGTAAGCGATAACATCACTATAGTGTACATTGCCATCGGTATCTACAAACTTCGCACATACGAAGATGGTCTTGCCATACTCTGCGGCTGCAAATACCTTGGAAATTGCCTTGTACTCATTGCCTACTGCATTCAAATCTGTTGTGTAGGTTACGTTCTTCTCGGTCAAGGTATCGGTTACACCGTCCCAAACAAGAAGTACGCTACTCTCTACTTCAAAACCGTTAACCTTAAAGTAGAAGTTAATCTGAATTGCTTCATTGAGAGCCATAGTCTTACCGTTATCGGTTACATCGCGTGTTGCCACGATATCGGTGGTGAAGGTGTCAAGAGAGGTCAACAAGTCTGCATTCCACTCTTCTACCGGATAATCCGCTACAATGTTCTTGTTGGCGAGATCGTCGGTATTGTAACCAAAGTAAGTCTGTGCTGCCGCACCGAAGTGCAACAATGCCACGCAAGTATCTCTCAATGCAGATTCCTTGCCTGCAT